>NZ_JAMQPN010000099.1 GCF_026151655.1 Leptospira soteropolitanensis | reverse complement strand
AAAATTAGAAAATGCAAATGAGATCATTTTAGATTGTGGCGGAGGAATTTTATTCGATTTGGACGCAGAGGGAAACGAAATTCCAAGCCAAAGAAAATTAGACCTTCTTAGAAAAATTGGGCGGATTGTGTATCTGGAACGAGGACTTGAAGAGTTAATTGAAAAAGTTAAGGGAGACTCGACAAGACCCGACCTTTCTAAGGTAACCTCCTACCGTTCGATTTTGGAAAAACGATTACCGGTATACCAAGAAGCCGCGCATTTTAAATTGAATTTATCCAAACTCACCAAAGAAGAAGCCGCAGAACGAGTACTTGATTGGCTTGGGATCAAATCCAAATAAAGATATATTTTTTTTAACAATTGGATCTTCCGCAAATGTCTCAAGGTCGCAAGAAAGGCTCCTCCTCACCGATCCAAAATACACCCGAAATACTTCTGTAGGTACGCTGGGAATTAAGCGATCTTCCTATGGAAGTTGCAGTTCGCTTCTTTCTTGTACTATTAAATTTTTTAGACTAAATCTATAATTGTGCATATATACAACTAAA
>NZ_JAMQPN010000098.1 GCF_026151655.1 Leptospira soteropolitanensis | reverse complement strand
GAATCTAGAAAAAGTATATTTTCCGTTAATTTCATTTCCTGGTGGTGGAACAAACATATTTGCAGAAAAGAAGGGAAGAGTCAATAATAAACTTTGAGTAAGATTTAACTCCTTTTTATCAGCATTTAATATGGAAATTGGAAAGAGGCAAAATAGAAAATAAGTAAGTGGTGTTGAAATTTTCATTTTGAATCAATTGAATTTTTCTTTCTGCCATGAACAATTAAAGTAGTCGCACTGTAAAAAATATTAACATTTGTATATTCATAATCAATTGAAGTTATAATATCAATAGCGTTCTTAGTAGCAATTGAATGTGGACTAAGATTTCCAAAGCAGACTAATGATAAATAGCATCTTGCAGTAGACTTAGCAGTCATTTCTCCTTGATGTATTGGAAAGACTGTATGTATAGTCGTATAGTCATTGTATAAAAAAGCACCTCCGCCTCCAGGAGGAACAGCTACACAGGCATTGAAAGTTAAAAACCATAACAGGAATCTTTTTTTAATCATATTTAACCTCTATTTACAAATTTTACGGATGTCGTA
>NZ_JAMQPN010000097.1 GCF_026151655.1 Leptospira soteropolitanensis | reverse complement strand
ATAACGAACTAGACTTACCGAAGTTCCCCGACCCTGAGTCCCGGACGGGACGTTAGGGACTGGCATGTAGCTTGCGAACGCAAGGCGAATGCCAGAAGGGGAATTTGGCGTAGCCCGAGCGAGGGCTTGTCCCGAAGCGTAGCGGTAAGTCGCTGTTATCTGAAGGTGCCCTAGCTAAGAATTTTTTTAATGCGGTTGAACAATTTAAGAAAAATGGCCCCAATTATTGTCCCTGTTGAGCCAAATATAAAAACTAGTAATAATGAAAACCATCGTGATTCTATATTGAGATAAACTGATATCGAAAATAAGATTGAAATTATGAATCCAACAATTAGACTTCCTAAAATTGATTCTCCCAATATACTTTCTTTTTCTTCTTTATAATCTAATTTTAGTCCTTTTGTGTCTGTACTCACCGAAATTACTGGAGGTTCGTCAAATTCCTTTATTATAACACAGCTTATTTCGATTTTTTCATCTCTGTTAAGAGAAGGGATTAAGTAATCTCTCCTCGATTGCCACTGTGGCTTATCTATTGGTTTATTTATTTTTAGTAATTTATAATAATCATCCGTAAAAGTAAGCGTGTTTAATGA
>NZ_JAMQPN010000096.1 GCF_026151655.1 Leptospira soteropolitanensis | reverse complement strand
GAAGGCTTAAAAATAAGGACAAAACCAAGGAAGAAACGGAAATTAGCTGATAGTAAACCTATTCCAATTCCAACTCAACCGAATGAGGTCTGGGCAATAGATTTTCTTCATGAGCGAACAATAGATGGTCGGAAGGCAAGAATTCTATCTGGTGTAGATCTTTGCACAAGAGAAAATGTTGTTTTATCAGCAGACTATTCCATTTCTTCTGAAAGATTAATTCGATTCTTAGAATCATTGCCTGCGCTTCCAAAATCGTTTGTAACTGACAATGGTCCTGAATTCACTTCTAGAGTTTTTATCAATTGGTTATCAAAGAATAATATCGGTATATCCTATATTGACCTTGGTAAACCAACTCAGAATGCATTCGTTGAAAGCTTCAATGGTAAGTTAAGATCTGAATGTTTGCAATTGAGCTTCTGTAGAGATTTGAATGAACTAAAGAATGAACTTTCTAAATTCCAAAAGGATTACAATGAAGAACGTCTCCATTCCTCTTTAAATTATTTGACTCCTTTAGAGTTCAAAGCGAAGTATGGAAATTGAGTTATGAGGATTTTACTAACTTAAGATTTGGTCCAACAAACGGGGGCAGGTCA
>NZ_JAMQPN010000095.1 GCF_026151655.1 Leptospira soteropolitanensis | reverse complement strand
TGAGCAATATCCTAAAGTTTTTTTGTTCGTCTTTTTGATGAACCATACATGACTCGGCGTCTGTATGGCCCTCGGCGCATTGTTTGTTTTCTTTACAATGTCGTATATATGTTGTCAAAGAACGAATGTTTCCCTACAGACTAATCACCCAGGAGTATTCTCGTGGAAAATTAAAATGTCGGTTATTCGTTTTGCTTTCGCAAAGGAAGACCTTCCTCTCCCTCCGCCCACAGTCGCCTGCAAGCTACCGGTTTCACAACTCGAAAAGAATCGTGCGGTAAAAACCAAAGTAATTTCAAAACCTAAGCAGTCAACACTGTTTTATAAAAAAGTTCGTGGTTCAAGGAGTTTATTTTAAAGAAAAAGAGATGTAATGTGACATAATTCGAGCAATGGATCTAAGGTGCATTACGGCAACTAACAAATAGTTTACGGTTAAGCGAGAGCGCAAATCAACGGCTAACAAAATTTTGGCGACTAGAGGCGGGAATAAAATTATTTTTATAGTTACCACTTACTGGCTGTTAGCGCATTCTACAAAAAAAATACCACCTCGCAGAAATTTGCCATGATGGACTACCCTCTATGGACGAACTTTTTTTTAGACCAAAAGCTATTTGTACGTTTTGTACGAACCAAAGAGTCAATACAACTGCCTTCAAAAGGAACTGC
>NZ_JAMQPN010000094.1 GCF_026151655.1 Leptospira soteropolitanensis | reverse complement strand
CGAATAATATCCTAAAGTTTTTTTGTTCGTCTTTTTTGATGAACCATACATGACTCGGCGTCTGTATGGCCCTCGGCGCATTGTTTGTTTTCTTTACAATGTCGTATATATGTTGTCAAAGAACGAATGTTTCCCTGCAGACTAATTACCCAGGAGTATTCTCGTGGAAAATTAAAATGTCGGTTATTCGTTTTGCTTTCGCAAAGGAAGATCTTCCTCTCCCTCCGCCCACAGTCGCCTGCAAGCTACCGGTTTCATGAATCGAAAAGATCCATGTGGTAAAGACCAAAGTAATTTCAAAACCTAAGCAGTCAACAAGCTTTTATAAAAAAGTTCGTGGTTCATAGATTTTATTTTAAAAGAAAAAGAGATGTAATGTGACATAATTCGGGTAATGGATCTAAGGTGCATTACGGCAACTAACAAATAGTTTACGGTTAAGCGAGAGCGCAAATCAACGACTAACAAAATTTTGGCGACTAGAGGCCGGAATAAAATTGTTTTTATAGTTACCACTTACTGGTTGTTAGCGTATTCTACAAAAAAATACCACCTCGCAGAAATTTGCCATGATGGACTACCCTCTATGGACGAACTTTTTTCTAGACCAAAAGCTATTTGTACGTTTTGCACGAACCAAAGAGTCAATACAACTGCCTTAAAAAGGAACTGT
>NZ_JAMQPN010000093.1 GCF_026151655.1 Leptospira soteropolitanensis | reverse complement strand
CGAATGATTCATAAATCCATGCGTAAAGCTGGATGGAGAATCAATCATAAGAAAGTATACAGAATATACTCACAGGAAGGCTTAAAAATAAGGACAAAACCAAGGAAGAAACGGAAATTAGCTGATAGTCAACCGATTCCAATTCCAACTCGACCAAATGAAGTCTGGGCAATAGATTTTCTTCATGAACGAACGATAGATGGTCGGAAAGCGCGAATTCTATCTGGCGTAGATCTTTGCACAAGAGAAAATGTTGTTTTAGCAGCAGACTATTCCATTTCTTCGAAAAGATTAATTCGATTCTTAGAATCATTGCCTGAACTTCCAAAATCGTTTGTAACTGACAATGGTCCTGAATTCACTTCAAGAGTCTTTACTAATTGGTTATCCAAGAATAATATCGGAATATCCTATATTGACCTTGGTAAACCAACTCAAAATGCATTCGTTGAAAGCTTCAATGGTAAGTTAAGATCTGAATGTTTGCAATTGAGCTTTTGTCAAGATTTAGATGAACTTCGAGAGGAACTTTTTAAATTCCAAAAGGATTACAATGAAGAGCGTCTTCATTCTTCTTTAAATTATTTGACTCCATTCGAATTCAAAGCGAAGTATGGAAATTAAATTATGAGGATTTTACTAACTTAAGATTTGGTCCAAAAAACGGGGGCAGGTCA
>NZ_JAMQPN010000092.1 GCF_026151655.1 Leptospira soteropolitanensis | reverse complement strand
AAATATTAGCAAAAACACTCAATCACAAAGAAATAATAATAACAAATCCAAAATCATGTTTAATGCAAAATATATAAAAGTAAGTATTTCAAAGCTGAGTATAGTGATTAGAACTAGTTGCGACTCGAATTCTGAATAACTTTAAGAATAAATAATTTAAACCTATAGATTACAAAAAAATGAGATACTTTAAAATATTAATAATATTTGTAATTTCAATCTGCTATTATGGATTCATTATTCCAGTTCATCCACATTTTCAAGCTTGGTTTCAGGCTATTTTATTTACTTTCTTCGGCTGGTTAATGATTGTTGCTGCTTTCAATGAAGTAGCTATTTGGTTACCTGACATTATTTTTCTTCTAATGATATTTTTTCAAATTATGATGAAATACTTTGAATCAGAAAATAAAAAATAATTAAGTAAAACCATTTCAATCATTAAAAAGAAATTTCTCTAGCCAATATTCCTTTAGAAATTATACTTAAACTAAACATATATACATATGCTGGAAATAAGTTTTCTTGTGACTCACTAACATTATGAGAAACCAAGGTAACCACTGCGACTTCGTATAACAGCTACTAACCGCTTCGCTTCGGGACTTGCGCCCTCGCTCGGTCTGCGACACATAGGCTTTTGTCACTCCTCTTGCCTACGCAAGCGTCGTGCCAATCCCTAACGTCCCCTCCAGGGACTCAGGGTCAGCCTACGTCGGTTAGTCTAGTTCGTTAATTGCAATGTCCAAGAAAAAA
>NZ_JAMQPN010000091.1 GCF_026151655.1 Leptospira soteropolitanensis | reverse complement strand
CGCTGTTATACGCCGTTGAGTTGTTTAAGAATTAATTCAATAGTAAGTTTTAATTCAGGTATTTTGTTTTTACAGATATTATATATTATTTCGTGATCAAGACCTTCATAATGGTGAGAAATCACGTCTCTCATTTTCATAATTTTTTCCCAGTCTGTATTGGGATAATTGTTTAGAAATTTACTGTCTAATTTTGTAACAGATTTAAGATTATCTCCGATTGCTTGTAATCTCATTGCAATTGAATCAAGTATAGTAATTCCATCTTGTGAATTAATTAGATCATCCGGATATTTAATTTTTAAGAATCTATTTTCAATGATTACGATCGATTCAAGAATAAATTCGAACCTTTCGTATATTTCTTCAGACATTTATAATATCTTTTTGAATTCTATTGAGAAATGAAGTTTTAATTTGATTCCTTTTTCGAACAAGATCAACATTTCGTTCAAAAAGATTTTCTAAAAATATTTTTAAACCAACAAAAGAATCAAAGTCGGGAGATTTCATTTCAACGAGTAAATCAACATCGCTATTCGAGTTAACTGTATCTTTAGCAAAAGACCCAAAGACACCGATTTTCAGAACACCAAAATCATTATTTAGAATTGGTTTAATTTTGGTTAATTCCTCAATCAATTCCTTTTTGGTTTCTACCTTCATATGTTAATTATCCAAATTCAGAAGAAAAAGTCAATAAATGAGAAATTGAATTTCTTAAAGATTTTACCTTCTGTGTTCAATTTCTTAAATTTTTTG
>NZ_JAMQPN010000090.1 GCF_026151655.1 Leptospira soteropolitanensis | reverse complement strand
GCGTCATTAGATAAAATTTAAATTAAAGAGAAAAAAATATGAAATGTAAGAAATGTAGTTCAAAAATGTATTTAAATGAACGAGGCCAGGGAACAACTGGATGGATTTGTCCTAACTGTGGAAATTCATTTTATTTCCACACAGATTCGTTTGAGCCACCTACTTCATTAATAAATCCTGCAAAATATACTGCAGATGAGTTATACAATAAAATATACTCCGGTGAAATCGGTCTAAATCAAATTCCATATCCTGAAAGAATAAACATAGAATCCAAGTTAAACCAAAAATAATGGATACAATCGTTGGACTAATAGGACTACTATTTCCAGGATATTTCGGCTTATCCTTATCTGAATTTTTCACAGGTAATAGAACTAGGAATTCTCTATCTCGGAACATCTATAGTATATTTTTTAGCTTACTAGCCATATTGGAGTTAAATCTCATTATTCCTGAAAAATGGCTTAATTATTTTATTAATAATTTTCTGAATAAAGAAAATTCAATTTCCGCAGTTTACGATTATAAAATTGTTGGAATAATATTTATCTTAACAATTCTTTCGCTAATTTCATCAGTACTCTTGACTTATATACTTAACAATTCCTGGACTAGGAAAATAGTTAGTAAAATATTCAAAAGATCAATAGACCAAAACTTAATCTTTTCAAAATTAAATCATTATAGTAAAAATAAAATTACGGATATTCTAGTAAAATTAAAAACTGGAAATTTTGTCATTGGACGCTTCACACAGGGTTCAGATTTC
>NZ_JAMQPN010000009.1 GCF_026151655.1 Leptospira soteropolitanensis | reverse complement strand
TTTTAATTTTACCTTCTTTTATCAAACATTATACATACATTCGCAAACACTATCACCTAACTCTATTTCATGGTGTGAATTTACTTTTTTTACTCACAACTTTAAATGCACCAAGTATTCTCGGATTCAAGGTATATCCTGGTGGATTCTTTTTGTTCATACCAATGTTACTTGTTGCTTATGGAGTTTTTCGTTCTGACTTTTTTGATGTAAATGAACTTTTATTTCAAAAGAATGGTATGTTCTACTTTCTTTTTGCACTTTTATCTTTTGTATTAATTTTTATATCTTTCGGTGTTTCGTTTGGGCTTTCTCCCGATGCTTATGAGTCAGCAAAATGGTATCCTTGGGGGATACCTCCTGTTGTATCTGTGTTTGGTGCTGTTTTTCTTTCCATCATTGTTGCTGGAGCTAACCCATCGGCAAGGATCAACCAACTTTGTGCTTTTGCACTCATTCTCACGGGGTTTTACGTAATCCAATCTGTTCCATTAAAGTTAAATATCTCTTATGTTGTGCAACTTCGTATTTCTCAGATGACTTTTGTAGCATTTGCTTTTGCCCCAAGTATTATGGTGCGTTTGGTATTTGAAGCCATCGGTCAAAAATCACCATTTTGGATCCAGGGAATCGATATCCTTTGTGTGGCTGCGGCAATCCTTGCTCCATCTCCTTATCTTTTTGTTGGTTATTATGATTATCCTTGGTCAAGAGTACATCATGGGGGTCCTGCGGAATTACTTGTAGGAGCAAATGGTGCTATTGCAATTCTATTAGTTCTTTTTACATTCATTCGTAATAAGGGCTATATTAACTTTGCATCCAAATGGATCATTGGTTCCTTTTTGTTGTCTGCTATTTTATTACTTGCTGCCCTTTTTCCAAGTCACGGTTATCCGGTTTATCCTTTAGCAGATTTCCAATTTATACCTGCATTTTTACTTGGTTATGCGGTGTTACGGCACGGGGCTTTGTCTTTAGAAGGAAGAACAATCCAGTTAAGCCAACGACTTGCCAACTTAGGTCTCATTACTATGGCAATTGCTGCTATATTGTATTTTCCATTAATTCGTGAACAGTATGGTGTAGGAGAATCGGCCTTTCATCTAACCATGATTGTACTTCCTCTGGTTTTGTTTAATTATCTGGTTGTTTATATCATGTCTCGTCCTTTGGCAGAAGAGTTAGATATTAGCTATTTTTTGTTAGATTTAGAAAAACAAAAAGCGGATGAAGAAAGGGAAAAAGCTCTGATTGCACAGGACAAAGCGGAAGAAGCAAGAGAAGAATCAGAAAAGTTATTACTCAATATTTTGCCATATAAAGTAGCTCAAGAGCTCAAACAAAAGGGAAGTGTCACACCCTCCAGGATTGAAAACGTTACGGTTTTGTTTACGGACTTTAAAGGATTCACAAAAGTCGCGGAAGGGATGGATGAACAAAGTTTGATCGAAGAGTTAGATGCTTGTTTTACCCAGTTCGATGAAATCATTCTCAGGAACAACTTAGAAAAACTTAAAACCATTGGGGATAGTTATATGTGTGCCGGTGGACTTCCTGTGGGAACTAGAACAAGTGCGATAGACGCTTGTTTGGCGGCCTTAGAAATTCAAAGTTTTATGAACCAATTAAAAGAAATCAAATCAACCTTAGGATTACCTTTTTGGGAATTAAGATTGGGAATTCATACAGGTCCTGTGGTGGCGGGAGTTGTCGGAAGATTTAAGTTTGCTTATGACATTTGGGGAGATACTGTCAATACTGCTTCAAGGATGGAATCAGGCGGTGAAACAGGAAAGATCAATGTTTCACAAGAAACTTATCAACTTGTGAAGTATTTTTTTGTTACGGAATATCGCGGGAAAATTCACGGAAAAAATAAAGGGGATTTGGATATGTATTTTGTGCATCGCCTAAGACCTCGTTATTCGCAAGATCCCGATGGGAAGGCACCTAACCAGTATTTCCGGGAAGTTTATTCCCGGATTACCAATGGTGCCAATATCCGTTGGAAAAACGAATCCTAAGTTTGTTCTTCCTCGGCAAGCCAAGTACGTAATAGCTGAGCCACATCCTCTGGTTTTTCTTTTGCCAAGTTGATTGCGTTTTCGAGTAATTCGCGTCTGAGTTTTTCGTCGAGGGAGAGTTCGACCTCTGCCCCCCCTTCGTCCATTACTCTGAGTGCAGCTTCCCGCATCATCTGTTGTTGAGCAGCAAGTTCTTCTTCGCGTAGTCTTCTTCTTCTTGCGATTTCTTTTTTGATCGCACGATACACTAAAATGGCAAGGATTAGTAGGATTAATATGACAAGCGATGCGATCACCATATTTCGAATAGCACGTTGTCTTTGAAACTCTTCATCTTCAAGACGGAATTGTTCTGTCCTGTCTTTGGGAATGGTGATGACACTGATTTGATCGCCACGAGAACGTGTGTATCCAATGGCAGCTTCTAAGTTTTTACGAATGAGTTTCAGATCTTGTTCAGCAACAGGAATATACTTACGATCATAACCCATTCCATCTTCACGTTCTTTTCGTTCCCAAACACCATCGACTACTACTGAGAGTCCAATCTTTTCGATTTTCCAAGGTTGACGTTTGATATCTTTTACACGTTTGTTGAATTCATAATTATTGATATTTTCGTCTTTGGAATATTCAGCTTTCTGGTAGTCGGTGTCTTTGTAACCTGGAGGTAAATTCGGTTCAGTGCCAGCAGGGCCATCTGGAGTAAATCCACGGCCTTTGAATGATTCTTTAGTTTCTTTAGAAGAAACTTTTAAAGAATATCCATCTACCAACTTTCTTTCGTTATATGGAGTGTCAGGGTTGTCTTCTTCGGCAACGACTGGTAATACTTCGTTTTCCGTTAAGGATTCTTGGTCCCAATTGAAAGAATATTCGAAACGAGTGATATCGACTCTATCTTCACCACCTAAATACCAACGAAGAGTATTCCGAATATCGATTAGGCGTTTGACACGTTCTTCTTCTTCGATTCTAAGTTTTTCTTGGACGATACGTAGTTCTAATCTTTCTTTTTCTAAGTCTTCTTCAAAATCAGAAATGATTTTTCCATCAGGATCGGCCACACTTACATTCTCTGGTTTTAACTTAGGAACCGCTCTTGCGACTAAGTTCACAATCCCTTTGATTTCTTTTTTACTCATTCCTTCTACGCCAGGTTTGAAGTGAAGGATGACACTTGCCTTTACTGGATAGGAATTGGACTCAAAAAGATCTCCTTCAGGGATGGCAATGTTGACATCAGATCTTTCGATGGGCCTCAATGTATTGAGTGATTTTTCAATCGCTCCTTTGAGGGCTCTGTACTTTTTAATGTCTTTGTCGAATTGGGTTTCTGTAAACTTTTCAATGTCAAATAGTTCCCAACCTGTTACACCTGCAGGAATCAAATTCTCTTGCGCAAGTTTGGTGACGATTTCTTGTCTTTGTTCGGGATCAACGGTAATGAGACTCGTATCGCTTGAACCATAAGAATAACCGAGAGCATCTAGTTTTTTGGTAACTTCAGAAAAGTCTTTGGAATCCAAATCCTTAAACAGAACCACTCGGTTTCGTTGTGACGAGACATTGGATAGGATGATGACTGCCACCACCACAACGGCGAGCACACCACCCAAAATCATTTTTTTGGTTTTATCGAGTTTGTTGAATAACTCTTTGAGATTATCGATGATCTTTTGCAGTGGTTCAGGCATAGTACGGGCCTCGTCGAGATTTGAGACATAATGTCATGGCAATTCAGAAATGTACAAGTACTTTTCGGGGAGGGAGGGAAATTTCTCGGGTTTTCGCTTAGAATTGGCGTTTTTTATCGTGGCTGTATCATTTTGGATCAATTCGGAACCGTTGATAGATCCAAGTTGGGAAAAAATTTGGGGCCTGTGATCACAAAACAATTCATAAAATCAAAAAAGTCATAAAAGAAATGTTAGTTGATTGGACAAAAATTTCTTTTATGGCTTCTGATTCAATTTCCTTGGATCGGCTTAATCTTTCATTAAGCCACACCTTCCACTTTTTGGAACACTCGATCAAATCGTTTGAGGGCGTCATCAATTACGGCATCTGTATCTGATGCACTTGTATAAAGTCTACTTCCTGCGAGTGTCACGAGTCCTTCTGACATATATGCTGCTCCCATCTCTTCCATAGCATGTTTACGTTTATGGGCTTCTGCGATAGTTTTTTTGATCGTCCAGAACTTCTTAATATTGATATCGAGTAACATTGTACCAACGGTTTCTAAGTGGCAAATAGAACCTTGGTTGAAAGCAACAAAAGGAAGATCATACTTTTTGATAAGTTTTTGTAATCCCTTCGTTAGGCGGTCCCCTGCTCTTCCTGATTTTTCAAGGGCTCCTGTTTTTTCCATCTCACAAAGAGTAAAGTAACCAGCTGCGGAACTGAGTGGGTTTGCTGCCATTGTCCCACCAATTAACGCCTTTTTGGTGCCTGTTTGGAGACCAGCAGATACATATTTCATGTATTCTTTTTTACCACCAAGTCCACCTGCAGAAGGATATCCGCCCGCCACTACCTTTCCAAAGATCGTAAGGTCAGGATCCACACCAAAATATCCTTGGGCACCACTAAGACCAATGCGGAATGCGGTCACTACTTCATCAAAAATCAGAAGGGCACCGTATTTGTTACAGAGTTCTCGGACACCTTTGTTAAAGTTTAAATCAAGAGGTCTTGTTCCACTTTCTGGTCCTACTGGCTCAATAAGAACTGCTGCTGTGCCACCACAGAAACGATTTCGTTTGAGAACCGATTCTAAAGCGTTCAAATCGTTCGGATAAAATTCTTGAGTGTATTTGAAAATGGATTTAGGAACCCCATTGGCTTCGAAATGTCTTGTGCCTGGGATACGAAGTCCATAAGCCAATTGATCACTCCAACCGTGATAGGCACCTCCCATCTTTACGATGTTCTTCTTTTTCGTGGCAAGTCTTGCGACTCGAATCGATGCCATACAAGCCTCTGTCCCTGAACCGAGCATTCGAAACATTTCAACAGAAGGAACTAACTCTACAATTTTTTCGGCTAACTTATATTCGTATTCGTGAAAAAGACCAGTGACAGGACCTGTTGTGTCGAGTAGTTCGATCACTTTTTTTCGGACTGAAGTTGGGTTACTGCCAAGAACCGTAGGTCCGCCAGCTTGTAAAAAATCGATGTATTTGTTTCCATCTAAATCATAAAGATAGGCGCCCGATGCTTTGGTAAAAACAAGTGGGAAGGGATGGTTGAAGGAAAGGTTGTGTTGGACACCACCTGGAATGTATTCCGAAGCTTTGGTGATCATGGCTTTGGACTGACTGCATTTTTTATCAAAGTAATTATGAATGATATCGTCCATTGCGTCTTTACGGATGGAGCGGATAGGAAGAGAAATGAGTTTTCTAAGATCTTTGTAAACTTGGTCTACGTCTGGGTATTCGTTCATGGAAAAGCCTTGGGCCATAATATCTTTCCTCTTCCGGGTCTTTTTTCTTGACAATGAGTGAGTTATCACTCATTGTCAAGAAGGAATTCATAAAATAGTTCGAGAAACGCGGATTCTTTGGAAATTAGCATAAATTTCCTGGAGAAATCTAGCCTTTTTCGTTTATTGGACGAGGACAGATATGGTAACGAAGCATTTTAATGATAGTTTTGAGCGGATTTCCGAAGAAAAGAGGAACCGAATTTTATCGACAGCCATCTCTGAATTTGCCAACAGAGGATTTACTAGCGCCAATACCAATACCATTGCCCAGAAAGCGGGAATCAGTGTCGGTTCCCTTTATAAATACTTTGAAACCAAAGAGGATTTTTTCCTCACCGTTGTGGACCACGGAATCACCCAATTAGAAAAAACTTTGGAATCCGTAATTGCAATGGATTTGGATTTGTTTGGCAAAATTGAAAAGATCATTCGTATCATTCAAACACACTCCCGGATCAACCAAGACATCATTCGCCTCTACAACGAAATGACAACCGAAAGTAATTATGAACTCATCACACGTTTGTCAGGTGAGTTAGAATCTTTATCAGCAAAATGTTATATTGAAATGATAAACCTTGCCAAAAAAGAAGGAACCATCAGTTCGGAAGTGGATAGTAATCTTTCTGCATTTCTATTAGACAATATCTTTATGACCTTACAGTTTTCCTATTCCACAGTATATTATAAAGAGCGAATGAAGATTTATTTAGGCGACGACGTATTCGACAAAGACGAAGACGTTGTGGCAGGGGTCATGAAAGTGATCCGTAGGGCATTAGGTGGGTAGCCGTATTTAAAATAAACTGAAGATTGGTAAGATTTTTTTTGATCACTAGTTAACTCTCCATAAACGGTGATTCTTTTAACCAAAATACCATCACAAAATTGATAACGGATAAGATGAGAAGGATATAAAGAAACGATATCATTCCAAAGAAATTTAATCCTAAGATAAATAAAATTCCCGATACCTGTCCTACGAGAAGTAACAATCCTTGGGAAGTGGATTCTGGTGCGGGCGAAGTAATTTCTGCACAGTATTGAAATCCAATCGGGGCTCCAATACCCAAAAGAAAAAATCCAATCACAATCGAACCAATAAGTAAAAAAATAAAACCTTGGAATAAGGTAAATAAACTAAGACCCACTAAAAATCCAGCCATCGCAATGATGAGAAATAACTTTCGTTTTTGTAATTTATCGGATAACGGAGGAATGACGATCCCGCCAATGATTCCCGAAATGAGCATCACTCCACCAACGAGCCCCGATTCGTCGATATTGAGTCCCTTGATTTCACAAATTTGATCAATACATGTGCTAACTGCATTGAAGACCCCAAGTCCAATGAGAAACAAAAACAGAATTTTTTTCATATCCTTCTGTTTCCATAGAAAACGAAGTCCTTCTAAAAAGGGAAGTTCATGGTCTTCGCCGTGAGTACTCGGAGAAGTGGGTGGTTTTTCTTTGATTAGCGAAAGGAAAAGAATAGCCGAACCTAGAGAAACAAAACCGTAAATCATCATCACTTCTGGGATGGAATTTCCTGATTGGAATAAGATGGGAGTTAGGATCATCACAAGTATGATTCCTAAAAATTGAGCCAAGGTTCCGAGTGCTACTGCGGTGGCCCGTTCTTGAATGGGAAACCACAAAACACTAATTTTTGTGACTGCGTTTAACAAAAACGGTTGGGCAATGGCTAATCCGATTTGGCAGATAAGTACAACTGTATAGTCTGCGGCATAAACCCCTTTGAGTAACCCACAAACGCCTGTTAGTATGGCGCCAAAACCCACTCCTTTTTTGATCCCATAGGTATCGATTACATAGGAAGCAGGAATGGCGATGAAAACAAAAACCCCTAAAAAAACAAGGGAGAGTAAATCAATTTGGAGTGGGCTTACGTGGTAAAATTCTTTAGCATCGCGGGCAATGGGAGCAAAAGTCAGCCATTGCAGACAGATAGTAGCAGTGATGACGATATAAGCGAAAAGGACAACCCATCGGTATGGGTATAATTTTGGAGGGTTTTGGCTCATGTTAACTCCCTTTTTTGCAATCGATGGAATTTGCTTTCAAACATTTGTTCGGAATAAATTCCCATAGGGAGAAATGCCGAAGGAAAATGAATTGCCATCCGAGCCGATGATTCCCATTCTTTGTGAGTCATCACTCACTTTTTTCGACCTCCGGAAGAAAAATGAGAAAGCCGTCTGTCACAAAGGCCCATAAGGGGAAACCGGCAGTAGGTGAGAAGAACCGAACCGATGGAGTTTGCATGGAATCTGGATATATACTGACTTATGATATTGGCACTACTGGAGTCAAAACCTGTCTTTTTCGGATGTCTGAAGCTCTGGAACTAGTGCAATCTGCTACTAAGGAATATAAAATCCAACTTCTAGAGAATGGAGGAGCAGAACAAAATCCAGAGGATTGGTGGTCTTCGATGAAGGATACCACAACAGAAATTTTAGCCCAATCTAAAATCCATCCAAACTCTATCCAAGGCATTTCCTTTTGTTCCCAAATGCAAGGTTTGGTTCTTGTGGATTCAAAGTTTCAAGCTGTGCGTCCAGCCATGAGTTATATGGACCAAAGAGCGGTAAAGGAAATGAAAGCCGGAGTGAGTCACGGTTTTAAAATCGAAGGAATTAATGCCACAAAACTTTTGTTATCTCTTTGGATCACTGGAGCGGTTGCTGCCAGTGTAAAAGATCCTATTTGGAAATACAAATGGGTCGAAAAAAATGAACCAGAAATATTTTCGAAAGTAAAGTGGTGGTTTGATGTCAAAGAATATTTAATCGCGCGCTCTACAAACGAAGCAGTGATGACTAGAGATTCAGCCTTTGCTACTTTTTTATATAACTCAAGGGTAGGGAAAGGAAATTGGAGTCCCCTTTTGTGTAAGTTATTCGGTGTTCGTTTGGATCATTTACCAAAAATTGTGAATTCTTTTGATCGTGTAGGAGGACTCACAAAAGAAGCAGCGGACTATTTGGGTTTAAGTGAAAACATAGCAGTGTTTGGTGGTGGTGGGGATGCTTCTCTCATTGGAGTCGGAGCCGGTGCTGTCAGCGAAGGAGACACTCATATCTATGCCGGAACTTCAGGATGGATATCAACAGTTACCAAAAAGAGAACAGTGGATATTGGGGCAAGGATTGCCTCGATCGTTGGAGCAAGAGAAGGATATTATAATTATTTTGGGGAACAAGAAACTTCTGGAAAATGTTTACAATGGGTGAGAGACCATTTGGCCTTAGATGAAATTGATTTATATTTAGAAAAAAAGAAAATCACTGATGGCCCTGATGCTGTGTATGAAAGTTTATTCGAGTTTATGTTTGATTCAATTAAAGATACCGAACCTGGATCTCAAGGTGTAGTTTTTACACCGTGGCTACATGGAAACCGCTGTCCTTTTGAAGACCCAAAAGCAAGAGGGATTTTCTTTAACATCAGTTTGCATACAGGAAAAAGAACTCTGATCCGAGCCGTTGTGGAGGGAATCCTTTTTCATAAACGTTGGATTTTGGAGTTATCGAATCGTAAGATCCCCACTTCCAATTCCATTCGTTTTGTGGGAGGTGTGGCAAGATCGGCTTTTATCTGTCAGTTGTTAGCTGATATCACGGGAAAAACCATTGAAAGGGTGGTTCATCCAGAAAACGTTGGCGCGATGGGAGCCGCCGCTGTGGTAGCTTTTGGAATTGGAAAAATTAAAAAATTTGAAGAAATCAAATCAATGATTCCGATTCAAGATAGATGGACTCCCAATCTAAATCATAAAAAGATTTATGATAAAAACTATAAAGTGTTTCAAAACCTTTATCGAAATAACAAAAACAATTTTGCATATTTAAATACATAAGTTTGGGAATATAACATGGATCATCAAATTACTGAGTTTACAATGACAAGTTTAGGAAAACCGATTGCGATAGGTAGGTCAGCAGATCTATTTGCTTTGCCGGAGAATCGAATTCTAAAACTTTTTTTCCCCGAGGCAAACGAATCAGAAATTGATTTAGAGGTAGAGAATACCATTGAGGCTAACAGAATGGGTGCATCCAGAATGAGATGTTATGGAAAAGCCAAGGTGGGAGAAAGACTCGGAATCATTTTTGATAGACTGAATGGAATTTCTCTCACTAAACTTCCAGACAAAAATCCATTGGAGCTTTTTCGCATCGCAGGAAAACTCGCTAAGTTACACTACGGCATCCATCAAATCAATTCAGAAAAATTTAAAGATATTAAAGAAATCTTAAATCATTGTTTGGATTCAAATCCTCTTTCGTTTTTAAGTCTGAGTGAAAAAGAAAAAGCTAAATCTTATATAGCAGCCTTACCCAAAGGAAGTTCTATCCTTCATTTGGATTTTCATCCTGAGAATGTGATCGTAGAAGGAAAAGATGAGATCATAATTGATTGGATGACTGCAGCAAAAGGAAATTCTGCAGCGGATGTTGCTTTCACCTATCTTTTGTTTACTGATGGTGAACTTTGGCCAGGAACACCAAAATTAAAGATTATATTTTATACAATCATCCGAAAGTTTATCTTAAGTGGGTATTTAAAGGTATATAAAAGTTTGAGTGGAATGTCGGACGTCCAGATTGCTGCTTGGAGACTACCTGCGCTTATCCTTCGATTGGGTCTATGGAATATTGAAAGTGAAAGGGAAAGTTTAAAGACACAAATCACTCGTTTGGTGGCAAATGGCGGTAAGGTATGAATTTAAAATTAGATCGATTTATAGAAACTTATAATGGTGAAGAGTTTGATGTTACCATTATTGGCGGAGGGATTACTGGAGCCACTTTGGCTTATGAGGTAGCGAGTCGTGGTTATACAGTAGCCCTCGTTGAAAAAAAAGATTTTGGTGGAGCTACCTCGGCTGCCACGGGAAAGTTAATTCATGGTGGGCTTCGTTACCTCAAACAGTTTGAAATTGGTCTTGTGAGAGAAGCATTAAAAGAAAGAAGGATACTTTCTAATATTGCACCTAATTTAGTTTATCCTTACCCAATGGTACTTCCAAAACCAGGACTCATTGCAAGGCTTGGACTTTTTGTTTATGATCTTCTTTCTTTTGATAGTAAGTGGACTTGGGATGAATCCAAACAAATTCCCAATCATAAATACTTAAAAAGAAAAGAACTCCTTCAAAAGAATTTGGGTGATTTTGAAGATGCAGCTTATTTTTATGATGCCATTTGTTTGAGTCCAGAAAGGTTAACACTTAGTTTTTTAAAATCTGCTGTTTCCTATGGTGCCAAAATCGCTAACTACACAGTAGTTGATGATTTGATTTGGCAAAAAAATGCGGTAGTCGGGATCCAAGTCCACGATGCTTTTTCTCAAAAAAAATACCAAATTCGTTCTAAGGTAACGATCAATGCTTCAGGTCCTTGGACTCACAATATACTTTCTAAATCTCCGAAAACAGAGCAGCCCATGCCAAAAAAAAGGTCGGAAGGGATTTATATCATTACTAAAAAAATAACAAACTTGATGACTCTTTATGTGGGAGAGAAAGGCCATTTTAGTTTTGCTCCTTGGCGCGGACATTCGATGATCGGTCCGACTGAAAAATCTTATTTTGGAAATGTGGAAGATTGGAAACTAACCAAAGAAAGTATCTCCGAGTTTATCGATTACATTAATGAAACTTCGCATATCAAAGAGAAGTTGTCGATAGATGATGTCATTTTTGCATACGGAGGACTTCGGCCATTGATTGAAAGTTCGGATGATACCTATTCTGCTTCTAGAAGGTCAGAACTTTACGACCATATACGTGATGGAGTCCAGGGTTTGATTACTGCTGCCGGTGGGAAGTATACGACGAGCAGGCATTTTGCAGAGACAATTTTCAAAAGAATCCAAAAGAAATTAGATAAAAAATCTAGTGATAATATATCCGCAAAACAATATTTATATGCATCTCAAATTCCAAACGTTGAAATTTTCATCCAAGGTGCACAAAAACAAAATGTCGATTTTTCTGAGAAGACTATCGATTATTTGATACGTCATTATGGACTTCAGTATGAAATCATTTTGGAACTGGCAAGAAAGACAAAAAATCTTGCGGCGGTTTTGAATGCAGATGGCGAAATTTTAGCAGAAGTAGTGTATGCCATTCGTTATGAAATGGCAAAATCTCTATCTGATATTTTCCTCAGAAGGACTGGGCTTGGGACATTGGGAATACTCTCTGATGAAATTATGAAGGCAATCATTGATACAGCGGCATCGGAATGGAACTGGTCCGAGGAAACTAAAAAGAAAGAAACCGAGACCATTTACAGATTATTAAAATTGCCAGATTGAGATCCTCTATATCCAAATTTTAGGCTGACAAAGATCACTTTTCTCATTTACTATTTTGTATGGGCAAAGTGATCACTGTTGATACCGATTATGCAAACATGCCTCAAGTGGCATCTGCATATCTCTTAGAAGAAGAAGGATACGGGGTTGTTGTAGAAACCAATACAACTCATGCCATTCCAAAAATTCTTAAGTTGATGGATTCAGAAGGAATCAAACCTGAAAACCTTGAGTATGTGATTGTAACCCATGTGCACTTAGACCATGCGGGCGGTGCTTGGGCACTTCTCGAAGCCTGCCCCAATGCAACTCTTCTTGCTCATCCTAAAACCGCCAAACATTTGATTGATCCTAGTTTACTGATCAAAAGTGCTACATCTGTCTATGGAAAAGAAAACTTTGATTCTTTGTATGGTGAAATCAAACCAATTCCTAAAGGTAAAGTCCGAGTGATGGAAGATGGGGAATGGTTGTCTTGGAGAGGTCATTCACTTCAGTTCATCTACACTAAAGGCCATGCGAACCACCACTTCTGTATTTATGATAAAAAGACAAATGGAATTTACACAGGTGATTCCTTTGGAATATCATATCCTCATTTAGAAAATGGAAAAAGATTTATTTTCCCAACTACAACACCCACTGACTTTGATTTTGTGGAAGCGGTTCATTCTCTTGACCTTATTTTAAATACAGGTTCGGAACTTGCCTACCTCACACACTTTGGTCCAATCGGTGACTTAAAGAAAAATGCAGAGGATTTGAAACTAGGGCTCACACTATGTTTGGAAGCGGTTCAAATTTTAGATACGATCCCCAAAGAAGAACGTCTCCCATTTATGGAATCTAAAGTGAAAGAAATGATCCAAATTCTAGCAAACAAAAATTCCATTATTCTGACTGAATCGGATTGGAAGTTATTACATCTAGATGTGAATTTGAATGCACAAGGACTAGTGTATGCCTTTGAAAAGAAACAATCCAAAGTGTAACTTCTTGCAACAAATATTATTAAGCTGCCGGCGCCTATTTTTCTTTTCCATAATTTCTGTTTTAGTTTTGTTTACACTTCAATGTGCACTGCTAACTAAATCCAAAACTTCTAAAGAACCAGTAATTCAAATTCATTTTATCTCAGATGAATACGAGGAAACAAAGCGGATTCCTTCTTCTTTGTTTGAATCAAAGGATTTGCTTATGATTCTTGCTGATTTGTCCAAAAAAGAAGATCCATCTATGCGTTTTATTTCTACCAACAGAACCGAAGAAATTATGGAAGTGAATGGAAAATCAAATTCTTGGTCAGAAGGTTGGGTAGTGTATGTGAATGACGAAAAAATGGATGGAATCCAAATGAAACGAGGGATTCGTGTGGGTCCCAATGATAAAATTGAAATTCGGTATGAGGCCGTAGAGCGCGTGTTTGGTCGCCCTACTTTATAACTTAGTTTTTATCTAAGAGTAGTGAGTTCTCTGTAAGCTCTTACAAATCCATCGGACATTGTTTTTGCAAATGTCAAAGAGATCCTAGCTTTTTCTGCCGCAATCATCACATCATGAAGTTCCACGGAATTTGGATCAAAAACTATTTTTTGAGTGAGTTCATCTGCTTCGACTTGTTGGTCATTCACTTGTTCGAATGCTTTTTTCAATGCATCGCCAAAAGTTCCAGCAACTTCATCCGGAGATTTGGCTTCATTGGTTTTACCGTAATGGCGTTCATTGGAGCGAAAGATTCCTACCTGATCACCTTGTGGGAGTAGGGAATGTGGTTTGTAAGTTTGGGAACTGATGTTTGAAATACGATCAATGGACATGGTCTTTCCTCACTCAAAATATCGACAAAATCTAGAAAACCTAAATAAAAAAATTATGTCTCATTAAAAAAATGGAAAAAAGACGGATGGGTCGGCCATTAAGCCCGCCCAATCTCCATAGCCTTGTTCATCATGGCTTTCGATCCATTGATGAGTTGTACGTTGGCCTCATAAGAACGGGATGCAGAGATCATATCCGTCATCTCCGTGACGATATTGATGTTCGGAAGTTCCACATAACCTTTTTTGGGTCCCGTTTGGATGGCATCTGGGTGGGTTGGGTCGTAAGTCAAACGAAGTGGACTCATGTCCTTTTCGATTTTCATCACCTTCACCCCTTTTCCTTCTCCTGGTGCGACACCAAATGGATATACTGGACTTTTCCAATTCGTACGTAAGTTAATCGGTGTTAGGATAACGCGGTCCCGTCGAAAAGGCCCATCACCATTGGTATTTCTCGTAGTGGTCGAGTTAGCGATGTTATTTGAAATAACATCCATTCTGAGTCTTTGCGCCGAAAGACCAGTCGCTGATATATTAATGGAATCAAACATTCCCATAAATTACTCCTTAGTTGGTTCTCATCACAATGTTGAGAAGACGGTTATTTTGGTTGAGTCTATCAATCATAAGGCTGTAACTCATTTGGTTTTGGTTGGCATCAACCACTTCTTTTTCAATGTCTACGTTGTTCCCGTCAGGTCTCATCGTTGTGAGATAATCTAGGTTGGTTTTGGGTTTAGCATCACGGTAATCGAGAGGTTTAAAAAATTCAATATGGCGGTCGTTTGTGATTTTTGTTGGAACTGCTTTGTCCTTTTCGATTTTCTCTGATTCAATGGCCCGTTTCAGCATCGATTCAAATACCACTTCTGAACGTTTGAAGTTGGGTACATCGGCATTGGCAATATTATCGGTAATCACTTTTCGCCTTTGGGTCGCCGCACCGAGGCCACGCTCCAAAAGGTCTTGAGTTTTCATGAAATGTGTTGCTTCAAACATATTTCTCTTCCTCTCTACATTCCCCTTCGGCCGGTTTTTCTTCCTCCTAAAGTATTTTATGTCGCTTCCTAATGATTTTTTTGGGGCGGCCCCAAGTATTTCTAAAACCAAACTGGTTTGTTTGCTGGGTCGGGCTCTCCCTCCAATCCGAAGGATTTCCGCTCGATCCCTGCCGCAAGGTAGGGATCTAAAACCACTTTTCCATATTGTAATAACTCTATGGCAAATGGATTTTTATTTTTTGGTTCTATCTTCTAATTCGAGAAGCATTGATTGGATTCTTGTATGGTTGGCGAGAAACCAATCAGAAAAAATGCCTACGATTCCGCGGAAAAGTTGGATGGGGACCCAGCGCGCTGGAACAATGATTCTTGGCTTTCTATGCTGAAGTCCCTTTACCAATGCCTTTGCTACTTTCTCCGGTGAGATGGTGTTTCTTAAAATGGGAGGAAATCCAATTTCTCGCATTTTTGTTGTTAAACTGTCTCCTCCAAAAACACCCTCTGTCAGAGGGGTAGTAATCCAACCAGGATACAATACACTGGCACTTGCAGATTTTCCAGCAAGCTCTGCCCGAAGAGAACGTGCTAACATTTCTATCCCTGCTTTGGAGGTGGCATACGGTGCATTACACATTCCATTTGTGAAAGCATAAATAGAAGATGTAACTACCACTTGGCCTTTGTTTTTGACTACTTCTGGCAAAGTGGATTTGATAGTGCGCCAAACACCAAGTAAATCCACTTCCAGAATTTTTTTGAATTCAGATTCATCACAATTAAAAACAGTATAAGCTGACTCTTTCCATGAAATTCCAGCATTGGCAAACACAATATCAATTTTCCCAAAAGTGGAAAGGGCGATGTTCGTTACTTTTTTTATGGATTTCCAATCAGTTACATCCATTGCCATTGCTAAAACTCGTTCTTTTGCAAACTCAGCTGCCAATGTATCTAACGCTTTTTGAGATAAATCCGTTAATACAAGTTTGGCACCTAATTTGTAGAGTTCTCTTGCGCAGGACGCTCCAATTCCTCCAGAAGCACCGGTGATGAGGACTACTTTATCTTGTAGATGATAAATCATAATGAAACCTTTTCCTTTAAATTTAATTCTTTGATCTTTTTCTCTAATACTGCGATTTCTTTTTTGGATTTCGTTTTTTGAATTGCCTTTTGATAATGAAGGGAAGCCAAATTTTTGTTGGAGTTTGTGTATAAATAACCTATAAGAGAATGATAGTCACGACTTTCTTCATAAGAATAGCTTTTTATCTCTTCTAAGGCTTTTGGATTCCCATATACTTTAGAATAAGCGAACACTCTGTTCAGAGAAACAGCTGGAGAATCGAAACTTTTCGAAAAATTATCATAAATATTTAGTATATATTTCCATTTTTCCAAGGAATCTTCCTGAGTATGCCAGTAAGCAATGGCTGCTTCGTAATGATACCTGGATCTAGATGGGGTACTAAAGGCTTCTAAAAAATATTCGTTTCCTTTATGGATTAAGTTTTGATCCCATTTGGATTTATCTTGGTCTTCGAAAACCACTACAGAACCTTCTGCACTCATTCGGGAGTCTAACCTGGAAGCTTGGAAACAAAATAATGACATGAGTGCCAAAAGTTCCGGTGTTCTTGCCGGTTTTGTTTCCAAAAGAGAAAGACCTAGATTCATTGCTTGTTTTATTAGATCGGTACGAATGACAGAGTTTTTTGTTTTTGATGCGTAACCTTCATTAAACAAAAGATAAACGGTTAAAAGGACAGAATCCATTCTTTGTTGGATTTCTTTGGAAGATAAATATTTGATTTCAAAATTGGATTCACGCAGTTGTTCCCTTGCACGAAACAAAATTTTTTTAACTGCTTCTTTATTTGATTGGAGAGCAAAAGCGATTTCTTCTACACTCAGTCCACAGAGAATTTGTAAACTAAGGCAAATTTTTCCCTTGGGAGAAAGTGTATTTTCGCAAACTGCAAATATCATTGCTAGGTGGCTATCTACGATAACGTGTTCGTTAAAACTGAGCTCTACGGTTTCTTGGGGATTTGAATCTAAAAGAGTTTTAAACTTTTTTGTCTCACTAGCTTTTTTCCTAAAACTGTCTTTTGCTATATTTTTTGCGACTGTGTATAGCCAACCGGATGGATTTTCTGGAATTCCTGAATGTGGCCATACTTCGGTCGCCCGAAGGAATGTTTCGGCAATTATATCTTCCACAAAATCAAGGTCTTTGATTCCAAAATGACGGCATAAAACAGCCGTCATTTTGACTTGTTCTCTTCGAAACAAATCAGAAATCATTGTAGTTCCTTTCTCAGCTTTGGTCATCAGGAGTTACAACTTTTCTAACTTCTACATTTCCTCCTATTTTTAAAATGGGACAACCTTTGGCAATTTCAACGGCATCACTAATAGTTTTTGCACTGACAACAATGTAGCCATTTATGAATTCTTTAATCTCTGTGTATGGACCATCTGTAACCAAATGGCCTGGGTGGACTGTTTTTGCCTCGGAGATTGCTAAGCGGTTTCCTTTATCAGCTAACTGTTCTTTTGCGGATAAGTTAGTCATCCAAGACATCCATTCTTGTAAAATTCCTTGCATTTGTTCAGGAGAAGGCCTTTCGCCCTCTTGGTTGCTATTTCTAAAAATTAAAGTGAATTCCTTCATTTTTTTACCCCATTGGATTAACGTTTCCAGGTCGAAAAAGGGGACATGGAGGAAAAAAAGTTAAAGTGAAATTTGATCCTTTTTTAGCAAATTCCGCTACTTTTTTGTTTCAGTTAGTTCTCAGTTAGGATTCGTTCATCAAAGTTTTGTATAATGATAAATAAACTAATGAAATTTTTCTAAGAATTCAAGAAAATCTTCATTTCTCTTAAAATCGAGTTTAATTTGATCACCGTTAGAGTATTCGATTAACGCTTCATATCGAATAAATGTTAGTTTTGGGAAATCTGGTTTGTAGCTAATTAAAAAGGTTTTTAACTTTTCGAAACTTGCGAATGAATAGGTAACTTCATGTTGTCAGTAAATGTAGTGCTACTTGAGGGGTGAGTTGTATTTAACTTACCAAACAAAAGCTGTTCGCTACCCATTCTAATGTCAAATAAATCTCGCAATGATATAATTGCATTAATATTCTCGAATAGAAATTTACTGTAAAATTGAATTTCTAGATTTAAAGAAAAACTAATGATTAGTATCTCGAACTAGATAGAAGATGGGAAAATAGGAAGACTTTCCAACTAAGGGTCATCTTTCGTATGCCGCAGATGACCCCCAAATTCGTTTATGAAGCTAAAACTTCGGTTCCCACTTTTTTATTCCTTTTTTCTTCTTTTCGTTTTCTATCCCTTTCTTCTGTGACTTTTTCATAATAAGATTCATAGTAAGGAAAGTTGGTTCCCATGAGCCTGTCCCATACATTAAAATAAAGAGAGTAGTTCCCTTGGAACTTTTGGTGGTGGAGGTTATGGTGTGTGGATGTATTGATCCACTTGGTGATAGGGTGAGAAACCCAACCTTTCGGAAAAAATTCGTAACCCAAATGCCACCAAATATTGAGAATCATCGCGTAGAATGTATGAAAAAGTAATACATAAAAATGGATGGGAACAAACATAACAAAAGGAACAATATAAATTGCTTCTAAAAATGCTTCTGTTGCTTGGAACCTGTAGGCCGCAAGTGGGGAAGGGTTTACCGATTGGTGGTGTTCTGAATGGACATATGGGTAAACTTTTTTGATATGAGCAAATCTATGCATCCAATAAAACCAAGTTTCATGCCAGATGGTAATGAGGAGGAAACTTAAAAACAGATATCCGATCTCCGACAGGCCGGAAACAGGTCCGAAGTAAACGGCACTTGGAACAATTTTTGCCTTCATAGATGTAATGTTAGTCACAGCAACTAAAGTAAAGACAATCAGTGTCACCGCTGATTGACGAAACTCTTTCCAAACTTTTTCCATTTTAGGATATACTTTTTGGATGCGATAAGTTTCGAAAAAATCTTTTCGCCAAACATAGAATAAAAGAAACGCAAGTCCTGCAATCGGGTAGTAACGAAGGAAATTCAAAACTCCTTGCGCAAAACCAATTTTGGTAACACAATCTAAAACTAATTCACACTGAACTGGTCCACCGAACATAAACTCTCCTAAAGACACCTTATGAATGAATCCATTCTAACAAAAAGGAAAGTGCAAATCGACCGGATCGGTAAAGTCGGAATAAAAAATGGTTCCGACCGGACCCGTCCGGATCAGAGTCCTAGCGACTTTCTGAATTCACTAGGACTTGTACCTACTTCACGTTTGAAGGCATCATAGAAGGTTGATTTGGAAGGGAAACCCACATCGTAAGCAATCGTGAGTATGTTCCTTTCTGGATGGGAAACAAACAATTCTTTGGCCTCTTTGATGCGGTAATGATTGACCAATTGAAAAAAATTTTTCTTTTGGTGGAGGTTTAAATACTCTGAGAGTTGGTGTTCCGAAAGTTTCATTTCTATGGACAACTTTTCTAAATTGATACTTTCGTCTCGGTAGATTCTCTCCACTTCCATTAGATGTTTCAACTGGCTATGTAAGGACTCTAAATTGAACCCTCCCAATTGCGAGGTTTGGTATTTTTTTTCTTCAATGACAATCTTTTGGACCTCTCCCCATAATTCTGGACTTTTTTGTCGCAAAAGATAAATGCCGATGAGAAGGAATGCGATCAGTAAAGAAACTAGTTCCAATCCATGCCTTTGGTGGAAAAATAAAGTATAAACACCTACTAGGCTCGAAAAAGCTCCGATCCCAACTACGATTCCCACCAAACGAAGGTGAGCTGACTTTTTAAATCTTTCTAGGCGAATGTATTTTGCCATGTTCGTGAAAACGTAAAATGCCGCATAAAATATGGGTAAAACAGCGATGAGAATGGTGATTTGAAATTTTAGTGGGACTCCCTCTATTTGGTATTTTGAGTGAATCGCAATTTTCTCTGCTCCGGAAGAAAGATAAAATGGAAAAAGTAGTATCGTGACAATGACTGCAGGGAGTAACTCCCAATAAGAAAATTGATTTCTATTGGGACTTTCATCCCAAAGTTCTGAAAAATAACGTTTGAGTAGGGCACCGATACAAGCTGTGAAGGGTAAGTGTATTAGATATAGGTGCGGAAAAAATTGGTAAAGCCCAGTGGCAGTAAGAAAAGTGTGAGCTTGGAATAGGGAGGCGAAGAGAAATAATAATCCTTGGATTTGAGTTTGCCCAGTCTTTTTGTTTCTAATGAATTCACCCCATGCAAATAGGAGAGAAAGTCCGGCTGAAAATCCAATCAGATGACTTGTGAGATTCCACATTCTTGTTCATCTTTTATTCGATCGATTGGATTGTAAAATAAAATCACTTGCCTAAGGTTCCTTCCCATTTAGAATTACGTTTGAGACGTGGACACCATTCAACGACAATCCTCCTTTTTGTGGGAAGGTAGCACCTTAGAGATCCACCTCCCGGCAGTACTCACAGCTTCGGAAACGGGCAAAGATTGGACTGCTTTTATCAATATCCTAAAAACAAATCCTCCTCGATCGGTAATAGTTCAGGCAAACAATTTGGGGGAATCTGATACTTCTGGAATTTCCTTTATTAAACTCATTCGTTTGGAGTGCGAAGGCAGAAAAATTCCCTTCGTATTGCGTGGATTAGGTGATCAGTTTAAATACCGGTTGAGTATAGCAGATGACGATAGTAAAAAAAATAAAGAAACTCTAGCAAACAGTCTTCGCCGGTCCGAAAAAATCGGAAAATTGACCATTGATTCATTGTTAGAGTTCAAATATTTAGTTACCTTTACTGGGGAACTTACTGTTTCTTTTTGGCGTTCTTTTTTGCATCCTTCTAAAATTCGTTGGAAAGATACCTTTCGAGTTGCGGAATCGATGGGTGTGAATGCCTTTCCCATCATTGCTATGATTGGTTTTTTACTTGGGCTTATCATGTCTTTCCAATCTGCCATTCCTATGCGGAGGTTCGGAGCAGAAATCTTTGTCGCAAATCTTGTAGGTCTTTCCTTGTTTCGTGAACTTGGGCCACTCATGACAGCTTTTATTCTATCAGGAAGGTCTGGGTCAGCCTTTGCAGCGGAACTCGGAACCATGAAAGTGTCGGAAGAAATCGATGCTTTGACTACTATGGGTCTTCCTCCCGTACAATTTCTAATCATCCCAAGGCTTGTTGCTTCCCTTTTTATGACACCGCTATTAACCATTGTATTTAATTTGTTTGGTTTGATCGGTGGTGCCGTTGTACTCATTAGCTTTGGATTCCCCTTGATTACTTTTATTAACCAAGTCAATATTGCAGTAGGACTTTCTGATATCTTAGGTGGGCTTCTAAAATCTTATTTTTTTGGAATGATCATAGCCTCCATCGGTTGTTACCGAGGTCTAAAAACGGCATCGGGAGCGGGAGCTGTTGGTGAGTCTACTACATCCGCGGTAGTTGGATCTATTATACTCGTTTCGATCTTAGATGGAATTTTTTCCGTCTTATATTTTTATCTAAAGATATGAAAGAAAAATCTATCATTCGAGTGGAACATCTAACTACGGGATACGGCCAAACCGTAGTTATGGAAGATATTTCTTTTGAAGTAAACCGTGGTGAAATTTTTGGAATCCTAGGTGGGTCAGGTTGTGGTAAATCTACCGTTCTAAAAAATATGATTGGTTTAACATCACCATTTAGCGGTCGTATATGGATTGATGAAGACGATATTGTTCTCGCAGAAGGTAAGAAAAAAATCAAAATCTGGAATCGCATTGGAGTCATGTACCAACAAAGTGCTTTGTTCGGTTCCATGTCTCTTTTAGAGAATATTCGTTTGCCACTAGAAGAATTCACTAACCTTCCTTTGCCAATCATGAATGAAATAGCCATGACTAAGTTAAAAATGGTTGGGCTCTTCCCATTTGCTCATCTTTATCCTGCAGAACTATCCGGTGGTATGAAAAAACGTGCAGCCATTGCTCGCGCGATGGCAATGGATCCTGAGATATTATTTTTAGATGAACCAAGCGCAGGTTTAGATCCTATTACTAGTGTAGAATTGGACCACCTAATCATTCGTTTGTCGAGAACGCTCGGAGTTACTTTTGTAATTGTGACACATGAATTGCCTTCAGTTTTTACAATGGCAGATCGTGTCATTGTTTTAGATAAATCAAAAAAGGGAATTATTGCAGAAGGTAAACCGAAAGATTTAAAAGAAAAATCGAAAGACCCTTTTGTAAAACAATTCTTCAATCGTATTCCACAGGAGAGTTCCCCGTTATGAACCAATCAAATAAAACTTACTTCAAGGTTGGGATTTTTGTCCTAGTTAGTTTTTTTACTCTCATTCTATTTTTGATAGTATTTACCGCCGGGAATATCTTTCAAAGATCAGTCAGTTTAGAGACCTATTTTGACGAATCTGTGCAAGGTTTGGATATCGGATCACCAGTGAAACATCGCGGAGTAAAGGTCGGAACGGTTCAAGAAATTACCTTTGTACAAAATGTATATTCAGAGAAACTAAATCAAGATACTGAACTTCGGTATGGCAGGTATGTTTTGATTAAAATGTCTGTACCGGATTTTGTGAAAGGAGTCTACGGCGATGAATTAAAGAAGACGGTACAAAGAATGATACAAAGTGGCCTTCGTGTTCGTCTCGCCTCACAGGGATTAACTGGAACGGCTTATTTAGAAGTAGATTATCTAAACCCTGAAAAAAACCCTCCTTTATCGATCGAATGGGAACCAAAAACTATTTATATTCCTTCGGCACCAAGTACCATCTCTCGTTTTACGGCAACTGTAGATAAGTTTTTTGATAAAGTCGAAAAGGCAGATGTGGATAAAATTCTCTTAGGTGTAGGGGAACTCATTAGAAATTTGAACCAAACCATTCAAGAAGCAAGACTTGGTGACTTAGCGCGGGAATCTACAGGGCTACTAGTTGACTTACGTAAAACAAATGCAGAAGTAAAGGCACTCATTGCAAGTCCAGAGACTCAAGGTTTTCCCAAAAAACTAGATGCATCCATGACACAATTACAAACGACTTTAAAACGTTTGGACACTCTTCTTGCTTCTAACCAAGGTGATATATCTACCTCCATTGAAAATTTGAGAATTGCATCTGAAGATTTAAAAGAAGTCACAGCAAATGCAAAAAAATACCCTTCACAGTTTCTCTTCGGAGAGGCACCTAACAAGTCTAAACTTTGGAAATAAATATAATGAATACACTGATTCGTTTTTCCCTTTATATTGGTATCATTTCCTCTCTAACTAATTGTTTTGGCGTCAGTAAAACCTTTCCAGAAAAAAGATTTTATTTAATTGAAACGTCTGAAGCCAAACCGATGTTTGCTTTTCCAAAACCCAGGACTTTTGTTGTTCGTAAGGTATTTATTTCTCCGAAATTTGAGGGAAAGGAATTTGTATATCGTAAGGAAAATGCCGTATATGAATCTGATTTTTACAACGGATTCTTTATTCCGCCAGCGCATAATTTTAAAGAAGAATTGGTTCGTTCTCTTTTAAAGTCTGGAAATTTTGAATGGGATGCAAGCATTCATACTAGGGTTAGTGTAACCCATTTTATAGAATTAAATTTAACTCAATTGTATGGAGATTTCCGAACTAAGGAACCAAAAGCTGTGATTGAATTTGAAGTTGTAGTTTATGAAGATAAAGATTTCATTTCTTCTCCCGTTTTTAGAAAAACATATAAACAAATCCAACCTATTGATAAAAAAGAACCTGAGGCCTTAGTGCTTGGTTGGAATTTGGGTCTTTCCAAGTCATTTGATGAATTGAATTTGGATCTAAGTAAACAATTGAAATAAATTTTGGATTCCGACTTTTCATAAAATAACAAATTAATCGATTTGTTTTTTTTTTGAATATTTCTTAGATTTTATCGTTAGAAACAGGGTTGCTTTTCGATTTGGATCAGTATAGATAGTAGGGACTAAAGGACATCCCATGAGACTGATCGAAACTATTGCGCCTATCTATATTTTACTTATGTTGGCCGAGGTAATTTATACTCGTTTCAAAAAACAGGATTATTATTTTTACGAAGATTCATTAGCAGATCTAAGTTTAGGAGTTCTTAGCCGAATTTTTGACGGTCTCATACTATTAGGTTTAGTTTTTATTTATAACCAGTTGTACCAAATCTCTTGGGGAGTAGAATTACTTTCAAAAATACATTTATCTCCTACTTCACCCATGCATTGGATTGTATTATTTATTCTTTTAGATTTTTTATTTTATTGGGCGCATCGTTATAGTCATGAAATCAAAGTTTTGTGGGCTTCTCACGTGGTTCATCATTCAAGTGAAGAATTCAATTTGTCAGTAGCCCTTAGGCAATCCTTTGTTCGAAATATTGGAATAGGGCTTTTTTATTTACCTTTATCTTTATTAGGTTTCCCCGTAGAATCATATTTAATCATAGATGCACTAAATCGAACTTACCAATTTTGGGTTCATACTCGCGCCATTAAAAAGTTACCCGCTTGGTTTGAATCTGTATTTGTCACTCCTTCCCATCATAGAGTCCACCACGCAATAAATCCAGAATACATAGACAGAAATTATGGCGGGGTGTTCATTTTTTGGGATCGAATTTTTGGTACGTTTTGTGAAGAAACAAAAGAACCGCGGTATGGCTTAGTTTCTCAATTGCATACTTATGATCCAGTCACTGCGGAACTACATGTATTCCGGGATTTATTTAGCGATTTTTGGAAAACAAAATACAAATGGCAAGGGATTCGTTCTTTTTTTTCTTATCCTTCCGTAAGGCCAGATGATCTTCAATCAACAATAGATCGCGGTGTAACAGATCCAAAAGTTTGGTTAAACAATAATCGATGGGAAATTGAAAGAAAGGTAAAAGTGCCACAATACAGGAGTAAGGCGGGCGATACACCATACAGACTATATCTATTGGTTTCTTTTTTGGTTCCAACTATCTTAACTTTATATTTTTTGAAACGAATGCATCAATTCTCATTAGGGGAAATTAGTTCCGTTTTTTTTCTTTTGGTTTTTTCCTTTGTTTCTTTAGGCAGGCTCTTGGAAGGGAAAAAAGAATGGTTCCGTTTTGAGATTCCTAAATATATTTCTTGGCTTGTGCTTTTAGTGTATTTTTTCTTATAGTAAGAACAGATGAAATATTTACATACAATGATTCGGGTTTTAGATTTAGACAAAACTCTCTATTTTTTTGTTGAGGTCCTTGGACTGAAAGTCACTAGAAGGAATGAACATCCTGAAGGAAAATTCACTCTTGTGTTTTTATCTACTGGTGAAGCTGACGCACCAGAGTTAGAACTTACTTACAATTGGGGACAAACTGATCCCTATTCCTCTGGTAGAAATTTTGGTCACCTGGCCTATGAAGTAGAAAATATTTACGAAACCTGCGAACGAATTCAAAAAATGGGAATCATCATCAATCGTCCTCCCAGGGATGGTCGTATGGCTTTTGTTAGGTCGCCAGACCAAATCTCTATTGAACTCCTTCAAAAAGGAAAAGCCCTCCCTCCTATGGAACCTTGGGTTTCTATGCCTAATATAGGTGAGTGGTAGGCTTTGCGAAAGAAACCAAAAATTGCCGTCATTGGAGCAGGTGCTTCCGGCTGTTTTGCAGCCCTACAAATTTACGATGAATTGCAAGGATTATGTGATATTCAAATCTTTGAAAAATCAAAAGAACCTCTTTCAAAACTGAAGATTTCTGGTGGAGGAAGATGCAATGTAACTCACAATCTTTTTGATCCGGAACTTCTTTCGATGCGTTATCCAAGGGGAAACAAAGAATTACGTTGGGCTTTTGAAAGTTTTAGTCCTAGTGATACGATCACTTGGTTTCAAAAAAGAGGTGTCACTTTAAAAGCAGAAGCAGATGGAAGAATGTTTCCAACTACAGACAGTTCTGAAACCATTATCAATTGTTTTTTGGATGAATTAAAATCTAAAAAAATCCCAATTCACTTTGAACAAGGATTAGTTGGTATATATCCAAATCAAATTCCCGACGTGAATTTGAACCAAAAAAATGGATTTAGAGTGTTGTGGGAAGGTGGTTTTGAGGAAAACTTTGGTACAGTAGTGATTGCAACTGGATCAAATCGAAAAGTTTGGAGTATACTAGAAAAGTTAGGCCATAAAATCATAACCCCTGTTCCCTCTCTTTTTACATTAACTCTTGAGAATACAGATCTTGTTGAATTGACTGGACTAGTTGTCCCAAACTCTGAAATCAAAATTTTACCAAAAGGAAAACCTCAGAGTGGACCTATGTTGATCACTCATTGGGGACTCAGTGGACCTTGTGCGCTGAGACTTTCAGCTTGGGAAGCTCGTACTTTATTTGAAGCTGATTATAAAGTGGATCTGTCGGTAAATTGGATCGGTGGTGAAAAAACTCAAAACGTTGAAGAAATATATTTAAGCAAAAAAGAAAAAACGCCTGGGGACAAGTTGGTGCCAGATCCTCTGTGGAAACTACCCAATCGGTTTTGGGAGTGGATTTTGAATGAATCGAAAATTCAACCAAACAAACGTTATTCAGATATTTCTAAATCTGAAATTAGGAATTTATGCCTAATACTTACACAGACCAAACTTCGAATGGTCGCTAAGGGTGTATTTAAAGAAGAATTTGTGACTGCGGGAGGGGTTTCCAGAAAAGATATACAATTCCAAACAATGGAAAGTAAAAAAACACCCGGTCTTTTTTTTACTGGTGAAGTGATTGATGTGGACGGAGTAACCGGAGGTTTTAATTTTCAAAATGCCTGGACTACAGCAACAATTGCAGCCCGAGGTATTCGAAAAACTATTGTTATTTGATTTTATGAATTTGAATAAAGTCGACAGTTTGTGCTATTGATCCTGGTGCACCCGATAAGATTACCACAGTATCTCCCGACTTTAGTTTTCCTTCACTTTTTAGTGTTTTACTCATAAAGGCTATCATGTCTGGAAATTTATCCATCATAGGCATGACATAGGCATCAACACCCCAATACAATTGCATTTTCCTTGCAGTACCAAGAAACGGTGTGAACGAGTATATTGGTTTTAGGGGACGAAACTCTGAAGAAAGAAGGGATGAATAACCTGATCTTGTAAAGTTAATAATGGCCTTTGCATTGATGGATCTAGAAATAGATTCCGCTGCACTACCAAGTGCTGTTCGTTCCACTTCAAATTCAGAACGATCCATATATCTCAAGTGAGATAAATAGATCTCAGATTCTTCAGCAGCTTGAATGATACTTGTCATGGTTTTAACGGTTTCAATTGGAAATTTTCCAGAAGCTGTTTCTCCTGATAACATTACCGCGTCAGTTCCATCCATCACAGCATTAGCCACGTCACTCGCTTCGGCTCTGGTTGGACGTGGATTATCGATCATTGTTTCTAACATCTGTGTAGCAGTGATGACTGGTTTACCCTTTTGATTTAGTTTTGTAATCATTTCTTTTTGAATGATGGGAACATATTGTGTATCTAACTCAACACCCAAATCACCGCGTGCGATCATGATGCCATCGCAATTATCAATGATTTCTTCGATGTTTTGTATTGCTTCGGGTCGTTCAATTTTTGCTATAAGACCTGCATAACTATCTTTCATAAACTGACGTGCCATCTCTAAGTCGCTTGCTCGTCTAACAAATGAAAGTGCTATATAGTCCACACCGAGTGACAAGGCAAATTGTAAGTCTTCAATATCCTTTTCTGAAAGAGCAGGTGCCGAAATGGGTGTTCCTGGAAGGTTAATCCCTTTGTTATCTTTTAAGGTACCTCCAATGATTGTTTCTAAAATTGCTTTTTCTTTCGTTTTGGATTTCACAACGAATGAAAGTTTACCGTCATCAATGAGTAATTTGTGTCCGACATCTATGTCGTTTAGAATGTACTGATAGGTGCAGCCGATTTCCTCTCTAGTCCCAAGGAAGTCCGATTTATTATTGATGGCGATTTGATCTCCTGTTTTGAGTTCTAAGGGACCTGTGCCTAATTTTCCAGTTCTGATTTTGGGACCTTGTAAATCGGCAAGAATGCCAATAGATTTGCCGGATTCTTGTTCACATTCGCGCAATAATTCAAAAATTTCTTTGTGGTAATCATGAGTGGAATGGGAGAAGTTCATCCTTGCCAAATCCATTCCTGAATAAATTAAACTTAGGATAGTTTCTCGGTTTGCGGATGCAGGGCCAATGGTACAGATAATTTTAGTGCGTTTGTTTGGGATTTTTTCGTCTACCGGCATAGTCTCTATTCTTATCTTTTTTGATTTTTCCTGCAAGTAAATTGTACGGTTTGAATTGACTTGTGTCATTTTTCACAAAAATATCAATTTAATGGCATCTAATGCACTTGCTCTCATCTACCATTCTTCGTACAATCTCGAATTACCGGGTCATGTATTTCCAGCGCATAAATATTCACATCTTTACAACCGCGTCAAAAGAGATCCGGTATATGCGTCTTGGGACATTTTGCTACCTAAAAAAGCAGAAGAGGCTGATTTAGAGCTAGTACATACCAAAGAATACTTAGACGATCTATTTAGTTTTGAACATACTTCGCGAACCATGTATTCAGAACTTCCACTTAATCGAAGTATTGTGGAAAGTTTTATGTATGGTGTTGGTGGTACGATGATGGCAGCAGAACTTTCGAAAAAGTTTCAATTTGCCTTTAATATGGGAGGTGGTTATCATCATAGTTTCCCAGATAAAGCTGAAGGGTTTTGTTACCTAAATGATGTAGCAATTGCTATACGAAAACAAAAAGAAACAAATCCTAACTTAAATGCCCTCATCATTGACTTGGATTTGCATCAAGGAAATGGAAATTCGTATATTTTTCAATATGATGACAAAGTTTTCACATTTTCGATGCACCAGGGAAATCTTTATCCAAAAAAAGAAGTATCTAACTTGGATATTAATTTAGAACCGAATACAAAAGATGATGAATATCTATCTACCTTAGAAACATCGTTGAATCAAATCCGAAAAGATTTTGATTCCAATATAATTTATTATGTTGCAGGTGCTGATCCGTATGAAGATGATTCTCTTGGAGAATTGAAAGTTTCCATGAAAGGTTTAAAGGAACGTGATTTGATGGTTCGTAAATTTGCTGAGTCGTTAAATGTGCCTTGCGTTGTCACTCTAGCTGGTGGATATGCACGTGATTTTCGCGACACAGTGGAAATTCATTTCAATACGATCACTGCATTTGGTGAAAAGTAATGGGAATTTTTTCATCTACCGACAAAAAGAAAAACCAGTCTGATTGGTTAGATTTGGATGATTTGTCTTTAGTAGATGTTTCTAAAGAATTAAATACTTCGTTAAATATGGAACCTAAGTTATTCAATAGGTTTACCCATTATGAAGTAGAACAGATGTTAGTGAATGCTGGTCTCATCAAAGCGGTTGAGAAACGTGGTTTCCATAACTCTATCATTGAATTAGAAATTCTAAATGATTACGATAACCGAATTTATATTAAATCAGAGAGCAAAAAAATCCTCGTTCACACTCGACTAAAAGTATCCCAATTTCAGTTAAAGGGTGATGATGAGCAGTTCCCAATGATTTACATCGATTGGCTACTAACTCAAAACATTAATTTTGAACCAGGCGACATTAAAAAAGAATTATATTTTGGACAAGAATATCCTGGTTTGAATGTACTAAATGAATTTACAGATTTTATTCGAGACCTATCTAAAAAATTAGGAACTTCTGGTGCTTTCAATGTTCCCGAATATTTTCACGATGCAGTTTTGTTCTCACGAAAATTTCGATTCATTGATCCGGAAAAAGAAGGAACCTTTCGAGCTCTCGTGAAAAATTTTCGCGGAACGAACTTACGCAATTTATCTTCTCAAATCCATCAAAACAGAGTTCGTTATGAAAGTGGCGAACCATACGAATGGAAATATGGGGAAATGATATCCTGCACCGACATCTATTTGGAGAAAAAAGTATTTCATGAGGCCTATTTTAGAAAAGTGGAGGAAGTGAAAGAAAAACTAAAATTCACATTAGTCTCAAATTAAACCGGATCTATGCCGATAATCTAGTAGATGTCCGAATATTCTTTTAAACCTGAGATTCTCATCATAGATGATGATTCAGAAATTTGTGAAACTCTTGAACTCATCATTAATGGTTTGGGATATTTTGTCCGGTATTTTACGAATCCTCTGCAAGGTTTTGAATACTTCGAAGGTGAACGAAATCCAATTGTTTTCTTAGATGTCAATATGCCACAGACATCCGGTTTGGATCTTTTGCAGAAAATCAAAGCTTATGATTCCAAAACTCAAGTCCTAATGATGACTGGGGAACATGACATTCAAACCGTGGTTTCTTCACTTTATCATAGAGCATCAGATTTTATTTTAAAACCATTTCATATTAAATCTATAGAAGCTGCCATTTCACGTGCATTCGAATATTACAATTTTCTAAAAGACAAAGAATCGATGGATGAATCCATCAAACGTGACCTGAGGTTAGCAGCAAAAATCCAAACTAAAACAATGAACTTACCTCAATTGGATCACAAAATATTTGCTGATATCAAACCTGTGAGTTTTGTTTCAGGTGATTTTTTCCAAGTTTTACCTTTGGACGGTGATAGAACTCTGATATTAATGGGGGATATCGAAGGTCACGGTGTTACATCTGGGCTCATTGCCATTCTCATGACAACGATTCACCGGGAATTGGTTAGAACAACAACGATTGCACCTTCTGAATTACTTTCTCGTTTAAACCGAGAACTTTGTAATGAAATCGGAACACATAGTATGACAGCCATTAGTATCATTGTGGATCATAAGAATAAAAAAATTATTTATGCAAGAGGTGGTCATCCCTACCCGTTAATATTTCAAAAAGAATCTCGTGCGCCGTTGATTTTACATGATCAATCTGGTCAAATTTTAGGAATATTAAAAGATATGGAATTTGCAGAAAATGAAATTGCAGTAGAAAAAGGCGATGTTCTTTTTTTATATTCAGATGGGTTACTTGCATCCAGCACCCATCCTCTGGTCCAGACTCTCATCCAACTTCCCAGTGGTGCCAATCGAATAGATAGTATGAAAACGGAGATTACTAACTATATCCAATATTTGCAAACTTCTTCTAAATCGTCGGATGACATATCTTATTTACTTCTAGAGATTTAATATATTCAATATTTGTTTTTGTGGCTTCGGTCAAAAAATGACCGAGTTTTTCTTTAGATTTAAAACCTCCACTTTCAAATCCATGTTTCCAATCCTTTCTATGTGATTCCATTTTCCGAATGATTTCATTTTTCGTTGGAAAATCGCATAACTTCGTTGTGACCATCACGCCTTTATAAAACAAAAAATCGCCTTTTGCAAAGAACTTCTTATCTTCTTTTGGTAAACTATCTATGTATTTCTTATTTTCAAGTACGTAACTTTGAATTGTCACTTTGGTTACATCCCAAAGAACTTCTTTGTCAGGATCATTTTTGTTTAATGTGATTGCCGAAATGATAACAATCGTTGTTCCAAATAAAAAAGCAGGAACCCATTCTATTTTATTTTCATTAGATTGGATCCAGAACTGGTGGGCCAAAAATACGATGGGTAACCAATAAAACCCCATAAGGTCCCAGTCGGCCGGAAAACCCAGTTGTGGATTGTGGAAAAAACCGTGAAGGAAAAAAGCAAAGATGGAAACTAAAATGACTTTTGATTCAGGCCTATTGATAAAATTTTTCCATTCAGATTGGGAAAAGAAAATTTGATGCAGTAAAAAAAGTGAGGCAATCGATGCATTCCAATACAAAACCGATAGAATTTCTTTGATATGGTTGAGCGATACTAATCTATTTTTGGGGTAAAAGGGAGGATGGATTAAATGAGTGCTGTTTCTGTCGATTATCGGGTCGTGAAAGAAAAGAAAATAAATAAACCAAGGAATTAGAATGCTAAAACCAATAAGTGCACAAAGGAATAGATGTTTTATTTTTTTTTCTTTTGGGGAATATTCATACCATAAGTAGATCAGAAGTAAAACTAAATATCCAGATACCAAATGAAATAACATGGAAATGGCGACAAGAGAAGTGGCGCCATATAACAATAATTCATCGTCTTTGCGATTTTTTGTATATCTCGAAACAAATATATATAAAAGTAAGTGAAATGATGTAACGAGGGTGTAGTTTTCAGCATATCCAAAGGTTAGTAAAATACCACCCGATGAAAGTAAAACGAGGATTGATAACGAATTCGTCTTTGAGTTTTCTTTGGCCATCCATAAAAATCCAAAGATCATCCCGATCCCTGCAACCTGAGACAAAAAAGTATATGAAATTCTTGGATCATCCGAAAAACCGAGTTTAAAGAAAACGTTGGAAACTTGACTATGAAAGACCGTTTCTAAAATTTCATCTAAAGTAAATTGAAATCCAAAAAGTTTTGTTTCTAATAGATTGGTTTCTAATAAAAGGAGGCCATCCCCCCAATTCATATTTCGAATGGGAAAGATAATTAAACTAACAAAAAAAAGAAATGCAATAATCCAATTTGAAGGAGTGTAGGTCTCCCAATGTTTGATTATGCTACTGTTAGTTGACTTTAGATAAAGTATTGTAAATTGTAATAATATAAATAAGAGAGAAATGATTATATAGGAAGTTTTTTCTGCAGGAAAAAACCAGGGTTTTGTTGGTAAAAATTGTGTTAGTAATACGAAAAGATATGGGAAATAGAAAAAAGCAGTTTTCATAAGGATTCTTTTATGTAATATTCTTTTGGGATTTCTTCAGCGGAGATAAATGGGAAATGTCCTTTACGGATATTAAAAAATACAAGTTCAGGAAGGCTATAAAATACAGACTCTGTTCCTTTGGAAAACCGATATCCTTTGTCAAGGGGTGAGGTGAATATTCCCATACTTGTATATCCAATTCCAAATACTGTATTCGCCAGTCCCAAGATAGGCCTGTTCCAAACTGTTTCTTCTGTAAAAAATAAAAATGGATGGTCTATGGGATTTGTTTTATAGATTTTAGAACTAGGAACAAACTTTTCTTTAAAATGTTTTTCGGTAAATCCTTCTATTTTCATTCTCTTTAAATTTCGGTAGGATAAATATCTTTTCTTTTGTTTTGTTCCTGAATTGGTCTCTAATTTCCAGGCAGCTACCGATGGAATAAAATTAAAACTGATCACCTGACTTGACAATGGATCCCAAAAAATTTCATTTCCGATTTTGCCACCGGGAAACATTTCATTCAAATAACGAAATAGTTCTGTCGTGCAATTTTGGTGAGTTAGGTGATATGAATATAGGTCTTGGATTTTCTCCGTATAAGTTTCATAATTCGTTTGTTGTATTTTAGATTCGGTTTCGGTTTCATCTGATTTCTCAAATTCATTTAAGAATTTTTCATAAGGATTATATCCTACTAAATTGAATTCAACCCCATCTGGAGCCACACCCGATTCTAAAAAACTTTGATAACGAACCAAAAAAGATTCCCAGTTATAAAAATGGGTAGGTCCATAATCGGATACGAACTTTTTCTTTTGCTGCCTAAATAACTCTGCATATTCTTTTTGTTTTACGCTCATTACCGAGTCTGGTAATGGGACGATGGGTAGATATTGGAATCCATTTAATTGTTTTTTAGGGAAGACTACCGTTTTACTTTCTATCGATTTCTGAATATAGAGAATTCGCAAAAGAAATGTCATTTCTTCCCAATCGTTACACTCATTGTTGGTTAAACAAAATCGTAAATCTTGCACTAACCGAACCAAGTGCCTTTTCCAAATTTTTATTTCTTCTTCATTTAGCTGAAATTCTGGTCCATTCAATGACATAAACGAGTCCTCATAAATAAGAACTGGATTTAAAAGAAAGTTACGGATAAAACTTTTTTTTTCGGCTGCAATAATTTGGTTTCTTTTGGTTTGAATCGAATGGATAAGGCGATAAGGTGAATCCGTATTTGGTAAAGAATTGTCTACTTTTGTTAGTTGGTATCTTTTCTTAAATTCTTGCGAAGAAAGAATCGAATTTCTCAAAACCTCTTTTTCTTTTTGCGAAAAGGAAAACAATTTTTGAATGGGGGAATTTGGATCAGAAATATTTGTGAAATACCCAAATCCACTCATGGGTAATGATGTTAGGTCATTTTTATTTCTATTTTCTGCAATGATCCATTCCTCTTCCAAATTTTTTTGATTTTGAATATGAGTTTCTTGGATCAAATAGAGTTCGTTCCATTTTTGGCGTAATAATTGTTTTGCCCTTTCTGAAAGTTCCCACTCGTAAAATTCGATATTACGGTTTTGGACTACTCCATATTGAAAACGAAAATCTTCCCAAGATTCTCTGACGATATGAAAGATTTTATCATCAAAGGAATATTGTAAGTGATAGACACGATCACCGAATCGAAGTGCTGAATGACCACCACTGGATTGTCCTGAATTTGAATCGATATATAAAAACCCATAGGGGTTTGGGTTCGCATTTAGATGTTGGGGAAAAAAAATGAAAAAGTGAATGAGTAATAATAGGAAATGGGCGGTGTAATGCCGCCCAAAGACGATCCGAATTATAGACTGTACCCGTTTAGTATTAGTTTTGCAACGGTAGCATTTTGTTTTGCAACATCAGTGGCCACTGCTTTCATTTCAGAAGGAGAGAGATTTGCTTGTTTCAAACCTTGGCCAATGGCGATATAAGTGGCACTGTTTGATCTCCAAGCGACAACACCGTGTGATTTTGCTATCAAAGAAAGTTGGTTTTCCAATTCTTGTTTTTGATTTTCGTAACGAATTTGTAAGGCAACACTTGCAATTACATCTTCTTTATATTCATTCATGGCTTTTTCATCACCGCTATCCGAGATTGACGAAATACTTTTTGACACTGATTTTACAAGGGCAGATGTTGAATCCGATATAGAAATACCAAAGCGACTTAAGCTGGCAGAAGCGGAATCCATAAAAGAACAGTTGTTAAATGATATTAGTACCGCCATTACGGATACTAGACTTAAATGTTTGATCAAACGCATAAAAAACCTCTTACGACGAATTGCAAAGATTCTAAGTCCAAATTAGAAACCGTCAATTAATTTTCTCATTCAAACTGCCACAACAACGGAACCAAACGCCGGAAGAGTGGTTTCAAAATGACCTTCCACGATTCGAAGATCCACCATTGTTCCTGTCCAAAAATCTAAAAATGGGGCTTTTGTTTTTAAACCTTGTGGGATTGCAAAACGCACAGTTTGTTCTTCTTCGGAAGGATTCCAAATTCCAAGATAACCAGCAGGATTGTACATTGCCGTAGGGAATTCTTCCTCAAAAATTCCAATTGGAACAGGGGTATAAGCTTGGCATTCCCGATTCAATTGGAAGGCTTTTTTCAAAAGATCCAATCTGTCCATTTCCAGTTTCGTAAGGTCATCAGAAACAAGTAACATCCCACCTGACACTGCCATGACGGAAGCCATAAGTTTTGTTTGAGCCTCGTTCATTTTGTTTCTTTTTTTACGAACTAACAAACAATCCGGATCATTCAACCAAAGATGTCTATGCATTGAGGAACGTGTGATATCGTTGATGAGGGCAGTTCTTGTGCAAAGTGCATCCCTATCTTTTAGAAATACACGAAGTTTTTCGGGATACCAAAATGGTGCTACATCACAAGAGATACGCATCCCATCAAAAATTCCCACCGATGGTAACATGGGAGCTCCACATCCAAGCAAAAATGTGTTTTTTCCAACGACTTTTCGAATGAGTTCTAAGGCGTTCCTATATCGTGCTTGAGGCGACAAACTTTTGTTATATACATCGCCTGGAAGTAGACCTGCATAAAGGAAATCCAATTTTAAATACGGATATCCCCATTCTTTGACAAGGGTAGTAAAAACTTTTTCTATATAGGTTAGTGCAGTCGGGTGTGTGATGTCCAGTGCATAGGTATAACCTCTTCCCCAAAGTGGTTGGTAAATGGCAGGAACCGGTTTTCCATTTTGGTCTTTTAGGATGGCCTCTGGATACTTACGAAAGAATTCTGATTTTTTTCGGACTAAAAATGGGGCAAGCCAGATTCCTGGTTTTAATCCCACACGTTTGATTTCATCTGCCAGGATTCGCATCCCTCCGGGAAACTTTTCATTCGGTACAAGCCAGTCCCCAATTTCTCTTTGGTATCCATCATCGATCTGGAAAAATTCAAATGGTAGGTTTAGCTCTCTAACCTTTGCTAGGTTGTCTAAAATTGTTTTTTGATCAATCTTTGTATAATAATAATACCAAGAACACCAGCCAGTGGGAACCTTTTTTGGTAAATTTCCTGGACCTTCTTTATTCCCTAATTCTTCAAAATACTTAGCAAGTTTTCCTTCCGGGTTCCCTTTAAAAGGTAAAACTTTAATTTTTGCAATACTCAGTTTTGCATTGGGACGAAGATCCGGTAAACAATGAATATCATAGATAACTTTAACGGAGGTTATATTGGCTGATTCTCCAAAAACCACTTCAAATTTGGTTCCGAACTCTCCTTGTTCGATAGGAGCATACAAAATACCATTTCCAGTATCTTTATTAAAAATAAGAGTGAGATATTCCGAAATGAACTTCCCGACTTTTGATTCATGTTTTGAATAAATATTCTCTTGTGAATATTGCAAAAAAGATAAAAAAGGTGGCCTGTCAGTCGATGTATTTTCGACCTTTCTTGAGATAGACCAGGATTGGTATCCGTGTTGGAATAAGGAATAACCTCCTCCTTCCGGTAGGATCGATAAATTTAATTCTAAATAATCTACTGAAAATCCTACTTCGGGTCTTGTGGACTCTCGCCAAATGAGCTTAGGACTGAATACAGTGCCTGTTTTAGTGTCTGTTGTCGAAGTAAGTAGAAGTTCGAATTTTTTACATTCGGATTGGTAAACCCCTGCCTTAACAGGAAGGAAGTTCGAAATGGTGACGGAATTATGAACTCTGTATTGAATTTTCATCTTGGAAAAATCTATTTGATGATTTTGATAGGGTGGTTTCCATAGTAAGCCATTATGACCCAAAAACGTTCAACTATAAAACCAGTCGTCCTCCAGGGAGATCTGAACGAAGATTTCTTTGACGCCTTCAAAAAGGATGACAGGTTGGCTGTGGATTGTGAAATGATGGGGCTCAATCCCAGACGGGATAGACTTTGTGTCGTACAAATTTCCGATTCCAAAAATAAAGTCGCACTCGTTCAAATTCTTCCTGGGCAAACCGAAGCTCCGCATATCCAAAAATTATTTGAATCCAAAGATATTACAAAGATCTTTCATTTTGCAAGAATGGATATGACCTTCCTTAGGGCAAGACTAGGAATCAAAGTTCAAAATGTTTTTTGCACCAAAATCGGAAGTAAACTTGCTCGAACTTATACCGACAAACATGGGTTAAAAGAACTAATCCGTGAATTTTTTGAAGAAAACATTGATAAAAAAAATCAAAGTTCTGATTGGGGGAAAAAAATCCTCACCAAAGACCAAGTCGATTATGCATCCACTGATGTTCGGTTTTTAATTGCACTTGAATCCATCCTTACTGAGATGATGATCAGGGAAAATAGGTTTGCCTTAGCGGAACGTTGTTTTGCCTTTTTGGAAACCCAAGTGGAACTGGATCTTTTGGAAGTACCTAATCTTTTCGAACACTGATGGCAAAAAAACAACTTCCCCAATACCAATGTAAGTCCTGCGGGGATAGTTTTGTTCGTTGGGCTGGAAAATGTCCTTCTTGTGGGGAATGGAACCAAATCGAAGAAGTCACAAATACTTCTTCCGGGAGATTTGATTCTCCCGTTTCTCAAAAACCAAAAGATAGAAAATACACCGATCCTAAATCCATAGGCTCTGTGGTGAGTGATGCCCATGTTCGCACTTCTTCTGGTTTTAGCGAATTGGATTTGGTTCTTGGTGGTGGGATTGTCCCTGGTAGTTTGGTGTTAGTTGGAGGAGAACCAGGAGTGGGAAAATCCACTCTCGTTTTAGAAATAGCCAAAAACATTGCAGCGGATGGGAAGGTTTTGTATATTTCTGGTGAAGAGTCCGCTTCGCAAATTGGTTTACGCGCCAAACGAATGGGAGTCACCTCGGAAAATATTCTGTTATCATCTGAAGTATATGCAGAAAATATTTCACAAATGATTTCGGATTTACATCCTAAAGTAGTTTTTATTGATTCCATTCAAACCATTCTCAAAGAAAGTTTAGTGAACCAAGCAGGAACCATCACTCAACTGAGAGAGTCTTCACAAATCTTTTTAGAAACCGCCAAACGTACTTCAGTTCCAATTTTTCTCATTGGTCATATTACCAAAGAAGGTCAAATTGCAGGCCCCAAAGTTTTAGAACATTTGGTAGATACAGTTTTGTATTTTGAAGGGGACCGGTTTAACTATTACCGTATCCTTCGTGCTGTCAAAAACAGATTTGGTGCGGTAGGGGATACTGCCATTTTTGAAATGGTATCGGGTGGACTCAAACAAGTACTCGACCGTCATCGTTTGTTCATTTCCCCCGAGTCAGAAGAAAGGTCAGGCAGTGTTTTATCTTCTGTTATGGAAGGTTCTCGGGCAATTAGCGTCGAAGTACAAGCATTAGTGACCAAATCTTCTTATGGCCAAGCAAGGCGAATGGCAGAAGGTCTAGACAATCGTCGTGTGATTTTACTATCTGCTGTCATTGAAAAATATTTAGGATTTCCTTTATCCGAATCTGATATCTTTAGCAATCTTGCTGGTGGACTTAGTATTGATGAACCAAGTCTTGACTTAGCCATTGTTGCTTCCATTTCTTCTTCATTTAAAGACAAACCGGTTTCCAGAGAAATGGGATTTCTTGGGGAAGTGGGACTTTCTGGCGAGGTGAGGAGTGTGGGACAGATCAACCTACGACTCAAAGAACTAGCAGGTATCGGTATTTCCAAGGTCTACATCCCACAGGGAAATTTTAAAGAAGTGGATGGGCTTTTTCCTTCTTTGGAACTCACTCCAGTCAAACACTTACAAGAGTTAGGTTTCTAATCCTTCAAACGAATCGGCCTCTTTAAAAATCAAACAATCTCTCCTTCGAATGGCAAATCCTGGCTCACAATTCCCGAACTTACGGCGTTAGTTATGAACATCGTTTCGAAACATTTGACCTAAATTTGCCATAAGTTATTGACTGATGTCAATCCTGTGCATTTATATTGTAAAAACAAAGAAAGTTCAGGTGAAATATGAAAAAGAAAATCTTGATTGGGGTTTTAGCGACCCTCCTCTCCGTTCCCACCTCCGGTCTGTTTGCCGGTCCTCTTGATGGTCAGTGCATTGCACTAGTTCATGGAATCCTCGGATTTGATGATACCCAAGGGCTTGCTGGTGGACTTGTAAAGTATTGGGGAGGCCTTGACGGTTATCTTCGTAGCCAAGGTGCAAAAGTAACTACTCCGGGAAGTTCTGCTACTAATTCCATTCCCACTCGTGCAAGCCAAATCCAATCAGCAGTTTCCACTTGGATGACAGCAAACGGTTGTTCTAAGGTCCATTTGATGGGTCATAGCCAAGGGGGACTTGTCATTCGTTATATGGTATCCAATTTAGGGTTTTCTGGAAAGACACAAACTGTAACTACCATCAACTCCCTTCACCAAGGAGCACCAATGGCAGATATCGTTCTTGCCGCCATTCCTGGTTGGTTACAACCATTTGCCAATTCAGCACTTAGTTTACTCGCAAAATTAGTTTATCGCGATGGTCGCCCACAAGATGTAATTGCTATGGGAAAATCGTTAACTGTAAGTTATGTGAAAACATTTAACACAAATTCCCCAAACAAATCTGGAATTAAATACTATTCCTATGGTAGTGAAATGGCTTGGGCTGACCTCATCCAACACCCAATTATGGCACTCACTCATCCAATTACTTGGGCCGGTGGTCTATACTATGGTTTAGGTGGTGGTAACGATGGTGTGGTTCCATTGAACTCCCAAAAATGGGGTGCTTGGAAAGGAACACCTTCTTCTTATTGGTTTGCAACAGGAATTGACCACTTACAAGCAACAAACTTGGCTTGGAGCGGACAAAACTATTTTGATGTGCAAGGTTGGTACTTAAACATCGCAAAGAACGCAAAAGCTGGTTTATAATAAAAACCAAACATTCAAAGCCGGATGCCAAGTCCGGCTTTTTTATTTCTAATTATCTTCTAAACATAAGTTCCAAATTAGGTTTTTATACAATCAGAATGGATTTTAAAAAAATTATCATTATAGTAGTTATATTTCTTATATTTTTCTTGGGTTTACTTTATTTTTTAAAAAAAGATACAGTTGTTAATCATTTGAACCAGTCCTTAACTCCTGAAGAACAAATGGCTAAGGATCGAATTTCACCTCTCGGAACGGGGGAGGGATTTTGGGACGAGGCAATTTCTCCATTTAGAGAAGATAGAACCAAACCTTATTTAGAGTTATTAGAAGATTTGAGAACTGGAAAGGTCAACTTTGTCTGGGAAGTTTGGGCTTTGCGTCGTAAATGTAAGGCAGAATATACACCTGACCAGTGCAATGCAACCATCCTCGCCTATCTTGATTCGGAATATGAATCACCTGATAAAGAAAAAGTAAAAGACCTTTTTACTTCCTACTTTCGATATGAAGATGAATACCGAAGATGGGAACAGCCAACGGATTTACCTTTTGTGGAACTGTATGAAAAGATCAAAGCAAAAAGAAGAGATGTTCTTGGAGATAAAGCAGACTTAGTGTTTGGAATGGAAGAATCGCAAGTTTCATTTTTGGAAGGAACACAAAACTTTATCAAACAATCAGCCAATTTACCTGCAGACCAACGTGTAAAACAATACGAGGAACTAAAAAGAAAAACATATGGTGCTTATTACGATGCTTTAGTTTCTCGAGAAGATAAATATGATCATTACCAATTGGAAATGAGTCTTCGTGATAAAGAGCTTAGTGCCATTACCGATCCTAAAGAAAGAGAAAAATATCTTAATAAGATTGAAACCAAATATTTTGGAAAAGAACGTGCTGCGAGTTTGTCTGAGGAGAGAGTCAAAGAAACAAAATTTCATGAATCGATTGCAAAGTATGAATCTAAAGAAAAAGAATTTTTAAAAGAGAATCCGAATCTTTCTGCTAGCGAAAAAGAAAAGAAACTAAAAGAATTACGGATTCAGGCCTTGGGTTCGGAAGAAGAAGCGGATGCATATATCAGGCGTAAAAATATTGAAGAAGCGGGAAAGTAAATTCCCGCTTTTCTTTCCACCAATCACCTAAGCGTAATTTTAGTTTTTGGTAATCTCCTGGTTACTCGGAGACGGTTCCGACTTATATTTTTCATAGGCTTTCATGGTTTCGAAATACTCGTTTCCTGCGTTCCAAACAATAAATCCATGTCCTAAAGAATCTTTAGCACCTTGCATTTGTACTTTGATATAGTCTGTGTAAGTTAATTTACTTGGACCCACCATCATATTAAATCCCTGTACCCAAGCAATCGCTTTGGTTCCTTGTTTTGCACGTTTGACAGTGAGATCAAGACCGTCTTTAATGGTTCCATAAGGGTCTGCCACTCTTTTGGTTAATCCATAAAAATGAGATGGATATAACATTGGATATAGCCCGTTCAATTCTTCACTAAACGGTTCAACTTTTTGGCCAATCACATCGTTTTCAATAAAAGGAACTCTTCCAAATACATCAGCTGTCCAACGTGTGTCCTTGGAACAACTGTCTTTGGTTTTTTCTTTATGATCTTTGATGATTCCGAGAATGGACTCATAACGTTTTTCATAACTCATACTAAAGTTAGTGCCACCATCTGCATATCGTATATAATCCAATTGGATTTCTGGAAAACCTAATTCACAGGCTTTTCGAATTGATTTTTGTATGGATGCCATTAGATTAGTGTTAGGTGTTTTTTCTGTAAGCCCACCTTCAAAATTAACCACCCTTGCCACCATATAAAAGCCGAGAGCTTTGGCTTCTGCTACTTGCTCCGGCGTGGGAGGAAAAGGTTGCATATCCACAACAGCAGTATTCATCCCTGCTTCTTTCATCCCTTGGAATAATAGACTCCATCTTTTTTTATCGCGGATGGTTTTGGTATTAATATAGAGACCTTCAATAAAATCAGGAGTGATCCCTGAGGAATCTGCATTTTGCCGTCTTTCCGTTTTGGATGCTGACTGGCAGGATAATAAGACAAAAAGTAGGAGGAAAAAAGTTGCCTGTTTCATGGTAGTAATGACAAGAATTTGGGTTGGTTCTGAAAATTCAAATCGAATCGATTGACGAAAATGACTGGCTTTAAGAAAATTTGGGCATGTTAGAAATTTCCAACGACTTCAATTTAAAATCTTACGGAAGGTTTCCTGAAGAATTATCGGATCCAAAGAGTTTTAAAGACCGAATGGTGGAAGTTTCACGTCTTTTCCAAGGAATGGGGGAATCCTATTTACAACATCTTGGTGACGATTCCAAAATTAGCGGATCCGAAAAGAAAAACCTCATTGAATTTTTAGAAAGTATTTTACTAGTACTTGTTATGTTGCGTAAGATTGATTTTTCACCAATTGACGAAGAAACCTATATTCGAAAGGACCGAGGTTTATTTGAAATCAGATTGCGGTTTACCGAAGGTTCTGTTTGGGAACTGACTGGATCGATCAAACCAGAATACAAAATGAAACAACGGACCTTCAAAGAATGGTTTAATTCATCCTTTTCTACAGATATCAAGACCTTCTATGCAATTTATGGGAATGCGGGAATGGACAAAGTTATTTCCTCGGAGGAAAAAGTTCAAATTACTAAACAAATCGATCGTATCATCCTAGAGATTGTGGAGATGATTGTATTTATCGAACGGTTTATGTTATTTCAGTAAATGACAACTCGAGTGCCGATGGAATCATTAAAAACTGGAATTACTTTTCATGAGGAATTTCTAAAACACAATACAGGTTCAGGGCATCCAGAAACACACGGAAGATTAGAATCCATCTTAGACAAGCTTTCTGACTTACCTTCCAATTATTTTCTTTGGAAAAAAGATTTTATAGAGGCGCCACTTTCTATAATTTCTTCCATACATGATCCAAGTTACGTTCGTTTGGTGGGAAAGACTTGCCAGGAAAAAGGATCAGGGTATTTGGATGGAGATACCGTTTTTTCTTCGCATTCTTTTACGGCGGCAAGTCTTGCCGTTGGTGCTGGACTTTATTTAGCGGATGAAGTCCTTCTGGGAAACTTAAAAAATGGAATGGCACTGGTTCGTCCACCTGGCCATCATGCGGAAGCAGATCATGCAATGGGATTTTGTATTTTTAATAATATTGCCATCACTGCAAAATATCTACAATCCAAAGGGATCAAACGCATTTTGATTTTAGACTGGGATGTCCATCATGGAAATGGCACACAACACCAGTTTTACGAAGATGATACTGTTTATTTTATTTCGCTTCATCAGTATCCGTTTTATCCGGGAACAGGAGCTATGTCCGAACGAGGTATAAGGAAAGGGCTTGGGACCACTCTGAATCTACCTTTGGCTCGTGGGGCAGGGGAATTCGAATATTTATCTAGTTTTCCTTCTATCCAAAGAGAAATGGAAAAATTCCAACCGGAATTTGTTTTGGTTTCCGCTGGTTTTGATGCTCATAAAAACGATCCACTTGGTGGAATGAATTTGTCTACGTCCTCATTTGAAATCCTTACTCAGGAAACACTAAAAATAGCTAATACATACGCCAATGGTAGAATGATTTCCTTTTTAGAAGGAGGATATGATTTGAATGCTCTTGCCGAATCGGTCAAATTGCATTTGGAATCATTAGCATTCTAACATCTTAAAATCAAATCTTCGGTGCCACACCAAAAACTTCCTTTACCCAATGGATTAAGGGCCTTGCGCTAATGATAGAAAAATGATTTTGTTTGTTTAGCTCAAGTGTTCGTAAGGCGGGGTTTGATTTTCTGGTGAATACCTTATCTGTTAAGTAGGTAAGACTTTTTTTCTCTACAAACCCATCCCCAAGAAAGTTTTGTAACGGGTTTTCTACTCCTTCCATAAGTGCATAAGCTTGGTAAACATCCATCTCGTCCAATTCACCAAAATAGGTTTCGCCGAAGTAACCAGAGATGGTTTCCATCCACCCTTTTTCTTCTTTGCGTATGAGTCCGAAGGATAAGTCTTTGATGGCATCACTGCGAAGGTTGCCTATCATTCCGATAATTTTGAGTGCTACGTTGGGACTTTTTTCAAACAAAAATCCAAGCCAAAAACCTATTTTTTCTAAATACGAACCTTTGTTTGGTGCTGCGATCAGTATGATTTTCCCAAATCGAGGAACCCATTCTTTGTTCTCTAATTTTGCATGATATAAACAAGAGCGAAAGATTAAACAACCTAAACTATAACAAATGATGTCTGGTTTTATGTTTTGGTCTTCATTAAAAAAAATATCTAAGAGATGCATTAGTTTTTTTCCATTTTCATGGATGGGAAGACCGTGGTTGTATCTCAAATAAAATGGATAGTATCCTTTTTCTTGTAATTCTGTGGCAAGCCCAGGAGAGGTAATTTTTCTTTCCTTATACTCGACAGTTTGTTCCTGCCAAACGGTCTCATCTGTAAATAATCCAGGAAGGAAAAGAACGGATTTTGTTTTTTTGGATTCTTTAAATTCTGCAATGGTTTCTTTTGCCGTAATATCTTTTCCAATCGTTCTAAAACTCATATCAATCTTTGTGAGTTTGAATTTTTGATTGTGAGAACTTCCCAGGACACTTGATACCATACGATTATCAAATACCATATCATCACTGTGTTTTGCGGTTAGTTCTACTTTGAAGAGTGCTTTTTCAAAAGCCTGGTTCGTTTGTTCTATCGTCTTTTGTAAGTTTTCATTTGATTTGTGACCAGTTTCTTTGACCTGTACTCCTGCTTTCTGTAAGGCTTCTCTCCATTCTGGTTTGTAAAAAAATGCATTGGAGAGTAAATCCAATCCTCCACCTGCGCTCGTTAGGCTTCCTTTGACCAGGAATTGTACCCCTTTCAGCAGGGAATCGGTTGTTTTTTGGGTAAGCGAAACTGTTTTTCCGGCTAGGGAGTTGATAAGGATTTGGATCACGGAGAAAGATTGTAACTCAGTTTCTTTGGAAAGCGAGTGAAAAAAGTAAGTGAGTTACCTTTTCCAGTGGGGTTCGAAGTCGACTGCGTGTCAAAGGAAAGCGAGTTTCGATTGAAAGTGAATGTAATTGGAAAGTCAGTCACTTTCACGAGCAAATGGATTTAGAAAGTCAGTGAAAAAGGCAACTGTGATGATAGGAAGTCCGCTGAATTGAAAAGCGGATGGATTGAGAAAGTGAGGGGCATTGTCATGTAAATCGATCAGTCACGGTCGTGAAAAGGGTAAGTCACTCGATTTGAAAGCCGCTCGAATTGGTGTGCCAATTGGATTCGAAATCGACCATAAAAAGTAAACCACTGGATCAATCTATTCTATGAAGAAGGTGATTCGCTGTGTTAGGTAACCGGCAAAATTTAGAAATTGGATTTATTTTTTTTACTAAATGAATGATATTGCCTTCAGCGAAATTGTCATTGAAAGTAAGGGCTATTGAATATTGAATATTGAATATTGAATATTGAATTAGAATTTTTATTGTTCTACACAAAGAAGGTAGTAGGTGGCAGAGCAACTTCTCCCACCACCATTTCGAAGGGCCGAATAGTTAGTGCTATTGGATGCACCTACCCTTCCACCATTACTTGCGGGTGATGTTGTGGTTCCATCAGTCCAGTCATTACAATTGAAACTGTTTTGCCAATAGTTTGTTTGTGCAAAGCCTGTCCAATATTCCTTCATGGTGCTTCCTGAATCAAAAGAATGGTTCAGGTAATAAGGATTGGTTGTGAAATTGCCTGAGCCATCTGCTGGTAAAATTCCGGCGGCACTGGGACTCAGTAAACTCGCCGAGTCATTTGCGCGAATGTAAATCCGTCCTGATTGAAAAACCCAAAGGATATTTTCGCTATCGTTTGCCCCGCTGCCACCACAATTATCCGTAGAACAGGCCCTTCGAATAGTTCCAGCCGTAAGCATTGCCTTATAAGTTCCAGTTGATGGTTTGTTTGCATCTGCATTGCATTTAGCATCAGCACCAGCGATTCCTGATAAGTTACCATCGTATGTAGCTGCAGTAACAAATACTTTATATACGTTTGGTTCTATTTGAATAGAAACATTTTGATTTATAAAATTGGTTCCGTTTGTCGCTGTCACGGCGTAAGTAGTTGCGGGTTGTATACCGCCTGTTGGCGTTCCCGATATGACACAAGTGCTTGTATTCAAACTGAGCCCAGAAGGGAGTGAAGGAGTCACCGAACAAGAAGTAAATGAAAATTGGATGTCTGGAGTGAGTGTAGGTATCGGCACACCTTGCTGAAAGACAAATGAATTTCCTGTATATGCCATATAAATGTGACTAATGGAGACAGCACCACTGGTATTGTAAAAAGGGTCGGCACTCGTCGCCGTGATTGTCAAGGTAGAGGAATCTAAAATTTGAGTTGCTGATGATAAACTAACAGTTTTGGTAACATTATAATCGCTCGAATTAAAAGTTAAAACATTTGTTAGTGGGGAGTTTGATGAGTTTACTTGTAATTTGGAGGAAGTAAAACTCAGAGAAATGTTTACATTCGCAGTGGGTTCTCTGACAAGAGAAATTCCAAAGTTTTGTGGGGTTCCATATTTCAATAAAACACTTGTACTGGAAACATTGATTTTGGCAGAAGAGGCAACGGAAACTGTCGTACTCGTGATGACAGGATTTAAACCACTCATAAGCGTAAACAAAAGTTCGTCTCTTGGGTTCACCTGGTTACAGGAAAGAAACCAAACAAGAAAAAGGAAAGAAACGAACCAATTCCGACGCAAGTTGTTACCCTCCCTTATCCTCTAAAACAATTTAGGGATTTACCTTTCTCAAGTATCGGAAAAGAAAAGAGTGTTACAAGTGAAATTCTTGGCTTAGGTAATTCGACGACCTTTCTTTCAGTACATCTCCTAGAAGATTACGTCCCATCTCGTTGTCTTTGAAACTCACAACAGTACGAATGGAAAATACGCGAAGGGCATCGGAAACGGAAAGTGTTCCGTCAGCAGAATCTTTACGTCCAGAAAAAGGAAAGGAATCTGGTCCCCTTTGGCACTGCGCATTCCAATTGACCCTTGCCACTTGGTTCACAAGAATATCGATGAGTTTGCCTATGGTTTTTGGATCTTTTCCGAAGATACTGGCCTGTTGGCCCATATTGGATGCATAAATATAGTTTAATGGTTCTTCCACGGAGGAAAAGGGAACAATCGGCACCAGTGGCCCAAATTGTTCTTCTTGATACAAACGTGCGTTTGGTGGAATGGGGGAAAGGACTGCTGGAAACATAAAGGACTCATTGATTTCTCCACCACCAGGATTCAAAATTTTTGCACCTTTTGTCAGAGCATCATCTAAAAGTTCTTTTAACCATTTGGTTTTTCCTTCTTCAGGGAGTGGAGTAAAATTGACTTCCGTTTCCCAAGGCATCCCAGCTTTCCACTTTGTTAGTTCTTCTAAATAAAGTTTAGTAAACTCATCTAAAATATCTTTGTGAACAAAAAGAATCTTAAGTGCTGTACATCTCTGTCCATTATAAGCAAGAGATCCCGATAAAATTTCTGGTACCATTGATTTTAAATCGGTATCAGGTAAAACAATCGCTGGGTTTTTCGCGTTAAGTCCTAGAACAGATCTTAGGCGATTGAGTTTGGGATGTTTTTTTGTGATGAGGTTTGCGGTAGAACTCGAACCAATAAAAGCAAAAACGTCAATTTTCCCTGACTCCATAATGGGAGAAATCACTTTGGCACCATCACCATAGACTGTGTTAATGACTCCAGGTGGAAAGGCTTCCTTAAAACATTCTAGGAGAGGTTGTAATAATAAGACTCCATACTTTGCAGGTTTGAAGACAACGGTGTTTCCCATTAGTATGGCAGGGATGAGAGTACAGAATGTTTCGTTTAAGGGGTAATTGAACGGACCCATACAAAGAACCACCCCATAAGGTGATCGTTTGATTTGTGCAATGAGTCCGCCTTCTTTGATATAATTGCTGGAAGTTGTTTCAAGCTCTTGTAATGATTCGATAGTGTCTTCTAGATATTCGATGGTTCTTTCGAATTCTTTTGTAGCATCCTTTTCTGTTTTACCTATTTCCCACATAAGGAGTAGGATGATTTGGTCTCTTTTGCCTTTCATTAGGGTAATGAATTTTCGAACTGCATCAATTCTTTCTTTAGAGGTAGCAATGGGCCAAACACCTGTTCCGTGGTTGTATGCATTGACTGCTGCCTCTAGTGCCAACAAACTTTGTTTTTCATCAAAATTAGGATAGGATCCTAAAATCACTGGTTCTGATTTTCCATTTTGGTTCAGAAAGATGGGAGATTTGACAATTTGTGATTCCCCTTCCCAAATTCGAATTTCTCCATTTAGGAGGTATTCTTTTTGGTGGATCGGTTGGATCCTGTATTTTTCTGGAACGGAATCTGCGGAAGGAAAAACAAAGCTCATGATCCATGAATCGAATGGGAAGGAGACTAAAAAAGCAACATTTTACAGAAAAGAACGGCCGATATAAAATTTATGGAACCAAGGATGGACCAAAACAAAGAAGAGTGGGAGGCATTGACCTTACGACTTTTCCGCCGAGTGGAAGAATTAGAATCACTTATGTTAGAAGTTCGTAGTGATTTGGTTCGTTACCGTGCTGTGCGTGAAGAATGGTACCATTGGCATAGTGCCTGGAAGGAGGAATACGCCAAACGAGCGACCGGATGAGTCTGAAAAATCGTTTTCGGTAGGACCTCTCTTGGAAAATTAGTCCTATCCCATTCGAAAAAGGAATTCCCATGGCCGAAAAACCTATGTCCCCCTTTGGTGAGTTAGCTCCCAACACACCTGCTTCTCTCTCTGATGTCAAAAAGAACATTTATGGACGATACCTCGAAGAATTCAATGTAGGTGATATTTATGTTCACCCTCGCCAATTCACTGTGGACAGAAGTTTTGCCCAAGAATTTGCCACTGTGTTTATGGATGCAAACCCACTTTACCTTTCTGCAGAATATGCAAAAGCTCACGGATTTGCAGATTTACTCGTTCATCCTCTGATGGTGTTTAACTTAGCACTTTCGATTGGTGTTCAGAATAACAGTGAGAAGGCGCTTGCAAACCTCGGTTATTATAACGCGCAATTTTTATTACCAGTTTATCCAGGAGATACTCTTTCTTCCCGAACTAAAATTTTAGCAGTCGATGACAAAGGTCCAGACAAACCAGGAATCGTTCATGTAAGAACACTTTGTCTTAACCAAAAGAATGAAGTGGTTTTACAATACGAACGTAAAATCATGATCTACAGGTCCAATGGAAAACCAAAAGGCAATCCAAAACCAGGTGATGCTTCGGCTTACTTTCCGGAATCAAAAACTCCAGCACTCAAACTGCCAAATCTCAAATTCCCAACAGAGATGAAGGATGTTACTTGGGGACATACTTATTTTGAAAACTTTAAACCAGGTCAAATTTATGTTCATCAAAATGGAAGAACCATCACTGACGAACACTACCAGTGGACATTCCGAGTAGGAAATACTCACCCACTTCATTATGATAAATTGTATTCTGCAGGAATCTCTGGCCCTATGGGTGGAGAACCAGTGGTTTACGGTGGACTCGTATTTGGTTGGTTAGCTGGTATGGCATCACGTGATATTTCTGAAAACGCAATTTGGGAACTTGGATTCACCGAAGGATACCACACACAACCTGCTTTTTCTGGTGACACAGTGACTTGTATTTCTAGAATTTTGACCACTGAAGACAAAGGAACTGAATATGGAATTCCAGCAGGTGAAGTTCAAATCCAATTCATTGGTTTAAAAAACATCAAAGCAAATGATGCATTGGATAAATTTGGTGCTGATCTTTTCCTTAAAGAAAATGATAAAAAGAAACTAGGAAAAGAAAAAATCCCAGAGAAAATCTTCGAAATCGAAAGAAGATTGATCATCAAAAAACAACCATAAGGTGAAACAATGAAAGTTACCATCCCCAAAAGAATTCCGGACATGGAAGACATCGGGGATGGTGTCTTTAAAATTGTTCTTCCCCAGCCGTTTTACGCGCCTAATAATATCTATCTTTATCACGGAAATGATGGTTTAACCTTAATTGACTCTGGTTATATCGAATCTATTCCAATGTTACAAGCCTCTTTGAAATCAAAGGGATTTTCTTTGAATGACATCCGTCATATTATTTATACACACAATCATCTGGATCATATATCCTCTTCTTTAGTGCTTAAGTCTTATGCGAAAAATATAACTTACTACGGGTATCGTGCTATGGCCGACGGGGTGGGAAATTATTTAGAATCAATGTTACTTTTTGAAGAAGCGACAGAAGATCTTTTTCATAAAGCATTCGGGGATAAAGAAGAACTCGATCGAATTTTGGAAGAATCTAGAAAAGGTTGGCGTCAATTTTTTAGTAAATTCGGGGAAACCAAAAAAGGAGACCCAGTTTTGCGAATTGATGTAAAAATTGATCACAATGACAGTTTAGAGTTTGGTGGAAGACTTTTAAGGTTTCTGCATACACCAGGTCATAATTTATATCATATCACACCTGTGGATCCTTCGACAGGTGTTTATTTTTCAGGGGATCTCATCATTGCCAATCTCACTGCCATCTATTCTGAAATGGATGGTAATTTAAGTGATTATTATTTTACACTTTCCAAACTTTTAGAGGAACCCATCAAACGTATGTTACCAGCTCATGGTAGCGAAATTGAAGATCCCAAAAAAACCATCACTCTTGTGAAAAAAACACTAAGTATATTGGAAAAAGGAGTCCTTCGTAGGCTTAAGGAAGGGGAATCGGATCTAAAAGTGCTTATGGAAGCAGCCATAGGAAAAAAAGTCCATAATGGTGGCCACCTACCGACAGCACTTGGTCTTGTGTATAGCATCATACAAAAATTAGTATTAGAAGGGCAGATTCGTATCGAAAAACGTGAGAATGGATATGAAGTCTTTCATATTATCGACTAAAAGATATCGGTAAAAGACTGTAGACTTTGTCAGCTAATATTGGTTAGCTCTTTTTTATACACAATTGTTTAGTTCGTATTTTCGATCTATAATCAAAAGATTTAATTATTTGGGTTTTTCCGTTTTTGTTGGTTCTAGTAATTGCCAAACTTCCACTTGTTTGCCTTTCCAAACCAATACGCCTTCCCTGTTTTCCACTTCTTTTTTATACTCTAAAATTCTAGATTGGGGCCATAGAATTTCATCAGTAAATTCTTTGGCAAATACCGCGTAACAAACATTTGCATTTTTACAAATGGGTAAAGAGTTTTTAATTTGTTCAAGTGGATAGGTTTTGATTTGGTCAGTGATCAAAAATGAAAGATTGTATTGGGAAAATACAAAAATTCTATTTTGTTTTGTTACTCGCTTCACACTTCCTGAATTTATTTCGGTATTCTGGATTTGGGATGGAATCTTCTCCATCTGGGAAAAAAACAAGGAATTGGTTCTTTTGATATCTTCTCGAATTTCTTCCTCCAAACCAGGATTTTGCCAAGGGCTTTCCATTTTGGGATCCAATGGAAAATTTTGGTCCAGAGAATTTTTCCAAAAGAGGCAAGTAAGGATCAGAAAAGCAAAAGAAAAGTTTATTTTTTTTTCTGATTGGATCCAGAGGATTCCCGTGTAGAGAATCATCGGAACCAGAGAATAACTGTAATACGTATAAACTTCATGGTGCCAAGGCCTTGAGGAAAATATATGAGTTGCGTATATTAGTCCAACTCCGATGACTTCTGGTAACATTTGAAAGATTCCTAGTCCACCGCTTGTGATTAACTCAAGAAAAATCTGAATGGATTTTCTGATACCTGTTACTTGTTTGAACGCGGAATGGTATTCTTGGGTCAGTATTTGGGTCCAGGAAAAGGCTCCTTTATTTCCACTAGACATTGGATAAATGATAAAAACAAAACCCAGCCATAGGATTGTAATGCTTAAGATCAGGAAAAATAAACGGTAGGAAAACAGATCTTGAATGTTGTAAGATGGTTCGTCTATCGTTTGTCCTTGTATTGTCCTGTTTACCCAAAGTTTGTATAATCGCTCTAAAGTGATTGGTAGAAAAAAGAGAAGAAGGTAGATGCCAATATCTTCTTTCAGTGAGAGATAAAGAATGGTGACAAAAGTTAAAATACTATAATAGAACCAGGAGACATGAGTCCGGACATTTTGTATCTTACATCGTTGTTCCCAAATATAAAAAAAGAAAAGACCAAAGAGGAGAACAAGAACTTCAAAATGATAACTAGATCCTATGCGATACAGATACAACTGGTTTGTGAGAAGAACCCAAAAAATTAAGAATTTACTCACCCGATCTTTAAAATTGTTTTTGGAAATTTGATAAGCCCATAAAAGCCAAAGGATCGTTGCTAATTGATAAACAAAAAAAACGGCAATAGCAAGTCCCCACCGATCAGGAATCCAACTGATAAAAGGAGTTAGAACGAATAATCCTGGAGCGAAGTGGTGGTGGAGGTAACTACCTTTGCCTGATTCGGAATAATATCCGCTGGTAAATCCATCCCCTTCTGATAAAGACAAAAGGATATCTGAGATACCAATATAATCTGCATCTTGAAATAAAAAAGCACCTGCGAGAGATTTTGTGAGTTGGATCGCATGGTATGTATTTGTAATGATAAATAGAATGCAACTGAAACTGAGTAGGTATGGGAGAATCGCAATTTGTTTGTCAGACAACAGACCGAAGTTACTTAGATTGTGATTCTGCTTTGACTGAGGTACTGTTTTTTTTTCTTTCCAAAAGTGAAAGATGGTTAGAAAAAACAAAAAAAGAAACACCCCCTTTTGGAAGGGGGTATGAAAGTTTTTAGGAGAAATAAAGAGAAAAGAAGAAACTAAACTGAAAAAAAAGAATAAATAAACCACTTAACGAATAAAGTACAATACCTTTCTTTCGCCAATCCGTTCTCTGTTGATTTCGACTCGGTTACGGTAATAATAACCTTTTTCAGGAAATGTTTTTGAGAAAAATTCAAATAAATCCATTTCAAATAACAACATACATTCGGCTACATCAGTTGCACCAATGGACATTGCTTTTTTTGTATCGACCATCACATGACGTGAATTAATAAAGTCGGGTTCGATTTCATTGGCAATCAAATCAAAATTGGTTTTGGTAATGGTTCCACCAACAGAAGTTTTTTTACCTCTGCTTTTGGCTTCTGAAATGATTTTTTTGGAGATTCTTGTGACTTCTTTATCGTCTGGTTTTTTATCCATTGAAGCACTTAAGTCTGATCTAGCAGCTGTTACTTGCTCTAAACTTTGAAATGGAACGGAGTCAAAGATATCCATCAAGTTTCGATATCCAGTGATGGTTTCTATGTTAATTGATTTGTTATAAGATTCGTATTCCGAAGGTGTGAGGAGATTTTTCATCGTCTGGATGAAGTTTTTTAATGCATACTCTGACTCCACCATAGGTGCAGAGATTCCTGAAACTCCGATCCTTTGGCAGATTCGGATATCGTTTCTGGCTTCCGGACCTCCGATTTTGACATAGAGTGGCAAAATTCCCGCAGTGATCGTTTTTAAGAGGGAGATTTCTTCTTCTCCCATATCCTCGGTTTCCGTACCTGTTTTGATGCAGACAAAGGAGTAATTTTCCTTCATCTCCTGTAAGGTTTTGCGTAAAACGTGGATTGATGTTTCCATAAGCAGAAGATCTCCATGTATGGTATCGTCTATTCCCGAAAATAGTACAAGTCTTTTGCGCTTTTTTTCCCCCTTTCTTGACAGAAAATTCCAATTCCCTAGCTTCGAACCTATGGGAATATTCTCCACCATCTTCCAATCCAAACCAAAACAAGATTCTAAGGAACCTCCAAAAGAAGGAGCCGCTGCTTCGGGCATATCTTTCGGAATCATCGTGGTCCTTGTATTTGCTTTTAAATCATCTATATTAGATGCTAATAATATTCCTTCTGGTTCTATGATCCCCACACTCAAAATCGGGGACTTTTTGTTTGTTAATAAAATGCGTTATTCCTTCCGTATGCCTTTTACAGAAAAGGAACTCTTTCGTATTGATGATCCAAAACGTGGAGATATTGTCACATTTATTCCCCCGGCAACGGCACTGGCTCAAGAAGAATCAAGAACTGGAATTTTTGCAAAACGATTTGTCAAACGTGTGGTGGGACTTCCTGGAGATACAATTCGCATCACTCGTAAATATATCGATACCAAAGATAGAGGGAGGGTACACTTTGCACTCATTGAGTATAAAGAAAAGGGAACTGATGAGTTTCAGTCTTACCAACCAAAGGAAGTTCCGATAGGTGAAGAACTTTCTGATTTGGATAATTTAGAAGCGACCCAAAGAGCACTCTTTAAAGAAGTCAAACCAGGGTTTGAACATTTTATTTTGGAAGGTTTTGAAGACGATCGTCGTGCCCATATCTTTGAATATTGTGATTTTTTACATGGTTGCCAGATCCCTGAAGGCCAATATATGGTGATGGGGGACAATCGGGATGATTCTCATGATTCGCGCGCTTGGGGTTTTGTAAAACGAGAAGATATTTTAGGTAAGGCACTGATCATTTATTTTTCGATCGATTGGAAAGATTCCACTTGCGAGTATAAAGATGGTCAGGAGCTTGCAGAGAAAGGTCCTGAAATTGCAGAAAGGTATGAAGGTGATGCTCTTGATAGACGTTGTCACTATACAGAAGTCTTTTCGTCACATAATTCTCGTTATAGAGATGATGAGTCTAGATTAGGATGGATTGAAAGGACACTAAGATATCGAGTTTGGCGACTCAGTGTACGTTGGGACAGAATCGGTCGTATCCTAAAATAAGATGACAAAAGAACCCGAAAAACCATCGGCCCAAAAACCAGAAAAGTCGCCTATGGCGATGGCCGGTGCTGGTTTTGAATTTGTATCTTCCATTGCACTTTTTGTAGTCGGAGGATATTATCTTGATGACTATATGAAGACAGAGCCCTTGTGGCTTCTTGTTGGTTTCTTTTTAGGTTTTATTTTTGCTTTTTATTCCCTTATCAAACGCGCCAAGGAAAACGAATAAAAAACCAATCCGTTTTTGATTTTAACTTTGCCTCTCACAAACCCATCCTTTGGTAGTGGCCTCTTTGTAGAAAATCAGAAGACAACTTTAAATAAATTCTTGACGGCTCTCCTCTTAAAAAAAATCTTTTTAAGTGTAATGGCTTCTCAGACAACCATAAACAACGAATTCATGGATTCCATGCCCGTTCTTGGATTGTCTAGCTATGTCCTCTCTACTCTCGTCCTAGTCGTCGTAGTCTTCTCATACATACGTAGCTTTCTGTCATAATTCTCCCTCGTTTCCTCGGTCGACAGAAAGCTAAGAGTCGACGGGGAAACGAACTAAGGAGAGTGTCTTTATGTCGGAACAAATCACCGTAAGTCAATTTATCATAGATTTTTTAGAATCAAAGGGGATTACATGGATTCCTGGGGTTCCTGGTGGAACTATACTTCCATTATACGAAAGTTTGGCGAGGTCAAATATTGAACATGTATTAGCGCGGCATGAGCAGGGTGCAGGATTTATGGCACAAGGTAGGGCCAGGAGCACAGGGGAGGTGAGTGCCGTATTTGTTTCTTCAGGACCCGGTGTTGCCAATCTTATCACAGCCGTTGCCGATGCACAAAGGGATTCTGTTCCCTTACTTATTTTTTCTGGGCAAGTTCCGTTAGGATTAATGGGAACCGATGCTTTCCAGGAACTACCCACAGCAAAGATTGTTTCTTCTCTTGTGAAAAAAGTTTATTTGGTAGAAGAACCAAATCAAATCATTGGAATTTTAGAAGAAGCATTTTGGTTATGCGATGAAGGGAAAAAAGGCCCAGTATGGATTGATTTACCCAAAGATATACAAACACAAAAAATCAATCTACCTGAAAAAAACAATCGATTGGGCGATCCATTTCATTTGGATTTCTTGGAACCAATTAGCAAGGTAGATCATTTGTCTTTTGTAAGTTTTGATTTTTTTCTAGAAGAATTCAAATCCTTACTAGAAAATTCTCGTTTCCCCTTACTTTATATAGGTGGTGGTGCTAAAAAAGAATATTTGCGTTTAAGGGAATTGGTTTCTCGTTTTCAGATCCCTGCTGTGACCACTCTTATGGGGCTTGGGATTTTTGAAAAAGACGATCCTATGAATTTAGGAATGATGGGCATGCATGGAACAATTGCCGCAAATGAAGCACTGGGTGTTTGTGATCTCTTAATTGCGATAGGAGTTCGTTTTGATGACCGTGCGACGGGAGCCATACAAAAGTTTTGTAACCAAGCGAAAATCATTCATATTGATATTGATGCCCGTGAAATTGGTAAAAATAAACCAGTAACTTTGAGTTTACAAAAAGATCTTTCTGAAGTGATTCCTTTTTTATTAGAAGAGGATTTTTTGATCCAAAACAGCGAATCATTGTTACAGATCGAGGTATGGAAAGAGATCCCGGAAGAACATCCAATGAAATCAATTCTTTTGGATTTTGCTTCGGTTTTACCATGTGGCGAACATTTTGTCCTTACTGATGTGGGCCAACACCAGATGTGGGTAGCACAGTATTTCCCGTTTCTAAATCCGATGTCTTGGATCACCTCAGGTGGTCAAGGAACTATGGGATTTGGTCTTCCTACTGCCATTGGAGTGGCTTTAAGTCATAGGGATTCTCATGTGTTTTGTTTTACGGGTGATGGATCGATTATGATGAACTTACAAGAGTTATCTACACTAAAAGAACAGAACTTAAATGTAAAGATCATACTAATTAACAATGAACATTTGGGGCTTGTTAAACAACAACAAGACTTATTTTACGGAAGATTATACTCTGGTTCGAAGTTCCATTTCCATCCTGACTTTTCGATGTTGTGTCAATCATTCGAAATTGGATATTTTGAATGGGACTGGAAATTGGGAACCACCGAATTGGAAAAAGTCTTAGAGAAAAAAGGGCCAGCTTTGATTGAAGTAAGGATCCCTTCAAGTTGGGGAGTATATCCATTTGTTCCTGGTGGGAAATCTAATCAGGAATACATTCTGGAAAAACTTGTAACCTAATGATTTTAATCCGAGGGAAAAAATCCCTCGGGCCATCAAACTATTGTTAAATGGCTTTGCTTCCTCGTTCTCCACTTCGTATGCGAATTACTTCTTCAAGTGGCATCACGAAGATTTTTCCATCACCAATTTTACCTTCCGATCCTGTTTTTGCAGCTTTCAAAATGGCATCAACAGTGGGTTTAACAAATTCATCATTAACTGCAATTTCTAATCTTACTTTTCTGAGTAAGTTTACTTGGTATTCATGTCCGCGGAAAACTTCTGTTTTCCCCTTTTGTTGGCCATAACCTTGGACATCACTTACAGTCAAACGATAGATTTCGTTTTTAGTAAGTTCGTTTTTTACTTCTTCTAACTTATGTGGTTGAATGATTGCGATCACTAATTTCATAATATTTACCTAATATCATATCCTTTTTCACCGTGAATTTCTTGGTCAAGTCCGGTGATTTCCTTATCTTCTTCGATTCTAAATCCAATTGTTTTTTCGATAATAAGTGCTAGTATATACGAAACTACAAAAGAATAAATTCCTGTCGCCACTACGCTGATGACTTGGGCATTTACTTGGTTTCCTAATGTCATTCCTTCTGCTAATTCTAAGGCAAAGATGCCCGTGAGAATGGCTCCGAATGCTCCTCCGACACCATGAATTCCAAAAGCGTCAAGAGTGTCATCATAGTTCAGTTTTCCTTTGAGTAAAATCGCCATATAACATATTGGTGATACTAAAAATCCCATAATAAGGGCGCCTTGTATGCCCACATAACCTGATGCAGGTGTAATGACAACAAGACCCGCAACAATTCCTGATGCTGCTCCTAGTGCTGTTGCTTTTTTGGTGTGTAGCCATTCGATCAGTAACCAACTGGCTCCGGCCGCTGCTGGCGCAATCAGTGTTACAGAAAATGCACGTGCTGCAAGTCCATTGACAGAAAGACCCGATCCAGCATTAAAACCAAACCATCCAAACCACAATAATCCTGAGCCGAGTAACGTATAAGTCATATTATTCGGATGTGTTAATAATCCAGGATCACCTTTTCGTTTCCCGATCACAATGGCTGCGGCAAGTCCAGCTATCCCCGAGATTAAATGGACTACTGTTCCTCCAGCAAAGTCAAGTGCATTCATTTGAAGTAACCAACCTGAATCGGACCAAACCCAATGAGCTACCGGGTCATAAACTAACGTTGACCATACGAGGATAAAAACGATATATGCTGAAAGTTTGATTCTCTCCGCAATTGCACCTGAAATTAATGCTGGAGTGATAAGTGCAAACATACCTTGAAATAAAAAATGTACATACGTAGGAATAGTTCCTTTTACCGAATCCAGATCGATCCCATTTAAAAATGCTAAATCAAAATTACCTACATAGGGATTATCACCAGAAAAAGCAAAACTATATCCTACAATTGTCCATTGTAATGTCATTACGATGATCGCAATAAAACTATGCATCATAGTCGAGAGAACATTTTTGGATCGGACAATTCCACCGTAGAACAAAGCAAGGCCTGGGATCATAAAAAACACAAATGAAGAAGAAACTAACATCCATGTGGTGTCGGATTTGTCGATGGTAGAGGAGGGAGTTAATTCCGCTTCTGCCGCCAAAAATCCGGGCAAAAGGAAGAGTATACATACCAACAAAGGCCTTAAGACCAATTGTATTTTCATTGTTTGCTCCAAATAACTTTTTGAAATGAGAAATAAAATTCGTATCATTACGAATGCCGTCCCTCGGAAAGCTAGTCAATTCTGCAAAACTAGGAACTTTTTTGTAAAAAATATTGGGAAATGAGGGAGGTGGTGGTCGTTTTTTGTGGGGTTGTGGTAAGGCGATTGTATTGGGAGGCGGGTTCAGTTCCCCACCCAAATCAGGGCGGGGTTATATAAATCCCCTCTGCCTTTTCTCCCTAACCAAAAAACTGTCTTATTTTTTAAAAAAGATTGAACAAAATTAAATTGTGCACAATCTAATTGTTGGTTAGGGAGAATAGAAATGTCAGATGAATTTTATAAAATCAAAGTAAAACGCGGCGCCGAAGAAGTGCCAATGGAGCAATTTAAAGACAAAGTTTTACTCATCGTAAATACAGCGAGCGAATGTGGATTCACCCCTCAATACAAAGGTCTTCAAGAAACTTATGATCGTTGGAAAGGAAAGGGTTTGGAAATTTTAGCATTTCCATGCAATCAGTTCGGACAACAAGAACCGGGAACAGATGCAGAAATTAAATTGTTTTGTGAAAGGACATTTTCTACTACCTTCCCTATTTTTTCTAAATTGGAGGTGAATGGTCCAAATACTGATCCACTTTATTTACACCTAAAAAAACAGGCACCGGGAATCTTCGGTTCATTAGATATCAAATGGAATTTTACAAAATTCTTAATTGATAAAAATGGAAACGTTGTGAAACGATATGCGCCTATTACAAAACCAGAAGATATAGAAAAGGATATAGAAAAACTTGTCAAAGCATAAGAATACTACAGACGAGGTTCTTCTTTTGAAGAACCAAATTTGTTTTTCCTTATATTCTTCTATGCATAGGTTAATGAAAATCTACCGTCCACTGCTTTCGGCGGTGGGCATTACCTATCCACAATACCTTGTTATGTTAGTTCTTTGGGAAGAGGAGAAAATTACTGTGAGTGGACTTGGGGATCGTTTGCAGTTAGATTCTGGAACTTTAACTCCATTACTAAAGAGATTGGAACAAAGTGGGTTTGTAGAACGTAAAAGAAGTTCTGAAGATGAACGTGTTGTGTTTGTGTCCCTTACTAAAAATGGAAAACACTTACGTGAAAAAGCAAAGGCAATACCTGAACAGATTTTTTGTCTGTCAGGGATTAAAGAAAGTCAGGCGGTTCAATTGAAGGAAATTCTTGATGGGCTAGGGGCTCATATATATTAATTTTAAAATTCCTGGAATATATTTCCTAATTTATTCTTGACTCATTCTCGCCATTTTAGCGATGATCTAACATCATTTAGGTTTGTTCTTAAATGAACCATAAAAAGCAAAGGTCCGTTGCTGTATGCAGAAACAACATTTTACTCTTTGCTTCTGTCTCGCTTTTCTATTGTTTTCCTGTAAAAACCCGTTTACTGAAAATTCATGTGATCCGAACGGAAAACAGTTTATAGACACATTGCTTTTAAAATGGGCAACATCGGATGCCAGTCCTACTTGCGGTAAGATCTATGTTCCATCAGTTCAAAAAGAGATTCTTGAGTATTCGATTCCGAGTCTCGGCGTTTATGGAATCATAACAGAAAACAAAATTGTCATCACATCGGAATCTATAGTTTCTATATCTTCATACATTGCTAATTTCAAAACTAACGGTGTTTCTGTAACAGTGAATGGGATTGAACAAATTAGTGGCATCACTTCCAATCCTTTTACGGCTCCTTTAAAATATATTGTGACCGGTGTTGATGGCAGCACAAATGAATATACGGTTCAAATGGTTGCACCTCGAATTTTGGGTTCTGGTTCGCTTCGTTTGTGGTTTAAGGCAGACCAACTAACATTAAATGATGGAGATCCGATTGCTTCCTGGTCAGATCTGAGTGGACATGGGAATCATATTTCGCAAGTAAATACGACTCAAAGGCCAGTGATTCGAATGAACCAAGTCAATGGTTATCCAATCGCGGAGTTTAGGAGTTCAACAGTATCGCGGATGAATTTATCTGGTGGAATTGGGCTGTATGTGAATAATAGCGGAAGCGTTTTTTTGTCTTGAGATTAGTAAATACAATTCCTGGTGGAATTACTTTATTAAATATACATGGCGGACAAGGAAGAGAGATCTCCATAGATCATCCCATTTCTACATATCTTGTCTGTCGAAATGGACAAAGTTGCACTAACATATCGGCTTTACCAATTCCAAAAAATGATTTTCTGGTGGTAGGTTCAGTACAAGTGTTAATGACTTCTGCTCGAGAATATTGGAATGGTAGTTTAAAAGGCCAAGTACCAATCTCGCATGATTATTCAATTGGAGAAAATCCAAATTCTATTTATTTAGGCAATGGTAATCTTGATGCAGACATTGCTGAAGTATTATATTTCAATACGGATCTTACAGATACAGATGTTCAGAAATTGTTTTTTTATCTGAATGCGAAATATGGGCTTTCGCCTATGTAGTGGTATGTGAGATTTCACCTTTAGATTATGTAAAAAGCCGAACACTTTCCAATAAAAATTTTAAACCTGCAATTCTTCCTTCACAAACCAACAAACATTTGATATATGGTAGCCATTGGGTGGCGGGTGGATTACCCCACCCAGTTCGATACGGGCGGGGATCTCTACCTTTCTATCCCCCACGCACCCCCATTCCTACTTGCCCCCATTCCCCCACCTTCCAAACTACAACCAATGGATCTAAATACCATCAATCTCAAAAGGTTCCATCTACACTATTTCAGTTACTTATTTCTTATATTCATTCTAAGTCTTCCACTAACTGCAGGTTTGGTGGAAGATGGGTATCGTGTGATTTTTTATTTCGGTGGAGCTATGTCTTTTGCCATTCAAATGGCAATCTTGCAACTTCGTTTTCTACCTCGCAAAATACCTGCATTAGCAGAGTCTGGGTTCCCTGTTTTCACAGTATTTCTCTCCTTTTTTCTCAATCTGGGCATATTGACTGCTTTGCAGGTCTTAAAGTACCCTTTTGAGGCAACTTCTGGATTTTTAATTGCCTATTTCGTCCACCTTCTTTTCCTTGTATTTGCGAGCTATTTCAGTGGAAAATAAGTCTAAATATCGGTTTTTTTTATCATTTTTATTAGTTTTTTCCCTTAGTTTTACGAATGTTTTTGCGAACGATTCGGAAGGGCACGGCTCTGAAGAGGGCTTCGATTTCAGTGAAGTCATGGCACACCATTTAGGTGATGCTCCTGTTTTTCCGCTGAACTTCGGTGGCACCATCGTGACAGAAGGACAACCTGGATTCGACGCTGAAAACCATGATGTCTTTGTAAACCATGACGGTGTGAAATACCACTATGTTGGTGGCCTTGACCTTCACATCACCAAACGAGTGACCATGATGTGGATTGCATGTTTCTTTATGTTCCTCATCTTTATCCCTGCAGCCAATTTGATTTCAAAAAACCCAAAAAAAGTTCATAACAAATTTACATCAGGTGTAGAGGCTTTTGTATCTTATCTAAAAGAAAACGTTGTAGATTCTTCTCTTGATCACCACGGCCATTCTTACTACCATTATATTTTCTCATTGTTTTTCTTTATTCTATTCTGTAACTTGTTTGGCCTTATCCCTTCGGTAGGGGAGCTAACAGTTGCCGCTTCTGATGCTCTTGTGGCAGTCGGGGCAGTGGATCACACACCACATTCTCTCCATACATTCGGAGAAATCTGGTCTGGGATCACACCAACAGGTGATATCAGTGTCACACTTTCTCTTGCATCAATCACCTTACTAACGATATACGGCACAGCATTCTCTTACCAAGGAATTTCATTTGTAGCACATGCGGTTCCTAAGGGAGTTCCTCTCCCACTTTGGCCACTGATGTGGGTTCTTGAATTTATCGTCACTCATATCGCACGTTCCTTTGCGTTAACCATGAGGTTACTTGCCAACATGACTGCAGGGCACGTTATGATCCTTGCGTTACTTGGGTTTATCTTTATGAGCGAAAATTGGCTCATAGCACCTGTATCTGTTCTCAGTTCAGTGCTTATTTACTTTTTAGAACTACTTGTAGCCTTTCTACAAGCGTTCATTTTCTCACTGCTCACAACCGTCTTCATCGGAACTGTGATGCATAGACATTAAGATTGGTTTTATTTATATTATAAAACACACAGGAGTGAAACGAAAACAATGGAATTCGGTTTAGGATACATCGCAGTAGGACTCGCAGCAGGACTTGCATTACTTGGTGCAGGAATCGGTATTGGTAGAATTGGTGGATCAGTGGCAGAAAGCATCAGCCGCCAACCAGAAGCAGCGGGAAAGATCCAACTCGTTCTTTACGTAGCAGCAGGTATGATTGAAGGTGCAGCACTTTTCGCAGTGGTAATCGCTCTTCTTATCGCGCTCAAACTCAATGGCTCAATTGACAAAACAATTGGTGCTGGTGCCACTAAAGTAGAACAAGGACAATAGTCTTGGTTATCCTTGCGGCTTCCGGCTTCAATTTGCTGAAAGTCAATCCGGGTCTGGTCATCTGGACCCTGGTCACTTTCTCAGTTGTTGTCTTCGTTCTTAAAAAATTTGCATGGGACAAGATCCTTCATGCTCTCGAAGAACGTGCTTCCGGCATCCAAGGCGATATCAACAAAGCAGAAACCCTTCGCGTAGAAGCAGAAAAGTCTTTAAAAGAATATAAAGACCAACTCTTCAAAGCGACGGAAGAAGCTCATAAAATTGTAGATGAAGCTAAAAAAGATGCAGTTGCTCTCCGCTCTCGATTGACGGAAGAAGCACACAACGAAGTGAAAGGCATTAAAGATAACGCAATTCGCGAAATCGATTTAGCGAAGAGCAGAGCATTATCTGAAATGCAAAACCAAATTGTGGAAATGTCCGTTCTCATCGCGAGTGAGATCTTGGAGAAACAATTGAAGAAGGAAGACTATGCTTCCTTTGTCGAAAAAGAGATCGCAAAACTCGATAAACTTAAAATCAAATGAGTCTGAACCAAATTTCAAAGGTTTACGCAACGGCACTTTTGGAGTTAGCTCAGGAAGCTAACTCACTTGAGTCAACAGAAGAGGAACTTTCAACACTCGTTGATGTTTTCTTTTCTGATGAATCAATTCGCCATTATTTCCTTTCTCCATTAGTTGATCCTTCTGAGAAAGAACGAACTGCTGAAAAGTCAGTTCAAGGGAAGGCATCGGAAATCGTTGCCAACTTCATCACACTTGTGGTTCGCAAAAATCGATTTCTATTCCTCAAGGATATTTTGGAAGATTATAGAACAGGAGTGGACCGACTTAAAAATCGTAGTTCTCTTCGCATTGTTTCCAAAGATTCTCTTGGCAAAGAAGCTGTAGATCGAATCACCAAGTCTATCACTTCCAAGTTTGGACGCGATCTTCGTGTCACAGAACAAACGGATCCAGCCCTTATTGGTGGATTCAAACTCTTTATAGACGACTTTTTAATCGATGCCTCGATCCGTGCAAAACTTGCAGGAATAGAAGAGGCTCTCCTCCAAAAGAAAATCCCAGTCGGAGCATTTGAATGAAAATTAAAACAGACGAAGTAACGTCGGTACTAAAACAAGAAATTAAAAACTTCAAAAAAGACCTTCAAGTTGAAGAAGTCGGAACAGTTCTCGAAGTTGGGGACGGGATTGCGAGAGTTTACGGACTCACAAACGTAATGTCAGGAGAGCTTGTTGAATTCCAAAACGGAGTTCGAGGGCAAGCATTCAACTTAGAAGAAAACTCCGTAGGGGTTGTAATCTTCGGTGATTATATTAAAATTGAAGAAGGTTTTTCCGTTAAACGTGTGGGAAAAATCTTCGAAGTTCCGGTAGGCCCTGAACTTCTCGGTCGAGTTCTTAACCCACTTGGGGAAGTGATCGACGGAAAAGGCCCCTTAAACGCAAAAAAAACAAGACCGGTTGAGTCTCCAGCTCCTGGAATTGCGATGAGAAAATCGGTTCATGAGCCAATGCAAACTGGTATCAAAGCAATTGATGCAATGATCCCAATTGGACGTGGACAAAGAGAGCTTATCATCGGTGACCGTGGAACAGGAAAAACTTCCATCGCAATCGACACCATCATCAACCAAAAAGGTAAAGGTGTGATCTGCGTTTATGTAGCGATTGGACAAAAAGCATCTACAGTTGCTTCCACCATCGAAATGTTACGCGAAAAAGGTGCTCTTGAGTATACAATCATCGTATCTGCAAACGCATCGGAACCTGCACCAATGTTATACATTGCACCTTATTCTGGTGCGACAATGGCTGAATACTTTATGTATGAAGAAGGAAAAGCAACACTCGTTGTTTACGATGACCTTTCCAAACAAGCCGTTGCATACAGACAAATGTCATTACTTCTACGCCGCCCACCAGGTCGTGAAGCATATCCTGGGGACGTATTCTATCTTCACTCTCGCCTTCTTGAAAGAGCAGCAAAACTCGATGATAAATTTGGTGGTGGGTCTATGACTGCACTTCCAATCATTGAAACGCAAGAAGGGGAAGTATCCGCCTACATCCCGACTAACGTAATCTCCATTACTGATGGTCAGATTTACCTTCAATCCAACCTTTTTGCATCGGGACTACGCCCTGCGGTGGATGTAGGGATTTCTGTATCACGGGTTGGATCTGCAGCGCAAATCAAAGCGATGAAAAAAGTAGCGGGAACACTCAAGTCAGACTTGGCACAGTTCCGTGACTTAGAAGCGTTTGCACAGTTAGGAACAGAACTGGATCCAGTCACACAAGCACAGCTTGATCGTGGATACCGAGTTCTTGAAATTCTAAAACAGCCAAATAACTCACCATCTCCAGTAGAAGAACAAGTAATTTCCATCTTTGCTGTAACAAAAGGATTTATGGATACAATTCCTACCGCTAAAGTTAGAGAATTTGAATCTTTCCTTTTGAAAACGATGAGAGAGCAACACACTGAAATTTTGGAAGAAATTAGAACTGCCAAAGAAGTAAAACAAGAAGCAGCTCTACAAAAAACAATCAAATCGATTGTTGAACATTTTCTAGCAAAGAATAACTAAGGGGAAAGATCTTGGCGACACCGCGTGAGATAAAAAAGAGGATTAACTCGGTTAAAAACACGAGAAAAATCACTCGAACCATGGAGATGGTCTCCACGGCAAAGGCAAAAAAGGCCACTAACAAAGTGAATGCGGCGAAACCATACGCTGATTTAACTCGTGAGTTAGTTTCTTCTTTGTCTGGCCTTGCTGGGATCATCCACAGCCCTTACTTAAGGAAGCCGGATAAAATCCGAAAAGTTGCTATCCTTGCAATCGCCGCAAACCGTGGGTTATGTGGTGGTTTTAACTCCAATCTTCTTCGGATGGTCAAAAACCGAATCGAAGAGTTGAAGTCAAAAGGTGTGGAAGTAGAAGTCCATGCCGCAGGGAAAAAAGCCATTGCTTTCTTTAAATTTGCAAAAGTTGAATTGGTAACAACATATACCAATATCGATGACAAAGCAGGAAGTAAAGAAGCAAACGACCTTGCAACTTACTTTATGGAACGTTTTGCAAATGAGTCTGTGGATTCTGTAGAAATCATTTCCACACATTATTATTCGGCTGCAACTCAAAAACCAGAGATCACAACAGTACTTCCTTTATCAATGGAAGATACGAGTGCCAAAGGATCTTCTGGTCCTGAAGTATTGTATGAGCCGGATCCAAGAACTATTTTGGAAAACCTTCTTCCGATGGTGATCAAAACAACTTTCGTTAAGATCATTTTGGAATCGGTAGCTTCCGAACACATCGCACGTAGAGTAGCTATGAAAGCGGCAACAGATGCAGCAGGTGAGATGATTAAACTTCTAACCCGCGGTTACAACCGAGTTCGTCAGGCAAAAATTACACAGGAAATTTCAGAAATCGTAGGGGGAGCGGAAGCCATCTCCTAACAAAGGTCTTTCGGAGTATATATGAATAAAGGTAAAATTAAACAAATCATCGGTTCGGTAATGGACATCAGTTTTGATTCCGGGAATATGCCTGAGATCTACAATGCCGTAGAGATTAAATCGAAAGTTAATGGCAAAGATGTGACTATCACTGCAGAAGTGCAGCAACATATTGGAGACAACACTGTTCGTGCAATCTCCCTTCAATCCACTGACGGATTAAAAAGAGGATTAGAAGTGATTGATACAGGAGTACCAATTTCTGTTCCAGTAGGAACAAAAACTCTTGGCCGTATCTTTAACGTTCTTGGTGAGGCTATCGATGAACTCGGTGATCTTCCTAAAGACGTAAAAAAGATGCCAATCCATAGAAATGCACCTTCTTACGATGAAATTAAACCAAAAACTGAAATCTTTGAAACAGGGATCAAGGTTATCGATTTACTCGCTCCTTATATCAAAGGGGGAAAAACAGGACTATTCGGTGGTGCCGGGGTAGGAAAAACCGTTCTTATCCAAGAGCTTATCAACAACATCGCAAAACAACATGGTGGTTACTCTGTGTTCGCTGGTGTGGGTGAAAGAACTCGTGAAGGAAACGACCTCTGGAATGAGATGAAAGAATCGGGAGTTATCGACAAAACCGTTCTTTGTTTTGGTCAGATGAACGAACCACCTGGTGCTCGTCTTCGTATTGCACTTTCTGCATTAACTATGGCAGAAAACTTCCGTGACGAATCAGGGTCCGATATCCTTCTTTTCGTTGATAATATCTTCCGTTTTTCTCAAGCAGGTTCTGAAGTATCTGCCCTTCTTGGTCGTATGCCATCTGCGGTAGGTTATCAACCAACTCTTTCCACTGAGATGGGTGGATTACAAGAACGAATCACTTCCACAACAAGAGGTTCCATCACTTCTGTGCAAGCGATCTACGTTCCTGCCGACGACTTAACTGACCCGGCTCCTGCAACTGCGTTTGCTCACTTGGATGCAACAACGACTTTATCTCGTGCGATTTCTGAAAAAGGGATTTATCCTGCGGTGGATCCACTCGATTCCACATCACGCATTATGAACCCACAAATTGTTGGGGAAGACCACTACAACACGGCACGTGAAGTACAAAGAATTCTTCAAAGATACAAAGACCTACAAGATATCATCGCGATCCTTGGTATGGACGAACTTTCTGAGGATGACAAAATCCTTGTTTCTCGTGCTCGTCGTTTGGAGAAATTCCTCTCGCAACCTTTCCACGTAGCAGAACAGTTCACTGGTCGACCTGGAAAGTATGTAAAATTGGAAGACACCATCCGTTCCTTCAAAGGAATTATTGAAGGTAAGTATGACACACTTCCAGAACAAGCATTCTATATGGTCGGATCGATTGACGAAGCGATCGAAGCGGCGAAACAACTCAAAGGTTAATCAGGATGAGTAAAGAACTGACTTTAACAGTCATCTCTCCTGACAAAATCCTTTACCAGGGCAAGGCAGAATCGGTGATTCTGCCAGGTTCTGTGGGTTATTTTGGAATTTTACCAGGCCATGCGACTCTTGTTTCCCAACTCGATTTTGGACTGATCAAATTGCATACAGCTGGAAAAGAATTCCGAATCGCCATCGATGGAGGATTTTGTGAAGTGAAAAATGATCAAATCCGAGTTCTCACCGAAGGTGGGGATTCTGAGGAAGATTTGACTCATGACCACGCCATCGAACTCTTACAGGAAGCGGAATCACTTCCTTCCTCGAAAGAGAAAGAAAATCTACTAAAGAAAGCAAAAGTTCGCATTTTACTGCACGAACGTTAATTTTTTTCCCCCCTTCTTGCCGAAAATAAACCAGAGGGGGAATTCCTTTGGCTATAGATTGGATTCGACGTTCTGTATTGGTGACGATACTGTTTGCTGGATTCTATTACTTAAAGGAAAACCCTGATTTGCGAAAAAGAATCTATTCTGAAGAGCCAATTCGTGTTAAAATTGAAGGACCTGTGGTGAACCCTGGGTTTTATTCATTAGATGCAGGCTCGAATGGTAAAGATTTGATTGAGATGGCGGGTGGTTACTTACCTGGAGCGCAAATCAAAATGGAGGATAGTATCTTGGAGTTACCATTAGAGGATGGCCAGATACTAAATTTGGGAAAACGGTAATCGAGGCGAATGGCGGATCAAGAACAGAATAAAAACGAAGATCTAGAAAACATCGAACCTATACTCGATGAAGACTCGTTTTCTTTGGATTTGGATGATTTTGATATGGGCGATGATGACTTAGATGTATCGCCAGGGATTGAAGCCCCAAACCTCGAAGATATCTCTGCCTTCGATGAGGAAGACGATTCCATTTCGGATATGGTTGCTTCTTCCGATTCCTATGATGATTTATTAGATATAGATTTAGATTCTGATTTAAACTTACTTGGGGAAGAAGACCCCATTTTGCATGATGAAGACATTCATGCTGATTTTTCTGACTACGAAGAAGATTTAGAAAAAGAAAATTCCAAAAGCCCCGCAAAACAATCATATAACGATACCCTTGACGAAGATCTTGAATTAGAGTTTGATGATGATTTGATTGACCTGGATAAAGAAATCGAATCAATTCTTAACGGTGAAGACGGAATTCTCACTCCTAAGAAAACCAAGCAGGATGAAGACGAAGAAGAAGGTCCTATCTCTTTATCTTTAGAAGAACTTGAGAATATTACAGGTAACTTAGAAGAGGAAGATCATACAGGAGAACCTGCACGAACTCAATTTGATGAAGAGGAACATGAACACAATTTAATTGATGAACATTCCGATTTAAATCTAGATTTAGATGATTCTGAAATTGATACAGACCTTGCGTTCGATGAAGAAGGTAAACCTCAATTTGATCTAACTGATCATGATGATGAAGATACTTTTATACCTAAAGATGACTTAGGACTTGGGGTAGAGGAAGAGGATACTAGTTTTAAACCTCTTGTTGATCCAGAAGAAGAAGAATTATTCGGAAAAAACAAAGAAGATGAAAACCTCACGCTTTCTGATGAAGAACTAGGAAGTATCCTTGGAGCAGGCGGTGAAGCAAGTTTAGAGGAAACTTTAGGTTCGGAAGAAGAATTCCTAACATCCGATGATGAATCAGACCTTCCTAGTTTCACTGATGAAGAAGGCAGCTTTGACCTATTAGGCGGCGAGTTTGAAACGCATGAAGAAGAAAACGAAACTAAGGACAATGACGAAGAGGAAGGTCCTCTCACATTATCATTAGAAGAATTAGAAAACATTTCTGGCGAAGCTATTGAAGAGGATTTTGAAGAACCTACTTCAGACATTCTAAACGAAGAATTAGAAGACGAATCTATCACTTTAAGTCCAGACGAACTTGGAAATATCATTGCCAGTGATCCAATCGAAGAAACAGAAGATTCTGAAACTTCTGAAATCGAAGGAAGTGACGAATTAGAAACGGATCTCGGCGACGATTTCGGTTTTGATTTAGGAGAAACGGAATCTGACCTAGAAGGATCGGAAAGTTCGGAAGAAGGGCTAGAAGGTCAAATGGAAGGTTTTGAATCTTCCGAAGAAGATGAAGGCCCCATTGCTCTTTCTATGGAAGAATTGGAATCCATTGCTTCTGATGCTGAAGAAAATTCGGAAGAAGAACTTGTTGATAGTTTTGACCGCGCACCACTCCCTTATGAAGAAGAACTGACTCCAAAATCAGATCTAATGGCAGAAGATGAAGAAGATGAATCCATCGCTTTGTCAATGGAAGAGTTGGAAAACATTACTGCCTCGGAAGAAGAAGAGGTTTCAGCTGATGAAATTGCAAACTCTCTAGAAGCAGAAATTGAAACAGAGAATGTGACTCTCTCGCCGGAAAGTTTGGATGAAATTTTAGGGGAAGAACTCCCCGGAGAAGGATTAGAAGATATCGCTGACCTTCCAGTTGAGGAAGAATTTGCGTTATCGGAACAAATTGGTGAAGAAGATGCATCAGAATTTGATTTTGGCACTGTCGAGGAACAAGACTTAGTCGAACATGAATCAGATACGGATTTTGGAGATTTAACTTCCGATTCTGCGGTTGATGATAGCTTTGATTTAACAATCAGCGAACCACCTAAAGAAACAAGAGTTCCGACTTTAGCTTCAGATGATTCGGAAGAATACGAAGTTGATTTAGATGAATATGCAATGGAAGGAAAACTTTCTCCATTGGAAGAACTTCGTAAATCAGATGTATCCGCACCAGAGGGAAAACAAACCCCTGCAGAGGAAGCTTTTGCCGAGGTTGGTAGCGAAAATTTATCCGCTGGTGATCGCAAAAAAGTGTTAGGTTATTTGGATAACTTACTTGGCAACCTTCCTGATGAAGTCATTCGTGAATTCTCGAAATCCCAATACTTCGAGTTATACAAAAAAATGATGAAAGAATTGGAGTTATAAAGTGGGACTTCTCGATAGAGCCGAAGAAATTAAAAAAACTTCGGATTCCCCAACTCCTAAAACAATTTCCGACTTTCAAGATAAACCTTCATTACTAAAAAAAGCGGAACACTTTCGGGAAGAGATAGAACTAACTCAAAAAGAATCTTCACCTGCCGTCGACTCCGACTCGGAATGGTTAGACGATGAATTTCAAGATAACCTTCCCACTGAAATTGGGGACCTACCCAATCCTGATGGAGAGGAAGAGTTTGATTTAAGTGATATTCCAGAATTGACAGATGCCGATTTTGGTGACTTAGCAGATGAGGCATGGGATGAAAATCCTGTCTCACAATTAGAAGATGATTTTGAAAATGGACCTAATGATTACCAACCAATTGCGGATGAGGATTCTGAAAATGATTCTCTTGTAGAACCTGATTTAGATTTTGAATTGCCCGCAGAGGAAGAATTATCTCCCGAGTTAGAAGGAGAATTACCACCTTCCGATGAAAATCCTTCACCAGAATTAGAAGCAGAATCACCTGAAAAGACAACGCCACCTAGCAAAGGAACGGAACCAGATAAGACCAGTGAACTGGAGTTTGGTGACGATTTAATTGATCGTGATTTTCATGACGATACAACGGAACCGGATGCACCACTGCCAGAAGTAAATCTTTTTGATGAGTGGGAAATCGACGCAAAAAAAGAAGCTGCAAAACAACCTCTTAGACCTACGAAAGAAGATCCGACTCCGATTGGCGAAGATGTCTTGTTTGACGATGAGTCTGATTTTGGAACAGCACCGATGTCATATCATCTTGCTTCCAAAAAACGAATCGAAAATTACCAAGCTATATTTGAAATAACAAAAGAAATCGCATCTTCCAAAGAATTTTCTGATTACTTTGATAATTTAGTTTATAGTTTAATTGGACAAGTGGGATGTAACTCAGTCGTAGTTCTCACTTCCACAAATCCTAAAAATCCAAAATGGGAAGCAGTTGCTGCTCAAGGAATTCAATCCAAAGATTCTTGGTATTTGTCACCTAACGATGAAATCTATTCTCGCATTTCTGATTCGGAAACTGTGATTTATGCAGGAGAGTTTAAATCTGCTCGTTTGCCTAGCCGAGAATTGAACCTATTAAATGAAATGGGTTCTGAAATCCTCGTTCCGATTCGACATGGAGATAAATGTTTTGGATTATTATCCTTAGGAAAACTCATCAATGGGGAAGAATACATTACCGACGATTTAGAATTTGCAAAAATTGTAGGTGATATTGCGGGTTCCGTATTTGAAAGAGTATCAGAATTTGAAGCTACGAATGATAGTCTAGTCCAGGCTAAAGAAGTAATAGAAATCAATGAATCTGTTTTGAAAATTGCACGCGAATTTACTCGTGTTCGCAAGATGGATGAGGCATATGACCTGCTTATTGATAGCATTAAACAGAAATTAGGTGTAAAACAGTTTTCCTTCTTGGTATTAGATTCGGAAACTCGTTCAGATTATATTGTATTTGGGTCAAATTTTATACTACCAGAACGGGCCAAAGATTTCAGGCTCAGTAAAGATTCTGACATCGTTGGAATGGTTTCCAATGTACCTGGAGTTTATAAGTTAGAAAACTTTAGAGAAGATGCAGAATTAAAATCTATTTTTACCAATGATGAACTAGGGATTATGAATGAATTTACCATTCTTCCTATCATAAATTTGAATTGGCTTGTGGGTATGGTGATTGTTCATTCTACCGGATCTTCTTGGACAGACACTACTAGAGACGTAGCTGTTACTCTTCTTGAAACTTCTGCGCCTGTCTTTGCAAATCTTTTAATCTTACAAGAGAAAGAAGCGTTATTTAGAAATCCGTTTAATCCATTGGAAAATAGAATTTTAACTGAGATTGAAAAGGCATCTCAGATGAATACGAATTTCACTGTTTCCTTATTTAAAATTCAAAATGTTTCTAGAATGGTTCACTTAGTCGGAACAGGAACATTTGCTCGTTATGCGGATGCATTGCGAAAAACAATGATGGACCATATTGGAGAATTGGATTTTTTCACGCGAGTAGGGCAAGGAAAGTTTGCTATGGTTCTTCATGGAAAAGACAAAGAGGAAGCCGACATCGTGATTAAAAAAATTAAGTCTTCTTTTGCAAAAAAAGAAGACGCTATTATTGGATCGTATCGAGCGACTTATCGCGTTTTAAATTTATCCTATCCTCATGATACAAAGGACAAAAATCAATTTTTGGAAATGGTTGAAGAAGCCTAAGTAACTACCCGTGTTATTTAACTCTCTACCCTTCCTTTTTCATTTTCTTTTTTTCTATTGCATTTATTATTTTGTTTCCGATCGAATTAGGAAATATCTGCTTTTGGCTTTCGGCATTTATTTTTATTCTCAATGGAATATCAATGCTACATTCTTACTCCTCATTTCAGTGGTTTTTAATTATACATTAGCTAGATACCTAACCTCGCTTTCTGAGGAAAAGAAGAAAGTTGTATTTGTATTCGCAATCTCTACTAACATACTTTACCTCGGAGTGTTTAAATATTTCATTTTTCTATGGGATTTGTTTTCTGATTTAAGGATAGGTTTTGGTTTTGCTGAATTATTATGGAAACCTGAAATTCTACTACCTATAGGGATTTCTTTTTATACATTTCATAACATTAGTTATTTAATTGAAGTATATGACGAAAGAATTCTTCCTTGTAAGAATTTTTTTACCTTTGCGATTTATGATTTGTTTTTCCCTTTATTGTTGCTTGGTCCAATAGAAAGGCCAGGGAATCTCATTCCCCAAATAGAGTCTGAACAAACCATCACTAGAGAAAAAATTTGGAATGGGATCTCCTTATTGATTTGGGGCGTTTTTATCAAATCCACAATTGCAGATCCGTTATCCCGATATGTGGAAATTCATGCTCCATCCTTTATTTCATTAGAACAAGGAATCTTATGGATTGTGGCTCCGGTGATTGCATTTCAAGTGTATGCAGATTTTTTTGGTTATTCGCTCTGCGCAATGGGTCTGGCCGAAATGATGGGATTTCAATTGATGAATAACTTCAAACGACCATTTTTTGCCTCCAATCCATCTTTGTTTTGGTCCAAGTGGCATATTTCACTTTCTACTTGGTTACGCGATTATGTTTACATTAAGTTAGGTGGGAATAGGCATGGTTTTTTACGTGAAAATTTAAACTTAATGATTGTTTGGTTTTTGGCTGGGATTTGGCATGGTGCCGGTTATGGTTTTGTGATTTGGGGAGTGTATTTAGGTCTCTGTTTGGTTTTCTATCGATGTTTAAAATATTATGGTATTGTGAAAGAAACAAATCTCATTCAGGCTTTCTTAGGTGTTTTTTTTACTTTCTATAGTTTTTCTTTAGGGTTATTGTTGTTTCGAATTCAATCGCCTGGGGAAACAATGTTAATCTTGGAAAATTTATCTCACTTACCAAAAGTTTCATCTATTCCACTAATGATCCTAATTACTATATTGCCATTGTTCCTATTTGATTTGTGGCAAGAGTGGAAAGATACAGATCGTCCGAATTTTTATATAACTTCAAAACCATTTTCCTTCTTATTTTTATTTTTTCTATTTTTTCTTTGGTTTTCTTTATTTTCTCCATTTGGAAAACAGGATTTCTTTTATTTTCAGTTTTAGTTTAGATGATGAAGCTACGTTATTTTTTAATTACCTTTCTACTTCTTTCTGTTTTTATGCATCTTACTGTCGAATGGATAGTTCCTTTTTGCGAAACTACATCTTCATATTGGTATCTTGCAAATAATCGAATTGTAAACTCTGATGCAAAAGTATTGGTGTTAGGTGATAGCCAAATAGTAACTGGGGTAACACCTCAGTTGATTGCCGAAATTGAAGGTGTAACTATTAATGAAGTTTTATATCTTCCTAAACCGAGTCAGCAACCTGAAGGAATTCTATTGGAATCATTGGATGTTCTTCCTAAGCTTCCGAAATTGAAGAAAGTTTATGTCAATCTTTCACCATTAAATACGAGTAAAAATTCTGTGACTGATGCCAATAGGCAACTTTACTTTTCCTTCGGAGGTTTTTCATTCGAAGTAATTACTCATCCATTATTACGTAAGGCTTACTTTTCGAATTTAACTGATTTAAGTTGGAAATTAATCATCAAAGTATTCCCTTACTTTGGGCTTAGTTCCAATATCAACCGTTTGGTTTATGATCCTTTGGCACAAATTGATGTTTTGCGCAGACAAAAAGAATTTGTATATATAAAGGAAAGTATGGAGAAAAACCAAGGCTCTTGGGTATGGAAATCCATAGGTGATGATCCTACCTTAGATGCAAAAGAAGTGTTCCCAGAAAATAGCTCGCAAGTTCTTTCAGGGAAAAGGGAATTATCGATTCATCTTTGGTTCGATTTTCTCCGACTCTGGAAAGAAAGAGGAGTAAATGTAGTTTTTCTTCGCATCCCGTTTTCTCCGAAGATGGAAAAAGATATTTTGAAGACGAAGGCAAACTTAGTTGCTGATGATTTTTTTAAAACAATCACCGCAGATATGAGAGCTAAGCAGGATGTAATCGTTTTTGATTTTAAATCGGTATTTTTAGAGGAGTATCGGTATTTTGGTGATTTGACGCATCTAAACCAAAAAGGAAGAGATGCGTTTGCCGTAATTTTGAAAAAGGCTTTATTTGATTACGCCCACTCTTCGGCCCAAGGCATGTAGATTAATTCCCCAACCAAGGCCAAAGAATTGTTTTGGTGTTAGGATTTCTTCTGTACTAGGATCCCAAATATCTTTTACAAATGCTTCTGCAGAAATTTCTGTTCCGTATGGGATTCCCCAAAAATTTTTATCTTCACCGTATGACATGAATCACCTCACTATTTAGCCAAATCTTAAGATTTACTAGATTCTACCATAGTATAAAATTCTTGGAAATGGTAGGCTGAATCGTGCGGACCTGGACATGCTTCTGGATGGTATTGGACAGCCATAACGGGAAGGCCCGTAATTTTAAGCCCAGCAACAGTTTGGTCAAATAGGTTGATTCTTGTAATCGGCATTTCATTTGTTGATTCACCAAGAACATGAAATCCGTGATTTTGGGATGTGATTTCAATTTTGCCAGTCTCTTCGTTTCGGACCGGATGATTTCCACCTCTGTGACCAAACTTTAGTTTGGCGGTCTTTTTTCCTAAAGCTAAACCAATAATTTGATGTCCTAAACAAATTCCAAACAGAGGTTTTTTGGCATCCATAATGGCTTTTGCAGAGGAAATGGCATAATCCAAAGGAGCTGGATCTCCAGGACCATTGGAAAGGAAGTAGGCATCAAATCCTTCTTTCAATAAATCTTCGGCTTTGGTTTTCGCGGGGAATACATGAACATTGAATCCGGCTGCATCCAGAAGTTTTAAGATGTTACGTTTTACCCCAAAATCATAAACAGCAAGTTTAAACTTACTTGGAGAATGAGCACCAAAAACGTATGGTTTCTCACAAGTAACTACTTGTGCTAGGTCTTGGCCTTCCATAGAGGGGGCATTTTTAACGGCTACTAGGAATGAATCGTTGTAAGTTTCGCTAATAAAAATTCCGCAAGACATGGCACCTGAGTTTCGTATGATGCGAGTTAGCTTGCGAGTGTCGATTCCTTCAATGGCAGGGATATCGAATCGGATTAAAAAATCACTCAGAGTTTCTTTAGATTGAAAGTTAGAAGGTCGTTTTACGTATTCTTTGACAATGAGTCCAGAAGCTTGGATTCTGTCCGATTCCATGTCATCTGGATTGATACCGTAGTTCCCGATCATGGGGTAAGTTAGTGTCACGAGTTGGCCTTTGTAGGAAGGGTCAGTGATGATTTCCTGATATCCCGCCATAGAGGTATTAAACACTACCTCGCCAATCGAATTCTTATTTGCACCGAAGGATCGGCCCTTCATGACCGTTCCGTTTGCTAAAACCAAAAAAGCCTGCATCCAGTCCATTCCAAAGAAATGGTCCCTTCTGACGAACAAAAATTCATCAATCTTTTATGTAATAACGTTTTATCCTGTCATAATGGTAGCCCCCATTGATTTCCACTGTTTGCATTCGAGAAAGGGAGTCGGCCATCTCCTGAGCCAGTTCTGGTGCAATGGTTAAATAGGACCTTTTCCCTCTCACCAAATAGACAATTTGGCCTGTGTTGCCATCGGCTTCGATGACCTGACCTTGGATCTTTTTCGACTGAGGACCAGGAGTACTAATAGACACTTGAAATTTCTGAAAAATATGAGGTTTCCCCAAACAAAGCCAAATTTCAGAAGTGGGGTTAAGTTGCGTGGCTTTGCCCTCAATATTGTGTTTTTCAAAGGACTGGTTTCCAAGGGCCTGCTGCATCGTATCAGCGTCACAATAGATGGTTTTTTCTCGTAAATTGGTAGGGTCGATAAAACGAAACTGTGGTTCGGGTCCTTTTGTATCCCAATGCACCAATTCGCCTGAAAAACGAATGATTTTGCGTTCCCGACCAAATGCCTCGCCGGAAAACAGAACAAAAAGCAAGAACAATCTGCAAATAAGGAAAGATTGCCTAGATGGCATTAGACTCATTCGAATTACCACATTTAACACAATTTTCGTTTAAATTTAACAATTTTATTTGACAAATCCTAGAAGAACGACTAGTTTCATTGCAATTGTCGGTATGAACGGTTGCTCACTTGCATTCGTTTGTCCACAGGAATGAAAAAAAATTCAGGAAACACTCACTAAGGAGTAATCATCAAATGCTTAAATCTCTTCGCTTTGGAATGATGGGGTTCTTACTTTTGTGCTTAGCTGGCAGCTTAAGCGCACAATCCGGTCCTCGTTCGTATCTTATGATCGGTCTAGGTATGCAATTTGACCTAGCACAACTCGGCGGAACCATCACAAAAGATGGTCTCGATTCTCGCCTTCCAGTAACTAACAGCTCTGGCGCTTTGACTGGTGGACAACAAAAAGCTATTTATGCTGAAAACACATTACTCAGCTTAAAAAGATCTACTGGTGGAGTGGTTGGTGGAAAAAACAGTGGAGCAATGACTGGTGGTAACATCAACATCGGTTACGAAAAAGAAGGAATCTTCGGGCTCAATAATCTTTTCTTCCGAATCAACGCTAACTATACAACTAAAATTGCTGGTGGTGATACTACTTCCACTATCATGGGTTACAAATGGTTAGACCAAGAGTGGAATTATACTGCTGTAACTGTTCCCACTTATATTGGGGTTAAATTGTACAATGCAGCTAACGACACAGCTGTTTACATCGGTGGTGGTGTGAACTACTTTAAAGGTATGTGGAACGTATCAGGAACTACCAACGCTCCTGGTTTAGAGTTAATGACCGCTGGACTTGGTTCCAACGGATCTCCACTACTTGGTCGTGGGGGCGCTCTTTTGGGTGATGTTCCAAGTCCTGGTATTGCAAAAGAAAATGCAAAATTTGGTGCTAGCGGATTCGGATTCAACTGGATTGTTGGAGCTCAAACAAAAGTAACTGATAAAGGTCACCTTTTCTTCGAATTGGAAACTATCCTTTCTGCAGGAATGGGTGTTGCTGGCACCACATCTGTTGGTGGTGCTAGTGCACTTGCTCCTTGGGCAGCTTACCCAGTAGTAGTGGGTGGACAAACTTACCGCGTAGGTTACAAAATCGAGATTTAATCAGTTCTTTACTGAAAAATCAAAAGCCGGAGTTGGTTTCCAACCCCGGCTTTTTTTATTTCATCACGGATCGATAGGATTTTTGTTTAGTCCATCAGCCTTGTAATGAAATCTTTATCTCTAGTGGTTAAAGAATTAGTTTCATGAGTGAATAGTTGCAATCGTAGTTTGTTGTATACATTCCAAATCTCTGCATGATGATTTATGGATTCAGAAACTAATGCCACTTTTGTGATAAAAGAAAATGCTTCGGTAAAATTACGGAATTCTTTTTCAAATTTTAAAATAGGGATTCCTTCTTTTGAATCCAATTTCCAATCTTTTTGGAGAGTTAAGAGATTCTCTATTTCCTCATTTGATAGACTTGTTGGTTTCTCTCTCATGGTTTCCCCTTCCGTTTGTGAAATACGATCAAATACAATCCCGTTAGAATGATACCAGCACCAGCTAATTTTTGTTCGTCAAATGGTTCTTTCATGAATAATATACCAACAAACATTAAGAAGATGGGTTCAATGAGTAAAGTTGCATTAAGTTTACTTATAGGTAAATAATTATGCGCCTCAAAATAAAAAGCTCTACCTAAAAAATAACCGAGAAGTGAAAATAAACCAAGAGTCACTATAATAGAAATTTCAGGAACATGAAAACTCCCAATGTATAGTGAATAAACTAAGAAAAACAGACTCAAAAGAAATAGTCTTAAGTAAGCATATTCTAAACCCAAAATTTCAGGAATATATTTTTTAATCATATAACTTTGGATTGCGAAAAGAAAGGCACTGAGTAAAATACAGAAAGTAGATAAAAAATTAATTTGTCCTTCCAAAGTTGAAATCATATAAATTCCCAAAATGGCAATTGCGATTCCAAACACTTCTGTTTTACGTAATCTTTCTCCTAAGAAAAAAACTCCAAGTAATACATTGTAAAGAACAGTTGTTTTGATAAGGATGGCAGCGGGACCTAAATCGGTTTGTTTAAGAGCAAAGTAGTATAAAACGATTCCAATGGCATTGGAAATAGTTCCTAAAGTTAGAATAAAACCATCTCGTTTAATCGTTGTGGTTACTTTGAATCTTCTTCTTTTGGAAATTAAAAAATAGGGAGTCACTACCAAAAAAGAAAACCCAACTCCAAAAAAAGCGGCAATTTCTGGTTCTAATTGGTATTTCCTAAATATCTCTTTAAAACCAATTACCTCAAAGGCAAAGAATACCCCTGTCAGAAATACAAAGAAATATCCTTTTTTTTCGTTACCAGTCAATGGGTTTCTTCCCTTGTGTTAGTAAGTATTCGTTTGTTTTGGAAAAATGTTTATTTCCTAAAAATCCTCTATAGGCGGAAAGTGGGGAGGGGTGCGCCGATTTTAAAACCAAATGTTTGTTTGGTGGGATTAAAACTTCTTTTTTCTGAGCAAAAGATCCCCATAACAAAAATACAAGATTCGATTTTTTTTCTGCCAGGATTTTGATCGCAGCGTCTGTAAATTCTTCCCAACCTTTGTTTTGGTGAGATCCGGCTTTGTCTTTTTGTACAGTCAGAGTGGCATTGAGAAGAAGGACACCTTGGTTTGCCCAATGCGTTAAGTTTCCTGATTTTGGAATAGGTTTTTGTAAATCGTCTGCAATTTCTTTAAAGATATTTTGTAAGGATGGTGGGAAGGGAACTCCTTCGTTTACGGAAAAACAAAGACCATGTGCTTGCCCTGGGCCGTGGTAGGGATCTTGGCCAAGAATCACCACTTTAACATTAGCAAAGGGACAAGAATCGAAGGCATTGAAGATTAACTTTGCTGGGGGATAAACGGTGGAGGTTTTGTATTGTTCTCGTACCCATTCTCGTAAGTTAGAAAAGTAAGGTTTTGCAAACTCTTCCTTAAGAACTTCTTTCCAACCAGATTCAATTTGAACGTCTTTCATTTCTCCCCTCTGAATGAAAGTATAATACTCGTAAGTCGATTCCTCCATGTGTTACATGGATGGTTTTTTTTGAAAAACTACGAAGTTCTCTCATGCAGTCACTCCATTTTTCTTCTGTGGGGCAAAGGACAAAGCCGATGAGTTTTGGATGATTTTTTGTTAGCCTTAAAAGCTCTTCCAATCGTTTTCCAATTTTGGAATAAAGTTTTTCTTCAGGTCCGGTTCGCTCATGTTTACGAAGTCCGTATGGTGGATTTAAAGGCAAAAAGTAAAAAGCCGATACTGATTCTCCTTCTGGAAAAACAGGAAATGTTTTAAAAAAATCAGATATACTATGATCCCAATTAGATACTTGAATCACCTTTTGCCAACGTTGAAACTCTTCCGACCAGTATTTTTCTAAGGCGGGGTCTGTATCTTGGATGACAATCGGTGTCGAGTTGGGAGGTGACAAAGCGATAAGGTCTTTTTGTTTTCTTTTGAAATGTTCTACTGATTTATCTGGAAATAAACTGAGTTTGGAAAATAAAAAGTCCCTTGGTAAAGAGAGAAGAGAAATGTTCTCCTCTTGTAACTTCCATTCGGTGGCAAAAGTTAATGTACCTGCAAACGGAACGTACAAAGCGGAAATTTCATTTTTAGAAACTAAAAAAATATCAAAACATTGTTGGATTAAAATCTGACTTAAGTCTTCAGGGACAGGTGCACTGGTAGGAAAATTAGCTTTGATTCCCCGCTTGTAACCTGGTTCTCCCAATACAGAAAGAGAAACGGTGATTTCATCTTCAAAATAACTGATATGTAAGTTTTCTTTAATTTCATAAAATCTAATATTATGATCGGAAAACAAAGGTTTTGCGATTGTTACTGCTTCTGTTAAGATTCTATCCCATTCTTCTTCCCTAACCTCAGAAGACTTGTCCCAGTCTTTGGTGCGCCCAATGACAAGACGAACGTCTCTAAGAAAAAGACCATGAAACAAAAGGTAGGCGATCTGATGAGAGTTTGTGTTTTCTAATTTGATTTTTTCCGAAAAAATACGTATATTTGGTTCTGGTTGGTTGGGTAAGGGAACAGAATTTAATATCTCTTTTATTTTTTCACCAACCCAAGATGCAGTCCCGGGAGAAAAATACACCTCCCAATTTAAGGTTGTTCCTGTTTGTGGTTTGCGGATTCTAAATTTCCAATTCATCTTTTCCTTGCTCTGGACATTTCTTTCGAAACATTGTCTTCTATATGTCCAGGATCTTCACTCCAGAACTCTTTTTGGTGATTGCCGCCATTCTTTGGGGTGGAACCTTTGTGGTCATCAAACTTGCGCTGGATTCAGTGCCCCCCTTTCTATTTTTAGCCGTCCGGTTTTGGCTTGCGGGAATTGTCACTTTACTCCTCTACCGAAAGACTTTGTTTTCTAAAGCCAATCGTAGGTGGGATTATATTTTCCCTGCCTTTCTCGTCGCTTGTTCCGCTCTTTTGGGTTATGCCTTTCAAACCATTGGCCTTGTTTATACGACTGCCACTCAATCTGGTTTTATGACTGGGGCCTATGTTGTCTTTGTTCCTCTATTACAAATTGCCATTGAGCGTCGTCTACCTTCAGTTCGAACTTGGATTGCGGTTCTGATTGTAATCGTAGGACTATTTTTGATTTCGCAAAATGGAAAATCGTATGAAGATATTCTTAAATCCAGTGGTTTTGGACTAGGTGATGGACTTACGCTCATTGGAGCATTTTTCTTTGCGATCTATATTATATTAATTGATATATTTAGTAAAAAAATTCCTGCCCAAATCTTAGTGTCTTTTGAGATTCTACTCATCGCGATTGTATCCACTAGTTTATTTCCTGTTGAATCAATGTTTTTGAATCAAACCATTTCCATACAATTTGATTTGAAATTTTGGATCGGAATCATTTATACTTCCATTTTTGCTACAATCTTTACAACTCAGATTCAAACTAGATATCAAAAAGCGGTTCCTCCAGCAAGAGCAGGACTACTATATAGTTTGGAACCTGTGTTTTCTTTTTTTCTCGCCTATTTAGTATTAGGAGAAAGATTGGAGACGGTCGGTGCTATTGGTTCCGGCCTTACCCTTTTTGGAATTGTGTTTTCCGAATTAGGTAAGTGGAACAAACGCGAAGAATGAAACTTTCGGGTATGTATTCTCTCCCAAAGTATTCTATTTTCCTTTAAATGATTTGGTGCTCTTTTAAGGCATGATAAAGAATCCCAATCGTTACTTTTAGGATGGATAATACTGGAATTGCGAGTAACATGCCGAAGATCCCGAAAAAATTTCCCCCTACAGCAATTCCAATGAGTATCGCCAGTGGATGGAGAGAAACAGCATTGGCAATCACTACCGGTTGAACAATCGCGTTATCTACAAGTTGGGCTACCACAACTACGGATGCTATGGATCCGATGGATGGAGAAATTTCAGGAAAAAGAATCGAAAACAAAATTGGAGGAACTGCTCCTACAAGTGGTCCTAAATATGGAATGGAATTGGCAACACCGAGAAACACTCCAAACAAAACAAAAAACTTAACCCCAACAATGTAAAAACCTATTGAAGCGACAACTGCCATGATCCCACATTGGATCACCAAACTTTTTAAGTAACTAGTGATCTGTTGGTTCATTCGATAAAAAACCATTAAGAACATTTCGAAAAATCGATTTGGTATAAAACTAATCATCGTTTTGTAAATTAAATGGGCATCCAAAAGTAAAAAGAAACTAATGATAGGTATAATGATCATCCAACTTATAAAAGTAGGTATCATAACAATCATTTCTCTTAAAAATTCCTCTAAATTATTTGTCGCCATCTTTGCAACTTCTTCTGGATTAATGATCTTCTTCCAGAGATCCGGATTCTTGGAAACCACAGGTAGTTTATTGAAATCCAATAGTTGAAAATTGGGATCATCCATTTTAACAGACCATTCTGAAACAATGGGTTGTGCCTTTTCGAAAAGATTAGGCAAATAAAAAGCTAAAAACCAATAAGCACCAACAATCAAAATTGAAAAAATAATGATAATTGTAAAAGCCCTATGGATTCCTCTTGATTCAAAATAGTCCACTATCCCATGAAATATATAAAAATGGATACCTGAAATCAATAGCGGAATGGCTAGAAACTTAACACCAACGACTCCAATTAAAACGGTAAGTGCAATCAGTCCAAAAAAAGCACTTCGTAAAATAAAAGATGAAATATTAAAATCTTTCGGATTCATTTTGCTTTGTTTTTTTTGCTTTTGAAGTAAGCTGCTTCTAGTGTGTCGTTTGTTTTGCGGAGTCTGTCTGCAATTATGGATGCAAAACTCAGGAGTAAATCATTCCCCACCCTAGGTTTGGTTTCTAAGAGTGTTTTTAATTCTGGTTGGAAAAAACCAAGTAAAATAGAATCAACAAGAGCCACTGCAGTGGCAGATCTAGGAAAATCTTGGAACAATGCTAGTTCACCAAAAAAAGCACCTTTTTCTAGTTCTGCGAGTTTTAAAGTAACACCTTCTCTTTCTGAAAAAATTTCTACCTTTCCTTGTAAGATGAGATACACACCGGTTCCAGCTTGTCCTTGGTAAAAAATAGTTTCACCAGCGTAATACTTTCGTTTGTGGATGAGTCTTGCGATTTCTCGTAACGTCCTGCGCGACATTCCTTCAAAGATAGCAGTTTCACGTAAAAAATGTGAAATCTCCGTAATCGGATTTTCGTCACGTTTGAGAATGGATTTCCAAAGGGGAAGTTGCATAAAGCCTCTTCTATATAAATCGGATAGACGAGGGTAAGAATTGATAAAACTTGATCCGTATGGGCCAAGCTTTTTACGTCGCTGGAACAGGAACCGATGTCGGAAAAACTTTTTTCTCCTGCCTCTTTATGGCTAAATATGCAGAAAGTAATGGTTTTCGTTATTGGAAACCCATCCAAACTGGGGCAGCGGGCACTGGTGATACGGAATTGGTCCAGAAAACGACAAACCTCCCGGATTCCTTTTTCCTAAAACCTGTTTATGAATTCCAGACACCCGCAAGTCCCCATTATGCCTCCAAACAAGAAGGAAAAATTTTAGATCCAAAATTCCTTTTAACTGCACTTGCGAAAGAAAGAAAAACCAATACCCTTGTCGAAGGTGCTGGTGGAGTTTTTGTTCCTTGGACAGAGGACTACTTAGCGATACGAGGAATTGGGGAGAGTAACCTTCCTGTTGTAGTGATTGGATCCACTGAGCTTGGCACCATCAATCATACCCTACTCACTTTGGACGCCCTTACAAGTAGGTTTGTTGCTGTCCTTGGATTTTATTTAGTGGGTCCAGAAAATTCCTTACAAATTGATAATGCGGAAACAATACAGAAGTTAGGTGGAGCGCCTTGTTTGGGTGTTACTAATTTTCCAAAACAAAAATTAACACCTGCGGAATTTATTTCTTTTGCAAACCACCAGTTTGATCCTAATCGAAATGTCATTGATACACTTCAGAACCCAGACGATGAAATATAATCCGCTCCAAACTCTTACATGGGTTCCTTTGACCATCCAAGAAGAAGGAGAATCCTTGATTGATATCGTCAAAGCCGAGGGAGAATTTGTCTTCGATTCCGATGGAAATCAGTGGATTGATGCCATTGCCAGTTGGTGGACAATTATTTTTGGTCATAGGCATCCAAAATTAGTATCCGCACTTAAAACACAAATTGATGAACTAGACCATGTGATGCTTGCAGGTCATATCCATCCTGCTGCAGAAGCTTTATCGAAATCTTTGTTAGAACTAACTCAATTTGATTTCCAAAAAGTATTCTATTCAGATAACGGATCCAATGCGATAGAAATTGCTCTGAAATTGACAATCCAATACTATAAAAACCATCCTGATTTGGAACCAAGATCAGAGTTTCTCGTATTTTCTAATTCTTATCATGGTGATAGCATTGGAGCCATGAATGTTTCAGGAAAAAACTATTTTAACCGAATTTTTTCTGAACTTAGATTTCCCACAAAAGAATTTCCTGCTCCTAATTGTATGAATTGTCCTTGGGGGAAAAATGTGAGTAGTTGTGCAACGGAATGTTTAAACGACTTAGAAAGTAGCATCAAACAAAAAGAATATGCAGGAATAGTCATAGAACCCTTGGTATTTGGCGCCAATGGAATGGTGTTTTATGATAAAAAGGTGTTAGTTAAACTAAGGCAACTGGCAACACAAACCAATACGCTACTTATCTTTGATGAAGTATTTACAGGAATGGGAAGGCTAGGAGAATTTTTTGCATACCAAGTAGCAGGAGTCAAACCTGATCTTTTGGTGATGGCAAAAGGCCTAACAGGAGGGATGTTACCTTTAGGTGCTACCTTAGTTTCTGAATTCATTTATCAACAATTTTTATCAAAAGATCCTTACCATTCTTTTTTTCATGCTCATACTATGACTGGAAATCCTATTGCATGTAGCGTTGGTTATGCGTCAGTAAAACTTTTACAAGAAGATGGGAAAACACTTGTTAAAAAACTTGAAAGTTCTTTGCAAAAACGAATAGAACCTTTCCAAAAAAAATTAGGAAAACGAATCCAAAATGTTCGGGTGTTTGGCGGAATCTTTGCTTTTGAATACAAAGAAACCATTGCAGAAGATGAATACCTAAATCCCATTGGAAAACAGATTCGCGAAAAAATGAGAGAATTTCGTGTTCTTTTGCGCCCTCTCGGTCGAACCATCTATATCACTCCACCCTATACCATTTCAGAGAAATCCCTGGATCAAATTTTTTTGGCGTTGGAAGAAACTCTTCTTAGTTTTGCCCATTCAGATTGAGACTAAATATACGAAGGGATTTTCTTCGTTTACACAGGTTGGCGTCGTAAAGAATCTGTTCCCATGATTGCAGAAATCCAAGAAAAAACAGTTTCCTCCGCACCTTCCTTAATTACGGAAGTGGAAGCCCTAGAAATCCTCGAAGGAAAAGTCCCTTTGCTTTCGGTTGTTGCTCGTGCCACGGAAGAAAGAAATCGTTATTATACCAATCGTGTCCGCATTCATATATTAGATAATATCAAAAATGGTTATTGCCCTGAAGACTGTGGTTACTGCGCCCAAAGAAAGGGTGGTGATTCCGGAATCCAAGAGTATTCATTAAAATCACCGGAAGAAATTTGGGAAGATGCGAAACGAGCCAAAGATAACGGTGCTTACCGTTTTTGTATGGTGACTTCTGGACGTGGTCCTACTGACAATGCGGTCGATCGATTGGCCGAGACCATCTCTAAAATCAACAGCGAACTTGGAATGAAGGTTTGTTTGTCTGCGGGAATTTTGGATGCAAAAAAAGCTCGGACTTTAAAAGACGCAGGTCTTGACCGCTACAATCATAATCTCAACACATCTGAATCTAAATACAACGAAATTTGTTCCACCCATACTTTTAAAGACCGACTAACAACGCTAGAAGCGGCCAAAGAAGCGGACATCGGGCTTTGTTCTGGGATTATTGTTGGGATGGGAGAAGAACTAAAGGATCTGGTTCAAGTTGCTTTTGAACTCAAACGGTTAGGAGTGATATCGATCCCTGTTAACTTTTTTATTCCGATTAAAGGACATGCCATCCAGAAGTCCTCACTCACTCCTGAATTTTGTATTCGGGTGTTATCTATGTTTCGATTGGTCAATCCAGATTCAGAAATTCGAATTGGTGCCGGAAGAGAAGGTCATTTGGGTTCTTTACAATCGATGGCACTTTTTGTAGCCAATTCATTGTTTGCTGAAGGATACTTAAATGTAAAAGGCAGTGAGATGGCCCAAACGATGAATTTGATTCGCGATTGTTCTATGGTACCTGAATTTACAGAAGGGGTACCGGAGGGATGGGATGAGTACGAGTCACAGTTTCTTTACGACGAGAAAAATTTTCCAGAACTTTATAAACATAAAAAGTAGTTTGCCTTTTTTACTTTTGGCGGTAGTATGCTCCTACTTTACCGCCTCTAGTGAGAGACATGCGAAAACCTTCTTTACCATTTCGAAAACAAATGAGTTATGCGATCGGCCAATTGGGTTGGTCCACTCTCATTAATATCATTGGTCTTCACCAAGTTTATTTTTATCTTCCTCCCGCACCCAAACCAGGACAGGAATGTTTCCCTGATCTCATTGAAAAGATGGCCTTTTGGGGACTGTCCACCATTGGTGTTGTGGCTGCTATTGGTCGTTTGTGGGATGCTTTTACAGACCCTATCATTGCCAATTCCTCGGATCGGTTTACTTCAAGGTTTGGACGTCGGATTCCCTTTCTTTTTCTTGGGGGAGTTCCTGCAGCCGTTTTCTGTTGGTTGATTTTTGTTCCCCCTCACAACTATATATCTTCCACCAACTTGGTTTGGATGACCGGTTGTATGTTGTTGTTTTATTTATTTTTAACAGTGTATGTTACGCCTTTCTTTGCTCTTATCCCAGAACTGGGGCATACGCCGGAAGAAAGGTTGAATCTCTCTACCTATATTTCCGTGACTTATGCTTTGGGGATCATTGTCGCATCGACAGAACCCATGATTGCCAATGTTTTAAAATCCACTTTTGTTTTTCATGGGGACAGCGCTCTTCAAACATTGGTGTCCCGTCAGTATGCACTGGGAATCCTTTGTACGTTTGCTGCACTTTGTATGTACTTTCCCGTATTTTCCATTCACGAAAAAACCTATTGTGAGTCGGAAGCATCCAGTGTTCCTTTCAAAGAGGCCATCCTTCTAACATTCAAAAATAAGAATTTTCTATACTTCGCTTTGTCGGATCTTTGCTATTTTTTAGCACTGACCATACTCACCACAGGGATTTCTTATTATGTAACTGTCCTATTGGAATTGGAACGTGAATTTGTCACACAACTCCTTACCGTGATGTTACTGGTATCTTTTGCTTTTTATCCTGCGGTCAACTGGATCGCAAGAAGGATCGGAAAGAAAAAGACCGTACTCGGCGGATTCTATATTTTCCTTATACTCTTTCTTTCAATTTATTTTGTAGGAAAAGATTCTTTGCCTTTATCACCGTATATCCAAGGTTATTTGATTGTTGCTATTGCTGCCGTTCCCATAGCGATTCTTGGAATCTTACCGAATGCGATCCTTGCTGATATCGCTGAACTTGATTCGTTAAAAACAGGTTCAAAACGTGAGGGACTCTTTTATGCGGGAAGAACTTTTATGCAGAAATTGGGACAAACTCTAGCAGTCCTTATCTTTAGCACGGTGATTCTTTTAGGTCTTGATCGTGAAACAAAGAAAAATGTATCTCCTCAAGTTACAGGGATCATTACTCCTTCTGTTGCAGAACCTAAGTCAGAAATGAAAAAAAATCCAGAAGGAGAGACAAAAATAAGTATGGAATCTTCCATTTGTAAAGTCGAAGAAGTAGAAGCGGGAGGGGAGCTTGGTGTTCGTTTGACGGGTCCTCTTGCCTCAGCATTCTGTCTACTCGCCATCTTTCTCTTTGGAAAATACAAGGAAGATGAAACTTTAGAAGAGATTGCAAAGATACGTGGTAATTAAATCCTGGTTTTTGGAGCTATTCAGATGAGATATCGCATTGAGACAACCAAGTTAAAGAACGGGTATATCGAAGCCAAACTCATCGAGACAACCACAAATAACCCGATTGAATTTCGGATTTGTGATACGGAAGAATATGCGCAGGCCCAAATCAAAGATTGGCAAAAGCGTTTCCGAATGAATGAACCGCAAGAACAGGACTAAATTCTTCCTCCGATGGGGCATGGCTTTTGCCCTTGTTTTGAGTTTTACCGATTGTAAATCTTCCTCAAAACGTGATTATTTCGATACCAGCTTTCAATGTTTTGCGGAGCCTGGGTGGCGAGACAACGCTAACTTTAAAAAGTATATTGAAAAGGCATGGCTGCCCACACGGCTGTTATACGCAGAAGATAATTTAAAAATCAAAAAATCAGAAATTGTTTTTACAGGTGATAGTTTGGTACATTTGTTTTTACCAGACTTGATTGCCAAAGAATTTCCAGGTCAGACCGTTACCAATCGTGGAATTGGAGGTGATATGACAGAGACTCTTCTTACTCGCATCGAAGAAGATGTTCTTGTACTTCGTCCTGAGAAAGTAGTCATCGAAATTGGTGGAAACGATTTTATCCAAGGCAAATGCCTTAGTCTTGTACAAAATAATCTGATTTCTATCATTCAGACAATTCACACGCGGAATCGGAATATTAAGATTTTTTTGATGGCTGTACCGCCAACACGTGTTAGAGAATTAAACCAAATTGTTCCAGTTTTCAATTTGTTTTTAAATCAGGTGGCAAGGTCCACAAACAATGTGGAATACATTGAAGTTTGGGACAAAATGCGTAAAATCGATTCTCCCACGTTAAGCGAAGAATTCATTCGTCCCAATGGGGATAACCTTCATTTTAATGAAAAAGGATATGAACTCTGGGGTAAAAAACTAAGACCCTATTTAAAAAAGTAAAAATGAATTCACTACTTCTGATTTCTCGTTCTCCCATCTCGTCCTCCATCCTTTCTGAAACTCTTTCCAATCTAAAATTGAATGATACCCAATCCACTGTCAATGTGAGTGATTCGAATGTTTTCCATGCGGCACATTTTGGATTGTACTGTGTGCGCATTTTACATAATCAATCATTCAATCGAGACCAAGTGGTAACAACACGCAAGAAATTAGCCGACTATCAGATTGATTTTTTATCTCTTGGTGCTTTGTTACCGAAACAGAAAGAGTCTCTTTTTGTTTTTGATATGGATTCTACAGTGATCAAAGAAGAAGTCATTGATGAGTTGGCAAGAAAACACGGAGTCTATGATGCCGTCGCCACTGTCACCAAACAGGCAATGGAAGGTGGGATGGGATTTGACGAGGCCTTACGGTTGCGCGTAAAACACCTTGCCGGACTTTCAAAAGAAAGTTTTCGTGAAGTGTATGATCTTTTGACACTTAACGATGGGATGGAAAAAGTTTTTCAGTTTGTTCCAGCCAATGGATCGAAACTCGGAATCCTAAGTGGTGGTTTTACTCCCGTATTAAAACTATTTTCTGAAAAATATCCAGTGAATTTTTATAGAGCCAATGGATTGGAAGAAGTAGGTGGAACCTTTACTGGTGAAATTTTTGGTGAGATCATCAATAGGGAAAAAAAAGAAATTTATCTAAAACAGTATGCCAATGAACTTTCGATTCCTTTAGAACAAGTTGTTGCCGTTGGAGATGGAGCAAATGATGCACTCATGCTTGCAGCCGCAGGAATTGGGATTGGTATTCACGCAAAATCTGGATTAAAAGAAAAAATCACAAACTGGATTGAGTTTACTGATCTCTCTGCCTTAGTCTTTCTCATTGAGAATTCTTTTTAATTCATCCAAAATTGATAACGCTTCCATCGGTGGGATTTGATTTGGATCAATTTGTTTTAATCTTTTTAGAACCTTTTCTTCGTTTGGTGAAAGATTAGTTGTTTGGTTGTCCATTAAACTGGCAAACAAACTTGGTTCTTCGTTTTTGATTTTAATTTCTCTTTTTTTGGATTCGAGTCCCGAAAGAATTTCTTTCGCACGATCAGAAACGGTTTCGGGAATCCCTGCCAATTTTGCTACATAAATTCCAAAGGATTGTTTTGATTTCCCCCGTTTGACTTTTTTAAGAAAAAGAATCTCTCCTTCTTTTTCAAACGTATCTAAATACAAATTAAAGATCCCATTTCCTTTTTCTAGTTCTGTCAATTCATGGTAGTGAGTTGCAAAAATGGTTTTTGGTTTGGGAAACTTGGCTGATAAAAATTCTAAAATGGCCCAAGCAATAGACAATCCATCATAGGTGGAAGTCCCTCTACCTACTTCATCAAATAGAATGAGGCTGTTCTCTGAAAATTGATTTAAGATGGTTGCTGTCTCTTTCATCTCTACAAAAAAAGTAGATTCACCCTTGGTAAGGTTATCACCAGAACCAATCCGAGTGAAAATTCGATCTACAACGGCAAGCGATGCTTTTTTTGCCGGAACATAAGAACCCATTTGGAATAGGATTTGGTTGATTGCAATTTGGCGCATAAACGTAGATTTACCAGCCATATTTGGACCGGTTAACACTGCAATGGCGCTGTCTTTTGGATTGAGTTCTAGGCTATTGGGTACAAAACGTTCGCCAATCGGTAAAAAAGTTTCTACAACAGGATGGCGGGATTCGGAATAGTTTAATATTCCATCGTTACGAATTTCGGGCCTTACCCATTGGTATTCTTCTTTGGTTTCTGTGAGGGAAAGATGATAATCTAAAGAGGCAATTTCATTGGATAAAGTTAAAAACTCCTCATAAAGAGAAATACAATGTGCTACTAATTCTTCAAATTTTTCTTTTTCAATCCTTTCAATGATTTCATCGGCCTGTAGGATGGCCCGTTCTAACTCTTCTAATTCGGGAGAAGTGAACCTTTCCCCTGTAACCAGTGTTTGTTTTTTTAAAAAATGTTTGGGAACATCTTTCGCTTGGGCTTTAGATATCTCAATAAAGTAACCGAGGATTTTGTTGTAACGAATTTTTAGAGAAGAAATGCCTGATGCTTTTTTTTCCTTTTCTTCCAATTCTAAAATCCAATCTTTTCCTTTTTCGCGGGCAAGGATGGCATCATCATATTCTTTATTGAATCCAGATTTAAGAAAAGGGGAGTTACCCAAAAAAACAGGAAGTTCTCCATCGTAAAGGGTATCGAAAAATAGTTTAGATAATGTGTTCAGCTCTTTGGGTAATTTGGAAAAGTCATAACCAATTCCATCCAAAATGGATTTGATACTTGCTGTGGATTCTAAACTTTTTTCAATCCCGCGAAAGTCGCGAGGCAAAGCTTTCCCCACTCGAAACCTAGTAAGTACACGCTCTAAATCGATAAGATCACCTAACAAATCTTTTATTTTTTGTCTTTCTTTTTTATTGGCAGAAAGGATTTCAATTTTATCCCAATGGGCTTTGATTTTGTTTTCATCTCGCGTTGGAAATAGTATCCTTTGTTTGAGATACCTTTTGCCGGTAGCTGTGATACAGCGATTAAGAACTCCAAACAAAGTATGGTTTTTATCATTAGGATTTTCAACTAACTCTAAATGGGAAACGGTTTGTTCATCTAAAACTAAATAATCGTTTTCATCAATTCGCCTAGGGGATTTAAAAACAAAATTTTGTTTGCGATAGTTATATTGAAGATAGGCATCGAGTACATGGACAACCGTGTCAATTCCCGCACCTTTCTTTTTAGGAAGATAATCGGGAGGTATTTTAGAAAGGATGATTTTCGATTCTTTGGCTAAGGGAGGTATTTCCTCTGTATAAATGATTTCTTTTGGGGAAAATCGTTTGATGGTGTCGTTTATTCTTTCCGTTTCATTTTCTGAAAAAAAGAAATACAATAATTCTGAAGTGGAAACGTCAGCAAACGCTAGGTAGACGGAAGTTTTTTCACGGTAATACAAAGATAAATAATTGTTTTGGTATCCACCAAGAAGGTTATCTTCCACCACAGTTCCCGGGGTGATGATACGAACCACTTCTCTCGACATGATTTTGGCTTTGGGATCGTCGGGTTTTGTTTGTTCACAAACCACTACTTTTTTACCAGCTGCAATGAGTCTTGAAATATAACTCTCTGTTGCATGATAGGGAATTCCAGCCATCGGAATTTGGTTTTGGCGTTTGGTGAGGGTGATGTCTAAAATTTGAGCCGCAATTTTTGCATCCTCTAAAAACATTTCGTAAAAGTCGCCCATACGAAAGAATACAATCCCATCGGGATGTTGTTCTTTCACCTCCATATATTGGCGCATAACAGGAGTATTCAATGCTTCATAATGTTCGGACATTTTGTACCAAGGATTTTATTTTATTTGGATCTTTAATTCCGTCAGTTTCTACTCCACTTGCCACATCAATCCCATAAGGGTGAACTGTTTCCAAAGCGGATTTAACATTCTCTGGAGTGATTCCACCAGCAAGTAAAAAGGGTCGTTTTACGGATGTTACATATTCCCAAGGGAAAGTATGTCCTGTCCCACCACCCAAATTTTTCTGAAAACTATCTAAAATCACTAAATTCGATTTAGGTTCCAGGTCTTCTTCATTTATGACCTTCGTTTGGATGCGAATGGCAGGTAATAACTTTTTAGTTTCTGTAAATTCATTCCAAATTTGAGAAGTTACGAAGGCATCACCTCGGATGAGTTGGATGAGGTCCGGTTGGAAACGATTTGTTAACGTGTCGATTTCTGTAAGTTCGTTTTCAAAAAACAAAAAGACAAGTTTGGGAAATCCTGACTTTTTTCTTAACTTAAGAAGTGTTTCGGCTGTATCGGCAGTGATGGCACGGGGGGAACGTGGAGAAAAGTTGAGTCCAACAAAATCGACCTGGAGGTCCACACATAGTTCCAGTGTAGCCAGGTCTTTGATTCCGCAGATTTTAATTTTGTATCTGGTTCCCATATGGGAACCAGATTGAATCAACTCAGATCAGAGGCAATCGATCCTTTGTACCCAAAGTGTAAAAATTTAAGGAAACTATCCTGATAGACCAACATATCCTGTTTGGAAATTCCTTGGCGGACCATCTGCACAAAGATATTGAGAAAAAAGGAAAGGATGTTGCGGACAACAAACTCACTCACTTCCCCTTTGTAACTTAGATTTTTTTCTTTAAAATTGCTGTATTGGTCAAAGTTGATTTTGGTAAGACGAGTGAGAACCGTATCTGGAAATTCTTCTAAATGAGAACCTTGTGATTTTGTTAAAAGAAGAATAAAATCATCTCGATTTGCATCAACATAATCAAGGGCAATATGAAATCTTTCTTGCCATGCCTCATAACTGTCGTTAAATCTTTTTTCGAAATAATCTGGATGAGATACATAAGCAAAGGCTTTTTCCATTCCTGAAAGGACCGGCTGTAGTATTTCTGATAGAAGGTGTTCTTTGTTTTCAAAGTAATTGTAGATATTACTCGTGGATACCTTTGCTTTTTTCGCAATGGTACGCATACTAGCCTTCTCAAAACCGAGTTGGATGAATTCCTCTCGAGCCGCTTGTAAGATTTCTTTTCGTGTATGTTCTTTGGGAGTTTGCATGGTCCTGAACGATGTTTCCTAAAAGAACAATGTCGTTCAGGATTCATTTGTAAAGTTAAATTTTACATGTTTGTTGTATTTTGTATTAATTTTGCCACAATTCCATAGAGGCGAAAACTTCCTAACACTAATATCGGAAATCTGCCTTGGAATAGGGGCCGAAGCTCTTCTTCCGTCCGCACTTTGGCGGTGATAGGTTTTAACTCTTGTGGAAGTTCTGGGAAGGTTCCAAAACCGCTTCCTTCCCAAAGAATCAGTGATTGGAGGGGAAGGCCTACCAGTTGGAACAAAATCCCTTCGCGGTCTTTGTCAGGAAGGCTACCGAGTAGAAGGGAAAAGGATGGGTGGGTTTTGGCAAACTCTTGAGTGGTGGTGGTTATGGCATCTGGGTTGTGCGCCGGATCAAAAACAACTTCGGGAAAGGTTTGTAAAACTTCCATTCGACCGCGAGGTTTTTCTACTGACCCAAAGGAAATGGATTTGAGTTTTGTTGTCAGGTTGGGAACCAAATGGATTAGGGCCGCTTGGGAAAAAAGAAAATTCGTTTCTAAATAGGTGTCTTTTTTTTCGAGAGGGAGGAAGTGAGTCTCTGTTTTTCCTTTTGAAAAATTTTGAATGAGGATTTGTAAGGAATCATCGTCGGGGTCCATCACAACTAATTTTCGACAAACTTCTGTTAGTATTCCTAGTTTTTCCAAACAAATTTTTTCTTTGGTATTTCCTAAAATTTCAGAATGGTCCATTCCAATTTTTGTTAATATGACAAAATCAGCATACACTAGTTTTGTGGAATCAAGCCTTCCGCCAAGACCTGCTTCCCAAATTTCGAAATCTGTATTTTCTTTCGCAAAATAGAGATAAGCAAAAACGGTTAAAAATTCAAAATACGAAAGTGACTGGTACCTTTCTAGGTCGGGAAGGATGGTATGTTTAAAAAATGATTCCACATCCTCTTCTATGGGAAGTTCTGATTTTCCTTCTAAGAAAATTTGAAAACGTTCTAGTGGTGTTAATAAGTGAGGGGAGGTATAAAGTCCCGTTTTGTATCCAAGAAGGGACAAAAGAGAAGCAAGGTAGTGAGAAGTGGAACCTTTTCCATTGGTGCCAACAACACTGATCCGAACCGGTTTTTTTATTTTATGTTTTGCTTTTAAAAATAAAAAAAGTTCGGAAAGTCCATCTAAAGAATAGTTTTTGAAAACATTGAAGTTCCTTGTTTTTTCAACGTTCTGTAAACTATGTAAAAAATCAAAAAACAACATATTGAATTCTTTTGTAATCCTTAGTTCTCGGTCGATGCCGCATCGATTTAACTGCGATTTTTTAATTGTTTGAAAAGGATTGATTCCACCTTCCTGATCCATTTCTGTTTTGCTTGGATATTTGTAAATAGTTCAAATTGTCTAATTCCTTGGTAGAGTAACATATGATATCCAGGAATGATCTCAGCTTTTTTTTTCTTCGCCTGTTTTACCAATTCAGTTTCTAAAGGATTGTAGACGATATCGAATAACGTATGTTTTTTGGTAAAAAAATCGAAGTTTAGGAGAGGTTCCCCAGCAAATCCTTTCATACCAACCGGGGTTGTATGGATGATGAGGTCATAGTTTTCCGCTTCTTCCATAGATGTTTCCTTGGTTGTAACCCCAAGCCATTCTGGATTTCCTAAAGAAAACAAAATCTCTTTAGTTGCCACTTCATTTCTTGCAAGGATATTTACCTTTCTTTGTATCTTTCCCTTATTTGCGTTTTTTTGAAGGGACTCTGCAATCGCAAATAAGATTCCTTTTGCACTCCCCCCACTTCCTAGAACTAAAATTTGTTTTTCCTGATGTGGATCTAAAAGATGGGCATTGGCCTTGAGAATGGATCTGACGGCACCAGTTCCATCTGTGTTCACAGCTTCAATGCCTTCGCGCAATAGTAAGGTATTGGAGGAACCCATTGTTTGGGATGCTTTACAAACAATGTTCGCTTGTGAATAGGCCCATTCTTTAAAAGGAATCGTAACAGAGACTCCTCTTACACCTAAGTCGATTAAGGGACGAAGTCCAATCTCGTTCCAACGTTGGTTTTCAAATACCAAATACACTCCATCATATCCAGAGAGTTGGAACAGAGTGTTATGAATCCAAGGGGAAAGGGTATGGCCTAAGGGATATCCCAAGATCCCAAATATCTCAGTGTGTTTTGAATACAAGGAAAACCTCTTTTTTTATCTTATGGACTAAACTATAGCCTACCGAAAATAGGTAATAGACAGGTACAAGATCAATGATTTCATTACCGCTTGCCGCACCATCAGAACCGTGGACCATTCTCGTAGATATTTTATTCTTTTTTCTCGCATCCGCAGCCTGTGCCTATTATTTTTATTATTATAAACGTAAAGACTTGCTCGGAAAATTTTGGGGATCAACATTTGTTGCAGGGATTGGAGCGCTTATCGTTTTTGCAACCTTCCAAACCTACATCCGCGATATCATTATGTGGCTCATGTCACCCAAAATTGGATCCACTCAATTATCCAACGTGAACTTGGTTGCTATCTTTCTTGGTGGATTTACGGCTCTTTATATCATGAACCGAATCAACCATAACAAAGAAAGAAGAGATTGAATTCGATTTCTCATATAACTTTAAATACTTAAGAAAATTATAATAAAATCCTAGTAGGGCGAGCACAAATCCTTGTTTCCCATCTAGGATTCCCAGCCGAATCCAATACATATAAAAACCTTTAAAGCAGCCTTTTAAAAAAGCCCAAAGTATAGAACTAGATTTTCCCTTTCTAAATTCTTCTTCTGCAAATAGACTAGAATAACGATCAATAAACTGTAAATGATCGGATATATTCTTATAAGAATAATGATAAAGTGGATTTGTAAGTTTGATTGGTTTACCGATGAGTTTGACTCGTTCGTGCACCAAACCACCGCTAAATTCTCCAGCAGTTTTTTTAAACAGACGAATTTGGTAATTTGGATAGTAACCACCAAATCGAATCCACTTACCCAAATAATAAGTCAACCGGGGAATCAGGAACCCCTCCGATTGTAATTTATTTTCTGCAAATAAATTTATGATTTCTTCTTTTAATCCATTCGATACCACTTCGTCGGCATCTACGGCAAGGACCCAATCGTATTTTGTTTGTTCAATGGCATAGTTTTTTTGGTCCGCATAGTTTATGAACTTACGATAAAAAACGCGCGCTCCAAAAGACTTTGCAATGGATACTGTTTTGTCAGTAGAACCAGAATCAATGACTACGATATCTTCAATAAAGGAAAGAGCTTCAAGTGTGCGAGAAATATTATCCTCTTCGTTGAGGGTAATGATGGCACAGGATAAAGGAAGAGGCATAATTTAAATTTGGTTGGGGTCGCGGACAGAAATGAATTTATCAGATAAAGGAATTTCAAGCCTTGCAATGGTAGAATCTTCTCCGATGATGATACGAAAGAAATTGGGATCAATGCCTTCCCCTTTTAACATAATGAGAATGAGGGCAAGTCCAAGACCAGCTCCTTCTGTAGTATCCGCATTGTCCATATAGAACTGCGCGATATCGTCATATACCATCCCTTTTTCCAATCTTTCGCGGATGGCTTTTTCTTCTTCTTTGGCAATGGGGGTGTTGTTGATGACTTCGATGGTAATCCCATCGTCATTGAATTTAAAATTAATTAAACAGTAATATCCTTTTTTTTTGGCTTTCATTCCAAATTCGTTGGACATTTCTTCCGAAAACATCTCCCGATATTCCCTGACTCCCCTAGCGTATTCAGAAGGATTCAACATACTATAACCACGTTCCTCAAAAAACACTCGTTTTTGATTGGCTTTGCAGGCATTGATGGCTAGTTCTTTGATGATGGTGTAGAGAGTGGGGACAAGGGTCGGGTAAGTGAGGCGATCTAGAATCAGGCCAACTGCTTCCTTGATATGTTCCTCAACGGATTTGGAAACTCGGTGCGTTTTTAGCGAGAGAATTTTCCCATTTTCGATGTGTAATTTGATGTGATCAGAAATCTCGCTTGTTTCCTTTCCCATACCCGAAATCTTTTCCATTCTAGTCCTTACTGTCAAGGTAACTAAGACCGCTAGCATGAAAAACCGCAGGCTTCTATTCCTCTCTATATTTTTATCGGCTTTTGCCCCTACGATACTTTTGTCTCAAAATTTGAAAATGAAATCTGTCCGAATTTGGGACAGTGAAAAATCCAATTTTGGCGGATTTGTGGATTTAGAGGTGGTCCAAGGGAAAATTCTTTCCTTAAAAGCCGCAGTCCCCACTGTACAACCTAAGTACTTATTGCCTGGATTTTGTGATGCGTCTGTCACTTTAGGATCCAATGCGCGAGGTGGAAAGACGGGGCGCGAGGAGATTGCGACTTATCTTTCTGGGTTTTTAGCGGCAGGATTCAGTCATATTGAATCTGTCGGGGATCCGAATTTATCCAATTTACAATCCGAAATTACCAAATCGAAGTGGCTTTCCCCTGTCATTACCCAATCACAAAAGCCAGCTTTGTATGCAGAACTTGCTATAGGGAAGGAAACACTATACCATTCTGGTTTAACCTTCTCCCCCGATTCTAAAAGGAACCGCCATATCCCCATCTTTTTAAAAGAGGTGGAAAACAGAGGGTTTTCCCAAACCGAACTCTTTGCCAAACGAAGAGAGGGAGAGGAGAAGGGATACCTGCCTGTGGCCTATACTTTTGCGGACAAAACGAGTTGGGAAGATGCCTTAGACACAGGTTTTCCGGTCATTTTCCATCCGATGCCAGAGGGAACCAATCTTTACAGAGCACAGAAACGGGATTTCCGTTGGGCTCCGATGTTGTCTATTTTGTACCTACAAGAATTAAAAACGAATCCAGAACTTAGAAAAGAAGAAGTCCCCATTTGGTCCCGCCTTCATTCCGTTTTTGGATCACGTTGGAAGGACTCTCTTTCCTGGGAAGACGAAGAGGAAAGTTCTGAAACCATTTCATTTTCGCAATACAAGTCTACTTTCCAGGCCGAAGCCGAAGTGGGAAAAAATCTCTTATTTGCGAGTGGGTCCGGGCACTGGGGACTTTTCCCTGGACAAGCAGCTATTGTTGAAGTAAGGCTTTGGGAGACCCTTTTGGCAAAACCAGAGGAAAGAAAGGTAGAACTAGTTAAGGAGAAACCTGGATTTTGGGCTTCCTTATTTGGAAACTTTTCGCCAGGCCTCCTCCCCACCAATAGAGACCCAGAATCTATATCGCAAATCCGTAGGGAGATCATCCAAACCTTGACAGTTCGCACTTGTTCCTTTATTGGTGCGGACCATGAGGGGAAAATCCGTGTGGGTGGGCCTGCTCATTTTTCCATTCACGACGAAAATCCACTGAAACGCAGTTCCGGAATATTTCCAATTGAATCCATGATATTAGGAGGAAAATTGGTCTATACCCCTAAACCCACCAAGGAAGGAACCGCAAAATGAAAGGCCCATCCTCAGAATTTGAACGTTTATTAGAAGAAAGTTTTAAAAAAAGACAATCCATCGAGCCTGGCTCTCGCCATGAAGCTAAAGTAACAGCTGTTAAAAATGATTATGTGTTCATTAGAACCATAGAAAATAAAATTACAGGAAATATCTCAGTCGAAGAATGGAGAGATGAGGTTTTGCCAAAGATTGGCGACTCACTTGTCGTTTATTTTTTAAGAGAAAACTCGGGAGATTTTTATTTTACCACTTGTCTCTCTGGAGATAACCTAACAGAAGAAAATATGGAGATGGCGTCTCAATATGAGATTCCTGTTCTTGGCCAGTTGCTTGTAGAATCAAATGGCGGATGGGATGTTAAATTAGGAAGTCATCCTGCCTTTGTCCCTTTCAGCCAATTGGATGTTTCCTTAAAAGGAAAAAATATCTCAGGCAAAAGAATCAAGTTTGTGATTTCTGAAATTGGAAAGAAACAAAACAAAATTGTTTTATCTCAGAAAAAAATCGCTGATAAAGAAAGGGAAACCAAAAAACAACTGTTACGTGATGAGCTGAAGGCAGGGATGTTTGTATCCTGCACTGTAAAAAGTATTCATAAATTTGGTCTGATTGTGGATATGGATGGGTTTGATGCTTTGGTTCCTCAATCGGAAGCAACTTACAAAAAAAATGCCGATCTCACTACCGAATTTCGAGTAGGAGAAACTTTGCGAGCCAAAATTCTTACCCTTGATTGGACAACGAACAAGATCTCTCTCAGTGTAAAAGACTTTTTGTCAGATCCTTGGTCAGGGAAACTTCCTTTTAAAGAATCCGATATCGTAACAGGAACTTTAGAGTCGATTAAACCTTTTGGACTTTTTGTTCGGTTGGGTGATGACTTCTCAGGTCTTGTTCCGAACAAAGAAACGGGCATTCCTTCTCGCACTCCACTGAATACTGTTTTTAATCCAGGTCAAAAATTGGAAGTTTTTGTGATGGAGATCAATCCAGAAAGAAGACAAATCGCTTTATCAATAACCAAGGCGGCAGAGGCAAAAGATCGAATGGAATACCAAGAATATTTGTCCAAGGAAGAAACACCAGGTGCCGTTTCTAGTTTTGGTCTTGCCCTACAAAAATCTTTGGAAAAAAAGAATAAAAAGTAATTCACGATTTGGAAATCGCACTTTTTAGGCCAGAAATCCCACCTAACACCGGCAATATTGCTAGGCTTTGTGTTAATGCCGGTGTCCCCCTTTCCATAGTGGGAGAACCGGCATTCGATCTTTCTGAAAAAGCAGTTCGGCGTGCTGGATTAGATTATTGGAAAGATCTGGACCTCCGACGGTTTGCTAATTTCGAAGAATTTAAGGTTCGGAAAGAAGCAGAAGGGAGTCGAATTTTCCTCGTATCCAAATTTGGGACCAAGGTGTACTGGGATGTAAGCTTTCAAAGCACGGATGTCTTTTTGTTTGGTCGTGAAACTTCCGGTTTACCAGAAGAAATCCACCGTTCATGCCCTCCAGAACATATTATTTCCTTACCTATGGCAGAGGTGAGTCGTTCGATCAACCTTTCCAACGCCGTTGCCATCGTACTTTATGAAGCACTGCGCCAAGAGAAAACACGGACTAATCCTTAAAGGATAAAACAATTTACAACTCTTCCGTTCCCCTTGAAATGGGAATATATGCCGTTCCCTCTCTCCAGAACTGAGTTAGAGAAAGAAGTGAAAACTTTGTTCTCGAATGGCCTCTCGGGGAATGTGAACGATTTCTACTCTTGGGTGTTTATGGAAACCCAAAGGAAATTCAAAGACAATCCGAATACCACTTTGGAAACCATGACTTCTGTCCTAGAAGACTTCATTAAGGATGGAATCATTACCACAAACCCCTTGGACCCAAGGGAATATTTGTTAGCTGAATCTTCTCCTATCATTCGCAAGATGGGTAATTCCGAACAGTTTGTAATCCTGGGAGCTCTCGGATACAATCCGATGCAGTATGTCCGTGCCAGACTCGATTATTTTCTAAAACGAAACGGGATTGCCGAAGAGTTAAGAATGGATCTTTGTATTGCTACAGTGGAAGCTGTGGAGAATGCCGCGAAATACGGTGACGGTGGAGGTGTGGATGTAATATTCCAAATAGACAAACACAAGACCTTTACCATCGAAATGATCAATACTGTAAAAGATTTTAGTTTGGAAGATGATATTCAGAGAGGTAAGTTTTCTTCCACGGCAACGCTCATGCGTGGTATGATGGTCATGCAAAAACTTTTCGATTCTGTGGATTTGGAAATCAGCGACAATCGAAAACAAGCTATACTCAAAGCAACTCGAAAACTAACATAGGTTCCTATGGCAAATTTCAAAATGGTTTCTCCTTTTAAGGCTGCCGGAGACCAGGTCAAAGCAATCGAAGATATTGCAAAGGCCTTCGGTGAGGGTAAAAATAAAATTACTCTAGTAGGTGTAACTGGTTCTGGAAAGACCTTTACAATGGCAGAGGTCATCACTCGCGTCAAAAAACCAACCTTGATCCTTTCACATAACAAAACTCTCGCAGCACAGCTCTTTCGCGAGTTTAAAGAATTTTTTCCAGAAAATGCCGTAGAGTATTTTGTCTCTTATTACGACTATTACCAACCAGAAGCTTATGTTCCTTCATCCGATACGTTCATTGAAAAAGATATGTCAATGAATGAAGAGATCGATAAACTTCGGTTACGTGCTACTTCGAGTTTGCTCGAACGTGATGATGTCATCATAGTGAGTTCTGTATCTTGTATCTATGGTTTGGGTTCTCCTGAAGACTACATGAACTCTGTGGTTATGTTAAGGATCGGAGACAAAATTGACCGGGACCAAATCATTCGAAAATTTCTGCATATCCAATATGCAAGAAACGATATAGACTTTAGCCGAGGCAATTTTCGTGTTCGTGGTGATACCATTGAAATTATGCCTTCCTACCAAGAGGAAGGAATTCGGATTGAACTTTTTGGTGATGAAATTGATGGACTCTCCAAAATTGATCCACTCACGGGAAAGGTGAAAATGAAACTGGACCGAGTGGTAGTATATCCTGCAAAGCACTTCATCACTTCTGGACCAAAAATTAAGGATGCCATTGAAAAAATCAAAGCTGAGATGGCCGAACAAAAAGATAAGTTTCTGAAAGCTGGCAAACATTTAGAAGCCGAACGTATAGAATCCAGAACCAATTATGATATGGAAATGTTGGTTGAACTTGGATATTGTAGTGGGATTGAAAATTATTCTCGTCACTTAACGGGGAGACAGGAGGGAGAACGACCAGCCTGTTTACTTGATTATTTCCCCAATATGGATTTTTTACTGATCATTGACGAATCCCATGTGACCCTACCGCAAATCGGAGGGATGTATGCGGGAGATAGATCCAGAAAACAGACGTTAGTTGACTTCGGGTTTCGGCTCCCTAGTGCTCTGGACAATCGGCCATTGAATTTTGAGGAATTTGAGACTTTAACGCCGATGACGTTGTATGTTTCAGCAACACCTGATCAAAATGAAATTAATAAAAGTGAAGCAGTGATTGAACAAATCATTCGTCCTACAGGTTTATTGGATCCGGTCGTGGAAGTTCGTCCCACTACCAATCAAATTGAAGATTTGTTAAACGAAATCAGGCTTCGCATTGAAAAAAAAGAAAGAATCCTGATTACCACACTCACAAAAAAAATGTCCGAAGATTTAACGGACTATTATAAGGAAGTGGGTTTAAAAATTGCCTACTTACATTCAGAAATAGATACCATAGAACGAACGGAAATCATCAGAGACTTACGTAAGGGTGTTTATGATTGTATCGTAGGTATCAATTTGCTCCGAGAAGGTTTGGACATTCCAGAGGTTTCCCTTGTTGCCATTTTAGATGCGGATAAAGAAGGTTTTCTTAGAAACTATAAATCTCTGATCCAGACTATTGGACGGGCCGCAAGGAATGTGAATGGAAAGGCTATTTTGTATGCAGACCGAATGACTGATTCGATCAAAAAAGCAATCAGTGAAACGGAACGCCGCCGTCTAATCCAAGAAGCACATAACGCGGCACTGGGGATTACACCTCAAAGTATCATTAAAGAAATTCATGATATCCTCCCACGTGAAATGGCGGAAGAGGATAGTAAAGAAGAAGCACTCAAGGAAATGGAAAAAGAGTTTACCTTGAAGAAATACAAAACCAAAGACAAGTTACGCGATGCATTGAAAAGAGAAATGTTGCGATATGCTTCAGATTTGGATTTTGAAAAAGCGGCCATGTTTCGAGATAAGATGTTAGCACTCGGGCCAGATAAGATAGAGTCATAAGGTAGGATTTTAATTGGAAACAAATGAATTTTGGGAAAACTCAACAAAATTGGCGAGAATGGAAGACTCCCTTCCTAAACAAATTTTTCTTCTCCCCATTAAGGTAAGGCCAGTATTTCCAGGAATCATTACTCCTTTAATTGTTCCTCCCGGTCGATTCATTCAATCCATCGAAGAATCATCCAAAGGTGCTGGATTTTTAGGTCTTATCCTTTTGAAAGAAGATGAATCGGATCTACCCTCGGAAGATAATATTTTCCAAATTGGAGTGGTCGCTCGGATTCTAAAAAAGATCAATCTACCTGACGGTGGAATGAATATTCTAGTAAACACCATACAAAGATTTAAAATTAATTCGATTCATACTAAAGAACCTGTGCTTCTTGCTAACGTAAGTTATCCGGAAGAAGAGTTGGGAACTAGTAAAAATAACATCAAAGCTCTAATGAGAACCTTACTTATTTTGACTAAGGAACTCGCCCAAAATAATCCTCTGTTTACAGAAGATATGAAGCTTACAATGATGAATGTAAACGAACCAGCAAAAATGGCTGATTTTGTTTGTTCTATCTTGAACTTAGAAAAAGAGGAATACCAGTCTGTCATTGAAGCGATCCAAATCAACGATCGCTTAGAAAAAGTCTTATTGTTTCTAAAAAAAGAGATAGAGTTGGTTGTTCTTCAAAAAAAGATCCAAGAACAGATCAATGATAAAATTGATAACCAACAAAGACAATTTTTTTTGCGTGAACAATTAAAGGCAATACAGCAAGAGTTAGGTGTTGGGGAAGATAAAACAGAAATTAAATACGAAAAACTTTTGGAGAGACTTAAGGCTATCCCGGTTGCTGATGAAATCATAGTGGAAATAGAAAGGGAAATCGATAAGTTTAAAAACTCAGATCCTATCTCAAGTGATTATAATGTCATCCGCAACTATTTGGATTTAGTTGATGCCCTTCCTTGGGAAAAACCGGCCGAAAAGGATGTAAATCTCGTTCATGCTAAAAAAATTCTCAATCGGGATCACCACAAACTAGAAGATGTAAAGGAAAGAATTTTAGAGTTTTTAGCCGTTCATAAACTTAATCCAAAAAGTAAAGGATCTATTCTTTGTTTGGTGGGTCCACCTGGTGTTGGTAAAACCTCCATTGCCAAGTCAGTAGCAGAGGCACTTGGTAGAAAGTTTTTTCGATTCTCTGTTGGTGGAGTTAGGGATGAAGCAGAAATCAAAGGACATAGACGAACTTACATTGGGGCAATGCCCGGAAAACTCATTAGTGCATTAAAAATCACAAAAGAAAGGGACACAGTGATTCTTTTGGATGAGATTGATAAGATGTCTCAAGGATACCAAGGTGATCCACAAGCGGCTTTACTCGAAGTTTTAGATCCAGAACAAAATTCAAATTTTAGAGACCATTACCTGGATTTACCGTTCGATCTTTCTGATGTTTTGTTTATAGCTACAGCAAATACTTTTGAGCCTATCCCTCGTGTGCTTTTGGATCGTATGGAGGTCATTCAACTTTCAGGGTATATCACGGAAGAAAAAGTTCAGATTTTCCAAAAGTATCTTTGGAAAAAAATCTTTGAGAAAAATGGGTTAAATCCGGATTCTTTTTCTATGAAAAAGGAAACGGTAACAGTCCTTATCAATTCTTATTCTAGAGAATCAGGGTTACGTGGACTGGAAAAAACTTTTGATAAATTAGTCCGGAAAATTGCCTTAAAACAAGTGTTAAAGGATAAGTATTCCAAAGAAATTCGTGAAAAGGATTTGGTGGAATACTTAGGACCACCTCCATTTGTGGATGACCGAATGACAATTCCTAAAGTTCCTGGAACCGCACTAGGACTTGCCTGGACTAATGCAGGTGGTTCGACACTTCTTATCGAGGCTGTTCTCATCCCTGGAAAAGGTGGACTGACTCTTACGGGGCAGATGGGAAAAATGATGGAAGAGTCTGCTAACATTGCATTGTCATTTGTTAAGAATTATGTGAACAATGACAGTTTGTTTGAGAAAAAGGCAATTCACTTACATGTTCCAGATGGCGCAACACCCAAAGATGGACCAAGTGCAGGGATAACAATGGCTACTGCTCTTTTATCGCTTGTAACAGATCGGGTCATTGCACCTGGTTTTGGTATGACCGGAGAACTAACATTAACTGGTGAAGTGCTTGCGATTGGAGGATTACGAGAAAAGATCGTAGCAGCGAAACGTGTGGGAGTGAAAAAAATCATTTTTCCAAAAGATAACGAAAAAGCATTCCAAGAAATCCCTGATTATGTAAAACGAGGTGTAACTTTTTTCCCTGTGACTCGTTTTGAAGAAGTGGAAAAACTTGTCTTTCCTAAGTCCAAAGGTAAAAAGAAATGAACCAACAAACAAGCTCCTTTGTTCTCATTATAGAAGTTTTATATAGTCATTTAAAAGACCTCCTTCGCTTTTTTTGGATTAGGCGAGTTCGTTTTTTGACTTTAGGTTTTATTTTTGGTGTTTTTTTATCTTTTTTCTTTTTGGGTGGGGCTTATGTTGTTTGGTCTGGTGAAGAGGCTCGTGTCCATAAATCATTGGAGAAATATAGATCGGAAGTCTCCAATTTTTACGACAGTTTCCAGCCAAAATCAGTAAAGATTTTGGACCGCAGTGGAAAAGTAATGGGTGAGTTTTATCGAAGAAACTTTCGACCCATCCGAACAGACAATTTAGGAAAACACAGTGTCATTGTTTGGGCTGTCCTTTCTTCTGAGGATCGGGAGTTCTTTTCTCATTCTGGGTTGAATTATACGGCAATTGGCCGGGCAGTGGTAACCAATTTAATCCAATTCCGATTGTCGCAAGGTGGATCTACCATCTCACAGCAGTTAGCTAAACTCACCTTAAACTTAGGAAAACGAAATTTATTCAATAAACTTACCGAATTATATTGCACCTTTTATATTGAAAGTCAATATTCAAAAGAAGAAATTTTGGCTATGTATTTGAATCAGATTTTTCTCGGAGAAGGGAATACTGGTGTCGAAGAAGCTGCTAGATACTATTTTAGAAAACCTGCATCAGAATTAAGTCCAGAAGAAGCTGCTTTACTTGTAGGTATTATCCCTGCTCCAAGCGTTTACAATCCTGTCCGCAATTTAGGAATCGCTCTTTCGAGACAGAAACGCGTGTTATATGATATGGCGAGGAATCCAGAGCTTCACCCTTCGCAAAAAGAGATTCCTCATAAATTTTCTGATTCCATCGAGCTTAATTTAAAAAAGTTTAGAACCATCTATAAAGTCAAAGAATCCAAAGACGAAGAAGGAAATCCAAAGTACTCAAGTGAAATTGGGAAATATGGGTCCGACAAAGATTTTAGAGTAAACTTAGCTCCTGATTTTAATTCTGAAATTAGAAGATTTATCTTAGAGAGATTTTCCAATGAGGACCTGGAGGAACGTGGTCTACTTGTTTACACAACCTTAGATTTAGAAAAACAAAGATTCGCGGAAGAAGCATTACGAGTTGGTGTTGATTCAGTCAGAGCAGATCTCACCAAACAAGAAATTGATTATCAAAGTAAAGGAAAAGCTGATTTAGCGGAAGTAACAAGGGCCATATTACCTCAACTGAGTGGATCTATGATTTCTCTTGATCCTGAAACTGGAGATATTGAAGCATTGGTAGGTGGTTACAAAATTTCTAATGTATTTCGATTCAACCGTGCGGAAGACGCAAGACGACAACCAGGTTCCACTATCAAAGCACTTGTTTACGCACTTGCTTTTGAAAAACGCATTGTAAACCCATCATCAAAAATCAAAGACGAAAAATTAGACATCTCAGGTTATTCACCGAAGAATTGGTATAAAGGATACAAGGGAGAAATTACCGTTAGACAAGCTCTCGCCCAATCTGTGAATACAGTCTCTGTAAAATTATTACATGAAATTGGAATTTCATATTTTATTCAAAAGTTAAGTGCGATTCTTTCCATCCCAGAGGAAGAAGCTGAAGTCCGATTCCAAAGAAATTTATCTTTGGCCCTTGGGTCTGGTGAACTGAGTCCGATGGAACTTTCTGTGGTTTATGCAACTCTTATGAATGGGGGAAGGCGAGTCACACCAAGAAAAATTCTAAAAATTACAGATTTGGATGGAAACGAGTTTTATAGCACTGTGCCAAATGAGGCCGCAGAACAAATATTAGATCCTGTTGCTTGTGCGATGGCAATTAATACATTACAATCAGTCCTAACTGAAGAGGGGACCATGACTTTAAAGCGTAAAGAAGGGGAACCTTTTTTATATGCTGGAAAAACAGGCACGGTTCAATCGCCTAAACTAAAATCATCCCGCTGGAAAGGATTAAAGGGAGTTCGTGACGTATGGTTTGCTGGACTCACGCCAAGGAATGTAACAGTTGTTTGGGTTGGGCATGATGAAGGGGCTCCTTTTCCTGGATCGGGATCGGGGGTTTCTGGTGGGATTTGGTACAGATATACGCAAAATGTTAAATCTAAGTTAGGAATGGGAAATCAGTTAATTCCTAACTTCGTAGGTGATTTTGTAAAGATAGACGTATGCGCTGATGATGGAACTATCATTGAAGCAAATCCAGATTACGTCTGTAAGGTGCCTTTATATGCACAGTATTATTATATTGGAGATTTACCACCGAAAAGAGCTGGGTTTGTAAAACAAGAGCCTGTAAACCAAAACGCAAATTTCAAACCAGAAGAGGTTGATGATGAGGAATCAGAAATTTCCACCTTTGATGCGCAAGGAAGTCGTATTCGGCCAACTGCAGTTGATTCGGTAGAATTAGAACCTCCTGTTATAGAAAATCGACGAGCGCGTTATAACGAAGAAAGTCCCTAGATACTAAATAATTTTCCTGAATGGACCAAAGAAAAATCCAAGGTTTGTCTTCTCGAATTCTTTCAATGACTTGAAGGGCATCCTTATCATTTTTGGAAGGTTGATTCAGAATTGCACCTACCTCCGCATTTTTATAGAAAGATCGGTTCCCTCCATTACCACCTTTGTTTGGATGAAATAGCGGATCTAAAAAATTCCAAACTGAGTCAAAATCGGAATACCAAGTGAGCAATGTAAGATCCCCTTTCCCTTCTCCGTTTTCTTTGTATAAGGGCGCTTTTTCCATTGGTTTAAGTTGAATCTTTAAACCTATTTCTTCTAACGCTTGTTTAATGGCTCTACCTTTGGCTTGGTTTTCATCATCACCACGCATTCTAAATTCTAATTTTGTCGTTTTAAGTTTTGAAAAACATGTTGATCTTTTTAATTCTTCGATAGCAAATTTTGGATCATAGATTTCTTTAGGGATCATTGGAAGCTTTGAAATTTTTTCCATGTATGTAACAGGAACGGGTCCATAAGTGAAATCTGCATGGTTTTCTAATAATTTTTGAATGATTAGTTCGCGTGGGATCGCTAAATTTACTGCTCTTCGAAAATGAATATCAAAACAGGGATTGTTTTGATTGATTGCAACATACTGAACTGATCTTCCTTTTTTTGTAAGAGTGAATTCAGAATTGGCTTCAGGTAAGGAAAGGAGAAAGTCTGTTAGTTTGAACGCATCTAATTGATGTTTTTTGTATAAAAATAAGGATGTGGAGGATTGTGGTAAAATTAAGAATCGAATTTTTTTAGGAAACTTTGACTCTTTTTCATTTTGTAACGTTAAGTCTAAAAATTCATTTTTTTTCCAAGTGATGAGTTTGTATTTCCCATAAGATTTTAAGATTCCTTGTTCCCATTCTTTTTTTCCGATAATGGATGCGAAAGGTAAACTGAGTTTTTCTTTCCACTCCGTTTCTTTAGTTCCTTTTTTGAATGTTAAATCGATTTGGTTCTCCGATGATACTCGGATCGATATAAGGAACTGGTAGTCCCCTTTCCTGGGAAAGGTTTCAAGGATCAAACGAGATAAACTGTATTCGATATCTTTAAGACTTGGGGCTGACGGATTCAATTGGAAACGCCAGACTTCGTTTTGCGGGTGTGGTAGTTTTTTGTAGGAAAGAATCCAGGGGGCATTAAAACCATTTTTCTCTCGAGCGAAGAGGCCTTGGTGAAGGAACTTTGCCAATTTCTGACCTGACAAATCAGTCAGGAAAAGCGGATCCAAATGCGCAGGATCGGAGGGAAGACCAATTTTTAAGTCAAAATGCGGAGTTTCCTTTTGGCAAAAAGTGAGGGACAAGAGAAAGAAAACAAGGGATAAGGTTCTCATACGTGAAGATTTACCGAAAACTCTGGCCATACTTGACAAAATACAAATACAGACTCAGCCTCGGTGTATTTCTATCTATATTTGTTTCCATATTTAATGGAGCCTCCCTCACGTCTCTCATTCCTATCTTTGATTCTTTAGGGACTGGTGAAAATTACAAGTTTCAAATTGCTCTTACCAAAAAAGACCAAACATTACTTTCGGAATACAACAAACCAGACCATCTCGAAGGACTCAAGTTTTGGGAATGGCAATTTGCTAATCTCAAACAAAAGACAAACGAAGAGCTTGCTGATAAAAAACCAGATGATCTAGTCTATCTATTCTGTTTAATCATCCTTCCGATTTACTTTTTGAAACTTATTTGTCTTGCAGGAACCGTTTACTTTGTCAATTCCGCAGGCCTTCTTGCTGTCAGTGATCTTAGGCAAGCACTCTATAAAAAACTCCAAGTGTTACCACTTAATGAGTTCTATCGTGAAAAAACTGGCGTTCTCATGAGTCGAGTGATCAATGATGTAGATATTGTTGGTAAAGTTGTATCAAATGACCTAAAAGATGCTATAAATGATTTCTTTTATATAGTCACTCATTTGATCATCTTACTCGTGTTAAGCTGGAAATTGTTTTTTTTATTATTTATTGTAATACCTTTGATTGTGGGACCTGTTAGTACATTTGCTGATCGAATCAGACGAACCACAAAAAACCAACAAGAACAATTATCTGAATTGAATGGCGATCTTCAGGAAGTTATTTCAGGAATTCGAGTGATCCGAGCATTCTCAATGGAAGATAAAGAAGCCGATCGATTTTTTAAAGTAAATCAAAATCTTTCAGATAAAACATTTAAAACGCATTTTTATCACCAAATAGGTCCCGCATTGACAGAGTTATCTGGATCTGTTGTGACTATGGTTTTTTTAGGGATAGGTGCATGTTTATTAGAAGATGCAAGTTTTTCTAAAGGGATGTTTATTGCTTTTTTCCTAACTTTGATTTTCCTTATGCGCCCGTTAAAACAGATGAGTATTCTTGTGAACTTAATCCAAGCTTCTGTGATCGCAAGTGATCGCGTATTCGAAATTTTAGGAAGAGATGTGGATATTAAGGAGCCGAAGGTCCCGAATCCTTTGGGTGCGCTCTCAAAGTCCATTGAGTATAAAAATGTTTCTTATATTTATCCTAATACAGATATATATGCTCTGAAAAATATAAACCTAACTTTACCTCGCGGAGGAACCATTGCGATAGTAGGTTCTTCTGGTGCCGGTAAATCAACGTTAGTTGATCTTTTGCCAAGATTAATTGATCCAAGTGAAGGTGGGATTTTTTGGGACGATGTAAATGCAAAAGATATCAGTTTAGATAATTTACGCAAACGGATCGGAGTGGTTTCGCAAAATATTTTTTTATTTAACGGATCTATTCGTGAAAATATTGCTTTTGGAAAACCCGAAGCGTCTGAGGAAGAAGTGCGACGAGCTGCCGAAGATGCCTTTGCTTCAGAGTTCATCGAGGCCTTTGAAGAAGGATATGATACCATTGTGGGAGAACGTGGAGTTATGTTGTCGGGTGGTCAAAGGCAAAGGATTTCGATTGCTAGGACATTACTTGCCAACCCGGAAGTATTGATTTTGGATGAGGCAACTTCTGCTTTAGATACAGAATCGGAGCGTCTGATTCAACAAGCGTTTGTTAGGTTGTATGAAAACAAAACGGTTATTATCATTGCTCACCGTTTATCTACGGTCAAAATTGCAGATACTATTTATTATTTAGAAAACGGTGAAATCGTAGAAAGTGGCAGTCACATTGATTTATTAAAAAACCAAAACTCTAAATACAAAAGATTGTATGATATGCAGTTTTCAGGTTCAAATTAGCTAAAACGGTCTTAGGCCAGGCGGCCCACTCCACAATTAGGACAAAACTTTGCATTGGGAATTGCAACAAACGAACCGCAGCTGGCACAGGTCCAGTTCTCGTTGATTTTGGGAGTGGGAAGAATTGCCACATTCGCTTTTTTTTCCTTTAGTTCTACTTCTAAGGAATCCAATGCTTCAATATAAGGAAGGGATTGGGTTTGGAATTCCTCTTCAGTTAATTTACCTGAATCAAAATCAGATCGAATGTCTTTTAGTGAATCTAACAAATTGTTTTTCCTTTCTGTAAAGGGTTTTAGGTAAGCTCCTTCATCTTTTCCAAAGGGTGATTCATCCAATCGGAATCTGTAATAAAAGACTAAAAAAGGCGCAACCAGAATGATTCCAAATAGCAAACAATACAGATATAAGAGAAAATCCATACGTTCAGAATTTGGACTTTTTATTTTTAGGCAATCTCTTTATCTTTGGTCAAAGAAGAGAATTTAAAATTATGGCCGTAACAAACCCTTTAATTGAAGAAAAAATTAAAACTGCAGAAGAAGTGGCAGCACTTCTACCCCAACATGTCACTCTAGGATGTTCTGGATTTACACCGGCTGGATACCCTAAACTCATTCCAGTTGCCTTTGCCAAACGAATTGAAGAAGAAAAAAAAATAGGTAAAGAGTTCTCTATTAATTTATACGCTGGTGCTTCCACTGGCGAGGAATTGGACGGTGCGTTAGCAAAAACTGGTGCACTAAAATTGAGAATTCCATACCAGTCGAACTCGCACCTACGTAATCTCATCAACCAAGGCGAAACTGATTTCATCGATATGCATTTGTCTCATGTTGTAAAGTACATTGAACACGGAATTTTACCAAAAATTGATGCAGCGATTGTAGAAGCAATTGATGTAACCACAGATGGAAAAATCTATCTCTCAACATCTTCTGGAATGAGTGCAACTTATATCCATAATGCGGAATCAGTTTATATTGAGTTAACGGATACTCATCCTTTAGAGTTAAAAGGTTATCATGATGTTTATCTTCCAAACCATCATGAAAAAGGACTTCCGATTAATATTCTCACACCTGGGGATCGTATCGGATTACCTTACATTCAAGTTCCTCCTGATAAAATCAAAGGGATTGTGCGATCTAGTAAACCAGATGCAGCGACTGTTTTTAAAACTCCGGATGAAGATTGTCAAAACATTGCAGCTCACGTATTGTCTTTCATACAACATGAAATCAAAAAAGGTAGAATCCCGAAAGAGTATCTTCCTTTTCAGAATGGGGTAGGGAATATTGCTAACGCAGTTCTTGCTAGTATGGCAAAAGATCCAAACTTCCATTCAATACAAATGTATACGGAAGTGGTACAAGATTCTGTTTTTGATTTGATAGATGCAGGAAAACTAGAAATTGCCTCTACTTCCGCATTGACTTTTTCGGAAGCAGGATTAAAGAGATTCCACGCGAATATAGCAGAGTGGAAATCTAAGTTCATCATTCGACCACAGGAAATATCTAACCACCCAGAAGTAATTAGACGTATGGGTCTTATCGCTATGAATACAGCAATCGAAGTTGATATTTATGGAAACGTAAACTCCACGCATGTAATGGGAACTTCGATGATGAATGGAATTGGTGGATCTGGAGATTTCACTCGAAATTCCCATTTGTGTATTTTTATGACACCATCACTTGCCAAGGACGGAAATATTTCTGCGGTGGTTCCGATGGTATCGCATACGGATCATAATGAACACTCAACAATGATTTTTGTAACAGAACAAGGGTTAGCTGATCTTAGAGGTTGTCCTCCGAAAAAAAGAGCTGAGCTCATTATCAACAATTGTGCTCATCCCATTTACCGTGATAAACTTCGTGAATATTATGAAAATGCGCTTAGGGTTTCTAAGGGAAAACATACTCCTCATGATTTGGAAAGAGCACTTTCTTGGCATGTTCAATTCTTAAAAACGGGAAGTATGAAGTGATTGCAGTAGTTGGCTCCGGAATTACAGGACTTACAGCAGCTTGGGCAATTGGAAAGTATCGTGATGTAACTTTGTTTGAAAAATTTCCAGAGATTGGTATGGCTGCCTTTGGGGCCAAACAAACGATAGATGGAAAAAATATTGAGTTTGATATTCCTTTTAGAACTATCAAACGAGATTATTATCCAACACTCTTTCAGGTGTATGATAAAGCGGGAATCAAAACTAGGCCTGTGGATTATTCATTTTCAGTTGAATCAAATGGTGACTCTGTTTTTGGATTCCGCTCCCACCAAATCTTAGGTATACCATTTGGAATACCTACTTTGGATTCCTTTCGAACAGGAAAAGGGAGGCAAATTTTTTCTGATTTGTTAAAGTTTTATGCCAATGCAAAAGAAGATTGGAAGAAAGAAAATCCAACCATCTCCATTTTGGATTTTCTTGTAAAACACGGTTATTCGACTGAGTTCATTTATGAATTTCTTCTGCCAACTTTTGCTTTAGTGAATACTTGTAAAACGGAAACTGTAGGTGCTTATCCTGCAGAAACCATTATTGGCTATCATTCTCGTGGATATTCTTATACACCACAAGAAACAGCAAGTTCCGGCACTAGGGATATTGTTAATCGTCTAACAACAAATTTAAAAAACTTAACCCTAAATGCAGGGATTCAAAAAATATATAAAAAAAATGATAAAACAATCATTCAATTCACTGCTGAGGAAAAAGAGTTTGATCACGTAATACTTTCTACTCAGGCGAACCAAGCAAAAGACTTACTCGGAGTAGGTTTTGATTTAGAAAAAGAAGTGTTAAATGAATTCCGATACGAATCTAGCGATGTTGTCTTACATACTGATGAATCTTATTTTTTGAATCCTAAAGTTTCATTAATTTTTAAAATCCGAGATGGGTTTGATAAACCGGAGGTGACTTTGGACTTAGGTAGGATCATCCCAGAATTAAAAGGAAAAAAAATCTTTCAGACTTGGAATCCACACAAACTACCTAAAGATGCGGATACATTGAAAGTAGCAAAGTTTGAAAGACCAGTGATGGATGAGAGAACTGCTAAGGCCATTCAAAGGATTTCGGCAATTCATTCTCAAGCAAAATGTAATCTTTGGTTGTGTGGTTCTTACTCTTTGTATGGAATTCCTTTATTGGAAGCAGGCGCAAAATCTGCATTACAAGTTGCTTCTAGATTGTTAAACCAAAACATAGATGAGCTGATTCAGAAATAATTCTAAGTAGAATTTATTTTTCGAAAACATAATAGTAGTAGGTAAGTCCAAGGTAATTCACAAACCAATCTAAAATCTTTGCAAATACTTTTAAGGAAATCGGTAGGTCTTTTGAGTTATGAGTGAATCCTTTTAGGACAGATTGGGTCCAGTTTTGGTTTTCTATAAGTTTCCAACCAGTTGATTTCAAATCTAAAATTGTCTCTTCATTCAATTTTAAGTTTTCCTTTGGTATAAGAAAAGGTAGGTATAGCCAAACAAATTTTTTGAATTTGTTTTCTGATAACTGAAAGTTTGTGAATACAAATCTTCCACCAGGTTTTAAGACTCGGTAACTTTCTTTAAAAAATGTGGGAAGATTCTTAAAGTGATAGGCTGCATCTAAAGAAAATACATAATCGTAAGAAGAATTCGGTAACATTGTAAGAACTTCCCAACTTCCTTTTAGGAAAGGTTTTACGATGATTTTGTTAGAATCAAATAAATGTTCGGCGAAGTCTGATTGTTCTCCTGGAAGATTGATTGCGGAAAGAAGTTTTGGATGATAATATTTGGACCAGTATATCAAACTTCCTCCAAGCCCTGAACCAACTTCTAAAATTTTAGATTTGGATTTAAGTTCGCATCCTTTGGCAAATTCGGCTATAAACCTGATTCCCGCCGTTTTGTAAGAAGATTCCCCATCCCAATATCCAAAATTAGAAAGATAGAAGGGGGATGATTGGGGAAGGATAAAAGCTGGTGATTTTGAAAAAGGGAAGGGTGTCATTTTTTACTTGATAGATTCTTATACCCTGCCGGGTATGTAGTATGAGCCTTTCGGAAAACCAAACTAAACTGATCCACCGTATCAATCGAATCCAGGGACAGCTGGAAGCAATCAAGAATACGATCACAACGGAAGAAAAAGACTGCGAAAAGGCAATCTTACTTTTAAAAGCAGCCCATCAAGCCATGAAAAAATTTGGTGAGGCCTATATCCATGAGTACATGGATACATGTTTTAAAGAAAAAAAATCCACCCAAAACATCGAAACTGATGTGAAAAAAGCAATTTCTGCTGCTTTTTCCCTTTAACTCTCTCTTTCTTCCATAAAAAAAATCCATAAATTGATTGCCACATATACCCCATAGGGTATATGTGGATTAAGTATCTATATACTATAGGGGGTATGGTAATGTTTCTAGCTTCAACAAAAACTTGGTATTTGGAACGAGTGGTGTATTTCGTCGCAGGACTTTTCAGTCTCGTGGGTGTAACACTTGGGACCTTTGTTTCACCTTGGTGGTATTTATTGAATTTGCTTGTAGGTGTGAACCTGATTGTTTTTTCAACCACTGGTTTTTGTCCGATGGCAATTCTTTTGAAACAACTTGGTTTTGAACCCAAGGTTAAGGACTAAGAATATGAAATCAATCATTAGCTTTTTGCTTTTGGTCGTTCCGATGGCTCTCTTTGCGGAGAGCGTCGGTTTTAACGATTTGTGGAAACGAATTGAGGAAAATTCATCTGCAAGAAAAGCCAAGTATTTAGAATGGAAAGCGGGAGAAATCTCAAAAGATAGATCCGACAAACACTGGTTACCTAGAGTATATACAGATTTACGTACCTTCCAAACGAATGATCCCACATTAAATTTTATGGGAAAACTAAGTCAGAGAAGTGCGACAGATTCCGATTTTTCTACTGCCTCAACAAGGTATCGACCTGGAAATTTTCTAGACTCGAATAACCAAGCTTATTCGACATTGAATTCGGATACTATGAATCTGTTTTCAAAAGATACACTCAACTATCCTGGAAGTCATACATACTCTCGTGGGACAATTGGTATGGATTTACCATTATACGAAGGTGGGTCAGGAAAAACTCTGGCTGCCATGAATGAAAAAAGATCAACAGGTCTTAAGTTTGAGTGGCTTGCCGTCCGTGATCGTGAATTTGCTCAAACCGGTTTTTATTACCGGGCAATTCAGACTTTAAATGAATACAAACGCAGACTAGAACAAATTAAAAAAATTGAGTCTAGATTCCAATCCAATTATTCGCTTGGTAATAAAGGGAATCCTGTTGGATATGCAGGGTATCTTGCATTAAAATCTATCAAAAATCAAATTGCCATTTTAGAAAAACAATCCGATCTACAAATCAATGATTATAAAGAGACTTTATATGTTCTATCAGATCTCCCTCCATCTGATTTAGAAATTATAGAATCAGACTTGAATGTCTTTTTAGATACTCACTTCAAACGTCCTATTGGTTATGAAAGATCCAATCAAATGAATGCACAGATCAAATATGCTGAGGGCGAAAGACTTAAAAGCGATATGGAAATGGCAAAGTTTTTGCCTAAAATCGGTGCTTATTCCGAAGCATACGGATACCAAGGAAGTCGTAACGTAGCGAATGCCTACCAAGCTGGTGTGTATTTACAAATGAATCTTTATAATCCAAAAGATATGGGAGCTGTAGAGGAATCCAAACTTAATGCAGAAGCTGCATTAAAAAAAATTGAAGAAAAAACCAAAGAAGAAGAAGCCCATGTAAAGTCTCTTTTTCAGAAAGAAATTTCATTAAAAGAGAGTTTAGATTTGGTAATAGAAACTGTAAAATACCAAGAAGAACAAGTTGTAAATATGCAAAGACTCTTCCAAAGCGGAGCTATCAATGCCATACAATTTGCAGAAACATTAAATAAATCTTTAGAATTATCCCGAGTACTTATGGAAACAGAAATCGCTGTTTTACAAGTAAGAACAGAAACGTCGTTATTTTCAAATAAGGAAGAAGCAAATGAATCCATTGGAAGAAATTAGAAAAGGTTTTGCTGGGCGACTAGCAGAGACCTTCCTGCATTCGAGACTTACGCCAGTGATCGCAGTCGCTAGTTTGGTGTTAGGATTGTTTGCCGTTTACTTAACACCTAAAGAAGAGGAACCACAGATTTCTGTTCCTATGATAGATATCCAAATTCCAGCGCCTGGGTTTTCACCAGAAGAAACAGAACGTAAAGTTACGGAGTTTGTAGAGCGGGCCGTGTGGGGACTAGAAGGTGTTGAGTATATATATTCAACAAGTAAATGGCATGGAAGTTATATCACCGTTCGATTTAAAGTTGGCGAGCCTATCGAACCCTCATTGGTTAAAATCCACCATAAATTGATGGAGGTTAAAAATAGTCTCCCTTCAAACACTTTAAGTCCTATAGTTAAATCGTATTCCATTGATGATGTTCCGTTTTTGGCATTGAGTTTTAGTGCAGAAAGTATGAATGATTATCAGTTACGACAATTGGTAGCTCCCTTGGCACGTGAACTTTCATCAACTCCAGATTTAGCATCTGTGCAAATGTTAGGTGGATTAAAAAAAGTAGTCCGCGTAAAAGTTGATCCAAGTCTTTTGAATCAATATGGTGTTACCGCGATTGAAGTAGCAATGAGTTTGAAACAAAACGATGCTTTGATCCCAGCTGGGAAAAATTGGTCTTCTGAATCCATTATGGATATCGAAGTTGGCGGTGTTCTCAAAAAAATATCTGATGTCAAACGTCTTCCTGTCGCGCAACGGGGAGGGCGAGTGGTTCGGATCCAAGACCTTGCTCTTGTAGAAGAGGGACCAGAAGAAAGAACTAAATCTTCAGCTTTATACGATAAATCTTTAGGTGAAGGAAAACGAAATGCAGTCACCATTGTTTTTGCCAAAAGGAAAGGAACAAACGTAGTCAATTTATCTAAAGATCTTTTGGAAAGGGCAAACCTATTTCAAAAGGATTTACCAAAAGAAATTCAATTGAGTGTGATTCGTGATTATGGAAGTACAGCGGAAGATAAATCGCATGAGCTCATTGAACACTTATTGATTGCAACCATTTCTGTTACAGTCCTGATTGCCCTTTGGATGGGATGGAGATCAGCTCTTGTGGTTGCCATAGCAATTCCAGTGACTCTTGCCCTTACTTTGGCCATTTATTATTTTCTTGGGTATACTCTAAACCGAGTTACCTTATTTGCTTTGATTTTTTCCATTGGAATACTTGTGGATGACGCCATCGTTGTGGTCGAAAACATTGAGAGGCATTTGGAAGAAAATCCAAAGTTAGGTATCATTCGTGCTACACTCGTTGCTGTTTCAGAAGTAGGAAATCCTACGATCCTTGCAACATTTACTGTTATAGCTGCTATATTGCCAATGGCATTTGTAAGAGGACTCATGGGTCCTTATATGAAACCAATTCCTGTGGGTGCAAGCCTTGCAATGATTCTTTCTCTTATCGTAGCATTCGCAATTACACCTTGGGCCTCGGTAAGGTTACTGAAAGAAAACCATTCTCATACGGAAAACGGATCCGGTGAACATAAAGTTTCTAAATTAGACCAAATCTATATTCGTTTTATGAATTGGTTACTTGGATTCAAAAAGAATGCAGCCGTCTTTGGTGCAGTTACCATTGGTTTATTGTTTATTTCTATGGCATTTGTTGGATTCAAATGGGTGAAAGTAAAGATGTTACCTTTTGACAACAAAGAAGAATTTCAGGTATTATTAGATTATAAACCTGAAACTACACTGAATCAAAGTATGGGTCATACCGAAGAGTTAGCAAAAATCCTTTTAAAAAATTCGAATGTAGAGAAAATTCAAATTTTTGCTGGGGAAGCGGCACCGTTTTCTTTTTCGGGAATGGTAAAACACTCCTTTCTTCGTAATCTCGATTCGATGAATGATTTACAGGTGATTTTGAAAAATAAAAATGAACGCAAAGAATCAAGTCATGAGATTATAGAAACTTTACGTTCCGACATACAAAAGTTTGGTGAAGATTACGGTGTAGTGACTAAAGTTTTGGAAATCCCTCCTGGACCTCCAGTGATGGCAACTATGGTTGCAGAGGTATATGGTCCAACCGCACAGGAAAGGAAACGTGTGGCCGAGGAAATTTATCAAGTTTTTCGAGAAGAACCTAGTGTAGTAGATTTAGATACATCCCTTAGGAATGGTCGTCCAAAGATGGTTTACCCAATTGATTTTGAAAAATCAGGTCTTTATGGAATCAAAACTTCTGCTCTTGCTTATACAGGTTCCATCCTATTTTCCGAATCGCCTTTAGTCAGTTTGGCGACTGCGGAAGAACCGGAAGAAGTAACAGTGAATCTTTCTGTGATTCAAAGTTACCGTGGTTCTAAAGATCCGTTCCAAAACCAAAACATTATGTCTATGGAGTCAGGAGTGATTTCCTCAGAACGTGTTTTAGGAAAACCTTATTTGGAAGAAGATCGGGCCCTCTTTCGAAAAAATTTAAAGCCGGTCAACTATGTGATGAGTGAACTTTCAGGCGCAGAAGAAGCTCCCGTTTATGGGATGTTAAAACTTGCTCCCAAAATCAAATATGAAACACAAACGGCCGATGTTCCTTGGAATACAACAAAACCTGTGATCAAATGGGACGGCGAATGGTTTATTACCTATGAAGTGTTTCGTGATCTAGGTGGTGCTTTTGCCGTTGTGATTTTACTCATTTATGTTTTGGTTCTTGGGTGGTTTAAAAGTTATACAGTTCCACTCGTGATTATGGCTCCGATTCCTATCTCTCTCATTGGAATTTTGCCGGGTCACTGGGCGATGGGTGCTTACTTTACGGCAACTTCTATGATTGGATTTATTGCGGGAGCAGGGATCATTGTTCGAAACTCGATCATTCTCGTGGACTTTATCGAAGGAGAAATCAAAAAAGGTGTAGATCTGAAAGAAGCCGTTGTCCATGCAGGAGTAGTTCGTTTTAGACCGATGTTACTGACTGCCTCAGCCGTGGTGGTTGGATCCTTTGTCATGTTATTTGATCCAATTTTTCAAGGTCTTGCCATCTCACTTATGTTTGGTGAAATAGCTGCCACAGTTCTCAGTCGATTTGCGGTTCCTGTTTTATACTACTGGTTTATCGGAAAATCAAGGCAAGGTGTGATCAAACACGGTTAGTTTTTGGTTTTGAATTCGAATCATAAAATCTAATCTTAAAATAAAAAAGGCTGAAAATAATTTCAGCCTTTCAGTCGAACCCTTTGGCTTGAAACCAAAGGGTTTTTTATCAGACAAACGAATTAACGAGTTCCTTCGTTTTTAATCTCACTGTGATTCTTATACAATCCAGCTGCTGTTAGAGAAGGTGCTCTCACATGTCCAGTGTATTGTGTATAAGTAGTGCTTCCACTCACGATAGAAGTTTGGCATTTATCAAGCCCACCAGCGCGGTTGTATCCACAAGAAGAGTGGTATGCCACAGCATAGTCATCTTCTCCTGGAAGGATTGCAGATGGTCCGAATGCACCTTTGTAACCAGGTACATGGTTGATCTGAATTCCACCAGTGTTGTTGTGATTGAATGCCCCACGAGCCGTGGATACGATGAGAGACTTATCCATCGCATTTCCAGCAAATCCAAATGTTACGCCATTCAGTGCAGAAGCAAGTTCTGATCCACCAGAAGCAGCAGCAAGAGCTGTTACTTTTGTAAGATTGAATCCTTTTGCTGATGCAGTCGAACCAAGGTTGGACAGCCAAAATTCGATCGCATAACAGCCTGCGGAGTGACAAACGATTTTGCAAGAGTTTGATCCTTTACAATAGTTTGTAAGTCCAGTCGCAATATTGGTTTGCGCACGTGCTGTTCCGTAAGTTCTAGGATCAGAAGTTCCATCGTAACCGATGAAAATTTTAGATCCAGAAACTGTATTCGCAGAGGTTCCCCAATACGAATTTACGTCTGTTGTTCCCACGCCGTTATGGTTTTTGTCTGATTTTCCGTGAATGAACACGGTATATGTTTGTGCACTGAGCGATCCTGCAAACAGCATCGTAAGTACAGTGGTGATGGTTCTTCGCATTTGTTTTTCCTTTCCTGATTTTCTATATTACGACACAAATTCCATAAATAAGTCAAATATGTCAAATTATATAATAAGAAGGCAAAAAAAAGGCCAGCCGTTTGGCTGACCTGTCCTTTTCCTTTTTTAGAGGAGAAGTAAGGGAAGTTCGGCTTACCGATATCCTTCTGTTTTGATTTCGCTGTGGTCGAGGTAAAGACCAGTCGCCGTTACAGACGGAGCGCGGTAGTGTCCACTGTATTGTGTGTAAGTTACATTAGAATTGAACGGCCAGATTCCTTCGCTTTGTGTAAGAGAAGATTGGCATTTGTTAAGGCCCCCTGCTTTATTGTAACCGCAAGAAGAGTGGTATGCGACAGCATAATCATCTTCACCAGGAAGAATGGCAGAAGCACCAAACATACCTTTATAACCAGGAACGTGGTTTACAGCAACACCAGCAGTGTTGTTGTGATTGAAGGCACCACGAGCTGTGGAAACGATCAGAGACTTATCCATTGCATTTCCAGCAAATCCGAAAGTGATTCCATTGAGTGCAGAAGCAAGTTCTGATCCACCAGAAGCAGCAGCAAGAGCCGTTACTTTTGTTAGGTTAAATCCTTTTGATGATGCCGTAGAACCGAGGTTAGACAACCAATACTCAATCGCATAACATCCAGCAGAGTGACAAACGATTTTGCAAGAGTTGGACCCTTTGCAATAGTTTGTAAGTCCAGTAGCGATATTGGTTTGTGCACGTGCAGTTCCGTAAGTTCTAGGGTCAGATGTTCCATCATAACCGATGAAAATCTTTGATCCAGAAACGGTGCTAGTGGAAGATCCCCAGTATCCGTTAACGTCTGTTGTTCCCACACCATTGTGGTTTTTGTCTGACTTACCGTGAATGAACACAGTGTAAGTTTGTGCACTGAGCGATCCTGCAAACAGCATCGCAAGTATTGTTGTGATTGAGCTACGCATCTCTTTTTTCCTTTTCCTTTCTTTAAATGATACCGGTTAACTATCTCCAACCTTCGGTTTTGATTTGGCCGTGGTCTAGATAAAGTCCTGTGGATGATACAGACGGAGCACGGTAGTGTCCACTGTATTGGTTATATGTTTTGTTAGATCCAAATGGCCAGAGCCCTTCGTATTGAGTGAGGGATGTTTGGCATTTATTTAATCCGCCAGTTCGGTTGTAACCACAAGAAGAGTGATATGCTACAGCATAATCGTCTTCTCCAGGAAGGATGAGGGAAGCACCGATCATACCTTTGTAACCAGGAACGTGGTTTACGGCAACACCAGCAGTGTTGTTGTGATTGAAGGCACCACGAGCTGTGGTAACAATGAGAGATTTGTCCATTGCATTCCCACCAAATCCAAATGTGATTCCATTCAGCGCGTTTGCAAGTTCTGATCCACCGGAAGCAGCAGCAAGGGCAGTGACTTTTGTTAGATTAAATCCTTTTGCCGATGCAGTGGAACCGAGATTAGCCAACCAATATTCAATCGCATAACATCCAGCAGAGTGACAAACAATCTTACAAGAGTTGGATCCTTTGCAATAGTTTGTAAGTCCAGTAGCGATATTAGTTTGGGCCCGAGAGGATCCATAAGAACGTGGGTCGCTTGTTCCATCATATCCAATAAAAATTCTTGTTCCACCTACAGAGTTAACGGAAGAACCCCAGTAGCTGTTTACGTCAGTAGTACCCACACCATTATGATTTTTGTCCGATTTTCCATGAATGAAGACTGTGTAAGTTTGGGCACTTAGGGATCCCGCTAAAAGGACTGCCGTAATGGTTGCTAGTATCGTTCGCATTTTGTTTTCCTATTTTTTAAAGGTATGTTCTCCTTGTTTTATAAGTTTGGCAAAAGATTGACAAGAAATTTTTTTACAAATTTCGACAAAATTTTAACATATTTTTGCCATTGTCGGGTTTTCTCTGACAATCTTTAGGTTTGGATCCTAGGATTTTGCTAGGGGAATGCGGATTGTAAATAGGGTTTTGCCGGGACGACTTTCCACATGGATGTTTCCACCGTGGTTTTGGATGATTTTCTGGACGATAGAAAGACCCAGGCCTGTGCCCATTCCCAGTTCCTTCGTGGTAAAAAAAGGTTCAAAGATACGGGGTAAAATCTCTTCAGGAATTCCTTTGCCATTGTCTTCGATAGTTACCAGGGCATCCATTGTTTCCTCGTGTAGAAAAATTTGGATTTTCCCCCCTTCTTTAGGACAGGCTTGGATAGCATTATAGATTAAGTTGGTCCAAACTTGCACGAGTTCGTCGGCGTGGCCGAGGATGACCGGATCTCCACTGACTTTCCAATCTATTTCGATATTTTGTTTCCAACTAGTGGAATACATCGAAAGAACAGATTCAATTCCCTCTCTTAGAGAGAGGAGTTTTTGTGATTCCTTAGGACCTGCATAGGAATGATGTTTGAGGGCAAAAACAATCTTTGAGGCTCGCTCCACTGCCGTCTCAATAATCCCTAAATGAAACCCAATGACAAAATCATTGAGTTTGGATTGGAAAGTGTTTCTTCCTTCTTCGGTATCAAATAACTTTTGGTATGGTTCTGGAATGGTTTCAATTTTAAAATCGAAACAAGTATCTGCCAGAGAAATGGGATCTGGGACTGATTTGGATTTAAAATAGGCGATGAGTTCTTTTTTTCTTTTGAACCTGGATGTAACTTCAGATCGTTTTTGGGTTTTGAATTCTTCCAAAAATTGTTCTGCTAAAAGAACTGTTTCTGTTTTTTCTGAACCCACAACATTAGCCTGACCATCTTTGATAAACTGGATACTTCCTTTAATCGCTGCTAGTGGGTTATTGATTTCATGTGCTACACTGGCTGCAATTTTTCCAAGAGTAGACATTCGCTCTGCTTGTAAAAGTTGCTCTTGGGTTTCTTTAAGCTCTAAAATGGTTTGGTTTAATGATTCTGTGCGTTCTTTAATTTTTTGTTCCAACTGCAATCTTGCATCACGAACAATAGAAATCATTTCATTAAAGCTATTGGATAACTCACCAATTTCATCTTTGCTGGATACTTTGACAGTAACGAACAAATCCCCCGAATGCATTTTTCTGATCCCCGCAAGTAACCTAGTTAATGGATAAACGATGCTCGTTTTGTGTAAAACGGGATATAACATAAAGATTGTAAATAAAGAGAAAAGTAATGTGACTATCAGCCAAACAACGGTTTTGTGTACAGTGTTTCTGTATTCAATGTAGGGGATTGCAATGAAGAAGTGGTGATTCTTTGCATAAAAATCCGAAGTCCAATAGATTCCACCGGGATTACTAGAAAATGACTGTAGTTTAAAGGATTCGAAAGAAGTGGGTATCTTCTGAATAATTTTTATATCTTCTTTTGTATAGTTTGCTTTATTGATTCGAAAATTTTGATTTTGAATGTCGATGACAAGTTCTGAAAGATAAACAAAAGGATAAGTGGACCCCAATTCCAATTGTGTTTTGATACTATGTTTTTCACGACTCATTTCATTTTGAAAATCTATGCGGAAGCGGTTAAATAAAAAATTAGCAACAATGGAGAGGATTAAATATAATACGGTTAAATTAAATGTCATGATTTTGAATCCGACTGTAGACGGAATTGTTTCTTGGTTGAGAGAAACCAAAACAAGAATGGTCATGATAATGATTGTTAGGTTAGTAAGTAAAAAAAGAAAGGTTGGTTTGCTAAAATAATTTAGGTCAACGAGAATATCGGCAAAAGCCAAAGAAAGAATTCCAAGGATCGCTAAAATAAATCCTCCAATATATCTTTTTTGTAAACCTTGTAACTTTAGATACTTCGCGATTAATACAGTTGTTGTATTCCCAAGAATTAAACATAAAGTTCCTGCGATGGAAATAATGGAAAGTTGGACAAGAAGTGAGGAAGAGTGTTGGTCTGGAACATAAAATTCCATTTTGGGATCAAAAAGGATGTCCCGGAAAAAAAAACCGATCCCGTTGGAAAGAATCGCAAACACAGAAAGAATGATATGGATACGAAGGCTCCATTTTTTCCAGCCTGGAAAACTATTTTCTTGGAATCCGAAGGCAAGGTTTGAGGTAGCGATTCCCAACACCAAAATGAATGGATTTTTCAAAAAAACAAAAACATAGGCAGTCCACGGTGCGACAAATGAATTGCAAATCGACCAGGCCACTGACCAAAAAAAGAGACAGAACAAAGGGACAAGGAGGCCGCGGAAGGTGGGTGTTAAGTCCTCCTTTCGTGACATAAAGTAGACAAAGGCTATCCCACTCACCAAACAGAGCCCAAAATAAAAGAAACTGTATAGATTCAGTAAGGGTGCCAAGCCAATCCAGAAATCCCTGAGATTTGACTTTCGGCAAGCATTTCGTTTCCCGCATTGGTTTTTATTGTGCGTTGCACAAGATTGGGCTTGTCTCTACGAGGTAGTGTCGAATCATGGACTTATTGTGCGATGCACAAATAAAAATGCGGCCAAGAGGACCCAATGCGAAAACAAAATACAATCACTCAAATTCTAGGAACTGGACTGATTTTGGTCCTTTTCCTAACAGAATCCTATGGAAAGATCAGTTCTGCCGGACTTTCCGTCCGTAATGAATCTTCCAAATGGAAATTGGAGTCTTACATTGCCAAACACAGGCCAAACCTTTCTCCCAAGGAAAGAGGCGAGTTGGTAAAAGCGATGGAAAATGCCGCGCTGGGCCTTCGTCTTCCCAGTGGAAATCAAAAAGAGCGGCACGACAAATTAGGATTTTTGGTAGGCCTTGTGCATACAGAATCACAGTTCCATAAACGAGCTAAATCATATAAAGGAGCTCTTGGCCTGATGCAAGTGATGCCAGCAACAGCCAAGTGGTTGGCTGAAAAAGAAGGAATTCCTTTTTCTTCTGACAAGGACTTATATGATCCAGAAATAAATTTGTACATTGGTGTTCTTTATTTGAATTACTTAATCGAACGCACTGATTCCTTGGAGGCAGCATTGTTATCATACAACGCTGGACTTGGTGGTTATAAACGATTTGGAGGGATTCCAGAGTATTCGCGATCAGTGTACCGGTATTATGATGAATGGAAATCAATGCCCACTCCAACACAAAGCCTGATATCCGAAACGGTTGCGAGTCTTCTTTCTATCTAAATTTTACTTTACATAGTTTTAAAACCGACAAGGCTCTTATCCGTTTTATAAAACAAAAGGATGGGAGCGTATGGATTTAATTCGTAGATACGGTGTGTATCTAGCAGTTGTTATATTGGTCGTAATTGGCCTTATCTTCTTTTTCATTAAGGATAATGTTGGTTCTGATCAAGATGCTAGAGAGAAAGCCAGACAAGAAAGGATGGCAAGTAGCTCAGATCCAACGCAAGGTGATGATAGTTCTGGAAGTGGATCAGATGGATCCGGTGGGATTCCTGACGATGGCGCCACTCCTGAATATATTTTAGAAAAGTATCTAGAATGGGCTGAATACCCTCCTTTCTCAAGACCGATGTCCATTCTCAATCATGATTTGGCTTTCCCTTTCATTATTGAAACTTCCCCTGATTATTCCATTGATCCAAAAACGAACGAACCAACGGGCTATGTATGTTTATTCCAACCGAAAACTTGGGCCGTGATCGGAAACAAAGATATGATGTACGTAACATTAGAATGTCGTGACAAAGCAAGAAATCGAGTGAAGGTATCTATCGATTCTCATCAAGTTTTTAAAGAATGGGAAGGACAAAGGTATGGAGTTGTCAGCGCTTCTGTGAATGACAATGGAACTGATGGAGACCAAACGAGAGGGGATAATATTTTCACTTTCTCTTGGAAACCACAAAAAGCAGATTGGGGACAAATGTCTCTTGTTGCAGAAATCACTTACGGACCAGAAAATTTAAAAACAACGCTTACTTCGAGTTTCTTTTCTAGTCCTTCCATTCCAGCTGAATTTAACGGAGTTTTTTCTGATTCTTTACAAGATGGATCATTGATTGTTCGCGCAGTAGTGAATGTTTATAAAAAAGGGAAGTACCATTTAGAAGCAAATTTAAAAGACGAAAAGAATGGAGAATATATCGCATATGCAGTATATGATGGCGATTTGGTTTCTGGTTCTAACGAAGTAGAATTTACTTTTTTTGGAAAAATCCTTCGTGATAAAGATTTAGATGGTCCATACATTGCGACATCCTTTCGGGGACACCGCGTAAACTTACCCATTGATCCTGAATGGTTTAACCAAGGGGCAGAAGGTCTCAGAAAAATCCAAGCGGCAAAAACAACAGAACCAGATCGTGAACTCGTTGTTCCATACAAAGAGGAATACAAAACAAAATATTATAAAGTGGAATCCTTCTCGAATGCAGCGTGGGATTCGGCAGACAAACAAAATCGCATTCGTCAAATCAAAGCACTACAATAACCTATGTTAGAAAAAACAAAAAAATTCATCCGAAAGAGACCATACGTGAGTCTCTTTCTTCTTTTGATTCTCACCCTTCCCGTCACCTTACATCTTTTGTTTTGGGGGCTTGTTGCCTTAAAAGCACCTAAGTATAGCGGAGAAATTATTTCTGATAAGCTAACTTCTCCTGTGACTGTGATCCGAGACGAAGCAGGAATTCCTCATATCGTAGGAGGCGATGCACGTTCCGCCTATTTTGCGTTAGGTTATACAATGGCCCAGGATCGTATTTTCCAGATGGAATTACAAAGACGAATTGGGAAAGGGGAACTCACTGAAATTTTTGGTGAAAAACTCATTCCCACAGATCAGTTTTTGAAATCTCTTCTCTTAAAAAAAACGGCGGAAGAGTATGCCAATCAAAAGGATCATATTTATCCTGAGGCATGGGAGCAACTAGACTGGTTTTTGGATGGGGTAAATCATTTCGTATCTGAAGACAATTTGCCAATTGAGTATACCATTCTTGGAATCAAACCGAAACCCTTTGATCGAGTAGATGCTATTTCTTTTTTGTTTTATATGGGTTTTTCTTTTGCGGAAGGAATCAAATCGGACAGTTTGTACACCATTATGGAGTCGGAACTTAAGGGTAGGTCTGCAAACGAACTTTTCCCACGTTATGATTTTGAAACCAATGCGACGATTCTGGAAACACAACCGGGTGTACAGCGGTTAGCTTACGGTCAGGATATCGAAAAAATAAATCCATCCATGAAACAAAACTCAAGTTTGACTTCCACTGAGAAACGAATTCTTTCTCCGAAGCTTTCCCAAAATCTTCAGATCAAAAAGCAATCGGGTGGAGAGGATGTTCTAAATCTAAAACAACTCGTTTCTTTTGTGAACCAATTGCAGTTACCGATTGAGCCGTTAGAAGGTAGTAACTCTTGGCTTGTGGCTCCCAGTCGTTCTGAAAGTGGAGGTGCCGTTCTTGCCAATGATCCACATATCGCTCTTTCCAATCCTGGGGCTTGGTATGAAGCCTATATTGAATATCCAGGATATGAAAATTATGGATATTTTCTATCTATCATTCCTTTCCCTCTCATCGCACATAACAGAGATAAGGCATGGGGGCTTACCATGTTGGAACAAGATGATGTTAACTTGTATTTAGAAACCATCGAAGGTGGAAAATTCAAAGCAGGAAATACATGGAAAGAGTTAACTTATTATCGCGATCCAATTCGTAAAAAGGATGGAACCGAAATTCCATTTGAAGTAGGGATCACAAATCACGGTCCTCTGATTACAGAACATATCAAAGGATTTAAGGGAAGGCCTGTGAGTTTGTATTGGGCTCACCATCATGTACAAAACCCACTTCTTGATGTTCTTTTTCAAATGGGAAAATCCAAATCATTTGCAGAACTTGATTCTGCTTCTTCAATGATTGGGGCACCAGGTCTAAATTTTAGTTATGCGGATAAAAATGGAAACATTGCTTATTATGCTGTGGGAAGATTTCCGATTTTAAAATCGGGTAATTCTCGTAAAATTTTAGAAGGTTCAACTGGTGAAAATGATGTGGTTGGTTATGTTTCGGCAAAAGACAATCCAAAGATCATCAATCCAAAAAATGGAATCATCGTCACAGCAAACAACCAAGTGACAAGTAAATCTCTCACCGGGCTTGGAAAACCAGAAGGAAACTGGCAACCACCTGATCGTTTTCAAAGGTTAGTTGGTATTTTGGAAACAAAAGAAAAGTGGAGTTTGGAAGACCTCGCAGCAATCCAAAACGATACCGTCTCTTCCTTTGCACCTGAGTATTTAGATCTTGTTTTATCAACGGTCAAAGAAGCAAAAACTCCCAATGGCAAAAAAGTTCTGGGGATATTAAAAAAATGGAATTTTGAACATTTCCCCGAGTCGCAAGGAGCTGCTGTTTACGATGTATTCTTTTATATCACTCTTCGGGAATTGTTAATTGATGAGATGGGTCCCGCCAATTTTGAGTTATATGGAGATATGGCAGAGTATTGGAATGCATATCGCCGATTCGTAAGGAATACAAATTCTCCCTATTGGGATGACTTACGAACTGAAGGAATTATCGAAACGAGAGAAGATATTCTCAAAAGATCGATTGAGGAAACAGGTCGGTATTTAGAAACACATCTTTCTGCATCTCCGAGCCTTTGGACATGGAAAAATTTATACAAAATCAAACACCCTCATCCACTCGGCGTATTGCCACTGATAGGTGGTATTTTTGATATTGGTCCGCTTCCTTCTGCCGGTGGTGCCGAAGTGGTTAATAATTTAAAATACAAACTGATGAAAGAAGATTGGACGGCTACTGCCGGTCCATCCAAAAGGAGAGTGATTGATTATGGCCGCTTTGAGGATTCCGTAACCCAACTTCCCATCGGGAATAGCGGAAACCTTGCAAGTCCCTTTTATGGGAACTTAGTGGATGATTATATAAGTGGGGTTCATAGGAAAATCTTGTATTCAAAAGAGCAAGTGGGGGCTGGAAAATTCCGATTGGAATTCCGACCTCAGTAGTTTCTAAAAAAATTCCCCGCGGGACCTGTGGGGAATTCAGTTTTTCTGCACCCTAAGATTCTTTTTTGGCCGATCTTTAAACCAGATGTTTCGTTCCTTCTTCCTTTTTATTTTGTTTGTTACGTCAGCTTTTGCCCAATCGTCTTCCGATCGGTTAGCCTTTGCATTTCGTAGCCAAGCCTCACTTGACCCACTTCGGATGATTGTTGTGGGGGAGGTTGTAGGGATTGAAAAAGCCAGTTATTATGAAGTGGATACACTTTCACAGGAACTGGAAGTGGACACAAGACCCGACACTGTAACAATTAAAGTGGGTGACCCGAAAGGAATTCGAGTTGGTCAAACATTGTATTTATTAGAAAAGAACCAAGACCACAAAACATTTCGGGATGGAAACATTGTGGGAATGATCACGGTAAAATCCGTTTACCAAACTACTTTTTTTGGATGGCAGGTTCGCGGAGAAGGATATTTGCGACTTATTGAAGATCGACCTGTAACAGCCGCAAGGTTATTGGATACCACAAAATACGATGAAGCCTTTATGGCTAAAAAGAAAGGCGACCATTATTTTGCCAAAGGGCAAATGGAAGAAGCCCTCAGAATGTACAAACATTCTGTTTCTCTTGACCAAGGATCACCTGATTCTCATTATGCGCTTGGTAAAGCTCATTGGAAAGATGGGGAAGGATATGTCTCGACTGCATTTGAATATTCGATGGCTTGGAAAAATAGAGAACGATTTTCGAATGCTCAAGAAAGGTTGTTATTTCTGATCGATTATTTGCGATTTTTAACTTTCTATTTTAAAGCAGAAGGGAAGGAAAACAAAAAACAATTGGATCTTATGCCACTAGTGGCAAAGGAAGCGCGAAATCTTTATCCTAAGAATTACGAGGTTTGGCTTTATAGTTTTGAAACTTCTTTTTTAAATCTTTTGCATTCGAATATGGCTGATATCGGAGTAGATGGTCGTAAAAAAAGAGATGAGTGGTCGGAACGTTCGGAAGAATATTTACAGAAAGCCTATTCATTAAGAAAATCAGATTATTATCTCCATAAACTGGCTTGTGAATTCTATAATTTAAAATGGAAAGAAACACGTGGTTCTGTCAAAGAAACAGAATATCGAAACAAACTGATAGAACATGGAAAGTTATTGCGCCTTTACTACACTGGAGAAACTACTTTGTCAGAAGACCTTTTGAATGCCATCCGGTTAGCTGAAAAACAATCTGGATCACTCTGATAAAATTTTCATACTCTTTTCAAATAAATAAGATTCTAGATGTAACATATCATCCGGGGCCGAACTGAAATAGTTTACCCCAAGATGATAATGATCCCCTTTATCTAAAAATCGAATGATTTCTCCTCGAATGATCATGGTTCTTTCCTTGTTTAAGGGAATGAACATTTTAATGATATTATGCCTTTTTAAATATTGAAACAAACGTTTATCATAAATTTCGAAGAGGAGTCCATCGAGAGATATGTCAACAACTTTTGTCGTGGATTGCATAGTTTCATAACTACCATGTTGGATGGCAATTTTTGTGAATACATAGCTAATGATTTCAGCCAGTTCAAAAATATAGACTGCTTGGTTATTTGAAATAGTAAATCGTTCCATCGCAGTAGAATGGACTTTGATAAACCCAACGACATCTTCGTACAATCGAATGGGTGTAATCACATAAGAAACATAAAAATTGCGCGATTCGTGTTTGCGCATAGATTCAAAAAAATCCAAGGCGAATTCTTCTCCGAATTCCTTTGCCATTTCTTTATGTTCATTAAAATAATTAAAAAGAACATCATCACCTGGATCATTGATATAAGAAGTAATTCGATTACAATCGGATATATAAATGGTTTTTCCAGTTCTTAGAATGGTTTTTTTAATAAAGTCATCGTATTCGTTTAGTTTTTCGTCAGGTTGGAAAAAATGAATTTCATAATCTTTGGAAATTCGTTCGATAGCCTCAGTTAACATCACATTGATGAGTTTGCTATCAGGTCTATCTTTTCGTACCTCTTTCATTAGGTGAGGGAAGCGACTTTCGGCGTAAAGATTTTTACCTACTTCCCTTGAACCTCCAGTTAAACTTCTAAACAGAATGATAAAGTTCATAAACAAATCATCTACTGGAATTCGTTTGTTAGTTCTGAGTTGGTATGATTGTAACTCGGTCGGAGTTTTAATTATCGTTTTATCTTTTTGGATATCTAGAATAACCACCTCAAACTGGTAGTTAATGTTCATTACTTCAAAACGGACACGGGCTCGTCTGGATCCCTGTTCCACCAAATCTGGAATCATTAAAGTAACCGTATGGGATTCAATTTCTTCTACGGCCGCAACAACGATATCTTCTTCGTAGATAAATTCGAATTCTCTGTTGTCTGCTTTGAGATAATAAAAGAGATGTTTTACGATATTGACATCGGAACCGATGATTGTCTCTTCAAATAACGATTCTAGGATCGTTATAAGTTCCTGCATCGAATCGGATCTTCCAATTGCCATACTAAAATTATCGATTATTGAAAGGCGAAAATCGATTTTCTCACAAGGAAAATGTGCTAGGAAACGACAGAATTCGCCGAAATGGGAAGTATATGGAACTCACTCTCCCTAAACAAGTCAATCCTGAACTTCTTCCCATGATCCGCCAAGGGCTTCTCAGTCCAGAGAAATTAGCCATTTTAACGGAACTCCATTTGATTGTGGAACGATTTGCCGGTTGTTTGTATACGGATGAGGAGGCTCAAAAGAAAATTTTGGAAAGGACAGGATCTTTGCCTGATCTCATCACTTGGGGTGATTATTTCCAAACCGAAGTGGCTTCTCGTTATTTTTTAGAATCGGAAGACTCACTCCGAAGAATTGTTGATACCATTCGTTTTGATCTTATTTCTGCTCATTTGATCTTTAGCGGAAAACCAGACCATTATAAAGATAAAATTAGAGCGGAAGTTTTGGTAAGCAAAGGGATTGATTCTGCGCTTCCCAATGAGAATTTAGAATCCCAACACCTAGAGATTCTACTCAACTACTTTGAAAATATGGAGATTGGGAATAAACCTTTATCTTTACAAGATAAAGCCTGGTACGAATCCTTTCAGATAGATGAAATCGCGATTTGAAACCAAAGAGTATGAATTCCTAGAAATTGAATCCCGTGAAACAGAAGATGGAAAGATAGTTTCCATCTTCCTAAATAATCCCACTTCCCGCAATTCCATGACTTGGAAAATGGGGGAAGAGTTCGCAGACCTTATTCATTCCATTAAAAAAGAAAAAGTCCTTCCTCGGGCAGTGATCATTTCCGGTCGAAACGATGTGTTTTGCGCCGGCGGGGATTTAAATTTATTAAGATCCTTTTCTGAAAAATCGTTCTCGCAAAACAGACGTGATATGAGGAAGTTCTACGGTTTCTTTTTATCCGTTCGCAAACTACCTGTTCCAGTCATTGCCGCTGTGAATGGTCATGCCATTGGAGCTGGTCTTTCATTAACCTTTGGTTGTGACCTAAGAATTTTCGCAGAAGAAGGCAAGTATTCTTTCAATTTTGTAAGACTCGGAATTCATCCAGGTATGGGTTCTAGTTTTTTATCACCGGAGCTTCTTGGAAAAAGTTTGGGGGGAAGACTTTTACTGACTGGAGAAACTTTTGACGGTAAATTTGCAAAGGCTTGTGGGCTTGCTTTAGACAGTGTCCCTAAATCAGAAGTTTATTCTCGTGCTATGGAACTGGCACTTTCCTTGTCGAAGGCTGCACCCCTCGCCTTGCAAGAGTTAAAGTATAATTTATACTCTTGGAAACAGCTCGATTCTGCCCTAAAAAAAGAAGCAGAATCTCAGGCGCGGAACTTTATTTCGGACGACTTTAAAGAGACGATCAAAAGTATCTTAGAAAAACGGGAACCAAAATTTTCCGGTAAATGAAAAATTTAGAAAGTTTCTAAATTAAGACTCGACAAGGTTTTTTCAAGAGGTTACATCAAAACTGAATGGCGGATCTTCCACTCAATCCTGATTGTTTTGTTTGTGATTATAAAAATCACAATGTACTTCATTGTGCTGCGCATGAGACTATTGAAAGAATCAACGCAGGTAAAGACTTCACTGTATTCCCCAGAGGAAAACATCTGATTACTTCTGGAGAAAAAGCAAATGGCTTTTTCTTTATCAAATCAGGCCTTGTCAGAAGTTATGTACAACTTGCTAGTGGAAAGGAACAGACTTTACGTCTCAGTGGACCTGGGGATTGGATTGGTTTTCGAGACTGCATTTCTGATTCGGTATCTCACCACAATGTAGTCGCAGTGGAAGACACCCATGCTTGTTACATCACCGGGGATTTGATCGATGCTCTTGTAAAGGATGATATCAACTTCCAGAAAGAAGTTTTCAAACAGATGGCAAGGGAATGGCAAGAGATGGAAGAACATGTGGTTTCTCTTGGAACCAAACAGGTCCATGAAAAATTAGCAGAAATCTTAATTGTCTTAGACAATGCGCAAGGAAGAAAGAATCATGTAGAACTCAAAGTGACTCGTGACGTTCTTGCCACATTTATTGGAACCAAAACAGAAACTTTGGTGCGGGCACTTTCCGATCTCAAAGCCAGAGAATTCATCTCCGTAGACAAAAACAGGATCGACATCCTGAACAGGGAAGCCCTGTATTCACTCTCAAAAATCGCCTAAATTTTTTCCCTGAGCTATTAAGCCCCCAGTTCGGAATTCCGATGGTAGAAGTGATTGATAATCAAGGTAGGGTCTGTTGCCTGATTTTACCTTAAATCACTCCCGGGGGGACTTTCCGAAAGGATTCCCCCTTTTTTTATTTCCCTTGTTTCTTTCCAAGCCATCTAAATCCTGGAGGTTACATGTCTAGAAATCGAGGCCAGAGTCCTAGTTTATTTGGGAATCCCATCCTTCATCCCCTGAATGTAATTCTCATCATCAATTGTCTTGTTTTTTTTCTCCAATACTTTGCAAATCAACAACTGATTTACCGATTTGGTTTAACACCTGATTTTGTGTTAGGTGGGGCTGTTTGGCAAGTTTTCACTTATGGCTTTTTACATGCAGTAGATTTGATTCCTTTCCACTTACTGGTAAACATGTATGGGATGTATATGTTGGGTTCTAACATCATTCCCATCATTGGGAAAACTAAGTTTACCATTTTATATTTTGCTTCTCAAATTGGTGCGGGAATATTCGTAGTTCTCTCTGCTTATTTGAATGAGATGTTAGGTGGAAATATCCCTTTTTTAGAATCGATGACCACACAAACAATCGGTGCTTCCGGTGCTTTATTTGGATTACTCGCTCTTTTTGGAATTTTTTACCCGAATGCGGAATTACTTTTATTCATTTTTCCGGTAAAAGCAAAAAATGCCGTTTGGGTTTCTCTTGTGATCGGATATTTAATTTCCCAACTGGGAAATGGTGCCATCTCTAATACCTGTCATTTAGGCGGTGCCCTCACTGCCTTACTTCTCTATAAAATTTTTCAAAAAAAGATCAAACCGGGAAGTTTACCGTACATTCCGGGATTAGAATGGGAGCCACCTAGAGAAAACAAAATCCAACAGAAGGCCAAACCAGCTGTCGTTGAAGATCTTTTTCTCGATCAAAAAAAAATCAACGAATCTGTGCTGAAACAGATAGCCTCCCAAAAGGACAAGGATTCGGTAATAAATTATTTACAAGGAATGCAAGTGGCAGGTGCCAATATTTGCCCACCTTCTACGTATAACACCGAGGATCCGATCTGTTTGCGTTGCGAATGGTTGGCAAATTGTGCTCTTCGTAAGGCAAAAGAATAATTTTTCGTCTAATTCCTTGACAGACACCTGAGATGGGGATAATGAAAACATGCCTGTAGAAAAGAAATCCTCTGTGGAAGAGGTTCTCAAACGCGAAAAATTAGCAAAAGAATTCGAAAAAGAAAAACGTAGCTCTGAAAAAAAAGCGATCGAACAAGCAGCCGCTAAATTATCCTCCCAGAGCCAAGAAACACCAGATACAGCCAAAACATCCAAATTCATTACGAATATAGACATCGTTTTTTCACAGGCCAAAACAGACCTTCGTTTCTATTTCTTGAATGATGGGACGTATGCAGACGATTTTAAGAGGATGTTTCTCGAGAACGAATCTCTATTCAAACGTTATGGGATCACGAGCCAAAAGTATTTGGAATACATTCGTGAATCCTTTGACCGTTATAAAAAAATTCATGATATGATGCCGCTAGATCCAATGAAACCGAAACATTTTAAATATGTGGAAGATTCCATTTCTGAGCTTGTGCGGATGTTCAACCAACGTTTTGGAAAATAGGTAGACTCTAGGAACTCCGCCTTCAAAAAAATGGGAATTCCCTAAAAATCTGAGAAGAACTTGATTTTCAGTTGTTTCTCCTTTTAGAGGGACTTCTTTGCAGGAACATTGGAAACGAATTCTTATTTTTACGGTGATTGCTTTACTTTATATTTTCTGGGTGTTTGTTGGGTATGATTTGGCTGGGGTCTTAAGCCTCGCCTCTTAAAGTTCTCCTACATTCTCTCTTGACACCTGGGTTTTCTACCAAACATGCTAGGAATATGGTGGAATCAAGAAAGACATCCGAGACAGACATCCGACTCGACCTCAACGTTCGAGGCACAGGGGTCTATCAGTTTGATACAGAAATCCCTTTTTTCGAGCATATGCTCTCTCATATCTCCAAACATGGTCTGATCGATATGGACCTCAAACTTCGCGGAGATATTGGTATCGATTGCCACCACTCAGTGGAAGACACAGCTATCCTTATGGGACAAATGATCCATACACAGTTAGGTGATAAAAAAGGAATTTTCCGTTATGGTCATTTCACATTGCCAATGGATGAAGTGTTAACTACGGTTGCGGTAGATTTAGGGGGTCGTTTTTATTTTAAATACACTGGACCTCCGATGGATGGGAAATTTGGAATTTATGATGCTGAACTCTCTCTTGAGTTCCTTCAGAAATTTGCTCTTAATGCCAAAATGAATCTACACGTTGTTGTACACTACGGCGAAAACCGCCACCACATTCATGAGTCTATTTTTAAAGCCCTTGGTAAGGCACTAAGACAAGCCATTGCCATCGATACTTTCGCTAAGGATCAAATCCCTTCTACAAAAGGAATGCTTGAGTGATCGCAGTTTTAGATTTTGGAATGGGGAATATCCATTCCCTACTAAAAGCTGTTTCACTTTATTCGAATGATTTCCAATTCACAAGTGATCTAGAAGTGGTAAAAAAAGCAGATAAAATCATTTTGCCTGGTGACGGGCATTTTGATAAAGCGATGCAGAACCTAAATGAAGCTGGATTTTCTTCTGTTCTAAAAGACCATGTTGCCGCAAAAAAACCTTTGTTTGGAATTTGCATCGGTTACCAAGTGTTATTCGAAGACTCGGATGAAACTTCCAAAGCCGGAACAACGATTCCAGGTCTCGGTTTCATTCGAGGGAAAATTCGAAAATTTGAAGGAAAACCAAATTTGAAAGTTCCTCATATGGGTTGGAATAAATTATTCGATATCAAAGCTAAAAATACAAAGCTACTGAAAGGAATTCCAAATGAGTCCTTTATGTATTTTATCCATTCCTACAGACCTGTTGGTGTAGATCGTTTGGATATTACAGCTAACTGTCATTATTACGGGGAATCCTTTCCTGCAGTTGTAGAGAAGGAAACCGTATTTGGAACACAATTCCACCCTGAAAAATCAGATACAACAGGACTTGGAATCCTGAAAAACTTTATAGAACTTTAATATGTTAGTATTACCTGCCATTGATCTTTTAGATAACCAAGCTGTACGTTTACTCCAAGGTGACTATTCTCAAAAGACGGTATATTCTTCTGAACCAGAGAAGATGATCCAAGTATTTGAAGAACAAGGTGCCACGCTCATCCACATCGTTGATTTAAATGCAGCTAAAACTGGAAAGTCAGAAAATGAAAATGCCATTCGAAAAATCAAAGATAACTGTTCCGTAGAGTTAGAGTTAGGTGGCGGAATTCGCTCTTTGGAAAATATGAAGTTTTACGATGGATTAGGAGTGTCCCGGTTTATTTTAGGAACTGTGGCGGTGGAAAATCCATTTATTGTGGAAAAGGCTCTTAACACTTACAGTCCAGATCGCATTGTGATTGGAGTGGATGCAAAAGATGGGTTTGTTCGTACAAAAGGCTGGGAAACTAACTCCGGTATCAAATACATTGATTTTTTAAAAAAAATGTATGATATGGGAGTCAGGCATGTAATTTTTACCGATATCTCGAAAGATGGAATGATGGCAGGGCCCAATACTCAGGTGTATTTAGAGCTCTTATCTCTTTTCCCGGATTTACAACTGGTAGCTTCGGGTGGAGTTTCTTCTATCGATGATTTGGTGAATCTTTATGACGCTTCCCAAGGGAAACTTTTTGGAGCCATTACGGGAAAAGCCATTTATGAAGGAAAATTAGACCTAAAAGAAAGTATCAGGATTCTAAGTAAGAAGAGGAATGAAAATTGATGAATCGTAAGAATTTAGCATTAGCAGGGGTGATTGGTGGAGCCATTGGACTCATCGTCTCTTTCCTATTGGCAATCGAATACTTTGGTATTGGCACTGAAAATGTTGCAAGCTCCGCATGTTCTGCATTAGGTGGCGGGGACTCCTGTTTAAAAGTAGCAGAGAGTTCTTATTCTGCGATTCCTGGAGTTCCTTTTTTAGGGAATGTTCCTATCGCATTACTCGGATTCGGTTTTTACGGATTACTTACTTATTCCTTCTTTTTAGTAACTAGAGCTAAATCGAATGAGGAAGTATCAAACTTTATTTCTCTACTTTTGCCAATTTTGGTATTAGGGTTAGTTTTTGATTTCGTTCTTTTGGGAATCTCTGTGGGGATCATTGGAACCATTTGTCAACTTTGTTTCATCACATACATAGTTACAATAGTGTTACTTGCAATTTTGTTTTTACTTTGGAAAACAGAGGGAAAACCAACACTAAATTTCCCTGTAGCAATCAAAGAAGGTATTACCACTGCAGCACTTGTTTATTTTTTCAGTTTTTCTCTGGGATTTGCGACAAGCAAAATGTGGGTGAGTGGGTCCAATTCGAATACATTGGCCACTTCTAGAGGAATGGATTCTCAAGAAATGCAATCCAAAATTGCCGCTTATTTCCAAGAGCCAACACTTGGAATCAAAGTGGACGGTTATCCTTTTATTGGTAAAAAAGATGCACCTATAACTATTGTTAAGTATGCTGATTATAATTGCGGACACTGTATGCATACAAGCCATATCTTACATACGGTTCTTTCTGAATATGATGGAATGGTTCGAGTTGTATATAAGAACTTTCCGTTAGACGGTACTTGTAACCGCCTCATGCAACAGCCAAGGCCAGGTGCAACCTCTTGTGTTGCTGCGATTGCTGCCATTTGTGCTGATAAACAAGGAAAGTTCGAACCTATGTATCGTGGTTTATATGATAACTTAGAAAAGGGTGTCGCTCATTCCGGATCTAGTGTTGTAAATTTAGCAAATTCCATTGGACTCAATGTCAATTCATTGAAAGCTTGTATGGCTTCTAAAGAGGCACAAAACCAATTGAATGCTGAGATTGATGAGGCAGAAAAGTTGAATATTCAATCAACTCCTTCTCTTTATGTGAACGATAGAAAAATTGAAAGTGGTACTCCAAATCCAATATTTCTAAAATCACTTCTAGAACAAATCATTCAAAAAATGTAGAATAGAATGGCACCTATTTAGACTTAGGTGCCAATATAATAGGTCCTTCTTGTAAAAGGGAAGGATCTCCCACCCGATCCAACTCCCAAGAATTTAAAATATTTGTATCTTTAGTATGCAAAGCAGGTCTTAAACTAAGAATGGATTCCCCTTTTTTGTATAAGGATCTCCTTCCATAGAACCAACCATTCGTTTCTTCTGTATGTGTATTCTTTCCATACAGCCCACCCATTTCAAAACTTTGTTTTAAATCATTGGCCAATTTAGTAAACATCATTGGATCCATTGAAATTCCATGATCAGGACCTTCTAAATTTCGATCCAAAGTAAAGTGTTTTTCAAATACGACGGCACCCAAACCACAGGCCACTGAAGAAGCCAAACTTCCATCCGAATGATCGCTAAAACCCACAACATATTCTGTTGTATCCAAATAAAAGGGAATCGACTGAAGGTTCACTTTATTGAGTGGAGTGGGATACATGGACACACAGTGGAGTAAACAAACCTCTGTTTTCTGTTTTTGAAAAAGTGAAATGGCTCTTGTAACTTCTTCAGGCAAAGCGGCACCTGTAGAAACGATCAATGGTTTTCCCGATTGAATGGATTTGTTTAATAATGGTAAATTAACAATATCACCCGAGGCAATTTTTAATACTGGTACATTTAGTTCACATAACAAATCAACTGCGGAATCACATAGCGGTGTGGAAAAAAAATCAAGTCCAAGATCCAATGCAGTTTTTTGAAGTTCTTTATGTTGCGATTCATTTAATTCGTATTGTTTAAAAATGTCATATAGAAATTTTACATCAGGGTTTGTCGAATCAATGAACTCTTCCGTTCGGTAGGTTTGGAACTTGACCGCGTGTGCTCCAGATTCTTTTGCTTTGGCTATGGTTCTTTTGCCAATTTCTAAATTTGCATTGTGGTTTAGCCCAATTTCGGCAACTAAATACGGTTCCGATTTTCTTGTTAAAGTTTTTGATCCAATTTTAAAATCCAAGTGTTCCCTTCTTTAGATCATTGTCGGCAAATTAAGAAAATCCTAAAATCTTTCCTAATTGGAAAATAAGAAAGGATGAACAAATCGCAAGAGTTGTCATATATAAAAATTGTACAACTGGCCAAAATAAAGTTCCTGTTTCTTTTTTTGTCACGGCCAGAGTAGACATACATTGGCTGGCAAAGGCAAAAAACACAAGTAAAGACAGTCCTGAGAGCGGCGTCCAAACCGGTGATCCATCTTCCCTTTTTTCTGTGCGAAGCATAGATCGAAGCGATTCGCCTTCTTCGTTTTCTTCGGAACCATATAGCACAGCTAAGGTGGAAACCATAACCTCTCTTGCTGCAAAAGAAGTTAAAATGGAAATACCAATTTTCCAATCGAAACCAAGTGGTTTAATAGCGGGTTCCATCACTTTTCCGATAGTTCCAATATAAGAATTTTCTATTGGGCTTGTTTTCCATTCGTTATTTTTGTAATCAGCCGGGAAGTGACTTAAAAACCAGAGCAAAACGGATATATATAAAATGATCTGGCCTGCAGTAGACAAAAATGATTTTACCTTTGCAAAGACTGTATGAAACAAACTTCTTGCAGAGGGGAGATTGTATCTGGGAAGTTCCATAACAAAATAGGAAGCATCTTCTTTAAACACTGTTTTGCGAAAGAGAAGTGCAAAACCCAAACTTGCGATCATACCAAGCGAAAACATAGAAAAAAGAACAAAACCTTGGATATTAAATATCCCAAATACAGGGGGAAAACTAAAAACTGTTCCTACAATTAAAATATAAACAGGGTATCTAGCCGAACACATAATTAGAGGTGATACCATAATCGTTGTAAAGCGATCCGATTTGTTTTCTATGGTTCTTGTCCCAAGGATAGCGGGAACGGCACAAGCTGCCGAAGAGAGTAAGGGAATAAAAGACTTCCCTGATAATCCGAATTTACCCATAACTCGATCCATTAAAAAACTTGCCCGTGCCAAATATCCAGACTCTTCTAAAATCCCAATGAAGAGGAATAATAGGGCAATCTGTGGAATAAATACAATCACACTTCCTACTCCACCAATGATTCCTTCACAAATTAAGGATTTTAAAAGTCCGTCGCTTAATAAACTTTCAACAAACGATTGTAAGCTTGTTATACCTGATTCAATTAAATCCATCGGTAGCTCTGCAAAACTAAACAAACTTTGAAAAAGAAGTCCCATTAAAAGGAAAAAACAGACAAATCCAAGAATCGGATGTAATAAGAGGCGATCCAATTTTTCTTCCCAACTTCCTGGAATGGACTTCGGATAGGTGATTACATTTGCCAAAACCTTTTTGATAAAGAAAGAACGATGGATCATCTCTTCTTGGTAATAAAAGTTATATCCTTTGCCTTCTATAGCAGACTTTAGCCAATTCCCTGTTTCTTCAGGAAATTTTGTAAAATAACGTTTGTCATTTAAGTGTGGATCTTTATTGATAAATTTTAAAGATTGAGATAAAAAGAACTCTGCTTCGTTTGTATTAATGCCTAACTTTTGTTTTGCTTCTGCTAAAAACGATTCTTCTTTTGAATCCCAATTCCATAATCTTGGGCGTTTCTGAAAGCTATCTTGTTTTTTTAGAATCTCTTTTAAGTGATCAATACCTTCTCCAGACTTTGCATTGACCAAAATGAATTGAAGCCCGATGGATTTTTCTAGTTTTTCTAAATCCAATTGAATTCTTTTTTTCTCGAGCACATCTTTCATGGTTAGAACCACAAGTGTTGGAACACCCATATCAATAATTTGTAATAAAAACTGAAGGCCGCGTTCTAAATTCAGTGCATCCAAAACATATATAACTTGTTCGTCCGGTGTTCTTGAAAGTAGTATTTCATAAGCAATTTTTTTATCCTCTGCCACCCCTCCAAGACCGTATGTACCCGGTAAGTCGGTGATAGTCCAGTCAACATTATCTAAATTTAGAGTTCCTTCTCTTTTTTCAACGGTGACTCCGCTGAAGTTTCCCGTTTTTTGTTTGAGGCCGGTAAGCTGATTGAATAACGTTGACTTCCCGCAGTTGGGGTTTCCGACTAAATAAATTCGATTTTGTTTCATGTTGATTTTAATTTTATCTCTATGGCTTTTCCGTCGTTGATTCGTAGGGCAATTGTGCTGCCGTTAAGATCACAAATCATTTTTCCAAGCAAAGATGATTTATCTTTGAGTGTGATTTCGGCCCCAGGGAAAAAGCCTAGTTCTAATAACTCGGTTAACATTGGTTTTGGAAGTTGTCTTGAATCTAAAGAAACAATCGCTGCAGTTTCTCCAATTTTTAAATCTTGTATTGTCATTGTCTTAAGTTTATGAGATGGCAAATTTTTGTGTGTCCCGGAATAAATTGATTTCTGGTGCAATCGACTTCACGTATCTGTCAAAATATAACATTTGTTTCATGAGAAGTGCAAATTCCCTTGGTATTTTTAATCCATTTTTTTCGGCAATTTCCTTCATCTCGTACATAATCCGATTCACCTTGGATTCGTCAAATATCTCATTGTCGGTTAAATGTACGTATACTGATTCTAATTCATTAAAAACTGAATCTAATTCCTTTGCAAGAACGGCAGGATTGACTCCGCTATCAGTTGAATCCATTTCTACCAATCCCTTAGCAACTAATGTAGGTTCGCCGATTCCGATGCCTTGAGTAAACAACATAAGTCCTTTCCAAATTTTAGGAGAAATTCGCCCCACAATTCCAAAATCGATAAATCCAATGGTCCCATCTTTTAGAATCATTAAATTTCCGGCATGTACATCAGCATGAAAAAAACCTTGGTTGGAAAGAGATGAAAACCAAATTTCTAAAGCATCACTTAAAACTTTTCTAGGATTATTCGTGTATTTTCGAAGGCCGACTTCATCTGTAATAGGAACTCCATAAAATCTTTCCATAGTTAAAACTTTTTTAGTGGAAAGTGTATGGTAAACTCTAGGAACTCTTGCTCTGGATTCTTTCACACGCAAAAGATAATTTTCAAACTCTTCAATGTTTTTTGCTTCTTGGATAAAATCTATTTCTTGTAAGATTGAAGTTTGAAATTCTTCAAACATTGCAGTAAGACCTGACTTTTTAAATTCGGGTGCAATGAATTCTAAGATTTTAGTAAGGATACCTAAAATCTGCATATCCGTCTTTAATGTTAGATGGACATCGGGCCTTTGCACCTTTACAACTACGTCCAAACCTTCTTTTGTGACCGCCGCGTGGACTTGTGCAATGGAGGCGGAGGCAAGAGGGGATTCATCGAAGGAATGGAATAAGGTTTCTAGTTTCCCACCCAATTCACGTTCTACGGAAGATCGAATGTCCCGAAAAGCTACCGGTCGCACGGAGTCCAGACATGCCTGCATTTCTTCTACATATTCTTTGGGAAAGAGGGAGGGCGCACTTGCGATAAATTGGCCCAGTTTGATATAAGTGGCTCCCAAATTTGAAAATGCTTCTCGGAGGGCGATGGCTATTTCTCTATGATTGGGGTTTCCCTTGGTGAGCTGGGCCAGAATCCCTAACGCCTTAGAAGTGAATACAAAACTGGAGTGGGCGACCCGTAGGCTCGATTGCCAGCCGAAAGAAACGATTTCAGAAAGGGAATCCATACGTCCTAGTTTGAGACCTAAATCGGGATTGGAAACGAGAAAATCCCCTTCGATCCTGTAAGTGAAATAGAGTTGCAGGATTAGGTCTCAATCAAAAACTTATCAAATCGCAACCATGAGCCAAGAAACTGTCCTGTACCAAGAGTTAGAGAAACTCGATCTCAACGAGATCAAAAAAATCGCAAGCCTTTGGAACATCCAAAAGATCCCAGGAAAGGACAAAAAATCGACCATTTTGGGTCTCATGGAGATTTTCCAGAATGAATTTTACCTAAAAGGGGTTCTGGAAAAGTTCACACCCCTCCAAGTCAACATATTGACTTCCATTTTAAAGAACAAAGGGGTTATGACACTCGGAGAAATTTCGAGAAAGGTTAACATTCCACCGATCAACGTGGAAATGGAACTGAACGTCCTTCGAAAGTATTATCTTTTATACCAACGAAAAAACCGCGAACGTCTTACTAACAATTTAGATAAATACCATACGTATGATGAATATTTAAAACTCATCAAAGTCGAAACAAACCCTAAGGGTGAAAAGTTTAAATTTTCGATTGAGAAGGCCTTACATAAAGCCACAATTGCTGAGCTTCCAGAAGAATGGAAGGAAGCTGTTGGTGCGAAAAAAGGCGAACACATTGAAACATTCTTAAAGAATGCTCTAGAGCAAGAGTTTCTTCAAAAGCTAATTGATGGTCTTTCTGATTTTGATAAAGATGTTCTTCATCAAATTTACATTCATGGTGGTGTCATTGAAGCAGATACCATTCGTAACTACATCACTGTCAACCGTGGTAAATTTGAACAAACCATTCCGCATTTAACCTCTCTTTATTTAGTTCGCGATTTATACTATGTAGAGGACAAATTCATTCGGGTGATCGTGATCCCGAAAGAAATTTTAGATCATTTGCAATTTTCTCCTATTTTGCCTCCGGTAAAAAAGGGAACAAGAGTACGTCAGGAAAAAATTTCTGCCAATGGTCTCGATTTTTTTCTCAATGTAAAGAAACTCATTTCGTATATTTCACGAAAAGGTTTGAACCTTGCAAAATCAGGGAAAATCAAACAGGCAGATCACAAAAGAACAGAAACTGAGCTTCTATCTCCTGATATAGAAATTTTTCCTGAAAAAAGCCAGGTTTATCAAATTGAACTAATCCTTCCGATCCTAAAACTCTTAGGATACGTAGATATCAAAGGTGAGAATGTCATTCTCATTCAAGAGACTGATGAATTCTTAAAAAAAGATATCTTTGAAATCATGAAACTCGTGATTCATGAAGTCAATGAAGCAAGGACTCGCCGTCTCAATCCTGCCGAAGTATTTACTGCCACCGAAGTTCCGTTCTACGAAAAAGGAATTTTAGATAAAACTGTAAAACTCATTATGGCACATGGAAAAATCAACACATCCGTGATATTTTCCCATATCATCCGAGATCATTTGGTTTTTTCACCAACCTTTCAGATTAAAACTTATGAAGAAGATTTAGCTGACTTACGTAAAGAAATCATCTCTGCTATTTTTTACTTACAACTCTTTGGTCTCATTGAAGTGGAATATCCACAGCGAAACTTGAGCCTTTCTGAACTTGGCGCCCATTATTTCAACCATGAACCTTTAGTTACTGTAACTGAAAAGGGTGGAATTACCATCAACCCAGACTTTTCAATCATTGCTTTTCCTGATAGAGTTTCTCTACATGGAATTCATTTATTAAAAGCTTTTTGTGAGTTAAAAGATTACGATAGGGTTTATACTTTTTTACTAACCAAAGACAGTTTCCAACTGGGAATTTTACTTGGTTACGACAAAGAAACATTTGTTCATTTTTTAAGAGAATCTTCGAAGGCAGATCTTGCACAAAACTTACTCTTTTTATTAGATGATTGGGGTAACAATTTACCAATTGTGACCATTACGGAAGATTCGGTTCTCCTAAGAACCAAAGACTCGCAGGTGATGGAGCTCCTCCTTGGTCAAATTAAAGGGAAGAAGTTTGTTTTGGAAGAAGTGAGCCCGACAGGGATCATTATCGAAAAATCAAAGGTCATGGAAGTCATTGCCATCGCAGAAAAATTGAATATGATCATTCGATTGAATCGGTAATTGCCGCTTACCTAGATTCAATAAAAAAAGACCAACTATTGTTGGTCTTTTTTTATGTACGCAGAGGTCTTGTGGGTATTTGGTCCCGAGGTATGTCTTATTTTTTTTCGCCTGCCGTGAGTTCTGGGTCAGTGACTTTAATTTTGTTTTTAAAATCCCATTTGCGAAAAGGAGAAACCGCATCCAAACGTTCTTGGGTGACGAAGAACAATCTTTCTCCGTATTTAACAAGTCCACCTTTATAATAAGCATATTTCGTTTTGTGGTCCACAGTTCCCACTTCTACGACCTTATTCCAATCTTCGCAGGTCTTTAAAGAAGGTACCTTTCTGAGATACAATTCCTTAATTGAATTTTCTTTCACCGCATCGCGAAGTATTTTTTCCCATTCCATATTCGAATAGCCTTTCTTTCCTTACCTAAATTTCAATTTCATTTTTCATTTTATTGGTGAGTATATGACGGGGACTACGGAAAAAAACAAAAAATATTAGAAAAACGGCCAAGATCCGCCAAGGACTTGGACCGAATTGGATATAAGGTGTTTTTCTTTCCTTGGAGACTAACGGTAAATCCAAATATCCGATTGCTTTTTGGAATGTTTGTAAATCACCCATCATCTCCCTTCCCCATAAATCATAGGCAGTCGTTAGCCCTGTGACCGCAACTCTGACAACTGGTCTTCCTTGTTCAATGGACCTAAGCCTACCAGCACCTGCATGTTGCATTGTCTCTGTTTGACTTTCAAACCAAGAATCATTCGTAAGATTTAGGATGAATTCAGACGGGGAATGTTTTATCATTTTACGAACTAATTCTGGGTATAAGATTTCATAACAGATGAGCGGACTAAATGTAACCATTTCGCCCGATTTGGTTTGGAACTTGACTGCTTCTGTTAGGTTCCCTGGAATATGTTGACTCGTTTCGGGGAATACGGTCCTAAGCCAAGGAAAGTGTTTTTCTCCCGGTAAATATTCTCCAAAAGGCAATAAGATCTGTTTATATCTTCTTTCTGAAGTGAAAGATATGGGTTGAAGGAGAGTTAAAGAGTTTCTTGATCCACCATCCCAAACCAATTCATTAAACACTAGGGGAGCATTACTTAGTTTTACAAGATTTTGTGTAATATCCACAAAACTTTGGCTATAGGTGGAATTAGGACCATTCGTATTGAGAGTTCCAAGAAATGGAACAGAAGATTCTGGTAAAACCAGTAAATCAATTGGCTTCGGTGAATAACGAATTGTTTCCAAACCTATATCGTAAACCGATTGGATTGTGTTTGTCATCCAATCTTGATTTTCTTGCACTTCACGCTTCGCATATTTTGTGTTTGGTTGGATTAAGGCGAGATGGGTAATTTTCCCTTGTGGAATAGTTTCTGCAAGAAAGTATAAGTTAATTGAGAAAAAACAAAAAATAGGTAAAAGATACAAAAGATAAATCCTAATCTCTCGTGATTGTTTTAAAAACATT
>NZ_JAMQPN010000089.1 GCF_026151655.1 Leptospira soteropolitanensis | reverse complement strand
CAATTATTTAAATTAATTTGAGAGAATACTAAAATGAAAAAAATAAATGTTGGAATCCTTGTTTTTAATAATATTGAGCTACTTGATTTTACAGGACCGTATGAAGTATTCTCTGTTACCAAAGATCTATCAGGAAATTTTCTTTTTAATACTTTTTTAATCGGAAAAAGTGATGAAATATTAAAATCCGTTAATGGCCTGAAATACATACCCGATTATACAATATTTGATCATCCAAATTTGGATATTTTGATTATTCCGGGAGGAATTGGAACAAAAGAGATAATGTTTGATATTCAAATCTCCAATTGGATTGAACAATTGTTTCCGAAGTTATTTTACATTATCACTGTTTGTACAGGTGTTCGAATTCTATCTTCTACAAAACTTATGGATAATTTGGAATACACTACTCATCATGATTGTTTCGATGAATTGGAATTAATTTCTCCTCATGCAAAATTAAATAGAAATATCAGATTTACTAATAATGGGAAAATTCTAACTTCAGGTGGAATATCGGCTGGAATTGATTTATCTCTACATGTAGTTGAATGTTATTTCGGAAATGAGATTAAAAACAAAACTATTGAATATATGGAATACGGTAATTGGAAAAATTCGTTATTTTAAAAAAATAACTGCGCATAACAGCGACTTACCGCTTCGCTTCGGCACAAGGCCTCGCTCGGCCTGCGGCAAATTCCCCTTCTGGCATTCGCCTTGCGTTCGCAAGCTACATGCCAGTCCCTAACGTCCCGTTGGGACTCAGGGGCGGGGAACTTCGGTA
>NZ_JAMQPN010000088.1 GCF_026151655.1 Leptospira soteropolitanensis | reverse complement strand
CGATTCAATGTGCGAATGTTCAAACGAGATCAGAAGATCGATTTCACAATCTTTATTACCAGGTTGCAGTAGGTAATACGGAAAGAGTCAGACAACTAATCACTTTAGGATACGATATTAATACTCCAGAAGACACATTTGAAAGACTAACACCACTTATGATAGCTTCTAAAGAAGGTCACACGGAAATTGTGTCACTATTAGTATCCATGAAAGTCCAATTAGATGCAAAAACCAGGAATGGACATACTGCCCTAATGATGGCATCTTATAATCGTTATCCGAAAATTGTTAAGATCTTACTTGAAGCAGGAGCAAATCCAAATTTAGTCACGAATGAAGGTCATACTGCCTTGTCCGAAATTCTCCTCTCCGAAAGGGATGAGATTGTTAGGTTATTGATAGAAAAAGGTGCTAAATGAAAATCCGCAATTTTTCACCTATTTTAATCATTTCATGTTTGCTTTTATTGTTGTTTGTAAGATGTGCCAATTCATTTTCCAATCATTCGATTGATAATTGTCGGAAAAAGTGTGTTGCTGACCAATCACTTTGTTATATGATTACTCTGCAAAGTCCCTCTACAAATACCAATCAACTCAATCTTACCTGTCCAGTCCTTTATATGGCTTGTTACTCCAGTTGTGATTCAAAAAACCAGTCTTCCTCATCCCGCTTTTCTTCCTCCAATCGGTCAGGTAGTCGTTCTGGAGGTGGTGGTCATTCCTCATCGGGGGGAGGAGGTCATTCTTCATCTGGTGGCAGTGGAGGGAGTAGCGGTGGTTCCAGTGGAGGTGGTCATGGAGGAGGAGGGCATTGATAAATTTGATCTTATCATTCGAAATT
>NZ_JAMQPN010000087.1 GCF_026151655.1 Leptospira soteropolitanensis | reverse complement strand
GAGAGGAATGTGCCGCAGGCCAAGCGAGGCCTCGTGCCGAAGCGAAGCGTTTCCCCGCTGTTATACGACGTAGCCTATTATTAGATATTAAGTTTAGCTAAAGATTCTAATATTTTCTTTATCTCTTCTAACTTGTATTGTCCTTCCGCTACTCCTATTACGAAGTCATACAATATCTCATTGGGATCAAGTATTTCGTATCCGTTAATATCGAGAAAGACTAATGAAGAAGCCAATGCTACTCGTTTATTTCCATCCAAAAAAGGATGATTTTTGCATAAGTAATATAAATAGGCAGCTGCTCTATGGAATAGAGAAGGGTGTAAACTGATATCATCAAAAGTAGTCATTGGTTGGTTAATGGCTGATTCGAGAAGTCCGTGATCACGAATGCCAGTTGCTCCGCCATAGAGTTCGATTTGATTTTTGTGTATAAGAATTACATCCTCAATAGAGAGAAATATAGTTTCATCCAGCATTATTGCGCAAGTTTTTTGAGTGTTTTGCCGTGAGCTTTATTAATCTTTTCAAGAGATTTTGTAATACTCTTTTCTATCGGTTTTATAATCAAAGATTTGCCATCAGTAGTTACTTCGAGAGTCGAATTTTGATCAATTTTTAAAAGTTCAAGAATCGGTTTCTCAATTACTAAAGCGGAGCTGTTCCCGTGTTGTACTAATTTTTTTAACATGTTTAGCCTGTAATAACAATGTTATAACATTGTATAATCAATTACAATCAGAAATTTTAGTATTTTTATTCGAAATGTTAAAGGAAATTGTAACTTGAATTTTGGTTTCTTTCGCAGTTATTGATCTTTTATCTGTCTTTTTTGCTAATTTTCATGTTAAACATTAATTTTTAGGCTATGTCGTATAACGAACTAG
>NZ_JAMQPN010000086.1 GCF_026151655.1 Leptospira soteropolitanensis | reverse complement strand
AGTCTAGTTCGTTATGCGCAAGTCCCTAAAATAAGAACAAAACATAAACAAATGAAAAATAGAATAGCCCTTTTAATCATTCTACTCTTCCCATTAGTTTTGAACTCGGAAAAATTAATATTCGGTGAAAATTCTTTAAGTTCAGGTGAAATGATCTTAGAATTGGAAAATTCAAAAGCTGTATATTTTCTAAATGGTGAAGGAGATGGCTGCGATGGTTTTACTGCTAGTTTTTCGAATTCAGAAAATATTTATAATTTCTTTAATGTTATCTCTAATTGTAAAAACAAAAAATTGAAAGATTTCAAATGTATTACTAAAATAGATGAAGAATCTATCAAATTCAAAGAATATTTACTTTGTGACAACAAACTAGTTTTATACAATAAAGAAAAAAAGGTAAACGAAGGATTAAATAGAAAGATCAATGGAATTGAAGTTATAACTCAAGGTTTAAAAAAAGGGATAGTTACCTCTAATCTAAAAATGAGAGAAAAACCTTCGAAAGACTCAAAATCATTTGAATGCTTTTTTAGTCACTTAGATGATGAAAATTTAAATAATAAGGAAATTACGTTCATACCTAAGAATTATACAATTACCATTATTGCTAAAACAAAAGCAGAAGATTATATTGGTGGTAAAAAAAATTTCTGGTTTCTAATTTCTCCCAGCTCTGATTCTTATAATGGATGCTTACTTAAAAATTCTAATCAAAAAGAAGGTTGGGTTTTTGGAGAATACATCAGATTCGATAACCAGGGACCAGCGCATAACAGCGACTAACCGCTTCACTTCGGGACTGGCGCCCTCGTTCGGTCTTCGACACATAGGCTTTTGTCACTCCTCTTGCTTACGCAAGCGTCGTGCCAATCCCTAACGTCCCGTC
>NZ_JAMQPN010000085.1 GCF_026151655.1 Leptospira soteropolitanensis | reverse complement strand
ATACTGAGGCTCAGCTACGAGGAACGTCGGTAAGCTATTTCGTTATCTGCAATTGGGTTAAATCTTAACCAAATCATTGAAATAAAAAGATTGACTACTATATCTGTAGCAGAGATATAGTAGGTGTGATTCTTTCTTTCGGAGATAAAGAAACAGAAAAGATATTTAACCAAATATTTTCGAAAAGGATTCCACCAGAAATTCAGAGGAAAGCTCTTACTAAGCTAATTTTAATAGATAACGCGGAGAAAGAGGATGATTTGAAATCTCCTCCTTCAAACAGACTAGAAAGTTTAAAAGGAGATTTGAACGGTTTTTATTCTATCCGAATCAATGATCAGTGGCGTATCATTTTTACATTTGAACAAGGAAACTGTTATCAAGTATCTATTATTGATTATCATTAAAGGATTATAATAAACTATGAAAAATAACAGAATACCGACTCCAACTGTCGCTGAAATTTTAAAAGAAGAATTTCTTGAACCTATGCAAATTACTCCTTATAAATTATCTAAGGAACTTCACGTATCTACTTCTACTATTTTAGACATATTACATGGAAAGAGAAAAATAACAGTAGATATGTCATTAAGATTATCAAAGTTTTTTGGTATGTCTGAAAAATTTTGGATAAACTTACAAACAGATATTGATATTCGAGAGAAAAAAGAAAAATTAAAGAATAAATTAGATTCGATAAAAACTCTTAAACTTTCTGCTTAGTCAACTAACCCAACTGCAGATAACAGCGACTTACCGCTCCGCTTCGGCACAAGGCCTCGCTCGGGCTGCGCCAAATTCCCCTTCTGGCATTCGCCTTGCTTTCGCAAGCTACATGCCAGTCCCTAACGTCCCGTTCCGGGACTCAGGGTCGGGGAACTTCGGTAAGTCTAG
>NZ_JAMQPN010000084.1 GCF_026151655.1 Leptospira soteropolitanensis | reverse complement strand
CACGCAATCGCTTAAAATTTAACCGGAAAAGGCAATATACAAACAAATACTCAAGTAAATCAATTTGACAAATCCAAATAATTCATCAAAATTGAACCATGAGCCTTTTGCAGATAGAGATTCCGGATCATCTACTTTTAGCAATAAATGAAACAGAAGATTCACTAAAGAATGATTTGAAATTTGAATTTGCTAAACACCTTTTTACTAAGGGTAGATTTACTTTAACGCAAGCCGCTGAGTTCTCATCTTTAGATCTAAAAACTTTTATGCAAAAAATATCGCGAGACGGAATACCAGTTATTGATTATGATTCCGATGACCTAGATTCCGAATTTTCTTTATTAAAATAGAATTACTTTGATAATTATTGCGGACTCTTCTCCCCTAATTTCACTAGCTATTATCAAAAAGCTACATCTTCTAGATGACATTTTTCAAGAAATCATCGTTCCTTTCTCAGTTTACGAAGAAATTGCTCAGACAGACAAAAAATTCAGTTCCACGTTACAAGAATGGACTAAACCCTATATAAAAAGATGTAACAATATTGAGGCATTTAACGCTTATAAACTTTCACTGGGAAAAGGTGAATCAGAAGCTATCGTCCTTTCGAAAGAATTTAAAAATAGTATTTTATTACTCGATGATAAAAAAGCCAGAAAAGTAGCTAAATTAAAAAATCAAAAAGTAATTGGGACTATTGGAATTCTCATTTCTGCAAAAGATAAGGGATTAATTTCTGAAATTAAAAGTTCATTAATGCTCCTGGAAGAACATGATATCCATCTTTCCAAAGCATTAATAGAAAAAGCACTACAAATGACTGGCGAATAAGCGACTGCGTATAACAGCGGGGAAACGCTTCGCTGCGGCACTTACGGCCTTGCTCGCTCTA
>NZ_JAMQPN010000083.1 GCF_026151655.1 Leptospira soteropolitanensis | reverse complement strand
CTAGTTCGTTATGCGAAAATTTTCGGGCGCTTCTATTTTAATAAATTGCGAGCGTCCGTGCTCGCTAAAATAGTAAAAAAGTAGTTGTTACCAATCCGGTAACATGTGCTTATTGATTTGTGAGGGTTATTTCTAGAAAAATATTGAGAGATTTCTACTCTATACCTAAATACTCCGACTCTAAAATTCCGATAGAAGTATGGTTTAAAGAGACTTCGAAAGCTTTCTGGAAATCTCCGTCTGATATTAAGGAAAAATACAGAAATGCTAGTTTCCTTAAGGATAATAGAATCGTTTTCAATATACATGGAAACAAATACAGATTAATTGTGGAGGTTCATTATAATTTACAAACTGTATTTATACGATTTATCGGAACTCATGAACAATATGACAAAATCAATGCTGAGGTGATTTAAATGAACATTAAACCTATTAAAAATCCAAAAGATCATTTAGATGCTCTATCAGAGATTGAAAAACTCTGGGATGCAAAGAAAAATACACCAGAATACGACAAATTAGATATTTTAATTACATTAGTTGATGCTTACGAGACTAAACACTACCCTATTGATGATCCGGATCCAATTGAAGCTTTAAAATCCGTTATGGATGACATGAACATGAAAAGTGTTGATTTAGGAAATCTCATCGGTGGACGAAGTCGTGCCACTGAAATCCTAAATCGGAAAAGAAAGCTTACTTTAGAAATGATCAGAAAGATTAATCAAAATCTTGGAATTCCTACGGACATTCTTGTAAAAGAATATAAAGTCAAAACTTCTAAGACAGGTAGAAAAAGAACGCCGTCCGTGGCGTAATCACTTCTCTAAGCCCAAAAACTTCGCATAACAGCGGCTTACTGCTTCGCTTCGGGACAAGCCCTCGCTTGGGCTGCGCCAAAT
>NZ_JAMQPN010000082.1 GCF_026151655.1 Leptospira soteropolitanensis | reverse complement strand
CTAGTTCGTTATGCGTAATGGCTTAAATATGTAAGATTTCAAAAAATTCAACTAAAATAGATTTTAAGAAAAATGAAAAATATCTATTCGTTGGAAGAATTGAATTTCTACGAATTTCAAATAATACAAGTTTTTAAAGGATAAAGATTCTTTTACTTTTTGACACTAATAAAATTGTCTGATATTTCCTTGATAATTTTCCTATTAAGATTTGATTTATGATATGAATGACGAAAAATTCTATGAACTAAATGCTATATCTGAAAATATTCATACAAAATTTGAAAATCTAAAAGAAAAAGGCGAAATAGAAAATATCGAATATTTAATTAAGAATCTTCTAAAAAAACTTCCAGAAAAATATTCTATTGAATTCAGCTTCAATTTAAGTATATTTGATTCTGAAAGAGAAAAATCAATTGAAATGTTACGTGTTGGAATTAATGGTCTTGGTAATACCGCTGAAACATATAAATTCAGTGAATCGTATAAATTTAATCGATATTTAGTTCAAGGCCACATTGTTGAAATTCCTCATAATCATTGTCCTAATTGCTGGAGCGAGTGGGATTTTAAATATTTGGGAAGCTCATGTTCTGATTGTGGCGTAACATTAGGTAAAGAAGTTAAATTATTAATCGATTCAAATGAATGTCCAAATTGTGAGAGCGGAAAAATTTCACCAAAAAAACCTCACTGCGATAACTGCGATTTTATAGCAGAAGATGATTTGGTCATTTGGGGATAAAGCCACTACGCATAACAGCGACTTACCGCTACGCTTCGGCACAAGGCCTCGCTCGGCCTCCGGCAAATTCCCCTTCTGGCATTCGCCTTGCTTACGCAAGCTACATGCCAGTCCCTAACGTCCCGTCACCGGGACTCAGGGTCGGGGAACTTCGGTAAGT
>NZ_JAMQPN010000081.1 GCF_026151655.1 Leptospira soteropolitanensis | reverse complement strand
TTTCTTCATCTTTCTCATTTCTCTTTTCACACGCCTTGAATAAAAACAATCAGCGAAAATTTGAAACAAAAATATCTTAAATTCTTTTTTCTTGGACATTGCAATTAACGAACTAGACTTACCGAAGTTGTCCGACCCTGAGTCCCGGAAGCGGGACGTTAGGGACTGGCACGTAGCTTGCGAAAGCAAGGCGAGTGACAGGAGGACAATTTGCCGTAGGCCGAGCGAGGCCTTGTGCCGAAGCGTAGCGGTAAGTCGCTGTTATGCGAAGGAAGAAGATGCAATATTATTTGAAGCATACAATTATATTACTATTTTTTGAAAATAAGAAGATTAAGAATTGAAATGTTCTTATTGATTTTAAAGATTTAATATCATAGAAAGTTAAAAAAGAAATGGTTTTCAATTTTGGCAAATGGTGATTTTCTAATCAAGTTTAATATGACCCAATTGAACTAAACCATAAAGGTTATCATATTCTACCCAAGATTCGCTAATTTTCTCATCAATTATTCTGAAAAAGCAATTAAAGGAAGCTGATAATATCCTATTCGACGGTGGAAAGTTTCCTAAACTTCCTCTTTGAGTTCCTAAAAAATTAATTCTAGTAGCAACAAGGTCGTTCTCCTCAATTATAAGTTCGATTTTTTCGCATAAATCTGGAAACGTCTTTAATTCATTTTTATGGAATTCAACTAAAGCCATATTTCCGATAATTTCAAAAGGTGGTGATGAGCTTCGTCTTATAAAATTATCATGAGTTAAAAGTAGGACATTTTCCCAGTCTCTTGAATTTGTAGCCTTAACAAAGTTTTCTACAATTTTCTTATTCATAATTAATCTTCGTTAAAAAATATGATATAGGATTAAAGTGAGAAAGTTTCATTTTTTTTCGATTTTTTTTTTAAAATATTTTCTTCTTC
>NZ_JAMQPN010000080.1 GCF_026151655.1 Leptospira soteropolitanensis | reverse complement strand
TATGAAAACAAAAACAAATATTGCAATTTTTCTCCTCTTACTTAGTATACAAATCTTATCAGAAGATTTAATCAAACAGACAAATAAGTTTATTTCTAAAGATAACAAATACAGAATTGAAACATCCTATTCAGAATCAGATCCTGATTGTAAAAATCAGCTTGGTGCGATTTTTGATCTACCACGAAACCGATGGATATGCCAATTTAATATTAAAAATATAGCTGAAAACAAAATTGAATACTCAATAAAAGCCGGTGATTTTGAAAGTGGAAAACAAAAATGCTATCCTCCAAATTTTGAATTAGGAATCGGATACGGTTTCGATTACTGGACTTTTGATAATAAAATTGTTTATACCGAACATTCAGGTTGGTTTTCTGCAAACGAACTGTCTTTAGAAACTTATGAATTTGATTGGAAAAAATGTAATCTTTTAAAGCTTGGATCTTTCGAATTTCACCCATTAGATTATGATCAAAAAATAGGCACTATCTATTTCCTATCATCTTCAAAAAAACACTATATTTTATTTCATGACGGACAACGAAATGCAGGATATGTAGGTGAATTGAAATCTGGTAAAAAGCTGAATATAAATGAATTCTTTAACTTCAACAAAAAATATATTAGAAGACTTAATGAGAATGTAGAGATATTATTTGAAACAAAATCAGAAAATATAAAATGCTCATACTCTTTTCCAATTGCAATTGCACAATTTAGCAATCAGAAAATTAAAATCGATTTGATTAACGATAAAATTGAAATTGAACAATGATACTGCGCATAACAGCGACTTACCGCTACGCTTCGGCACAAGGCCTCGCTCGGCCTGCGGCAAATTCCCTTTCTGTCACTCGCATGCATACGCAAGCTACGTGCCAGTCCCTAACGTCCCGTTCCGGGACTCAGGGTCAGGGAACTTCGGTA
>NZ_JAMQPN010000008.1 GCF_026151655.1 Leptospira soteropolitanensis | reverse complement strand
TTTTGCGAAAATTTCGCAAAAATGAGACATAATTTTAGATGAGACATAATGAGGCCTCACCATTAGAATTGGCATTTTTTTGACAGTGGAAACAATAGAGTGAAGAGATCGGAAAACTAGATTCCGCTATAAAGCTTTTGGTGGGTCTCGCGATGGCTTTTGGTAAAAGTATCCATCTATCAATGTGTAATTTTTCTTCAGCTCCTTCTCTTTGTTAGATGCGTGATAAGAGTAGATCACCTTCGATTCCATTGCGTTTTTACAAATGGGACAAGCTAGCGGATCTCTAACATCAAACGATGATTTAATGGCTTCTGACCAAGTAGATTTCTTGGCCTGAGATTCTAACTTTAACCTCTTTGCAGGTCTTACATAAATTCCATAATAGCGAACAGACTTCTCATGTTTGTTGGGAAGAAAAAAAAGCATACGGGCAAGAAATTCATCAATCGGCATCGTTAAACTTTGATACAACTTTTCTTTGGTGATGGATTCGACATTGCTTTTGTAACGGAATGTTAACGTTTGTTTATTTTGATCTACTTTTTGAATTTGGCTATTATGAAAAAGTCCAAAGGCAATGTATTGGGCGATACGATATATGGAATCAGATTCTCGAACGTTAATTTTTTCAAAGTAAACATGGAAACCTTTTGGATAACTTTTCGTGAAAAAAGTATATTCGTCTTTATTTATATATTTCTTTCGAAGTAAGTATTTGCAAACATTCCTTTGCCAGTCGAATCGCACGGTTTTGTAAGGCATAAAATCGATTTGTTTGATTCCGTTAGAGGTTGTATTTAAAAGATCTCTCGTTGCAATCGCATGGACATGCGGATTGAAATTTAAATGATTTCCGGCTTCGTGAAGTGTGCTAAGGATACCCGGTTTAAAACGTTTGTCTGTCAGGCTAATGGTTCGTAATCTTTTTGTATAAACCTTTGCCGCAAGGCCATTGAGAAATCGTGGATTGACAAGTCTTTGAAATAGAAGTTCATTCAGTCTACCTGGCAATGTGAAGACGATATGATAATGTGGAAGTTCAGGATTTAAGATTCTGGAAAGGTGAATCGACCAACCAAAGAGCTTTTTTCGATAACAAGACAAACATAGCCGACTCTTACACGAAAAAGGAACTGCTAAAACAATTTTACAATCTTTGCATTCGTTCCATACAAAACCTCTATTGAATTTACCACAGGTAAGAAGTTTTTCCACCTCTCGAAGCTTCCAGATTGGAATTTTTCCGAATTTAGATTCGAATTTGTCCACATAACTTGTAATAAATGTCTCATAATGATTCTTCCAAATATTTTTATACTCGGACTCGCGGGTGTGGGCAGGTGTATAGGCTTGCTTGGCTTCTTTGGAAGAAATGAATATTTTGAATCTCCAAGTAGAGAAAAAACTCTCCTTAGAGAAAGGTCATGAATTTTGGAGAAGTGACCTTTTTTATTTTATAGTCAAACCAATCCTCCGCGCCCCGGATCGACCGAGCGCCCTCGTCGAGGGAGAGCCGGAAATGTGCGCCCCAAAAAAAAAAGGGAACCATCACTTGGTTCCCTTTGGGTTTTATATAAAATGATTTTAATACTCGTCGTTTCGATACGCTTCGCTACTCAACGACCTCGGCATCATCGATTGACTACTCAACGACCGAAACGATGACGACCCTAAAAGCGGAGCATTGAGTAGGCCGAAGGCCGTATCGAAATGCGAACTACTCCTTATCTTATCCCTGGTTTGATGTATTTCAATTCATCCAAGTAACGACCCGTTCCAAGCACCACACAAGTCAGTGGGTTTTCGGCACGGAAGACAGGAACTCCTGTTTCTTTGGTGAGGTAGTGTTCGAGACCACGGAGGAGGCAACCACCACCTGTGAGAACGATTCCTCGTTCTACGATGTCGGCGGCAAGTTCTGGAGGAGTGCGCTCGAGAACCGATTTGATTCCGTCTAGGATTTCGTCTGTTGGTTCTTTGAGGGCTTTACGGATTTCGTTGGAATCAAGTTCGAGGGTGCGTGGGAGGCCAGAGATCGCATCACGGCCTTTCACTTCCATCGTGTCGACACGTTTGTCGGCGAATGCGTTTCCGATTGTGAGTTTGATATCCTCGGCAGTTCTTTCTCCGACCACTAGGTTGTATTGGTTACGAAGGTATTTCACAATGGCTTCATCGAATTCGTCCCCACCGGTGCGGATGGATTCGGCAATTACCATACCACCCAGAGAGATCACAGCGATTTCTGTGGTTCCCCCGCCGATATCTACAATCATGTTCCCTGCTGGTTCATGGATCGGGATGTTGGCACCGATTGCAGCAGCAAGTGCTTCTTCGATGAGGAAGATTTCGCGAGCTCCGGCTTGTTCTGCGGACTCACGTACGGCACGTCTTTCTACTTCGGTAATTCCAGAAGGAACTCCGATGACGATGCGCGGTTTTACAAATGTAGTGCGGTTGTGAACTTTAGCGATGAAGTAACGAATCATCTTTTCCACAGTTTCGAAGTCGGCGATCACCCCGTCTTTCATGGGGCGGATGGCAACGATGTCACCAGGAGTTCTTCCTAGCATTCGTTTTGCTTCTTGTCCCACTGCAAGGACTCGACCAGTAGAGGCCTGGACTGCCACGACCGACGGTTCTGATAAGACAATCCCTTGTCCTTTCACATGCACGAGGGTGTTCGCGGTTCCCAAATCGATTCCCATATCGTTCGAGAAAAGTCCATAAAGGTTATCAAATATCATATCAGATCCTGGTGAAAGAAGTACGAAAGGGGGAATTTACGGTGGGTTCACACCAAAACAATAGAATTCTACCCGTTCCCCATAATTTTCGGCTGGTTTTTGCTTTCAACCGTAAAAATTTTCGATAGGCTAGTTAGATACAAAATGCTTCCTTTCTCACAAATCTTAAGAAAACCAAACCAGGCATTTCGCACGGAAAAGATCCTTGCTGCCATTGATTTGGGCACAAATTCCTTTCACATCGTTGTCGTAAAACTAAGACCGGATGGTACACTCGAATACCTTACCAAAGAAAAAGAATCAGTAAGACTTGGGAGCGGTAGCAGTGATTATGCGGTCATTACGGATGAGGCAATGGATCGGGGACTTGCTTGTTTGAAACGTTTCCAGTCTTTAGCTGCCTCCTATCAGGCTGAAATTCGAGCCGTTGCGACAAGTGCCCTTCGGGAAGCTGAGAACCGCCAAGTATTTCTAAACCGAGCCGAGAAGGAAACGGGAATTCAAATCCAAGTGATCTCTGGAAACGAGGAGGCTCGCCTCATATATTTAGGGATTTTACAGGGTCTTCCGGTCTTTGACAAACGAATCTTACTCATTGATATTGGAGGCGGAAGTACGGAACTTCTGGTAGGAGAAAAGGGCGAGATCCTTTTTTCTACTAGTTTGAAACTAGGAGCCATCAGGTTAACAGAAAAGTATTTAAAGAAAGATCCACTGAGTGCCACGGATATACAAAAATGCCGGATTCATATTGAATCGGTTTTATCTGCCTTTTTACCGCAAATTGAAACTTGGAAACCCTTTATGGTTGTGGGGAGTTCAGGTACGATCACTTCTGTGACCTCCATAGTTCTTGAAAAAAAGATGGAAAAAAGGGACAGATTGAACGGAACCGAGGTGACAATCGATCAGTTTAAAGAAGCACGTAAACAGATTTTAGATGCTGATAGTTTGAAAAAGAGGCTTAAAATTCCAGGACTTGATTCCAAAAGAGGGGACATCATCGTTGGTGGAGTTTTGGTTTTAGATGAAGTATTACAAAGGATCAAAGCTCTTTCCTTTACGGTGAGTGAGTTTGCTCTCAGGGAAGGGATTGTGTATGACACAATCGAATCTTGGTTTCGCAGAAAAGATTCTACTCTACCGCCTCTAGACAATATTCGAGAAAAAGCGATCAAAACTGTCGCTAATCTTTATCCCGCAGGAAAAAAACATGCAGCTGCCGTCGTAAAAACCACCTTGCAGATGTTTGATGATTTGAAGGATTTACATCAACTTGGAAATTTAGAACGCGATTATTTAGAAACAGCTTGTTATCTGCATCAAGTGGGATTATGCATTTCGCATCACAATTATCACAAACATAGTTACTATATCATTCGAAACTCAGAGGCAATGGTGGGATTTTCCAATGCTGAAATTGAGATCATTGCTCTTATCGCTCGTTATCATAGAAAGGGTGGGCCCAAAGGGAAGCACGAAGAGTTTAAGGCACTGAGACCTGAAGACCAACTCCTTGTCAAAAAACTTGCAGCCTTCCTTCGCATTGGCGACGGCCTCGACCGATCCGAAAAATCAATCATTGAAAGATTGGACGCTGTATATGAAAAAGGAAAAGTCCTCTGTCGGTTGTATCACCAAAAAGGTACAGATCCTAATTTAGAAATTTGGTCTGTGGAAGAAAAAAAAGATCTTTTTGAAGAAACCTATGGTGTATCTTTAGAGTTTCAAACTTTTACCTTATGAAATTCCATTTAAGATTTTACTGTTTCTTTTTCCTTCTGTTTCCTTTATCTCTCTTGGCTTTGCCAGTGGATTTGACTAAGAACTGGAATGTCAAAAAAGGTTGGTGGGAGTCTGAAGTTCCGATGGGTTCCGGTTGGATTGTATTGGAATCACTACCACTTGTTTCTATCAAATCTCAATTAGAATTCCCTGAAGGGAATTTGCAACAAGTGACAATGGTAAAACCATTTCTTTTATCCGAAATCGATTTCAAAGAAACGGAAGCTGATATTTTTGCCTTACACATTCCCAATTTATCTAATTTGTACAAAGTGTACATAAATGGGGAACTCGTCGATACGGGCGGAATTTTAGAAAATGGTCATATTGTTAGAAGCGGATATAAACGAAATATCCTTATTAAACTTTCCAGGAATTCGCTGAAAGTTGGGAAAAATGAAATTCGGATCCTACTTGCTGCGGAACCTGGAGAGGAGTTGAATTTTTACAAAGTATTTAATGACTATACTACATCAATAGATCGTTATACGGTCTTGGAAAAAGTAGAAGATGAATATATTACATTTATGCTTCTGTTTTTATACTTTTTTGTGGGGATTTATCACGCTTTGTTTTATTGGAAACGGCGAAACGAGGAATACAATCTTTACTTCGCTTTATTTGCGGTATTTTTATCGGTTTATATGTATTTCAGGTCGCAGGCAATTTACTATTGGGACGTGGATCCATTTACAGTCACAAAAGTAGAATACTTTGTGGTATTTCTCACTCCACCTTGGCTTTTGTTATTCGTTGATACTTTTTTTCGCAAACGAATTAGCCGCATCACAAAAGGATATTTTGTTTTTAGCATTGCACTTGCTATCGTTCAATTTTTTGTCAATAGAGCCATCTCCGTTGTGCTTTTACGAGTTTGGCAGGGATCGGTTTTAGCATTCAGCGTAGTGTTGTTTTATATAACTATTCGTGCGGTAATGAAAAATAATAAAGACGCCAAAAGGTTGTTAGTTGGAATTTTATTCTTAATGTTCACCGCAATTTGGGATATCATAGGTGCCTCGGGAATGATTTCCATCCAAAACTTAAATCTGTCTCGATTTGGTTTTTTGTTTTTTGTCTTAGGAATTGCTGTTGTTTTGGCCAATCGGTTTTTGCGAGTTCACAAACAAGTAGAAGAGCTAAATGCAAACCTAGAGCGAAAGGTTGTCGAAAGGACAAACGAGCTACAAGAAATGCTCACTCGTGTTCAGGAATTAAAAGTCCAACAAGATGGAGATTATTTTTTAACTTCTCTCCTTCTTGATCCGCTGCACGAATCCAAAAAATCCCATTCAGAAATGATTGGAATTCAGTCGTATATCAAACAAAAAAAAGAGTTCGAATTCAAAGGCAAAACCAAGGAGATCGGTGGAGACCTTATCATTTGTGATGACATTGTTCTGAATGGGAAAAAATACTTCGTTTTTATTAATGGAGATGCGATGGGTAAATCCATACAAGGGGCAGGCGGCGCACTTGTGTTAGGTGTAGTTTTTTTATCTTTTATTAAACGAACACAACTATTATTAGAAAGTCAGTCCAAATCTCCAGAACGATGGATCAAAGAATGTTTTTATGAACTTCAGACTATTTTTGAATCATTTGATGGATCTATGCTTGTTTCCGTTGTTCTTGGACTGGTCGAAGAAGAAACAGGTGTGCTTTATTATCTCAACGCAGAACATCCTTGGACTGTATTATACAGAGATGGAGTTGCTTCTTTTATAGAAGACGAGTTGGAACTTCGTAAAATCGGTACGAAAGGAATGGCGGGACATGTTCGGGTTCGAGTCTTTGTTTTGGAAAAAGGAGATATTCTTTTTATTGGTTCCGATGGCCGAGATGATTTGATTTTGGAAACAGGGCCTGATGGTTCTCGCATTATGAACGAGGATGAAACCAAATTTTTGCAAGTAGTCGCCGAGTCAAAAGGAGATTTGGAACAAATTGTTAAGAACCTTCAATCGATAGGAAGTTTTTCCGATGATTTAACTCTTCTTAGGTTAGAGTGGATGGGTTCTGGCAAACGAATGAATTCCTATTCACTAAATTCTTTAGGATCTGATCATTTTTTATATTCAGAACTCCAAGCTGTATTAGAATCTGGAAACGCAGAAGAAGCCTATCAAAACATTGAACGAATGTTAGCGAATGAGAGCTTGGAGGATGATATCCGAATTAATTTACTAAGGGAAAAGTCAAGAATTTCGCTATTATTAAGGAAATTTGATTCGGCAGTGGCATCTTTGGAATCTATATTTCCTTATTTTGTAACGGACAATGAAATTTTATTACAATTAAGTTACGCCTATCGAAAGTCGAAAAATCTAAGTAAGGCGATCGAAATTGGAGAAAGACTTAGAGCCAGAGATCCCAAACACATTCGAAATCTTATTAATTTAATAGAATGTTATCGGCTACAGAAAAATGAGGAACGAGCTAAAAAGATTCTCTCAAGGCTTGGATCCATTGCTCCTGAGAATCCCCAATATTTGAAGCTAAAGGAAAGTTTCAGCTAAAGAAGGTTTGATTCTAGTCCTCTGGTTTTTTTTAAAATCCTCTTTTTTCCTCCAGGGAGTCCCTAAAATGTCCGCTTTGGGTTGTAGAATCAGCGGTATATTTGTGATATTACAGAAAAAGGAAATAGAATGGATTTTAAGTTCACTCCGTATCATGTCTTTGTCGTTGGTTTACTTGCATTTTTGCAGTTTACAGTTGTTCTTGATTTTATGATTCTATCTCCCCTGGGAGTTCTGGTCATGAAAGAACTCCAAATTTCAACACAACAATTTGGGTTTGTTGTCTCTGCTTATGCTTTTAGTGCAGGTATATCGGGATTGTTAGCTGCCGGTTTCGCCGATCGCTTTGATCGCAAAAAATTGTTACTTTTCTTTTATGTTGGATTCGTTATCGCAACCTTTCTCTGTGGAATCGCAACGAATTATTTCTTTTTATTTGGTGCTCGCATATTGACAGGTGTATTTGCGGGGGTTCTATCTTCCATATCCTTTGCCATAGTTGCCGATTTATTTCCTTTGCAAGTGAGAGGAAGGGTGATGGGATTCATTATGACTGCTTTTGCAGCAAGCCAAGTATTTGGGTTACCCATTGGTATTTTTATATCCAATCTATGGGGTTGGCAATCTCCATTTCTCATGATTGCAGGAATTAGTGGAACCGTTGGATTCATTATTTTTATATTTTTGAAACCTCTTACTACACACCTTGATAACAAAACGGATACTCATGCATTGCATCATTTAGTAAAAACAATAACCCAACCGAAATATCTACCTGCTTTTCTTGCAACTACCTTACTTGCCACAGGCGGATTTATGTTAATGCCGTTTGGTTCTGCATTTTCTGTTCACAACCTTGGTGTAAAATTAGAAGATTTACCTTTGGTTTATATGGTGACAGGTGTTGTTTCTATGTTAGGTGGTCCATTAATGGGTAGACTCAGTGATGCAATTGGAAAATATAACATGTTTGTGATTGCATCAGCTATTGCGGCTTGTATTATTATCTATTACACAAAAATGGAAATCACACCATTACCTATTGTAATTTTAGTAAATTCATTTCTTTTTGTTTTTGTCGCCGCACGGATGATTTCTGCCAATGCATTGACTTCCGCTGTTCCCGAGTTACATGACCGTGGTGCCTTCATGGCAATTAGTTCTTCGATCCAACAAATATCAGGTGGAATTGCTGCTTCTGTTGCGGGTTTAATTGTGATTCAAACTTCTAGCGGTTATTTGGAAAGATACGATATTTTAGGATACGTGGTTGCTTGTGCGATTGTGTTCACTGTGATACTCATGTACAGTGTAAACCAAATTGTTTTGAAAAAACATACAAAGTAATAAAACGAAAGTTTTCAAATAAAAGTGAATCGGTAGGAATCATTTGAAAGGCGGGAAAGATCTCCCGCCTTTTTTTGTAATCAATTTGGAATTGGTTATTTCTTCGATAGTTCGTTTGCCAAATCCACTAACAAGCGTACACCATATCCAGTTGGTCCGTGGAATTGGGTTCCAGATTTTTTCTTTCTCCATGCCGCACCAGCAATATCAATATGCGCCCAGTTGATTGACTCATCTACAAACTTTGAAAGAAAAATCCCGGCAGAAATAGTTCCTGCTCCCTTTCCACCACCCGTGATGTTTTTTAAATCAGCAATGTCTGATTTTAAATCTTCCCCATACTCTTCCCAAAGAGGAAGTTCCCAAACACGGTCGTCCGAAGATTCCGAAGCAGTGAAGAGTGCATCCCGGAGTGGATCAGAGTTAGTAAGGATGGCCGCCGCTTCATGACCTAAGGCAATGATCACAGCTCCCGTAAGAGTGGCTAAATCCACCATATAGTCTGGTTTGTAATTTTTGGAAACATAGGATAAAACATCACCGAGAACAAGTCTTCCTTCTGCATCCGTGTTTTGCACTTCCACAGTGGTTCCATTGTATGCCGTATAAACATCACCTGGTTTGATCGCTTTTCCATCTGGCATATTTTCTGCGACACCGATCGCAGCTACTATATGGATCGGCAGTTCGAGAGCGGCAATGGCACCAATCGCGTGTATGGTGGCAGCGGCCCCACACATATCATATTTCATTTCATGCATTTCGCCTGGTGGTTTTAAAGAAATTCCACCCGTATCAAAGGTTAAACCTTTTCCAACTATAGCAAATTTCTTTTTGGCTTTGGCCGGTTTGTATTCTAATATCACCATTTTTCCATTCAGTTCTGAACCTCGTGCCACAGCCAAGATTCCACCTAGGCCTTCTTTTTTCAGTTGCGGTTCGTCCCAAACTTTAACAGAAAGTTTGTATTCCTTTGCAATTTCCTTAGAACGAGAAACAAAATCATCAGGAGTAAAATAGTTTGCAGGAAGATGTGCGATATGACGAGCACCATTTACATGTTTGGCGACAATTTTACTTTTTGATAGTCCCGATTCTGCAAGACTAGTCGCAGATTTGTCTTCGAACTTTAGATATACGGCGCCGACTTTCTTTTTTTCTTTTTTCTTTGTTTGTAAAACAGAAACAGGATAACTTCCTATAAATAGTGTGTTTGCAATTTGGTAAGCGATGCGATCAGCAGAAAACTTTTTGGAAAGGGATTTGGAGATGATAATTTCAAGACCCATTCCATCATAATTTAGAATTTTTTCTCCATATTTAAAAAAATGAGAGATAAACTTTCTGAAATTAAGTTTTTCTCTCTCACCTAATCCTAGATAGATGGTTTGTTCTGTTTCATCGCGAAATTCCTTTCCGAGTTCTCCAGAAAAAACTTTGGTTTCGATTTGAATCGGGAATTTTTTCCCAAGTTCTTCTTTGACATCTTCTTGAAAGATGGGGATAAGTTTGTAAAAAGTTCCAGATTTTGGGGAACCGATTTGGATTTGGAGCGGAGAGGTTTCTATTTTCATTTCCCTTGGATTTCCTGAATGTCTTTGATGATTTCTTCAACGTGTCCTTTTACCTTCACGCTGTCATAGATTTTTTTGATTTTGAGAGAGTTATCTAAAAGAAAGGTCGATCTAACAATACCCATTCCCTTTCTCCCCATAAAAACTTTTTCTCTCCAGACACCGTAAGCTTCACAAATTTCGCCTGATTCATCAGAGATTAGATCAAAATTGAGTTCTTGTTTTTCAATGAATTTGGTATGCGATTTCGGATTGTCTTTGGAGATTCCCACGACATTAAATCCAAATTTTTTGAGCCTTGAAAAATTATCTCGGAAGTCACAAGCTTCTGTTGTACATCCTGGAGTCATATCCCTCGGATAAAAATAAACAACTACTCCATTTTTTCCTGTTAGGTCTGCGAGTTTTACTTTTTCGCCGTTTTGGTTGACACTGGTAAAATTGGGGGCTTTTTTCCCTACTTCCAACATAATATTCTCTCCTGGTATTTGCATTCTTTTTGACATTTTTTAAGTTGTCAATTTCGGAATTTGGTTCGATACTCTTTGTATGGACTCCAAGGAAAGAGCAGCTCTGATTCGCGAAGCCAATACCGCTTTCAACGCAGGCGATATACGTAAAGCACGTGAACTCTTCCTGAAAACGGATTACAAGGATGGTCTCATTCGTTTGGGTGATCATTTTATGTACGATCGGAAACTTCCTATGTTGGCCTTTGGATATTATAAAAAGGCAGGCAGGCAGGACAAGGTGGACGAAATTTTCCAACGAATGATTTATGGTCTTTCCGTTTGGCTCGGTCGTGATAAATGGAAACTCCCGACACCTGCAAATCAGGTGGAATCCACTGAAACTAAAACCTCTTCGCCGCTAAATCCAGATGATTTTGTTGTGCATCCCATTCTTAAGGCAAAGGCTTTGGAGATACTTTCTTCAAATCGATAGTCCCTTCGGATCGTCTAAGGAATAAACATGATAGACAGTTTTACCTTACAAGCCCTTGTTATCTCTACTCTTATCTTATTTTCTATATTATCGAGTAAGTTATTCTTTCGTTTTGGATTTCCAATTTTACTTATTTTTTTAACCTTCGGTATGTTAGCTGGTTCCGATGGTCCTGGCCAAATTGATTTTAGTGATTATGGCCTTGCGCAATCGATTGGTATTTTTGCCCTTATTTATATTCTGTTTTTGGGAGGACTAGAAAGTGAGTGGGATAGTTTAAAAAACTTTTTATCTGTCGGTATTCGGTTGTCGATTGTGGGAACCATTCTTACTGCACTGATTTTAGGGGTTCTCATCCACTTTTTATTTCCTGTTCTTGGATTTATGGAATCGTTTTTACTTGGTTCCATCGTGAGCGCAACGGATGCGGCCTCGGTATTTAATATCTTTAAAACAGGTTCTTCTGATTTACCAATCCATTTAAAGAAGATCATTGAATTCGAATCAGGTTCCAACGATGCAGTAGGTGTACTTTTAACAACCATCTTTATGAATCTCATCACTGCAGATGCGAGTTTCAATGGTTTCCAATTTTTTCGTTTTTTTGTGATGCAAGTTCTTGTTGGATCAATGATGGGATATAGTCTGGGGATCCTCATTCTTTATCTAATGAACTCCGTCAAACTGGGATATGATGGTCTGTATCTAGTTTTTATTACTGCCTCAGTTCCTTTTATTTATGCAGTTACAACAGTGTTCCAAGGGAATGGATTTTTAGCTGTATACATTGCCGGGATTATTGTTGGCCGAAACAAATTCATTCATAAAAAATCCATCTTTCGATTCTTGAATGGTTATGTTTGGATTTTGCAAATCGGTATGTTCCTTTGTTTTGGTCTTCTTGTTTTTCCTTCACGTATGGCCAATATTTGGGTACCGGGACTTCTCATTGGGGTATTACTCATTCTTTTTGCAAGACCAGTGGCTGTGTTTATTTCGCTTCTACGAGTTAAGTTACCTGTCAAAGAAAAGTTATTTATTTCTTGGGTTGGATTACGTGGTGCCTCACCGATCATCCTTGCAACGTTTCCTATTGCTCAAGGTCTCGTTTGGGGTGATTTACTTTTCCATATTGTCTTTTTTGTAGTCCTTGTTTCACTTCTGATCCAGGGTTCCCTCATCCCGAAAGTGGCGCAGTGGCTCGGAATTTTAAAGGTCAATCCTGATCGCAAAATTTATCATCCAACAGACTTTGATAACATTGAGTTTCCGGGAATGACCTTACAGGAGTTGATTGTGCCATATAACTCCAGTGTGGTGGATAAAGCATTGTTCGAGATTAAACTTCCAGAACAATCGCACATTCTACTCATTGCCAGGGGGGAACAATTTTTAATTCCTTCCGGTAACACACAGGTAAAAGGTGGGGATGTAGTTTGGGTGCTTGCCAAAGATGATGTGATGCCTACCATAGGCAAAACGTTTATGGCAATTTCTTAGATAGTTGGATTTTTGTTACTTCTTAACTTTTACCAGTTTTTTATCTAATCGAAATCCATAATACACAGGAAGGGCTATGAGAGTGATCATTAGTCCCCAACCTGCAGTCACTGGTTTTTCAATAAAGAGGATTGTCATCACGGCAATATTTGCCAAAATATAAAGGAAAATGGGCAAAGGATAAAAAGGAATTTTATAATCCGATTTTAATCCCATCTTTTCGAACCGAAAGGGTGTTGCTGCTGTGAGGCACGAAAGAATTAATATCGAACAAGTGATCATATAAAGCAGAGCTTCGATTTCTTTAACAAACAAAAAAAGAATCGCCACAAAGGCCTGAAAAAAAATCGAAACATAAGGACTATGCCATTTAGGATGGATCTTAGAAAAAGAAGGAAGGAAAACTCCATCTCTTGCCATCGCAAAGTAAACACGGCTTCCTCCGATAAGTATTGCTGACATGGAACCCAAAATCACCCAAGCAATAAAACTTGTCGTTAAAATTGAATAGTTTACACCAAATAACTTCTGAAAGGCGATGGCACCAATCCCATCTTGGCCGCTTAATTCTTCAATAGGGGCAGAAATTACGAAAAGCAAATTGATAACAAAATACAGTCCTGCGACAAGAAAACAGGCGGTAATGGCAGAACGAACAATCGTTTTTTCTGGATTTTTTACCTCTTCTGCAATGTAGGTAATCATATTCCATCCCAAATAAGAAAAAGACACCGGAACAATCCCAATCAAAACTTTGGAATAAAAAGAAAGTTCCGTTAGGTTAGGGATAGGGGAATGGATTAAATAAGACCAATTGGTGTTTCCAATCGAAAATCCGAGTGCTAAAAATAGAAGCAGGCCTGTAATTTTTAAGACAGCAAAAACATTTTGTACACGCACTGCCGACTTAATTCCAAAGTAGTTGAGCGTACTAAAAAATAAAATTGGTAAAACACCAATGAAGGTAATGGAACTAATCTGTAAATCCAAACCTAACAAAGTATATGTGGGAGATTCCCAAACAGGAAGTTCTGGAAATAAAATTTGAACATACTTTCCGAAGGCGAGGGCAAGTACAGAAACACAAGCAGAGAAATTAGTGAGTAGGGATGACCAGCCACTCATAAAAGCAATGGCTGGAGAGTAAGCAACTCTTAGATAAACATAATCTCCTCCAGCAAAAGGGAGGAGGCGAGCTGCATAAGCATAGGTGATGGAACCAGAGAGAGCTAAAATTCCGCCAACAATCCAACAGAATAGGACAATCCAAAGATTTCCGGTTTCTTTGATCAAATACCCGGAAGTGAAAAAAATTCCCGACCCCACCATAGAGGAGAAGAGAACAGAAATGGAATCAAAAGTATTGAGGCTACGTTTTAATTCCAATTAATTGCCGAGAAGTCGTTTCACCATTGTTTCAGAAATTGGTTTCATAGAAGAAGCAGACAAAGTTCCGATTTTACCTTTGAACTCTTCTGGGTTTAACATCATACCAAGAGAAAAGATATTTTCGCTCTCTACTTCCTTTTTCTTTAGTTCTGCAAGCAGGCTGGAAATATTCCCTTTGCTGGTTTCTAAAATCTCTGGTTTGGTTACTTCCCCTTCACCTAACTCTGGGAACAGTGGTTCTCCTTCAAAAAGGAGTTCTTTCAGTTTATCTTCTTTTTGGGTGTTATCTTCCAAAAGGCCAATCCGAGATTGTTCCCTGGAAAGTTGTTTTTGCAATTCCGTGAGTCGCGATTGGATATTGTGATACTGAACAGGAAGGCTGACAACAAAGTCGGATTTTTCATCTGACTTTTGTACAGGAGTTCCTGACTTTCCAGAGACATCTTTTGTGTCCTTTTTGTCCTGGATTAGTTTTTCGGCTGAGTTGAGGAGACGATTGAGACGAACATCCATGTCCTACCTTCCTTGGTAAAGGCCTTATGTCTCGGCGGTGCCTGGACATATATCCTATGACTACCTGTCTAATTTTCGGTTAGCCCGTACAAGGAAAATAAACTTTTTCTAAAAAAAGTAAAGAATTATTAAAGTTGACTCGGGTTTTTGTAAGGTTTTGCTTGTGGGAGTTTATGGAAAGAAACCAATTTCTTCTCTTTCTCTCCTTTTTGTTCTCCACCATTGCCACAATTCTCGGAATTGCCATTTTGGTATCTGGATCGAGTCTTGCCCGTTTCTCTAGTGGGACTGGCGGCGGTCTTTTCCAAGCCAGTGAAATTGGAGCTGTCGTCATACCGATCGTAGGTGAGATCCATTCTGGGGTATCCACATTTGATTCTACGGGGGCAGAAACCGTTTTGCGCCAATTACGTGATTTAGAAGAAGATGGAAATATCAAAGGAATCCTTGTTGAGATCAATTCCCCGGGAGGAACAGTTGCTGCTTCCCAAGAAATTTTCAACGAACTCCTTCATCTGCGAAAAACCAAAAAGATTGTGGTGAGCATGAAGGATGTGGCCGCCTCCGGTGGGTATTATATCGCCGCAGCTTCCGATTATATTTTTGCACAAAACGGAACCATTACGGGCTCCATTGGTGTCATTTCCTTTGCGCCTAACGTGAAAGGTCTTTTAGATCGTTATGGAGTGGGCGTTCGTACTTATAAGGCTGGGAAATACAAAGATATGTATTCGCCATTTCGCGATTCCACAAACGAAGAAGATGATATGATCGGCAAACAATTACAAGACACCTATCGCAAGTTTGTGGAAGATGTTGCCAAAGGAAGAAATAAAACTGTTAAGTCCATCGAAGAATTAGCAGAAGGAAAAATTTATTCCGGCGAAGATGCGTTCCGTAACAAACTTGTAGATGACATTGGTGGAAGAAGAGAGGCTCATAAAAAACTTTCTGAACTTTGTCAATACGATGGTCTCATACCACTTTTTGAACAAGAGGTCTCTCCTTTCGATCGATTTTTACAATCAATAGGTGTTAGCTTTTTTGGAGATAACTCTCATGTATCCAAAATCAGATCTCTCATTCAATCTCAAGTTTTGGTTATCTTACCAACAGCACTCGGAAAATTAATGTTATGAGAGATTTTTTCTTCGATTTAGTTGATGTTTTAGAATTGGTATTTTTGGATCCCCTTCGTTATTCGGAGGAGGTCCAGGAAATCCCATTTGCAGCAAGTCCTGTATCCAGTTGGATGTTTTCCATCCTTTCCGCCTTGTCTTTGTCAGTTGGTATGAGTATTCTTTCTGCTCCATACACCATTTCGACTATTTCGTTTTTGTTTTTTGGTTTTATTGCCAATTTGTTTTTGTTTCGTTTTTTCCCTTTTTTTTATGCTTTGGTCGCAGATTATTATGTACAAAAAAAAGGAAGATCGCCAAAACTTTTATTTTTGATTCTTTTTGCGAGACACTCAGTCGTATTGTTTTTGTTATTTGCTCCTGTTTGTATTGTATTTCATGCTTTGGGACTTTCAGGACTTGGAACGGGCTTTTTTCTACTTTTGAGTTTTATTTTGTTCTACAGTTTGGTTGTTTCTCGCGGGCTCAAGTCCATCTATGAACTAAGAAACCGTGATTCCCTTCGGTTTTCGTTTTATGCACTTGGCCTTACCATTCTATTTCCTTTTCTTATGAATTTGTATACGGCAACTAGTATACTCCAATCGATTTCAGGCGGTTTTTAGTTTGAATTTACTGATCACAAATGACGACGGAATTTCTTCCGCCGGAATTAAAGCTTTAGAACGTATTCTTGGAAAATCTTATCAAACTTATCTCATTGCACCATTGAAAGAACGTTCTGTGACTTCTATGGCGCTTACCGTGTTCCAAGGGATGCGTGTGGAGCGAATCAATGACAACCATTATATTGCCGACGGCTTTCCTGCCGATTGTGTGAACATTGGACTGTATGCAGAGATCTTTCCGAAAATTGACTTTGTGATCTCTGGGATCAACAGGGGTGTGAATATGGGTTATGATGTCCATTATTCCGGAACTGTTGGTGCGGCAAAACATGGAGCTCTTCATGGGATTCCTTCTCTTGCTGTGAGTTCTGGTCGGATTGACCCAGAGGATGGTTATGAGAAAGAAGCAGAACTTGTTTTATCTTTTCTTTCAAAATACAAATCACAAATCCAGTCCGGTGAAGTTTGGAATCTAAACTTTCCTCCCGAAATTTCTGGATCAGGTTCGTTAGACGAAATTGTATTCACTCGTCTGGGCAGGCGTCGTTACTCTGAAAAGTATGAAAAAAAACAAATCATAGAAGGTGTCAGCGAATTTCAATTAAATGGAAGTTTGCTTGGGCATGATGATGAAACGGGCACTGATTTTGAAGCCTATTACCAAGGAAAACTTCCTGTTACACCCATCCAATTGGATCTCACTGAAAAAAAACGATTAGCGGAATTACAATCCAAATAGAACTCATGGCAGAAGAAACAGATTACCTCGGTTATATGAACAAAGGCAATTATGCTATGGCACTGAATCTTTTGGACCAGGCCTTACTCCAAAATCCAGAAGATCCCATCCTTTTGTATAATTTTGCTTTGTGTTGTTTTCAGACAAAAAACTTTAAAAAATCGATTCAGGTTTTGGACCGAATCTTAAGCGAGTATCCGGGATTCATTGAATTAGATAATGTGTACCGCTTAAAAGTATTTGCCCTTGTGGAATTAAAGGATTGGGAAACAGCCGAGTCCATTATCAAAGAGAGATTGCAAGTTGCTGTGGATGATCCAAAACTATTGTCTTTTTTGGCCCATGTTTATGAATACACACATCGCTTGGAAGAGGCCATAGAAATTCACAGACGGATTCTAAAGCATACTCCCGATTACAAAAACAGTTTGAACTCACTTGGATACCTGCTTGCTTTGAAAAAAAAGCTAAATACGGAAGAACGTTCGGAAGCCATTCGGTCTTTAAAAAAAGCATTGGAACTCGATCCCAACAATCCGGCCTATTTGGATTCCTTCGGGTATTTCTTGCAAACCATTGGAAAACCAGAGGAAGCTTGGAAAGCCTATCGCAAAGCCCTACAAAAGAACCCAAACCATCCCATTCTCCTCGAAAGACTCAAGAACCTGAAGAAATAAATCTCCCTTTTGTTGACACAGTCCTTCTTCCAAAAACACTGGTGTTTCAAGGACTTTCTCGGGATGTAGCGCAGTGGTAGCGCATCTGTTTTGGGTACAGAGGGTCGCAGGTTCAAATCCTGTCATCCCGAATCAGTTGGTTCTATCTGACCCGGTAGCTCAGCTGGATAGAGCAACTGCCTTCTAAGCAGTTGGTCGGGGGTTCGAATCCCTCTCGGGTCGATGATTGTTCTAGAAACGGTGGATGTAGTTCAGCGGTAGAGCCCCGGTTTGTGGTACCGGTCGTCGCGGGTTCGAATCCCGTCATCCACCCATTAAAAAATTTCCCCTTCAACGATATAGTTTTTCAGCTAAGGGTTATGGGTGCCTCGCGTTCGTCTGACCCTCCGTGGCCAGAGCTCCCGCCCGCATCCATCCGTGGATGCTTTTCGGCGCCCATAACCCTTAGCTGAAAAAGATTCGAATTCATAGGGAAATTTGGTACGAATAAAAAGTTTAATAAGATACTAAAGATTGGGGTTCGAACGATTTTGCGATAGAGTTCGAGTAGGAGAAAAATGCAAGACACCTTGCATTTTTTCCGTTAAGCGAGAACGACCGAGCGCAAGGATTTGCGAGCTCTCGCCAAAGACGGCCCGGAACGAGTTGTGCTATAGTACCATTGGTCGTTTAACACCAAGGGATCATAAATGAATATGTTTTATAGTTTAGGTTGTCGTGAAATTTGGGAATCAATCGTAACTCGACGAATCAATATCTTTACAAATTATCTTTTTTCTGGACTCCAATCGTATTCCATACGTTTTGCGGTCCGAGTTGCTACTTCCAAACCAAATTGTTTTTGGAGAAGGTAAAAACTCAAATGGATACCGGAGGAAATTCCACCCGATGTAAGGATTTTCCCACTATCAGTATATCTAACGTTTTCTATCACATTTAATAGTGGATAATTGTTTTTTAGAGTATTAACATCCATCCAATGAGTAGTGACTTCTAAGTAGTCTAAAAGCCCTATTTCTGCTAATAAAAAAGCTCCCGTACAAACAGAGGCTAAATGCTTAACTTTTGAATATTTTGCTTTAATCCAACTAATGATTGTTTGATTTCTAATCTTTAACTCTTCGGCGCCGTATCCTCCAGGGACTATAAGAATTTCCATCCGAGGGCAATTTGAGTATTCAAAGTTAGGCAAAACCATCAATTCGTTACTTGCTTGAAAGGGAAAAAGGTTCTTTGCCACTAGAAATAGACTACACAATTTCCTTTGATCAGTAGTTACTGCGAGCGAAACTACTAACGAAGGGACCAGTAATGTCCATTACTTCTACTTTAGGGAATATGAGTATTCCTATTTGCAACATGGATAAAAACCCTCTTTTTTTACTTTACATGATTAAAAATTAATTTCTAATATGGGTCGTTTGTAATGAAACAAAATAAGTAATTTCGTGGAAGGTAAAACGATATGTCATTCCAAGATGCGATTAAGGTATGTTTTCAAAAATATGCTGATTTTAGTGGCAATGCGAAAAGGCCAGAGTTCTGGTGGTGGGTAGTCTTTTGTATCATCATTAGTGCGATACTTAACATGTTCCTTCCTATCATTGGTGGAATCTTTTCCCTAGCGGTCTTGTTGCCTAGTTTGAGTGTAGGTTCCCGTCGTCTACATGATGTGGGAATGAGTGGTTGGTGGCAATTGATTGGTCTAACTGGAATTGGAATTTTGGTGCTTATTTATTTTTGGGCACAAAAGGGAAAATGACAATCGGTTTTTTTAAAGTTTAGGTTCCCTATTTTGCGTTAAGGGGACGTAGGGCTTGGTCGCCTTCCATTGTTAAATGGTAGGCGACGGGAGCGTTAGCGCACCCCGAAGTGACCCGGCCCTTTTTTATAGGGATTTAATAACTGGTCCCATTGGGAACGCGCTGCTTTTTCTTTTTAAAAATCTTCTGATCCACTTCTAATGCATTTTTTATAAAAGTGATTAAGTCTAATTCGTTGATTTCTTCCTTTGAATGGTAGGTGATACAATAAACTTGCTTTCGATTTTCTCTTTCTAGTTTTTGATTGGGATCGTTTAACAGATAACCATTACAAAATCCAAACTGCACGCCAGATTTTGGTCCTGGCTTAATGGAAGCCGGCCAAATGAAACAAACTCGACTATTTTGAAAGTAGTAAAGGACGGAATAGGAAATCCTTTCTTCGAGACTATCAAATGGTTTTAAAATTTCTTTTAACCGCAATATAATAGAAATCTCGGTTTCTGTAAGAGATGAATAGAATTGTTCGAATTTATCTTTCATTGAGTTGTTATGGATTTTGTCTATCTAGTGACGAATGAATAGAAGAGTAGGGAAAATTTTTCGTCAACCCATTGTTTGAAGGAAAAGGAACTTTTTGGATAGAAATGGATTCGATTAAAGTGACCGATTAGAAAAAGTGATGATAGGTTTAGTCTTTTTTTTCTGGCAAAAGGATTATTTTTTCTTTTGCGTTTGGAATGCGGTCCAAGGGACTTATAATATTCTCTAAGCGACTTCTTGCTACTTTCGTATAAATTTGTGTGGTTCGGACACTAGCGTGTCCGAGTAATGTTTGAATCATTCGTAAATCGGTTCCCAATTCTAATAAATGCGTAGCAAAAGCATGTCGCAAACTATGGAAACTAACCTTCTTTTTTATTTTTGCCTTCTGCGCAGCATTTGTGAAGATACTTTCCGCAGTACGAATGTTTAGTGGTCTATTTTTCATACCTGGGAATAACCAAGGATTCGCTTTAACTTCGTTATAACTTTGTTTTAGGAGTAAGTTGTATTCTCTTATTTTTAGATATTCTTTTAATTCTTCAATGAGTGTGGTAGCAAGAACAGTATATCTATCTTTTTTGCCTTTGCCTTGATTGACACGAACCATATTTCGTTTTAAGTCTATATCGGTTATTTTTAAATGAATCACTTCGCTCACGCGTAATCCTGAAGAATAACTGATAAGGAGTAACATTTTGTGTTTTTGGTTTGGTAAAGCGTTGAAGATGGCTCTTGTTTCTTCTGCGGACAAAACTTCTGGGAGTTTAGATTCTACTTTCATCTTGGGGAATTTTAGATGAGTGAACTGCTTTCTGACCTCACGAAAATAAAAGATAAAGGCTTGTCTTGCGGAACGAACACTAGAGGATTTTGCACCACGCTCAATAACTAAATGGTCCAAATAATTTTCTAAATCCAACAATCGTATATTGGATGGAAGTTTTTCTGTAAACAATAACAATCGAAATAGATGAGAGTAGTATGTTTTTCTTGTACAAAAACTTAAATTTCTTTCTCTGGTTGCTTTGAAATAGTCTTGTAGTATCCCACATTGTTTCGGAATTTCTCTTGGTAAAATTCTGATATCATGCTGCTCAAAAGCATCTAATAATTGTTTTATAATGATTGGATCGTTCGGATAAGACCAAGTTCTATTTACAGGATGGTAACAACCTTTTGGAATCGATTTTGCAATAGATACAAAAATTTCTGAAAATCGAAATCGTAAATGAAATCGATTGTCATCGAGTGAATAACGAAGTTTTAACATTTGGCACCTAACCTTGTATTTGTATTTTAGTTAGGTGGAATCTCTTTGGTTTGGTTCTTATAATTTAAAGTTTTGTTAGTTTTTAATGGAGTTTCGTATATTTTCCGGAGTTGGGGGTGAATCTAGTATCCCCGCCCTGACTTTGGGAGGGGTTCTAGACCCGCCACCCAATGTGTTCCCTCTATCACAACCCAATCAATTTCGATAACCAAAACTACTTTTGCAGCTTTTTTTTCTTGGAAAGTTCGCATTCTCGCACAACCTAGAGAGAACAAGGAGACTTATGAACCTAATCACTGTCGGACTCGGCGTATTTTTTATTCTCTACGGAACCACCACCTATATCCTTCGCATTTACAAGCCGAGTTTTTTTTGGAAATTAGAGCCGATGAAACAAAAATGGGGCGAAAAACGCGGATACTTCATCCATGTATTTAGTTATTCCATCCTTCCCATCATCTTAGGAATTGTTTATACCATTCTTGGGTTTCGAGGTTAATTGGTGTTTGGTGAAATTTTCCGGATTTAAGATTTATAATACCAACCATTTTTAGTTAGGTGGGCGCCTCCGATTTTTCCTTATTCAAAAATTTTAACTAAAAAGGACCGGGCCCTCCGCTGCAATCTTTCTCTTACGAGAAAGGATTTCCGCTAGGGTCCCTGGCGCTTAAGTTTTGTCTGTTCTTTAGAGTTTGTGAGAAAGGATGGTATCTTGTCTTGATGGAGTTCTATCTTCTGGATAGTCTGTACTATAATGCAGTCCACGACTTTCTTTTCTTAGGAGTGCTGAACGAACAATGAGTTCCGCAACTTTCACTAGGTTTCTAAGTTCAAGTAATCCAAGAGAGACAGTGGTTCTATTGTAATAGTCCTTTACTTCTTCGGAAATTAGCTTCAAACGACGGAGTGCCCTTTCGAGTCGCATATCTGAACGCACAATTCCAACGTAGTTACTCATAATGGTTTTGATTTCGATAAGATCATGTGAGATGAGAACCCATTCTTCTGTATTGGTCGTTCCTTCTTTGTTCCAATCAGGAATAAGATCTGTTTCGGCAGAATAACTTAATTTTCCTTGGGACCGAATATCTCCAGCAATTCTGTGCGAAAAAACAAGGCACTCCAACAAACTATTTGATGCTAATCGGTTTCCGCCGTGAACTCCAGTGCAAGTTGTTTCCCCACATGCATATAAGTCGGCAATATTGGTTCGTCCAAGAAGATCCGTTGCCACACCCCCGCACATATAGTGAGCCGCTGGCACTACTGGGATGGGATCTGTTGTAATATCGATACCAAGTTTTTTACATCGTTCATAAATTGAGGGAAAGTGGTTAATGATATCGTTTGCGGGTCTATGAGTGATATCGAGAAGGACATGGGGTTCTCCTCGTTTTTTCATCGTATCATCGATGGCACGAGCCACAATATCACGCGGTGCTAGTTCTCCCAATGTATGATAGTCTTTCATAAAAGGTCTACCACCTATCTCTCGTAAGATGCCACCATGACCGCGAACAGCTTCTGAAATTAAAAAACTATTTCCCTGTTCATGGAAAAGGGAAGTAGGATGAAATTGATAAAATTCCATGTTTTTAACAATGGCACCCGCCCGGTAAGCACTCGCCACTCCATCACCAGTCGCGATGTTTGGATTGGTTGTGTGTAAATACACCTGACCTGCACCACCCGTGGCTAAAATTGTTTTTTTAGCTAAGACTGGAAATACTTCTCCTGTTTCTGTATCTACAATGTAGGCACCATAACATCTAAGAGGAAGATTGTCTTTGTCCTTTAAATGGTGTTTGGTGATTAGATCTACACAGGCATGGTTTTCTAGAATTTGAATGTTTTTATTAGCATGGACATGGTCAAGTAGCGACTGTTCAACGGCACTACCTGTTCTGTCAAGTGAATGGATGATGCGATTTTTGCTATGACCACCTTCGCGCGCAAGATCCAGTTCCCCTGTTTGGTTTCTGGTAAACGGAACACCGAGTTCTAGAAGCTCCCGAACCCGTGTGGGTCCTTCTTCGACTAAAACTTTCACCGCCTCTAAGTCACAAAGACCAGCACCTGATTCTAAGGTATCTTGGATATGTTCTTCGAACTTATCCTTATCATCGAAAACGGAGGCAATTCCCCCTTGCGCATAATTGGTATTGGATTCGTAGTCTGCTTTTTTAGTAACAACCACTACAGATCCAAGCGGAGCTAATTTGAGGGCGGTAAATAAGCCACTCACTCCGCTTCCAATGATCAAAAAATCCGATTTAATTCGTGTCACATGATTCCCAATTTATTGAATGCTATTCCCTTATGAAAAGAGATTAGGATTACTTTGTATTTAACATTCCTTCGATATAATCCAAACTTCTAATTAACATATAGTCTGGTTTAATAGCATCGTTTGCATGTGATTTTAAGAAAGCATCTGCCTTCCCATTTTTCTTTGCATATTCTTTGATCGCATTGACATTGAATTTGGATTTTACCACTCCTTCGTGTGGGATGAGTGGAAGGTGGTTCCACATATCCTCTTCACGATAACGGAAAGGAAAACTGCCGTCTGGTTCTTCTGAAACTTCAATGTCTGGAGATACGCCTACGACTTGGATCGTTTTTCCAGACGGGGAGTAGTATCTTGCATTTGTAATTTTAAGTAAGTAATCAGGATTGTTTTCTAAGTTATTTAAACTTTGAACGGTTGCTTTACCAAAAGTTCTTTCCCCAAGTAAAATCCCTCGGCCGTGGTGTTGGATCGCACTTGCTACAATTTCAGAAGCTGAAGCTGATTTTGAATTGATTAAGACAACTAAAGGTAGTTTGGTGATATCTTTATTCTTTGCATATTTTTCTTCATCACTTCGGAATGGAGTTCTTGTAAATACAATCATTCCTTTTTCGATAAACATGTCTGCGATATCAATGGCGAGGTCCAAATATCCACCGGAGTTTCCGCGTAGGTCTAAGATCAAAGCCTTCAATGGTTTTCCACCTTCTTTAGCTTCTTGTTCCATCTCCACAACCGCATTCGCAATTTGTGTATCAATGGGAGCTTCGCCAGGTCCTGGTTTTACGAATCCAGTGAGTTTAATATAACCAACTTGTGGGTTTTCTTTTACGATATGATGGGTTACGTTTTTAATCGTAATTTTATCGCGGATCACTTCAATATCAGTTTTTCCGGTATTCCCTTTTCTTGTGATAGTAAGGACTACTTTTGTTGCTTTCGGTCCTTTGATTTTTTTAACTACTTTATCGAGCGTTAAATTTTTAATTACTTTTCCATCGACTGCGACAATCGTATCTCCACTTCGGATTCCTGCTTTCACGGCTGGGCTTCCTTCCAATGGGTTTTCCACTACCACTTCTCGACTACCACCACCAGATAAAATCGCTCCAATTCCTTCAAAAGAACCATCGCTGATTTTCGCCATTGATTCTTCCCACATTTCTTTAAGGAATACATTAGAATGAGGATCTAAAGAATTCAAATATCCATTCGCAGCAGCAAGAAATACTTGTTCCATGCTGAATTCTTTTTTATCTTCCTCTTCTTCAGGAAGTTCGCCATCAAGTTCTACAAGTCCTTTGAGGACGGGAGTTTTGTATGTTTCTAAATTGTCTTGGATGTAAGTAATGACTCGGTCAAATTCTTTCCGTGAGAAATTAATTTCTTCCCATTTTGCTGCGATAACAGATTTTTTCAGTTTTTCTTTTTCGATGAGTTTTTTGACTTCTGCATCAGAAAGTTTTCTATTTTCGTTTTTCTTTAATTTCTCTTTTTGGATTTTTTCAACAAGAGTGTAGTCAGGATCAAATAACACAAATTTGTCGGAAGGAGAAATTTTAAAAGTTTTCCCAGGCCAAAGATCCTCTTTGTCGTCATATTTTTCCCTCTCAGCGAAATAACTTTCTGGGTAAATATACAGCGGGTGTGGCATACTGAGAACGGCAAAAGAAGCCGCATCAGTAAATGCTCGGTTTTTATTGATGTTTTTATCAATATAGAACTTATCCACAGATTTGACCACTGTTTCGAAGTCTTGGTAAGTAAAATTGGTTACACGGTTAGGCGCTTTTTTGGCTTCCGGTTCGCAGGAAATAAAGCCTACAGGAAGGGCAAAACTAAGTAGGGTGAAAAAGGAAAGTAGGTAAACAATTCGTTTCAAGGGATCGCTCGTAAAGTGGATAGATTATCCTAAGAATTTCCGATTTTCCAGTCCATGCAACTCAAAAAAATTCGGGACAAATCTAGGACACACGTATATCATAGACGGTGCCATGCGCCCATTCGTTGTCCTGATTTTCACTCTTTCCTTGGGGTTTTGTACATCAGAACCTCAGAAAAACCCTACCCGGGATCCGTACAGTTTGGAAACCCTCATCTTCTTGGAAGAGGTGCTTTTGGATGTTTGGGAGTCCGCAGATACAAGAGAAGCTGCCATATCTCGACTAAGATACGTTTGCCGGACTCGAGATACGGATGATGGTTATTTATGTTACACATGGGGACTATTGGAATACCACAGGGGAAATTATTCCGAAAGTTATACTGCCTTTAGAAAGGCTCTAGAAAAAAATCCCAATGATAGTCTCTATAAAAATATGTTAAGAATTTCTGCAGAAAAATCAGGAAATATTGCAGATCTCAAGGCCCATTCCCGAGACGGAGAAGCACTGGCGGTATTCACAGAAACACAAAAACTTTGTAGGGAAAACAAACCGCCAGAGTTTGTTTCATTTCAACTTCTTGCAGAGCGTGGAATCCTTACCAAAGAATCTTTGCGTCGGGGAGTTCTTGCGGATTGTTTCCAACGTCTAAATGATGTAGACAAATCTAACATTCTAAAAGAAATTCGCCTTTCCTCGATATCTTATAAAGAGCGTCTTTATGCCGATCAAATGAAATCGGATCCTTTTTCTAAGATTTGGGATACTGCCAACTACCACAGAGGAGAATCGGGAAAAGAGGCGGCTGGTGCGAGTGCGGGAGTGGTTTCAGTGAGTTCTTCTCTCGGCACAGAAGCGGGAGTTCCCTTACAAGGGACAACATTAAAATCTGGGACCGCGATCACTGACTCTTGGAAAAAAGTGAAACTGGCTTCTGCTTCAGGCAATGAAGCACAGGCACGGGACGCCCTTCGCAGTTTCCTTTCTGAAATCCAAATTGCAAAAAGAAAAGGAAAACTCGAAGGACAATTGGCCCTCGCACTAGAAAGAGCGGCAAAGTTACTTTTAGAACAAGACCCGCAGTATGCTAAGTTGCGTTTCCTTGCGAAAGAACTTTGAGATATTCTTTTATCGTTTTTTCCATTCCGTCCACAAGGCTTTGGCTTACCAGTCTGTGGCCGATGGATACTTCCACTAAATAAGGGAGTTTTGCAAATAGTTTCAAATTATTAGTATCCAAATCATGTCCTGCATTTACGCCTAACTCAAGTTTGTTTGCTTCTATTGCCGCTTTTTCGTATTCTTTAAAACTTGATAAACCTTCTTCATGTGATTTTTCATAGGCAGAAGCAAAAGGTCCTGTATAAAGTTCGATCCTATCAGCTTCTAAATCTTTCACTAACTTATATTGTTCAAAATTGGTTTCCATAAACAAAGAAACGCGAATTCCTTCATCGTGAAAACGTTTGACCATAGAATTTAAAGTTTGGAACACTGTTTTGTCTTTTAAGTCGAATCCATGATCGGAGGTGATTTCACCTGGTTTTACAGGAACTAAGGTAGCCTGGTCTGGTTTGGCCGCAAGGACTAGGTCTAAAAAACGTGCACTCGGTTCGCCTTCGATATTAAATTCTTTTTTGGGAATTCCCTTTTTTAGCAAATTTTCGTTGTAAGATTGTAAAAACTCTCTTATTTCGAATACATCCTGTTTGGTGATATGCCTTTCATCCTCTCTAGGATGGATGGTTAAGCCGTAGGCGCCTGCATTCAGGATAATCTCTGATATTTGAATGACATTGGGAATGGATCCACCACGAGAATTACGCAAGGTGGCGATCTTGTTGACATTGACACTTAATTGGGTCATAGGAAAAAAAAAACTTTTCATTAATTTTCATCCAGGAGAAAACCGTCCAATTTCAAAAAGGTTGTCCCCGAGAGGGGATTTCCAAAACTGTCAAAAGTACGTTTATGGTCGCAAAAAAAGCAGTCAAGAAGCAGGCCCCGCCCAAGAAAAAAGCGGTAGCCAAAGAAAAACCAACTAAGGATGCAAAGTCCGCTTCCCCGAAGGAAGAGAAAAAAAAGCCCGTGGCTGGTGCTAAAATCCCCGCTACGAAGGCTAAGGCTTTGCCAGCTCCGAAAGCAACTCCCGCGGTAAAAATCGATCCCAATAACCCTCTGGGAAAAAAGTTCAGCTGTTATTCTTGCGGAACTAAGTTTTATGATTTGAATAAACCCGAAAAAAAATGCCCCAAATGTGGTGCAGACCAATTGGCCAAACCCGCTATCAAATCTCGTATGGCTGCCATTCGCAGTTCCGAATACGAAGTGGAAGAAGAGGAAGAACCAGTTTTGGAAGAAGATGAACTCTTAGAAGAAACGGAAGAATTGGAAGAGACCGAAGAAGAGGAGGTCGTAGCCGAGGAAGAGGAGTGATCCTTCCTGTCCTTGGTGGACCTACTGGTTCCGGAAAAACCGCACTTACCCAAACCCTTGACCCTAATCGTTACGAAATTGTTTCTTTTGACTCACGCCAAGTCTACCGGGATCTTCCGGTAGGCACAACGGCTCCCACTCATTCAGAGGCTAGTTACATCCGCCATTGGCTTGTTGGATTTTTAAATGCCAATGAGTCTGTCAATGCCAGCCAATTTTCCCTTTGGGCCCGAGAGGCAATCAATGATATTACAGCACGAGGAAAAATTCCATTTTTGATTGGTGGTACAGGATTTTACCTCCGAGCATTTCTTTTCGGGATGTTTCCCGTACCAAATGTACCTAAAGAAACCAAAGACTATGTTTTGAATCTTCCATTGGAACTGGCAAGGGAAGAGTTGGCCTCTCGAGATCCCAAAGCCCTCGCCTCTTTACCACTCCAAGATGGTTATCGAATCAAAAGAGCTCTCGAAGTGGTGCTCACTGGAGTTTTATGGTCCGATGTTTCCAGGGAAACTGTGGGTGGATATTTAAGAGATCATCCAGATGTCCAAATCATTGGACATTGGTTGGATTGGCCCCGCGAAATACTTTACCAAAGGATTAATGTTCGGGTCGAACAGATCGCCACGGGTATGTTAGCGGAGACGAAAGAAGTAATTTCTAGATACGGGTCGGACTGTCCGGGCCTTCGAACCTTAGGTTACAATTTTGCGCTTGCATTCCTAAATGGAACCATAGACATTAATACATTCATTGAGCAGCTGGCCCAAAGCCACAGGAATTATGCAAAACGACAGATCACTTGGTTCAAAAAAGATCCGTTACTTTCGCCCATTTCTTTCGAAGCCGCTGTCCAATTGTTTACAAATATAGATAAAATATAGAGAAAAACACTCGGGATGTCCAATGTCGGCAAAAAATAATATCCAAGACCAACTTCTAAATACTGCAAGAAAGGAGAAAATTGATCTCACCATCTACTTGTTAAACGGAGTTCCGCTGAAAGGAAAGGTTGTCAGCTTTGACAACTTCACAATCATCCTAGAAAACGATAATAAACAGAATTTGGTTTATAAACACGCCATTTCAACCATCATTCCTGCAAAACCCATTAAACTCCACAGTGAGGAGACACCGAAAGAAGCGGGAGGGGCCTAACTCTTTTCTGGTTTTCCTCTGTTTGCTTTGCTAAATTCTGGTTCCAAACCCTATGGCAAAATTACCTAAAGAATCCCCGGTTGTTCTCATTATGGCTGGCGGAAAGGGAGAGAGGTTTTGGCCTCGCTCCCGTACGAATTCCCCAAAACAACTCCAGAAAGTTTATTCCAATAAAACCCTTCTTCGGGAGACCATTGACCGTGCTCTCACTATTACCACTCTAGACCGAATTTATATTGGAACCAATGCTAACTTAAAATCAGAGATTCTCAAAAAAGATCCTAAGTTTCCCTCCACCAATTTCATTTTGGAACCAGAGGGCAAAAACACAGCGCCGATCATTGCTCTTTCCGCACTTTACTTTCAGAAAAAATTCGGAAATCCGAACTTAATCGTATTATCAGCTGATGCTTTTATTGACCCTATCAAAGAATTTACCAAAACCATCGAACAAGCCTTATACGAGACGGAAAATGGAATGGTTCTACTTGGCGTGAAACCAAATCGCCCAGAAGTAGGTTACGGTTATATTAGCACAGGTAAGCCAACTGATGTAGGTTATACGGTTAAAGCTTTTTTTGAGAAACCTGATTTTAAAACGGCTTTAAAATACATAAAGAAGAAGAATTTTTATTGGAATCCAGGGATTTTTTTATTCCGCACAGAAACCATCCTTTCTGAATTGGAACGCCATGCTCCCCATATTTTAAATCCTTTAAAAAATGGATTCCCTTTTAAAAGTTTTGGGGATTTAAAAACTGCCTTCCAAATGCTTCCTTCTGAAGCGATTGATACGGCCATTATGGAAAAATCCAACCGGATTCGAATGGTAGAAGCAACCTTCAATTGGGATGATGTGGGATCTTGGATGTCACTCGAACGCATTTTGCCTGGTGATAAAGAAAAGAACCACCACCAAGGAAAAGAAGTGTTATATCATAAGGCTTCAGGGAATATTTCTTCTGTTCAGAAGGAACTCATTGCCTTTCTCGGTGTGAAAGACCTCATTGTTGTGGAAGAACCAGATGTTCTTCTTGTCACTTCACGTGAAGGAGTGGGCGATATCAAAGCGATGTTATCCACAATGAGGAAAAATAAAGTTTTACAAAAGTACCTCGACTAGAAATTTGACAGAACAGGCTTGATATAAGGAGGAAGGAATGCCTTCCGGAAAAAAGAGAAAGCGTAGAAAAATCGCAACCCACAAACGTAAGAAAAAACGCAGAGCCAACAGACACAAAAAGAAGAAATAATCTTTCTTCAGTGACTTAATGTTTCCTCCGATAGATTTGTTATGAAGCAAGTCTGGAGGAAACAGAAACCCCGCACACCCGGTTTCATCCGAGCATTTATCCTGGAAACACCTCTCGGGGATGTCCTGGAGGCTGAGTTTAATTTTCACGAACGACTCGTTCGGTTAGCTGTAGAAATCAAAGAAGAGAAAGGGCGTATGTATGGTGCCACTGTGAAAAACGGTACTGTACAAGGTGAGAAGGATATTACTTCTGGCCGTGCTTACCCTGTCTTTCGAAAGATTTGGCCCTTTCGCGAATACTTTAGTACCCTTCCCGATAAAGACATGCTGGCATGTATCGGAGGGGCGTACGAAATATACCCTCCCTTTGTACCAGATACTCCAGAAAAAGGTCGATCGCAAAGATTTCCTTTGGAGTCTGCTTTATTTCCATCCACTCGGTATGATTCCATTTTCGGGATTGTTCGAGAAACTCGTTTCCAACGTTGGAGAAGAGAGCGTCGTGAGGCCAGAGAAGCTCGAGGATCGCTCTGGTTGCGTTTTAAGAGACGGGTCTGGGGAGATTTGCAAGATATCTGCATGGGCGTCGGATTTGGATGTTTGGTCTATTATCTCTACTATGATTATGTCGTATTAGGATTGACTTTAGGCATTTTAGGTATGGCGGCTGGACTTCTGGATTTTCTTGTCAGAAAACGCTCCGTCCTAATGACAAAAGTGTTGTCATTTCTTAGTTTCGGTTCATATTTTTTCTATAACGGCTACGTCTACTTCTAGGGAGTGGGCTAGTCCATTTGTAGAAAAGAAATATGGCAAAAGAAACATCATCGGCAAACCAATTCATTCATGAGCAGTACATTATATTCAATTTGGGTGATGAAGAATATGCGATTCCCATCACTATAGTCGAAGAGATTGTCAAAATCACTAACCTAATCCGTGTTCCGCAATCCAAAAGTTATTTTGCAGGTATTATGGACATCAGAGGAAAAGTCGTTCGAATGATCGACCTGGCCAAACGTCTCAATATTAAAAATATTACCGATGGTGCTGCTGACCGTGCCATCGTCATCAACGTATCTGGTAAGTCCATCGGCGTGATTGTGGACAAAGTTTCACACGTGGTTCATTTTCCAGCCAACCAAGTAGACCCACCGCCACCTTCTGTAAAAGGAATTTCTTCAAGGTACATTACTGGTGTTGGGAAAAAAGACAATAGGTTCATTATCTTAATCGATATTGAAAAAATCCTCACTGTGGAAGAAATCACTGAGTTGGCAACCGTCTAACTAAAACTAGGTTTCACTAAAATTGCCAGATATGATTATTTCCAAGTTCTATTACTTAAGAAAGAATTTATATTCTATGGCGGAGCTTGTATTAGAACAGGTAATCCTATTAAGTGAGGCCTTAGAAGCGGATGATTATGAACAAGCCGAACGTATTGTCGAGCGGGATGATCTCATTGATGATTTAGAAAAGGAAAACGATAACCTTTCTCAAAATGCGATTTTGGAAGCAGTCAGTAATCGTAATATCCTCGGTATGGGTGATGTGGACAATGATATTGTTTTGAAAAAAGATCCACTCCGGTTTGCTCTTTCTGCCATTCGGATCACAAGGAATATGGAGAGGATGGGAGACCAAGTAGTCAACTGTGCCGATGTATTTCGTCATAAAACTATTCGAAAAGGTCTATTCAAAAACGAAGAACCCATGACTCTCATTTTATCTCGGGTGACTACACTTGCAGGAATGGCAATTGAATCCCTTGTTGAAGAAAAAGAAAGGTTTATGGGTAGTGTGAATACCTTAGAAGATGAATTGAATGCCCTTTGTGACCAAGCATTCCATAAGTATCGCTGCATTCCCGATATGGAAAAACAAGAATTTGCTGATGTGTATCGAATCATTCTCGCTTTAGAAAGGTTAGGTGATTATGCGGTGAACGTAGCAGAAGAACTTGTCCGACTCAATACGGGTAAAGACATCCGCCATTTAGAAAACGTAAAAACCAAAGCCTCTCATTTTCCTTAAAATAAATTGACAACTTTTATAGGAAGGTATTAATTTCCTTCTCTATGACTTCAAATGGACTTCGGCAGAACCAGAAAAGAACGGGATTTATGTTTCCTTATCTTCTTATCACTAATTTAGATCCTTTTCTATTTTTTGTTGGAATGTTCCTTTTGTTTGGATTAGAAAATTTTGAATCCATCCTAAAAATTCTAATCTACTTAGCTCCACCAATCATTGGTCTTCATGCCATTTTATTCTTTTTTAAAAATCGGGAATTTCGAAAACAAATGCAAAGGCCTGAAGGGATTATATACACAGAAAAAGAACTAAAATTCATTCGGAGTTTTGCAAAGTCTGGAGCTTTGAACATTTTGTCCACTAATGTAGGTGGACCCATTCTTACCATGTTACTCGCTTACCATTATGGTTTGGTAAAAACTTATGGGGAAGTTGTGTTTTTTATTATTCTCGGGGTAATACTTGCGATGGCGATTTCTTCTATATTTTATGTAACTGTTGAAAAGAAACTTTATGAAACTTATATCCAATTTAATTTGCCTCCACTCAGTTTGTTTGCTAATTTGCTTTTCCCGATATTTGCAACATTTGCCATAGGATATTTTATTTTTTCATTTTATATCTACTATCAATTCCGTTCACAAGTAGACGTTCATCATTTAGAAAATATCTGTATTGGGTTGAGTTTTTTTATACTATAGATGATTGGTCTTTTGTTTTTTGTGATTTGGAATTTAACGGGAAATACTTCAGCAACCATTCGTGATGTTTCAACTATGTTAAAATCATTTTCAGACGGCGATTTGCGTTCAGAATTAAGACTAAACCAAACAAAAAATGAAATTGGTCTGATCTCCGTTTATTTGAACGATGCGAAATTAAAGTTAAATCGATTGATTGCATCCATTACCAAACACTCCAAAAAAATAGAAGAGGAAGCAAAAAACTTAGAAATTCTATCCGCTGACTCTGCAGAACATTCGCAAATCCAAGCTTCCTCTTTGGAAGAAGTTGCAGCAGCTTTAGAAGAAAACGGGTCTTCCATTAATGGAATATATTCCGATGCACTAGAACAAAAAAAATTAACAGCCTCTACCAACGAATCCATCATTCATTTATTTACTTTGTCTTCGAGTTTGAAACAAGTTTCATTGTATGCAAAGGAAAAAGCTGATTCAGTAGAAAATGAAGTAACAAAAAGTGCAAAATCGATTATCATGACCATTGAATCAAGTGAAGAGGTAGATAAAAATGCTATCGAAATTGGTAAGATTCTTGCAATCATTAAGGAAATTTCTGAACAAGTCAACTTACTTGCATTAAATGCATCGATCGAAGCAGCGAGGGCCGGTGATATGGGTAGAGGATTTGCCGTAGTTGCTTCCGAGGTTGGGAAATTGGCAGAAAGGACTGCCTCGTCAACAAAAACGATTTCGGATTTGATTAAACGAGTGTCTGCTTCGACCGCACTTTCTGTTGAATCAGTTAGATCGGCCAATGAAACTTTTAAATATCTTTCCGAGAGTGTTATTGAAATCATCAATAGTATTGATAAAGTCAACCAAGCAAATTTAGAACAAATTACTGAAGTAGAAGAAATTCGTAAACAATCAGAACATATTGTGAATCGTTCTAGTTCTGTTTCTTTTGCCACGGAAGAACAAAAAAAAGTAAATGAGGAGATGGGAGCATCCGTCCATCATTTAGCAAATGACACGGCGAAGTTGTCATTGATGTCTGAAAAAACCGCCAAATCTTCTGCTGAGTTAAATTCTCTAATTGTCGAATTAAACAAAGAATTATCTTTGTTTAAATTGTGATTTCTGCGACATTTATTTTTAAGCAAAAAACTTCAGATGAAGAATTTCAAACATTAGATAGTTCCATAGAATCCTTTGTGGAAAATCATTCTGAATATTTAGGAAAAGACCAATGGTCGGACCAGGAAAAGGGAACGATGGCGGTAGTATATTATTTTCAAACGCAGAAAGGTTTGGATGCTTTAAAAACATTTTCTGATCATAAAAAAGCAAAGTCTCACTATTCAAAATGGTATGAAGGTTACCAAGTGATCATTGCAGAAATAACCAATTGTTATGGAGATGGAAACTTAGATCACGTGACAAATCGATTTAAGAAAGATTAGATTATCTGAAGTTTTGAATGATAAAATAGGATTATGTTTGTTGTTTTTTAAGAATTTCGCTATAGGTATTTAGTAAATTTTCAATATAAAACGGCTTTCCTATAAATCCATCCATTCCTACGGCAGCACATTTTTCTTTGTGTTCGTTTAATACATGTGCTGTGACGGCAATGATGATAGTTTTATTTGGTTTTGTTTGTTCCAATTCTCTGATTTTTAATGTAGCTTCAAACCCATCCATAACGGGCATTTCACAATCCATAAGAATGAGATTATATTTATTTTGTTGGAAAAGATTTACGGCAACTTCTCCATTTTCAGCGACATCAAAATTGATATTGTGTTTTTTTAAGAGTCCACCAATTACTTTTTGGTTTAATATATTGTCTTCAACAATCAAAAACCTTTGGTTTGTAAATGTTGATTCAACAATCTTAGGTAAAAATGATTCTGATTCATAAACTTTATCTAAGTCGGAAGGATTATCATAGGGAAGTTGACACCAAAACAAACTTCCTTTTTTTAGTTGGCTCTCCACGCCGATGGTTCCTCCAAGTAATGAAGCCAACCTTTCCGATATAGCAAGACCTAAACCTGTTCCTCCATATTTGCGAGAAGTGGATGCATCCGCTTGTGAAAACTTTTGAAAGATAAATTGAATTTTTTCATTTGGTATACCGATCCCTGAATCTTCTACTTCAATACGTATCCATTGATTTACTTTTTTGAGTCGAAGGATTACATAACCTTTTTCAGTGAATTTAATAGCATTTCCTAATAAGTTGAAAATAATTTGTCGGATTCTGCTTGGATCGGAATAAATAAATTGTGGAACGTTCGGACCAATCTCCAGTTTAAGCTCAATCGATTTTGATTTGGATTCAATGGATAATAAATCAAAAATTTCGGTAACAGTAAGACGAATATCAAATTTCATTTTTTCAATTTTTAGCTTACCTGACTCCATTTTCGAAAAGTCTAGGATATCATTGAGGATGGTAAGTAATGACCTCCCTGCGGAAGCAATGGATTGTACGAGGGATTCTTGTTCTGGATCTAAGTTTGTTTTTAAAAGAATTTGTGTAAGTCCGATCACTCCATTTAAAGGAGTTCGAATTTCATGACTCATGGAAGCTAAAAATTCTGACTTAGCACGGTTTGCAATTTCTGCCGAATCCTTTGCGCGTTCTAATTCTTTGTGAATTTCTTTCGTTAAACCAATATCTGTGGATATTCCGCAAAGTGCGTAAATTTCACCCATTTGATTTCTTAATGGAATTTTAACAGTGAGAAAAAAATATGTTTTACCGTCCGTTCTATTGGTTATCTCTTCTTCTGCATGTAATGTTTTCCCTTCTAATAAAACAGATTTATCGTTACTTAGAATTTTTTTTGCCGTTTCTTTTTCTAAGAATTTATCGTCCGTTTCGTTGAGAATATCTTCCAGCGGATATCCAAATAGATCGCAAACTGCCTTGTTTGCAAAAAGATACCGAGCGTTGTTATCTTTTAAATAAATACAGGCAGAAACATTATCTAAAATGCTTCGGAGTTTTGATTCGCTTTCGATTAACCTTTGTTTGCTAGATTCACCTTCTTCATACAGTTCTTGTAATCTTTTTTGTGTTATGTTTAAACTATGTAGTATAGAGTTTTTAATCAATGAGGGTTTGATAGCACCAGAAAAATTACCTTCTCCTAATGAGGATATTCTCTGGAAAGCTTCATCAACGCTGCCTCCAATGATTGTCTTTAGTGATCTATGTGTTAGAAATAGACTTAATGCAAAAAATATCCCTGCAGTGACGAGGATGGTCTTTAAAACAAAAACTTTTCTTTTTGCATCTAGTATGGCTTTTGTGGTACGATCATTCAATTGATAGTATAAATCATTAATAGGTTTCATGATCTCCGCTTTTGCGCGAAGATAATTCTCATCGAATAATAAATTGATAACATTCGGATCTGTTTTGTTTCCATTTTTCATATCCCTTTCAACAAGAGACATTGCTTTAAACTCAATTTTAGTTAACTCATCTGATTTGCTTTTAGATTCTGAAAGTAACAAAAAATCTGAAGCAAGAAAGTTAGCTTTTTTCATTAATTCGTAAATGCTAATTTTTTCACCTTCGTCCGATGGTGGTGGAAGTTTGTCTGCAATGACAAAGTCCCAATAGGCATAACCGTAATTTTTGGGACGAGGACGATCCCCATTGCGGATATCCAAAATCATTTGGAAATATTGTTTATACTTTGGGTCCCTTTGGATGACATACAACCTTACTAAATTTGTAAGTTGGTCTGACGATTGCCTAAGTTCATTTGCTATGCGTGTGGATTGGTAACGATTTTCTTCTGCCTCATCGATGTTTCGTTCACTGGCGGTATAAAATAAAAATGCAATTGTGACAAAAATAAAAAGAATAATGTTCGAAAGTAAGTATGGATATAACCTACCTCTGTTCGTCCAAATTCCCTTCGGCATGGCAAAATAATAAGGAATCTTCGAGAACGGTAAACAATAATATTGGCGGTGCTTTTAAGATTAAGTTTTTCCCTCCATGTAAGCTTGTAATTCTTGTTGTAATCCCTCAGGAAGGCTCAAACCCCGAGCCCGTATCCTCTCGTTATACTTATTGAATGACATTCTGTGTTGGTTGGTGTTTAGGTAACCTTCTAAGGCGTCGGCTGCCCAAGGTATAATTTCTTTCACAAAGTCATGATTTTCTTCTAGTTGGTCGCAAAATGGGATAAAAAGTGGGCGATTGACCGGCCTACCTATGTTTCTATAAAATAATAAACAGTATAAAGTCTCATCACCGAGAACGGATTCTGTTCGGATTTTTTCTTCTACGTATTTTAAATTGATAGTATCCAAATAATCAATGTTAAATGTTTCTGGAGACAATCTTTTTAAAACAAATTTAGAAATTTCTGTTTTTACGAATGATAAATTGGTACAGTGTGTTGGACAACAACTTTGGTCTTTATGTAAATCGCATTCTAAAAGTAAAATGCAGTCAACGTCAGAGGTCGGATCTACAATGCCAAAATTAATGGATCCCAAGAGTTCCAAGGCAACTTCATATCCTTTGCGCGACAATTCCTGGGTGGCAAGTCGGAACGCTTGCATACGTTTTAAGGCGTATTTGGTATCATAATTTCGGTATTTGTTTTTTAGGACGAGATACCGTTCGACAATGTTTTTTGACATAAGAGATCCAGTTCTTCTGGTCGATTGGCTACAGTGAACGCCAGTCATTCCATTATACAACCCCTTTTGCTTGTTGGATTTTGATTTTTCGCCGATACTTAAATTCAGGGGGGAGCGGCAGAGAAAAAATGAAACTTGGCTTTCTTGGGAAACTTGGTGGATTTGATCCATTCTTAAAAAAGGCAAATGATTTCCTTTTTTACGCGAGTTACTTACCTTTTTACCTGTCCTTCTATGTTTTGCTTTCCCATTTTGGTGGGTTCGGTGCCGTTTGGGCCGGAGAAGAGGACAGGCGAAACCCTTTGTCTGGACTATATTTATCTCCCTTGCAAGTGATCTCTACAGAAGAAATCCAAACCTTGGATTCTGAAAAAAGAATTCCCATCGACGAAGATTCTGGAATCGCCCTTAGGGAAGAGCCAAAACCATTAGATCCCAATGCGCCGGAAGTTCCTGTCATCCCAGGTGCGGATAACCCGGTGGATGCGGGAGTAGAGTCAGGACCTAAAAATCTAGAAACTAAGATCCGTGAGGCGGAAGGACTCCTTAAACGTTATTACAGTCAGTTCATAGAAGAAAAACGAATTTGGGAAGACCGAGAAAAGGGAAATGTATATAACTCACGAACGGAGATGAATGATATTCGTCTTTTGTTATGGCAGAGCACACATAAAAATACAGAAACTTATATTGTTCGAGACTCTCCACTATTATACCAATTGCATATAAGGCTTGCACGGTTGTATGTTGAATCCGAAAAGTATGCACCTGCCTTAAGACATTATCTTGCAGCCTTTCGATACCACCCACTGGAAATGACAGAAGAAGGATTTCGAAATGGAGAGTGGCAAAAAGAAGACGTTCTCGGATATGATGCGAGTTCTGCGAAAGAACATGATCGTTTATATAACGAATGGAAACAAGCAGAACAAAAATTAAAAAAAACAAAAGATGAAATTCACCTCAAAGAAAGCAATTGGATTCGAGAAGGAAAAAGTTTAACCGATTTGGCGCCTCAATCAAAAATTTGGAAAGAGGATGTTCGCCTAGCAGATGAAAATCGAAAAATAACAAAACAAAGGTATGATGAATCCGTAAACCAACGATATTTGGTTTATCTAAACAAACGAAAACAAATTGAATCAAACGACCTTTATGCCTTTGCCAATGTGGTTCGTAAACTAGAGGATGATAATAAAGAACGTCTAAAAATAGTCAACAAACTGGGCACTGCCGGAAAAGGGATCTATGTGTTGTTTGATTATAAAAGAAATACTGATTTTTTTGCATATGAGTTAATTCTGGAACGAGCTTACAGGTTGTGGAATGAAAATCCTTTGGTGCTTACGGATATAGCTGAACAATACAGGCAAGATGGTAAAAAGGAAAGAGCTTCTGACTTTTATGAAAAAGGTTTGGCAGAACTTTTAAAAGTGAAAAATCCTACTGCGGAAGAACAGGAAAGAATCATAAAATCAAATTTACGTTTAGCCACTCTCAATGCGGATTTAAAAAGAAATATATTGGCAGGACAATACTACGAAAAGTTTTTTAATTTATCTCCTGATTCCATTGATAAAACAAGAGTATCCTTTGAAATTGGAGTTTTTTTCAATTTGCAGATTGGGGACCCAGATCGAGGAGCACCTTTCTTGGAATACTGGTTGGAAAGAAATAGTAAGGATTGGAATCCTTCATTAGATACAGATACCGGGCTTACCGAACTTGAATCCATCGCCTATTATTATTTGAGCAAAAAAGATAAAAAATACAAACGAAATGAATTAGAACGTAATAAGCTAAATATTTCCTTTTCTCAATGGAAGCGGTTAGATGAAAAGATGGTCCTTGCTGAAAAAGAACTCAATGATTTGATTGAGAAAAAACAAAATCTTAAAAAAGATCTTATGGTCACAACACTTGATGATATTCTTTCACAATATCGATTGATAGATTTAAAGATTGAAGACCAAGAAGCAGTCATTCGTGTATTAGAAACCAAAAGAAATAAAATTCCATTGATAAAGATATTGTTTCGGCTAGGTGTATTAGCTGAAGAGAGCAGAGACTTCGTGAAAGCCAAGGAATTTTATGAACTTATCGTTAATAAAGGAGGCGAAACGGATATTCGAGTTGCTTTAAAAGAATTGGAGCGTGTAAAAAGAATTTTAGAAACAGGAAATATACAACCTCCGATCAGCGAGAGTATTTAATAATTTCATCTGTCTGGTCGCCAGCTAATTCTTGTTCCAGATTTTCCTGTGTATAACCTTCGTCTGGTAAAACGCGAAACTTCACTTCATCTACTGTATCACCTTCATGAACGATTTTAATTAAATATTCACCAGTCCGTAACAGAGAAAATTCATCTCTTATCGCAAGGGAATCTGGCTCTACTCTTTTTTTCTTGATATCAATTTCTACGAAATCTAGTTCATAACGATTGAGAGAAATGTAGAAGTCAGTTTCCAAACCAGGACTTCTCGAAAATTGATAAACATAATGAATGGTGTCTGTAGGAGAAAAGATAAGATCGTCTCTCATCATTTTATAATCGGTGATGGTTTGAATGTGTTTTTCTAAAATATCCATCTCTTCCATTTTGGTTGTGGTCCAACCAAACTCACCTTTCGGGACTCCACATTGGATGAGGGTGATAGTAAAAAGAATAGGGAGAAGGGGAAAAATATTTTTAGATAAAAAACGAATGAGGGGATTATGAATCGAATTCTGTCTCATCTTACTATGATTTTCGACAGAATTTTGGATTCTCCTGTTAGGAAATCACCACTTTAATCGATTATTTTTCCTCGGTCAGAGATATCTTTCTCTTTTGGTTTTGTCCAGTCAGAAGGTTTTGGATATCCTTCCTTTTGTCTATTTCCCAATTCTTCCGCAATTTTTGCCGGTAAAATCAGGATCCGACTGACCCAACGTAAAATCAAAAAAAGCAGAATCGAAAGGACTATGATTTTTGCCATATCACCTCACCTAGCTCGTAAGGATTTTGGAAGATGGCGATCTTCTTCATTTTCGCCCCACCCAAGCCTTGTAACACCATACAATCCAACGAGGAGAAAAAAGAAAACGGAAAGATAGAGAAGGGGACTGTATTCCTCAGAATAAAATACTCTACCTTCGCCAGGTTTTGGAAGTTTTTTAGGCGTTTGTGGTAGACCAAATTTGCGGGCAAGGGACTCAATTTGGATGAAGTTGATGACGGGAACCTCTCGTTCCAAAAAGGACTTAATGACAGAATTGGGGACATGGACTTCTTCTGGTAAGTTCGTAATCAGTCCATTTTTGAAAACTTGTTTTCCAAGATTGGTTCCGAGGATGGTTGTACCTCCTCCCACATTCACGAATAACTTGATTGGTTTCCCTCCAGATAATTCTTCATACAATTTCATTCGTTTTTCTATCGAATCATCAAAATGTAGAGGGTCCAATAACTTAACTTGGTTTCGTTGTAATGCGCGGCCAAGAAGGTCTTTACCTTCTTTGGATATACCCATTGCTTTATCCTGAATCCCTCCAAGAGACGCATAACTTGATTTAAAGGAAAATATTCCGGATTCTGTTAGTTCCTTTTCCATATCTAGCCAAAGCATTTGTGGATGGTTGGCACCAAACTGTGAAGCCGAGGCACTGGAGATGATGATTGGTTTGAGTTTTAAAGTTTCAAGGGCAGCATATAAACAAACATTCAGTGCAGGAAAGGAACCTGATACGGCAACGGCCACCGTGTCACCTTCTTCGAGTTTGGCTTTTTTTAGAAATTGGATCATCACCGCAGCAAAGTTTGGATTGATGGATGTTTGTTTTGCTGACAAAGAACCGCTATTGCTTGTAACAGGTGTTAAAAACTCACCAATAAATCCAGAATTGGTTGGATCTAATTCTTTATAATCAGGTTTTTTATGTTTGAGAAGTTCTGGTTTTAAAATTTGAAATCCACGTTCTGCAAGTTTTGCTGCATGAAGTTTCTTTTTGAAATAGGATTGTTCTTTTTTTACTTTGCATGTTTCAATTAACAATAGTCCTAGAATCCCTAAAATCGCTAATAGAAATAATGCGATTCGGCTATGTTTCCAAGGCGACCAGTAAATTTTAGTCATCATAAAGTTTCTAACTCGGTACCTAAGATAAAAATAAGGAGAATTTTTACAAATATCGCAGCTAGTATGAGAACTGATGTTGTTTCTAAAACACCTTGTCTTTCATACCAAACGGCAATGAGACCAGGGATGATAAATCCGATTCCTCTTACTTCTGAAAGATAACCAATTTCGATATCAGGAAGGATTTGGTAGTTCAGCAAATATCCGAAAAAATAACCGAATAACAAAATAAAAACAATTTTTCTTTTTCCAAAGATTAATAAAAAATTGGATAAAACTTCGACACAAATATAAGAAAGTAATGCGATCAAAAAAGTGAGAGCTATGTTCTTTGGATGATTTAATGATAAGGCTAAGTATCCTGGTACGACAAGTCCCGTTCCCAGTATTCCGAACAATTCTGAAAAAACTAAACTGACAACTAGACTAAGCCCAATAGACAGGGGTAGAATTTCATTCATTCGTTTGTTCCGACCTGTTTTTCAAATATAATGATAATTCCATTCCAAGTCCTACTATATTGCCAATCCCAAAAACCATAGATTGTTTTGGCAGAATAGAAAGTAAAGATTCAAAAATTCCATCTAAACTTAAATGTTCCCATACAAAAATAGGAATGTCTTTTTTGGAATAAGCCTTTAAGTATTTAAAAGCGAGAGAAGTAGAAGATCCAATTAATATCACTGCATCGTATCCTTCCCAATTTGCGAATTCTTTGGTGAGTTGACGGCTTCGTTCCGGCCTGTCATCTCTCGTATGAAACAAAATATATCTTTTATTGTATTGCGGATATCTATCTATTGCGGATGACCAAATCATTTTTGTGCTATCTGGATCGTTAGCAGCCATTGCATTGACATAAATGAATTCCTTACCAAAAAAATGGATAGGAGATACAGAAAGGGCTCCGGGATCTGGATTTACTTTCCACATAGCTTCTAATGCCATATTTCGATCCACTCCCAATGTTTCGCAGACCTGAAGTGCAAGATAAACATTCTCTTTATGTTCCCAATAAGAAAACTTTCTCATCTCTTCATCGGAAATAGTGTGTATGGATTCTTCTTGGATTAAAATGGGTTTGGATTTTCGATCTTTACATACATTAGTGATTAACGATTCAAATTCTGTTGGACCTGTGATCAGAGTTCCTTTTGCAGGACAACCAGATAGCAAAGATTTGGCGACATCGGTTAACTCGGGTCCCATCACTTCCAGATGGTCTTCCCTGATGTTTGTGATGACTCCTATATCTGATTTCAAAATTTGTCCTTCACTCGCCCACTGGTAACGTGGTTCTAGAGCCATACATTCTAATACGACTATTTCGGCCCCCATACGTTTTGCCTTTTTTAGAATTTTAATTTGTTCTAAAATAGAGGGTTTTCCAAATCGAGAGATAGATTCTTCTGAACCATCGGGAAAAATCATTCTTGCCATTGTACCCGTTGTTTTTGCGAAAACTGCCATCCCAGTTGCGGAAAGTCCTGCTCGTATAAGCCTAGTTACACTAGACTTTCCTCTTGTTCCATTTACATGGATTCTATGTTTGAATTTTTTTAAAGTCTGATTGTGTAAAAAATATTCAAAAGTATAATAAAGCAGCAAAATGAGGATGATGAGGAAAAAAAGAAAAGCGTTTGGTTTCATCTGAAATTTTTATGATGATACATTTCCTTCAAGGGAATGTCATTTGATTGTAACTCAAATTTGAGAAGATTCACGTAGTTTTCTATGAGCATCCGTTACAAATTTTTATTAATATTGAGTGTGAGTCAAATTCTTCTTGTGATTGCTCTCACTACTAGTTTCGCCTACCTTTTGCAATCGGTAAAAAATATACCGCAAACGCAGCGGGCAGAGGATCTCTCCCGTAATTTTCAACGAGAATTGGAATTTAAAGAAGAAAAACTCAGGTTATTATTAGAGGAAATTACTTTCAACGCGCAAACTAGAGGAATTTTGGAAAGAGGTCTTAACGATCGATCTGTGCTTTCGAAAGAACTCCCGTATTTACAACAAATTCTAAAAAGATATGGTCTTTCAATTTTTGAAATTGGTGATAACCAAGGTAAAGTTTTATTTCGTGTCCATCGTCCCAAAGACTTTGGTGATGATAAAAAAAACCAACCGATCATTAAAAACGCATTGAATGGGCAGTCTACTGCTGCTCTGGAAGATGGACATAGTGGACTTGGATTCAGGTTAGCAGCGCCACTATTTGGTCGCGGCACAATTCTCATTGGCCAAGTTGTAGATGATAATTTTACAAAAACAATCTCGAAAGACAATCGTATTCATTTAGCAATTTTTCAAGAAGGAAAAGTGAAAACTATCGGTTCAGATACCATTCGTTTAGTGATGAATGAGAATCCAGGTTTGTTGATGGAGGAACAACGATTCCATTTTCAAAATAAACCATATTATCTAGTAAAAATTCCTTATGCAGGCAATTCACAATCTGTGAAAAAGTTGGTCTTTCATGTGATGATTGATGAGAATGAAGTAGAATCAAAAACATGGAGAATTTGGTCTTTTTTTGTGATCGCCTCATTAGTATTATGCGGTGTTATTTTCCTGATATCCTTTTTGTTTTCTAGAGATATGGTTGAGGCAATTAAACTCCTGACAACTGCGATGGTAGATTTGGATCAGTGGAAACCAGAAACATTGCCAACTCATAGAAGTGATGAAATTGGTCAGATGGGAAGAGTTTTTGTTGAGATGAAAGAGGAGTTGTCGGAACACCAAAATCATTTAGAGGAAATGGTAAACCAAAGAACTAGGGAACTAAATGAAACATTATCTGAAATGCAAAAACTCCAAGAAAAACAAGATGGAGATTACTTTTTAACTTCACTTTTGATCAAACCTTTGCGCGGTTCTTTTTCTAAATCAGAAACTGTTTCCGTCACAATATTTGAACGACAAATGAAACAATTCAAATTCAGAAATAAACAATCTGAAATTGGAGGTGATCTTTCTGTTTCAGATTCTATTTATTTGATGGGGAAAAAATATACGGTCTTTTTAAACGCCGACGCAATGGGTAAATCCATCCAAGGCGCAGGTGGAGCTCTTGTGATGGGAACTGTTTTTAAATCCATTATCACAAGAACACAAAAGTTACGTTATATGCAAGATAGACATCCTGAAAGATGGTTGAAGGAGTGTTTTCAAGAAGTACATAACGTTTTCATTAGTTTTGATGGGCATATGTTATTATCCGCTATACTTGGGTTAGTTGATGAGGAAACAGGAACTTTGTATTATATAAACGCGGAACATCCTTGGATAGTTCTCTATCGGGATGGGAACGCGAGTTTTCTTGAAAACGAACATTCTTTACGAAAAATTGGTTTCACTGAAATGAGTGGAGACGAAGTGGTCATTCAAATTTACCCTTTGCGGCCCGGTGACGTGTTGATATTAGGTTCTGATGGACGTGATGATTTATTTGTTGGTCAATCAGGTGGAAACCGTGTGATTAATGATGACGAAACTATTTTTTTAAGGCATGTAGCTGAAGGCGCAGGTGACTTAAATCAAATTTGTAAAGTAATGTTACAATTTGGAGATCTTACAGATGATTTAAGTATGATGCGAATTGCATTTTTAGAAGAAGTAGCGTATGCAGCAAAAGAAACAACAAAGCCAAAAGTTTATTATCAAATGTTGGGCGAGGGGATTCAGTCTTACCGAGATGGGGAATGGAATAACGCCATATTTGCTTTAGAATTAGCTTTAGACTCCGAGCCAGATGATCTATATTGTCTAAGAGAATTATCCAAGTTGTATATGAAATCCAAGGATTATGAAAAGGCAATTGAACTAGCAAATCGATATTTACAATTAAATCCGGGAGATACAGACTTTTTGTTTTATATAGCGTATGCGCATAAACAAAGAAGAGATTTTGTTTTAGCAACAGACTTTGCGGAAAGACTTCGATTTAGAGATCCAAAAAACTTTAATAATCTATTGTTACTTGCTGAAATTCTAATGCATAGGCGAGATATAGAACGTTCGAAGGAAGTGCTTCTGAACCTACAGGAAATTGCCCAAGAAAACCCAAAGGTACAAAAGTTAAAAAACTTTTGGAAAAAAATGGTAACTACTTCAGTAACATAGTTTATTTGAAGGAATTAATCGCCTCTTCCGTGCTTTCAAAGATTTGAATTACGGAAGAAATTTTCGAAATTCGGAATATTTGCCTGATAGTCTTGGATACGTTAACAATTCTTAAACCCCCACCTAACTCTGATAGTTTATCGTTGAGGGACATGATGAGGCCAAACCCAGAAGAATCTATGAAACTCACACCTTCCAAATCGAAGATAAAACGGTGTTCCTCTTGCGACGCAGATTCTTTGATACGTTCTTTCAGAATACCGGCATTTAACATATCTAAGTTGCCAAATAATTTCAGAACAACAATGCCGTTAGATTTAGATTCTGTATATTCCATTGAACCGATTTGAGAATAGCTAATTTTGGAAATTGGTCAATAGATTAATTCACAAACTTGTCCCATTTTTCTTCAACCGAGATGGATCTAAGAATCCGCCAAATCAGTTTGGAACCATTTTCCGAATTGGTCATAATGACCACACCATAACCTTTTTCAGCGTTAAATAGAGCAAGTGACTTATGTCCCTTTGTGTGACCACCGTGAAAAAAATATTCTGTCTTTCCGGTACGGTTTAAGAAAAATCCGTGGGCCACGAGCGCGTGAACTGTAAGATTGGCTGCACTCATTTTAGGAGAAAGTAAATATTCTGCCGATTCTTTTGTAAGAAAGTCCGATTTGCCTTGTTTTGCTTTTGCCACTTCCGCAAACAGGAGGCCAACTTCTTCAGGTGTTGTCCAAAGTCCTCCGGAGGAAAGTTCTGGTGTAACAAAGGTTTTTTGCGGTAATAGATTTCCTTGTTCGTCATACCCATCACAGCGGTCATCATTAGTTGTTAGGTTTTGACGGAATGTACTACGATTCATGTGTAGGGGTTGGAACACAATTTCAGACATTAGGTTTTGAAATGATTTTCCTGTTCTTTCGGTGAGTATTTCTTGTACAATGCTATATCCTCCTCCTGAATATCTCGACTTAGTTCCTGGTTTGTAATATAACTTTAACCCATTTCCTTTGGTTGTATTTATATCTTTTAATTCACGCAAATGTTTTTTTCCTGAGTTGATTGGATCATCCCAGTTTCCTTTTTCTGTAAGTCCGCTGGTGTGTGAAAGCAATAGATCAAGATTTACAATAGATCTTTTTTTTCCTTTAGGTACAGAGACTTTGAATTGTTTTAGTTTTCCTATCCAATTGGAATATAAATCTAATTGATTTGATTCAACTAATCGAAGTGTTGCGGTTGCAGTCATAGTTTTCGAAAGAGATCCTGCACGAAATAATGTATGTTGAGATTTTGTTCCATACATTTTTTTCCAACTTAAGGTATAGTTCTTAAAAACTGCAATACCTAAAGAGGGAACTTTTTCTTCCTTCATTAGATCTTCTATATAGATTTCGTTTGGAAGATTGGTTTTCTTTTTAAGATTTAATTTTTTAGCTTCAAAAATGATTTCAGTCAGAGCTGATTTTACTGAAGATAAATCTCCCTTACTTTTGCCATAGGGACTAACGATTGTTATGAAAATTCTACTTTTTAAGTCATGATATACAAAATTCGATATACCTTTTACTTTACCATAAGTCCAGTAAAAATAATCACCAACAAATACTCCTTCTCCAAATGCAATGGGGTCTTCTGAGATGGAGTCAGATAAAACTGTTTTTTTGAGCATTGTATCTCTAAATTGTTTTGAGATTAGTTTCGGTTTTTTAAGTTCCCGATTAAAAATCACAAGATCCTCTGGAGTCGAGTAAATTCCGCTATTGCCAATTAGTACATCATTAGAATCTACATTGGTGTTTTGTAATCCAAGCGGAGTAAAAATTCTTTCTTTTAGAAATTGTGAATAGGACGCTCCTGATGTTTTTTCTATTATGTAGGATAATAAGAGATAATCGAGTCGACTATACTTCCAATACTCACCAGGAGGAAATGCAGGTTTTAGTTTGGAATTCAAAAAATAGTTTTTTACATCATCCCGTTTTAAATTGCCTTTTTCTAAGTCAAAATATGGTAAGAACTCTATAATTTTAGGTAGGCCTGAAGTGTGACGTAATAGATGGCCTATAGTTACTTTGGAATGAGGAAACCACTTTAAATGTTTTGAAACTGGATCTGTTAAAGAAATTTTTTTCTCTTCTTCCAATATATGAATTGCATATGCCGTAAAAGTTTTTGTTGATTCACCTAACGGGAAATTATGTTTTTTATAAAGTTGTGCACTTTTTCTTTTTTTACCAGGATAAATGGATTCTCGAAAGAGGATGTTTTCATCTTGGGAAATGAGAACAACCCCCTGGAAACCTTCTTGTTTGATTTTCTTTCTGATTTTTTCTTTAGTTTCTTCTGAGAAGGAACCGATTTCGGGCTCTGCACAGTGAATCAAAAATAAACTGAATAGAAACCCAATAATAATCCGAAATTGCATGTTACGTTAGAAACTTAATCTCTTTGTATTAGACTTGGATGGTATCCTTCCGGTGCTTCAAAGCCTAAAAGATCCATCATGGTAGCTGCTACGTTGGCTAAACCTTTTTCATTTAAGTTTTGATTGAGTTTAATTTTTCCTTTCGGATCATAAAGAACGAATTGCACTGGATTGAGTGTGTGACTTGTTTTTGGAACTGGCTTTCCAACTTTCGTAGTTTCTGCCGTACCTTTTTTATTTAGCTGATACATTTCGTCTGCATTTCCATGATCTGCGGTAATACATAGGACAGTTCCTGTTTCATCGCAGATTTTTTTAACTCGCTCTAAACATACATCTAAATATTCCAGACCACGAACGGTTGCATCCATATTACCAGTATGGCCCACCATATCTCCGTTAGCATAGTTAACTCTTAAAAATGGGAATTTGTGAGAAGTTAAAGCCAGAACCAAATTGTCAGTGATTTCTTTTGCTTTCATTTCTGGTTTTTGGTCAAATGGGATAATGTCGGATTTTACTTCTTCGTAAGTTTCCAATGTTTGATTAAAATATCCAGACCTATTTCCATTCCAAAAAAATGTTACATGTCCATACTTTTGTGTTTCAGAAAGAGCATACTGAGCCACTCCTTCATTTGCAAAATACTCGCCCATAGTTCTATCGATTGCAGGAGGAGCAACTAAGTATTGTTTGGGGATAAAGAGGTCTCCGTCGTATTGCATCATCCCAGCAAATTCAATTTTTGGAAATCGTTTTCTATTAAAGGTGGTTAGTGTTTCTTCTGTAAACGCTCTAGAGATTTCAATCGCTCGGTCACCACGAAAGTTGAAAAATACGACAGAGTCATTGTCTTCCACTTTGCCAACTGGTTTGCCGTTTGTATCACTAATCACAAATCCAGGCAAATACTGATCAATAACAGCAGGGTTTTCTTTTCGGAAAGTATCAATTGCATCCTTGGCAGAAGGAAAAGTTCGACCTTCTCCTTCGACATGATGATTCCAACCTCTTTCCACCATTGACCAATCAGCATCGTAACGGTCCATCGTAAGTTCCATACGTCCACCACCAGATGCGATTTGGATATCGATTCCATTTTTACGATATGTATCTAGATATTCTTCAAACGGGATAAGATAGTCTAACGCTGATTTTTCGGGAACATCTCTACCATCAAGAAGAATGTGTAATCGAATTTTTTTTACGTCTTCCTTGATCGCGTTGTCTATTAGGGCTTTTAAGTGATCGATATGACTGTGGACGTTCCCATCTGAGAACAACCCCAGGAAATGAAAGGTGGAGTGATTAGATTTACAATTGGATATACATTTTTTCCAAATAGGGCCTGCAAACAAACTTCCATTTTCGATTGATTGAGAAACTAATTTAGCTCCTTGATCAAAAATCCGTCCAGATCCTAAAACATTGTGACCAACTTCTGAGTTGCCCATATCATCGTCACTTGGCATACCTACTGCTGTTCCGTGTGCTTTTAATAATACAGTTGGTTCCGTTTTCCAAAGTCCTTTTAAGACAGGCATCTTGGCTTTGGCAACGGCATTCCCATTTTCATAACCTTTTTCCGTAAACCCAACTCCATCTAAAATGATGAGTAAAACTTGTTTGGTCAATGGGCCTTTTGAATTTTTCTTTAGAGTTAACATAAATTAGATTCCCCTGTCTTTTTCCACTTTGGGATTTATTGTAGATTTTGCAACTGGAAGATATCGAAAGGTGTCAGTTCCACCGAACTTGGTACAGGATTTAAAAGAACATTTCCAAGATTGGAGTCATAAACATAAATTCCTGGTCTTGTAAAATCGGTAGAGCCAACCAACAATTTACCTTCATTGGTAAGTAACAATCCGGAGAGACTAATTCCAATATTTCCAGGGATTTCTAATAATGTACCAAGACGTTCGCCAGTTCTTGGACGAAAGGCTTGGATCGTCTTTGTAAACTTAGAATCCAGAACAGCAGCAAAGCCTAATTCGTCATTTTTAATTTGGAAAGCAAGGATATCGCCGCCAGCAGTTTCTTCTGCAAATAAACGGTTCGGATGAAATTGTCTAGTGGTTAAACGAAAAGCTATGATTCCAGCATCAATTTGTGAAATAAAACCAACTCGGCCTACACAAGAAAAAACCAAGTGAGGTTCTCCAAACAGATTTAGTTTTTGGATTTTGGAACTTGGGTTTCTAAAAGGGAGGGTATAAACTGTTCTAATTTGATTCAAATCCATATCGACTTCAACTAAATAAGAATCTGAGTTAGGTGGTAAATAACCTGATGCATCGTTTCTATCTAATCGTTGTAATAATACAAATAAACTTGATCCTTCTTGAATCATATAGGATGCTTCCACTGAGCTATCAGGAACTCCAGATGTAGAAAATGTTTCCTTTAGGGAACTGAAAGAAACACCACCCACTTTTGTTGCATTGGATCTCGAATAAATAGCCAATTCATCTGAATTGTATAAACTGATAAAATATTTATCGTTCCATACGGAAATGTCTTGTGGGTTCTTCCCTTGTCCTACACTAAATTCCTGTTCAGTTGTAAAGCCAAATTGTGGGTTTAATACTTGGATGTTATCACGATTCAAACGATTGACTATAAACACTCTATCATTGGAATATCGTCCTACTGCATCAGAATGAATTGGGATCGAAGCAGGAAAGGTTGTAAATGAGTTTGGTTCAAACGTTTTGAACCTCCCTCCACTGGCAAAATCAGAAGTCACAACACCTACTGAAGTTGGAGAAGCGGACAAAAACAAAAATTGAAAAAGGTTTGGTTTTTCAATTTCCAATTGCGAACAATGAAGATGAAGAAATAATATGGGAAATATTCGCACTGCATTTAACACCCGCGAAGATTTGTAAATCCAACATCGTTTGGCGAGTAACCGTAATTCGTATAACAACCGCGAAACTTTATGTGTCCAACATCGTTTGGTGAGTAACTGTAATTCGTATAACACCCGCGAAACTTTATGTGTCCAACATCGTTTGGTGAGTAACTGTAATTCGTATAACACCCGCGAAATTTTATGTATCCAACATTGTTTGGTGAATAACCGTAATTCGTATAACACCCTCGAAAGTTTATGTATCCAACATCGTTTGGTGAATAACCGTAATTCGTATAACAACCACGAAAGTTTACGTATCCAACATCGTTTGGCGAGTAACCGTAATTCGTATAACACCCGCGAGGTGGTATATTTTAGCCTTAATTTCAGAAAGCGATGGATTTTGATCAACATTAGAATCGGTAACTCCCTGTAAAATAATAACTGCGACCAGGCAATGGGTATCCCACCAGATCCTCTACGCGTTTGTCCGTTAAATTGCGAACCTCGAATCCCAAAACTAATTCGTTACCTGTTTCTAAGTTTTTATAAGGAATGTATTGAAGATACAAATTCCAAAATTGTCGTGCTGGAAGATATCCTAAATATTCGTTGGTTCTATCTCGAAAATTAGCACCAATGTATTGGTATTCCAATCCAATTTCTCCAAATTCTTTAAAAAGTGCAAGTAGGGCACTACCTTGGCTTTTTGATCGAAGAGGTAGATACTTTCCATTTAATGCCGGTGACTCAGAATAGTTTTTTGCATCTTGGTATGTATAATTAAAGTTAAATTTGATTCCTTTGTTCCAAATCATATTGTGGCTTGTTTCTAGACCCCGAATGAGAGCTTGGTCAACATTTTCAGGCCTAAGAGTAAATTGAGAATTCGGTAAAAACAAAATCATATCATAAATTCGTTTTTGAAAAATGGAAATATCTGATTGGAATTTCCAATTTGTGAATGGTTTCGTGTTAAGATAAAACCCAAAATCTCCGTTTCTACTTTGTTCTGGCCTTAGTTTTGTATTACCTACAATACTGCCTCTTTCTCCAAATAACTCTAAGAAGGTGGGGATACGAAAGTCTTTGCTAATGTTGCCCAAAGTTCCAAATTCTAAATTTTCTTTTTTAATCCAAATGATTTTAATCCCGAAACTTGGGTTGGTAAAAGCTTGTCTAACATAAAAAACATCTGTTAGTAGATCTAGAAGTTGGTTTCGGACACTTGTTTCATCTTTACCAAATCGATCCGTATACCGCTCAAAACGAACTTGAGGGACTAAAAATAATCTGTTGGAAAAAAGCCTGATTTCATCTTGGAAGGTAGCACTTAAAGTGTCGCGACGTTTCTTGGGTTCTTTTCTTTCCGTTTCATGGTTGTATCGTTTTTCATATCGCGTAAAAAATTCTTGCTCTGTTTGGAAAGACGTTCGGAAAATCTGATTGTATTCTAGTAAATATAAAGTGGGTGAGAGTTGAAAACCGTATTGGTTTGTTTTGGTATACGCATTTGGGGTTCCAAAACTAAACTCTGATTTAGGATCAAAAAAATCATCTTTTGAAAAGTTTCCATAGGTTTTTGTTTCTAATGTTAGATTTTGTAGCAGAAATTCATTCGTTTCTGTAGTGATTGCAGAAGAAAGTTTGCTGAATACTCGTTCTACTGCAACAGTTTGTCTGTTTCCCGGTCCAGGTAACCCTTGTTTTCTGTGAATGTAATCATTCAGTAGGTTGATTTTTGTTTTTCCAAATTCAAGAGAGAGATTCCCTGTAAATCCAGTTTTGCGGAATTGGGCATTTCGACGAGTGTCAATCGTATCATCGTAAGTATTAAATAAAACAGTGCCTTTGTTATTGAGATAACTAAAATTTTGGTCGGATGTTTCTTGGAGTGCCTGCACAAAATAAGAACCACTAGCAAATTGGTCCATATGAGTGACAGTTGCCTTTGCAGTTTTAAAACTCCCTCCCATCAAATTGATTCTTGTGATTGGTTTGTCTATTTTTGATTTAGATATTAAATTAATAGATCCTCCAATCGCAGATCCAGAAAAACCTGCTGGAGTTCCTGATTTATAGATTTCAATTTTTTCTAAATTATCAAAGGGAAGGTCTGCTAAATTGATTTCGCCGCCCATTGAATTGTTAATGGGAACACCATTCCAATATATTTTAGATTGGTTGGGATTGGTTCCACGTAAGGATAATGTTGAATAAGATCCAAGTCCTCCATATTGCCTCACTCGGACTCCAGCTTCCCGGTTGAGAACGTCTGCTAAGCTCATATAGCGGGTGTTTGTTTGTGTTAAATCAATTTCTTTTTGAAACCCAGTTGGGTTTTTTGCAAAATTAGAATTTTTTGATTGGGCATCAATCCCTGCTCGAATCTCCACTTCTTTTGTATCTTTGTTTTGAGCAAAAAGGGTAAGAGGGGTCAAACTAAAACAAAGCAGAATTGATAATCTGAAACTGGAAACCATTGAAGAGTATTTTCTCGGTACCTGCCAAACTGAATTAGGAAAATTGCGTGTCAATTCCCTAAAGGAAAAAAGCATTGTCCCCATGAAGCATTACGACGTATTCGGCGTAGGGAACGCCTTGGTAGATATCATTGCCTTTATCAGTCCCAATTTTTTAGAAAAACAAAATATCACTAAGGGTGTAATGACTCTTGTCGATGAATCCAGACAAGGTCAAATTCTTGCTGATCTTCATGATGAAAAGAAAGAACTTCGCTCCGGTGGGAGTGCTGCCAACACGATGATTGCCATTGCAAATTCAGGTGGAACCTGCTGTTACACGGGAAAAGTCACCCATGATACTTATGGTGAATTTTACAAAAAAGATATGGAAGACGCAGGTGTTTTATTTGAAACCAAACCAGATTCAAATGGTCATACTGGAACTTGCGTTGTATTAACTACGCCTGATGCAGAAAGAACTATGCTTACCAATCTTGCGATATCAACATCACTTGGACCAAATGACATCGATGTAGATAATTTAAAGAAAAGTAAATTTGTTTATGTGGAAGGTTATTTGTGGGACGGCGATTCTACCAAAAAAGCAAGTGAACTCACTATGAAAGTCGCTAAAGAAAACAATGTAAAGGTTTCTTTTACTTATAGTGACCCATTTTGTGTAAATCGTTCGCGGGAAGAATTTATTCACCTAACAAAGGAATATGTCGATGTGATTTTTTGTAATACAGAAGAAGGTTTAGCTATTAGCGGTGCAAAAACTGCAGAAGAAGCGGTGACCTTTATTTCCAAACTTTGTCCTTTGGTTTTTATGACTGCTGGTAAAGAAGGAGCTTATGTTGCTGAAAATGGAAAGATAACTTTGGTTCCAGGTTTTCCTGTAAAACCAATTGATACTACGGGAGCTGGTGATGCCTTTGCTGCGGGAGTATTGTATGGATTAACACAAGGTTACTCTGCACAAAAATCAGCACGTTGGGGTAACTATGTCGCTTCTCGCATTGTTTGTGAAGTAGGACCTCGATTGTCTGTTCGTTTGATGGGTAGACAAGACGAAATTTTGGAAGGCTTCAGCGACAAATAAGACTAACGATTTTTTTTTGAGTCTTCCCAGAGAATTTGAATTTTATCGGCGATCTCAAGAGGGGCAAAGGGTTTTTCGATCACTCCGATACCCCCTCTTCGCTGGTATTCCAAAATTTCATTTTTTAAAACGCGTGAAGTAATGAAAGCAACAGGAATTTCTTTGGTTTCTGGAAAAATTTTTAATTCTTCGATTAGTTCCATTCCATTCATTCCTGGCATTAAAACATCTAACAAGATTAAGTCGGGTTGTAAAATAATTGCCTTTTGTAATCCTTCTGGTCCTGTTTTGGCAAAACTTACCTGGTAATCGGAATTAAACTCCAGAGCAATTCGAAGAATTTCTACAATATCTTCTTCATCCTCAACAATTAAAACGTGTCTTAAAATTGATTCTGTCATTGGTTGTATCCAGAAGGAATAGATCCAGGTTTAATAATCGGGAACTCAATAGTAAAAACCGTTCCGTTATCATCAGAGGTAAAAAATATTTTACCTTTCATCGCTTCTACAAACCCTTTCGTGATCGAAAGTCCAAGACCTGAACCCCCCACTAGTTTATCTTTAGGTGGTGCTCCCTGAGCAAACCTATGAAATAACCTTGGTGCAAAATTGGGATCAATTCCTGGACCGTTGTCTTTAATCAATATTTTTGCATGTGTCTCTGAGGGAACTACTGTGATATAAACTTCTGAAAATTTAGGTGTGTATTTCACTGCATTAGAAATTAGATTGGTGATACAGTGATTTAATCTGTCTTCATCCACATAAACAGTAGTTGAAGGAAAGTTTTGATCATAATTAAGTAGTACATGGTATTGTTCTGCAAAAGTTCTCATTCCATCTACAGAACTTTGTAAGATTTCTTCTAATCGATAGATTCTAAATTTAAAATTAATATTACCCGAGTCAAGAGCTTCAATATCAAGTAAGTCTGTAACAAAACGAACGAGTCTTTGAGTGTTTTTGCGACAGATATTTAGAAGGGATTTAGTTTGGTTGGAAAGTTCTCCCGCTACACCTGCAAGTAGTAAATCTATTGACCCTTTAATAGATGTTAAAGGAGTCCTTAGTTCGTGACTTACTAAACTAATAAATTCATTTTTTAAGGCCTCAGCTTTTTTACGTTCGGTGATATTTCGAACGATTGCAAGGACATCTTCTTCACCTGTTTTTGTGAATCTGGCTTCAAAATATTTTTCGCCATCATAATCTTCGATCGAATATTCGTAAGTTTTTGTACCACCAACTTCTAAAACTTGCTCTAGGAGCGATTCTATTTCTGAGATTTTCCTTGTTGGGAATAAGTTTTCCACTCGGGTAAATCTGATATTGCTTTCATGAGAAGAATCCCAACCTTTAAAATCCGGGAATTCTTTGTGGTCAATCACGGTTCCATCTTTTTTAATTCCGTACAATTTGTCCGGTAGGGCACTTAGGATTGCTTTGTTTTTATTTAAAACTTGACTATAGTTATCTCGAGCGTTTTTTTCTGCAGTGATTTCTGTTGCAATGAGGATTGTAAAATTTTCTTGAGGAAAAACTTGCGTTGCAAACCATCCTTTTGATTCTAAAAAGAATTCGTCGGATTGGAAAGATTCTCGGTTTTTGATGGATTCGGATAATTTTTTACCAAATTCGGATTCATCCAAGTTTGGAAACAGATTCCAAATGTTTTGCCCTAACATTTGACTGGTGGTTTTTTCCACCATACTTTCTGCCGCGGAGTTCACGTAGGTATAATTTAGATTCTTGTCCAAAACAAAAACGGCGTTTGCGCGAGTTTCCAGGATTTTGTCGAAGTATTGAGGGACAAATTTGTGCCAATTCTGTTGCAGAAGTTGCTTTGCATCAAAAAAGCTGTCTTCATCCTTGAAAAAGCTTTTGATTTTTTCCAGAAATTCATTCATAGGTGCAGGTATACGAAAACTAAACCAGAGTTATGATTCAAGTCAGCAATTTATCAAAATTTTACGGCGAAAAACGAGCCATCTCAGGGCTTAATTTCAAATTAGAAAAAGGCGAAATCGTGGGTCTTTTGGGACTCAACGGAGCCGGGAAAACCACGACAATTCGAATCCTGACCGGGTATTTGATCCCCAGTGCTGGAGATGCTTCGATTGATGGAAAGTTTATCTTTGACTTCCCTTTGGAGGCAAAACAGAAAATCGGTTATTTACCCGAAACTCCTCCTCTCTACGAAGATATGACCATCACGGAATATCTTCAATTCGTTGGTCGGATCAAAAAGATCGAAGAATCGAAACTTGCTTCAGAAGTGGAAAAGGTTCTTGTAAAAACTAACATTACGGCTGTTAAAGATAAGTTAATCGGTACTTTGTCATTAGGATACCGGAAACGTGTGGGAATTGCCCAAGCAATCCTGGGAGATCCTGAGATTGTGATTATGGACGAACCAATTTCTGGGCTTGATCCAAAACAAATTGTAGAAATAAGAAATTTAATTCGAAGTTTGGCGGGAGATCATACTGTTTTGATCTCAAGTCATATCTTAACTGAGATATATAAAACTTGTGATAAATTTTTATTTTTACACAAAGGAAGTTTGAAACAAGAGCTTTCTTTATCAAGATTAGAGGAAGAAATGAATCGTCTAGCTGGATGGGAGGTTGGCTTATCTGGTAAAGATTCAAGCGAGCTTCTTACATTTGTGAAATCAGTGCTTGGTGGATCAGATACGGTGACCGAACTTGGAACCAACAAAGAAGAAATTCAGTTTTTGGTTCGAACAACAAATCCAAAACAATTTAAAGAATCATTGTTTTCCAAAGCACTCAGTATTGGAATTCAAATTGAATCTTTAAAAAAACAAGAAGTGTCTTTAGAACAGATTTTTATGGAGAAAATATGAACTGGCAAACGGCTGTTTGGATCTATAAAAAAGAATTACGATTATTTTTTGGAACTTATATGGGACCATTGGTCCTCGGAGGAACGGCATTTCTCAATGCACTCTTCGTGATGATTTTAAATTTTAATGGTACTGCCAATTATGAGATAGCAACCTATATTACTTTTATTTCCTTTATGACAACAATACTTATTGCAATGGTCATCATTTCAATGGGTTCCATTGTGGAAGAAAGAAACAAAGGAACTTTGGAATTACTTTTTACATCTCCAGTCACAGATTTGGAAATTGTTTTTGGTAAATTTCTTTTTGGTGTTACTGTTTGTGGAATCATTACCATCTTTATCAACGGACTCTTTCCTTTGTTGTTATACTCTTTTTGGAAAGCTCCGTTTTATATGGTAGCTGCAGGTAGTGTCGGCGTGTTTTTGTTAGGTGTTTTTACCTTCACGATTGGAATGTTTGGATCAAGTCTTGGCAAAAACCAAATGATATCGCTGTTGATTTCGGTGCTCATCATTTTGACACTTTGGGTTGTGGGATATTTTTCACACCTATTTCAGGCAACAACGAGAAAGGTTCTTTTCCACCTACATATTTTTTCACACTTTGCCGCTTTTGCTAAAGGGGTTGTCCCATTGACTGGGATTGTTTTTTTCTTAAGTGGAACATTTTTGTTTTTATATCTTACCGTAAAGGTTTTGGAATCCAGGAGATGGAGGGGTTAGAACATGTTTTTAACAGCAGATAGAATTTTACCTTTCGTAAGTTTATTTTCTCTTTTCGCCTACTTCTTGTTTGATGGTATGGTCGTAGATCCTAAAAGAAGAATTATTTTTTTAGGAGTGATCTTTTTATTTTTGGCTTCCGATACCATTGTTCGTGCCTTTTCTAAGGGCTTACGAAAGGAAGATCAAAATCGTTATATTGCTGCCAGTTTTGGAATCGGAGCTTTTTTGTTTTCCGTTTTGCGGGATTTTTTAGATTTAAAACCGATTTCGGGTTTTAATGAAGAGGTTAGTGCGATTCCAAAAGTAAGGGAGTTTTTACTCCTTTGTGTAGTTTTATTTTCTATCGTATTCCTTCTCCAAATCATCTTACTCGAGATTGGGAAGTCTTCCTTAGAGGCACAAAGTAATTTAGCAAAATCAAAAAGCTCACTTTTACAAAATGCTGTTTTAGGATTTCTATTTGTTCTTCCCATTTTAGTTGCTGTTAACTATTTTGCAATCAAACGAAACTATAACTTCGATTTGAGTAGTCAGGGAAAATTTTCCCTTTCCCAAATTTCCAGAAACCTAATCAAACCAATCGCAAAAGATGTTACTATCACTGCATTTTACCCTCGTCCGTTAGAAGCAGATGGACCCGCAAATGGTGATAAGTTGTCCGCGTTTGCGCTCACTCGAGTTCGCCCCGATATAGAAATACTTTTGGACCAAATTAAAGCCGAAAACTCTCATATCACTGTTCAATTTATTAATGCGGATGTAGAAGTTGATTTATTAAAAGAGTTTGGTCAGGTTTCCAATGGAACCATCTTTGTTCGTTCGAAGAAACAATCTTTACTCTCATCTGGTACTCCTTTTGTGGAAGAGCGTGTTATTGCAAAAGAACCTAAAGATTTAGAGGATCTAGAGCGGAAGTTAGTTGGTGCACTTCTAAACGTCACGACCGAACAGAAAAAGGTTTATTTTACCGTTTCCAATGGGGAAAGATACGGAATGTCTTTTAAAGCTCTGCCGAACGAACAAGTAAACCGATTTGTTTCATCGTTGCAGTTTTTAAATTTTAAAGTAGCAGAGTGGGGATTTGCGCAAGGTTGGCCTTCTAAATTACCAGAAGATGCAGAAATGTTGGTGATTCTTGGCCCAACAGTTCCTTTTTCCAAGGAAGCTAAGGAAGAACTAACCAAATTTGTTCTAGAGAAAAATGGAAAACTTCTTATTACAATGGAGCCGAAAGGCAACGAAGACTTTAGTTGGTTGTTGGCAAGTGCAGGCCTCAAGTTTAAATCTTCACCGCTCATTGAAAGAGATGAAAAACCAGGGTTTGTAGTGGCAAAACGTTTTCCAGACCACAGACTCACTGATTTATTACAAAAAAAAGATATGGGAATTTTATTCCCTTACAGTGGTTATTTGGAAACCGATGCGACTGCCCCATCTCCTCATTCGTATAAGTCTGAAACTTTACTGGAATCTGGTTACGAAGCTTATTCAGATGAAAATAAAAATGGAAAATTAGATCCAAATGAAAAAAGAGAAAGTAAAATTCTCTCTATCGTTCTAACTCCAATGTCCTTAACCAATGATAAAACAGGAAAAATCATTCTTCATACGGGAACTTCTTGGATTACTGATCAGTTCATCCCATATGCCATGAACTCTCAGTTTTCAACTGTATCGATCACAGGTTTATTCCAAGACACGGCTGTTGCAGAAATTCCTCTCAAAAAAGAAGAACTAGATACCATTTCACTTTCCGACAATCAAAAGTTAGTTGCTTGGGTGATTGGTGTATTTTTGTTTCCAGGATTTATTTTGGCAGTTGGATCTTACTTTGTGTATGCTAGACGAAAGAGTTCTATGATTGAAGTATGAAACAGAAAATTAGTTTAGTCATTATTGCTTTTGTTGGATTGTTTTTGCTTTTCTACTGGATGGAAGACCATCCAGAAAATATTTCAGAAACAAATTTTTGGAAAGAAGATTGGAAAGCCATTCGGTTTATCCCACCAAAAGAAGATTGGTGTGGAGTTTTGGAGCCAAAGTTTGCAGAGGAGGAAATGGTTTTACGCAAAATCTCTCGTGGATGGAACTTAGCACCACTATACACAGTAACTTCTACAAAAGACGGAAATAAGGTTTCTTATGAAGCAAATTATAACGTAAAAAATAGTTTTTCAGAATTAAGTGTTCTTAAAACGAAATTGATTGAAAAGTCGACTCCTGAGATCCAAAAATCTTATTGTTTGGGTATGAGTTCCCCTTCTTTATCATTGGCGGAGGAGAATGGTAACGATATTGAATTTCCTAAAGACAAACAGTTGTTTTTCGGTAAAAAGATTGGAGCCGACGAAGGTCGTGTTTCTGTTTTGGTGAATGAAGAAGTCATAGCTCCTTATAACTATTTGATAGAAAAGTTTCGAGCACCTTCCACCAGTTTCCGTGAAAAAATGTATGTTACATTTAACGAAGGTTACCTGAAAGAACTTTCTTTTTCTGGCCAAGTGATCAATGTAAAGGCCGAAAATCGTGCCAAAAAGAACCAATACAATGTGTATGTTAATGATTGGAGTCGAACGACAGGGGAACGCATTGTTCTGCCGCCGGACGTGGGAAACCAATGGGAATCTGTAGTCAAAGGACTAAAAGTTGAGTTTTATTCTGATGAGGTTGGCGCTCCTCAGTTTCCAGAACTCTCCTCTAACCCAGTTCCCGAAGCAGTATTGGATGTAACCCAATCAGAAGGAATCAAATATCGACTTTCCTTTTACCCACTTTGGGAATCTGATTCGGGAAAGTGGAGGCCGGTTCGTAGGGAGCTTGTTCCATATTTTTCAGAATCTATTACTTGGATGAAAGAAGAGTCCTTCCAAAATTTGGTGAATGCCGTCATGAAAGTGAAAAGTGCTTCCCGGTATGAGCGTCCCAACCAGAAAATCCAATAAGGTGCAAAAAGTTTCTACAATCGCATCTCGGATGGAAATGATCCGAGATTTATTCTATTCCCCAATGTCTGCCTTCGAATCCTATTACCATAAAACGGATTTGGGTGGGCGTGATTTGTGGTTGGCTCATCTCCAGCTCATCCTGCTTGCACCGATTGCAAAGTTTTTTGGGAATTTAATCCAAATCCTTTTGTTCAAAGTTTCCACGGTGGATGAAGAAACAAAATTAACCTACACACAGGGGATGTTGACCTTATTCTTTTTTTATTTAGGCTTCTATCTTGTGATTCGGTTGGTTGATAGTTTTCGAATGTACCACCAAATGCGAGATCGAACCAAAGATTGGGAAGGCCCAGAACCGCATGTGTTTATGATTTCCTTTCTTCCTTTTAGTGCCACTGCCATCTTTTGGATTTTTCCTGCACCAATCCCCTTACTCGGATTAGGTGTCGGTTTTTTGTATTCCTTACATTTAGCGTATTATTATCTTTCGCACCGAAGAGAATGGACCTCTTTAGATTTTCTTTTTTTTCTTATGAAAGTGGTTTTGTTTTTTTTGGTTCTTGTTTCAGTTCCTCTATTTATTTACAATCTGGTTAGGACGGTACTCTTTTGAAAATCTTTTTGGTAGGCATTGGTGGAATTGCTATGGGAAATTTGGCCTATATGCTAAAAAATCAAGGTCATGATGTATCTGGTTCCGATCAAAATCTTTACCCACCTATGTCTGATAAATTGATAGAATGGGGTTTGTCACCTAAATCTGGTTATCGTAAAGAAAATGTAAAGGGTGCTGATTTAGTAATCATTGGGAATGCGATCTCTCGTGGAAATCCAGAAGTGGAAGAAGTTCTAAATACTGGAATGGAATACATGAGTATGGCAGAGGCCATCGGAACTTTTTTTCTCAAAGGAAAAAAACCCATCGTGATTTCGGGAACTCACGGAAAAACAACGACTACATTTTTAACTCACTGGATTTTAGAATCCATTGGTCTGAAACCCGGCCTTTTTGTTGGTGGGATTCGTAAAGATGGATTCCCTGGATTTGCTCTTGGAGAAGGAGATTATTTTGTCATTGAAGGGGATGAATACGATTCCGCTTTCTTTGACAAAAGTTCTAAATTTTTACATTACAGACCATATTATTTAGCAATGAATGCTCTCGACTTTGATCATGCGGATATTTTTGCCGATCTTGGTGCCATTAAAACTATGTTCAAACGTCTGTTAAATTTAGTTCCTGGGCGTGGTAAAGTATTCTATTGGAAAGGTTCTCGGAATCTAGTGGAGATCACCAAAGATTACAAACATGCACCTGTGGAATCTTTTGAATTAGGGGATAAAAATTCCATTTTTAAATATGAAAAAGGCATTTTGTCTGAGATAAGGACGAAAACCAAATTAAAGCCAAACTTGATTGGATCACATAATTTTCGCAATGTGGAAGTTGCGGTTCGAATTTGTCTAGAAATTGCTCCGCAAAAAAGAAAAGAAATATTAGAAGCAGTGGAATCATTCCCCGGTGTCAAACGAAGACAAGAAAATCTATTTGTTTCTGATAAAAGCTTGCTTGTGGAAGATTTTGCCCACCATCCCGTGGCCATTCAAGAAACCATAAAGGCTCACAAAGAGGCTTACCCTGGATACAAAATCATTTCCCTTTTCGAACCAAGAAGTGCTACTTCGCATAGAAATATATTTCAAGACGATTTTGCCAAATGTTTTAAAGGAAGTGATGTGAGTATTGTTACTGAAGTCTACCAAGTAGATAAAGTAAACAAATCCCTTCGATTGAATGTCAAAAAATTAGTAAAAGACATCGCAAAGAATACAAAGAAAGAAGCTTTGTATGCGAAAGACCCAAAAGAAATACCTGCCCATTTAAAAAAGATTCTTCCAAAGTTCCAAAAGGAAAAAGTAATCATCCTTGCGATGTCGAATGGGGCTTTTGGAGGAATTTATCCTGAATTAAAATCATTAATCGAATTACGAGAATCTGTATGAGCCTATCCCAAGAAATCGAAGCCTTAGTCAAAGAAGCGGAATCTGTTTTATCTTCTGCCACATCCGAACAAGATTTGGATTCTCTTAAAAACCAATTCATTGGTAAAAAAGGAAAACTCACTTCTGTATTAAAAGGCCTTGCTTCATTATCTGTAGAAGAGAAAAAAACAGTGGGGAAACAGGCCAACGAAGCGCAAAGCCGACTCGAAAGTTTTGTGGAAACCAAAAGAAATTCTTTAAAAGAAAGTTTTTATGAAAACCAACTCAGCCAAGAATTCTTTGATAGTTTACGACCATTGGCAAACAAAGAAAGAGGGAGCCTTCATCCTATTTCTCAAATCCAATATGAAATCGAAGATATTTTTACCTCTATGGGTTTTTCTGTGATGGATGGACCCGAAGTAGAAACCGATGAAAACAATTTTGGTGCTCTGAATTTTACCGAAGACCATCCTGCCCGAGATATGCAAGATACGTTTTATACGGCCGATGGAAACTTACTTAGAACCCATACTTCCGCAATCCAAGTTCGCGCCCTTCGCAAACTAAAACCTCCTTTTCGGATCATTGCCCCTGGTCGTGTGTTTCGGTATGAAGAAGTAGATGCATCTCATGAAAATACTTTTTACCAAGTGGAAGGTATGGTAGTTGGAGAAAATATTTCGGTCGCTCATTTGATTTATACAATGGAAACACTTCTTTCTCGTGTTTTTCGTAAAGAAATTAAAACAAGACTTCGCCCCGGTTACTTCCCGTTTGTGGAACCAGGTTTTGAACTCGATATCAACTGTTTAGTTTGTGGTGGGGATGGTTGCAGTGTTTGCAAACATTCTGGTTGGTTGGAATTACTTCCTTGTGGGCTTGTGCATCCCAATGTTTTGGAAGCGGCAGGACTCGACTCTAAAAAATGGACTGGATTTGCCTTTGGTCTCGGCCTAGACCGTCTTGTCATGATGCGTTATGGAATTCACGACATCCGATATTTCCAATCAGGGAATTTACGGTTTCTAAAACAGTTTTAGTATAGTTAGGTGATAGTTGTCTGAAAGGCTCAAGGTATTAATCCTTGGCCTTTCATATCAATATTAGTCCAAAAGAACCGCTTGGATTTTTCCTTCGATCTCCTGAAATTCTACTTTAGATTTTCCAAGTTCCAATCCTTCTTTGGATAGAATTTCTTTCCCGTCCTTCCCATATAGATTGGTAAGAACCATCTCTCCATTCTCTTTAGTGGAACATACAATGAGATAAGGTGGTTTTTTCTCTCCACCTGGATTGAAATAGATAGTGCTAACGGTAAGGATGGATGCCTTTTCTCCCACTTTGGGGTTTGGAACATTGACTTCCAGAGGTTTTAAAGCTAAAGGTTCTCTCTGTGGTTTTGGTTTTTCTTTAGAAAATAAAACCACCGAATTGATACTATCAATCCCACCATTTCCTCCCAGTAAACTTACGTTAGGTATTTCTTTTAGTTTTTCTGGAATCGGATCAACGGCAAGACCATATTGGCTCGCAATATCAATAAGACCTGTGGCTCCAGAAAGAGCCATCGCCGCTTGGTAGTTTAAAATTCCTCCACCCAGATTGATCGGAATCTCTTTTGTTCCATTAGAAATTTTTCCACTTCTCAGGGCGGTTGCAGTTTCTTTGGGCGAAACTCCAAAATACAATCCTGCTTCATGGATGATCATTCCTGTAAAACAATCGTAAATCCAAGCATATTCAATATCGGATCGGTTGAATCCAGAAGAAGCGACCGCTCTTTCACAAGCAAGAGCGGCAGGACTTTTTAAATCCTTTTTTTGGATGAAGTATTCTGCATGAGCGCTATGGCCAGAACCTGCTAAGTAAATATGTTCGGCATCTTTTTTGATGATATTATTTTCAATTAACTTCTGTTTCATGAAATCAGAAGTGATAAGAGTGGCAAATCCATGATCGGTGACAATAGCGATCATCGGTGTACTGTAAACTCCCGAAAGAGGTTTCTTTAATTGTTTTTCGGTCAGTGGTTTTTGGAATTGGAAAGCTCGTGGATTGGATTCAGCCAAAGTCCGGAAGTATTTTGTGATTTCTTCCAAATCTTCACTAGTCACACCCGTATCAAACATCATTCTTTCACATAACAAAGAATAAAGACCAATCAGCGTGGCTCCGTAAGGCATTTCCCAATCTTTATGGCAAACTGTGGCAGTAAGTCGTTTTAAGTCTGATACTTGTTTGAATACTGATTTGGGAACATCGGCGGCCGCCACAAGGACAACTGCATAAGGATTTGCTTTGACGATGGTGTGTGCCTCGGCAATGGCTCCGCCGACACTAGCCCCACCCAAATCCACTGTATGGCAAGCAAGCCCACCAAACCCCATATCGTTAGCGTCCTTAACGGTAAATCCATACCCTTCTCGGCCAAGAGACTGGGCTTCGATAGAAACAAAATCAGTTAAATAAGGTGCAATTTTTGCGCGATCCGTTCCTAGAAAACCAAAGAGTTTGTCTACAGAACGAAACAGTAAGGAGTGGTATTTTTCTAAAGGAGAGAAATTTTTATAAACTTCCGAATCAAATTCAGATTCGATGGTGTCTGCGACACCGAGTAGAATTGGGTCCATGATGGCACATTAGAATTAACCTTCCATATTCATCAACGCATTCATTCGAAAATCTTGTATGATTTGTTTGCAGCGTTCAGTAATTCGAGTGAGGCTTTCTCCAAATTTTTTACCGCCAAAGTTATTATGCGCATTCGGATATTCCTTTTCATTTACTAGGACAATTAGATCGGGATTGATTCTGTTTTTAGAAACTAGGTCCTGCACCGCGACGATGATATTTTTTAAGGCAATACATCCGTCTTTCAAAAGATTTTGGGAAGCTTTTTCTATGACGATATTGTTCCCATTAGCATCGAGTAAGGTTTTAATGAACTCTTGCATTTTCATGGAAGGTAGGCCACGTCTTGTCATTCCAATTCGTTCCACTTGTAAAACTGCATCTTGTAAAAAAGAATATTCGGGAGTTCCTTTAAAGATATAAATAAGAACAGGAAGTTCTGTTTCTGTAAAATCCAACATCGCTCCGTAAAAATAACGTGTTTCTACTTTGGCGAGAGGATGGAAATCCACCTTCTTGTAATTTGCCAACTTTTCAATAGATTCATCCATGATTCGATTTAAAGTTTGTGCTTTGGCTGCTTCTTTTTTCGCAGCTAGTTCTTGGAACTTTGATTTTAATTGTTCGAGGAATGTTACTTCTTCCGTTAAAAATTTCGTGATGTTGCCACGGAGTTTGAGTATTTGTAAATATCTTTGTTCAAACCCTGATTGGTCGAAGGCTTTTGGATTTAGTTTCCCATGTTCTTTATATTCTGATCTGATTTTTTCTAATATTGCTTTTGTTTCTGCTTCCGACAGTTCTTTCATTTCGATTGTTTCCAGTTCTCTATATCAAGTATGGTTTTATCCAAATCTTGCGCAAAATAAAGGGATGCGTTTTTAGCATCAACATACATCAACTGATTTGCATATTGTAATTGTTTGACCTGAATGTCATTTTTCAGATTTAAAATATTCAATAATTGCAAACTAAGTTTTTTGAAGTCTTTAACTATTGTATCGGAAAGTCTTTGCATTTCAAACAGATGAAGTCTGTTTAATTTTTCTTTATCCGATTCAATAAATTTCATTTCTTCTCTTTTTTCTGCAGGTGCTTTGGAGATATAATACGTAATAGGACGAGGATATGATGTCATTTCTTTGTGAAGATCCACCATTTTGTCAATGGCTTCGAAAACTTGTGCTTCCATTTCACGAGCAAAGTTCCCAACAATATTTTTATTTTCTGAAGGATCTCCAGTAAGTTCAAAAATTCTTGAGGATTGTAAGTTCCGAATGATGGCAGTGACCCTTTCTCGATAGGTAGTTAATAATTTGATGAAATCTTCTATTTGTTGGAAAGCGGTTTTGTCGTTTGACTCTTCTCCCAATGCCACATTTGGTTCCGGGATCGTTTTTTCTTCCGGTTCTTCAGGGGTTGGTAAATCCGGAGTATTGAGTAAACCCGCATGGGAGAAAGTTTCCTGAACGGGAGGTGGTTCCTCTCCTTCGAAAATATTCAAATCCACATCTTCTCTCATTAAATTTTCTTCAGAAGGTAATCCTGTTTTTTCGCTTGGAGCTTCTGAATTTTTTTCAGTGGGACTTGCCTGTGTTTGTGATTGAGAACTAACTAACTTTCCTAAGATTGGATTCGATTTTAAGCCTTCAGAAATTTGTGTCGTAGGATGACTCGCCGCAGAAGTACTTTGGTTCGGAGAAGGTTTGGAAACATCGGTTGAATGAGAATGGGGAGAAGAAGTATGTGGAATTACTTCAAAATGATTGCCGATGAGTTTTAAAATCTCGATTCTACGTGTGTCTTTGTTGAAACGTAGCGCATAGCGATTGTTATCTTTATCGATATATCTTTGTTGGATTTGGGAAATTGATAATTTTATAGGATCGATGTCTGAAATGGACTCAATTTTGATATAATGATATTTTGATTTTTCAGGAGTCACAGTCGCAAAATTTCCAACAAAGCTTCTGTGAAAGCATACGAGAGTAATAGGTTCGGGTCAACTTCCTTCTCCCTAGAAATTAAACTTAAAGTAAAAAAATCATACCGGCTGAGTTCCATACGTTCGTAATGACCAGATTCGCCTTTTTCAAAGGTTCCCGGTTCCATTCCCTCTACTTTTAGCGATAATATAGCCATTTTTGTGACAAGGCCCAAATCCAAATGCCTTTGTTTTAGGATTTCATAGAGTTCCGAATCGATCCAAATGAGAATGGGGAACATAGGTTTCTCCTAGGGATTTGGGTCCTGTAAGGGTAAAATTGGTTCTTATTTTTTTCTCTTTCGCCTTGACCGGCAGAGTGGTACTCAAAAGATAAGTAAAAATTCCTCGTAGGGGACATTCCTTGGCTAATTTAAGATCATCTAAAAAAGACATTCGTAGAACCGCTCGTAGAAAAGAGCGAAATGGTGAAGATCGCACTGAATTGCGCACATACGCACGCCTTCTTCTCAAAGCTATTAAATCTGGAAACAAAACAGAAGCACTTACAGTATTTTCTAAACTTTCTTCCAAGTTGGACAGAGCTGCTAAAACAAAACTGATCCATAAGAAAAATGCGGATCGTAAAAAATCTCGTATGGCTCTTCGTATTAACTCCATCGAGACAAAAGCCGCCTAACAATCGCTTTTAGCTAGAAGGAATGAGGCCACCGATGGTGGCCTTTTTTATTTCTAAATCTTATTTACAAAAATCACAACTCCGGTTTACTGGTCATTACAACGGGCGATTAGCTCAGCTGGGAGAGCAGCTGCCTTACAAGCAGCGGGTCGGCAGTTCAATCCTGTCATCGCCCAAACCGTTTTTCTTCAATCTTCATTTTTATTCCACTTCGTTGACACATTCCAAAAAGCAAAAAGATAGACTTGCAGTGGGAATCCGCGAGCTTTGATAGTATTGTATGCGATTTACGAAAGAGTATGATCTGTCCTCCCTGATGATTTCTATTTCCGGTGTTCGGGGTAAAATTGGACAAGGGTTTGGCTTAGACGAAGCACTGGCATTTTCAAAGTCTTTTGCTTCTATGATGAATGGCGGAACGGCTGTTATTGGACGGGACTCAAGACCAAGTGGCCCTTATTTAGAATCACTTCTCACATCTGCATTGTTAGCTTCCGGGAATTCAGTTTTAACATTAGGTTTGGTTCCAACACCGACTACAAAAGCGGTTGTGAATCTTTCCCGGGCAAATGGCGGAATAATGATATCCGCTTCACACAATCCTATGGATTGGAATGCATTTAAATTCATTTCTAAAAAAGGTTTTTTCTTTTCTGCCGAGGAAAATAAAAAACTTTTATCCATCATTCAAAATGGAACTTATCCCAAAGAACAAATTTTCCCAAAAGGTTATATCGATTCTGGTGAAGATTATATTGATCTACATTTATCTTCTGTTTTAAAACGAGTGAATGTAGCCAAAATCAAAAAGAAAAAATTTACTGTATTTGTGGACGCCGTAGGTGGTGCTGGCTCTTATGTAGTGCCAAAATTTTTACAGATGTTAGGTTGCAAAGTTGTGGCGCATAATTGTAACCCAAATGGTACTTTTCCAAGACCACCAGAACCAACTGCCGCTGCTTTAAAATCGGTAGAACCTTATTTCAAAAAATCCAAAGCAGACATCGGTTTTGCATTAGATCCAGATGCAGACAGATTAGTTTTATTTTCACCTAAAAGAGGTGCTGTCTCGGAAGAATTTACTTTGCCACTAGCACTCATGAATGTTTTATCCACTGTCAAAAAAAAGTCAAAGGTTGTGGTGAACTTATCTACTTCTTTTTTAAACGAAGAAGTAGGATCACGATTTGGAGCCGAAGTCATTCGCAGTAAAGTTGGAGAAGCAAACGTAGTGGAAGAGATGCTTAAAACCAAAGCAGTGTTCGGTGGAGAAGGGAACGGTGGCGTGATTGATCCAACGATTCCCTCTTTTGGTCGGGACACTTTGTCCGGTATTGCACATATCCTAAATTTGATGGCAGAAACTGGGAAAACATTGGATGTTCTCCTCGATGAGTTGCCTTTGCTTTATATGGACAAACAATCTTTTCCTTTGGCAAAGGGTATGTCATTAGAAAGTCTTTATGAAAAATTTCAGTCTGAATTTTCTCCGAAAGTGATTTCTGAGAAAGACGGACTTTGGATGTATGTATCGGATTCTTGGATTCATATACGTCCTTCGAATACAGAACCAATTTTTCGAGTTATTACTGAAACTAAATCCAAATCTGATTTGGAAACTACCTTAAAGAGGGTAAAACAATGTGTGGAATCGTAGGTTATTTAGGAAAAAGAGAGGCGCTCCCTCTCATCATCAAAGGTCTCAAACGACTAGAGTACCGTGGTTATGATAGTGCCGGTGTAGCATTGTTAAATGGCGGTCTTGAGATTGTAAAAAAGAAAGGAAAAGTCGCTGATTTAGAAAAAGAAATTGGTGACAGAACACTCCTTGCGACCTTGGGAATTGGCCATACACGTTGGGCTACTCATGGAGAACCCAACGATAAAAATGCTCACCCGCATACAAGTTCTGATGGAAAACTAGCCATCATTCATAATGGAATTATTGAAAATTACGGTTCTATCAAAAAAGAATTAGAAGGCAACGGGCATAAGTTTAAATCTGATACAGATTCCGAAGTTCTAATCCATTTAATTGAAGAAATTAAAAAACAAAACAATTGTCCTATTGAAGAAGCAGTTCGTCTGGCTTTGAATGAGGTTGTCGGTGCCTATGCGATTGTGATCCTTTCTAAAGATAACGAAAGAACTATGATTGCGGCTAGAAAAGGTTCTCCTCTTGTGATCGGAATCGGTGAAGATGAATACTTTGTTGCTTCTGATGCCACACCTATCATAGAATATACGAACAACGTAACTTATCTAAATGACCAAGAGATGGCTATCATTAAAGACGGAAGTCTTGTGGTAAAAAACTTAGAAAACGTAACTAAAACTCCGTTCATTCAAAAACTAGAGTTGGATTTGGAAGACATAGAAAAGGGTGGATATCCACACTTTATGTTAAAAGAAATCTTTGAGCAACCCAAGTCTGTGCGTGATGCTATGCGAGGTCGACTCGTGTCTCGGGAACATCATTTATTCCTAAGTGGCATTGATCAATACTTGAATCGTTTTTTAAATGCAGATCGTTTGATCCTTGTTGGTTGTGGAACTTCTTGGCATGCAGGCCTTATTGGTGAGTATCTATTTGAAGACCTTGCTCGGATTCCTACAGAAGTAGAATACGCATCCGAGTTTCGTTACCGTAACCCAATAGTTACGGAAAGGGATGTTGTCATTGCAGTTTCTCAATCTGGTGAAACTGCGGATACACTTGCCGCGATTGAACTGGCAAAGTCGAAAGGTGCCCTTATCTTTGGAGTTTGTAACGTAGTGGGTTCTTCTATCGCGCGTGCTTCTCATGCAGGTGCTTACCTCCATGCCGGTCCAGAGATTGGAGTGGCTTCTACAAAGGCATTCACCTCCCAAGTAACGATTCTTACGATGATGGCTTTATATTTAGGATTAAAAAAAGGTTCTATATCGTTATCCGATTACCAAACATTACTTTTGGAATTGGATTCGATTCCAGATAAAGTTTCAAAAATTTTAACTAAAGACGATGACATCCGTAATATTTCGGAACATTTTTACCGTGCATCTAACTTCCTTTATTTGGGGCGTGGGTTCAATTTTCCTGTAGCTCTCGAAGGTGCATTAAAATTAAAAGAAATTTCCTACATTCATGCGGAAGGTTATCCTGCGGCAGAAATGAAACATGGACCAATCGCACTAATTGATGAAGATATGCCTGTAGTGTTTATCGCAACAAAAGATGGTTCTTATGAAAAAGTGATTTCCAATATCCAGGAAGTCAAAGCAAGAAAAGGAAAGGTGATTGCCATTGTAACGGAAGGGGATACGGATATAAAATCAATGTCAGATTTTACGTTTGAAATTCCAAAAACAGCAGATGCATTAGTGCCGCTGCTTGCTGTCATTCCTTTGCAGTTATTATCTTACCATATAGCAATCCTTAGGGGATGTAATGTGGATCAGCCAAGGAATTTAGCAAAATCTGTAACTGTGGAGTAAACAGTGAATCTCTTATTTGACGATTCGAAAAGAAACCCGTCTCTTGAGCCTCTATCGAGATTTCATTCTTTTTTTGAATGGAATCTTGGTGGTGTCAGTTTACTTGAAAAACTAGAGCGCAAATATCCGGGAGCTAAGATTTTTTATAAAGGACCAAATCCGTTCTTTGAGAAATTAATTTTTCAAAGATACCCTCATATTTTACCAGCCAACCTTGATACATACGATTCAATTTATAGTTCTGATTCTTATTTACCTTGGGAACTTTTGGGTACAGTCACTTCTATCATTGAGGACACTCTCAATTTAGAAAAAGATTGGAAGCGATTTCGCCAAAAGTATAAAGCAAAACAAGCAGGGTTTCATATTGTAGGAAAGGATAAACATCTTTATATCCATCCTGGAGCTACCATCTATCCTGGTGTTGTTTTTGATACAACTCATGGACCTATCTTAATAGAAGACGGAGCCAAAATTTCATCGTTTAGTTTTTTAGAGGGCCCACTCTTTGTTGGAAAAAATACTCAAATTGACAATGCTCGTATTACTGGTGGCTGCCTCATTGGAAATCAGTGTCGCATTGGTGGAGAAGTAGAAAATTCGATTTTACTTGATTATACCAACAAACACCATGAAGGTTTCCTCGGACATAGTTTTGTTTCTACATGGGTAAATCTTGGTGCTTTGTCTACGACGAGTGATTTAAAAAATAATTATGGAATTGTGAAATTAAAGATCGGTGATTCGGTAGTCAATACTGGAACCATTAAGTTTGGATCTTTGATAGGACCTTTTACAAAACTTGCTATTGGAGTGATGTCGAATACAGGAACCGTATTTGATATTGCTAGTAACATTGTTGAATCTAGAATACAAGGTTACGTTTCTGCTTTTACTTGGATAAAACACGGCGGACGTTACCGCTTAGAAGAATTTCTTTTTGATACAAAAAAAATCATGGCACGTCGTGGTATGAATCTTTTTGAATTTGAAGAAGAGTATTTAAGAAAATTATACGGAAGTCTTACGGAGTGAACATGACACCCAGTTTGTTAGAACATATCAATTCTGGAAAAACAGTAGAAATTGATGACTTACGTTTTTTTTATTTGGATGAAGGGAAAGGGGAAGAGACGATTCTTCTTTTGCCTGGTTTTCTAACTACTTCATATAACTACCGTAAATTGGTGAATTTGTTATCCACACATTACCGGGTGATTGCACTCGATTTTTTAGGTACTGGATTTAGTGCAAGACCGGACGGGCCTCTATCACATCGTCTCCAAGCTCATTATTTGGCTCCATTTTTGGAAAAGGTAGTTGGTGACAAAAAGGTTCATGTTGTGGCTTTTGATTATGCACTTCCTATTCTCTGTTTTACCTTTAAAGAACATGCAAATCAATATAAGTCTTTATCCATTTTAGGTGGATTTATGAATTTGCCAAAGTTTCGTTTTTATTTCCCACTTCATTTTTTACGTTTACCCCTGCTAGGCGAAGTGTTATCCTTTTTGTTTCGTCCACCGCTGCTTCGGTTAATTTATAAATTGTTTCTTGTGAATAAGGCTCATCAGCTGACTTATGAATGGGAAAAAACCATGTATCACTTGTTATTTGAGGGAAAAACGCGCAAAAACACTTTGGAATTTGTTCGTAACGTAGATCGTTCGACACACGCTCTTCGTGAGATAGAAGAAGGTGCAAAAAATTTTGTAGGTTTACGCCAAATTTATATTGGGGAAGAAGATTTCCGAATTTCTCCAAACCAAACTGAATACATGAAAGAAACACTTAGAACAAGTAGTCTTGTTTTTTTGCCAGCGAAACACCTTCCTATGGAAGAATGTCCTGAAGTGATTTTTGAAAAACTCCATTACTTTGTAGATTCCTTCTCACATAAAAAAACAAAAACCTTTCATTTTAACAAACAGAATAAGGATTAATATGGAACGAATCATCTCCAAGACAAACCCGCAATCTTCAGAATTTGTGTCAAACCGTACTGCATATTTAGAAACCATAGTTCCTATTCGCAAAATTATCGATGACGTGAAGTTAGGTGGCGGGAAGAAAGCTCTCGAAAAACATAAGTCTCGCGGAAAACTAACGGCAAGAGAAAGGATTGCTGAACTTATTGATTCAGGAACCGAGTTTATGGAGATTTGTGGTCTTGCCGGGGAAGGAGTTTATTCTGATCCAGTTCCTTCTGCCGGAATCATCACTGGCATTGGTAAGGTAGAAGGTGTGGACTGTATGATCGTTGCCAATGATGCAACGGTTAAAGGCGGAACTTATTATCCTCTCACAGTAAAAAAACATGTTCGCGCTCAGGAAATTGCTGAGAACAATTCCCTTCCTTGTATTTATTTAGTAGATTCTGGCGGGGCTTTTTTACCCATGCAAGACGAAGTGTTTCCAGATAAAGACCACTTTGGTCGTATTTTTTTCAACCAAGCAAGGATGAGTGCTAAAGGAATTTCTCAGATAGCGGTCGTTATGGGGTCTTGTACGGCAGGTGGAGCCTATATTCCTGCCATGTCTGACGAGTCTGTGATTGTTAAAGGGAATGGGACGATTTTTCTTGGGGGACCACCACTAGTGAAGGCAGCAACAGGTGAAGTTGTCACAGGTGAAGAGTTAGGTGGGGCAGATGTACATTGTCGTATATCTGGTGTAACAGACCATTATGCAGAAGACGACTTTCATGCTTTGGAAATCACTCGTTCTATCATTAAAAACCTAAATTCTAAAAAAGAATCACAACCAAAAGAAACGGAAGAGCCTCTTTATCCCATAGAAGAAATATACGGGATCATTGAAAGAGATTCAAAAAAGTCTTATGATCCAAGAGAAATCATTGCAAGGATTGTGGATGGATCCAGATTTCATGAATTCAAAAAACTATATGCTACAACCATTGTAACTGGGTTTGCCGAAGTATATGGATATCCCGTTGGTATCATTGCAAACCACGGAGTTCTTTTTTCAGAATCAGCGCTTAAAGCATCTCATTTTATTGAACTTTGTGATCAAAGAAGAATTCCACTTTTATTCCTTCAAAACATAACAGGGTTTATGGTGGGAAAAAAATACGAAAATAACGGAATTGCCCGTGACGGTGCTAAGATGGTCAACGCTGTTTCCACTACTACTGTTCCGAAGCTAACAATTGTTACTGGTGGTTCATATGGTGCCGGAAATTACGGAATGTGTGGTCGAGCCTTTGCTCCTGAATTTTTATGGATGTGGCCTAACGCGCGGATTTCGGTGATGGGTGGAGAACAAGCAGCCAATGTACTTTGGACAGTCAAAAAAGACCAAAAGGAAGCCGCCGGAGAACCCATCCAACCAGAGGAAGAATCCATTTTTAAAAAACCAATTTTAGAAGACTATGAAAAGAAGTCTTCAGCAGTGTATAGTTCCGCACGCCTTTGGGATGACGGGATCATTGATCCTGCCGAGACAAGGAAAGTTTTGGGAAGGGCATTGTCAATTCTCAGCAGAAGGAAAGAAGAAAGAAAACCTTTTGGTGTATTTCGAATGTAATTTTTGTCTTTTCATTTCCTTTTGGGGTGCAAACTAATTGCAAATGGTCATCCACGAGAAGTCATCCAATCAAGTCGCGATCATATCCATTGAGGGTGAGGTTGATTTGTACAATGCAAAAGAATTGAAAGACATTCTGGATGAAAAAATACGTAAACACCAATATGAAATTGTTGTGAACTTGGAAAAGGTTCCCTTTATGGATAGTTCCGGAATTGGGACTTTGGTGACTGCCATGTACAAACTAAAAAAATACCACGGAAATCTAAAGGTATGCAGCGTTCATGGATCAGTGGCAAAAGTATTTAAACTTACAGGAATGGAAAGTCATTTAGAGGTATTTGATTCGGAGGAGAAAGCGGTTCTTTCTCTTGTAGAGGAACGAGAGTCCACCGACTAACTAAGATTTTATTTTTTTCCTAGTTATGGAATTAATTTTCATCTTACGGGAGTTGCAAACCAGCCTTAACTTTTTCCATTATCTCTTTTCCTTCTAGTTTCTCAAGAATATACAAAGAAAATTCAAATGCAGAACCAGGGCCGATACTCGTATGAATATTGTTATGTGATTCGATCCTTTTCCCTGTATACATTCCGCCTTTTCCTTTTGCCAAATCGTCTGCAGAGGGGAATGCCGTGTATAAATCTTCTCCTGTAATGATGTCTAAGTGGCGAAGGACATTCGGAGCGGCACAAATGGCACCGATCATTTTCTTAGTAACCTGAAACGATTTTAGAATAGAACTAATTTCCGGATCTTTCATGAGTTGTTTGGTTCCTTCCAATCCACCAGGAAGAAGGATGGCATCGAATTCGTTTGGCACGATTTCTGAAAAAGTTTGGTCAGCCAAGTGGAGAGTCTTTCTTGCCGCAAGGATTGGTTCTTTGGATTTTCCAGCAGTAACCACTTCGACATTTCCTCTTCTCAAAACATCAATCATAATGATGGCTTCCATTTCTTCGAAGCCTGGACAGAGAGGGATAAATACTCGTTTTGCCATAAAAAGACTAGTGCACCTTGGTACAAAATGTTCAAGTTTTTTTGTAAAAAAACGATTCCAAGAAATGAGAACTTTCCTGGAACTTTTGGGGTCTCATATAGTAGGAGAGAGTGTTAATTGTCTATGACTTTAAAAAAAACGAATCCTTTACGTTACTTAGCAGTTGCTTTTAGTTTTTTACTTTTGGGAACATTTTTGTCTCCCATTCTGACTTGCGGAAATTCCTCCGAAAATCCTCTGCAATTGAAAGCAGATGGTGGTGAAAAATTATCCCCAGCCCAAACGCAAGCTGTGGCATTGGAAGATGCCTTCCAAGAAGTTTTTGATAAAGTATCTCCGAGTGTGGTTTCGATTGCCACAGAGAGAACCGTCAATATCCAACAACATCCATTTTCGGGTGATCCTTATTTTGATCATTTTTTTGGACGCCCTGGTGGTGGATCAGGTCGTGTGATGAAACAAAAACAAACGGGACTTGGTTCGGGGATTGTTCTGAACGAAGAAGGTTATATTATGACCAACCACCATGTGATCAAAGACATGGATAAACTCACAGTGAAGTTTAAAAATCAAAAAACCTATGAAGCAAAACTGATTGGCTCTGATGAAACAATGGATATCGCCTTACTTAAGATAGATGCGCCCAAGGGATCTCTTCGTCCCATTGTCCTTGCAGATTCCAATAAAGTCAAAGTAGGAAACTGGGCCATCGCCATTGGGGCTCCACTTGGATTTGAACATTCATTTACTGTGGGAGTTGTTTCCGCGGTGCAAAGAGGAGGAATCGATTCCTCTGGTTTGTCTTATATCCAAACAGATGCTGCCATCAACCAAGGAAATAGTGGAGGTCCACTTCTCAACATCCGAGGCGAAGTGATTGGAATCAATCGTATGATTGCTTCTCAATCGGGTGGGTCCGTGGGGATCGGATTTACCATTCCGATCAACGAAGCGCGTAGGGTTGCTGAAGAAATTAAAACCAATGGGAAAGTCACTCGCCCTTGGATTGGCGTTGGTCTCGATGCCGTCAATGAAGAAGATGTGGACCAACTCAAACTCAAAGACACAAAAGGCGCCATTGTTCGCCAGATCATCAAAGGGTCTCCAGCAGACAAAGCCGGATTAAAACTTTTTGATGTGATTGTGGAGATGGGTGGAAAAGAAATCCAAACACCAGAAGAACTCATTGGTTTTGTCAGATCTTCAAAGATTGGGAAGCGAATTGAGATAAAAATCATTCGAAATAAAAATGAAATCTTGACTTCCATCACTCCAGAGCAGAAACCCAATTGAGGTGAGTTTAAGAGAAGATTGGATACAACCGGGCGAAGATGAACCTAGCCTTCGCCCTACCAAATTATCCGAATTTATAGGACAAAAAGAGGTTTTAGCCAATCTCTCGGTTTATGTGGAGGCGGCTCGGAAACGAAAGAGTCCCCTGGACCACGTTTTAATTTCCGGCCCTCCTGGCCTTGGTAAAACCACACTTGCCAATATCATAGCCAATGAACTTGCCGTGGCATTCACACCCACTTCGGCTCCTGCCATCTCCAAGGGTGCAGATCTAGTTCGGTTCTTAACCTTACTCAAAACCAACGAAGTCCTTTTTATCGACGAAATCCACGGCTTTATCAAAAAACAAGAAGAGTTACTGTATCCAGCGATGGAGAACTTCTTTGTGGATCTTGTGGTGGGGGAAGGAGTGACTGCCAATGCCCTCCAGATCCAACTCCAGCCCTTTACGCTCGTCGGTGCCACGACTCGTTCTGGTCTTGTCAGTGAACCTTTGAAGACAAGGTTTGGAATCCATCTGAAACTTGATTTTTACACTGATGGGGAAATGCAAATCATCGTGGATCGTTCCGCAAAACTTCTCGGTGTTTCTCTTGGGGAAGGGGTTGCCTTGGAGATTGGAAAACGGAGCCGCAAAACTCCAAGGATTGCCAACCATCTCCTCAAACGAGTACGGGATTTTGCAGAAGTGAGAAATGAAACCTCTGTTAGTTTAGCAACATGCCGGTTTGCTTTTGATAGGATGGGTGTGGATCATTTAGGACTCGATGTCGTGGACCGTCAAATTTTAGACATCCTCATCAACCGTTACGGTGGTGGGCCTGTGGGAATTAAACCCATCGCTGTAGTGCTCGGAGAAGAAGAGCGTACTTTGGAAGATACTTACGAACCGTTTCTCGTTCGAGTGGGTCTCATTGACCGGACACCCCAAGGTAGGGTGGCAACGAAAAAAGCTTACGAACATTTGGGAATTGTGTATACTGGAAATATCGGGGAAAATCGCGAAAATGGCCCAACTCTCTTTTGATTTCCGGTTACCTGAAAAAGAAGAAGGGGAACGCAGACTTTTCTTTGCTTTCACCTTTGTTATACTCATAACCTCACTTGTACTCGCACACCTCATCACAAGGAATATGCTTTGGAAGATGTTAGCAGAGGAACAAGCTTCCGAAATGTTAGGGCCAAAAGAACAAGAAAAAATTTACGAAGTTCTTGTGGAACAGCAGTTCATCAATCCAGATAAAAAAGACGAGTACAAAGCTCTCTCTAACAAAGATTCGTCGGGTGGCGGTGGCCTCACGGAAAAACAAGGATTTCATACTCTCACACAATTTCGTGAATTCATTATGGGAAGTTCTGCTTCCACTCCAAGCAAAGCCCAACCCAAATCAGAACAATCTAAGGAAGAAGAACTTTTTGAAGTAGGAATTTTTAAAGCCGATCCAAAAACCAATTCTAATTCCGAAGAAAGTCCGAACCAATCTGCAAGTTCTGGGCAAATGACAAAAATTCCTTTTAACTATCGGTTCCAACAAGACTTTTTATTTCGATGGGATGGGGCTAAAGCTCTGACAATTCCCACCAAACAATTAGCAGGTTATTATTATTTCAAAAACATGTTGAAACGAATTGAAGAATCTTTTGCCCCTCCTGGTGGTGGAAACTATGCATACCGAGATATGGCAGGTGTTGTAGCAAGAGAAGGAATTAAAGAAGGCGAAACTAAAGTTTTATTTATGTTAAGCGAACAAGGCCAAGTGTTGGATGTAAGACTTGTGACTTCACAAGGCCAGGTTGTTGTGGATCAAGCCTGTATGGATTCTATCCGAGGCCAAAATTTTGGCCCCGTCCCAGAAGAAGTCAAAGCCAAAGGACTTATCTTTGGAATTAACTTCATTTTTCCTGGAATTAGATACTACCGTTAGTATTGAGTTTAATCAGTCACAAGAGTACAACCATATTCTTTCGAAAGATATTTGGCTGTATTGGTTCGTCCAAGTCCCTTAACAGTTACTGACATATTTTCTTTGTCGAGTTTGAATTCACTAATGGGAACCCATTGCCGAGCAAAGTTATGGCATTGTTCTTCGGAAAGTTGCATCACAAAGTAACAGCTACAATATTCTTTCGAATAAAAACTAGATATGATGGATGGAAAACTGGATAGATGTTTCCAATTCCATTGTGCCCAAAACAAGATAAATAGAAATAACAAAGAAAGTATTACAGAAATTTTTCTTTTCATAGGGTTACCTAATTACAGACTCTTTCACTAATTTTAAAAAATCATTTTTGATGAAAGCTTTTTCGCGATCATCTCCAAACCGAACAATGATTAAATCAAGGCTTGGAATTACATACAACATTTGTCCCCAATGACCAATACCCGCAAAGGTATCTTTGGGTGCATCGGGCCAAGGTTCGTGAATTCCTCTTTCAGGAACACCTGTATTGGCATACCAGTGCGCTGTATAATTATCTTGGTCTAAATCTTCGGAATAAGGTGTAGTTTTATATCCAGGCGCAGGAGTTCTTGTGAACTGAACCCATCCTTCAGGTAACAAACGTTCACCGTTCCAAACTCCATCATTCAAATATAAGTATCCAATTTTTGCTAAGTCTTTGGCGCTCATATAAAGATAGGAAGAACCAACGTAAGTTCCAGAACCATCTCTTTCGAAGGTTACATTTGTGATCCCAAGAGGTTTGAAGATTTTTTCAAAGGGAAGTTTATCGTATTCTTCAACTCCATAAACTTTTTTAAGAATAGCGGAAAGGATATTGGTATCGCAACTAGAATAGTATACTTGAGTTCCTGGCTCTGCACGAAGAGGAAGATTGGCACAGAAAGCACCCATGTCTTTACGTCCTCTGGTATACAACATCGCAATCACAGAAGATTTTAAGGGGCCACTTTCGTATCCTTCCTCTGCCGCAAGTCCTGATGACATATTGAGAAGGTGTCTAATGGTAATTTTTTTATGAGCTTCATCACGACTAAGTGGTTCGTAGTGATAATAACCAGGATCGTCTAATTTGATAAGACCTTGTTTGACAGCGATTCCATACATGGTTTGTAAGATACTTTTCGATACTGACCAAGTTAAATGGACTTTGTCTTCAGAGAAGTTTCTCGCATATTTTTCATAAATGAGTTTTCCGTTTCTTAAAATAACTAGTGCATCGGTTCGTCTTCCTTTTCGATCAGTTTCATCGCCGGTTCTTGCGAAAGCGTATTCTTCCACTAATCCTAGTTTGTCGGAAGAAACTCCAACGGATTCTGGAGATACAACTTTCCAATGGGGGTTTGGCCATTCTGGTTTTAATCGGGGTTTTAGTGTAGTTATTTCTGGTTCGCCACCAAAAGGGGATAGGTCTTTGCCACAGTGTACAAAGGTTAATAAGATTAGAAAGATCAAACTTCGTTTCATAGAATTCCTGATTCAGATTCGTTTCAGAATTCTATGCGAGTCTTAAAAGATTGCAAAGGAAAAAAGAAAATGCTTATGCTTTTTCTGCGTATCCCTTTAGTTTTTGTACCATAGAGAAGAGTCCGTTTCTTCTTGAGATGGAAAGAAACTTAGCAAGACCTACTTCTTCTATAAAACCCAGTGAGGCATCCGCTATATCTTTCGGAGATTGTCCTGAAAACACCCTTATCAAAATGGCGATAAGACCTTTTGTGAGAGCTGTATCACTATCAGCATCAAATTCTAATCGTCCTGATTCTAATTTTGGTGCAACCCAAACTCGGGATTGGCAACCTGGGACTATATATTCTTCTGTTCGTTTTTCATCAGGATAAGGGGGAAGTTCTTCACCTAGCTCAATGAGATATTGGAACTTTTCTTCCCAGTCTGTGAGGTCAGCAAACTCTGCTATAATTTCTTTTTGAATTTCCTCAATCGTCTTACTCATGTTTTGTACTACCAGATACTGGGATTTCTGCAAACTTATCTTTTTTTCTCATATAAAATTTGTTAAAGTTTGCAGTTGTTAGATTTTTTAACTCTACTCGATTGACAGTAGAAACGGTAAGTTCGAACAATTCGCCGTTGGATTTAAAAAAATAATCCATTCGGAGTTTTTCTTCTAATTTATACTCTACATCATTCCAAATTAGTTTTTTGGATTCAAAATCAACATATAAACATTCCGGAGGTTTGACTAAAACATAACAAAATTCACCGGCTTTAGGAACTCCTTTATAAAACAAACCACAGTTTGAAAAAGAAATAGAAGTAAAAGCCGTTAACAAAATAACGGGCATTAGACGTTTTTTGAAAGATTTAGAAAAAGAATCGGTAAATGAAAAGCAGAGAACTTTCATTCTTTTTTTTCCGGTGTTAAATCTAGTTTGGTTTTGGTTCCTGGTTTTTCGGAAACCATCTTGGCGATAAGGAGAGGAATCTCAGGATTCCTTTTTCCAGAAGAAAGATAAAATTCTTCTAAGAGATCGATTCCTTTTTGCGAAAGATTTTGTAAGTGAAAGATGGTAGCTTCCGTAATGATGGAAGTTTCTGTAATGCGGTCTGGGTTATTTGACTTAGCTTGCCTGAGTAGAGACAATGCTCCCACATAATCTTTTTTATAGAACTTACCAAGTCCTCGTAAAAAATTTTCTTCTCTTGGGGTAAATTGGATACCGGCTTTGTAAGTTGGATCTTTTGTGATGGTGATGAGTTTATCGAGACCACCTGCATCACCAGCTAACATCGTGTTGAAGGTGAGTAACCAAATATAAACGGTTTGGAATTCGGGGGAAAGTTTAGAACGATCCAAATTTCCATATTCGTTAATCAAAACTTGTGGTCGTTTGACTTGGCGGTGAGTTTCCCCTAGGAACAACAAAACTTTGTTATTTTCCCAATCGGAAAATGGGGAGGAACAAAAAGACTCGGCAGTCCTTGCATTCCAAAATATCGAATCCAAAGTGGAATCAGCCAAAACAGAAGATCCAATAAAGTCTTTGAACTCCGATCCTAAATGCAAAATCAAACTATCATGGTCAAAATAAATTCCAATTCGATATAAGTTCCAAAACAAACTCCGTGCAATCAAATGAAAGGCAACAGGATCTGTTGGATCTTTCTCTGAATAGGTTGTCGCAATGGATTGGAAATCTTCTATATCTTTTTCTTTTAGATTTCCTGATTTCCAAAGCTCAATTGTTTTTTCTTTGGTTTTTTCCGCTCTGACACTTTGGTCTTTTGCAAAAAGAAAATAAATTTCTTTTCTATAGGTAAACCCTAACACGGATAAACCAAGCGCTAAAACCAATAGAAATAGCGGTGCCTTTGATTTCTTCTTTCTGTGCGGTTCGTACCGGGAGTAAATCGCCATCGTTTGTTCCCATTTTTTTTTGCCCTCCCCACTTGACACGGCTTTTTCTTTGTGATTTAGTGTGAAGGGTATGGAAGATGACTTTTTAGATGATGACGAATTCGATGCAGATAGCCTCAACGAAGACGTCGTAACGTATGCTTGTGAGGATTGTGACCACCGTTGGGAAGCCGAGGGGGAGGACGAATACCTCGATTCTTGGGAATTGATCTGTCCTATGTGCGGATCTTCGAATATCACCGAACTGTAATTTGTCTTATTTTCAGTATATTTTTGGTTTTTTGATTCTACCTTCGTTCCTTTGGGGCGAAGCCTCTGGTTTTTCAACCCTCTATATAGAATTTAAAAAAGGAAATTACGCCACTGTCTCCAAACAGTCCTTACAATATTTAAATGGATCGGATGCAGAGAAGGATCCCCGGATTTTTTTTCTCTACGTTTCCACAGAAGAGAATTGGGCCCAGCTCAAGGCAAAGGTGGTTCGTGATCCTCCACCTAATTTTCGATTGTCGGTTCACTATTGGAACGCCATTTATTTATTTATGGAACGTGCTCTTGTATTTGGAGAGTCAGATTTACTCATTGAGTGGGGAAAGGATTTCCAAAAATCGGGGAAACAAAGTCCCAAATACAATGATGCCCTCCTTTTATACGGACTTGGTCTTTTGGATTTAAAAAATGAATCAGAAGCTAGAAAGGTCTTTGCAGAAATTGAGTCGAACTCTCCCTCCAAACATGTGTTATCGCAATTGGAAGAACTTAAATCTTCGGGGAAATAAATGAAAGGGTTACGAGTATCACAAGGTAAGTGGAAGGGGAAAGAAATTCCAACGCCTCCCGATGTATCGGGACATTTGAATTTCACCAATAGCCTCGTAAAAAAAGCTATATTTTCTCTCATGGATTCTCGCCTGCTTTCTTGGGGCCTAGGTTTTGATTCAGTTTTATTCTGTGATTATTTTGCGGGTAGTGGACAAATTTCTGCGGAAGCTTATAGCCTTTCCGTGAAAAGACTACTCACTTATGAATTAGACCAAACTCGATTTAGACAACTTCATTCTCTTTTTCGAGGACTTGCCGAAGTCCAATTATTTAGAAAAGATGCAACCAAACATGCGCTAAAGTGGGATTTGGGAGAAGAATTAGCTTATATCTTTTATCTGGATCCACCTTATACATATTGGTCGGAAACACCCGCTAGAATGAAAGAGATGTTAGAAGGTTTATACGCCTTTTGTTTATCCTTACAAAAACCGTTTTTAATTTTATGCCAAATACCGGAACACCAACCCACTGCTAAAATTTGGACAGATCTCCCGCATAAAGTAAGAGAGTATGGTAGTCACTTTATCATTGAAACTGGTTATGAAGATGCCGAGACTTCTGATCGGTAAAACAAAAAATTCCTTTTTTGGATTCATAAGAAATAGACTCATTTCTTTTTTATTCAGCATAGGATTTCTTTTTTGTAGTTCCACTCTTTGGTCTTTGCCAACTTACAAGGATGTCAAGTCGGCGTATCTTCCTTCCGACATACAAGTGTTTGATCGGAGTGGAGAGCTCATTCAAAGATACAGAATTCGAAATGATTACCGGTCAGAAGAGTGGACAGAATACGAGAGACTACCCAAGTTTCTAATCGATTCGGTAGTTCATGCAGAGGACAAACGATTCTTTGAACATAAAGGAATTGATTCCAATGCGCTAATTTCATCATTTTGGGAAAACCTTACGGGACCTTCTTTACGTGGCGCATCCACTATTACCATGCAACTAGTTTCTCTTTTGGATCCAGACCTAAAATCCTCTGCTTCCAAACGAAAGACGGTCTTTCAGAAATTAAAACAGATCCAGAGAGCAGTGGAATTAGAAGATTCTTGGACCAAAGAAGAGATATTTACCGCTTATATCAATTTGATTTATTTCAGAGGAGAATTAAAAGGAATCTCTTCAGCAAGTAAGGGACTATTTCGAAAATCTGCTGAAGCACTTACACCTAACGAATCCTATTTGCTTGCGGCACTCATTCGTTCCCCCCAAAGCTCTATTGAAAGAATTGTGAAACGAGTTTGTTTGTTAAAAAAAGAAAGAGACGGTGCCAGTGATTGTGAATCTATATCCCTATTTGTCAGGGAAAGTTTATTTCGAAATTTAGATTATCCCCAATTCCCATCTTTTGTTCCTCTGTTTACTAAAACAATTTTGGATTTTTCTTTTGAGAAAAAAATTAATGAAGATGTTAATTTAAGTTCACAATTTAATTCATCTTTATCCTTACACTTTCAAAGAAAAGTAGAAGAGATTCTAAAACGCAACGTAAAAACCCTAACAAATAAAAATGTAAAAGATGGGTCTGTGATTGTGATCGATAATCGCACGGGTCAAGTTTTAGTTTATGTTCCCAATATTGGGGAAGAAAGTTCTGTATCCAAACTAGATCTCATTCGAAGCAAAAGACAAGTTGGTTCTACCTTAAAACCTTTTGTTTATGCGGAGAACTTTGAAGAAAATAAACTGACACCCGAATCTATTCTTTCCGATTCTCCTGTGGGCATTCCTGTTTACCAAGGAATCTATCGGCCGTTAAACTATGACAAATCGTATAAGGGCAATGTGACAGTTCGCGAAAGTCTTGGTTCTTCTTTAAATATTCCTGCTATTCGTGCTTTGTCCTTTCTTGATATCAATGAGTTCATTCTGGTATTAGAACGACTTGGAATCACCGGCCTTCGGTATCCAGAGTTTTATGGACCCTCTTTGGCACTTGGTACGGCTGATATCTCTCTTTTGGAATTGACGAATGCGTATCGAACCTTAGCCAATGGTGGTAATTATTCTGAATTAAAATTTGATCTTTCAGATGTTTCCTCAAACTCTAGACGAATTTTTTCACCTAAAACAAGTTACATGGTGTCCGAAATCCTTTCGGATAGGGAAGCTAGGTCACTTGGATTTGGTTGGGATAATTTTTTATCTACTGCATATTATACATCTGTCAAAACGGGAACTAGTCAAGACATGAGGGACAATTGGTGTATTGGTTATTCGGAAGTTTTTACCGTAGGAGTTTGGGTAGGAAATCCTACGGGAGCTCCAATGCTCGATGTATCGGGGATTACAGGTGCCGCTCCTGTTTGGCGAGAGACTATGGATTTATTACATGAAACTATTGGTTCCAAATTAAAAAAGCCCGATGGAGGAATTTCATCAGATACAATCTCCCTTTCTCCCTTGTCTAAGGAGAGTGGAATTGAGAAAACAAAGGCGACAAGAATTCTTACACCTGTGAATGGAAGTATCTTTGCATTGGATCCTGATATTCCTTTGGGGCATCAAAAAATCCTCTTTACTTTCAGTTCTTACGATGTTTCGTATTTTTATTATTTAAATGATGAAAAGATTGGGTCTGCCGGAGGTCCTTACCTCTGGGAACCAAAGAAGGGAGAATATCGTTTGCAAGTAAAAGATAGAGATAATAAAGTTTTATCTCTTTCTTTATTTGAAGTTCGGTAACAAAACATGCCAAAACCAATCAAATATAAACACAAATTCATCCAACAAGTTGTTTGGGGTGAGATGGATGCTTTCGGTCACGTAAACAATGTTACGTATGTTAGATATTTTGAATCTGCAAGAGCGGATTATTTTACAAAAGAAGGATTGTGGGACTCTCCATTAAAACCAGTGAAAGCTGGCCCTGTACTAACACATCTCGATATGGATTATCGCAAACAAGTAGTTTTTCCGGCTACTTTAGAAATCACCTTAGAGGTGGAATCCATTTCTTCTCGGGCTTTCACAGTGATTTGTTCTATGTGGAATGAGAATGAAGAATGCGTATTAACAGGAAATGCTGCTTTTGTTTGGTTTGATTTCGAATTACAAAAACCATCGGCCCTTCCTGAACATTTTAAAACAAAATTTGGATCTAATAATTTAGTATGATCAAACAATCAATTCAAGATCGATTCAAACTAGATGATGAGGTAATGAAAATTTCAAGAATTTGCCTCATTGTTTTTTTTAGTTTTATAGGTTTTGGAATTTTTGCACCTACTGTTGAGTTAGGATTGTATGATCCTAAATGGATTCGCATTTTACATGCATCTGTTACTTTGGGATTTTTCATTGCAACTTATTTCTCAGATTGGGTTCGGAACCGAATCCAATCTATTATGCTATATTTCTTTTACTCAATGAGTGCACATTCTCTCATTCTTTTGTATTGGAATTCGCTTTATATTGGTTATCTGGTAGGAATGATTTTAGTTCTTTCTTGTATTGGAGTAAGTTTTGTTGATCGTCGCTCTCTTGTCTCTTATTTAGGAACAGTCACTTCTGCAGGTATCATTATCGGTATTTATACAAAAGAACCTCAAGTGGATTTATCTTTATACCTTTCTGCTATTATTACACCGGCTCTTGTTTCTTATTTAACACTCAATATTCGGCTGAGTTCTGTTGAAAAACTTAGAATTTCAGAATCTCAGCTCAAAGGGTTTCAGGATCGTATGTTAAATGAACTCGATTTAGCAAATGAAACCCAATCTAATTTAGTAACTACTGAGTGGCCAAAAACAAAAGCAGTTCGCTTACATTCTTTTTTTCGATCCTTTGGACAAGTAGGTGGCGATGCCATTAGTTATTTAGAAAGAACAGATGGGAAATTAGCTCTTTTTTTTGCCGATGTTTCTGGACATGGAATTGCTTCCGCAATGGTTTCGGCAATGGCAGTTCTTGCATTTAAAATTCACGGAAACCAAAGTGAGCCCTCTCACTGCTTAAAATCAATTCATACCGACTTGCAAGCGCTAGTTCCAGGAAATCATATTAGTGCTTGTGTATTATTTTTGGATACTGATACTAAAGAAATTCGTTATTCCATTGCGGGCCATCCACCCCTTGTCAGAATAGAAAAAAATTCTGATCCAAAGTTTATGGAAGGGATGGGGACTTTGATTGTTTCCTATTTAAAACCTAATTTAAAAGATTTTACGATCACACCTAATTCTGGAGACCGTATTTTACTCTATTCTGATGGAATTTTAGAAGTTTTTAATGAGGCTGGAGAAATATACGGAGACGAACATTTACTCTCTTCCATAAAAAATCATTCTGACAAAAAAGGTGAAGATTTTTTAAATGCTCTATATGAGGACTCCATGTCATTTTCGGCAAAACGAATTTCCGACGATATGAGTATGTTACTTTTGGAAATTTTATGAATTTGTTCTTAACTCCATTTATTTGGTTCAAAAAGGAATTCATCCCTTTTAGAACATTAGACCGCTATTTATTTTTAGATTTTTTCAAAACCTTTATTGGAACTCTCATCATGTTAACATCTATGATTGTGATTTATAAATTCACAGATGTGATGAAGTATTTGGTGTCTTCCAAAGTTAATCAAGCTCATGTGTATTTACATGTATTGTATTCCTTACCATCGATGGTGGACCAGGTTGTTGCACCGGCACTTATGTTTTCGGTTTGTTTTGTCATTGGTCAATTTAGCGTAAACAAAGAGCTTGTGGCGATGATGGTGGCAGGCGTTTCGTTCATTCGCATCATTACCCCCATTTTGTTTTTTGGAATTTCTATGTGGCTCATTATGACTTTGTTTGGACAATCTATAGTGATACCTGCAAACAAAAAGGCCCAAATCGAATATAGCATTATGGCAAAGGGTTCTAATCGTTTGATCGATTTTGTCTACCAATTGCATATCAAAGGAAAAAAAGGATTTTATTACGTCTATTGGATCGATGAAAAAGAAAACACTGTGAAAGGTGGATTCAATTATATCGAAATTACGCCGGATGGACATCCCACATATACAGTATCATCGCAAAAGGCAAAGTTCATTCCATCCCCGCATAGTTGGGTATTGTATGATGCAGAAGAAGTTCGGTTCAATGAAAACTTGGAACTTGTGTCCCGGATTAAATACCCAGAAAAAACTTATGACTTCCCTGAGGATTTAGCTTACTTTTCTAAACCAATTCGCAATCCAGAAGAGATGAATTTTTTTGAATTGGCTGATGAAATACAATCTAGAATCACAAAAGGAATTCCCTTCCGCAATGTCATAGTCCAACAACATATGGCTTTTGCAATGCCGCTTATGTCTTTTGTTGTTGTGGCACTAGGTGCCCTAGCCGGTGCTATCACAAAACGTTCGGCAGGTGTGGCAAGCCTTGGTCTAACCATTGCCGTTGTATTGTTATACTATATTTTGAATTCGACTGCTAAAACTTTGGCAGAGAACGGAGCATTACCGATTTGGATTGGTATGTGGATGACTCCAGTGATTTTTACTTCTGCTGCTTATTTTTTATACCGACGGATGAATATTTAGTGGAATGAACATATACAATTGGTTATTTGTTTTTTCACATAATGTTCGTTTAAATGTTAGCGAGGAGTGGTAAAATTCCTCGCATCAAAATCTAAAAAAATTAGTTTTTATTTTTTAAGGTCTGTTCGTAATTTAATTTTCTGTTAAAAACACTCGTTTGTAAAGATCGGTTTGTAAGATTCCTTTTGGATCATACTTTTTCTTAAGAGAATAGAAACGTTTGAGATTGTCTTTAGGAAAATAGGATTCCATCACTCGTTTGCGAAGAGTGGAGTCTTTTGCAAAATAAAATCTTCCTTTGTGTTTTAAAACAATCTCATCCATTTCTCTACAAAGTGCCCAGAGTTTTTCTCTGTTTCCTTTGGTGACAGGGAAGTCCATTGCCATAGAAAATCCATCCACAGCGTGGGTAAGTAAAAATGGATCTGGTTTGTGTTTTTTGAAAACTGAAAGATAATTCACGATCCCACGTTCTTGGCAAATGGTAAAAATCTCACGAAATGCTTGTTTGGCGTTTTCTTTTGGAATAAACACTTGGTATTGGATCATCGCACCAGGTTTGTAAACAAACTTCCAATTAGGAACATAGTCTAAAAGGAATGCATATTCTGCATGGCCTTGGTAATAGGCTTTATTGTTCACAAGAATACTTGCAATACACTTTGCCAAATTGATGAGCCTCATCCCAAAATTAAAGCTAAAGGGACGCATAAGGATCCACATCCATTTTTTGGGAATTACATAGAATAGGCGAGAGGGCAGGTGTTGTCTTTCGAGTAAACAGTTGCCAGGAAAGTCAGGATCTTCTCCTTCTTTTAGATTGGTAGCTTTGTGGATTTGGCCTCTACCCATAGATTTTCCAGAAGCAAAGGCATCAATCCAACCAACTAAATAATCAGAAGTTTTGTAATGTTCTTCGAAATAAGTGAATAATTCATCGAAGTTTCTTACGTACACTGGATCAATTTTCATTTTTCCTGCATAAATTGGTTTCATTTTGATTTGAACCGTTAAAAAACAACCTAACATTCCAAAGCCGGAAATAGCCGAATAAAACAGATCTGTATTTTTTTTAGGAGAACAAACTAAAATATCACCTTTGGCAGTTAGGAAAGTAAACTCTTTGATGTGTTCGCCAATCGTACCCACCTTGAAGTTGTTTTTTCCGTGAATATTCATCGAAAGTGCGCCGCCAAGAGTTGGCATCATAGTTCCAGAAACCACTGGTGGCCAAAAACCATTTTCGATTCCGGTTTCCCAAAGATCTTTGATCCTTGCACCAGATTGTACAGTCATTACACCCGTTTTCAAATTAAAATCTAAAACTTTATTGAAACGAGTAAGATCTAAAACAACTCCCTCTGTGTTTGTAGAAGCGTCACCATAACTGCAACCGCCGCCGCGTAACGCAATCTTTGTGCCAGTCTGATTAGCCCAAACAAATAGTTCCTTAATTTCCTCTTCTGATTCTGGACGGAAAACAGGTGACAGAGAATAAGAACTCATTCCCCATGCTTCTACTTTTTCCTTTTTAGGAACTTTAATCTCAGGAATGGATTTTGTTTTTTTTGCGACCATATTATATACTCAGTTTTTTAAAAATGAAATTCGGAATGTTACGAATGATAATACCGACAAGGGCCCAAATTCCAGGAACAAAAGCTTCATCTTTACCGCTAGCTACGATATTGCGAATCCTCTCTGCGGCTTCTTCTGCGGTAATAGCCTTTAGTAATCCTTTTTCTGGGAGTTTGAGACCTTTTGTCATTTCTGTTAGAACGAATCCTGGTTTAATCGTTGTTACTTGCACATTTGACTCAGACAACCGATTGCGAAGTGCTTCTAGGTAAGTATTAAGTGCAGCTTTAGAAGTATTATATACAGGATTTCCTTTTCTGCCACGTTCTCCTGCAATGGAAGAAATTCCGATTATTTTACCTGACTTTTGTTTTGTGAAATAAGTGGCAACTGGATTTAAAAAAGCAACTGCCCCTAATAAATTCACGTTTAACATTTCCAAGTCTTTGGTCGTATTGTATTCGTTAGGAGAAATTTCTGGCATTACACCAGAAGCAAAATACACTTCGTCCACTCCACCGAGTAAACTCACTGCCTTACTAAAAGTTTTTTCTGCTGTGGAAAACTTTGTCACATCAAATACCAAAGGGTAGGCTCTTTTCTCTTTTCCTGAATTGGCTTTTTTGGATATGGATTCGAGGGATTTTTCCCTTCTGGCTAAAAGGACTACAGAATTCCCTGCATTCAATTCAGCTTCTGCTATGGCTTTTCCGATCCCACTAGAGGCACCGACGATGATTATTTTTTTCCCCATGTTTACGTTTTTTTGGTTTAAGCGAATCTGGCAAGTGGTTTCAATAGAGTTGTGCCCGTAATTGAGAGAATCCTGATCGACGGGATGAATCTAATGTATAAATTTCCTGATTTGGCTTTTTGTTTGGGGGAATACCGTCTACAAGATGCCAGGGATGGCTTACTTCTGCATCTAAAACGCTACTTTATTAAGAATAAACATTCTAAAATTTTAGTATTTTTTGACGGAAAAAAGGATATTACCTCTGATTGTTATTCAGAAGATTGGGGTGAGTTTTCTATCCATTACAGTCATGAAAAAAAAGCAGATGACTTGATCATTGGATATCTAAACTTATGTCCAATACCTTCGCAATGTTTGGTGGTATCTTCTGATAAGGAGATCATAAGCTTTGCCAGAAGACTTCGAGCCAAACGAATGACTTCGGAGGAATTTTACACAGACTGGCTAAAACAGGAAGCGGAAGAGGACGAATCGGAGTTTAACCACTTGAAAGAAGGATTGACACCAAGTTCGGAAACCGATTACTGGGAGAGACAATTCCTTCCTTGATATGTTGTTCAACTCAATCCCATTCTTAATCTTTTTTTCCGTCGTATATTTGCTCTATTGGGCCATTCCCAGAGTATTTCGAAAGTATTTCCTTTTACTTGCAGGGATTAGTTTTTACGCCTACTTTTCTTTGGCTTTGACATTCCACTTTTTGACCGTCATTGCCATCAACTATCTGCTTTACCGAAAAATTAGATCCACTCCCACAAAGTTTTGGATAGGGCTTACCGTATCTCTCAACCTAATCAATTTAGGGTTTTTTAAATATATATATTTTTTTAGCAAGGTTCTTGCTGATTTAACTAATTATCCGTTTTTCAAACAGGTTCCTGACCTCATTCATATTGCCCTGCCGCTTGCGATCAGTTTTTATACTTTTCAAGTCATAGCTGCTGCTGTTGATACATATCGCGATTCTTCTAAACCAATTGTAAAGGTAGAAGACTACTTTTTGTTTGTTGCATTTTTTCCTGTTCTCATTGCTGGACCGATCATGAGAATGACTGATTTTTTTCCTAACTTGGAAAAGTTAACTCCGAGCAAAGAAAAGATGTATCGTGCTTCTTATTTGCTCATGTCCGGCCTTGTAAAAAAAGTTCTCGTAGCAGATCCGATGTCACTCACCATCTCACCTGTGTTTGGTTCTCCTGCTGAATACGATTCTTTTTCTTTATTCATTGCAGGAGTTTGTTATTCCATCCAAGTTTATAGTGATTTTTCTGGACTCACTGACATGGCAAGGTCAGTTGCATTATTTTTAGGATTTGAAACTCCTGAAAACTTTAAGGCTCCTTTTTTCTCAACCTCTGGACGGGAGCTTTGGAAACGTTGGCATATTACCTTATCTTTTTGGTTAAGGGATTATATATATTTTCCACTCGGTGGTTCTCGCAAAGGCGAACTTCGTACTTACTTAAATCTCATCATCATTATGACTCTTGGGGGGTTCTGGCATGGTGCTGATTATACCTTTATTTGTTGGGGTTTTTATTGGGGTGTGATTCTTGCGGGGGAAAGATACTTTGAAGACAATCTTGGTTGGAAACTAACCCCACAAAAAAATAAATTCTTGATAGTGATGAAAGCCGTCATCGTTTTCATTTTGTTTTCGATTTCCGGGTTAATGTTTCGTTCGAATAATGCTACAAATATGGTGGATCATTTTTACGGAATTTTTACTCACTTTTCTCATAGTTTGGAGAATATGTTTATTGGTGGATCAAACGAATGGTTACTTCCTGCTACATCTTTATTTGGGCAGGGATCTTCTTTTCGATTCCAACATATTGAGAATTTGGAACGAATTTTTTATACATCCATTGCTTTGTTATTTTTCCACCATATACAATATGTTCCAGAGTTTTGGGAACGAATTCGCAAACATGATGTTTGGCTTGTTCCAGTTCTTGGTATTATTACAATTTTCCTTCTCGCCACTCTTTCACAAGATGGCGGAGAATTTATCTATTATCGTTTTTAGGAGACATTGTGGATTTAATTCGTAACAGATATTTACTTGTCCCGTTTGTTGTTGTATTCCTTACATTTTGTTTGGATAAACTTTTGCTTCTTGAAAATGTTCATACTTACTTTTCAAAATCTCTTTCTGATATTAATTATATACAAAAACGCCAGTTATATGAAGATTTAAAGGTTTATCTTTCCAATAAGGAGAGAGACAAGGTATTAGTATACTTTGGTAATTCTCGTGCTTTGTTGTTTGATAATGAATACATCCATAAAAAGTATCCAGGTTGGGTGATGTTTAATTTTTCTGTTCCCGGCGGTAAACCCGATTATGTATTACAATGGATGGAAGAGTTCCACAAAGACAACGTTAGGCCAGATTTCTTTTTGTTCGATCATTCCGTGGAAATGTATAATTCGGCAGCTACTTTAAAGGTAGATGAAACTTTAACGAATGGCCTTAACGTATCTTTCGTATTAAAACATTTTTCCCTATTTTCGACAGATGATATTTCTACATTAATCGCAAAACGTATGTTTCGTGCGTATCAATATCGTCCTAAATTAGAGGTAATCATTACTAGGGCTAAAAATAAAGAATCATTTTTATACCCCTATCGTGAATTACGTAATAGTTTAATGGCTAATTTGAATAGGGGAAAGGGTTCTGCTATGACACCAGGAACTCACCAGTCTGTACTCCCGCTTGAGTTATTGAAAAAATCTGCCATTGGAGACTTCCATTCTTATTTGGTTCCCTTTAGATTTTCTGAGAACATTTTAAGTTTTACAAATCAATCCTTAGAACTGGCAAAACAATTAGGCGTTCCTTCTGCGGTGATTTGGGTACGCTTATCTTTACCTTATATGGACCATATTCGAAATCTAAAAGTATCTGTGGGTGATGGAAAGGAAGATACGGTGTATCACGATTGGTATCCTAGAATAGTCGAATACCATAAACAAAACGGAGTGCCTTTTTGGAATATGAACGATGACCCAAATTATACCTGCAACAATTTCAGCGATGCAGGACATATGTCACCGACTTGTTACGATGAATATACGGATTTTATCTTTAAGAATTTACTTCAGTCCTTTGTAAAAGGAGCTCGATAAAATTCTGTCCGATTCTGTACATCGTTAGGTGAAAGTTTTTCAGGGTCTGTCGGATTAGGTTTTGTTGGATTTTGTGGTTGTGGTTTGGTATTGTTTTCTTTATCCACTGAGTATCCGTAATAATATCCGTGTACAATTTCCACTACAGTGACCGGAGAATCTGAATTTAGATTTTGAATTTCCACTGTGATTTCTTCCGGTGGAGCCAACAGTTCGAAAACCCATTGCGACTCACCTTCGATCTTTTCTTTTCTTAAGATGGCAGGATTTTCGTTTTGACCGTTACCGGAATAAACAGTCAGCACCCACTCTTTTAATTTTCCATCGGTGGCAATCCCAATTCCGATTGATTGTGGCGAGGATTCTCCTGCCCTTAAATCAAATCGAATGGCACCACCTTTAGAAACGGCACCGTAGAGTCTTTTTTTAGAAAGAGTAGGATAAAGAGCCAAATCTTGGATTCTTGTTGTGACTTCTTTCACATTTTGGCTCAGAACGGATGGTTCGGAATGGAGGGCTTGCATTGTGACAAGCGTAATTCCAACCGAGGCAATCAAAGAGTATCTCATTCTCCTAATGGGACTAAAAAATGGGATTCCTTACAAGCAAAAGAAAAAGAATTTATCTAGTACAATTTCGAAATTTCGCCAATTCTTGGGTTAAGGTTTGTTTTTCCTCTGGGTCCAAATTCCTCTGATTTTTCAATTGTAGCTCCATTCTTTCGAACGCTGGCCTAAATTTCGGAGAACAGTTTTTTGCAAAGTATTGGTAAGCACTGATTCGATCAGATTCATTTTCGTTAATTAGTTTGTAGAATTCGAATACCGATTGATTGTCTTCACTAGTAAAGTTTAATATAACATAAGTTTTGTGGCATTCGCTGAGAGTTAACGCCGGTACTTTTGTGTTTTTGCAGTTTACTGCAACATCTGTTTCGAGGAATGCTAACATCTCCTCGTAAGAATAGTCTCGAAATGGTTTTCCTTTGGGAACAGATATTTTAGATTTTTTGGAATCATCATCTTCACTATGTTTTGGTTCTTCTACCTTAACAAAATTTGTAACCACCTTTGGCTTTTGGTAGGGGTTGGTCACTGTTAAATCATAGGGACCTGATTTTGCATCAGTCGTATCTACTTTCAAATCAATTCGTTCCGATGATTTAACTTCCTTACTTAAAATGGGAAGAGCCACATTTTTCTTTGTTAAATCTACCTTGGTAGCATCTAAAAAATGTTCCCCTTCAATTGTGACATTCGCAATAGTTTTTTCTGTTTTAGATTCCGATTTAGGAAGGATGATTGGTTTTTCTTCTTCAGTCACAACTTTAGGTGGTTCAGAAAGAATCACTTCCAAATCCTTCCAAGCTGACCAAACCGCCGGTTTTTTAAATAAGTTTAACGGTGCTGTCCTTACGAGATATACTCCCGATGGTAGGTCTTCAATGGATTGGTAAGGAGTATCTATCTTTTTATCGATAACAATTTTCCCAGTTTTTTCTTTGATCTGGATTTGGTAACCACTAGCATCTGGAATTGGTTTCCAAGCGATCAATTTGGTCCCGTCTTGTGCTCCGATAGAAAAAGAGAGTAATCCAAATATTATAAAAACACGTTTCAAATTTAATTTCATCTTTTTTCTTTATACAACCGTTTCGGAGAAATGAATTCAATATCAGATGGTTTTAAAGATTTTAATTGATCCAGTGCCAGAATAAAACTTCCTTTTCTCGAAAGTAATAAACTTGAATCTTTATACACACTGAGATCCCAAGAAAAAGATCCTTCATCTAAGATACTTAAATCTTTTAAGGAGTGTTTAAAATCCTTTGTCGAAATTTTATATATGGCTGTTTTTTTATCTCCTGAGTGTTGGTATAAAACTAAATCATACCTTTCACCTGTCACACCAGATACTTTCCATTGGAAATCTAAACTAGTTTTCCCTTTCATTTGTACAATGGTTCCATTGGGAGACATCATTTCTAATTTAGGTTCCGATTTTGTTAATTTATTGTCTTTAGGTTCAACTTCTGGTTCTGGAATTTTCTTTTTGTCCACCAAGGTAAAACTTAATACAGTCGAGGATTCTGTTTCTTTTCCTTCTTTGGATTTACCGATCACAGTAGCGTAAAGTGTTCCTTTTCCTAATAGGTTCCAATTTGGTACAAGGAAATTAGAAGCTGTCTCTTCAGAAAAAACAACATTTCCCAATTTTGGGTCTTTAAAGATTTTCAATTGGTAAGATTTTAATTCTGCATTTCCATCCCAAATCAAAATGGCTTGGTTTTGTTTAATTTCATCCGCAGAAATTTCTGAGTTTGGAGTTGGTCGTAACCATTTCGGTGCAGGTATTGAATTCTGTTTTTTGATTGTAAAGGAAAGAGTCTGGCTTTCTCGGTCTTTTGTGTCAGGAAAAGATGATTTGCCTATGACCTTCCAGTAGTAAGTACCTTCTTTTAAATCGTCATAGGAGATTTGGTTTGCTGTAGTTTCTAATTCTTTTACTGGGTTTGTTAGTTTTGGGGAATTAGATATCACCAACTTATAGGAGTTGGTAGTAGAAAGTTTAGTCCAAGTAAGAGTGACTAAGGGAAAAGTTTGGACATAGGGAATTATCGTTCCTTGCTCTGGAGATTCTCCCTGGAACGATTCCATTTTTGCTACAAAGAATTTATTAACCTCACTAAATTCATTACCATTTCCTGATTTACTTTTTACTTTTATTCTCCAGTAAAAAGTACCCTCTTTTAGTCGTAGGTCCGCTTGGGTTCCTTCTACTTTTTCATTAATGAACGTCAGTTGGAAATTAGGTGACCTGGAGATTTCCAAAACAGGATCTTCGTATCCGGATTCTACTTTCCATCGGAAGTGGACTGTTACTTCTTCTGGTTCTGCATAAAATAGTTTTTGAGATGTTGGTGCTACCAAAGCTACAGGAATTTTTTTGATTTCAATTCCTGTCTTTTTGAATTCAGCTTTTTTCCCTTCTTCTACAGAAACTGATTTACCATCTTTTTCTTTGATGGTCGTTTTTCCTTTTTCGACAAATAGACTGAGATCTCTTTCTTTGGAACGTTCTATTTTAACATTTCCTGAATCAACGTTAATTTCACTTCCAGAACTTGTGATTTTGATTTGGCTTTTTTGTGAATCGTTCTTTTTGACTTCTAGAGATCCTTGGGTGAATTCTAAGTTTGGTTCTTCACCCGTCAAATCCAAGTTAAACATTGAATTTTCGTCGATGTTAATTTCTGTTCCGTCTTTTAGTCGTATGAGTGCGTCAGAAAAAGCTTCGGATCGAATCGTATCTTTATTTGTAAGAGCACTGTTATTTTCTAGTTTTTCCCAAATGACTTCGTCTTCAAATTTCCGTTGCACAATGTTGTTTTTGAAAAAGATGGTTCCAACTACTTCTCGATCTCCAATGCTAATCTTACGATTTAGATCTAAATAAAATAAAATTGTAAAAAGGATCGCGACACTTAAAAGGGTGAAGAGTACGAGACGATCACGTTTATCTAAATTCATTTTTTCCCCTTTTTCGTCACAGTTATTCCAACTAACTTTTGTAACTCACCTAAGTTTTTGGGACAATTTGGATCAGATTTTCTTCCTAGTATTGCATAAACCTTTTGGGGTTTTGATTTACCTTTTAATTCGATCTCACCCATACTCATCACGTTATAATCTGCTTTTACTTCTTGGTAAGTGGTTTCTGTGATGAGAATATCGGTATGAGTTTCTTTGTTTAAAGACTCCACTCTTGATGCGAGGTTCACAGAATCTCCAATTACAGTGTATTCCATTTTGTCCGAACTTCCAATTTGTCCTGCAATCACAAATCCAGTATTAATACCGCAACCAATTTGAATGATTGGTTTTTTTACAGTACCTCTTCCCTGATTGAATTCAATGAGTTTGTCTCGCATCCGAAGTGCTGCTTCTACGGTTTGTTTGGCATGGTTTTTTGAATCTCGGAGTGCACCCCATGTCGCCATGATGGCATCACCAATAAACTTATCTACAGTACCACCCGTCTCTTGAACACATTTCACCATTTCTGTCATGTATTGGTTTAAAAATTCAACCACTTCTTCTGGTTGCAGTTTCTCTGAAATGGCTGTAAAACTTCTAATGTCAGAAAAAAATATAGTGCAGTATTTTCTTTGTCCACCAAGAGATAATTTCCCTTTAGCAGCCATTTCTGCAATGTCTTGGTTGACAAATCGTCCAAAGGAATCTTTTAATTTTTCTCGTTCTTCCAAACCCCGCCCCATACTTACGAATGATTTGGTCAAAGTCCCGATTTCATCATGAGTTGTAGCATGGAGTTCAATATGATAATTTCCTCTCCTAATTTCTTCAGAAGCATCCACTAGTTTCAGAATGGGTGTTGAAAGAGATTTCGCAAAAATATAAACTACGATAAATGAAAGAGCAAGTGAAACAATTAGGATATAAACATTCCTTTTTTGGATATTATTGACTTCTTCAAAGATTTTGGCTTCCCGTACTTGTGAGATAACGCCTACACCACCGAGTCCTAATTTTTTGAAAGATCCTAAATAGGAAACACCGTCTTTTGATTCGTAACGGAACTGACCATTGTCAACGGTTGATTTTTTCATTCGTTCCACAATGGGTAGATCATTTAAATTAATACCGGATAATACTACTTTTGCATCTGGATGTGCGAGTACACTTCCGTCTTCACTGACAAGGAAGGTTTCTACAGGACCTGATGTTTGGAAGGCATCTAACAAACTATCAAGTTTAACCAAGGTAACAAGAATAGTTTGTGTATCTTTTGATTCAGAAAGTGGAAAACTCAAACAAAGGATTGGATGACGAAAACGAGGACTTGCATTCCAAATCACAGTTGTTCCGCTAAATGATTTTTTTAATTTAGGTTGGATACTCCGAAGTAATTCTTTTACTTCGGATTTTTGGTAATCATATTTTTGAAGAAACTGATCATTAAGTGCTTCAAATTTTGGATTCAGACTCGCATCATAAGCCCCAACTAAAAGAAAGTTTTGATCCTCATCAAACAATTCCTTTGCGATGGCATTGGCTGAATTAGGGTTTCTTAGAATCGCAGATGCAGTGATATGAACATCTTGTTTCATCGAATGTAAATCCGATTTAACTTTTAAAGAAAGAATTTCATTGATCTTGATATTGTTTTCTTTTACTCGAACCTCACTATCCTTTCTGAAAAAGTAGGAAGCAAGAAAGATGATTCCTGACATGGAGATTAGCAGTACAACTGAGGTAATAAGAAGGAGTTTGTATCGAATAGGAAACTGCAATTCACCGTGAGGGAGGGAATCCTTGGTTAGTAGAGTACGGAGTTTTAGCAATATCGTTTTCATATCATTGGTACTTTTACCAATATCACAAAAAACGGTACTAAAAAAAAAGTAAAATTGAGAAAGGAAACTAATTTTTTACTAAGGGCAAGTCAAATCAACGTTATACGTCTGTCGGAAAGGGTATTCCGGGATATTAAATGTAGTCTCTCGTACTACAGTATCAGGAAAGCCGTCCTGTTTCACAAGGTCTCCTAAACAAACCGCCTTATAAGTACCTGGGTTTAGGTATTTGATTTTGGCACCTTGTTTGGCTGGTGTAGCAGCAAGAGGCAAAACGTTTAAAAAATCAGTTTCTTGTTCTCTAAAGATTCCAAAGTAATGCAACAAAGAGTTTCCGCCGCCTGATATTGTTAAACTAGATGCGGTTTCCGGATAAATAATCCTTGCTCTAGTCAATAAATTTCCACCTGCGTCCCCTTCACCTTTATGGTCATAGAAGATGTCACTGATTCCTACATAAGTGACTGTGGTAGCACGACTTGTCACATAAGAGTGTAACATTAAGTTCTCTTTTAAATTGACTCGTACTTCCAGGATATAAGGGTCAAATCCATCTCGAACTTGCATATCAGACTGGACAGACTGGCTAGGAAGTTGGCTATAAAGTGCAGGAAATAATTTTGGGACAATTGTACTTTTCGCAGATGTTGAGGTTCCCGCAATATAATTGTTACGTGGAACAATATTGAGTCCATTCACAATCGGTCTGTTATCGAATCGACCGGTAACAGGAGCTCCCGCATCCAAAGCGTATCCAGTCACAAGAGAACGAAAATAAATGGCAGCGTAATAGTATTCCCGCCCAAACCAAGATCTTCCAGCAGAATAGGAACTTTCCCAACCAATGGTTTCAGAAGATGGATCGTTAGAAGGGAACTGGGCTCCAATACCTGTAAAAAAATCACTGGCTTTCATGATTCCATTACTCTCTGTACATGTATTGTTATCGAATGAGTAAGTCACGGTACAAAATACTTGTCTGTTTGGGGCAATATAGTCCCAAAATTTATTAGAATCCACAGTATCTCGAATTTGTGTCAGGTCGTTTAAACCTTTTACGTACTTACTAGAGATCCTAACTTCTCCAATATCCAAAAAGATTGGTAAATTTCCGACTTTTGGTCTGTTCACCAAAGTCATGGTTGGATCAAGACCTTCCCCTTGGGAATCCATATACAATTCTCCGGTTCCGTTATTCAGCTCGTTCCAATCCAGTGGATTGTCTGTGGCATAGGTTCCTTTTAGAAGTAATAACATTCTGTTATTAAAGAGAGTGGAGATAACCGGAAGTTTTGATTCATCACCTAAATCTAGTTTGGTTTTACAATCGATGAATAAGATTATATGTGAAAAAAATACAAAAATAGGTATTATGAAGGATTTCATATTAAAATAAAACTCCCACTGTTAGACCGAAATAGAAAAAATCTACGTTCTGCAAAGTATAATTAGCCGGATTTTGTAGCCTTGGGTCATCATAAGGACTGGAAAGTGGGTATCTATATTGATTAGGAACATCCATTTGTGTTTCAAAGATCTTATGATAATCCAATCTAACACCGATGCGAATTCTACGACCAGCAATAAAACTAGCTTCTAACCCGGCATAGGCGGATGGATCCCAACGAGCCGTATCAGCAGGACGAGCGACAACATAAGCAGAACCTCCTCCACCTTTGATAAAAAATTGGATAGGAAGTTCTACTGGAATTTTATAGGCAAGAGCGGCATAGAGTGGGATCGCAGTGAGTGCCCGTTCAGATCTTGATAAAAACACGGCATAAGATCCACCCACTTCTGTATAAAAAATCCAAGGCCAAGGCATTCTCGCATAGAACCCACCTCCAAGCGTAGTTTCTAAAACGCGAACAGTGGGAGTTCCGGGCATCGGGTTTGCCGCACCGACCCAGCCCCCGATTTCATACCGGCGTTTGTTGTATTCTTCTAGAGTTTGTGCGGAAAGTAGTCCAGAAAACAGTGTAATTGCAAGAAAAAGGCTAAGGAAGAGTGATTTTATACAATTCATGAATTTCCGGATAATCTTCGTAATATGCGCGGACAAAATAGAGACCATCCGGCGGGAGCGTGATTCCTGCGGTCGAACGGTTTTTCTCTTCCAAAATGGAGCCGATGGATCTAGATTTCCAACGTCCCTTTCCAATGTCTAGTAAAGTTCCTACCGTAATACGAACCATATTGTGCATAAATCCATTGGCTCGAATGCGGATTTGGATCCAATCTGGTGTCAATCGTTCCAATCGGATGTCAAAAATTTCCCTAACGGCACGTTTGCCTGCCATTGACTTTGCTTTGGTTAGGGATCGAAAGTCTTTCTCGCCGATTAGATTTTGGAGTTGGTTTTCCACATAGTCCCAATCCACATGATGTTTCTCCCAGAAGGCTCTGCCCTCAACGAAACTACTTTCATATTTACTGTAATAAATTTTATAGATGTATTCTCTTCCTGTACAACTAAACCGTGAATGAAACTCCGGAGGAACTTCCATTGCGTTTTTGACAGAAACTCCTTTAGGAGTGAGTGCGTTGATGGAGACAAGTAATTTATGAAAGTTAGGGATTGGATACTCTGTTTTAAAATTACATACCATTCCTAGAGCATGAACACCAGTGTCCGTTCGACCAGCTACTGACAAACGTGATGCGGGGTTTTTTCTTAGAATAATGGATAGAGCAGATTCAATGGATGCTTGTACAGTCGGTAATTCTTTTTGTTTTTGCCAGCCGTAAAAATCATTACCGTCGTATTCGACGAGGAGAGCGTAATTGGGCAAACCCTTACTTCTCGCCGCCCATTGCTTCTAAAATTGCATTATATTCATCATACAACTCGCGTGTCATTTCGACAATGGGACCTGGCTTTCCTTTGGAAGCTTTACCTGATCCGTAGAGCCTTGCTAGCGTACGTTTGGCGCGCGATAAAAGTAACACTTGGTCTTCTGGTTTTGGAGCCATCTGGTCTTTGAATTTCTTCGTAAGAAAAGCATTGAGATAAATAACGCCATCAAATCCCCAGTTATTATCTGTATCGGGTCCGAGCATTCCTGCTGCCTGGTCCACAGGTTCGTTTCCATTTTGCATAAGTTCTAAGGTGTAACCGTAGATCACGGCCGCTTTTTGGTAGAGAAAGTCCCGAATTTTATCATAACCAATATGAGGAAACTCATCATGTAAATCTGAGAAATACCAGGCAGCTCGGATGGCACAAACTGCTTTTTTAGGAGTAGGGGCCACACTGGCACCACGAAGTTGGTAACAATCCATTCCCAGTAAATACGATGCAGCACCTAACACAATTTGACGATCCTGTGTAAAGTCCAAAGGCCCAAGAATTTTTTCAATATAACTTCTGCGGGAATCTGTGGCCATGCGGATGGCTTCATTGTCAGCGGGGTTTAAGGAATTCCAATCTTTAGGAAAAGAGGAATATAAACAACGCGGACAAACGGACATGACATAATCCAAAGGACTGACACGACCAAATTTTCTATTTTTTTCGTATAAACGACGTAAATCCTGAGCCAACTTCCCGGCAATCAGCCTCCCACCCCCTTGGAACATTTGTTCCTTTTGGTGATTTTCATCACAAATAGGGCAGACTGTAGACTCTTTGGCGCGAAAAGATACTTTTTTGGACTGGGCAGCAGCTTGGGACATAGGAAAAATCTAGGAAAAGGCTCAATTTTAAAATACAATCTGTCAATCCAATATCAGAAATCTCCGATAATACTCACAGGGGTCTCCCCGAAATTACTTGTAAGATTCTTTCAAGGAAGGAAAGTACGGAAACGGAATGAATGGCAGCGCAATGAAACAATCCCTTCTTATTCTCATGATGAGTCTTTTGATGCAGGCACCAATGTTTGCAGAATCAGTCTCTAGTAAATCATACCACAAACGCATTGAACTACTGACTTACTTACGTGAGTTAGAGCCAATTGTAAAAAATTTCCGTGGAGAAGATCCAGAAGGAAAACCAACGGAACTCAATGCTCCCGAAGGAAAAGAAGGCTTCCGTATGAAGAAATACAACGAAGCTAAACGTATCTACCAAGAAGGTTTACAATACCACTTCGAAGGTAACTATTCTTCGGCTTACCAACGTTTTCTCGAATGCCAGTTAGGTATTGAAAAAATGACAGAAGAGCTTTCTCAACTTTATATCCTTCGAGCAGAAGAGATGATGAAAACAGCGATGGAAAGAAAAAATCCAAACAACCCAATGGATAAAGCCCTACTTGATATTTCCATTGAATACGGAAAAGGATCTTACTTCCGCCAGGACGTGATGGACATTCCGAGAGAAGCTCCCTATTCACGCCGTATGTATGATCCGAAAGAAGCTCATTACAGTTACAACAAATACGACATTGAGAAAAACTTGGAGTTGGGATATAAACACTTAGGTCTTGCGAAAGAAGCAAGAGCAAATGCGTTAAAAGTGGAGAAGAATTTGGAAAAACACCAAAAACTCCAACCTTCTCACAGAAAGTATCGTATTGACTTATATTTTGGTGCGATCAATCTTGCTCGTGATTCCAAGGCAAATGCAATTAACATCTATAAGTTGAAATATCCTTATGACAACTATTACCTGAACAATGCCCAAGCAAAATCAGAATCAACCAAAGATGAAAACGGTGCCACAGTAGAAGGCCAACCCGTTAAAGTTGATGGTGTTACTTATGATTTTTCAAAAAATCCGTATGTAAAGTTTGATCAACGAATCCAAGCTATGTTCGATGTTCGCGTGCCAGAAGAATACCGTGTGGACCATGCTGATGTAAGAGGTCGTGTGTATGATTTGGACTCCAATAATATGGTGTTCATGAAGTATGACCAAGAACGCAAAAAAGCATTAAATGTGCCTGCAAAACCTGCTGCAGGAACCACTGCCAACCCACAGCAATAAGAAACGTTAGCTAACACCGTTTCCGAATCTTGAAGCCCAAGGAATTTTCTTGGGCTTTTTTATTTCCATAGAATGGCCTCTTTTGTCTAATTGTTGCTATGGCGAAAATTCCGGTCGTTGATGATCTCATAAAAAAAAATTTACATGGACTGAGTGTCCACTACGGGCGTTTGGTGATGAAGGTTTACTTAAGAATCACCCTTCTTGTTTTTGGTAAAGCAAGCCCTTATTTGATCAGAGGGATCTATCGTTCAGTCACAGGAAATAAAGAAGCACGGATCAAAGAGTTTTTGGAAGGAACCAAAATTTGGGCAGAGGATGTCTTAAAAATTACCAAAACGAGGCTCATTGTATTTAACGAAATCGATGTTCCGCAAAAAGGTCACATGATTTTTTTAAACCATGTTAACGAGATGGATTTTCCTTATGATTGTTATGTGATACGTAAACCTTTTTTAGCAAATCAGGTCATTAAAAAAGCATGGTTTGCCTATTGGTGGATGACTGCAATGGGCTCACAAGTATTTGATAATTCCAAAGCCATGTCTGTTGCAGTTTCTGTAAAAAACTTAATCGAAGGTTTAAAAACTACTTCGTACATTGTATACCCAGAAGGGAAAAATACGTATTCGGAAGAAATTCTCCCTTTAAAAAAAGGTATGGTGAAAATTGCTTTTGATCAAAAAATCCCTGTGTTTGTGGCTCTGAAATCAGGAATTACAACCTACCAGGACTACCAAAAGGGCAATATAGTTGGTTATTTGGGTCTCGGTTCCCACGATCCTACTGATTTTTCTTCTTGGGAAGAGTTCCAAACTTATTTATATAATTTAATGCATACCAAAAAACAAGAGTTAGATGTTATGACAGAGGCAGAGCGGACAAAACTAAGTTAAGGATCTCTATTTTATTTGGATTTAACTAGGTGATTAGATTCCAAATCATCAAACAAAAGAATTGACAGACCCATTTTTAAATCGAAAATTAATTTCTCAAAAATGGGGAGAGTGTATGAATAAAATTGTTGGTTCGATGATCGTTGTTTTGTTTTCCACTGGTCTTTGGGCGGGGGAAGTTGGTTCCGATTGCACATTTAAAGGGAAAAAATTAGCCGGTAAGGTTCAGTTTGTGACTAGTTTCCCCGATTTCAAAGTGCAAATTGTGGACAGTTTTCCTGACTTAAAAGTACAAAAGGTGAGTAGTTTTCCTTCCGACTGCGGTAAGTGGCAGGAAGTTACCTCTTTCCCAGATTTTAAAGTGCAGATTGTCACTAGTTTTCCCGACTTCAAAGTGAAGTATGTGGATTCATTTCCTGGTGTACCGTAAAGAACCTTCTAAAGGAAATACAGCATTTCGGTTCATTAATTCCAAAGACAAATTAAAGAAAGCCCGTGCCTTAATCGTTTGGCGGAAGCAGTTTTTGCGATTAGGGTTACAGGCTGGATCTTCTCCATAAGGTGGAATCATTTGAAAAATAAACTGTGTATCTCCATCTACACTTTGGTAGAGAATTTTCTCTTCATCGATCCAACCGCAAGCACTACCATAAGCAAAATATGTGCTTCCCGATTTTACGTTTGGCGCACGCATATCTTTTCCAAAACCAGCAAAGTATGTTTCTTTTCCGACCACTCCCAAAATTGTCGGTAGTACATCCAATTGAGATGCGATTCTTTCATCTAACTTTGGTTTGATGTATTTAGGTGAAAATAATAAAAAAGGAACCATTCTGTCTTCGTAATAGGATAAATACCTATGATGAGTATGGTCTCCCACAAATACAAAAAGAGTGTCCTCATAGTATTTTCGTTTTTGGACTTCCTTCATAAACGTTTCTAAAGCAGAATCGGAATAATGATACGTATTCAGATAATCAAAATCCGTGACTGAAGAATCATAAATTTCATATTTTGAACTTGGCACCTTATAGGGGTAATGCGTTGTCATCGTGAGAATTGTCATTAAAAATGGTTTGTTTTCTTTTTGATAAAGATCCATTTCTTCCAGTGCTTTCGAGTAAAGGTGTTCATCGTCATATCCCCATGCACCAATCTTATACATACCGGATTTTCGAAAGTCTTCTTTTCCAATGAGAGTCTGGAATCCAAAGTGCGGTAAGATAGTGGCCAAACTATCGAATTTTAAATCATCACCGGTAATGAAACTGGTTTGATATCCAAACTCTGTGAATAGATTACCAATCGCAGAGAAATGGCTGAGAATTTGTGGAGTGCGTATGGCCGTAAGACCAGGTCTGTCGGGAACGCTGGTAAGGACGGAAAGTAAGGCATTACTTGTCCTTCCCCCGTTAGCATAAAATTTTCGAAAACTATGACCTTTTTTCGCCAAACTATTGTAAAAAGGTGTTACTTCTTTACCTAACCAGATTCCATCGGAGATTGGCCAGACGTATTTTCCTGTCCAAGATTCTTGGATGATGAGAACTACATTGATGGGATTTCTGCCAGAGATTTTTTCAATCTTTCGAACTAATGGAAACTCAGGATCATTGACAAAACTGGCACCTTCATAAGAAATTTCTTCCTTTACCACGGCCAACATATCTTCATTTGACATTTTTAAGTGTTTGGGAATCGATTGGCTCTTAAAATCGTTAATGGTTGTGTAAATGCCATTTAAAGCTAGTTGATTGATGAGGGCATCATCGGAAATAATCGCTTCGCTTGCCCTTAAGGGTGATTCTTGCGGGCCACCACGAAGTCCTATAAAGAAAAAAAGAATCCAAAGAATGGTTTTGAGAATATTGGGACGAAAGGATTCGTTTTCATTCCTTTTCTTATAAATATTAAATTTGATAAACCAAAATCGAATCCCATAGGCATACAACCCAATACAAATCAGAAATGAGAGGATTTTGAAAGGGGCCTCTTGGAATGCGGAGGTAATCAAAACATCTATATCACCTAAAAAAACGATCGCTTCGTATCCGATATGTTTGTTTGCGTTCTCAAAATATAATAAGTCAACAAATAAGTGAATCAAACAAACCGGATATAATATCAGAGGTGTGGTAAGCCAAAAATATCTATACCATTTCAAACGGGATGCTTTATCCCAAAGGGATAGTAGGTAAAATCCAACTAACAAGATCGAAACGGTAACCCAATCAAATCGAAACCCTAATAAAAATGCTTTTAGAAGAACTAAAAATGGAAATTCCTCCAAACGATAAGAATAAACTAAAAAGAATAAAATGCGGTGCAGGAAGAGGGTGAGGAATCCAAAGGAAAAATAAGTTAGGAAAATTCGGTCTGAAAACCTAGGATTAAAAAACTGTTTCACCATAAAAAAAGAATTTGTTATGGAAGACGACGGTCAATCGACTTCCGATCTTTCTGTTGATTTATTTTCATAGCTCTTTAGTTTTGATCCTACTTATATGAAGCCGATCCAAAAAATACTCATCGCCAATCGCGGTGAAATTGCCGTACGTGTCATTCGAACCGCAAAAAAAATGGGAATAAAAACGGTAGCGATTTATTCCGATCCAGATGCCAGGAGTTTGTTTGTTCAGTCTGCGGACGAGGCGTTCTCTTTAGGGGGAACGGATGCTAGATCTTCCTACTTAAATGTGGATAAGGTAATTCAAGCTTGTTTAGAAACTGGAGCTGATGCCGTTCATCCGGGATATGGTTTTTTATCAGAAAATACTGATTTTGCTACAAAATTGGAAAAACATGGAATTCGGTTTATAGGTCCAAAACCTCATTCAATCGAAGCAATGGGTGATAAAATCGGCTCACGTCTGTTAGTTGCAAAAAGTGGAGTTCCTGTGGTTCCAGGTTATGAAGGTGCTTCTCAGGAAATGTCAGTGTTCAAAAAAGAAGCTGATAAAATTGGTTATCCTATCATGGCAAAAGCAAGTGCCGGTGGTGGGGGAAAAGGAATGCGGCGGATCAATACACCAGAAGAACTAGAACCTGGAATTCTTTCTGCAAAACGGGAAGCACTTTCTGCCTTTGGTGATGATCGCATTTTATTAGAAAAATACATTATAAATCCTCGGCACGTGGAGTTTCAAATTTTTGGAGATACCAAAGGAAATATCATCCACTTACACGAAAGGGATTGTTCTTTACAAAGACGACACCAAAAAGTCGTAGAAGAAACTCCAGCTCCCAATTATCCATCAAACTTAAAATCAAAAATGTCAGAAGCGGCAGTAATGGCTGCAAAATCTGTACAATATGAAGGAGCAGGAACCGTCGAATTCATATTAGGTGAAAGTGGAGAGTTTTATTTTTTAGAAATGAATACTCGTTTACAAGTAGAACATCCAGTTACAGAAATGACAACGGGTCTTGATTTGGTGGAATGGCAAATTCGTGTTTGCCAAGGTGAATCATTACCACAAATACAAACTCCTCCGCAAAAAGGACATGCATTAGAAGTACGTATTTATGCAGAAGATCCCAAAGAAGGTTTTTTACCATCTACGGGACGAATCCATCATCTTTCCTTTCCCAAAAGAGATTATTTAAGGATAGACTCCGGTGTTATTTCTGGATCTGAAATTACAATGTATTACGATCCAATGATTGCAAAACTCATTGTATGGGGCGAAGATCGAATCACTGCCATACATCGCCTAATCGAATGTTTGTCAGAAACAATTGTTTTTGGTCCAAAAACCAATTTGCAGTTTTTACAAAAACTAGTTTCCTCAAAAGAATTTGCAGAAGGGAAGGTATCCACTCACTTTATTGCAGACAATGAACAAGAACTTTTATCAGACAAAACTAATGAAGAGTTAAAACTAGCTTTAGCAGGTGCTGTATTTGCATCGAAAGAACCGCGAAACCCTTGGATCAAGGAGACCACCTAATATGGATTATTTATTCGAAACTAAAACTGGTCCAACCTCAGTCCATGTAAGCGGTAGAGAGGTTCGAGTTCGCAAAGGAACCAATTCCATTATTTATCAAATGAATGATTTTATCGCCAAAGAAATTCAGGCATCGAACCCAGAACAGATGGCAACCTTAACCATGAAAGATGGATCTATATTACAATATCTTAAAGTAAGGAATGAAGTATTTTTGCATTGGAAAGGCGAAATCTGGACTGCGAAACTAGCAGAACGATCTTATGAAGGTTCCGGTCAGACAACTCCCGAAATCAAAAGTCCAATGCCTGGAAAAGTAGTGCAAATCTCTACGGAAGTCGGACGGGAACACAAACAAGGGGAGACTCTACTCATTTTGGAAGCCATGAAAATGGAGAACGCCGTTAAGGCACCTTATCCATGCCGAGTGGAAGAGATACGAAAATCGCAAGGTGAACTTGTCCAACAAGACGAGGTGCTGATGATTTTACACAGAATAGATTCGGAAAAAACATAAATTTTCGAATCTATTTGACATATTTTGCAAATTTCCCACCATAAGGCAGTTTCTTTGGCGAATAGGTAGAGAATGTATAATCATATTGTAAGAAGTTTGACACTTCTTTTGTTTTTTTCCTTTTTTCATGGGGTACTCGGTCAGGAACGGGCACCTCGTACGGACCTTCCGTTTGAAATCTCTGAAAAAAAGAGGCTCAGCGAACGGGATTTTAAGATCAAAAAAGAGGGGGGATACTTCACCGGTCTTCCACTCATTAACTCTGATCCAAACGTAGGGATTGGGTATGGCGCTCGTGTTCTTTATTTTTACAACGGAACGAAATCGTCTCCTTTGTTTGAATACACTCCGTATCGTTATCGTATTTTTGCTCAGTATTTTAATACAACTAAACAAGCTCCTTACCACATGTTGAGTTTGGATGCACCATTTATCTTCGATACCAAATGGAGACTTCGTGCCGACTTAGTTTATGATAGAAACCCGAACTCCCTATATTTTGGAATCGGTCAGGATACTCTCCAACCTTTGTCTTATTTAGAAAGAAATGATCCGAATGGAAGGATCAGAAGGAACGCACCTTTTTCTGACTATGAAGATAATTTGAGTTATCGCCGTCCAGGGGATGCGGGATACGGAGAGGCTCCGGTTGTCAGTGATCATAGATACAATCGTTACGATATCGAAAATCCTAACTTTAGTACTTCCGGTGAATATTCCTTTTTCGGAGGTACACTCCGTACAGTAACGGGCGTTCGTCTTTCCAAACAAATCATTCGTAGATATGACGGAAAGTATAATGATGCTCAGTTTGGTTCTGCTGACGGTATTTTAGGTCTTCTGGGTGTGGACAATACAGTAGGTACTCCGCAAGGGGAAACTAAATTAACTCGTGATGATAAAGATGGAAAAATCAACGGAATTAACGGTGGTTATACAAACACAATTCGAGCCGGGATTGTTTATGATACCCGTGACTTCGAGCCGGATCCTAACCGTGGATTATTCTTAGAATATACTCATGAACGTTCGACTAAGGCGATTGGTTCAACATCAGAATTCAATAAAAACTTAGTATCTGGTCGTGTTTTCCTCAGTCCTGTTCAATGGTTTACAAACAAACCTCCGGAAATTTTGGAGAAGTTTGTGATTGCGGCTCGCGGAACTATGATTCAAACCAATGGAGATGCACCGTTTTATGAATACCGCAATATGTGGGGAACAGAATCTAACCAATCTGGTTTAGGTGGTAGAACTACCATTCGTGGTTACAAACAAGATCGTTTTGTTGGACAAACAATGGCTTTTGCTAACTTTGAAATTCGTTGGAAGTTCGCGGAAGCCGAGTTTGGTGGTCAACACTTTGACTTTCAATTGGTACCCTTTTATGATGTAGGGCGAGTTTGGGATCGTACAGAGGATGCAAACTTAAAGAATTACAAACACTCTAGAGGTCTTGGTCTAAGAATTCCTTGGAACCAAGCAACTGTTATCTACGTTGATTATGCAATTTCAAACGAAGATAGACAAGCATTCATTAACTTTAACCATATATTTTAGGAGGGCAGAGCTTATGAAAAAAATTCAATATTGTTTCGCTCTTTTGGTCTTATCTTTTTTCATGAACTGTGAAATGAAGCCTGTAGAAGATACCTTTGGCTTAAGTCCAGAAGAAACCAACTTGCTCATTGCAGGGATCCTGTCCAACCAGAGTCTACGAGACAACGGGAATGGAACTATCACTGATCCTGTTGCCAATTTAGTATGGCAAAAGTGTACGCATGGACAAATTTATCGTCCTGGAAATAACGACTGTTTAGGGGCACAAGGTTCCATTTTTAATCCTGGTGATGTGTCTCGAGCAGGAGCGACTCAGGTTGCGTATTGCGATTCTAAAACGCATGCTTGTAACTCAATTGCTTTCCCTCAGGTGCTCCAAGGTTTTTCTTCGATTTCTATTTCTGGTTCGAGTGAGTTGTATGCAGCCTGCCAAAATAGTAACTTTTTGGGAGCTACTTGGCGAGTTCCGACGGTGGTAGAATACCAAAGATTGGTGGTTCCTGGTCGTGCGGCTACCCTTCAGTTCTTTCCCTCCACTCAGGAAGAAGACTATTGGACGGCTTGGTCAAACAACGAGGACATTCCTGGCGAAACTGCCTATGCGATTTCGTTCGATCGGCAATCCTATGGAGTCCAGAGAAATGTTGTAAAAACACAAAGGAACTTTGTCCGTTGTGTTCGCACCGGTCCATAAACGTCCCTAAAGAATCATTTTTAAAAACTCTCCTAAGCATTTAGGAGAGTTTTTACTTTCCAAAAATCTAATTTCTTACTAATATTTTCTTAAGACAAACCGAAGTACCCATTAGGTGGTGAGGTTTACATGAGAATCGACGAGTCCCCATTCAAAAGCATGAATGTAGATCTTTTAAAAGATCGCCGGGTGAACTATGTTGGGCATGGTCAATTGGAAAGTGCTCCTGAATCTCTTTCTGCCTTACATGTGATATCTCATGAACTCGGGCATGCGGCTGAATTCAAAAATGAAGCTTTTCGAGAAGGTCGAGACGTTCAGTCGGTTCAAGTAAAAATCAATTATGAGTTAAGAGATGGTAGGATGGTGGCAGTGAGTGGTGAAACACATGCTGTCACTCGCCCAAAATCACAATCGGAAGAAGATCCCGCTCTCACTCCTTATTCGGATGGAAAATCGATAAAAGACTTATTTCGGTTGAAAGAGGAGGAAGAGAACAAATCCAATTCGAATGAAAAAACTAAATTGAATCCAAAAGAGTTAATACAAAAAACACATGAAAAAGAGTTGGAATCTAAAATTAAAGAACTCGAAACAAAACTAGAATCGGAAAAAACCAAAAAAACAGATTCTGATATTCGTTCTGAAGAACGTTTGAAAGAAATTGAGTCAGAAAAAAAGAGATTGGAAGAAGAAGTGAGACTTCTTCGAATCAAAGAACAACTAAAAGAAACTTTTGCTTTACTTACAGACTTTCGTAAGATGATGACTTCTAATTTATTTGGAATGATAAATATACAATCAGAATCTAACTCAGGTAATTATTTAGATACTTTTGTTTGATTTACCATATTTTCTACAATAAACTCCCTTAACTCTCCAATTCCGCGTCCAGTTGTTGACGAAATATAAAAGACTCGAAAGGGGATACCAATTTCATTCATAGCGGATTCCATTTCTGTTCGGACACGATGTTGCTCGCTTTGATTGAGTTTATCTATTTTGGTTCGAATCACAACGGGTTTGATTTTTTTTTCCATAGCAACTTCTATTGTGGAAAGTTCTTCTTCAGGAAATTCTCTTTGAGAGTCACAAAGGATAAATAAAATTTTTAATTTTGTCCATGTATTTAAGAAACCTTCCAAAAGTTTCATCATATCTTTGTGTTCTTTGTGAGAGGCTTTTGAATAACCAAATCCAGGTAAGTCGATTAGATTAAATCCTTCTTTGGTTTTAAAAATATTGATTAGTTTTGTTTTTCCTGGAGTTCTTGAAACTTTTGCAAGACCCTTATGATTTGAGAGAGCATTTAGTAAACTTGATTTCCCTGAATTGGATCTACCCATAAAAGCAACAGAAGGAATGGAATCTAATTCCTCTTTTTCGTTTAAGTTGGCAATGGATGTGAAGAATTTGGTTTCAGGAAACGGAATTTCTTTAGAATACTTGTGCATCTAGCTCATCTTTCCAAATAGATTCGTTTCGGATAATTCTTTTCACTTTTTGAAAAGAGAGAAAACAAAATTTGAATAGGTTCCCCATCAAAATAGAGGATTGGGATAAAGGTTCTTAGGAAAAAAGGAATTCCGTTTTCCCGCATACATTCCGAAATTTCCTTATTTCCTGAACGGATTTGTATTTTTTGACCGTGATGCCAAGAACCAAGACTGTATTTTCCCTGAGGATCGGATATCTTAAACCTATTTTGATTCCACTCAATACAAAGGTTCTCCCCGTCTCGGTAGGAAATTGCTTTTTTAAATGCTGGTGATTTTTTATCAATAATGAAAAGGTCACCAAACTTTGATTTGTATAGAAAACAGTTTTTGTTTTCTAAAAAAGCTCTTTCACCTTCTGATTGTAACCGGAAATTGTCAAACCCTGATTTGTATAGAGGATAATGCCCAAGTAACTTCAAATGAAAATCGATAAGATCTTTTTTTGCAGTCAAATTAAGACTTGTCCATGTTTCATGAGGGATACGAAAAATATGTGGACCTTGTTTTGAAATGGGTTCCCTTTTTAAATTAAACTGTAGATTGAGTTGGGACCGATCGTGGAAGTTCCAATAAATTTTATGGAAGTTCCAATTCTCTTTTTCTAATATGGGTAATAAGTCCATACGGATACGGTTGCGTTTATAAATAGGGTCTTTGTTCGATTCGTCTTCGAACACCTGCATATGATTCAATACATAATCATAAAGCACAGCTAACTCTTTATCTTCAAAAAAAACCAAAGGCAAAAATCGTTCTCCGTCAAAAGGAGGAAGTGTATAAAATGCTTTTTTCCCACCACCCCTGGTTAAATGCAGGAAAATAGATTCTGTATAGTCATAACAATGGTGGCCGGTTAGAATTATGGATGGAAGTTTATTGGTGATTTTTTTCAGTTCGTGATAACGAACGAGTCTTCCTGTTTCTTCTAAGCCCTTTTTTAGTTTAAGAGAAAGTTTTGGGATTTTTTTTTTACGAATTGATAAGGAAATCCAGTGGATCGTAAAAAACCTAATAATTCTTTTTCTTCTGTTTCGATAGACCGAATGCCGTGAGACAAATAAAAAAGCGAAGGAGTTTGGATATGATAGGTTTCCTTTAAATAGTTGAAAAACAAAACTAATATAGAGGAATCTTTTCCGCCAGAGTATGCGATGAGAAATTGTGTTTTTTGTTCCGCCCAATATTTTGGTAGATTGTTTCCCATTCTGGTTAGCGCAGATTCAAAAATTTTTGCAATTGAAGTCGGAATTTCCGCGATCATATCTTTCTCACTGCCACCATTGTGATATCATCATGTTGTTCTTGTTCTTTGACAAATTCTTTTAGTTCCGAATAGATCTTCTCTAGTATGTTTTTTGGCTCTAAAGAGATAAAGGAAAAAAAATTAGATTTTAATTCAGATTCTCCAAATTCGATTCCATCGGCATTCCGTGCTTCTGTAACTCCATCTGTGTACAAAAGAATGGTATCTCCTGAATCAAATCGCAACTTAGACTCATTTCGGAAAGCCGAAATATCGGGTTGGATTCCTAGGATCACACCTTCTGTTTCTATCACCGAGAGAGATTTTGAATCGGCATGGTAGTGGTAAAAATTTCCATGTCCCGCACCAGAATATTGTACTTCACCAGTGATCAAATTCCATCTGAGTAAAATCATACTCATAAACCTAGGGGTCATTGCTTCTTTATAACTGGCATAAAGATAGTTATTAATGTCGTTTAAAATTTCCCAAGGGGAGTCTTTGACGCGAACAAGGGAATGGAGAATGGTTCGGACCGTAGCCATAACGAGTCCTGCCGCAACACCTTTTCCACTAACATCTCCAATACATATAAAAAGTTCATTTCTATTGGGTGATAAAATAAAATCATAGTAGTCTCCACCAATACCACGAGCCGGCACCATAAAACCACCAAACGAAAAACCTTCGGCTTCAGGTGAATTCCTCGGTAAGAGAGTGCTTTGGATTTCCTTTGCGATTTCAATTTCTTTTTCTAATCTTTCTTTATTCGAAAGGTTTTGGTATAAATTGGCATTTTCCATTGTGATTCTAGCCAAAGAAACAAAAGCATTGAGTGCTTCAATTTCATCATTGGGAAATCGGCTTTCTTGTTTGGTGAGAATAAAAACGCAATTGGTTCCATTTTCCAAAGTAAGTGGAAATAACATAGACTCCTTCCCTTCTATCCCAAGGGATTCTACATAAGCACTTGTGGAAGGATCAATCGTAATGGTTTCTTTGATTTGTAAAAGAGGATCAATTAGTTCCACTTCTATCATTGTTGTGTTTGTATTGATTTGGTAATTCTCCAAATCGCGATAAAGTCTAAATATTTTAGCCTTAGATGATTCGGATGTTCTTTCTATTAGGCAAGTTAAGGAAGACTCCACAATTCCCGACAGAGTCAATAAAATCATACGAATCATTTCATCATGATTGTTTAAATAAAGTTGGCTTAGTGTTAGAGCCGCTGTATGTAAACTTCGGAAGTTTTTAGATTGGTTTTCCGATTTAGAAAATATTAATGAATTGCGGAGAGAAACCGCAAATTGGCCCACTACTAGCTGTAAAATTTCTTGGTCTTCGAAATAGTCGGAGTAATCTTCTTCATCATAATCAATAGTTAGCATACCGACGGCAGTATTGGCGTAAAGAATGGGAATAACTAGTTGTGATTTTGTCCCTGTGAGCTTCGAATAAAAATCGTAAAAAGGATGGCTTTGGTCAGCAAATTTATAAAAGCGAGGTTCGCCTTTCGCCATAGTTTCCACTAAGATACCATAACTTAAATCATAATCTAATGTAATTCGTTTGATGGCTCGTTGTAATGTTTTTTGCCTGCTCGAATAATAGGCTAGTTTAATTTCACCTAACTCTAAGTTTGTGACAAATATTGCGATTTTATCTCGCTTCAGACGGACCGATATAAGTTCAGCAAACCTTTGCATCAATTCGTCAAGACCCATCGAAGAATTGAAAATAGAAAGATTATCCAAAAGGAATTCTGTTTTCTCTTTTGAGCTGAGAATGTTCTTTCCGATACGAGCAATTTTTCGTTTCTCTAAAATCCATTCCCGATCGCAGGTTTGGCAGAAGAACCGACCGTTCCTTGTGATCCCATTCGGGAGTTGCTGTTCGGCGCAGAGCAAACAGATTCGATCCTCAGCGGGCTCAGAGTTCATCCTAGCCAAGGTACTTGATTTCTTTTTTCATAAGCTACAAGAATTTCCTCACCTGCTGAGAAACCTGGTACGATTCATGCTTAATCTATAAGCAAATGTTGTTTTTTCTGCAGAAAACGGAAGGATGTCGGCAAATATGATTAAAAAATGGTTTATTTGTTCGTTAAATAAGCATATTGTTTTTGTCATCGGCATTCCCTTTCTGCGTTTTTACAAGGCAGAGCGTAATACTAAAGAGCAAGAACTATGACCGTGAAAAAATTTAATCCCATCCAATCCATTCATGAAGTGGCCACGGCCATGAATTCCACGCAAGATCCGGACGGATTACTCGAATTGATTTTGGATCGTTGTATCCAGATCTGTGGGGTTGAATCGGGATCCCTGATGCTCATCGATGAAAAACACGGGGTTTTAGATGCGGTGACATCTCGGGGGATGAACCAGCAGTTACTCCGAGAGACCAAACTAAAAATTGGGCAAGGGATCACGGGAATGGCAGCATCTACGGGAAAAGCAAAACTCGTTAACGATGTTTCCAAAGATCCTGACTACATTCAAGTAAAAGAGGAAATCAAATCAGAGTTAGTTGCTCCAATGATTGTAGAAGATGATATTATCGGAGTTATATCACTCGACTCAAATCGTTTGAATGCTTTTACCGCTGAGATGTTAGAAATTGTAAGCGTTCTTGCAAATCAAGCGGGGCAAATTTTTAAAAACTTACAAACCATCCGGAGTTTAGAGCAAAGGACTAAAATCCAAGCAACTCTCATTGAAATTTCCAAAGTAGTTAGTTCCACATTAGACCAAAATGAAGTTTTTGATTCCATAATGGTAACTATGGAAAAATCTCTGCGTCTCGAGAAAGGAAGTATTGTATTATTTAATAAAGATGAAGGTTTACTTCGAATTGTAGCGGCTTCAGGCCTTTCACCTGAAGAAATTGATAAAGGTACATACCAACCAGGCGAAGGGATTACTGGAAAAGTATATGAATCAGGAGAACCTATCATTATCGAATCTGTGGCTAGCCATCCAGATTTTTTGAATCGAGTCGGATACCTTTCACATTTTAAACATGATCCACATAATGTAAGTTTACTTTGCGCACCAATATTAAGTGAACAAACTATGCTTGGTGTTGTGAATGCTTTTATAGTTCAAAATAAACATACGGATTTAAAATCTTTTTTAGACTTTCTTCAAGTGGTTGCATCCATCATCTCTCAATCGATTAAAATCCAAAATTTAGTCGAAGAAGCAAAAAAGGAAATCTCTCGCGAAAATATACAACTGAAAAGAGAATTAAAAAATAAATATAAGTTTGGTTCACTTATCGGAAAAGCGGCTAGTATGGAGAAGATGTTTGAAAAAATCCAACTAGTTGCCGATTCCAGAGCTTCCGTTTTGATTACTGGAGAATCAGGAACCGGTAAAGAGATGATAGCAAATGCAATTCACTACAATAGTTCCCGTTCTGAAAATCCATTTATAAAAATCAACTGCGCGGCGATTCCAGAGAATTTGCTTGAGAGTGAACTTTTTGGACACAAAAAAGGATCCTTTACTGGAGCTGTTACAGATAAAAAAGGAAAGTTTGAGTTAGCGGATACAGGAACGATTTTTTTAGATGAAATTGGAGAAATGGATTTAAACTTACAGTCAAAATTACTGCGAGTTTTGCAGGAAAGAGAGATTGAAGCCATTGGTTCAACAAAAGCAAAAAAAGTTGATGTAAGGATCATAGCTGCTACGAATGCCGAGTTAGAACAACTTGTTGCAGAAAAAAAATTCCGCGCAGATCTTTTTTACCGTTTGAATGTAGTAAAAATAAACACGCCACCGTTACGCGATCGAGTGGAAGACATTCCACTTCTTATGAATCATTTTTTAGAAAAGTATACAAAAGATAATAATAAAGTAGTTAAGGGAATATCTAGGGAAGCTTCTAAACTTTTGTTGAAATATCGATGGCCAGGTAACGTTCGTGAGTTGGAAAATGTGATCGAACGTGCAGTGGTTCTTGCTCAAGATGAAATATTAAATGAGGAAGATTTTTCGGACATTCTTGCAAGTTTAGAAGATTTACCAGAGCATACAACCGAGGTGACACAACTCAATCATGTGGAAACCACAGCAGGATCAGAACCTTTGGATTTGGGTTCAGGTCGTCTTACCCCTGGCCAACTTGATGGCTTAGATGGTCGTGCTATGGAAATCGTAGTGAGCGAAGTGGAATCAAGGCTAATTCAATATGCAATGAAAAAGTTTCGTTATACCAAAACTCGAGTTGCAAAATTTTTGGGAATCAATCGTAACACATTAGATAAAAAAATCAAAGAACTCAATATCGAATATTAGTTTGTTGGTTCGGGGAAGTGATTTAGATGATAAATTGGTCCAGTTTTGATTTCATCTTCTAGTGTTAGGTGGAGGTATTCTTTTGCTGATCCGACCGCTTCTGGAAGACTTTTCCCGTGCGCAAGAAAAGACGTAATGGCAGCAGAATAAGTACATCCTGTTCCATGAGTGTTTTTCCCCTTTAAAAAAGGTTTTGAGAATACGTAAGAAGATTTTCCATCAAATAAAATATCAGTAGCTTCTGTTGCGTTTGGTAAATGTCCTCCTTTTAATAGAATCGGTACATTATACTTCTGAAATAATTTTTCAGCCATCGGAACAAGTTGGTCATATTGGTTTATTTTTTCACCTAACAATAAAGATGCTTCATCAAGATTGGGTGTGATTAGTTTTGCAAGTGGTAAAAGATCTTTGGTTAGGGATTGGATTGCATCGTCCTTTAGGAGTTTTGCACCACTGGTGGCAACCATCACTGGATCAACGACCAGTTGTATCTCAGGGTTTTCGTAAAAAAACTCTGCAACAGTTTGTATGATATTTGCAGAATATAACATACCTGTTTTTGCTGATTTGACTTGGAAATATCCAGCCACAGCTTTTAATTGAGCAGAAACAAAGTCTGGTGAAATTTCAGAAATGCCACTGACTCCATCTGGATTTTGAGCTGTCAAACAGGTGAAAACTGTGGTCCCAAAAGTAGCTAATGAAGAAAAGGTTTTAAGATCTGCCTGTACTCCGGCACCACCTCCTGAATCAGAACCTGCAATTGTTAAGGTAATGGGAAAATCTTTCTTCATTTTATGGAAACCATCCGTACTTGTCAAAATTTAAGCGATCTTCGTTTAAATCAAAGACAACACCTTCTGATTGAAGAATTTTTTTCTGTAAAGTAGCACGGAAAGTATCCCCACGAAATGAAATCTGACCTTGGGCGTTAATTACCCGCTGCCAGGGAATTTTTTGTTCCACTTCCTTTTTCAGTGCGTTCAAAGCATATCCCACCGCTCTTGCAGCTCTCGGGTTTCCCAAAAGTAGAGCGATATGCCCATAGGTGGTAACTTTTCCCTTGGGTATTTTTTTTACAATCGCGTAGACAGATTCGTAAAAATTCGTACTTTTAGTTTTAGCCTTACTCATTGAAATTGGATTTATATCCTATCTATTTACTTTTTGTAAATTCCTTTTTTTGAAGTTTTAAAAAACGATATAAATGAAAGTTTCAGAATACGCAAAACATTTGTTACTTGCTAGTAGTTTAGAAGATAAACTATTGCCTCCAAGTCGTCATTGGGATGAAGAGACTGAATTTACTGCTATTCATATTGAAGCACCTAGTCGTTCTTCAAAATTTCAATTTTCTGACAAAAAAGTAAAAATCCCGCGTTTGGAACATCTTAACTTGGAGTCCAATCGAGGGCTAAGCCTTCATCATTTTGCAAACCATGAACTTATGGCAATAGAGTTATTCGCTTGGGCTCTTTTGGCTTTTCCTGATGCACCTCGATCTATTCGGAATGGATTTTTAAAAACCATTGAAGAGGAACAAACTCATTTTAAGTTATATTTGAATCGCATGCGAGACTTTGGTATTGATTTTGGTGATATTCCTTTAAATTATATCTTCTGGAAACAATTAGGACAATTTAAAACCGTCGAATCATTTACTGCAATTATGTCTATTTCGTTTGAAGGGGCAAATTTAGATTATGCGCAGATATATGCTCAAGTTTTTTCCTATTTTGAAGACCACCTAACTTCGGATATAATGCTCACTATTTTTGAAGATGAGGTGAAACATGTAAAAAGAGGACTTCGTGCTTTTGAACGATCCGTCCCTGAAAATGTGAAACATTGGGATCATTACCTATCGCTCATTCATTTTCCTTTCACTCCGAGAAGAGCCAAAGGGTATCTTTATCTACCTGAAACAAGGTTACTAGCAGGAATGAACCCTGAGTTTATTCATTCATTAGGAGAATACCAGGATGAATATACAGGAAGAGTGAACTTGGAATCGGTTAAAAAATTTGGGTTGGGAGAGAGAATCCTTCGTAAAAACAGGCTTGATTCTTAGGTCGTAAATCATTAGCATTCATCAGGAAGGTGAATATGAAATTGAAACTTTTGTTGAGTTTATTAATATTTTTATCAGCACTCGGAGTTGTACTCAATGCCGAAAAAAAAGCCAAATCTTCTGTCGAAATGAATCTTCATGATTTTATGGAAGAGTATACAAAGCCTGCGACGAAGTTATATGACAAAAAGGAAAATGCAGACTATCTCAATAAAATTTTAGAAAAAGTTCCTGACATGGCACCAGAGGATCAAAAGGCAGAGTGGAAAGAAATTATTGATGCTAAGTTAGCGTTAGGAAAACCTGATGAAACGTGTAAGGCTTGCCATACAAAATTTAAAAAAGAATACAAAGCCAAATATAGAAAAAAATTAATCCCCATCCCAGAAGACCTACTCGGATTTCCTAAGGAAATCAAAGAGTTATTAAAAAAGTAAATTGCTATTTCCGTTCCTGTTTTTGCGGGAACGGATCCACGTGACAAAAATCAGTAATTTCAAATTTCCAATACTTTTTTTTGGATTGTTCTTTTGTTTTTCTCGGTTAGGTGCCGAAGAAACAAAATTACAGACCACAGAACCGCCAGTTCCCGTACAAAATCCTTTACCTGCAAGTTTAAAGTTCGGTGCCTTTGTTGATACTTATTATTCACATAATACGAATCATCCGATCTCAAAAGAACGTCAATATGCAACGCAAGCAGTTCGTAATGATGAATTTAATATTAATCTTGGTTTTGTTGATGCCAAATGGCAAGAAGAGAAGGTGCGAGGTCGTATTGCTCTTCAATTTGGTACATCAGTAAATACGAATTATGCGGCGGAAGCAAATCGCGATGTTAGTTCCAATCAAAATTCGGTGAAACATATCCAGGAAGCTTATGTTGGATTTAAATTAGCAAAAGACACTTGGGTAGATGGTGGAATTTATTTTGGACATATCGGTCATGAATCTTGGATATCTTCAGATAATTGGAATTATACGAGGGCACTTGCTCTGGATTACGTACCTTATTATTCTTCAGGTGTAAGGCTTACTACAAAGTTTACAGATAAGTTTCAGTTTCAGTTTCATATTATGAATGGTTGGCAAAATATAACCGATCAGAATAAAGATAAATCTCTCGGTTCCCAGTTTAAGTTTTTCATAACTCCGAATTTTACTATTACAGCAAATCAATTTGCTGGGAATGAAGCTCCCGACAATGAGCGAAAACAAACAAGATTTTATAACAATACAATTTTAGAATGGAAAGCTCTAGATTGGTTGTCCTTTGCTGTATCTGGAGATGTTGGAGCTCAAAAAGCCAAGGAATCGTTTCAATATGAACCTTGGTGGAAAGAAGTGAATCCTATATTAGGAATTTATACAAATCGTGAATCAAAAGTATACAACCAATGGTATCATGGTACTTTTTGGACAAGTTTTCGCTATCATGATTTGTACCGATTAAGTTTGCGAATCGAGAGATTTTATGATCCTAAGCAAGTGTTGGCAACTACATATACGCGTAATGGATTTATGACCAATGGTTATACCGTCACTTTTGATTTGTTACACTGGAACCCTGGACTAATCCGTTTTGAGGCGACTCAAAAAGAATCTATGGATGCTGTTTTTGAAACTGATAAAAATAAACATACTCGCGTAGAGCGATTGTTTATTGTTGCAGCTTCGGTTCGGTATTAATTTAAAGAAAAACAGTCCAAACCAATACACTGGTTTGGACTGTAAAATAGGAGAAACGGGTATTTACTAAATATATGAAAAGAATTTAAGTTCCTCTCTTTTTCTTAGCAGGTTTTTTCTTTTTCGTTGAGGTATTTTCAGCCTCGTCATCATCTTCTTCCAAAGGTTCTTCGCTTAGTTCGCTTACAAAATCGAGGAAAGGGATATGTTTTTTGTGACTCATCTCCTCTAGTTCTTTTGCATTTGGTTTTCTTTCACCCACAACAACCAAATATAAAGAAGGAAGGATTGTTAAAACAAGGCACATAGCAGAAAACAATCCTCCAACTATAACCGTTGCAAGTGGTCTTTGAACGTCGGATCCAACTCCAGTTCCAAGTGTAGCTGGAATTAATCCTAACAATGCTAATAACATAGTCATAAGCATCGGTCTAAGCTGAATGACTGCTGCTTTTTTTACAGCGGCCTTTGTTGTAATATCCGGTTCTTCAATGAGTAGATGGTTGGTTCTGGAAACAAACAATACACCGGCCATCGTTGCAATTCCAAATAGAGAAATAAAACCCACTCCACCTGAAACGTTAAAGTAATATCCCCTCAATAACAACGCATAAATTCCACCTAACAAGGAAAGCGGAATGCATGCTAATGCAACATAGACATATTTAAGGTTTCTATAGAGCATATAGAGAACACCGAAAATTATTAAGATTGTGATTGGTATAACAAGTGCTAATTTTTTTCCAACACGTGATAAGTTTTCGTATTGCCCGCCGAATCTAATTTCATAGCCATCAGGAAGTTTGATTTTTTTCTTTACTCGTTTTTGAAGTTCGGAAACAAAACCCCCTTGGTCACGTCCGCGAATGTTAGTTCGTACGGTTACGACCCTACGTCCCTCTTGCCGAAAAATCATAGTAGGTCCATCAATTACTTCGATATCGGCCAATTGCGATAAAGGAATTCGTTCTCCTTTTGGTGAAATGATCGGCATGTTCTCTATAGCTTGTTTAGAAGCGCGGTAGTCTTTTGAAAATCGAACAACAATTCCAAATCGTGCTGGTGTTTTGGGAGGAATATCGGAAGGACCTTCATACAAGGTGCTCACTCGTTGCATTCCAATCGCAGCTTCAATCATTTGTTGGATATCGATTACGTTAATTCCAAATCTTGCTGCGGCTTCGCGATTGATGTTGATGGTTAACTGAGGGCTTTCTGCTTCTTGTTCAATACCATATTCACTAGCTCCCTTCATTTCCTTAATTTCTTTAAGAACTTGGTTTCCAATTCCGCGCATAATTTTTAGGTCATTTCCGGATACAAATACGGCAAGGTCGGCTATGGTACCCATAATGGCTTCTGAAAGGTTGTCCATAATTGGTTGGGAGAAGCTGACTCGCGCCCCTGGAAGTGTTGCTTCCAAATCATTTCTCATCCTGAGAAGTAATTCCTGTTTGGTGATTTTTTCCTTCCATTTGTTGTAATCTTTTAAACCAATTAAAACTTCTAGCCGGTTTGGAGGAAGAGGGTCTGTTCCATCATCGTTTCTTCCTAGCTGCGAAATAACAACGCTCACTTGTTCATTTTTATAAATCGTTTGTCTGATTTTTGGCATGAACTTTCTTGCTTCCGGTAAGGAGATACCTACTGGAAAGAAAATACGGATATTAAATCCTCCTTCGTCCATCTCAGGAAGAAATTCTGTTCCTAGGGAAAACATACCAATGGCAAGAAAAATGGTTACTACACTGAATGTGTATCTAACTGCCTTTTTTGATCTATTTACTATAAATTCGATAATGCGTTTGTACCGAACTTCAATCCAATCATAAACAGGGTTATGCCATTCAATAGGGCCTGGATTTTTTGATTCAAAATAAGTTTTGTAAATGATGGACATGAGTACAGGTATCACTGCCATCGCAAAAATTAACGCACCTAAGATGGCAAAGGAAATAGTGAAAGCCATCGGTTTAAACAATCGACCTTCAATCCTTTCAAAAGAAAAAATTGGTAGGTATGCTAAAATGATGATCAATATCGAAAATAGGATTTCAGTTCCTACCTCGGATGCTGCATCACGTGTAAATGCTAAGATACCGTGTGATTTTTCTTCAGGTGTAGCATCTCTGTATCTCCTCATGATGTTCTCCACCATGATGACGGCCCCATCCACAATGATACCAAAGTCGATTGCACCTAGTGAAAGTAAACTTGCCGGAATCCCGGTCATATTCATTAAGAGAAAAGCAAACAACATTGCAAAGGGAATGGTCGCTACAACTACAAGAGATGCTTTTACGCTTCCAATAAAGAAAATCAATACCAAACTTACGACAACTACACCTTCTACTAATGTTTTACCAATCGTGCGAAGAGTATAGTTTACTAAATCAGTTCGGTCATATGTATTACGGAGTTGGACACCTTTGGGGAGATAGTTTTCGTTAATTTCTTTTACTTTTTCACGAATTCTTTCACCCATTTCGTTAGGATCGCCCCAACGACGCATGGCCACCAAACCTTGAACAGACGAATCGACATCAATTAGTCCTTCTTCATCGTTCTGTATCGTATAACCTAAGACGCCACTAGGAATCGGATGTGAAATTTCAACCGAACCTAAATCTCGAATAAAAACAGGTACTCCATTTACTGTCTTAACAACAATGTTTTCAATATGTTTTGGTTCTCTAATGGCACCAAGAGAACGAATCGGAAATCCTTGTTCCCCTTGAAGGAGCAAGTTACCTCCCGTGTTCAAGTTGTTTTCTTGAATTGCTTTAATAACATCACCGATGGTTAACTTATAACGAATTAATTTATCGGGGGAAGTGACCACATGGTATTGTTTTGGTAAACCTCCAAATGTTACTACATCGGCAATTCCTGGAATTTGTAACATCTTCGGCATTACAATCCAATCTTGGATGGTTCGCAGTTCCATAGGTGTATGGTTTTCTGATGATTCTACAACATAACGATAGATTTCACCAACGGGTGAACTCATTGGTCCAAGTGCCGGATGAACATCTTCAGGGATATCTGCATCGGCAACTCTTTCCATAAGTCGCATACGAGCAAAATAATCATCTGTTCCATCTTCGAATACAAACTGAAATACCACTAAACCATTGATGGTTCTTGATCGCCTTACAGCAACTTTAGGAATTGCATTTAATACCCGTTCAATGGGAAGAGTGACTCGCTCTTCTACTTCTACCGCAGCTTTTCCAGGGAATTTTGCAATGAGCCGAACTTGAGTGTCTGCGATATCTGAATATGCTTCTTTGCGTATATCAACCCATGCCCAAATTCCAAATAAAACGGCTACTGCTGCCGCGATGAGTGTGGTGATACGATTTTTTAATGCTGTTTCAATAAAATCTTTAATCATGATATTCCCTCGTATTGAAGAGGTAACCCATTTGTAGTAATAACTGAGGGTTTTTATAGTCGCCTTGTCCAACACCTCCACCTACTTGCAAAAAGAAGTTTCCAAGTAAGAAGTCGTAAGTCAGACCAATATATCTTTGTGATAGGTGAACTCTTTGTCTTTCTCGACTTTCATATTCTAAGAAAGTACCAATGTTGCTATCGATGGAGTTTACATAAGATCGAATGAGCAAATCTTCCTGAGAAGGATCTCTCCTGTTGTATCCTGGTATATTTACACCGGTTGGATAAGAAGACTGACCTCCACGGCCAACCTCAGGCGCAAATGGATTTACTTCAAAGTATCCGCCAACAATAGAAATACTATGTGCAATGACAGGTGTTTTCCAAAAAGTATAACCTAAATCTACTTGACCACCATACCAATGAGGTCCCCAAGCACCACCTGATCCACGTAAGACGATATCTTTGAAGTAGTAACCTAAGTTAAAATTTATACTTGCAGGAGAGCCAATAGACGCGCCGTAAACCCAGAAATTGGTAGATTTTGGAAGTCTTTTTGCGTCTAAACTATCTGCTTTTAATTTTTCGTCTTCACCAAAGGCTGACTGGTCCGATTTTGTTGGTGTCCACTCCGGTTTGATATCATTTCCCTCTCTATCTTTTGGGTAAGGAGTGGTTTGTGCGAACAGTGAAAAACCGAATAAAAAAACGGCGATAGATAAAAAGATAAGTTTTTTCATATTAAAATCCAAAACTTAAACCTTTCAAAAGGATGGAGCCTTGAATGGCTACTTTTTCACCAGGAGAAAGACCTTCGATAATGTTTACTCTTTCTTTTGTTGAAATTCCTAGAACTACTTCTCGCCTTTTGAATGTTAGTGGTTGCTCTTCAACAAAGACATAGTTTTTTCCTTCAACAGTAACGATTGCAGTATAAGGAAGTACAACACTGTCACCGCCAGTTTGCTCAGGGAATTTTACAACTCCAAACATACCTGGCTTTAATCTGTACTTTTCGTTGACTACGATGATTCTCATTTTTGCCGTTCTGGTTAGAGGATCTACGTTATCTCCAATTGCTTCTGCTGTTCCGACAAACTCTTCATCTGGAAAAGAAGCAAATACAACTTTCACTTTTTTCCCCTTACGTAATGTAGAAATTTGAGATTCAGGAACATCAGTAATGATCCATGCTTTTAAACTTCCCGCTGTACTTAGTTCACTTGGGTTCAAACCCTGTGCTCTAAGTTTACCTTCAAATTCTGCAAGTTCAGCTGCGTCGTTACCAGCATCCGTTTCTGATTCGACCAAATCTTTTTCAGTTGCGACACGATGAACAAACATGTCTTTGATCCTGCTTAAGTTTTTATTGGATCTATGGAGTTTGTTTTTTGCATGAACATAACCTACGTAAAGATCATTCAATTCCGCCGATTCAAAAAGTATGATACGAGCTCCATTACTAACTGAAGGAGAAGTTGATGCTATCAATCTTGCGGGAGCTTCTAAACTGACAAATTCTCCACCGCCTCCAATGGCCGTTGATTTTACGATGTCTAGGCCCGGACTACCTGGTTTAAATACGATACGAAGACCATCGTCAAAAACTTCTGCTTTCTCTGGATGTTTGTGAATTGGCTTTGCTGGTTTGGAAAAAATCATAAAAATGACAGCAATGACTACAAGAGCTACCCCTGAAATTAGGAGGATTTTAGCCTTTTGGTTCAAAGATTTTATGGTGATTAACATTTTATTCCTCAGATTTAGGATTAGTTTGATTTTCAGTTTTAGGGATAAAGATTCCTTTACCCACAGCATAGTTTACATTTTCAATGGCTTCCATTCGGTCTGTTTGGAGTTTTAACATCTCAACAATACTGGAGCGATAAGTTTCAAAGAAATCAGCGAATTCCAAAATGGTTATGTATTTCTTTTCATAACTCATGATCATATCTAAAGATAAGCTTCCGTAATCTTTAATATATGCGTTACTAAAACGTTTATAAAGTGCATCTTTGATACGCGCAGACTGGTAAGCTACTGCAACTTCGTTTTCTACTTCAAGAATATTGTTCTTTAACTCTTGTTTGCGGACAAGGATAGCTTTTTCAGCAGCTTGAATATTACCTTGGTTTCTGTCAAAGAGAGGAACGTTTAGCTGAGCTGTGACTCCCCAATAATTTTGGAAAGCAGTTCCACCTCGGTTATAAACTGGTCCAAATGATAAATCAGGAATGGCATTTGCGTATTGAAGTTCCAAGTTTGCTTCTTCGAAACGTAATGTTTGTAATGATTTTTTTAGGTCAGGTCGATTCTCGCGAGCAATCTCCACTAAGTCTTCTAATTTTACTTGATTAGGAACAATTTTATCTAATTGGGTTTCGTTAACATTTGGATTAAATTCTACTCTTGCATCACGATACAAGTCATCGTTCAAAAGAACTTTTAAATCTGCTTCCTTTTCGTAAACTTTGATGGCAAGGTCTTCTCTTTCTTTTTTCAGAAAGAATAAGAGAGCTTTCAAACGTAAATGTTCTGCTTGGAGGAGTGCTCTTCTCTTGTAAGCGAGTTCCGAAGAATCGACCGTTTTTTCAATTGAGGCAATACTTTGGTCGTAAAATACAACAGCTTTTTTATAAAAGTATATTGTATAAAACGTTCTTCTCAGTTTCGTAATGACCGCGCGAGCTAAATCATAAAACTCTTGTTCGGATATCTTTGCATTGAGTTCTGCTACTTTGACTCGTTTATCAATTTTTCCACCGAGTAAGAATACTTGTTGGATTTGAACAACAGACTGTCCTGATCTTGTTGTATCAAAATACCTTTGCGTTGGTTCTGCAAAAATACTTTGATCGATGGCAATGTTAGGATTTGCATAGAGTCCCGCTTGTAAAATGCCTGCTTTTTTTACATCAATTTGGAAGCGAGATGCAATGAGTAAAAGATTGTTTTTCCAAAGCAATGTTTCTGCAGATTCCAAGTCAATGTCACGAATCAACTTTTGATCATCAGGATAAAGACTAGATCCCAAGGACGATCTTGGATTTTCATCCGAGAGTTGCCTTTTAAGCGCTTCACTTGCCTGTGCGACGCTCTCTTCCCCCCATAAATAGGTGGTAGAGAACACAAGAAAGAGGTAGATACCGATTCTTTTACGAAAACTCATAAATTACCAAACATTAAAAAATTAAGAAAATGAAAACATAGGTATGGCTCTATCCTTTCGAACTAAGGACATACCTTGATCCTCAGCTAAAGCTGAAGTAGATTAAAGTAAAGAAACAGGGGGAGGAATATTTAAGAGGAGTGAGGAAAGTAAGCTAGGAACGTAAGTTCCCTCTGAAATCAAATCAACATAACTAACCAAAAGCGATTCGGAAAATAAATCGGATTTGCTTTCGTTAAAAAAATCTAAAAAGTCCGCTCTAGTACGACTTAGTGTAGCAGAATCATCAATAGAAGAAATCTTTTGATTATCGATTGCTGTATCTTCAGGGGTTTCAAGAGAGGAGGAATAAGACTTTTTAATTTGGTGGAGATTTGCTTCCAAATATTCGGAAACTGTGTCTGATGTACCATCTAACGGGAAACCTACGGTTACCGTTAAAAGTAGAGCTATCAGTTTTGCCGACCAGTTTGCCGTCATATTGTCCACTCATTCATTTTGGCTTAGATACTCAATTCTAAAATATTTCTAATGTTTCAGACAAATCCTAAACATTGAACATATTGGCTAGAATATAGGAAATGAGACGGAGGAGTTTTCAAAAAAAAGACTGTCCAGAGTCAGGAATTCCCTGGAACAGCCGCAAGAATCTTTGGCAAATGAGAAACAAATCTTAGGAAACGTTGAAAATATAAAAACATCCTGTGTCCCTCACGGGACACAGGTTTAAGCGGTAGAGAGGAGTTAAACGGGTGGAGGTAAACTTAGGTAATGAGAGGCTAAAAGGCCTGAAACAAAAGAGGAGTGGAGATTGTGGTTATGTGTTAAGTGAAGGGTCGAAAGTGTAGTCTGACCTTTCCCATTCCAAGTAAGCACATCTTCTAAATCTTTTGTACCTGAAGTTTCTTCAGAAGAAGATTTTTGAACCGCTGCAGTAAGAGAACTTGAAAGTTGGCCCTTTCCGCTCACTCGACTGGATTTGGCTCCGCGAGTCCGAACGAGAACATTTTCTTCTGAAAGAAATGCGCTGCTCAGGGAAATTGTGAGTAGGGATATCCCAAATATTTTGATCACATTCCTGAACATAGTTACAGTATAGACCGTCTCTGATTAAAATCTAGCTTTTTTTTGGTGTGTGCCTATAAAATAAGCAGATCGACCAGGATTTTTCGGAAGATCTGCCTTTGCTTGCAATTAAAGCACTTTTCCAGGGTTGAGGATTCCTTTGGGGTCAAAGGCTAATTTGATGGCCCTCATCGTCTGAATTTCTGACTCGGAACGCGAAAAGTTCAAATAGTCCTTTTTCAAAAGTCCAATTCCGTGTTCTGCAGAAATAGATCCTTTGAATTTTTGGATGAGGTTAAACATTTCTGGATCCACTTGTTTGCATTGGGCAAAAAATTCCGTATCGGATAGATCTTTTGGTTTAACGATGTTTAGGTGAAGGTTTCCATCCCCGATATGTCCAAAAAGAGCAATATGAAACCCTTGGTATTTTTTTGTCAAAAGGGAAGTCATCTCATCTAGGAAAGCTTCCATGTTGCGAAGTGGAAGAGAGATATCATTTTTGTGAACTGTATATGCGAGGGACAGAGATTCTGAAATCCCTTCGCGATACTTCCAGAACGTTTCATTTTGGCGAGAGTTTTGCGCAATGGAGCCATCGGTGATGAATTCTTTTTCGGTGATGGACTCTAAAATGGAATAAAGTTTTTCTTCGTCCGTTTCACCCCCCACTTCGAATTCCATTAAAACATAGTACTTGCTAGATATTTGAAAAGGGTCAGGAACTCCTAAATGTTCTTTTACTTTTTCTAAACAATAATCGGTTAAAAACTCAAAAGCAAGGAGCGGTAAATCGAAGTTATGTGTTTCTCGAAAAATTTCTAAAATGTTTTTGTATTCCGGAACCGCAAGAAAAATCACTCGAATGTCTTTGGGTGGTTTGGTTAGTTTCACTACTGCTTCGGTAATAATTCCTAACGTCCCTTCCGAACCAATAAACAGATGTTTGAGGTCATATCCAGTATTGTTTTTTAAGATCTCTCCATTGAATCTATAGATTTCACCTTTCCCATTCACAACAGTAAGACCAAGAACCCAATCTCGAATCAGTCCGTAGTGAACCACACGCACACCACCGGCATTGGTGGCAATATTCCCTCCGATATGGCTTGAACCAGTAGCTGCAAAATCAACAGGGAAATAAAAGCCACGTTCTTCCGCTTCTTTGTGTAGGTTTTTTGTGATCATTCCAGCTTGCACATGTAAGGTGCCTAGAAAAGGGTCAAAATCAACTACTTGGTTCATTTTTGCTAACGATAAAACTATTTCGCCATTTTTAGCAACAGCGCCGCCAGCGTAACCCGTTCGTCCGCCAGAAGGAACTATAGAAATTTCGTTTTTGTAAGCATAAGTAACAACTGCCGCGACATCTTCTGTAGTTTCTGGAAAGACAAGAACTTGGTAGTTCGGAGGATAAACTTTAGTCCTATCTGTTCCATAGGAATTGAACAATGCCTCATCCATAGTTCCGTCATTTTTTTGTATGACTTTTTTTTCGCCAATGAGTCCAGCTAAATCAGTTTTCGTTTTCGTAAAATCCATTCATTATCCTTTAGATATCAACCATATCAATTTGAGAGTTTACCGCTGGGTCATCATCCCCTGGAGTCAAACGTGTGTATGTTCCGTCTGATTCTAAAACCCTCGCTTGCGTGTTATCGCGGAGAAGAAGTTCTAGAATTTTTGCGATTCTTTTCCTATGTTTGTCTTGTAAGATGGGAAACATAACTTCAATTCGGCGAAGAAAGTTTCTTGGCATACAATCCGCAGATGCCAAATACACTTCTGGTTTCCCACCGTTTTCAAAACTATAAATCCTAGAGTGTTCCAAATACCGTCCTACAATGGAGCGAACATTGATCCTATCCGAAACCCCCGGAATTCCGGGCCTTAAACAACAAATCCCGCGAATGATTAAGTCAATTTTGACTCCAGCTTGCGAAGCTTCATAGAGTTTTAATATTACATCTGGATCCACAAGAGAGTTCATTTTAAAAATCACACGAGCTTGTTTTCCGTTCTTTGCATTGTCCGTTTCCCTTTGAATGAGGTGAAGGAATTCCTCTTTTAGAAAAGTAGGAGCTGCATAGATTTTGGATAACCTGGGCATTTTGCCGGAACTTGTGATCGTGTTAAAAAGAATCGCCACATCTTCTGTGATCTCAGGATTTGCCGTAAATAAACTTAAATCTGTATAAAATCTTGCAGTGGTGGAGTTATAGTTTCCTGTTCCTAAGTGGACATATCGATTGAGTTTATCATCTTCACGTCTAACAATGAGTAACATTTTGCAATGGATTTTGAGTCCAACTACACCATAAACAACATGTACACCGCTATCTTCTAATTTCTTTGCCCAACGAATATTTCTTTCTTCATCAAACCTAGCTTTGAGTTCCACAAGAACAGTTACCTGTTTTCCATTCTCTGCCGCTTCTCCCAGAAATTGAATAATGGGTGAATCTCCAGAAGTTCTGTACAAAGTCATCTTAATTGCAAGGACCTTAGGGTCTTGGCTTGCGATCTTTAACATATCTTCAATGGATTTAAAACTTTCGTACGGGTGGTGGAGCAGGTGGTCGTTTTTGCGAATTTCAGAAAAGATAGATTCACTTTTTTTGGCAGCAAATCCAGATTTGGGAACAGGATAGGAATATTTCAGATGGCTTGTTTTTTCTAAACTTTGAAAAAACATCATATCGTTTAAACTGAGTAAGGTGGGAATTTCCATCACTTGGTATTCTTCTAGTTCTAAAAGTCCGCGTAATAGTTCTTTGATATGGCCTGCACCTGCATGAACATCCAAACGAACAGCATCTCCCCACATCCGATTTTTTAATTCGTTTTTCATCGTTGTGAGAAGGTCGCCGATGTTTTGTTCTTCATTGATCGAGATGTCCGCATCCCGAACAATTTTGAAAGTATGGATTTGTTTTACATTCATTCCATAAAAAAGATCACCTAAGTGCAGTTTTATGATCTCTTCTAGTGGAAAATATCTTCTTACATCAGTGTCTTTATTTGGAGGTAATTGTAAAAAACGTGGAAGTACACTCGGTACTTGTACAATTGCGAAAAGTTCTTTTGCTTTGTTTTTATCATCATCAGAATATAATGTGATTCCTAAATTCAATGTCCTATTTAGAATATGTGGGAAGGGATGCGATGGATCGATGGCAAGAGGTGTGAGAATGGAAGATACTTCCCTTTTGTAATAATTTTTTACAAACTGAATGTCATCACCAGCAAGCTCACTTGGGTCCTGTACAACTACGATTTTGTTTTCTTTAAGTTCGACAAGGATTTCGTCTAAGGATTCATATTGCCTTTTGACAAATTGTCCCACTTTAGAATAAAGTTCAGCTATCGTTTCGGAAGTTCGTTTACCGTTTAGGCTTCGTTCTTCTATTCCCGCATTTTTTAAGTTGAGTAGGCCCGCCACACGAACCATAAAAAACTCGTCCAAATTGGATTCTGTGATACAAAGAAATTTAAGACGTTCGAGGAGAGGGTTTTCTTTGTCAAAGGACTCTTCCAAGACACGATGGTTGAAGTCGACCCAAGAAAGTTCGCGGTCGAAGAAGATATTTTGGTTCCCCAGTTCTATTTTTTCTGTAGGGCTAGCAGTCATAATTCTAGGATTTGGGAAGGAAAAAATTCTGTAAATTCCTAATCCTTTTGTAGATTTCGACGACATTAGATTCAGAGGAATTGGGGACGATATGCCAGCTTACACCATGCCGGGTCTAATGACTGGGCAAAATACAAACGATATCGTTAAAAAACTGGTCGAACTCGAACGCCGACCCATAAGAAGGTGGGAAACCGAAAATGAGTATGCCAAGGCTCAGATGCAAATCTGGGGAGAAGTGAAAAATCTTTCCACGAACCTGCAAACCAAAACCCGAGCCCTTGTCTCTTTTACGGCCCCCTTTGCTACAAAATCGGTTTCCTCTTCGGAAGAAGGGGTAATTACCGGTGAGGCTTCTCGGGCTGCAAAATCTGGAGACAGAGCCTTAGAAATTATCGAGATGGCAAGCAAACATCAGTTATCTGGTGTTGCAGTCGATACCGACATTCGTTTGCCAGAAGGTAGTTTTACTATTTTTTCTGGAAAATCAAAAGAAACAGTGACCTTCCCTGGTGGTTCTCTCGGTGAACTCACAAATGCAATTAAGAATATGGCTGGGTCGCTTGCAGAAACTTCCATTATCAAAATTGATAAGGATTCCTCCATCCTCACGGTAACTTCTGTAAAAACCGGTAAAAAAAATGAACTTCAGTTTTCGGATCCCAATGGAATTTTGAAATTGGCCGGCCTTGTTGGTGAAAACAAAGCAAGTTTAGAAAATACAAATCAATTATTATCTTTAGATGTAATAGGATCCAAAGTTTGGGACCAAACCAAATTTAAAAAGTCGGATTTAGAAACAGAAAAATTATTACAAACAGAAGAAGGGATTACGATTAAACCTGATACTGCTTTCTCGATTCCTCTTGCTGTAACAGAAATCAAAGAAAGAGCTTTTGTTGAGGTAGAAATCGTTGGTGAAGCTCCAGCGGTAATGGAAATGGGAATTGGATTTGAAAAGGAGGGAAGTGTTCGTAACAAATTCCTTCCTATTACCAAAACAGAATCTAAGTATATTTTCCCAGCTGGTGATTTTGCTTCAGATAAAAATTTAACAAATATTATTTTATCAAATGCGGCAACTACTCCTGTTCTTATTAAATCAGTCACTCTTGTGACACCGCCTGCACCTGGTACTGCTGAACCATTAAAAATATTACAAGAAGGAAAAGATCTAAAAATCAAAATTGATGGTGTGGAAATCACTCGTGAAACAAATGATTCCATTGCTGATGTTTTGGAAGGTATTTCTTTCAATGTTCACAAAGTTACAGAGAAGCCGGTAACTCTAAAAATTCATGTGGATCATGCTAAAGGTTCTCTTCTCATCAAAGAATGGGTGGATGCATATAATGAACTCATGAGGTTTTCGAAGGAAGTTACTTCTGTTGAAAAAAATGGCAAAATTTCTGATAAAAAAGAAAGTGATGATTCTAAATCGGCAGACATCTCAAAAGATTTTTGGGACAACAAATCGAAATCAGGAATCCTTGCTGGTGAAAATGCCATCTTAAGACTCATTGCTTCTTTGAAAACAACAGCAAACTCGTATTATCCGGCGACAAAAGAAAATGGATTTAGAGTATTAACGGACATCGGTATCTCTACGGGAGCAGTTGGATCTAACTGGGAAAAAATCCAAGATGGACTTTTACAAATTGATCAGGAACGTTTGATTTCCGTCCTCTCTGAAAATCCAGATGGGGTAAGGGACTTATTTGCCTCTGATCCAAATAACGATGCAAAGATGGAAGAAGGGGTTGGGATTCGCCTTCTCGAAATTCTAAAACCTTATAATCAATATGCTTCTGGGATTGTCACAAGCAAAGTAAAACTTCTGGAAGAAAGTGTTGCAGGCAATAATAAAAAAATCAAAGAACATGAGTCACATCTCATTAGTTTTGAAGCCAAACTGAAACAAAGATTTCTCTATATGGAACAAGGTGTGGGGAAAAACAAATCAGTGGGGAACTATTTACAGAATAATATGTTTAGAGGGAACGGTGGGGAATGATGAATATTTATATCAACGAACAACAATTAGATACTAAACTAGATGGCGAAACAAACCTCGGCCAAGTGTTGGATGAAATTCAGAAGTGGATTGAATCCAATGGGAAGTATCTACGTCATTTCACGGTCAATGGGAAAGAACTAAATCGTTCCGATCTAAATGCAGTGGGTGTGGATGAAACCGAACGTTTGGATTTATTTGTGGGTGAAGAACTAGATGTAATTGAAGACAGTCTTTGGGAAGTCGACAACTACGTTGATAAGGTGGGAAGCACCCTTGTGGGTCGTGATTCTCTGACGGAAAAGGAAACAGAGGATTTAAAAGAAGGAATTCCTTGGATCATTTCTATGATTCGTACCACTACGAAACTTTTGAATTTAAACTTAAACCTCATCCAACCAATGGGGAAAGGTAAAAACGTAGAGGAAATTTTGGAATCTTTGCAAAATGGATCCGAAGTTTTAGATTCCACAAAAGCAATTGAAACTTTTTTGGAAGACCTTCGAGATGTAAAACTTTTCCTTATGGATCTAAGCACTCGCCTTGCTGTGATGCGTATGGATGAAAGTGAACTGATTGAAATCATTTCTAGATTTGTGGATGATAAAGAAAAGGTCATCAAAGACTTTATGTTGGTAAATGAAAACTTCCAATCAGGAAAAGACCATTTGGCATCTGAGATTTTAAATGATGCGGTTGGTCGTTTAACGGGTCTTATGTCGGCACTTGTGTCGATTCAAACTCGTCATGCGGAACTTGATTGGCAATCCCTAGCCATTGAGGATAAAAAACTTACCGATGTGATAACAAGTTTGAATGAGACTTTGTCAAACATTGCCTCTGCAATGGAGAAAAATGATATTGTTTATGCTGGAGATATTTTGGAATACGAACTTCCTGAACTTCTCAGTGATTTCATTCCTTTCCTTTCTCTTGTTTTAGAAAGAGTCAAAGTTTAAGGATTTGGTTCTTTGGGGAATCGGGTGGCAATCCGGTTCCCAATTCCAAACAAAACTCCCACAGAGAACACCACTCCTCCCCAAATCAAATTAAGATTCCAACCCAGGGATTTTTCATACATAGAATCAGACCAAGTCCAAACTCCATAGAGAGATAAGATAAGTCCAAGAATTAAGAATAACACTGCCAAAATGGAGGAGAGGGAGATCATGGCGAAACTCTATCGGAAGAAGCAATAGAATACAAGTAAATATTAAAAACCAAACCGTTGACAGAAAGTTTGTCTATGGTTTTCTTTTCTGATATGGCTTTGTTTTTGGACTTAGACAATACCCTTTTACCTTCGAAACCGGCATATGAATTTGCCATTGGCGAATGTGCCAAAGATTGGAAAGAGCGAGGATTAGGTGGTGATTTTGTTTCTTTATACGATTCTGCTAGAAAAAAAGTAAAAATCCAACTAGAAGGCCATAGTTCGAACCGTTTACGGTTACTTTGTTTTAAGTTGATGTTAGATGTTGTGAAAAATCAATCCAACGTAAAACAAGAACCAAGTGATACAAACCCGACGGCCCTAAACGGATTCCAAACAAAAGACATCGTTGACGTTTTGTGGATGGAAGAAAGATATCATTTCCATTTTTTGACTTATTTACAAACGGAAGCAAAAAAGGAAATCTACCAAACTAAATTATTTCCAAAACTTGTGGCTTTATCCGAAAGATTTCCAATTTTTCTAACCACCAATGAAACTTTGAGAACTCAATTACTAAAAGTATCTTCTTTTTTACCGGAAGTTTTTCGTTTTACACTGATTACTTCCGAAGAAGTGGGATTTGAAAAACCATCCACAAAATTTTTCTCTTACGTATTAGAAGCAGCCAAAGAAAATCCAGAGGATTGTATTTTACTTGGAGATAATTGGGAAGATGATGTTCTGGGAGCCAACCGCCACGGAATCGCAAGCATTCACATTCCTACAATGTGGGGAACGGGTGCGGGTGTGGCAGAGTATCCTTTTGAATCTTCGGCACCGATTTGGACAGCACCGAATACAGTTTTTGCCTTAGATTTCGCTGAATTATGGCTTCTTAAGCGTCAAAAATAATGTATTGTTCCAGTTGATGGTACTAAAACTCAGAGTAAAGATTAATTTGGTAAAATAATAGTAACCTAACTTTAAATAAACGGCAAGTTTACTTTTGCTACCTGATACCGAAAGAATGGGCATAAGTACTTTGTACTTTGGTTCAATAAACCCGCATTGTTTTCCCAGTTCCGCTAAAGTGTGCATCTTGTAATTGTTTACATGGTCTTTGGCTTCTAGGTAATGAACACCTTCCTTCATCCCTTTTAGTTTTACCTTTAAGTTTGCTTTGGCAAGTTGGATCGGAAAGTTTGGAGTTTGTAAAAAAAGGATCCCACCAGGTTTCAGTAGACCATGTAGGTAAGTGAGTAAAGAATGTGGTTTGGGAATGTGTTCGATCACATCCCATAAAGTGATGATATCAAAACTTTCTTTGGGAAGTTTGGAATCCTGAACAAGGCCGGCATAAACCGTTTTCATTCCATTTTGTTCGTTGGCAAATTTGACAGCTTGTTTGGAAATCTCATAACCAACGGCAGACCAACCTGGCTTTTTGGTTAGCACTGCCTTCACAAAAAATCCAAGGCCACAACCTACATCGAGAAGGTTTCCTTTATCCGATTTTAAGTATGTGGAAATAAAATCGGAATACACTGCGCGGTGTGCATCATCCCACCATTTTAAATCATAGGTTTGTTCTGCCCCGTTCCAATAACCTTCGTAATGTTCTTCTTGTTCATAAGAGGAATAAACATGACCGCAGTTTTTACATTCTAAAATGGGGGTTCCATTTTCATTGAAAACGGTTTTGGACTCGGAAGATTGGCAAAGGATACAAGATTTCATGCTCTATTGAGTCAGTCTAACTACTGAGAACAAGGGTCAAACTAAAAAACCTTGATCTGGCTTGCCAACATTCATAGTGAAAAAAACATGGGGTGAGATAAGAGAGGAACCGATGAAAATTAACTTCACCAAAATGGAAGGAATTGGAAATGACTACGTGTATATCGATGCCACGAAAAATGATATCCGTCTGAGTCCAGAACAAATCCAAAAACTATCCGATCGCAATTTTGGAATTGGTGGAGATGGGGTGATTTTTATTCGTAATTCAAAAACCGGTGAATTCCAAATGGACATGTACAACTCCGATGGAAGTTCCTCTGAGATGTGTGGGAATGGAGTTCGTTGTGTGGGAAAATTTGTTTTTGACCACGGCCTTACTAAAAACCAAAAGCCAACCATTGAAACAGGAAAGGGAGTCCTCACCCTCGACTTAAAAACGGGAAACAACGGAAAAGTAGAAATGGTGACTGTGGATATGGGGGAACCCATCCTCAAACCATCACTAGTTCCCATTGTATGGGCAGGTAACGATCCAGTCATCAACCAAGTATTAGAAGTCCAAGGAAAGCAGTATCATTTTACGGCTGTTAGCATGGGAAATCCACATTGTGTGATTTATGTGGATGATGCCGATGCCTTCCCGGTTCGGGAAATTGGCCCTCTGATTGAAAACCATCCATTATTTCCACGAAGGGTGAACGTGGAATTTGTTTCTGTTCGAGGAAAAGACCATCTCTACCAAAGGACCTGGGAAAGAGGAGCTGGGGAAACCTTAGCTTGCGGGACTGGAGCTTGTGCTGTAACCGTTGCTTCTATCTTAAATGGAAAAACGGGACGATCCGTACAAATTGATCTGAGAGGGGGAACCCTTCATATAGAATGGAAAGAAAACGGATCAGTGATGATGACAGGACCTGCAAAGGAAGTGTTTTCTGGAGAGGTAGAAGTTTAGATAGAATATACCTTGAATGTAAATCGGCCATAGTGCCGATTTTATAGTTGAACATCAATTAACAAAGATATTGTGGATTTGGGGTCAATACTCGGCCAATTTGAATTGGCATTCGATTATTTTTTCAGATAATCTACTTTTTGCAATTCACCCATTCTACGTTTGGTCTCGTTCGAAACCTCCACCATACCCTTGTCAAGAGGCAGGTGGGCGTAAGTGTCGTATTTGATCACTTCCCCAAACACCACATTGATTTTTTTATAAACCACTCGGCGTTTGATATCACAAACTTCTTTGGGCATCCCCATAAAGGCACGAACCAAGGGAGGGATTGGGTAATCGGTGACTGTTTCTTCTTCTGGGATGATCACAGTGGGAAGGATGTCCACTTTATTGCGAAGGCTAAAGGCGGCAAATCCAGAATGGAAATTGGCAAGTGGTGCAGAAAAATCGTTTTGCACCATATAGTCATGGCCTTCTGGAAAAATCCCAAGCACGTCTCCGTTTTTAAAGACTTGTTGTACCTTTTTGATACTGGCCATAGAGATATTACCATCGATGGCCATAGGAATGGTTCCTGTTTTTTCTACCAGGTCTTTGAAGAGAGGAATGCGAGTGGTATACTCTGCAGCAATCCAAGAAATAAATCTTGGGAACACAGAACCAATTACGAAAGGATCCATATCGCTTCTATGATTGCACGTGAGAATGAGTTTGCCATTCGGCACAATGTTATGGTAACCGTAGACTGTTGTGTTTACTGCCAAATTGAAGAACGGAGTTACAAACTTTTTGATGTTCTCAACATTCTTTTTGACTTGGTCTACGGTGTTTTCCATTTCAATCTCCTAAGATTTTTTGCCACCAAGATTTGGTAGAAGATTCCCCGGTGGGAGTTCTGACGTCTTGGTTCATTCCGCTACTAGTATTCGAATCTCTCGGATCAGTGGCGAGAGGCTCTCTACGTTTTTTTCCGACGTGGGGGCTCGGAACAGTTCTTTTAATCTCTTCTAGCTCTTTTTGAGCAGATACATTCGTTTTTAAAAATGCACGGATTTCATCCCATTGGGGATCAAAATCATTTCCGTACATGGCATAATTCATAAGATCAATACGATCAAAATCGGGCATGTTCAAGATTGAAAGTGATGCCCCGACAAATTCAATCCAATTTTTATTTGAGCACTGTAGAATGGGGGAGGGCAATTCCGAAAATATAAAGGTGAGAGATAGAATCGAGTCCAAGAGACATAAGATCAAAAAAACAAACCAGAACACATCCCTTTTGCCTCCGAATGTAGTGCCCTTCCCTGTACTTCCCAATAAAGAGAAAATTTTTCATCTTTATGAAGATTTGTTTTGCGAGCCGGGTGACGAAAGGGAAGCATTGAAATGATGCCAAAAAGACTCCTCTTCGTTGCTTTCTTTTTCCTTATCTTTCAGAACTCTATGTGTTTGAAACTTTGGATTGTATCATCCAAATACCGAACCACAGAAGACTCAAGAGACAACAAATCCTATCAAAAAACCCGCAGTTATCTAAAAGCCAAACAATGGTTGGAATACAAATTAGATCCGGAACTTTCTAAAATTGAATCGGAAAACCAAGAGACGGGAGAGCTGAAAGGCATCGGTCTTATCAAATGTTACGTTCCCTATGGAATAGGGGAAGTAGACGCTAACGAACACGAATTTGAGTATGTGATTAAGGTGCAGGACGGACATGCTGATTTTCAGGTGAATAAGATCTTTTCCTTCATTCGGGATCCGAATGATATCATTTTGAATTATGGGCCTAAAAATGAAAAGGTGGCCAAAATCACTATTCGTTCTTGTTTTAGGCCTCTCATGGATGATTTTTTTGAGTTTATCAAATAGGAAAAAAATCTGTGATTAATATCCGAGAGGGTTTCCCACAGTGGAACCCGTAGAACCGTAAGTATTGGTTCCAGTTGCTGAATCAGTCATTCCATGATAGTTTAAATTGTTCGAATTGCCATTGTCAGTGGATGATCTGGAAGATGAATTGGAAGATCCAGAGGATGTATATCCATTCTGTGTCCCATCTCCTTCTAAAAGATCTAAAATATCTTGCCGATTGACCAACTTAATTTCGTTACACGAAACTAAGAAAAGTCCAAACACAAATATACTCAGAACAACCTTCATTCCCTTTCCATTTTGTGAGTTTTAAGAAGGAAGTTCAATCATTTTATTCTGCTCCAGAAAAAGAATAAATCCTTTCTTTCGATTCCCTTCCTTTGAGCTCGTATTCTCCTTCAGAATGTAGTTGGGATCGAATCCTTTCCGGTAAAAGTGCTGTTGTATTTTCTGTAAGGAGGAGGTTTTTTTTCAGACCTTTGCAGAGACCCTCCACGCGAGAAGCAGTGTTGACGGTATCACCAATGACTGTAAATTCCATTCGATTGGCAGATCCAATATTTCCCACAAGAAGGCTGCCTGTGTGGATTCCAATTCCCATTTTTAGTTCTGCAAGCCCTTCTTTGAGAAACTGTGCATTGAGTGCATCTAGATTCTTTTGCATTTGCAGGGCAGTTGCAAACGCTCGTTCGGCGTGGTCTGACATTGGCATAGGAGTTCCAAAAACCGCAAGAATTGCATCCCCAATAAATTTATTGATAAATCCACCGTGGATTTCAATGGCATTACTCATTTCCTGAAAATAACGATTGAGGATATATAACACTTCTTCTGGTTTTCGTTTTTCTGAAAGTTTTGTAAAGTCTCTCAGGTCAGAAAACAGAATGGAAGCTTCTACCACCTTACCACCTAAACTATGTTCATTGGAGAGGAGGTAATCTCTTACTCTTGGGTCTACAATCCTACCAAAAGTATCTTTAATCCTTTCTCTTTCGGCAAGACCTTCTGCCATTTCGTTTACTGCGTCACCAAGAAGCCCCAATTCATCGGAACTAAAAATTTTAACTCTAGTATCGAATTTTTGTTCTTTGATAAGTTCTGTTGCTTTTTCGATTTGGTTCAGCGGGTGTTGTAAACTGGATGCGAAGGACATTGCAAAGGCAAAAGAAAAAACAAGCATGATTGCAATGACTTCAAAGAGAACATCATTATGTATAAGTTCGTGAAGATTCAGAATATTTTGGTTTGTTCGAAGTAATAAACCGAATATGAGAAGAACTATTGGAAAAAGGGTAGATGCTGCCCAAAAAATAAATTGTTTTGTGACAATGGAGAATTGTTTTCCATGAGCATATTTCCCGAGGCCTCCTTCAGGAAAAACACAGGGAATGATTAGAAGTTTATTTAAATAGGTTGTTGTGGCATAAGAAAAAGCAAAAGCAAAAAGTCCCCAAAATCCAAATAAAATAGAGACAGTAATGATACTTTGTTGGGGAGCCTCAGGAAAGAGTGTATCGATACGACAAACACTGAGGAAATTAGAAAGTTCCCAACCTATAAATCCTAAAATACTAATCGTCAATGGTGAGTGGACGATTCTGTGACGAGCTCTTTCTTCTGAAATAAAGTTACAACTTTTGGTAGAAAAAAGAAATTTGGCAATTGGCAAACTATAAAAAAACAAAATGAGCGTTATGATCGGGAATGGAGCCCAAGTGAATACGGATAATGTTAAATCATTTTTGATTTGTGTAGCTTCAAATAATGCCAAGAACTTATCCGGTAAAAATGCCGAGGCTGTATAATTAGCAAATAATAAAGTGAACAAACAGGCGCAAAAAGGGACAATGAAGTAGATCAATAAAAATGCGATGAATTGTAAGGTGCGGCCAGGTTTCATATAGATATCTTCTTTATACCTTGGATCTCTTTTTATTACGTTTCAATAAGATTCTTTGGACTTGCATGTGTTTTGTATCGCTTAATGGGAAAAATAAAAAAAGTAAGGAACCCAAAATAAAAAAGAACCCTACACCTGGTCCAAAAATTATGGCAAGGCGGAATCCAACTTCCTCCGATTGTGTAACTGCTCCGTTTTGAAATCCAATCATATCTAGCAAAAATCCAGTGATTGCAATTCCGAATGCTTGTGAAAATTTAACACCCATCTTCCAAATTCCAAAATACAAACCTTCCCTTTTTTCGCCAGTTTTGAATTCATCGTAATCTACAACATCTGTTAGGATAGAATCCATAATGAGTATTGAACCTGCACAGATTCCACCAACAAATGCTGCGATGAGAGGAGGGCGTAATTCTCCATAAGGGAACAGAGGATAGACGATGACAGTAAGAACCCCTAATCCAAAAACTCCAAGAAAAGCAGGGATCTTTTTACCAATTTTTTTTGCGATCCAAACCCAGAATCCAATAGAGAGAAGGAGCACTAGGAAAAAAGGCAGAAGTATATTGATTACTACAAGTGATTCTTTGAGGCCTAGTCTATATTCATAGTAATAGAGAGCGATGGCTGAATTGAATGTTCTTCCGATTGTTGCAATGATAAAGGCAAAAAGTAAAATTAGAAACATTTTGTTTTTTAAAACAGATATAAACGCTTTAAAAAATGGAATTTTTTGTTCTGGTTTTTCTTCGGTTTGATCTTTCCCTTTTGTTACAAGAAAGGTAATGATGGAGGAAAGCAAAATGACTAGAGATACTATTTCTCCTGCAGTTGTGCGTGAGAGAATAATGTTTTCTTTTGAGAATTCATCACCTAAGGTTTGTAAAATAGCCGCGGGTACAATCATCCCAATAAGCATTCCAATATTACTAAAGAACAGTCTCCATCCAAACACAGAAGTCCTTTCATTTCGTTCGAAACTAAGTTCACCGCCTAAGGCAATATGTGGAACAGAAATAATGGTCATGGCAGTATTTACAAAAAGATAAACGGATAAAAGATAGGAAAACTTCCCAATTTGTGTAGTTAGGTGGGGAGGGGAAAAGAGAAGGAGAACTGCTAAAGAAAGTAAGATTCCACCTAAAAGTATATAAGGCCTTCTGCGGCCCCATTTTGTATGGGTATGATCTGATATTCTTCCCATAAGCGGGTCACTCACTGCATCCCAGATCACCGAAATGGAAAGGGCAATGCCTGCCAAACTTGAGTTTAGACCTATTATTTCTGTGTAGTATTTTAAGAGGTAAATTTGGGTAAAAAGTTGAACGGCTGTTATACCTGTTTCGGCGAGTCCATATCCCATTTTTATCGGGAGTTTTAGTTTTGTTTGGTTCATTTTAGAATCAAGTATTGGACTATCGGAACTCGGAGTCTGGAGTTAGAATTTGACAGTCACCTTTGGATTATGGAATCGTTTTGGGCAGGTAACTGATTCGGATTAACGAAATGTCGTCTATAATTTGACCTAGGGATTCAATTTGTTTTGTAATCGCAAGTAGGTTCCCTTGTGTCGACTCAACCATTCGGAGAAAATTCTCTTCATCAGAGTGGACCTCCCATTTTCCAGACGTATCCAAATGTAAAATGTCATCCTTTCCGTCAGACCCAATGATCAGTACATCTCCAGGTTGCAGTTGGAATTCTTTGATATTTTGAATGGGTGCGGCTCCTAATGTGCCGAGTTTTCTATACGATACATCAGCTTGTAAGTATTCAGCCTTTCTATTTCTGTATAAAACGATAGGGGGATGCTCTGCATTTAAAAAATACAGTTTCCCGGTATCCTCTTCTAATAAACCCATTGTAAGTGAAACGAGCATAGTTCCATCAAAGGCTTCAAAGATCATATGCATTTCTTGGAGATTGTTTTTTAGCCAATCTTCAGGTCCCAAGGCTTGGTAACCCTGATCCGATTTTGTCCTTTGGACGATGGATTGAAAAACAGCACCAAACACCAAAGCTCCACCAGCACCTTGCATAGACTTACCCATAGCATCTGCATTGGCAAATAATAAGAATCTTCTCTTCTGTAAGGTAATGGAATGGGAAATATTAATGTCTCCCCCTATGTCATACCTTTGGTTTTTGTATTCGAATACTTTTTTCTGCCGGACTAAATGATCCACTTCCAGTTGGTTACTCTCTATATCTTTAATAGCAAGAGGATTTAATAGTTGATAGGTGAGAAAATAATCACCATCTTGTTGGATTTTTAAATTGCTAATATCTTGTAAGGACTTATTGAGCTCATTGGTTCGCTGTTTGACTTTTTCTTCCAACCCTTCATTTAAATTTCTGATTTCCTCATACATTCCTTTTAGTTTGCCAATGACTGAATTTAAGTAAAAGGCTTGTTTGGCAAAATCATCACTAGATTTCGGAGTGACAACCACATCAAAATTTCCTTTTGCGAGTTCTCCCAAAGACCCGCTTGTTTCGTTTAAACCTTCGTTTACAGACTTTGCTACTACATAGGAACAAACAATCAGTGGAATGATGAAAATAAAGGAAACAGTGACAATAGGAATCATTGGATCCTGGACTGCGATTTCACCCATCGCCAGCGAATAGAGAATGTAAGAAAAAATGACAAAGGGAAGAGTTGCCAAACTGAAAAAAGCAACAAGGATCCTTGTGAAATAATTGAACTTTGGAATATCTTTTTCTTGTAGTTCAATGTTTTTGATTTGGGGAAGGTCGAAGAGAGGGCGAATACAACTTTCCGATATGAAATAATACGTTACGAATGATATTGGAGTAATCATTACAAACGTAAAAATTGCTGAACGAAGTACTGATGGCATATAAGCCACTAAATAAAAGAATAAAAAACTAATTGGTATTACACCAGATAACCAACGTATTACGATAATAATTGCTTCTAATAGAGGGTATCGGAATAATAATATTTTTACGGATTTAGCATAATCCATTTCTTCTTTGGTTAAAGTGGAAACTCCTGGTGTTGCGATGGGTATTCTTTCTATTTTTGCGAAGACAAATTTAACAAGGAGGTGGCGAACAAAGGTACCAAGTAAACCTATTCCTGTTGCAAATACCACACAAAGGGCAATGAAGATTTTCCAATGTTCTGGCTCCATTTTTTGAGTGATGATGGCATAATATACTGCAAAAGGTACAGGAACCGTGTGAGTGAACGCTTCGAGTTTTAGGGTGAGGTCCCAGAATATAGTTTCTCGTTTCACTTTGCCACCTGGCCTAACCTTCCCGCCTTCCTCCATAGAATGGAGGACCAATACATAAAAGTCAAGTCGAAGGGATGGATTTCTAAATAATCTTGTGTGTGGTCTGTTGTTTCAAAGTTGTCCTTTCTTTTGATTGAAACTTGTTTATCAATGGATAGTTTGAGATTTTTAACTTAAACTATAGAATACAGATGGTGCGTTCATTCTGAGCAATAAAATATAAACTAATGGATGTTATGTATTTATGGTTTGAAATGGAAAATCATTTTCGGTTTAAGGCCTTCAAAAAAGAACAATGTTAACTTGCCGTCTATTGTTTGGATATTGGAAAATCCTAAATTCCGTATTTGGATTGCCTATCTTCTAAATAGTACTTTGACGGCAAAATGCGCTAGAATACAAAGAAATCATGCGCAAGAATCTGCCCATTACTGATACAGAAATCGAATTCCAAGAAGGAACCAAGATCACTTCCAAAACAGATCTAAAAGGGATCATCACCTATGTGAATGAGGATTTTTTGCGCATTAGTGGGTATACTGAAAAAGAGCTCATTGGGCAACCTCATAATTTGATTCGTCATCCCGATATGCCAAAGGCTGCTTTTCAAGATATGTGGGATACCATTAAGACCCAACATTCTTGGGTAGGCATTGTTAAAAACCGATGCAAAAACGGTGATTATTATTGGGTTGATGCAAACGTTTCACCGATCTATCAAGATGGACAACATGTAGGTTTTATGTCTGTCCGTACTAAAGCTACAAAAGAACAAATCCATAAAGCGGAAAATCTTTACGCTAAATTGAACGCTGCCAATGGGAAACCAGAAACCAAAGACCAAACAAAAGTCGGTTTATCGTTGTCTTCAATTTTTATTATACAAACTATTGTTAGTGGTCTTTTACTCGTTTTATTTTCCTTAAAAACACATACTAGTTTTGTTTTTCTTAATAACCCAATCATTTCAATCTTTGGGTTTAGTTTATTTCTTTTGATCGTAACTTTTGGTTTTTTATCCATTCGCAAAAATAAAAAATCTTTTTTAAAAGTGAAAGAATATCTTGAGAATTTATACAACGGAAAACTTAAGTTTGATGTAGTTTTTGAAAATGAAGGAGAATATGCTCCCATATTTCCAATGATCAAAAAAACACAATTTGAATTTCGAGGAATGATTTCTCAATTGATTGGGAACGCCGAAATTGTGAAAACACAAATTAGATCTCTGACTTATGCTGTGGAACATATTCATATTGCATTTCAAGAATTGTCTAAGGCTATGTTTTCCTTGGCTGATTCTAGCATTGTGACTCGTGAAAGTTCTGATAGTATCTTTCTAGAATTAGATTCCTTAAACCAACTAATTTGCAATATACGAACAGAAGCGAATGTGGTACAATCAGAATCCACAGAGTCATATCATTTTTCCTTAGTGGGGAAAGATTGTTCTGATAAAGCAATGACACAGTTTCAAAAAGCGAGAAAACAAATTCTCAAAACGTCTGAAGTCATTAAGGAACTTGGTGAAAAAACGAAGGCGATACGAAAGATTACAGAGACGATCACAGCAATTTCTGAAAAAACAAATTTACTCTCTTTAAATGCTTCCATTGAATCGGCAAGGGCCGGGGAAGCTGGAAGAGGATTTGCAGTAGTCGCAGGGGAAGTGGGGAAATTGGCAGAACAGTCCAATCAATCAGCCAAAGAAATTTCTACATTCATAGCTGAGTTGACATCAAAAATTTTACAAACGGTCTCTGATATACAAGAAGGACTTGGTGAAGTAGAGGTGGGATCATTAGAGTTTGAAACGGTCCAAATGGAAATGAGTAAAATTTTAAAGAATGCTGAAGAAACAAAAATCAGTGCAGAAAAAATTAATGGATCAACAGAAGGCACAGAATCGATGTCAGGAAATGTTTTAGGAAATATGGAGAAAATTCAAACGCAATTGATCAACACTTCCGCCATTGTAGAAGAGTTATCTGCTGCAGCAAACGAACAAAAACATACCATCGGAGCCATTGAAGAATCCATCACAAATTTAGGATTGGTTGCGGATAGATTGGACTCAGTTGCTTTCCGTTTTCAGTTCTAAGGATTTGAATTTATTATATAGGAAATTGTGATGACTAACCTTGACCAAATTGCAAAATCAAAAATGGAATTTCATGTGGAAACTTTACGTGTTGATTCCCATACGAGTCTTTCTCGTTGTAAATCGGCAGAAATTATTTTAGATACGGATATGGCGGGAAATCCAAATGCATTTAATCCAGCGGAGTTGTTACTTTCTGCCCTTTCTGCCTGCATCATTAAAGGAGTGGAAAGAGTCTCTCCCATCCTTCATTTTCAATGGAAAGGGATACAAGTCATCGTAGATGGAATTCGCCAAGATGTACCACCTAAAATGGAATCGATACGCTACCAAGTCATTGTGGATACAGAGGAATCGGAGGAACGCCTGCATTTGTTACACGAAAATATAAAAAAATATGGAACTGTGTTTAACACCATTGCACCAGGTACTCATTTGGTTGGAGAAATTCGAAGAAAATAAAAAACCCAAAGTTTCCTTTGGGTTCAATGATTCAAATTTCAGTTTGAATTAAATCAGAAGGAACTAGTTGAAACTTTTTCCTTCCAAAAACTTGAATTGTTTTAGTCTTCCGTATTCCAACCTACCGAATAAATCACAGCAGTGGATATAGTAAAAATGGAGTAGTAGGCTACCCAAACCCAAACAAGAGCCGTTGGTGCAAAGTTTGTAAGTGATAAGGTCCACAACATAGGGGAAACAAATCCAATGATGGATACTAGAATTCCAACAAGGAAACCACCCACAAGACCTTGTGGCAGAGACTCTTTCACGAGTGAATAAAGGAGTCCAAAGGAAAGTGTGAATACTAAATCGCTGAACACAGGTCCAAGCCAGAAAACATCTGTTATAGGAATAAACATAGTTTTGAAAGTTGGATCAAAGTAAAACTTTGAAAAAAACAACATTCTAACTGGAATGGAAACAGCTTCCCAAAATGAAAAGGCAAGAAGGAACCGGATTAAAATCCGATTCCATTTTTCTGTATTCAGCGAATTCACTGGATTACTTACCTAAGATGAACACAAAGTTCGTCGTAGCTGATCCACCAATGTTGAGCATAAGACCGTTCTTTGCTCCTTTCACTTGGTAATCACCTGCGGTGTTTGTAACTTGTTTGTAAAGGTCAAGCATCATACGAACTCCGGACGCACCAACAGGGTGACCCACACCGATAAGACCACCGGATGGATTGATTGGTTTTTTACCACCAAAGTCAATCGTTCCTTCTTCGATCGCGATGTGTTCTTTTCCTGGTTCTGAGATTCCAAAAGCAGAAATCGCAGCATATTCCGAAGAAGTAAAACAGTCATGTGTTTCGAACACATCGATGTTCTTTACATCTAGGTCAGCACGTTTGTAAGCATCTTTTACCGTTTGGCGAGTCCAAGGAAGGATGTATTTGTCTCCAACGGATTCTTGTTTTTTTGCTTCAAAAGTAATTGGTGCGACTCGGTGACCCCAACCTTTTACGCGTGGGATGTCATCAATTTTGCGACCAGTTTTTTTAGCGTATTCTTTTGTGTAATCTTTGGAAGCTAAGATCGTAACCGCAGCACCATCTGTTACTTGTGAACAGTCAGTGATACAAAGTCTTCCACCCACTGCCATATTGTTTGCACCACCACGAGCCATTGCATGTTCTTTGTTCATGAACCATGTACGAGTTTGTGCTTTTGGATTTCGTTTTGCGTTTGCGTAATTGATACGAGAAATTTCAGCAAGTGCGTCCATAAAACGTTCTTCTTTGAGTTCGTATCTTTCTAAGATCACATCTGCAAGTTTTCCGAAAAGTTTAGGGAAAGGAAATTGAACCCCTTTCGCTTCTTTTTCGTAATAGGCAGCAGTTCCAAGAAAGTCACCACCCACAGAAGAAGAAACTGTTTTCATCACTTCCACACCAAGTACAATCGCTAGATCGTAATCTTCAGCGCGGATATGTGTGATGGCAGCATCAAGAGCAACGGAACCAGAAGCACAAGCGGCTTCGTAACGTGCACCAGGAACACCAAAAAGAGCAGGGTTTACTTCTGTTAAAAAAGCACCCAAGTGACCTTGGTTGGCATATTGTTCTGCATCAAAGTTTCCAACAAAAACAGCCACGCGGTTTTCTTTGTTCAATCTTTTGATTTCATCATAACTAATGCCAACTTTTTCAAGAGCATCATCTAATACTTCACGCATCATGGACATGAAGGTTTTTCCTTCTTTGGTCCAGTTTCTTTGGAAGTCGGTTTGTTCTCCGCCTAATACGAATACTTTTTCACTCATATGATACTCCTAATTAACCTTTGAAGAGAGACCTTGCATCAAGTTTGTCGCCAAGTTCGTAGAACTTTTTGCCTTCTTTTGCATCTTTTAAAAGTTTTGGAACTGGTATTTTAGACGCTTCCATTAGCTTAATTGTTTCTTTAGGTCCACCAAGGAAATCAACAAAAGCAGAAGCAGGAACCCAGTTAAAACCGAAACCCATAGCGCCATCAGTGTTTTCTTTTGTATCAACCACTTCTCCTACAAGGGAGAGCGAATAACTGATGTAACGTGAAATGAAGTAACGAGCAATGTCTGCTTCAAAACCGGATGCTTTTTTAACTACATCCATCGCACCTTTGTAATCAGACTCTTTGATTTTTTGGCGAGCTTCTTTGATAAAAGGTATATCAAATTTTGGATACGGATCGTACTCACCAGTTTTGATATTGTAAACAAACTTCTCACGTTTTCCATCTGCGTGTTTCACAACTTTAGTGAGACCGCCACCAGATTTCATACCAAGTTTACCGGCATCGATTAACTTTTGGAAGTAACCAGGAAGTTTGAATGTTTCGTGTGCTTCGTCTTTTGTATTGTCGTAGATATTGTCTACGATGGCTTTGTGAACATCAAGTCCTACGAAGTCAGCAGTTGCAAGTGGTCCCATCGCTCGTCCCGTGTAACCAGACATGATTTCGTCCATAAGGGCGATTCCACCTTTGTCAGCATACTTTTCTGCAAAGTGAGCCACTTCGTTCATCAACTGAAATCCTATACGGTTTCCAGCGAAAGCAGGAGTGTCGTTTGTATACACCACAGCACGGCCGAGTACTTTTTCTAAGTATTCACCTAACGCTTGTGTGACTTTTTTATCATTTCCTGCGTGAGTGACGAGTTCACAAAGGATCATTTTATAAGGAGGGTTAAAAAAATGCGTACCGTAGTAGTGTTTTTGGCCATCTTCATCGTAAGCTTTAGCCAAACGACCGATAGAAAGTCCAGAGGACACAGTGGAAACGATGGTTCCCGGACGGCGAGCCTTGGCAATACGAGCATTGATCGGTTCTTTGACTTCGTAACTTTCCGCCACGAGTTCGAATACCCAATCTGACTCTGCGACAGCTTTTTCCAGATCCGCATCGTAGGAACCAGGGATCATTCTTGCGCGAATAGTATCCGTTTTTACGGATGCGACAGCGGCTTCGATACCCTGTTTTGCTTTTTCAACATCTCTAGCGAGCATATGGACTTTAGCACCACCGAAGGCAGCAATGACGCCCGCACTTCCGGAACCCATGGCTCCGTTGGCACCTAAAATCGTGACAGTTTTGATTTCTCTCATGAAGGAATTTCCGAATCTAATTTTTACTTACCGTTCTAGAAAGCCAAGGTGACAGGAAAATCGTTTTTTTTTGTCAGATTTGTTACAAAAGAGGGTCGAAGGGGCTGGGTGGTGGATTTGGTCTCCCCGCCCTGATCTCTGGGTGGGGAACTAGACCCGCCACCCAATGGTTTCCTTCTATCACGACCCGCTTTCTTTGGCACGCCACTTCCCAAAATCTCCCATTTTAATTCTGATAAGTTCATAGTTTTAGCTCTGGGCGCCCGGGCGGGCCCATTCGGGGTCCGCTTACGCTCCCGTCCTCGGTTGCATTCGCCTCCTCGGACCAAGCCCTTCAGGTCCCTGGCGCAGTGAGGATGGTTATCAATTGAGAACTAAAATTTCGAGTATGAATTATTTAGAATATGATCCTTCCTTTTTTAAGAAACGTAAACTTTTGCAGATTTAAAGAATTAGAGTCAAAATCATTTAAGGATAGCATGATATTATAATGTTTTTTGATGTACAGGTTGGAGTAATCCTAAATTTAACCTTTAATATTTGAATTAATATCTGTTATTTTTTGAAATAAATTTGACCTAACTATTGTTTATTTCTACATTTGGCCAATGAATTGGAAAGAAAAACAATCTCTTAATTTGTTCGTATTGATTTCAGTTTTTTGTCTAGGAATTCTATTACATTGCGCTTCCTTTGTGCATTATGAGAATCCAACGTTAAAAAATCAGCCAAAACCTGAAATATTGGAAAAGAAAACTATATTAATAAAGTATTATGGAGATTTCTATGAAAAAGGTCAATTTTCAAAGCATCCTCAAGCAATACCCGAGATAAATGAAAATATAGCTGACATTCTAAAAGAATCTAACATGTTCAAAAAAGTTGTTACAAACGAAAATGAACCTCATGATTTGATCATGTACGTAGAGACGAATATTGATGAAAAAGCTAGTAAGATATTCGCAGTGATTTCTGGTTTAACGGTTCTTGCGATTCCACTGAAAATGGATCAAGATTATCATATGAAAATCTCTTTACTCGATTCTAAAAAAAAGCTATTAGCTTTCAACGAAGAGCGTTTTAACATAGATATATTCGTAGGTTGGATCATTATACCTATTTCGCCATTTTTTTTTACACCAGTTGTTCACTCTAATGCAAATCGAAATGTCATCTATTCGTCCCTAAATCAATGGAAATCAAAAGGAATCATTAAATGAATATTAAATATATTTTTGTTATACTCATTTTGTTAAATTTACATTCTTGTGCGGAATTACCGTCATTTCAGCAAAAGGAACCGAAACAAGGATTGTTAAATCAATCATTAGAGGTGTTAGAACCTGAAACATCCCGAGCAAATTTTAACAAAGGAATTTCTCAGATAGGAATGCGTACGATGATAAGAAAAGGTCTTATCGAATTTGGGCTATTTAAATCAATAGTCAATTTTAATGGGGATCTTCAGCTTATAGTAATTAATAATGAGAAAGATGAAATTCAAGAATTGAATTTTTTAAGCGTTCGACATAAAATAAAGTTAACTTTTACTATATTGAAAGATAAAAGAGAAGTATATAAAAAAGATTTTGACGCTGATGAGGTTGCCACTGGTACTGAAAAGTTCATTTATATAGAAAGAGTAAGGTACGCAACTGAAAAAGCTACCCATCGTTGTTTAGAACAATTTTTAGAGGATATCTCCAAACAAAAACTTTGAACTCACAGGTAAGTTTCCAAAAGTTTTGTATAAAATTTAGAATAAAATCCCTGCGCCAGCGGTAGTAGCGGAAATCCTTTCGCAACGCGAAAGATTGGAGCGGATAACGCGGTCGATTTTGGAAAAATTAAAAGTCAACTAACGGATTCGAGGCGCCCAAAAGGAAATTAAAAAATCCTTTTGGGGAATTGTTTTTCGGTTATTTTTTGCTTTATTTTTCCCGCACTTCTCTTTCCAAAAACTCTGTAAACTCAATTTGTCGGTTAATGAAAGTTAGATTGTATCTACTTTCGTAAAAAAGAAGGGCACTGGCAAGAAATAAACAAATTCCACCTGATAATGCAACCACAGTAGGAATCCAATTTAGATGTTTAGCAAAGGCAAGGGTGAAAGCCAAAGTTAAACTGGAGATAATAAATAAGGATGTCGCCAAATACAAAAATGCCATCGAACGTTGGATGAGCACTGCCCTTTTTTTCTGAACAGAAAGTTGGTGTCTCATGTAAACCATTCGTTCTTTCTGAAAACCTCTTTTGCCCTCTAATAGAATTTCTACTTCCGATTTCAATAGGTTCACTCGATCAAAGATCCTTCCCAGTCTATTGGCTGTAGAAAATATCAAACTGGCACAAGCAGATACAAGGACTGCCGGAGTAATCATACCTGATAGGATTTCAGAGTTGGAAAAAGATTCAAACATAAGGAATAACTTGGCGAGGTTGATTCGTTTTGAAAGGAAAAAAGAGTTTTTGAATGGTTTGATAGGGAAGTTTTTTTGCCTTTCTCCATTCTTGATTTAGAGGCTTGCGATCTAAAATCTAAACTTTTATAAAATACCATATTTCGATCATGGGATTCACTGGGAAAAAATATTGACTAAAGTCTTGGGGGACACTACACCTAACATTGAATAAATACTGGCATCTACATCCGAATAATAAAAAAAATTTCCCTATGTATGGAATGAAACTTTTTTGAAAAAAATGACAAACAAAAACCAATTCAAGAATTGAACGAAAATCAAGCAGAAAAATTTTAAGAATTATCTGCCTTGTTTCCAATAAAAGGTAAATTCATCTAGGTTTGTAAATCGTTTTACAATTTCAAAATCTCTTTTTGCTTCTTGGTATTCGCGAGAAAGGTAGTGTAACCACTGTTTGATTCTTCCGCCTCGACTTCTGGTATCCACTGTTTTTTCCAAATTCAGCCAATACAGATATAGAATCTCTTTGATTTCATCCCAAGATAGGTTTTGGTTTCTTTTCCCTCGGATCATTAGGGCTAGTGCTGGGTTGGCAACAGCACCACGACCAATCATTATATCCCGGCAACCAGAAACTTCCTGACATCTTTTTGCATCTTCTGCGGTCCAAATTTCTCCATTGGCCACCACGGGAACATTGACAGTGGATCTGATTTTACTAATCCAATCCCAGTAGGCGGGTGGTTTGTATCCATCCGTTTTGGTCCTGGCATGGACTACAATTTCTTCAGCTCCGCCTTCTTCCAACGCTTTTGCACAAACAAGCGCTTGTTCGGTGGAGTCGTAACCTAACCTCATCTTAGCTGTGACCGGGATATTTGCAGTGACGGCTTTTCTAATGGCTTTCACTATCGCGAACATTAAATCGGGTTCTTTGAGTAGAGCCGCTCCCCCACGGTTTCTATTTACTGTGGGTGCCGGACATCCAAAATTGATATCGATTCCGTAAGCTCCTAAGGAGGCAACCTTACTGGCGTTCTCTGCCATACAGTTAATATCTGAACCTAATAATTGCACTTTGACTGGTACACCAGATCTAGTTCTACAATTTTCATGAAGTTCAGGTACATACCGATAGAACCTATGTGATGGAAGAAGTGTATTGTTTACTCGAATGAACTCACTAACGCACTCGTCAAATCCACCTACGCGTGTGAGTGTATCGCGCAGGCGAAAATCGAGAAGTCCTTCCATGGGTGCCAGTAAGATTCGCAAAACAAAATAGTCCTATCCAGTCACTTTTCGCACAAGGGCCCGGCCAATCATTCGAATTTTTGCAGCGAATGGCAAACGTTTCAAATTGGTGCCAACGATCCCCTGGGTGAATCGAGTTTTTTTGCTGTAATCAATATGCACATCCAAAATCACAGGACGACCTTCTTGGGTTAGGTTCCATGCATTTTTTAAATTTTCAAAAATATCCTCGTTGGTTTCTATACGCAAATATTCTGCACCAGTTGCTAGAGCAATCCCTTCAAATCGTGTGACTCCAAGAACGGTACAAGTTTTGCGATTGTAGGGAACCTGTTGTGCTTGAGCAATTTGGGATAACTCACCATCATTGAAGACGGCAAAAATAACACCAATCTGGTTTCTTTTCGCAGTGCTAATCTCCATACAAGTCATAAGAAAAGCTCCATCGCCGATGATTCCGATAACGGCTTTATCTGGGTTTGCCATCTTTGTTGCAATCGTTGCTGGTACTGCATAACCCATACAATTAAAATCTGTGGGAGAAATCATATGTCTAGGATTATGGATGGGCATGAGTTCTGCTGTTAAAAAAGTATGATTACCATCGTCAACAACAACAAAGCCGTCATCTGGTAATGTGCTACGCAAGGCACTGAAAAACTTTGCCGGATTCACACGATCTTTACTATCATGTTGAAACCATTCTTCTGTATAAGCTAGTTTGTTTTTCGCAATTTCTGATTTGATTTTTTGTTTTCGATCCTCCCGATTTTGTTTCGTTTCTTCTAACTTTGCTTTTAGTCTTTTTACTAACTCGGGTAGGATTAATTTAGCATCACCTGTGATTCCAACTTTAGCAGGGTAATTAGCACTGAGAACTTCGGGATTGATATCAATATGAATTAGGTTTTTGGGTACAGTGACTCCGAAACTGGCAGTAGCAATTTCCGCAAACCGAGTTCCTACTGCGAGTAAACAATCGCATTCAGAAAAAGCTTTCGTAGCGACAGGAACTGCTGCGGCCCCGAAACTCATTCCACAATGTAAAGGATGGTTTCCTGGGAAAGAGCTTAATCCTTGTAAGGTGGTAGAAACAGGGGCACCTAGCAGTTCTGCAATTTGGATTGTGGAGGAAGTAACATCGACCGCACCCCAACCTAAAAATAAACCAGGTGATTTCGCTTGGACTAGTAGTTTCACAGCTTCATCTAAACTGGCAAATGGAAAAGGTACGAGTGTTACAGTTTGTAATTTGCAGTATTCTTTATATGTTAGAAGTTCTTCAACGGATCCCGTATAAAGTTGGATATTCACAGGGATTTCAATAAATACTGGCCCAGGTTCACCCGTTGTGGCAATTTGATAAGCTTTATAAATTGTTTCGATGATTTCTGCTTGTGAATTTATCTTAAAGGTTTGTTTCGTAATAGGCTTTAAAAGAGCATGTTGGTCCATATCGTGCAACTGGTATTTAAACTGTGAATCACTTCGAACACCACCTGCGATGACCAACATAGGAATTCCGTCCAAAAAGGCTTCGCCAATTCCGCTGGCTGCATGAGTCACTCCTGCTGCCGGAACAATCAGTATTGTCCCAATTGATTTGCTAGTTCGACTGATGGCATCAGCCATAAAGGCTCCACATCCTTCGTGAGTAACGAGTATTGGCTGGATAGATTCGGAACTATTTAGTTCATCATAAATTTCTGTATTATGCACACCAGGAATTCCAAAAGTATAACGAACTCCGATTTGTTCTAAAGCATATCTGACTAACCAAGCGCCTGTTTTTTTCATCTACTTATTCTCCCTTATACCTTTAATCTTACTGTGAAATGTTATTCTTAATTGATTTTGCGGCGGCTCTTGCCGTAAGTATACAACCCGATAAAAAAGTTCCTTCTAAAGATTTGAATCCACTTGCGCCACCTCCACCAAATCCAGCTGCCTCACCAATGGCATAAAGTCCTGGAATATGAGCACCTAATGTATCTAATGCGCGACTTTGTAAATCAGTTTGGATTCCACCAAGGCTCTTTCGTGTAATCAATCTAAGTTTGATAGCAATGAGTGGGCCTGCACCTGGATGAAGAATGGGTTTGGGAGAACAAGTGCGTACACGATCGGAACGCCATGATCTTGCATGTTGAATGCGACGTAACTGATCGTCGTTCCAGAGTCCTTTTCCGCGACGTATGACATCATCATACTGGGTGACCTCTTTCTTTAATACTTCATAATCAATTGATTGATCCCCATTTAACTGATTCATTTTATCAGTTAATTCCTGTAAGTTGTTTGCTACGATAAAATGATCACTTTCTTTTTGGAGTTGTCGCACGAGACGGTGATTTCCAAGTAAAACTTCTCTTAAGAAAGATACAAGTTTTCGATCTCGGATCATTGGATTGTGTTCGGAACCAGAAACTGCCAGTTCTTTTGCAGCAATTCGCCAATTCAGAAGTTGCCAAGTGTAGGGTTTTTCTAATCTAGAGATGCGCCGACAAAGTTCGTTGGTATCAAAACCAGTCATCATTGGTTCAGGTCCAATCCTACGCCCCGAATGGTCGAGCCAAAGAGCAGATTTGCAAGGGATTAGGCTTAAACCATGTCCTTCAAATTCTGGATTTGGATTGGGAATCCCCGCAGCATAATTCCACATTTTATCTAAATGGGTGAGATTTCCCCCATGTTTTTTTACGGCATCATGAACTAATCCGTCCGCAAAGGGATGAGAACCATTCAACATTTCTTTTGGTGCCTCACCCCAAGGTTTATACCAATGTTCACGAACCTTCTTTAAACATCCGGTAATGCCACCTGTTGCAACCATCACGTGATCAGCATAAAAACTTAATTCTTTGTTCCCCGTTTTTTCTTGTTCGGCGATACATCCTACAATCCTTCCGTTTTCTTTGATTAAATCGGTAACCTTGTGTTCAAAGATAATTTTTAGATTTTTAGCATGTTTGTGTTTCTTTAATAATTCAACAAAACGTTCCACCAAACGATAACCAGTTCCCCAAAGAACATGATAACGTGGAACAGAATTTCCTCGTTTATACAATCCTCTTTCTACCCAATTGACTACAGGGAAAAAATGCAAGTTTAGACTTCCAAGCCAGTGGAATACCTGTCCAAGACTTTCGTTTACATATTGTTCGGCCCATAGCTTAGGATAAAGATCATTTGGTCCAAAGTCTGCAAAGGAATGCCAATCATCCAAAGCAATCTCGGGAGTATCTTTGATTCCTAAACGTTTTTGTAACGGAGTGCCTACTAGTGCCATACCGCCAAATGATAGTTTTGCGAGTCCGCCTAAATGTTCCTCTGTGTTTCTATCTAGAATTAAAACAGATTTTTCTTGGTTTAAACATTCATATGCTGCCACCAAACCTGCGATTCCTGCTCCGATGATTATGACATCGCTTTTTACGATCACTGAAGTTCCTCCTTCTTACGTTTTAATTACTTAAGAAATGTTCAATGTCGGCTATCGAATGGATCACTTTCCTTGGAATTTTGTGACACATGGGTAACGCAATCTGCATAATATCATTTTAAAATAAACAATTGCGACTCAAATTTTGGAAAAGTGATGAAATTCAGATATTAGAATGAATTTAACAGCTAACAATGAATGTTGTAATTTATAATTATTACTAGAATAGTTCTAGAATGTAATAAAATATTTTCCCTTTGGAATTATCACTTATTTCAATAAGTTAATGGTTTTTTGTTATTTGGTTTGTTATGTTCGTATGTTATACGATAACATAGCAGTTGTTAATCTATATTTTAAAATAGATGGGTGTCCTTTGTGAAAATTTTTAAACGAAGTTCTAAAAATAAGCATTAGTGGTTCAGTGCAGAGTCGCTCTTTTTCTAATCTTTAAAAAAAAGAATTTTCGACATCTCTGGAAGGGAAGGTAAACAATTCTTCATTTTAACATATTTTCATGTGCAAACGGTGGTTAAAACTTATTAATATTAAAATAAAAAATTGATTGTTTTTGATGGTAGGATAATCCTATGTATTGATTGAATCATTCAATGAAATCAAAATTATTATATATTTGTACATTGGTTCTGCTGTTATCTTTTTTTTCTTGTTCTACGCAGACGGTTTATATTCCAAAAGAAAATTTAAATGCTACTTTGATGCCAGCAGAGTTCGTAGAAAAATTAGAATTTTCCGAATTACTTTTGCCTGTTGTTTCGGAATCGATAGAAAGACCAGATGATCATGGCATCATTTATTACGGGATTCTTCGTGATAAGGAAAATAAACGCATTGTAAGGAGTATTACTATCCTTGTGGATTCAAAAGATATGGATTTGCAACCAGAAGAGTATCTCTACTATCCAGTGTACTATGCGATCAATGTATCAAAAAATCTTTCCATTAGTCAGACTCTTCGGAGCGAATATGATATTCGAAGAGCTAATGAAAAATCGCCCGTTTATATGCCTGTATATGCTACTTCCAGTGTGGTTGCTTTAGCTGCCCTTGGAATTGTTTACATTGCTTTTACTGGAACAGCATTGATCTTTGGGATGGGAAAAGGAACCTATGAATTCACGGAAGATGTGATGGAAGGTATTGTAGTATCTAAGGAAGAAATTGTATTAGGCTTTAATGATTATCAATATGATAAAGAAGGACGTTTGGTTAATGTATCGACATATCTTCCTTATCGTTCTATTTCAAAATCGGTAATTCCTTTGTATGATCGTACTGGAAAAAAACAAATTGGTCAAATGTATCCTTCTTCGAAACCTATTTTATTATCAGAAATAAATTACAAATACTCAAATAACAAAGCCACCTCAAAAATTCCCAAAGCGGTGGAAATTATAGAATATATTCCTAAGAGAAATAAAAAGTGGATGAGGCTCCCCATCAAAGATTGATTTAAATTAATCAAGTTATTTCTTTGCGTAAAAGTAATTACTATTACAATGGCCTCATTGTTAAAGGTGTTCTTGTTTGTATGGTTATTAAATTCTATCGATTTGTTTTAGTTTTTCTTTTTATTACCTTTCCACTTGGAATTTTCCCTAAAACTTGGCCTGATCTTGAAGCGGAGAAAGAAATCAAAGTTTATGGGAGTGAGAGGAGTGCTAAGTTTACAGCGAGTAACATTTTTTATGACGTAGAAAATTGGACAAACCACTATTCGGTTCGGGCGTTTGGCTTCTATCGTTATTATGATTACCCAAAAGCAAAAACAAAATCTCTATTTCCATTTTATTACCATATCCAAAGTAAATCCGATAACCGTGAATACAAACGAATCCTAAATATAAATATAACAAAAGAAAGAGATGCAATTGACCAATCCTTTTATCCATTCGTTTTTTGGGGTAAAGACAGCAATAAATCCTACCTAACAACAATTCCTTTTTTCTTTTCTAGTTCTAGTGGTACAAATAATAAATTTGGATTTCCCGTGATACCTTTGTTATATTATCAAAATCGAGAAACTTCAGGCGAAAATAAAAACATATATTTTCGTTTGTTGACTTTCTTGCATTTTGAAACCAATGAGAATCAAGGATTACATGAATTTTCTCTTTTTCCTTTTGTCTATTATTCCAAAAATAATTATTTGTTTTTGCCAATTCTTCTTTATTATCAAAACCAAAGGTCAAACGAAAATGAATATTGGATGGGCCCAATCTATTATGCAAATAACAAAGCCAAGGAAGAAAACCTGTTTGTGGCCTTCCCAATCTTTGGAAGATACCGGAAACCTGGGAAGGAGATTGATTTTATTTTTCCTGTTTATCTAAATTATGCGAATGAGGAAGAAGATTATCATATCAACTTATTATGGTATACAAAAACAAATTCAGCAAATGTGAATTTTGCAGCGAACGATGGAAATGTGTATCTTGATTTTGATTTTGGAGTTTTGTATAATTTGTTTGGATATTCACAAAGAACTAAAGTTTTGAGTGGAGGTTCTCTATCTAAAAAAACAAATCCTATAGAATTGAATGATCCAAAACTTGTAAAAAAAAGAGAATTCAATCGTGACAATAGTGATAGTTTTATCGGATATCAATTGCTCTTTGGAATTTTTTCGTATGAGAGAGCAGATTCTAAAAGACACATTCGTTTGTTGCCACTTGCTTGGTTTACTTGGGACGAAGCCTCTAATGATAACGTAGTTTTATTACCACCTTTTTTCCCCATTTGGTTTAGTTACCAAGCCGATGATTTAGAATATAAGATACTCTTTCCGCTCTATGGTAAACAGAAAGACAAGGATTCCGAATTTCGTGCTTATCTTTTGAATGTTTATCTAACGGAAGAAGTCAAAGAAAATAATCGTAAGGAAAGTTCCTATTTTTGGCCTTTCGTGAATACTTATGAATCGGATGTTGGTTCAGGACATCGTATTCTTCCCTTTTACGTCCATAAAAAGGAAATAAAAGAAAAATATAAAATTAATAGTACTTACACTTTGTTTTCTATTTATCAACAAACAACAGGTGTCTCTTCTACTCGGACAGAGTTTTTATTTTGGCCCTTATGGCTTTCTTATGAGGACCGGCAATCATCTCAGTCAGAAAGAGAACACACCGTTTGGATAACTCCTTTTTTTTATAGAAATGCGAGAGAAAGCAGAACAAGAACCAACGTATTATGGTTTATCGATTGGGAATGGTATCAAGAACGAGATATTACTTTTAAGACAAAAACGAAACCTGCGATTCCAATAGAGCAGGATAAAAAACTTTCTCATCTCTTGATTTTTCCTTTTTATAAAACAAATACAAGTTTTTCGGTGATCCCTTTGTCTTTTAATGATTGGAGTGGCGAAGATTTTGCTACTTTTACATTGTTAAATTATTATAGGTGGAATAGGAAAGGTCATTATTATAATTTTTTATATTTAATGGAATCGGAGAATACAGACGATAGTTATCGGTTCCGAAGTTTGGGCGGTTTGTTGTGGGGTTTTGATAAAGGAAAATCGGAGATTAATAGAATTACCTTTTTGTGGTTAGGTTATGATGATAGATCCTATAAAACTACTATCAATTTTTTTCCGATTTTAAGAGTCGCAGACGCAGACAAAGAAAAGTCTCGATTGTATGGACCGTTTTTTTATTACCTTTTTGATTCAGAAGAAGAAAAAACGGAATTGTTACTTGCTGGTCTTGGTTACTATCATAATAAAACTAAATCAGACAATCAATACTCCACCTATGTATTGCTTGGTGCTTTGTATCAGGAAAAAACAGAAATAGAACGAGGTTATATAAAAAGAGGAAGTTTGTGGGGTTGGCTTTGGGAATACCAAACCGAAGACAACGGTTATGAAAAGTTTTCTATCTTAAAATTGTTTTCCTATACCAAAGAGGTAGACGGAACTAAAAAAATTATGGGGATATCTATTTAATCAATTATGTTACAATCAAAACCAAAAATTCTAGCAATATCAGGCGGAATTAGTTCCACCTCTTATAATAAAAAAATCCTTCAGACTTTAAAGGTTAATTATACAAAAGACTGTGAAATCCTAATCTATGATCAGATTGCCAATTTTCCTTTTTTTACTTCTGGAATTTCTGATGAAGAAACTCCAGAGATAGTGAAAGATTTTTTAAAGGAAGTGGAAAAGGCTGATGGAATTTTAATTTGTTCCCCCGAATATGTATTTAGCATTCCTGGCGTCTTGAAAAATGCCATTGAATGGGCAGTTTCTTCTGTTGTCTTTACTGACAAACCAGTCGCATTAATCACAGCTGCTTCCGTTGGTGAAAAAGCGCATGAATCTTTATTATTGGTCTTAAAAACAATCGGTGCTAAGTTATCGGAAAAAACCAATTTATTGATTACTGGAGTGAAAGGAAAGGTTTCTGTTGTTGGTGAAATCATTGATGAGCCAACAGGCATTGCGGTTCATAACTTGATGAATTTCTTTCTGAATTCCCTAAGAAAATAAGTTGAGTAGAGATTATATCTAAATGGCACAATTATTGTAACGGAATAGATTATACCAACTAACTAGGATTCATGTGTATTCGAGTTAGAGAGTGAAATTTTAGAAAAATAAATTATTTCCTTTGTCACTGTAAATAAAATCCTGGATTTGGTTTTTTTATGCCAAGAGTTTGCGCGATATTTGTGTTTCGTTATTTTTATGTATTTTTTTTTATAATTTCCTGTAATGAAAAATTATTAAACAATGCCTGTGATATCAATTCGGAAACTTACAAAAATTCTGTTATAATTTATAATCTATTAGGTCTACAAATTAGTAATTGTTCTGC
>NZ_JAMQPN010000079.1 GCF_026151655.1 Leptospira soteropolitanensis | reverse complement strand
TAACGAATTAGACTTACCGAAGTTGTCCGACCCTGAGTCCCGAAGGGACGTTAGGGACTGGCATGTAGCTTGCGAACGCAAGGCGAATGCCAGGAGGACAATTTGGCGTAGCCCGAGCGAGGGCTAGTCCCGAAGCGTAGCGGTAAGTCGCTGTTATATGCAGTTGCCCATTATAATGATTAAAAATATTATACTCATTTTTTAATGAAATCATTCTTATAAATAGCACAAAACGTTGAAATTAGAATTTTGAAATACATTTTATAGGAAAATTATTGTAAAGTACTGTCTTTGAAGATATAAATAAACTGCTAAATTTAATTAACAGAACAATGTAAATAATTATCTAAGACTTCTGACCAAGAAACTTCCGCATCAAAATTCTCATAAAGTGGTGTATTATTATTATTGAATGCTGAAATTCCATGATTTACCATATACATAGGAATATAGTTTGGTTTACCAATCATTTTGATTTGTGAGCAAGTATTTTCCAATTCTTGTGAACCTTGTTTCAGATAGTCTTGTATGTAATTTTGAAATGCTTTAGATTTCTCAGAATCGATATTACTAAAATTATTGATCCTAAGAACAGCTATAGCTTGATGCGCGGACCTGTCTTTAACTCTTTTCATATCAAATTTACCATAAACACCGGCAAAAGCAAATAGTTGAGATGCAAATTGTAGATTGTCAGATTCGATACACTTTTTAATAGCAGGATACACGTCTGCAGGAGTATGATAATTTTTTAGGTTTGATAAATCGATGCATTCAAGGTGATAATTTGCTTTCAAATTTCCTTGCGTATTGTAATTAGAAAGCAAAGAGTTCGTTTTACAACCAAAGATTGATAGAAAGCAAAGAGTGACCATTAAGAGTTTTTTCATTTTTATTCCTTATTTATTTTATTAAAATATTTTTTGGGCAATTGCATATAACGAACTAG
>NZ_JAMQPN010000078.1 GCF_026151655.1 Leptospira soteropolitanensis | reverse complement strand
GCGAACATTGCGGGGAAGAGTCGCCACATCCGTGTGGCGTTTTTAAGAATTACAAAAGAATATACATTTGACATATATACAAATATTGTATATTATGGAAAATCATGAATCAGACTGTTAACATCTCTTTCGAAAAGGCTCTTTTAAAAGAAATTGATAAAATCGCAAAAAGAGAACACAGATCTAGATCTGAATTAATCCGGGAAGCTGCAAGAGCTTATATTGAGAAAAAATCTAAGTGGCAGGCTATCTTTGATTTCGGTGTTAAATCTTCTGAAAAATCGAATCTTACCGAAGATGATATATTCAAAGAAATTAAGAATGTTAGAAGAAATAAAAAAGCTTCTTAATGTTAAAAATTCTCTTAGATACAAATATTTACATTTCCGCAATTTTGTTTAATGGAAAGCCTAAGCTTGTTTTACAAGATTTAATCGATGAGGTTTTTATTGGTTTCATCTCGAATGAAATTATCGATGAAATAGAAGAAACTTTATCAAAACCTAAATTCAAACTTCCAAATGATTTTATCCAGTTTACAATTTCTGAAATAAGAAATTCCACCACAATTATCAAAAATAAAAAACTGAAAGATTATCTGAATTTAAGAGACCGAGATGATTTTCACATTCTTGAAACTGCTTTTTCCGCAAATATTGATTTTATAATCACTGGTGATAAAGACCTTCTAACTTTAGAAAAAATAAAAGAATTCAGAATCATAACTCCAGACGAGTATTTGAGAATAAAAGAGGAACGAAGCTAAGATTGCGACATCCGTGTCGCTCCCCGCAACGTCGCATAACAGCGACTTACCGCTGCGCTTCGGGACAAGCCCTCGCTCGGCCTCCGGCAAATTGTCCTCCTGTCACTCGCCTTGCTTACGCAAGCTACGTGCCAGTCCCTAACGTCCCGTTTCCGGGACTCAGGGTCGGACAACTTCGGTAAGTCTAGTTCGTTA
>NZ_JAMQPN010000077.1 GCF_026151655.1 Leptospira soteropolitanensis | reverse complement strand
TATGAACTAACCAATCATTGCAAAAATAATGAAAAGATAAAAGAAATATCAGATATCAATAAAATGGAGTGGAAAAATGCAATATATGAATTTTATAAAACAGAAAATTTCATTTATATCAACCGAGATGACCTAGACATTATTTTAAAAGAAAAGTATTATTTGAAAACTGGATTATTTAAATCAAAAAAAGAAGAAGAAAAACTCTATACCGCAGAAAAAATTCTAAAAATAAAAGAAACTATCAGGTGTAATATGAATCGATTTAAACTTTATTCAACAGTATACTGGATTGATGTTTCATCAGGTACTAATTCGGCAGAAATAACAAGAATTCAAGAATTTGAATTGAGAGAAAACGGATCTAAATTCATTCTAAATAATAGCATAAAAGGAAATTAATGAAAATTATATCAATTCTGATTTTAACATCTATTTGTTTTTCAAATAGTTTACTTTCAATAGACAACGAAACTTTTATCAATGGATTAAAAGCATTCGAAACTGATAGAAAGAGGAAATTAAACAATGAAGAATTATTCTATTATTTAACAGTGTATCAATATATAGGAGGAATTCTTGATGGAATTACCATTGAATATGAATACAATTCTTCAATTCAAAATAGAAAGAAATACTGTATTCCTGAAGCTGGAATAGACTTAAACAACTTCGCTCCTAAAATCTTGCGAACTATTAAAAAGAAATATAACCCAATGCTCACTCCTAGAATGTATGTCGCACTTACCCTAGAAGAAGAATATAGTTGTGGCGGATTTTGGTAAAAAAACTCATACAATCTTTTTGCGTCTTCGCATAACAGCGACTTACCGCTACGCTTCGGCACAAGGCCTCGCTCGGCCTACGGCAAATTCCCTTTCTGTCACTCGTTTGCATTCGCAAACTACGTGCCAGTCCCTAACGTCCCGTTGGGACTCAGGGTCAGGGAACTTCGGTAAGT
>NZ_JAMQPN010000076.1 GCF_026151655.1 Leptospira soteropolitanensis | reverse complement strand
TTTTTAAAATGTTAGAAGAAAAAATAAAAAATACCAATCTCTTAATTAAAAGTAATGAAATTGGACCAAATTGGAAAGGTCATTTCCCAAACCTCTCTTACCATTACCGAATAGATAAAGATGATCAAAAAAGTAATCTATCAAAAATAACCAATGAGTTAACCAGAGACATTTGGAAGTGGGCGACAATTTTCTATCGAATCGAATATACACGACTACAAGCACTAAAAGATAAAAAACTAAGTTCACTTTTCGGAAGTTTCACAACACTAGATATTGAGTATTCACACATAGTAATTAGATCATTATTCGATAATTTAGCTTTATTAATAAGTGCTACCGCATCTAAAAAAAGACAGTTACCTGATTCTTACAGTGATCTATCCGATTATCTTAATAAAAAATCATTAAAATTTGTAGAACTTACAAATGAACCACTTTATCTACTATTAAAAGAATACCAAATTTGGTTTTTAAGCTTAAAAGAAATTAGGGATGATATAATCCATAGAAATTATAATTCGATGGTTTTCGGAAATCTGGAAGAAGACATCTACTTTTGGATAAAAAACCGGAAGGATCGAAATAGAATAAAAGAAACATACCCATATTACAATTTCATTCGTTACAATCTTCACGATGTGCTTTCTTATTCAAAATATTCAGGCATTAATTTTGCTTTAACAATAAACCTTATGGAAGAAATTTCGGAAAATATAATAGAATATTCAATAAAAAAAAAGTTAAGTTATAACACTGGATTATCTTCCGAAGGATTTGGAACTGCATTAATTTGGATGAATAAAGTTATATAAAAAACGGCGTATAACAGCGACTTACCGCTACGCGTCGGCACAAGGCCTCGCTCGGCCTGCGGCAAATCCTCCTCCTGGCATTCGCCTTGCTTACGCAAGCTACATGCCAGTCCCTAACGTCCCGCTGGGACTCAGGGTCGGAGGACTTCGGTA
>NZ_JAMQPN010000075.1 GCF_026151655.1 Leptospira soteropolitanensis | reverse complement strand
ATAACGAACTAGACTAACCGACGTAGGCTGGCCCTGAGTCCCGAATGGGACGTTAGGGATTGGCACGACGCTTGCGTAAGCAAGAGGAGTGACAAAAGCCTATGTGTCGGAGACCAAGCGAGGGCGAAGTCCCGAAGCGCAGCGGTTAGTTGCTGTTATGCGTAGTCGCGGAAGTTAATCAAAAAGTGTTTTTTTCTTTTTGTAAAATTTCTTTAATTTGAATTTCAAGTATTGGAATTTTGTTTTTAACAAGATCCCAAACAATATCATAATCAACGATGAAGTAGCCATGTATTAAATGATTTCTCGTTGCAGAAAATTTTCGCCATTCAGGTTGATTATGCCTTTTCTTAAAAGAATCAGAAAGTTTGTTAGAGGCTTCGCCAATAATCTCAATACTTCGAACAAATGCTCGTTTTAGGACATTATTATTAAGAAATGAATTTTCATCAGTTTTTGATAATTCATCCTTTAGAAAGAGAATTTCATTATATATATGCTTAATATAATCTAAGTCAGACTTCAATTAATACTGACTCACTTTCAACGGAAATTTTCAGAGAACCAGATATAGAGTCAGTAGTAAGTAAATCAACTTTTACTTTAAAAATGTCTTCAAGTAGAAATGTAAGATTAATATAATTATCAAAATTTTTCATTCCAGACTTGAATTTGACAAGGAAATCAATATCACTATTCTGTTTAGCTTCATTTCTAGCGACGGATCCAAAAAGATGAATGGTCTCCACTCCTAGAATATCCAATTCCTTTTTGTAATTTTTTAAGGAGTTTTGAATAGAGTTTGAATCTAGAAGTTCAACTATCGCCATATATCAAAATTGGTCGTTTTTATGTAAAAGTCAAGCGATTGAATATGGTGCTTTTGCCTCTGTTTTCGATATTTTTTGCATATTAAAAAGTGTTTCTCATGTCTTTGGGAATAAATTTGAGCGATTACGCATAACGAACTAGACT
>NZ_JAMQPN010000074.1 GCF_026151655.1 Leptospira soteropolitanensis | reverse complement strand
CTGCTGAGGCTCAGCTACGAGGAACGTCGGTAAGCTTTTTCGTTATGCGAAATTTTAGGTAAACTTTCGAAATATATAAAATAGAAAAAATAAATTAAAATCGTTAAATCATGAAATTAAAAAATAAATTTACCAAACGCACTGAATTTTTCATTTTTGAAAATGAATCAATTGTTTTTTATACTCTTACTGATATCAATGATCCAATCATTAGAAATTACCCTTACCTAGAAATGTTAAATAAAAATCCATCAACAAATTACAAATGGTCTATATCTGATTTTGATGAACTTGGAAAACTTATTAATTCGATACGATCTGAAAGAAATAACTTAATAAATAAGTTTCTCCGACCAAAAGTAATTGTCCTATTTCCTGAAGATATCTTTGAATCGGAAAGAGTATTTTTAAGAACCTTATTTGAAGAATTTGCGAAGGAAATTTATAACATAGAATTTTTCCATATTTGCCAATTGAGCATCTTTTCTATCGAAAATTTGGTAGGTAAAAGAATACTATCTATGGGAGATAGAATAAACCAAACATTCTCTCTAATTGAAAATTCTAAAACCTATGACTCTAAAATCTTTAATATTAATGATATAAAATTCAAGAAATGGATTTTGATCTAATTATCAGTCATAAATCTGAAGAAAATTCTAAAATGAAAAGCAACTTTTTTCTAAAAAGCGAAGAATTAAGATACCATTTAATCTCAGGTTCAAAGATATATATTGATTATATTAATTCAATTTAAAATAAATTTTCAAATCTTATCCTTTATATCCTTTCTTTTTAAAAATATTTAATGAATTTAAATAAATTTCACAAACCTAAAACTTCGCATAACAGCGACTTACCGCTACGCTTCGGCACAAGGCCTCGCTCGGCCTCCGGCAAATTCCCTTTCTGTCACTCGCTCGCATGCGCAAGCTACGTGCCAGTCCCTAACGTCCCTTCGGGACTCAGGGTCAGGGAACTTCGGTAAGTCTAGTTCGTTATGCG
>NZ_JAMQPN010000073.1 GCF_026151655.1 Leptospira soteropolitanensis | reverse complement strand
TACGACGTTTCGAAATTGATTATCACCATTTTTTATATGGATTCTTTTCTATTATTGCGGCTTGGATTTTATCTCTTGTATATTGTTTGAAATTTTCTTCTTTTTCAATAATCTTAACAAATTCTTCTAAGTCAAATAATACTAATAGTGCATTTTTTGCTAGTGCTTCTTTGCCAGCGATTATTGCAGAAGGAGAATATCCAGATGCTGAAATAAAAATTCCATGTGCATTTGCTCTATGATAAATTCTTCCTAAGTGGGCATAAATATCATCACTTCCTATTGAATCTTTTTTCCACTTCATTTCAGCTAGAAATATTTGATTATCTATTTCGATAATGCCATCGATTTGTTCGATAATTCCATCACCTGGTTCACCTGTTCTTCTAAAATCTTCTTTGAGTAAAATTTGGTATAGAGCGAAATATTTATTTAATACAATTTCTAATTGTTTTCCACGTTTAGCTGCATTTTGTTCTGAAAATAACAAGAAAAATTCGTTTTTTATTTGATCACGGTTTTCCTTATCTTTTTGAAGTTCCTTCATTTTTGAATCATATTCTTTTTTTCGAATATTTGATTCCCTTTCTCTTTCTTGACTCATTCTTGTGAACGAATCTTTAACATTTACAATTTTTTGAATTTCAGAAACCAATCCTTTTGCCTTCAATTGATCATTTTCCCAGCAAGTTGAATAAGCTTCAAACTCTGTAATTCGTTTAAGAATTTCCCTTCTTTCTCGTAAATATTTATCTGAATCTTCGTTTATTCTTTCTAGAATCGTTCGACAAATTTCGTATTTACTTATGCTAGTTTTATCCGTTTTGAGTTTGTCTGAAATATCCTTATATAATTTTTCACCAACGCCTGCTCCTTTGAAAAATAATATTACTGAATCTTTCGATCTATTTAACAAAGGTATAGTTTGTACTACGAGATCAAATAGATCTGGGGGATAGTGAAAAACGTTATTCATTTTTTATCCTCTTTTCTATGTTTTTCGAAATGTCGTATAACGAACTAG
>NZ_JAMQPN010000072.1 GCF_026151655.1 Leptospira soteropolitanensis | reverse complement strand
TAGACTTAACGACGTTTCCCGACCCTGAGTCCCGGAGGGACGTTAGGGACTGGCACGGAGTTTGCGGATGCAAACGAGTGACAGAAGGGGAATGTGTCGTAGACCAAGCGAGGGCTTGTCCCGAAGCGAAGCGTTAAGTCGCTGTTATGCGCTGGACCGTTATTTATGAGAGACTTTTTGGTTTTTTAAAGGTAATCTTATATCTCCAACAAAGACATACCTTATTTTTCCAATGTTCATCATTTTATGAATAGATTGGCGGGATAATTTTAACTTCTTTGCCATTTCATCAACACTAATAAGATCCGCAGCAACAGTAACTTCAGCATCTTTTTTTGCTTTAAATTCAGCAATCGCAGCATTTATGTGATTTTGAGATTTTTTAGTAAGAATTCCGTCTTTGCAATTTTTGCAATAGTAACCTTCAATATTATTGATTTTAAGGTTTCCATAATCTTTAATATTGAAATTTTCAGAGACATCAGTTTTGAAAACCATAGAATTAGTTTCACCACAGACAGGACAATCGATCCATTTTTTATCTTTCATTAGCTTTCATCTCCTTTAAAAGAAATAACTAAGGTATTGCTATTCGAAATTTGGATTTTAATATAAAGCTTATAATTATTACTTTCCTTTTTGTAAACATCGTGCCAGAGCAAATGATTGTTGTGAGAAGTCATAGATTTGAAAAAGTCGGAATTTTGTAAATTTAGAACTTCATTAATAATTTCAGTTTCACCATATCCAAATTGTTCAATGGCCGTTTTTTGAGCATTTTTTGTGATTGAAAACTTTCCTTCGGTAATCAGTTCTTTTATCTTTTTTAACGGATAATGACAGACACGTTTTTCCACTATTTCTAGTATATTTAATTGGTATACAATGTCAACTATTTAAAATTCTGTATTTTGTGTTGCATTTTAAGGTCTTGCGCATAACGAACTAGGGGAGACGACGTTTCCCGTAGCTGAGCCTCGTAGAGGCGTTAGCGTCGGCGCGCCTTCTTGCAGAGCGAGAAGCGTGACGGAG
>NZ_JAMQPN010000071.1 GCF_026151655.1 Leptospira soteropolitanensis | reverse complement strand
TGCGAAATGTCTCAGAAATAGTGCTACCATAAAAAAACAGAATGATTAAGAAAATATCTCTAAAAAGTATTTTTATCTCTCTTTTTTTGGCAATCACACAAATAAGCTGCTTATTCATAGTTCCAAAAGATCATATCAAATACATTTTCTTAAATAATATAAAACCCAAAATAAAGAATACTACTATTATATATAAATACAATTACCTAAATTTCTATAACCGAAATCCTTATATAAAGACTGATGACTTTTCAAATCGATTAAATGATTGTATACGAAAGTCTTTTGAAACCAAATTTCAATTTGCCAATTTAACTATTTTAGATTCCGATTTTTCTTCAATCCCTGATATTGAAAAATCTTATGATGATCAAAATATAATTTTTCTAAATATTATGACGAATGAAAGAATGAATAATGATTTTTCTATTAAATTTCTGAAATTCTTAAATATTATTTCATTCGGAGCAATTCCATATTGGAAAAATCTAACTTTTACTATCCAAATCAATTCATCGATATTTCTAAATTCTAATGATTTTAATTTTCAATATTCATTTATTGAATGCGGTGGGTGGCTTACGATTCCAGTCTTATTTTTCTACGGAAATTATTGGGAATTAAAGAATAAATATCATAATTCTCCATTTCCTGAAATAGAATACATGATAACTGACTCTTTATCAAAAATACCTTTGAAAAATTGAGACACTTCGCATAACAGCAACTAACCGCTTCGCTTCGGGACGAGCCCTCGCTTGGGCTGCGCCACATAGGCTTCTGGCACTCCCCTTGCAGTCGCAAGTGTCGTTCCAGTCCCTAACGTCCCTTTCGGGACTCAGGGTCAGCCTACGTCGGTTAGTCTAGTTCGTTAATTGCAATAGGTTAATTCATACAAAAAAAAACGCGCGAAAATTTTCTTTAGAAAGGGTTGAGGAATTAATATACTACTGCCTTTTAGTAGTGGAAACTCTCTTCAAATATACTTTTATCAAACTGTGATTTGCTAAAGATTTATATTTTTCCATTAAATGAAGAAAGAA
>NZ_JAMQPN010000070.1 GCF_026151655.1 Leptospira soteropolitanensis | reverse complement strand
CCTTAACGACGTAGGCTGACCCTGAGTCCCAGCGGGACGTTAGGGACTGGAACGACACTTGCGCTGGCAAGGGGAGTGCCAGAAGCCTATGTGTCGCAGACCGAGCGAGGCCTTGTGCCGAAGCGAAGCGTTAAGGCGCTGTTATGCGTAGTCGTTCACTTTAAAAAATTCCTTTGATTTTTTCGTAGAGAGATTCTTGATTTCTTTCACTTATTTCTTCCAAATAATCTGCCGTTAATGGTTTGAAAATTAATGAATAGGAGGAATTCTCCGGTTCTTCTTTTTCAAAAGTAACTTCTGAATATTTGCTATTCTTTTTTATTATGCGGTATATTCTAGCTTGGTTTTTTTCTGTACAACGAAATCCAAAGATAATCTTTTTCAGCGCTTTTGGTGAAAAATTATATAGTCCATATTTTAATTTCAAAACTCTGTATTCATTCTCATAGCTCCAATGTTTACTTTTTGTTGAAATCATTAGCTCTAAAAATTGATTTTGATTTTGAAAATGATCATAAGATGGATAATTGTCTTGATATTTAACGCATAAAAGTGTATCAAAAAATAGAGGATCGTTCTCGAGTTCAAACTCTAAGCATAAACCAGTATGAGATTGGCAGTAATGAGCCCAAGATAATGGTTCATTTTTTTCTTTGCTCAGGCACAATATTCCTACTTGATTTAATCTATTTTTGATAGCTTTATTTACGATTCTGTTTAGTTCATTTGGATTTCTTAGTAACTCTTCAACAATTCTGTTTATTTCGTTTTCGTTAAGATTCCCATTTGAATTATCTATAAGAAACTGTCGTATGGCAACGGGATTTATTGGGTTTTGGCTATTAATTGCGCAATCAAACGGGTCATTAAAATTGTTTGGGGTAGAAAACCAGAGATTATTATTTTGGATAATATTTAAAGTTTGGCTGGAGATTGGTCTGTATTTATATAATTTTGTAGGATATCTCCCAGATTTAATTAATTCTTTAATGATTTCTTCTCTTTTCATTTTAATTTTGAACGATTTCGCATAACGAACTAGACTAACCGACGTAGGCTGGCCCTGAGTCCC
>NZ_JAMQPN010000007.1 GCF_026151655.1 Leptospira soteropolitanensis | reverse complement strand
TAAAATGTAACCGAATCACATCCGTTAACCGAAATTGATTACAGATACTATGCTTCAAAAACAATTTGAATCCAAAAAAAATCTTGGATCCATAAATCAAAACGTAACTAAAGAAATTTTTGTTAAAGCCACAAATGATCTTTATATTTTAAACCTCCCGATTTCCTCATTTAAAGTCTTTGCAAGTTCACTTAATCGATTTGCAGCTTCTTTTACAGCGGATACTTCTGATAATTGAGAATCTGAAGAAACAGATACTTCCTTTGTATTTTCATTGATCATGTTTGTTAACTCAATCAATTGAACCGTGTTTGCATTGAGTTCTTCTGTGCTGGCTGATATCTCTTCTGTTGTGGAAGAAACACCATGAATTTCATCATTTACTTTTTTAATGGCGGATATAATCGATTGAAAGGTATTTCCAACAACATTCACCATCTCCACTCCAACACCTACATCCTGATTTCCCTTTTCCATCATCTGGATTGATTCCAGTGTGTTTTTTTGGATTTCGTCAATGATTAAAGAAATTTGTTTGGTAGCTCTTTCTGATCGTTCTGCTAATTTTCTAACTTCATCGGCAACCACAGCAAAACCTTTTCCTTCTTCTCCTGCACGAGCCGCTTCGATTGCCGCATTGAGAGCCAGCAAGTTTGTTTGGCTTGCTATTTGGTTGATCGTTTCCACGATTTGTCCAATTGCTTTAGAGTTTGCGCCGAGAGCGTTGATACTAGAAGAAATTCCATTTACCGAGGAATTAATAATCTCCATCTGATGTATTGTTTTTTTAACAATATCTTGACCTTCCTCTACTTTTTCCAAAACCCCATTTGACAATTCTGAAACCACATAAGTGGCCTCCGCAATTTTTGCTATCGCAAGTGTGTTTTCTTCAACCGCTGATTTGTTTTCAGAAAAGGCTTCTAATTGGGTATTTGAATTGCTTCGCACAGTAGTCATTGATTCTGATATCGTAGCCGCTACATTTGCTGAACCTTTGGCGCTTTCGATTAGTTTATCTGCTGATTGCAGAACTTCATTGGAAGATTGTGAAACCACTTGAATCATAGTCCTTAAACTATTCGTCATTTGATCAAAATCAGTAAGTAGTGATCCAATTTCGTCTTTATATAATTGATTCGATTTTGAAGTTAAGTCCCCTTCTCTCGCTTTTCCGATGAGTGACTTCACATGGTTTATTTTTCGCGAAAAAATAGCCGCAAAGAAATAGGAAAATAATAACGAAATGACAGAGGCAAATAGGGCACCGAAAAGAAACAGGTAAGAAAGGGACTTAAGGCGCTCTTCATAAAAAATGGCTTCTCTACCGCCAGAACCAACAATCCAATCCCAAGGTTCATAATAGATCTGATAGGCAATCCACGAATGAGTTGGTTCGTTCCCCTCTTGCCATAGTTCATAGACCAATTTCCCAGTTCTTTCCTTATTGGACCAAGTATCTCGAACCGTATACTTTCCATCTACCTGGTAATCCCAAAGATTAACACCTTCTATGTTAAAAGGGTTCATTGTAAAAACACCATTCGGATGAGATGCCCAAACCCTCATATCCAATTTGGCAGACATTTTCCCTTTGGACAAATCACGGACTCCATCAGAACCTTTAGGTCCCAAAATATAGATTCTTGCCAACTCCTGGGCATCGACTAAACTTATCTTTCCAGCCTTTACATCTTCATTTAACAAATCAATGACAGCTACCGAATCTGTTGCCAAAGTTTTAAATAACTCTCCACCAAGGTTTACGATTTGGTTTTTTGCAGATTGATAAACTAGGTAAAAAACAGGGCCAAGTACTAAGTTGAGAACCAGAAAAATGAAGATCATCAACTGTGTACGAATACTAAGAGAATAGAGTTTATGAAGAGTTTGTTTAATCATACGTTAAAAGTTTTTGTGTGATTTATGAGGAAACAAAACTTCCCATGAATGAAAAGTATTTTTTTAAGATCTTTGTTTTATTATGAATTCGCAAAAAAAACATCTGTCATTTCCCGCCAACAGCGAAAAAAACATGATACAATCCCTAATCTCTGTAAATAAAAGATTTACCAACCTTGATTCTTTTCCAGGGATAAGAGACATAGAATCAAATATTAGATCAGTGTTCAGTTACTAACTCTATACATCCAACAATTAGTTACTTCCTTTTACAATATCTGGAAAAAATTTCAAAAGATGGTTTTAAAACCGAAACCTGGAAACAATTTTCTCCATCGAATCTGACACCGACTTTAGATGATTTGCCTCTTCCGAAATTTCTTTAAATGTGTTGGAAATCTTTGAATGATTTTCCCATAACTCTTGTAAGTTGGAATTTGATTCTTCCGTATATCCGGTTTGCAATTTCATTTCTTCAGTAATTTGTTCCGCATCTTGTTGAAACTCTCCCACAAGTTTTTTTAAGGATTTTACATTTTCGGAACCGGATTCACTTGTATGACCTAACATCTGAACAACGCTTGAAATTTCTTCAAACTTAGATTTTACATCTTCATTGGTAGAAAAGATTTTTTTCATTGATTCCAAACTCTCTTGGGAGGCTATTTGGGATAATTTTACTACACGTTTGATTTCCTCTATATTTTTAGCTGTTTCATCAGCTAGACGCGAAACCTCTCCTGCAACCACAGCAAAACCACGTCCCATAGATCCAGCCCTAGCTGCTTCAATCGATGCATTGAGAGAAAGTAAATTTACACGGTCAGAAATATCTTCTACGATAGAGATTGTGGCTTTAATATTTTCGCTCATTTGGTTCATCACCTCTACTTTCTCATAAGCAGATTGAATGGCATCCTTTGCAACTTGCACTGTCCCAATCGAGTGTGCGGTGTTTTTCGCTAGCTCCTCTGCCCTTTCTGCAAGTTCTGTCATCTCATTGGTAACCCGAGTAAGTTCCGTTGCCAAATAATTAGTTTTGTTTTTTTGGGAAATAACACGTTCGTAAGTTGCCTTTGATAGATTTTGGATGTGATTCACCGACTCAAATGTAGAATCTAGTTTTGTTTTTTCAGAACTAACTTGGGAATCAATGACGCTACCTTTATCTAATATTAGCCTGGATGTTTCCAAAAGAGAAAAGGCTTCCTCCTTAGCTTTCCTAAAGTATTGCCGTAAAGACTCCATAAATAAATTTAATTTTGTGATCGTATGACTTAGATTTGTTGCAGAAAGTTGAGGAATCGTCTCTGACAACTCTCCCTTATATAACTTTTCAATAGAATTGTTTAGATTATCAATATCTTCCTTTAATGATTTACTTCCCACATAAGCTGCATAAATGATAATCACTACCATCATAATAAAAACGATGGGCATCTGATAGAACCAGTAAGGAGATCTAAATTCCGTAAATAAAATCAGGAACAGATAATAACCGAATGTCAACATTGGCAAAAGAGCAACGGCAATCATAGTAAATAGGTTTCTCTTAAAGACACCAAAGATACGAATTTTTGTTTCATCTAAAAAAACTTCCGATAGTTCTTTTGCTTTTAGAACAGGACTCAAATAAACTTCTGTTTGGAAATAAAAAGCAAGATAGATTATAGGCGAAAGCATGATACAGGCATAAGGCAAAGCCAAAACATCCTTCCAAGGAAGGTCGAGGAAGGTGACTGCCAAAACAGAAAAACCAAAAATGGAAACGGTCCACCGGATGAGTATGACCCTTCCTTCCCAATGGGGATGCTCCAAAAGTCTCTTTTTTAAATCTGCAAGTGTAATTGGATCTGAGGTTTTTGTGAAATTTAATAATTCTTGTAGCCTTTTGTTTCTAAGAACAATACCAATCACCAAAGGAATTAAAGAAAGGAGTGTACCTAGAATTCCAAGTTTGATAAGGGTATCTATTTCAAAACGTGAGGCAAATAAACAAAAATTGATAAAGTAAGGAAAAATTAATAAGTATAAAGGAGCTTCAATCGCAACAGTTAATTTCCGGATGAGTGAGTTTTGATTCATTTGCTTTTTATCCGCCTTTGAATTTGGACAATATTCCAAAAAATCCAAAGAGACTTCATCCATTTTAGTATTTTTTATACAAGAATCGAAAGTAATTGGCGTTCAGAATTCCCTCTTTGATCCAAGGGAAAGCAAAAATTAAGTAGCTGTTAGCTCCAAAATAGAAATTTCTGAAGGAGCACCGAGGCGGAAGGGAGGACCCCAATACCCAGTCCCTCGACTAACATAGATTAATGATTTTTTGTATTTATGTAAACCCGAAACGAATTTCTGTGCAAAATAAATGAGTATATTTCCTGGAAAAAATTGGCCTCCATGAGTATGTCCCGAAATTTGTAAGTTGAACCCAGCTTCACTTGCTTCATAAATACTATTGGGTTGGTGAGCCAGTAAAATCTTATAATCACAACCCTCTCCCCCCTCCAATGCTTTTTTAGGATTTGTTTCGTGAGATCGAATTATCTTTCCAGCAGATAGATCTGTAACTCCAGCCAAAAGCAATTTCGATTTACCAACCGAGAGAATTTGATTCTCGTTCAGTAAAATATTTACACCTAATTTTTGTATCTCGGGTAGCCAGGACAAAACTCCCGAATAATACTCATGATTTCCAGTTACGTAAAAAGTTCCGTATTTTGATTGGATGTTTCCTAATGGCTTCAAGTGATGTTTAAGGGTTGTCACAGGACCATCCACTAAGTCTCCAGTGATCACAACGACATCTGGTTTTTGGAGGTTGATCCTTTTAACTACTCTTTCCAGAAACTTACCTTTGATTGTCGGCCCGATGTGTACATCAGAGATTTGTACGATCTTAAAACCGACCAAGTCCGGATGTAGGTCTTTAGCAGGAACAGATACCCGTTTGTATTGCAAACGAACATGAGCATTAAAAAAGCCAAGGGAACTGAGTGCTGTCGCTGCCACAATGGTTGAAAAAGCTAAACTAAAGTTTTTTACCTCGCTCACTCCATCTAACGGAAATCCAAATTGGACTAAACTAGAAAATAGAATCTGTGAATAACTTGTGATGATCCCTAAGTCCACCAGACGAAGAAGGTCCATCAAAAGGACTAAGGTAAAGAGAATGGAAAAAAAACCAAAGTTAGTAAAGGTGACATAGGCAAAAAAAGTCTGCATTTTTTCTCTTTTTGACATCCGGCTTAATGCATAAGTCAATGGAACCAGTAAAACGAGAATCCCAATCCCTAACAAAACCAAAGTCACCACCGGCCCATTCAGTGAAAGTCCTGAAATCAAACGAAAGGTAGAATAATAATAGATAAAACCAAGTAAGGATGTCAGAACTGACAAAAATAAAAAGAATGCTTTCAATCGAGTTACCTCATCTCTTTGGACTGCGTTTTCACCATAAAAGTTGACGATAATAAAACGGAAGGTAAAGGATGAAAGAAAAAGATACCGTTAGAACAAAGTCCGATGTAATTTTAATAGGTGCCGGTATCATGAGCGCCACATTGGGGGTCCTTTTAAAGGAACTTGCTCCCCACCTAACAATCACTGTATTAGAGCGATTAGATGCAGCTGCCAGAGAAAGTTCCAACGCTTGGAACAATGCGGGAACCGGACACTCTGCATTTTGTGAACTCAATTACACCATTGAAAACGAAGATGGGTCCATACAAACGAAAAAGGCACTTCAAATTGCAGAATGGTTTGAAACTTCCAAAGAGTTTTGGGGTTATTTAACAGGTATCAAGAAAATCCTGGATGCAGATGAATTCATTCACTGTGTGCCTCACTACAGTTTTGTTTGGGGAAAAGAAAATGTTTCCTTTCTCCGTAAGCGTTATGAGGCCTTAAAAAAATATGAGCTGTTTAAAGAGCTAATTTATTCAGAGGACAGAAAAACTGTAACCGAATGGTTACCCTTAGTGATGAAGGGTAGGGACCATTCAGAGCCAATTGCTGCAACCAAAATGGAGTTAGGAACTGATGTTAATTTCGGAACCTTAACAAGGGCTATGTTTCGGTATTTAGAAAGTTTTCCTGATGTGCATGTACATTATTTCGAAGATGTTAAAGATTTGGAACGTGCACAAAACGGAAACTGGCACCTAACTTCAAATAATATTCAAACTCATGAAAAAGAACACCATGAAGCAAAATTTGTTTTTATTGGTGCAGGAGGAGGAAGTCTTCCTCTTTTAGAAAAATCAGATATTCCAGAAGCATCTGGATTTGGCGGATTTCCTGTGAGTGGTCAATGGTTACGATGTCGCAACCGTGAAGTGATCCAACAACATTTTGCAAAAGTATATGGAAAAGCAGATGTTGGTTCCCCTCCTATGTCAGTACCTCACTTGGATACAAGAATCATCGAAGGAAAAAAGGAATTACTATTTGGTCCTTATGCTGGTTTCACAACAAAGTTTTTAAAAAAAGGATCTTATTTAGATTTAGTAAAATCATTAGAGTTTGACAATATATTTCCTATGTTATCTGCGGGTATGCACAATCTCCCTTTAACCAAATATTTGATTGGTCAGGCCATGCAGTCCCATGAAGATCGAATTGCAGCGCTTCGAGAATATTTCCCAGAAGTTAAATCGGAAGATTGGGAATTGGTTGTTGCGGGCCAACGAGTGCAAGTGATTAAAAAGGATGAAGAAGAAGGAGGAGTCCTTGAATTTGGAACAGAAGTAGTAGCTGCAAAAGATGGATCTTTGGCTGCTTTACTTGGTGCAAGTCCAGGCGCGTCCACTTCCGTTTCTATTATGTTAGAAGTATTAGCAGACTGTTTTCCAAATGAAATGTCATCGAATGAGTGGAAATCAAAATTAAAAGAAATGATTCCGAGTTTCGGGGAATCGATGAAAGATAATCCAGAAGTTTGCAGAAAAAGTCGAAGGAATACTGAAAAACTTTTGGACCTTTCTCACAAAACAAAAGTTAACGCTTGAGTCCAAATTTGATTCCAATGGAGCTTCGAAAGATTTTGTAGTTTATTTATTCGTTTTCTTTCGAAGCTCAATCACCACCTTTTCCTTTGAATCTACGTTATACAAAGCGGATCCTTGTGTTGAATCGATAATTCTTTTTGCATTTACCCCTTTTTCACGAAGTATCCTCGAAATTGCCTGTGAACGTTCAAACCCAAGTTCATAGTTTTCATAATTTCCTGGAAGGTCTTCTTTAAATGGCGTTGTGTATGTTATGATAAGTATATCAAAATCTTTATATTCATTTTCTAAACTACGCGCAATAGCATCCAATCGTGCTCTACCTTCCAAATGGATCCGGCTGGAGGGAAGATCAAAAATTTCACCCGCAAGAAATACAAAACGTTCTAATTTAGTTTCCGTTACCGGTTCTTTAGTTTGTTGGTATGGAATTTCAGAACCTACTGATTCCATTACTGTTGTTTTTTGATTTTCCATTTCTGAATTCGGAACCTTATTTTCAAGAAGGGAAAAATGAACTCCTAAACCTAATTTAAAAAAACTTTCTTCATAATTTCCTTTGTTTCTATGTCCCGAATTGGGGGCTTGGTATTTCACAATATAAACATTAGAATGTTCCACCTCCGCACTAAGAAAAAACAGAGAATCAAAATGGTATCTGAGTCCTAAGGCGCCAAAAACCCTATTTATGTTTCCACCAAACATTTGTTCAGATCCAACTCCACCACCTACCCGAATGTATGGATCAATGGAATCGTTTGGTAAGAAGTGAAAGAAAAAATTTAGATCTCCTGTACTACCGCTAAATACAGTTCTTCTTTTTTGTACGGCGAGGTCATACGTGTCACCTAAATTCAACTTTTCCAGTTGGGTATTTACATTTGTCCCCATAAAAGAAAGCAAAATAATATTTCTTTCCTCTAATGCACGGAAGTAAGAAGAAGTGATCACTTGATTGGAATAAGAAAGCCCAATTCCAAAGTATCGAAACAAACCATACTCAAAGCCTAATTCTCCTCCGTGACTGGATAGTTCAGTGCGGTTCTTTACAAATTCGGAATAAACAATATAATTCCCCACTCGGTATATGGTATCAACGTATGGTGAGTTCAACATTAAAAAATTAGGTTGGTTTGTGATCTCAACCGATTTTTCCAAACTTCCGGAATGGTTTCCAAGACCAACAGAGCCGAAACCGTAAAAAACCAAACTCCCCCGATCAAACCCCTCTGCAAACAAAGAAGGCACTAAAAAAAATAACAAAACTCCGATATAAATATAAGAATTTTTCCACTTCATTTTCTGCATGGATGATCGTTCTTTTACAGTAAGGTTTAATCAAGTCGATTTTTTTATAAATCCTTGTCACAAACCGACTGCCCTATCTCGTCCTTATAGCGAGGTATCAAAATGAAACCAAAAATTTTAATCCTAGGTGCAGGATATGCAGGAATATTAGCTGCCAATCGTTTAGAAAAACAAGTAAAAGATGCAGAGATCCTATTGGTCTCGGAATCAACAGAATTTAAGGAAAGAATTCGATTCCATGAATTGGCAAGTTCAGGATCTGAAAAAAAAATAAGAATCAAAGATCTTCTCAGAACAAATGTTAATTTTTTACAATCAAAAGTAACAAGGATATTACCGAAGGAAAATGCCATAGAAATTGATGGGAACCCAAATTTCATTGGTTATGACTATCTAATCGTGTCTTTGGGAAGTTCTCAAATTCACAAAATACAAAACGTAACGAATTCAATACAGTCCTACGAATCGACTTCCCATTTTATAAAAAAATATAATGAGAAAGAAATTCTAAAACTCGGGATTATTGGTGGTGGCCTTACTGGAATTGAAATGGCTTCTGAATGGAAGTATTTTCACCCCAACTCATCTGTTTTCATCATTGACAAAAACGAGTTTGCTTCTTCCTTTTCTGCAAAGGGAAAAAAATATTTACGAACTTATCTATCGCAAAACAATATTCATATTTTGGAGAAAAGGAAAATTCATTCGATTAACGAAAATGAAATTACTTTCGAAGACCAAAACAAAATTTCTTTCGATTGTATACTGAATTGTAGCGGATTCAAAACTTCAAATTTACCGAGTGAAGCGGGTTTTACTACCAACGGCCAAAACCAAATTTACGTAGATCCATTTCTCAGATCACTTTCCTTCCAAAATGTTTTTGTTGCAGGCGACTCCGCATTTTTAGAGAACTCAATTTTACGTATGGGTTGTGTAACTGCTTTGCCAATGGGAGCTCATATTGCAGACCAAATCGCCAATCAGATGCGAGGGAAAAAACTATCACCTTTTTTATTTCAATTTGCCGGACGTTGTGTTTCTCTTGGAAGAAACGAAGGACTCATTCAATTTACCTATGGAGATGATAAACCCAAAGAATGGATCATCACTGGAAAGTGGGGTGCGCTCATAAAAGAATTAGTGAATCGGTTTACTATTTTTTCTTTAAAGATGGAGAAACGACTCCCTTGCAGATTTTACTTTTGGCCCAAAGGAAATCCAATACAAAAGGACGAATCCGTTTTCACAAAAACTATTTCCATTGAGACATGAACAAATGAGCGATCTTACATTATTTTTAAATTGGAAACACTACATTTTTTCCATCGCCTATCGAATTACGGGAAGTTATGTGGATGCGGAAGATATAGTTCAAGAAAGTTATCTTAGGTGGCTCTCTGCAGATAAAGAATTGATCCAAAATCATAAATCATACTTAGGAAGTATAGCAGCAAGACTTGCCTTCGATCTTTTAAAAAAAGCATCCAGGAAAAAGGAAACCTATATAGGACCATATTTGCCTGAGCCAATACCTGAAAAGGTAGAAACAATGGACGATGAAAAAATCAACTTTGCCTTTCTTGTCATATTGGAAACTCTTAGTCCAACCGAACGAGCAGTTTTCATATTACGAGAGTTATTTGATTTTGAATACGAATCTATATCCACCATTGTTGGGAAATCTGTAGACAACTGCAGACAAATATTCAGTCGCGCTCGTTCTGCCATCCAATCCAGGAAAAAGAAATTTGATCCCGATCCCAAACTTCATTCTCAACTACTCTTCGAATTTAGTTTGGCATGTTACAGCAAAGATACCAAATCACTTACGAATCTACTGCGAGAGGATGTCATTGCATTCTCCGATGGTGGTGGAAAAGTGCACGCTGCGAGGATTCCCGTGCCCGGAATTCGGAGAGTGATTTCCCTTTTAGTAAAAACTACTCAAAAAGCGACCAAATCCACTGAAATTTTTTTTGGTTATGCGAACGGATCACAAGCAGTCATTGGATATTCCAAAGATGGACCAAGTGTAGTCCAGATTTTCACTTTCCAAGGGAAGAAAATTGACACAATTTATAATTTAGTAAATCCTGATAAGCTAAAAGGCTTCCGAAATAAAGAAAACTTAATAAAATTAGGATATCTACGGAAACCAAGATTGTGGGAATGGTTTTTATACCGATGGAATCATTTGATTTCCTTCCACTAAAACAAAAAGATTTTCTTTCTTTTCTTCGTCCTATAACACAAAGGCAATGAAGATATTAAAATCAATCTTCCTTTTGATTCTGATTTTCGCAACTCAAACTGGTTGTGGACGAATGAATGTTGTCGATATCCCCGTTGCCAAAAAAGCTGTGTTAGATCTTCGTGGTTGGAACTTCGAAACGATGGGGAATGTGCCACTCAACGGAGAATGGAGAATTGATTGGGAAAATTGGAATCCCAAAGAAGATTTAGCTAATGTGGACTATACGGTTGTCCCTGGTCACTGGACCAATTCTAAATCGGAAAGATACCCTATAGGATACGCAACTCTCAGTCTCACCATCTTGTTATCAGAGAATACAAAAAATTTATACCTACAAAACGGTATCACTCGGAATGCTTTTGAAATTCTCATCGAAAACAATTCTATTTACCAATCGGGAACCATTGGAAAAAGTTATTCTTCCGAAATTCCGAATTTGAATATTCAAACTTTTGCTCTTCCCGATTCCAAAGATCAGCGCATTCATCTTTCTCTGAAAATTTCTTGTTTTCATTACCATGTTTGTGGTGTCGCCACACCTTATACCTTAGGAAGTCATATAGGGATTAACAAACTATTTCTTGAAACTCTTAGCAGAGACCTTTTCGTGTTTGCATCGCTTTTGACTTTAGCCTTCTTTCACTTTGTTTTATATCTTTTCTGGAGAGATGAAAAAACTCATATCTACTTTGCGACAGTTTGTTTTTTAGCAGCAGTCCGCTTGCTAAGCATTGGAGAAACAAGAATCATCTACAACTATCTACCAGCAGGCATTTACGAAACAATAGTTAGAATCAATGGAATTACCTTTGTTCTATTGTATCTTGCCTTTGTTTTATATGTCAAAGAAATTTACAATTCACCAAAATACAATTTCATCTATAGAATTAACTATGTTATTGCATTTTTATTATTTTTTGCCTTACCTTTAGATATTATTCCCTTTTCCAAATTTTTAGCAGCACATCTTGTTCTATCGCTCCTTGGTCTATTGGGGTTATTGTATCCTATCATTCACGGAGTCATTTTAAAAAAACCTGGAAGTAAATTCTTCTTATTCTCTGTGATTGCAACAATGGTATTATTTTCCTTAGATATACTTACCGAATTTGCCAAAAGAGGAATTCCTTATCTTGCACAATATGGATTTCTCGTTTTTGGTCTTTCACAAGCACTATTCATTGCAGAAAGGATGATTGAAAATTTCCGAAACAAAGAAAGACTCAAACAGGAAAAAGAGACTGCTGAAGCAAAAGTTAGCTTCAAAACTTCATTTCTTTCTACGATGAGTCATGAAATCAGAACTCCGATGAATGGAATTCTGGGAATGACACAAATATTACAGCAAACAGAACTGACAGAAGAACAAAAAGAGTATTTAAACCTTATCAAATTCAGCGGAGACAATCTTTTACTTTTAGTAAATGATATTTTGGATTTAACCAAACTAGAATCAGGTCAATTTGAGTTACACTTAGAGCCAATATCATTACAAAGACTACTATATGATTGTATCAACATTTTTAAAACTCAATCTGATAAAAACAAATTAAAAATCGAGTTAGAATTTGTAAACGAACCTCCGACTTTCCTTGTTACAGACCAAAGACGATTCGCGCAAATATTAACAAACTTACTGAGCAATGCGGTGAAGTTTACCGAAGAAGGAAGTATTTTTGTAATAGTCGAATCAACACCAATCGATGAAAAAAAAATACGCCTGCAAATATCAGTAAAAGATACTGGAATTGGTATACCGGAAGAACGTATGGGAAACTTATTCCAACCATTTTCACAAGTACATTCCCATCTCACCGAAAAAACTGTAGGTACAGGACTCGGCCTAGCTATTACAAAAAAATTAATCGAAGAAATGGGTGGTTCTATCTCTGCACAAAGTATCTATGGCAGGGGATCAAATTTTACTTTCCAATTCGAAGCCGAAGCAAGTTTTGAATCTAGTGAAAATGATCTAATCTCAACTCCAAACGAATTGGTAAAAAAAACCAACTGGGATTCCAAATTAGCAGAAAAGTATCCTCTAAAAATTCTCATTGCAGACGATGATCCCATCAATCAAAAGGTTTCGAGTCTCTTTTTAAAAAAACTAGGATATTCCGCCTTACAATCAGAAAACGGAGAAAAAACTTTGGATATGATTCGTACGCATTTACCAGATTTAGTTTTTTTAGACATTCAAATGCCTGATATGGACGGGATAACAGTGACCAGATTTGTCCGTAAATCAAAAACCATTCCAAAACAACCTGTGATCGTTGCTCTTACGGCAAATGTTTTGGAAGAAGAAAAACAAAGATGCCTCTCTGGCGGTATGGATGATTTTATGACAAAACCTCTTTTGTTACACGACCTAGATTTTATGATCAGAAAATGGGCGAAAAACAATTTAACACCGTCCAATCATTAAGGACAATATTTTGGTTACAACTCTTGGTAAACTTCCCTCTGGTGAAATTCTAAAGCGTATCTCACAATCTGAGCACTTTCAATCTGGACGATTCCAAAACATAGAACGTACAGAAATGTTAGCACCTAACAGTTCCTATTGGAAAATGGCAATTAAATATTGGCAAAAACCGAACTCGATTCGACCTTCTTCGCCTGTCCCTTCCTCAAAAATCAATTTAAAAGAATTGGATGATAGAAAACCGCAGTACATTTGGTTCGGTCATTCTTCTTACCTTTTAGTAGCCGAGGGGAAAAAAATTTTAGTCGATCCCGTTTTTTCAGGTTATGCTTCTCCCATTTCTTTTGCTGTCCAAGCATTCGAAGGAACCGATGTTTATTTACCAGAAGATATGCCAGAATTGGATATTCTCATCATTACTCATGATCACTACGATCACCTCGATTATGAAACAATTTTAAAGATTCATTCAAAAACTAAAAAAATCATCGTTCCTCTAGGAGTTTCTGCCCATCTGTTATCCTGGGGAGTTCCATTAGAAAAAATCATTGAATTAGATTGGTTTGAGTCTCAAGAGATTGTGTCAGGCCTAAGGATAACCGCCACACCAACCAGGCATTTTTCAGGACGAAGTGTACTACGAAACAAAAGTTTATGGTGTTCATATGTTTTAAAGATTGGCGAATACAAAGTATTTATAGGCGGAGATTCTGGTTATGGATCCATTTTTGAAACCATTGGCAAAAAATATGGACCGTTTGATTTAGCATTTTTAGAATGCGGACAGTATGGAGATGATTGGCCTTCCATACATATGCGCCCAGAAGAAACAGCTCTGGCATCATCGCAGATCGGTGCAAAATCCTTTGTTCCTGTTCACTGGGGAAAATTCATTTTATCACTCCACCCTTGGAATGACCCAATCAAACGAGTCATTGTTGCTTCCCAAATGATGAAACTCAATTTACAAGTTCCTAAAATTGGAGAGAGTTTTTCCTTCAATGGCTCGGGAAGTGTGGATGGATGGTGGAATTTTCAGTGACAAAAAGACCATTATTAGATCCGATTTGTTTGGATCATCAAAAATGAAAAATGCACTTGTTGTTGGAGCCACTTCCGACATTGGAACCCATATAGGAGAATCACTAGCAAAAAGAGGATTTTCACTTTCCTTAACGGGAAGAAACAAACAACAGTTAGCTGAATTAAAATCAAAATTTCAAATAAAATATCCCATAGCGGTAGAAACTTTTGAATGGGATGTTACTGATTTTTCATTACACCAAAAGTTTTACCAAGAACTTCCTACGAAACCAGATATTGTTTTTTTTGTTGTTGGATATTACGAAGATCAAACAAAAGCAAGAGAAGACCAGATAGAACTTTTAAAAACAATCCAAGTCAACTATTCTGCAGTAGTTTCCTTAATGAATATCATTTCTTTGGATATGGAAAAAAGAAATGAAGGTACAATCGTAGCCATAAGTTCTGTGGCAGGCGATCGCGGTAGGCAAATGAACTATATCTATGGAAGTGCAAAAGCTGGTCTAACTACTTATCTTTCTGGTCTTAGGTCCCTATTATTTTCAAAAGGAGTCCAAATCACAACGATCCAACTTGGACCAGTATATACAAAAATGTCAGAAGGGCATAATCTGATTCCTTGGCTCACCTTACAGCCACAAGTGGCCGCAGAACTTATCGTAAAAGCTGGGCTTTCTAAAAAAGATTTGGTTTATATAAGGTGGCCTTGGCGTTTCATCATGATGGTAATTCGAATGATACCAGAATGGATCTTCAAACGCCTCCCACCATTTTAATTCTTGAATGCATTTCGTTACGGAAAACTTATATAATTCCAAATGGATTGGAACCCATTGGTCATAGGACAAATATGTAAACCAAAAGAACCCATTCCGTTACAAACAGTTGTTACCAAACTTCTACTATTATTAAAAGGGAGCCCAACGTTGGTATTGGTAATCGGTCCTGTCATAGAAAATTGATTCAACCAAGCATTTGTTACTTGGTTTGAATTCCCGCTAAAATTAGCAATAGGATCGTTTTCATGAATTAATCCATAATATGAGGATCCCGGAGTATTCTGAGTCCCTCCCATCCAACTAGGAAGATTAGAATCTTTAATACTATAATCAGATACTCCACTATAAAGAGAGACCCTACCTAAAGTTCTATTTTTTCCCTGTAAGGCCGCATGCCCACTACCTTGCGAATGCCCACCCACATATACCAAAGACCAATTCATTTGATTACCAGTAAGAAACTGGTCCCAACCTTCTCCGGGCCTTGACTGAATTAAATACTGAATCAGACTGAGTAATCTACCTTCAATAGAATTGGTAACATCTACCGAAACGTAAGGAGAAAGATCGACTCCCGTAAGAACTTCCTTCCTCAAATTTTCAAAACAGCTAGAGTCAGACTTTGCATCCCCTTGGTTACAAACAGTATTAACAGCTTCCCCATTCGGATAACTGAGACCCACTACATGATAACCACGAGTTGCCCCATGTTGTAAAAAAGTATTCACCTCACAAGGGCTAGACCCTGTTCCTGGATAAAATACAGAAAGGATATTTTTTTTAGTCACTCCGGACTGAGGAGGAAAAACATAATGGGGCTGATTGTAATTAGAAATTCCCGAAGAAGTTTGTGAAGGCGGAATTTGCAGTCGAGTCAAAGTCCCCACGGTTCCACTAGAAGGGAAAGCATTTTGTCCAGCGCAGGAACGCGCATACAATCCAAGTGTTAACAAATTTAGAAAATCTTTTTTATCGTCAGATTCCTTTTTGCAACCAAGAATAGAAATAAGTAGCGATATGATGACAAAACTTTGAATGTATCTACAGGAAACAAAAGAAAACAAATAGAACTACCTAAAAAAAAGAATTTATGCTAATCAAAAAAGCAAACGAAAGGAAAGCAACTACTAATGGATATAAATTTGGTTTGAGAATGAAAAAGCCACTCTCAAACTACTTCATTTTAGTTTTTGATACTCAGAAATCAATCCTTCCGAATTAGAGCCAATCCCCTCAATTCGAGAAATAACAACACCTTCTTTTGAAACTAAACTATAAACAGCCGAATGGTTAAATTCTCCATTCGATATCTTTTTATAATTGATTCCAAGTACCACTGACAACATTCGAATGTCTTCTTCCTTTCCAGAAAGTAGAGTCCAATTCTCCTTTAAGTTCATTTTCTTTTTATAGGCATTGAGGACAGCCGGATTATCCTTTTCCGAATCAAAACTAACGAGAACCATACGAGGTTCTTTGCCCGTTTTCTTTAGTATTTTTTTTGCGAGTTGTTCCATATCAGCCACAAGTCTTGGGCAAATAGATTGGCAAGTAGCATAAAACATACTGATAACCAAAGGAGATCCTTTAAAGTGTTTTAAAGTGATCGTTTGATTCGATTCTGTTGTCCACTGGGAACCCAAATCAAACAAACTTCCTTGGGCAGCATCACTGGCAGCCAAAACGTGATCCTCTGCATGATGGTGGTGGCCACTAGAATTTTGTTCGTCACAGCCAAAATTAAATGCGAAAGTGATGAATAGAATAAGTAGTTTTACTGTAGATTGAAGTTTCATAACGGATTATCCTTAACATATTGATTTGAAGCACATCGAAAACCTAAATACTTTGCAGTATACCAACCTTTTAAGCCGGCTCTATATCCATAACGCATGTAAGATGCATAATTAGAAAAATCATTCGCCTTTAATGATCCGCCACCACAAAAAAGATTACTTTCTAAATCAGTATCTTGCCTTGAATCTCCCGTAACAGAAGTATTATTAAAGTCAAATACCCACTCCCAAATCATTCCATGTTGGTCATAAACACCAAATTTATTTTTATACTTACCAATAGAAGGAAGAAATTCTGGTTTTTGTTCCCCATACCAATTAAGAATGACAGATTCCATAACCTTTTTGTTTTTCCCAGCTTCCGGAAAACTGGCAGCATATTCCCATTCCGATTCCGAAGGTAATCGTTTTCCTTTCCATTGGCAATACGCATTCGCGCTAAACCAAGAAACATAGGTTACAGGAGAATGGGAAGTACGATTGTCAGGGACGTTGTCCTTCCAATCACCTAAATAACCACTGTCAGCAAATAACGACGATACTTTTCCTTTTTTCCATTCTGGGTTACCTTCTATAAACTCAAAATATTCTTTTTGTGTCACCGGATACTTGTCCAAGTAAAAACTTTTGATTTTAATACTCTCACCTAACCTAGAATTTATTTCCTTTAAAAAAGGTCTCCAATTTCCAGCAGGGATTTTGACCATTTCTGCAGAAAGGGAAAACGAAAGAAAAAAACTTAAAAAAAGAAAAGGATTCATCTTTTGACTAAATTAATTATCTATCTTACTTCTGCTTCCGAAACCATAATCCCTTTATTTCCCCATTGGTTATAAACATAACTTAAGACGCTAGCGATCTCTTCATTCGTTAGTTCCAAATGAGGCATAACATTATTGTATTTTTGTCCATTCACAGTAATAGGGCCGCTAAGTCCCTTTTTTAAAATTTGAATGGCGCGCGTTTTGTCAGCATTTAGATAGTCCGATTTCGCAAGCGGAGGAAACACTCCAACCACACCTTGCCCTTCTTTCATATGGCAAGCAGCACAAACCGATTTATATACTCTTTCTCCATTAGCCAAAATTTCTTTTGGGGTTTTTGCTGATACTTTCGGTTTGACTTCAGTAACCATTCTTTGAATGGCAGGGCCTTCTGGAAGGTAAACCGTATCATCTTGTTTTCCAGAATAAATGGTAGCATTCGGTTCTCCTTCTACTTTTAACATCCCAAGCGAACCCTTGTTAAATGTTCTAAAGATAGAATGATCTACTAAGATCAAAGTTCCAGGAACTTCTACTTTAAAATCTACTATGGCGGAACCGCCAGCAGGAATCAGCGTGGTTTGTACATTTTTTTGGTTCGGAAGAATTCCTCCTTCCGTATATACATGGTCAAAAATTTCACCAATGACATGAAAAGAGGAAACTAAATTAGGTCCCGCATTCCCAACAAATAACCGAACCGTTTCACCCACTTTGGCTGTGATTGCTCTGTCTTCCACAAGGGAACCGACAGAGCCATTAAACACAACATAGTCGGGAATTTCAGTAATTGCTTTTTCCATACTGAATGGCTGCAAACCAGGTTCACCATTCTTTCCTTTTGTATAAAATTCACTTTGAACTACGTAGTATTCCTTGTCGACTTTCGGAAGATCGTCTTTGGGTTGCACAAAAATAAGCCCGTACATTCCGTTCGCAATATGCATTCCTACAGGAGATGTAGCACAATGGTAAATATACAATCCTGGGTTTAATGCCTTAAAAGAAAATTTGGAAGCATGACCCGGAATTGTAAGAGAGGCCGCTGCCCCTCCTCCTTGCCCAGTCACAGCATGCAAATCTATGTTATGTGGCATTTTACTAGAAGGATGGTTTTTCAGATGAAATTCAACCTCGTCCCCTTCACGCACTCGAATCATGGGGCCAGGAACAGATCCGCCAAATGTCCAAAACGTATACTCAACCCCATCTGCAAGTCTACCCACAACTTCTATGGTTTCCATATTCACAATGACTTTTGATTCACTTGTTCTATCGATATGAGGAGGAACCTCTGGTGCATAAGTGAGTTTAGCCTCTTCTATTTTTGGTCCCGAACAAACCGAGAATAAACTAATTATGACAATAACGAACAAGTAAACTGTTATAGCCTTTCGTTTTGGTAGTAATATTTGCATTTCCATATCCTTTTAATTGATTCTAATTTGGCTAACCAAAATCGTCATTGACTCAGATCAATGAATTCGAGCGCAAACGTTAAACAATACACAAATTCTAAAAATAGAGAAGTATTTTTTTAGTCGCTTTCTCCGTTTCCAAATTAGTTCAAAGAGAAATTCTAAATCGACGGATTCGAAACTAGGTGAAATAATGGTTTGGTGCCCCATGACTTTAGATCCGCTCACTAGCTTAAGTAAGTTTCGTAGCCTACTCCATATTTCTTCTATTTTGAATGCAAATCTAGATTTGCACCAATTACTCCCGCTAATCATGTTGTATTCCAAAGATTTACTCGAAGCAGAGGCAAGTTCCCTTTTCCTTTTAGAAGATGAAGAATTTTTGTATTGCGAAGTGGCTTTAGGAGAAAAAGGGGAGATCATACAACAATACGCAAGGCTAGAGTTAGGTGAAGGTATTGTTGGAATGGTTGCTAAAGAGAAAAAGCCCATCGCATTAGAAGATGCTTATAAAGATCCAAGATTTAATGCAAGTATGGACAAACGCACTGGATTTAAAACAAAATCCCTAATTTGTGTTCCACTGTTTGTCGAGGAAAGACTCATCGGAACTCTTGAGGTAATCAACAAAACGAACAATCGTTTATTTGATTCATCCGATTTAGAATATTTAATTTCTTTGTCTGAAGTGGCCGCCACTGCTATCCAAAATGCAAACACAAAAGACAGTTTAGACAAACGCATCCTCGAATTATCTCTGTTAAATGAATTTGAAAGACTATCCGTTTCTGAAAAAAGTTTAAATGAATTAGGAAAATGGATTCTAAATCGAGTTTTGGAATACCTCGGAGCCTCCTCTGGAACCATTTACCTTGCCAATCCGGAAAAACAAGAATTAAGTATACTTTCCGCCAAAGGAATTCCAGAAGATGCATATGAACAAATAAAAGTTCCTTATGGAACTGGTGTTTCCGGTTGGGTTGCAGATAAAAAAGAAAGCCTACTCATTCACAATCTCGATTTAGATCCGAGATATAACAAACTTTCTCCTTACAAATTTGAATCCAAATCTTTGATCTCAGCACCACTTATTTTTCAAGATGAACTTCTTGGTGTCATTAGCATCAACAACAAACTTTCAGGATACGCCTTCCAACATTCAGATTTAGATTTATTAACAAATATTGCTTCAAGACTCAGTAGCACGATTAAAAATGCTCAACTTTTCCATCAAATCGTAGATACCGGAAAAGAATTAAACCGCGCAAAAAACATTATGAAAAAAATTATGCCATCCACACTTCCTAGTTCCAACAAACTAGCCTATGGCGTATCTCATATCCCATTGGAACAAGTTGGCGGTGATTTTTATGATGTTACGGAATTAGAAGATTCTAAGTTTTCCATTTTGATTGCCGATATATCTGGTCATGGACTTTCTGCAGCAGTCCTTGCGGCAATGGCTCACATGGTTTTAAAAAACTTTGAACAAGACATCAAACTTAGCCCTTCACTTTTTTTAACTACTCTGAACCACATGTTGTATGGAAAATTGGCAGGGAATTTTCTCACCGCATTTTACGGAATTATCGATTTAAAAAACAACACGATCCTTTGTGCTAATGCGGGCCACCACGCCCCATTTTTACTCGATCAAAAAGACTCACCTATATTGCAGTTAGATGTAAAAGGAAAAATTTTAGGGCTTATCCCCGATCTTTTTTATGAGGAAAAAACCTTTCCTTTTTTGCCAGGAAATCGTCTTGTCATGTATACCGACGGAATCACAGAACATATGTCAAAAGACCATAACAAACGTTATGATGAAGATTTATTTCAAAAAGCAATTCTGAATTCTAAAACTTTAAATACTCAAAACGCAGCCAATCATCTTATCCAAGCTGCCAAAGACTATGTAGGGTCCAACGAATTTGCAGACGATGTAACGATCCTACTTGTGGATCGCATTTAGTATGCGAATCCACACTTTTATCTTACTTACTCTTTGCTAAATTTTGAATCAATCAACTTATGACGTTACTTCAAAAACTTCTGTTTCTCCAGTATGATAGTGTTCAACTAAATCCATAATCTTCTTCGGTTCAGAAACCACAAGCGAACTCTTTTCATGCAAAGTTTCTGATTTATAAGCGATCACTTGAGCCTGTTCAGAAAGCCCAAGAAGGATATTGGAAATTTGTTTCGAAGCTAAATTTGCTTCTAATACAGATTGATCAATTTGTCTTACCTGATCCTCCACCGAATCCAACTTCAACTTTACCCTTGTAGACTCTTGTATATCATGATACAACGATGCTACCACTTTTTTTAGAATCGATTTCATTTCATTAAACAAGTCAGCTACAGAAAAAACTTCCATTGATGCTTCGTTCACTTTGAGGGATGTTTCTTTGATCACTGCTAAAGTTTCATCAACGTAATTTTTTATTTCTTCTACGGAAACGGCAATTTGTTCATTCAAACCCATCATTTCTTTTGCAACAATCGCAAAACCGGCACCATAATTCCCTGCCCTGGCAGCTTCGATCGATGCATTTAACGAAAGCAAATTAGTTCTATCGGCAATTTCTGAAATGATAGAGACGATATTCAATATTTTACCTGAAACCTGTTGGATGGATTCCATACCCTCTAACGATTCCGAAATTTTTTGTTTTCCCGCATCGGCTTTTTCTGTTGATCTTGTGGACAAGTCGTCCAGACCTTTTAATGCATTTTGAGTTCCCTTTAAATTTTGATTCACTGCGTTCATATAATCTTTCATGTCTGACATAATAACCGAATGACTCGCAGTAATTTGTTTGATATTATCAAGGGCCGAAGTCAATTCCTCCATACAGGCCGCCGCTTCTTCACTTCCAGAAGCCATTGAGTGGGTAGAACTAAAAAAATGATTGGTAAGGTCTACCAATTCTTTGGATATGCGAATGGAGACATCCGTCGCTTTTTGAATTTGAGAAACAATCCCCCAAAGATTGATACTCATACTTTTCATAGACAGTAACATAATTTTCACTTCATCACTACTATCATTGTGAAAATGATCTGGATATTGGAACCTTCCCGAAGATACAGAGATAACAGATTCGGTAGCTCTTTGCAATTTTTTGTTTTTTTGAGCGAGGACAAAAATAAAAGAAGAAGCAATAAGAGTCTGCAAAAAAAACAAAATGCCACAAAACAGAGGTTTTTCGTAAATTTGTAAAAAAAGAAGACTGAGGAAAGGAAGAGAACTTAAGAAAACAAAAAATACTTCATACAATTTAACCGAGCGAATATTTTTTGATATTTTCTTTTTTTTAACTAATGAAAAAGACTTTTTGCCTATTTTCTTGTACAATTGTTCATAATATTCTTTTTTTTCATCCGCTAATTTTTTGCGGACAGATACATAACCGATCACTTGTCTTTTTTCGTTTAAAATAGGCGTGATAGTTGCATCCACCCAATAAAAATTTCCCGATTTTGCCCTGTTTTTCACAGCTCCCGTCCAAGGGAGCCCCACTTTAATAAACTCCCACATTTCTTCAAATACAACCTTAGGCATATCGGGATGCCTAACTATGTTATGTGGTTTTCCAATCATCTCTTCTGCTGAATATTCGGAAATTCTTGCAAAGTCGGGAGATACATAGGTAATCAAACCCTTTGTGTCCGTGCGAGAGATAATGACATCCGATTCAGTAAGAAAGTTTTCAACTAAATTTACATTTACATTTTTCAATTCTTTTTCCCTCAACTAACATATCTAAAGTTAATTAAATAAGAATAAGAATCAACTCCGTTGTTCTCTTTTCATGGAAAGTCCCTCTTGATATTTGTCAATGAAGGATAAGGGATACTACGAAGATTTAATTCAAATGCAAACACTTTGTACTCAAATTGATATGATACACTAGGATTATAATGATTCTTTCTTCTCTATGTATTTTTGCAGAAAATCAAATTGAAACTCTTTTACAATGTTCTCTTGGGATCTAACTCTACCAACATGTTGGTCTTCTGAAACATTTTCTTTATCATCAAGATTCAGATTAAACCACCAAGAAGTTGTATTAATCATATCTCTTTTATAATCACTAACTTCCAATAAGTTCAAACGGGAGTCGTACACATAAAATTTGGAATCAACTTCTATATTTTTTTCTGTAGGAAAAATGAACAATGTAAGAAGAGAAAGTGCACTTTTTAATTCATTCACTAATCGAAATGGCCTTTCCTGAGGCCCAGAAAATGGCTCACCTAAAACTCCGGTAATGTAAAAATCGATATTATCTGTTTTAACTTTACACTTAGGTATTGTTTTTGAACCTATCATTTCAAAATCAATGAAACTCTCCAATTCCTGTTTACCACTCACTTTGACGGTTTGAAGATAATCTTTTACAAAAGACACACAGTTTTCATAGGATATTTTCGAGTTTTCACCGACTTTACTAAAACTTTGAATGGGTTTCCCTTTTGCAAAATTTGGTTTCAAAGATTGATTATAGTCCAAAGTGGCCGTAACTCTTGTGTATCGACCTTCGACTTCATGTTTATAAGAATAAGGATAAAAACCTATAAGGGCAATGTTTTTTGTCGTTAACTTGGTGTTTTTTTTATCTATTGGCAAATTATATCTTTGGTAAGAATTACAACCAAACGTTACCAAAACTAATACTAAAATTTTTTTCATAATTATCCTTTTTAGAACAAGAAAATATATCAAAACAAGATCGCATAACAAAAATCAAACAATCAAATTGTCAACTAACATCAAATCTTAAACACTTGGCAAGCGAAATTTGAGAGAATGACAGGAGGAGGCAAAAATGGAATGTTCGGTTTATATTAGGATAATCTAAATATACTAACTTCGTCCAATAAACTTACATTCATAGGACAAAGTTACTTCTGTTATAAGGAAAAGACGATTTTTAAAGGATTACTAATCAAACACCTAAGTAGAATTTTATTTAATGTGAATACAAGGCACCTACACAAATCCCACAAATATCGGAATCGGCATTAGCGGATTTGGCCACAGCCACTCGGATTTTTTTTAGATCTAATCTTTGGGATGATTTTTCCATTGTTTGTTTAGAGGAATCAAAACCACAGGGAAAAGATTTTACTCCTCCCTTCTCTACTTGGATGTGCGCAAGTTCTACATCTTCGAAACGAATGAGTGTATACAAATTTTAACCTCTCTTATAAAAAAAGAAACTTTCCCGTTACGGTCAAGGGATTTAGTCAAAATAGGAAGGAAGCTTTAGAATGGTTCCAGTCAATGGGGTATCGGTTGTCTTCCTCTCCCTGCACAAGGGGGAGTAGCGGAAATCCTTTCTTGCAGCCTGCAAGAAAGATTGGAGCGGATGACCCGGTCCCTTTCCGTTAGGAAAGGGATGTGCCCCCAATGCCTTCTGTACGATAGTTTTCTTTATACTTCACATAATTGTTTGCAGTGCGCGTGATGATTTCCCGGTCCTTGTCTGTGATGTCTCGGATGATTTTGGCAGGGCTTCCCATCACAAGTACTCCTGGAGGGATTTTTTTTCCAGGGGGAACAAGAGATCCGGCACCCACAAAAGACCATTCTCCAATCTCCACATCGTCCATAAGCATGGCTCCCATACCAACAAAACTATGATCCCGCAAAACACAACCGTGGATGGTAGCATGGTGGCCAATGGATACATAATCTCCGATGGTCACAGGATAAAGATCTCTTGCCACATGTACGAGAGTCATGTCTTGGATGTTCACATGTTTGCCAATGGTAATGGTATTTACGTCACCTCTTAACACACATTGGAACCAAATGGAGGATTCTTCACCAATCGTAACCTTTCCCAGTACATCTGCTGAAGGTGCCACCCAGGCCGTAGGGTGGAGGGAAGGTGTATGGCCTTGAAACGTTCGGATCATACCTGCTACACAATGGTGACCAAACTGAAACTCAAGGTCTTTTCGTTTTTTCCGCTTGCGTTTTTACCTTTAAGTAAGTTACGGTAGTCTTAGATTCAAATGGGATCTCACTCCTCAAAAACGCTATTTTTCTCTAAAAACCTGCTAAGGAACATTTCATGGCAATAGAAATCAAAGTCCCCGAGATGGGGGAATCCGTAACCGAAGCGACCATCAGTGCTTGGACCAAAAAAGAAGGCGATGCCGTAAAAGTAGACGAAGTGCTCGCTATTTTAGAAACAGACAAAGTCTCATTAGAGATTCCTGCTCCCACTTCTGGGGTTTTAAAATCCATCACCAAAAAGGTGGGGGATGTGGTTCATGTGCGTGATATTATGGGTACGATTGAAGAAGGTGCTGTTGCGGCGGCTCCTGCAAGTTCCGGTGGCGCGGCTCCGAAAGCGGAAACACCAAGTGCCCAACCTAACACGGGCAAAGTGAACGAGGGACTTCCTCCTGCGGCTCGCAAACTCATCGAAGAAAATAAATTAGATATTTCAAAAATCACAGGAACCGGTCGCAACGGTCAAATCACAAAAGAAGATGTAATTCTTTTTATGGAAAAAGGTGGCGCAAGCTCAGCTAGTGCTCCGAAAGCAGCGACAAGTCCTGAAATTCCCAAAGCGGTTGTCGTTTCGGCAAATGCGGGACCAAGAGAAACTGTGGTGCCGATGACAAAACTTCGCCAAACCATTGCTAATCGACTTGTAAATGCACAACATACCGCAGCCATCCTCACCACTTTCAACGAAGTGGATATGTCTCCGATTATGGAACTTCGCAATAAATACAAAGACAAGTTCAAAGAAACTCACGGTGTGGGTCTTGGGTTCATGTCTCTTTTTACAAAGGCAGCGGTGGCAGCCCTCAAGGCATTCCCTGCCATCAATGCAGAAATTCGCGGAACAGACATCGTCTACAAAAACTATTACGACATCGGAGTGGCTGTGGGTGGACCAAAAGGTCTTGTGGTTCCGATTGTGCGAAATGCCGACCTACTGAGTTTTGCTGGAGTCGAACAAGAGATCGCAAGGCTTGCCGGTAAAGTCAAAGACGGGAAAATCTCTCTCGAAGATATGGAAGGCGGAACTTTCTCCATCTCCAATGGTGGAGTGTATGGATCGATGATGTCAACACCCATCCTCAACCCTCCCCAATCGGGAATTCTAGGAATGCACAACATCGTTAAACGCGCCGTTGTTGTGAATGACCAAATTGTGATTCGCCCCATGATGTATCTGGCTCTTTCTTATGACCACAGAATCGTGGATGGAAAGGAAGCGGTTCAGTTTCTTGTAAAAATCAAAGAAATGGTAGAGGACCCAACTAGACTCCTCTTTGAGGTTTAAAGATTTTATGGAACAATACGATATCATTGTCATAGGGGCCGGGCCTGGTGGGTATGTAGCTGCGGTTCGCGCAGCCCAACTCGGTAAAAAAGTAGCCATCATTGAAAAAAGAAAAACTCTCGGGGGAACTTGTCTTAACGTAGGTTGTATTCCCTCTAAAGCCCTTTTGGATTCTTCTGAAGAGTATCATAAAACAAAACACAAATTAGCCGATCATGGAATCTCTGTAAAAGATGTCAAAATCGACATCGCCAAGATGATGGCTCGTAAGGACAAAGTAGTGAGTGAGGTGACATCGGGTGTTGATTATCTGATGAAAAAAAATAAAATCACTCGTTACTTGGGCCATGCTAGTTTTGTTTCTAAAACTGAAGTTTCTATCACATCGGAAGATGGTAAAAAAGAATCCATAAGCGGAACCAATATCATCATTGCCACTGGTTCCACGCCAATTGAAATTCCTCCCCTTCCTGTGGATGGAAAAAATATCGTTACCTCAGACCATGCCATTGCCCTCGACTCAGTTCCTGAACACCTCATCATTGTAGGTGCTGGAGTGATCGGACTCGAACTTGGATCGGTATGGTTACGACTCGGTGCCAAAGTCACTGTAGTGGAACTCATGCCACGTCTTTTTGGAACGGCTGACCAAGCAATGGCAAACCTAGCCGAAAGACTCTTAACACAGCAAGGGATTAACTTTCTCTTTGAAACCAAAGTGCATGGCGCCAAAGTTAAAGGCAAAAAAGTAGAAGTCGAAATCGAAGGCAAAGACGGCAAAAAAACCATTCTCGAAGGAGACAAGGTTCTTGTTTCCATTGGTCGCCGTCCGAACACAGACGGACTCGGTGCCAAAGAAATTGGAGTCGAGATGACGGACCGTGGCCGCGTCAAAGTAGAACTGAACAAATTCCAAACAAATATTCCCAATATCTATGCGATTGGGGATGTGGTGGACGGCCCCATGCTTGCTCACAAAGCAGAAGATGAAGGGATTGCTGTTGCCGAACTCATTTGTGGAAAGTATGGCCATGTGAACTACAAAGCCATACCTTGGATTGTTTACACTTGGCCTGAAGTGGCTTGGGTGGGACAAGGCGAAGAAGAACTAAAAGCCAAAGGGATCGAATACAAAGTGGGTAAGTACATGTTCAAACCCAATGCCCGTGCCAAAGCCATGAATGAAACCGATGGACAAGTCAAAGTCATCGCAGACAAAAAAACGGACAAACTCCTCGGAGTGTATATCGTTGGACCAAGGGCCTCCGATATGATCGCAGAAGCAGCGATTGCTTTTGAATTTGGTGCTAGTGCAGAAGACATTGCTCGTTCTACACATGCCCATCCTACTCTTTCCGAAGTCCTTCGGGAAGCAGCGATGGATGCAGATGCGAAATGGTCTATCCATTCGTAAATTAACCGTTGTTTTGTTGTTTTAGGGAGAGAATATGACAACCGACCAGATGATGAGTTTATACGGCGATAACGTCGTATTATTGGAAGAGTATTACAAACAATTCAAAGAAGATCCACAAAGTTTATCAAAAGACTGGATCGACTTTTTTGGGGAATTAGAAAGAAGTTCCGTTTCTGGAAACGGATCCAATGGAAATGGCTTTGGGGGCAATGGTTATGTAAACTATGCCTCCACCGAACACAGAAAAGATTCTTCCCTCAGCGATTTTGGGATCATCAACCTTCTCAATGCTTACAGAAGACAAGGTCACTTAGCAGCAAACTTAGATCCACTGGGAATCAATAAACCCAACAGGGAATTTATCGATCTAAAAATAAAAGCACTCAAACAAAGTGACTTAGAAACAGAAGTCGATTCAGGAATTGCCAATCTTGGAAAAGCCAAACTAAAAGATGTGATCGATTGGTTTGAAAAAACCTATTGCGGATCGATTGGTTGTGAACACTACTACCTCGTCAACGATGAGGAAAGAGAGTGGTTACAAAATAGAATGGAACCTCTTGCTAACAGTGAACCCATTAGCAAAAAGACCGCATTACGTTTGTTTGAAAAATTGTACCAAGCAGATAGTTTTGAAAACTTTCTCGCAAAAAAATTCGTAGGGAAAAAACGTTTTTCTCTCGAAGGTGGGGAAACGATGATCCCTATGCTTGATACTCTTGTAGAAGAAGCAGGCGGACATAAAATGGATGCCCTTGTCATTGGAATGGCGCACCGCGGACGACTCAATGTGTTAGTGAATATCATTCGTAAACCAGCAGGTCTTATTTTTGCTGAGTTCGAAGAAAAACTAAACCCAGGTCAACTCGGTTATGCAGACGTAAAATACCACCTCGGTTATTCCAATCATGTTATGACCCATTACGGGAAAGAAGTCAAACTCTCTCTTGCCTTCAACCCTTCCCACTTAGAAGCCGTTGACCCTGTGATTTTTGGATCAGTTCGTGCCCGCCAAGAAATGGCGAAGGATATGGATCGTTCTAAATTTATGCCAGTGGCCATCCACGGCGATGCCGCTTTTGCAGGACAGGGTGTTGTTGCAGAAACTCTCAACATGATGAACCTAGAAGGTTATACAGTTGGTGGAACCTTCCATATTGTAATTAATAACCAAATTGGATTTACCACTCTTCCAAGTGAATCAAGATCCACACTCTATGCAACTGACCTTGCCAAAGGTTTCCAAGTTCCGATTTTCCATGTGAATGGAGATGACCCGGAAGCTACTTACCGAGTCACAAAACTTGCGTTAGAATACCGTCAAAAGTTCAAAAAAGATGTCATCATCGATTTAATCTGTTATAGAAGACTTGGCCACAACGAAACAGATGAACCAACCTTCACGCAACCACAGATGTATGATATCATCAAAAAACACCCAAAAACAATTTCTATCTACGAAGAGAAATTGTTACAACGTGGCGATATTACTCCTGAAGAAATCCAATTCATTAAAGATGGAATCCAACAAGGTCTAGAAACTTCTTTCCAACAAGCAAAAGAAAAAGATACGCGTATTACTGTTGATACACTTGGTGGAGTTTGGTCGAGATACACAAAAGAACCTTTGGATTCCGATGTCCATACCGAACTCCTCCAACAACAATTAGGTGGAATTGTCAAAGCAGTGACCACTCTCCCGCAAGGATTTAACGCGAACCCAAAACACATCAAAGTATTGGAAGACCGCAAAAAAATGGGCGCTGGAGAACTTCCGATTGATTGGGGTTTTGCAGAATCACTATCTTTTGGTTCCATTTTGGAAAATGGATTTCCGATTCGTCTCGGCGGACAAGATGCTCAAAGGGGAACTTTTTCTCACAGACATGCCACTCTTTCGGATATCGTGAATGGAAAAAAACTCACTCTCCTCAATCACATTAGCGACAAACAAGCAAAGATCGAAATTGTTAACTCCTCTCTTTCTGAATATTCTTGTCTTGGATTTGAATATGGATATTCTCTTGCCGATCCGAGTAGCCTTGTGATGTGGGAAGCCCAGTTTGGTGACTTTGCTAACAACGCACAGGTCATTTTTGACCAGTTTATTTCCAGCTCGGAAATCAAATGGCAAAGGATGTCTGGACTTGTTTGTTTACTCCCACACGGGTATGAAGGCCAAGGTCCAGAACACTCTTCGGCAAGGTTAGAAAGATTCCTCCAACTTTGTGCTTTGGACAATATCCAAGTGGCAAACCTGACCACACCGGCTCAGTATTTCCATATCCTTCGTCGCCAGATCCTTCAAAGTTTTAGAAAGCCACTCATCATCATGACACCGAAGTCCCTACTTCGTTTGAAAGAAGCAGCTTCTAGTTTGGAAGACATCACAACCGGTGCCTTCAGAAAGATCCTTCCCGATCCAGTAGCAAAACCGGAAAAAGTGGAAAAGTTACTTTTTTGTTCGGGTAAAGTTTACTATGACTTACGCAAAGCCATCGATACACAAAAACTAGAAAATGTAGCAGTCGTTCGTATCGAACAACTCTATCCTTTCCCAGAAAACCATATCAAACAAATGATCACAAGTTACGGAAAACTGAAAAAATTTGTATGGGTACAAGAAGAACCAAAAAACCAAGGGGCTTGGTTCTTTGTAAGGGATCGTATCGAAGCGGTAATGCCAGAGAACAAACGTCTCCATTTCGCAGGTCGTTCTGAGTTCCCGAGCCCTGCTTGTGGTCACGTGGTCACTCACCTAAAAGAACAAGAAGATCTTGTGAAGGATGCTTTATCTTAAACAAAGCGATTCTAACGAACAAGTGACAGTTGTTTCGAATGAGGCCTTACAAGAAATTGTAAGGCCTTTTTTATTTATGGATTTGGATTCGGTGTATCCAATGCTTCTAAAGATCCACTTAAAATACCTTTGGAGTTAGTCGCATCATAATCAAAAATATGAAGTTTGATTTCTGGTTCCGGTAATTTTCTTCTCTTATTCATTTGTTTTTCCGGGTTCTTTCCTAAAACCAAAGTGAGATGATTTTTAGCTGAGTTGTAAACAAGTTTACGAAAATGAAATCCTTCTGGAAGAACCGTTTGCAGATTTCCAGATTCTGGATCAAAAAGATAAACCAATTTATGATCCTTATAATTGAGAACCCCATCTAAATTACTGTCTTCTGTCACAGCAAGAATGATGATTTTTTTCTCCAAAGAAAGGACATCTTCTTTAGGATCATCGATTGTGTTTGAAACCGTTTTTTTGGAAAAATCACCCACAAAAAAATCCCAAATGTAAACATCATGCGGAAAGAGTTTTTGGACTTTTCCATCTTTTAAGTTAATGGAATATAAATTTCTAGCGTGTGATAAAATCCCGTCTGGACCAAACCCACCTGACTCGGTGACAAGTCCATGTGGGTAAATGAAGTATTGTTTCCAATAGATCTTTCCGTTCCCATCTTCTAAATCTAAACTATCGGTAGGTTCGGGAGTATTATCTTTATTGTCTTTTTCCTTAGACTCGGGAGTTTCTACCGTAACTTCATACCCATCATCATAGAGGCGCCAACTCTTAGACAAACTAAAAGTAAGCACCGCTAATATGAGTAAAAAGAATAAAAAAACTCCGACTCTAAACTTTTCCATTATTTGGTCGCGTTATAGGCCTTTATCGCACTAAACACTTCATCCAATTCAGAATCTGTCATATAAGCAAAGAGTGGAAAGTTAAGAACGGATTTGGAAATCCTGCGAGCATTTCCATCCTTTCCAAATCTTTCAATCAGGTATGGTTTTGCACCTGGTTGGTCAGACATGGCCCCTGGATAAATATTTCCAAATCCAATCCCTTTGTCTTTTAAAACAGCTTCGATTTTGGGACGAATTTCAGGGTCCACCAAAGTCACATTACAGTATCCATTTTCCTCATACCCTTTGGGAGGTTGGATGACTCCAATTCCTAAACCGGGAAGTTCTTTGTAGTATACGTTTTGCGATTTTTTCCTTGAATCAATCCTTGCTTGCAAGTGTTTCAAAGATAAATTTAAGAAAGCTGCTTGCAATGAATCAAGTCTTGAGTTCCAACCGACAAGGCCATGTTCGTAATGTGAAGTCCGCCCGTGGTTCACGAGCCTACGTGTTACAACAGATAACTCTTCATCATTTGTAAAAACGGCACCACCGTCACCAGCAGCACCTAACACCTTTGCAGGATAAAAGGAAGTTGTGGAAATAAGAGCGTCTTTGTATAAAGACTTTCCATTGTATTTTACACCGAAACACTGAGCTCCGTCTTCAATTAGGGCTACATTTTTTTCTTTGCAGAATTTACGAAGTTCTTCAATGTTTGCTGTTCCCCAACCGTATAGATGAACCACAAGAGCAGCTTTCGGTTTTACTTTTTCGACAGCTTCCTTAAATACTTGGAAATCCATTTGTAAATCAACTGGATTGGTATCCACAGTATAAGGATCACCACCCACATTCACCACTGCCTCAAAAGTCGCCCAGAAAGTGGAATCAGGTAACAACACTTTATCGCCACGACCCACTCCAACTGCACGAAGAGCCAATTGTAAAGCGTCAGTTCCATTGGCACAACCAATGGCATACTTTGTCTCTGCCCAAGTGGCAAGATTTGTTTCCAAATCAGTCACTTCGTTTCCACCGATAAACTGTGCGTTTACGGACATGGACTTTACTTTTTCATTCCAGGTGTCCAAAAATCCTGGTTCAAATCGTTTGATATCTATAAATGGAACTGCCATTGTATGCCCTTTTTATTTACTTATTACTTATTGTGAAAACTTGATGAAGCCAACTATTGAACTCTTTGGAGTACATGGTCCAAAGAAAAAATAAAACCCAATAAAGAACCGTCCCATATGCAAGTACGGGGATCAAGGTTTTACTTAAGTTATTGGATGCGGAATAATAAATTCGAATGAGAACAAGGGGCCACAAAAAGAATAAAAATACATAGATAGAATTTCCCATAGCCGAAATCCATAGAAGAACTTCTACCTTAGGATTTTCCTTCCAACGAGCCACCCCTTCCCAAAATTCAGGAAAAAATTGAACCAAATAAAAACAAAACACGAGGAAGAAAAAAAACTTCCAATGGGATTCCAGGTCTCTCCGGAAAAGAGTGAGTAGTAGGCCCACAAACCAAATAAAAAGAACCGGAAAGGCAAGGACTTCCAATAGTGTCATGGTTTTGTTTTTGTATACTCCGTGAGTCGTTCTAAACAGGAAATAAGTCCCGTGGGATCTGCTTTCCCCTTTCCTGCTATGTCAAAGGCAGTTCCGTGGTCGGGGGAGACACGGGTAAAATCCAGTCCTAAGGTTATGTTGACTCCCTTCTTCCCTTCAAGCAATTTAAATGGAATGAGACCTTGGTCGTGGTAGGAAGCCAAATACAAATCGTACGGCCGAGCCCCTGGTAAAAATGCCGAATCGGCGGAAAGCGGTCCATCCACAGAAAACTTAGCTTTGCGTAGCACTTTGGCACCTACAGCAAGGATGGTCGATTCTTCATCCCCGATCTTCCCGCCCTCTCCGGCATGGGGGTTTAGCCCCAAATAGGCAATCTTTGGATTTTTTAAAAAGGGAGAGCGAACGAGGGCTTTAGTCAGTTCCTTCCAAGAAAATTTTTTTAGTTCTTTTACCACATCTTTCAAAGGGATATGAGTGGTTAAGGGGATGACACTTAGTTTTTCACCTGTCATCATCATAAAGGTAGGTCGTTTGTAATATTCAGCCAAGGTTTCTGTATGGCCTCGAAATCCTTTGATCCCCGCCTTTCCAACCCACTCCTTGGAGAGAGGCAAAGTGATGAGGTCGGCTCCGAGTTCCTTTTGTAGGTCCAACGCGGCAAGTAACGAATCATAGGCCATCTGGCCGGAAGTTTTTGATGGTTTTCCGAGAAGAAAAGAACGAGTTTTTTTAGAACCTGACCAAGGAATCGAATAAAATCCTGGTTCCGTACTAGGTTTGGTGAGGTTTGGGAGAGAGGGAACTGTGATGTTGTGAGGCCCACGCACCAGGTAGATGCGGTGGTGTTTCCCCAAAGCTAACAATTGAGGGAAGGCGGAAACCAGAAGTTCGTAGTTGATACTTGTTGGATCGCCTTCCGAAATCAGAATGGTTTTCAATTATTCTTTTGCGTTTGGTTGTTTCCCAAAAATCTTCTCAACACTTAAGGAATCTTTTGAGTATTCCAATTCAATTAGGTCTTTGGCACTGTGTTTGAGGTCGTTGGAAATCATACAACGTCCTTCTAAAATCACCCCGTTTTGGATGATAAGCTCAGGAGTTTTGATATCTCCTAGGATCTTTGAAGTAGGAAGGAGCATCACACGGTTTCTGGCTGTGACGTTTCCAACTACGATTCCCTCTACGATGACACTGGCAGCAGTGATGTTGGTTTTGACCTTTCCGGTAACACCGATGTAAAGGTGTTCGGCTTGGAGGGATTTTCCCTCGAATTTACCGTCAATTTTTAAGGATCCATTGATGAAGAATTTACCATTGAAGTAAGAATTCTCACCAATAGTTGAATTGGTAACTTCGGTCTGATTTTTGACTAATGCCATGCTGTTTCGAGTCCGTGAATGTGATTTTTCACAGTGTCCTTGTTCCCCCTGGGAATGAAAAGGTTTTTTTAACTTCTAAAAGACGGGAGTCGAATCAAATCACAAGCCTCTTCCGCAAATTCTTGAAATTCGCGGAGTCCTTCCATGATCGAACGACCTTCCAAAACTGTGGCCTTTTCAAACCTAGGATTGAATTTGATCGGTTCTTCCATGTTCATAATTACATTTACCCCATCTTTGATGTCTTTATTCACCGCAGTAAGGAAATCTCGAAATTTACCGAGCGTTTCAAAAGACTCTGCAATAAAAATCCGGGATTGTTTGTTTTTCATTCTCGAAAGCTGCTCACGGAACTCCTGTTTGTCGGCAGCCGCATATTCTTCGATCGTTTCCACAAGAATTTTCATGTTCCTGCGTAAGTTCTCCATATATTTAAGAACAGAGTCCCTTTCTGTCGCATGAGAATAATCAAATTTTATATGACCATCTCCGAGAATAGGAATATATTCTAAATCCATAATGTTTACCAGTGTACCAATTTGATTGATTTCACTGTCGTTCGAATTGGGAGATACTTTCATCACAGGATACTGAGAAATCACTTTGTGTTTGAGGTTCTCAGGATTTTCTTCCCTAGTTTTTGCATTCCGCATCGTTTGTTCTAAGTTATCCGGGATTCCCTCAGGCGAAACTTCTTGCATCCGGCGTCTGTAACGTTCAATGTCAAATGCCACACGTTCCTTTTGCAGATCATTTTTGGCGTTTCTTTCAATTTTCTCCAAATTCCTTAGCATTTTCTGCAATTTGGAGAGTTCCATAATTTGTTCTTGGGAAAGTGGCATCTTATACCCAACCTTCTGGAATGTGAATAGATTCACCAGAAGCAACTAACGAACGCTCAATAGATGATCCTAAAATTTCATCCCCATTTTGTTTTAAAACACGCCAATATAAATTGAGAGCTAAGGGCAAATATTTAAGCCTACCGGCTTTTTTATAAAAATGCAAAAACTTATCATTGTCCTTTTTTACAAAATAAATAAAGGCTAACTGTAAATTGATAAAATAAGAATATGGTTTGAGAGTGAGTTCTTTTTTTAATTCGTCTTCGAACCCTTCCCCTTCATTACGAAATCTTACGACTGTTTCCACAAAGGGGTCCATTTGGTGAGTGAGTTCATAACCAAATCCATTTCCATAGGTCCAGTCTCCTCGAAGACTTGTTTCTAATTCTTCTTTGTATAAAACAAAATCCGTATCTGTAAAATATCGTTTTGCATACCGCAAAGCAGAAAAAGCAGGAATTTTTCCTAGAGAAACAGAACGGAAACGCGCCTTCTCCCAATTGTCCCACTCAGAATAAAAACCAATGATAAATTTCCAAAACCGAAATATTTCCTCGCCCGTAAACCATCCGATTTCAATGGCATGAAAGAGAACTCCAGAGATTTGCCAATGAGAATCTAAAGTGACCGCATCGGTCAGAGTTTTAAAATCCAAAACTTCCCCATTCCCTTTAACATACTCAACTAACATATGCAAAATGGAATTTTCATAAGGGAGTTCTGAATTTTCCCATCCAAGTAAAAATAAAAATCTACGGTTGTCTTCGGTTTGGCCAAAGAACTCTTTGGTTTTCATAACCCAATTGCGAAATTCACGAATATCACCAGAATACAAAAATCCAAAACCAATGAGTTCCCAATCTGCCCTTTCCATCTCCTCAAAATCACGGTTTTGGCAAATTTCCCAAATTTGGGATAAGGATTCTTTGGGAAAAGCAGAAGGGGTGACTAATTGCGGATCTCGAAACCGATTTGCGGTCTCATTTTCCCCCAAAATGGAACAAAGGCTGAACCCCCCGGAAAAATCGGTCGATAAATAGTAAAGGTAGTTTGCAAAACGAGACTGATTGCCCGAAAAGAAGGCACGAAGGCTCGGCCAAAGCTCTGGCAGTGTAGCCGTTTTTGGAATATGAGGCCCTGGGTGGAATTCAATCCGATATTCCGGCCATTGCAGTTTGTATTCTGTTTGTAAGCTCATAAGGAGAGGAACCTTCCCTCTCTAAATTCGTAATCATAGGAAGTATGCATGAGGCATTTTTGGTTAGCAAGTAGAATTCTTCTCTTTTTCACAACATCCCTATTTGCGGACACAGACCTTCAATATTTGATCAAATCCCACCAATGGGGGCAAATCGAAAACTACTTTCGAAACACAAACCCTTCCCGTGAAAGTGAAGTTTATAGTTTAATCGAATTCCATGATAAAGCACCTAACGGAGATAAGGAGAAACGATTTCGGTATTTGATTTCTCTTGTACGTGGTGTTTTTGTCACAGAATCCTCGGAAGAAGAGGTCAGAAAAATCCTGACACAAACTATGCCTTTCCAAACTACCCTTTTTAAACTTAGTTATTGGAAGTTGTACACAGAAATCACCCAGAGAAACTACCTCACTCCGATAGAAAGGATCCAATTTTTGAATCGATTGAATTTAGAAGAAGATCCCATTTGCCGCAGGTTACTAGATGAACTGGTTCGTCTCCTGGCAGCAAACAACCAATGGAAGGAAATTTTAGATAAAATTAACTCCATCCAAGAATCTCATAGAAGATACCTTCTCACAGGGGATACACAATACAGATTTGGAAAAGCAAAACTTATATTAGGTGACGAAAAAGCGGCTGTCGAGGAGTGGCTAAATTGCCTACAAAGAGAGGGACTTGCCGATTCTACTGTTCAAATGATTGCTGCTGACTGGTCGAAATACAAAGGATCGGGTAGTATTTTACAGCTTGCTCCATCGGAGCTCACTTTATTATTACCTGCAATTAACAATAACGATAAAGAAGCTTTGTTTCGTTCAAGGCCAGAAATATTTTCTACCCGACTTTCTTATTACGAAGGTTACAAACATCTCACATTAGTTTTAACAAAAACGGGAAAAACAAACGAACTTTTCAGAGTATTGCGTACGAACAAAACCTTTGTGGATATGGATTCCTCATGGATTGTTAGCTTAGCTGACATTTTATACCAACAAAATAAATTTCAAAATGCTATTGAACTTTTAAAAACTTTTCCTGGAAAAGATGCAGGGTATTTCCGAGTTCTTGCTGCCACTTACGATAGATTAGGTGACCGTGAGATGTATTTTGAAAACTTAGTTTTATATTTAGGGAAATATCCATTTAATCTTTTTTACCAAGATCGGCTTATCGAATACTTAGTGGATCGCAAAGGTGAAAAATCCAACTATGCTCCGATACAAAAATTCGAAAGAGCCCTTGCTGAAATTCCGAATCTCCCTGTCAAAGGTCGACTCGTGTATTGGTATTTACGATCCCTCAAAGAAAGTGGAGATACAGAGAAGTTAAAAAAAGAACTAAGAAGATACTATGCACTTTGTCCAGGCTCTTATTACACAAGAGTGATTCGAGAAGAGTTTTTATCCATCATTAAAGAAGGGAACAAACCAGATAATCCAACTTATAACAAAGAATATTTGTTTGAATACTTATCTTACACAGCAGGTATTCCGGAAGAATCTTATGCCTTGCTTGGAAGAAACTTGGGATTTGCTTATCCGAAAGATTCCTATGAACTGGGAAACAAACTTGGCGGAATGAGCTCACGAATCCAAGGACATAAATTACTCAACCTGGCAAAAGAATACTTCCGTGTTGGAGAAGATAGTTTGGGTTTAAGTCTTGTCAATTTTCACGTAAAACGAGAGTATCTTTCCGAAGAAGAGAAAGATGAAATATTAGTCGGGATCGGAGACTTAACATATAACACGTATTACACTGCTTTCCATACAAGGTCTCTCTTAAAAAGACACCTCATCCCTGATGATCCCATTCTTTTACCCACATCCATCTCAACGAGAATTTTCCCAAGACCCCATCAAAGTATAGTTTCCCGTTATGCACAGGAAAATGATATCTCGGAAGATAAAGTGTATGCTTTAATGCGCCAAGAATCTTTTTTTAAGGAAACAGCCACCTCAAGGTCCAATGCAAGGGGCCTTATGCAAATTATGCCAGCTACCGGAAAGGAACTGGCCTCGCGTATGGGAATCACTTCCTATTCCCTCTATGAACCAGAAACCTCCATCAGGCTCGGGACAAAATTTCTCGCTTACCTTTTGAAATCCAATGGAAACGAATTAAAATGGGCTTCGATCGCTTATAACGGCGGACCAGGGAATTTACGTAAATGGAAGAAGTCGGTTTACACAGGTGATTTTAACCATTTTTTAGAAGACCTCCCTTACAAAGAGTCACGGGATTACTGTCGCATCGTGGTCTCCAATTTCTACGCTTATGACATTATGAAAAAATACCATAAGTTGTAAAAAATGGCTTTTCCCCACCCTTTCCCCTGTCTATCCTTTGAAATAGACAGAGATATACAGGAGAAGATATGTCCGAAAAGGCAATTCTGAAAGTGGATGGGAAAGAGTTCGAACTTCCGATTTTAGTGGGAAGTGAAGACGAGAAGGCAATTGATATTACTAAACTCCGCCAATTGTCCGGTTATGTTACGATTGATTCCGGTTATTTAAATACTGGGGCTTGCACCAGTGAAATCACTTTTCTCGATGGAGAAAAAGGTATCCTCCGTTATCGAGGTATCCCCATCGAAGACTTAGCTGCAAAGTCTACCTTCACTGAAGTGGCTTATTTACTCATCTATGGCAAACTTCCTAATGATGCCCAGCTAAAAGAATGGAATAGTTCGATCACAAAACATACGATGATCCACGAGGATCTCAAAAGACTATTCAATGGATTTCCAAAAGATGGACACCCAATGGCGATCATGTCTTGTATGATGGGTTGTTTATCCACTTACTACCAAGATAGTTATGATCCAATGAATGAGGAACACAGAGAAATTTCCATCATTCGACTTCTTGCAAAATTTCCAACGATCGCAGCTTACGCTTACAAAAAATCCATTGGCCAACCAATCATCCATCCACTCAACGAATTGGATTATGCTTCCAATTTTATGAATATGATGTTTGCGGTTCCTGCGGAAGATTATCATATCGATCCAGAAATTGTTTCTGCACTCAACCTATTACTCATCCTTCATGCAGACCATGAACAAAACTGCTCTACGTCTACTGTACGTTTGGTGGGATCTTCTCTTGCCAACTTGTATGGTGCGATTTCAGCAGGAATCCTTGCACTTTGGGGACCACGTCACGGTGGTGCCAACCAAGAAGTTTTGGAAATGTTGGAAGGAATTAAGAAAAGCGGGCTTTCTGTGAAAAAAATCGTAGAACAAGCCAAGGATAAAAACTCCAGTTTCCGATTGAATGGATTTGGTCACCGTGTTTACAAAAACTTTGACCCACGTGCCAAAATCATCAAAGTAGCTTGTGACAAAGTTCTAAACAAACTAGGTATCAAAGATCCACTTCTTGACATTGCCAAAGAACTGGAAGAAGCAGCACTGAATGATCCATACTTTGTAGAAAGAAAACTTTATCCAAACGTGGACTTCTACTCAGGAATCATCTACCGCGCGTTAGGAATTCCTACCAATATGTTTACAGTAATGTTTGCTATGGGAAGACTTCCAGGTTGGATTGCGCAGTGGAAAGAGATGATCGAAGACCCAAGTTTAAAAATTGGCCGACCACGTCAAATTTACACTGGCCCACAAGAGATCTCTTACGAAGCAGCTAAAAAACAAGCCTAACTCCTAAAGCAAAAAGGACAGGGGGTTGACCTCCTGTCCAAGACAATCAATTGAAAAAGTTATCTCCTACCGAAACACTTCTCTTTACTTTGTTTTCGGTATTCTTTTTTACAATTCCCGTTCTTTCCGAAAGCCCAAATGACATTGGAGAACGAATCCTAAAGACAACTAAATTCACATATTGGATTGATCCCACATCCTCCGTTCCCGTTGCATCTGTTTTAAAAACGGGCGAATTTAAGAAAATTACTGATGATTTTGTCAATATTGGATTTTTAAAGGGAACTCTTTGGCTCCGTTTCGACCCAAAAGATTTTCCAGACCCCGCCAAATATCCGTTACTTCTCATTCAAGCACATAACATTGACTCTGTGGAACTTTACCATAAACACGAAGGTAATACTTACGTTGTTTCCAAATCAGGCCATATCCAACCTGTTTTCCAAAGAGAAATCCCACATAGAAATTTTGTCTTTCGAATTGGACACGAAAGAGATACAATTCTTATAGCGATTCATTCAGAAATATCTTTGCAGTTTTCTCTCATTTTTACCAACCAAAGAAATCTCCAAAGGGAAGACTATATCACACAGTGGATATACGGATTATTTTTTGGAAGTTTAGGAATCATCATTTTATACAATCTAGCGATCGCATTTTTTGTAAGAGACCGAAACTATTTTTATTATATCGGTTATGTATTGTTTTTTGGACTCGGACAACTTTCTCTACTCGGATTCTGGGGTTATTTTTTTGTACCCGATTCTTATTTTTGGAAACGGATTGGAATCCCATTTTTCTTTAGTATTTGTCTTTTTTTCTTTGTTCTTTTCACATCTAATTTCCTAAAACTAAAAGCCCGAATCCCAAAAATGGCTCGGTGTTTTCAAGTATTGGGAATTTCTTCTCTTTTCAACGCCATAATTTCCTTGTTTGGTGGAATTTCAGAAGCGTCGATTGGAGTGACATGGCTCTCACTACTAATTTGTATATGTTTACTAGGTATTTTAATTTGGGGGATTTACAATCGACTTAGGTCTTTTTATTATTTTGCTGTCGCATTTGTTTTATTACTCATTACCTGCATTGTGTATGGACTCCTCAAATTTGGAATCCTTCCTTCCAATCCTTTTTTAGAAGAGATGTTATTTCCCATCGCTTCCCTTGCCGACATCACCTTGTTTGCCTTTGCTTTAGCCGATAGAATCCAACTTTTACGCCAAGAAAAAGATTTAGCCCTGGCCCAAGTCACGAGCCTTCGAAAGGAAAGAAAAATCTCTCGGGACATTCTTATGCAGTCCCTACCAAAAACCATCCCTGATGTAAAAAACTTACAAATGCAAATTTTCATCCAACCAATGAAAGATGTGGGTGGAGATTTTTATGAATATTTTTCTCCCAACCCTTATGAACTTGGGATTGTTCTTTGCGACGTTTCTGGACATGGAATTCCAGCTTCACTCATTTCTGCGATGGGCAAAGTTGCCTTTACCACTCAAAAAGATAATATCTCTTCCCCGAAACAAGTATTAGAAGGAATGAATCGCGTGTTATATGGGAATTGTAACCCGCAATATGTTACGGCTTCCTATGTATATCTCAATACATCCACAAAAGTTTGGAGGTTTGGAAGAGCCGGCCATCCCAGCGCTTACCTACAAAGAGCCGATGGAGAAATTATAAAAGTACACCCCAAAGGAAAAATCATCGGAGTTTTTCCAGAAATTCAGATAGAAGAAATCACTTATAAAGTAGAACCCAAAGACAGAATCCTTATCTTGAGTGATGGAGTTTTAGAATGTTTTAATCCAGATGGATCCATGTATGGAGAAACAGGACTCCTGGAGTTTTTAAGAGCAAACAGAGAAATACCAAATCATCTTTTTAAAATAAAACTCATCCAGGACTTAAAGTCATTTTCTAAAACAGAAATAAAAGACTGGGACGACGACCTTACCTTTATTTTCCTGGAATTGGCATGACAAAAAGTTACGAACTCCTGGACTCAGGTGACTTATCTAAATTAGAAATCGTCGGTGGTTATAAACTCCTTCGTTCCTCCCCTACTTCTGCTTATGGAAAAGAAAACCCAGGAATTTGGAACGACCTGCATGCCCAGTATATCAAAAATGATTCCGGCTCAGGCCATTGGAATTTTCAAAAAAAAGTTCCAGAGAGTTTCACCATCGAATTCTCAAATTTAACTTTTAAAATCAAACTCACGCCCTTTGGGCATATTGGCCTTTTCCCAGAACAAGAAACCAATTGGGATCGCATCCGAGAGATTGGAAAAAAGAAACAAGGCCTAGAAGTATTAAATCTATTTGCTTATTCAGGAGGATCCACTCTTGCATGCCTTGATGCAGGTATGAGTGTCTGCCATGTAGATGCTTCAAAAGGAATGGTGGACTGGGCCCGGGAAAATGCAAAACTCTCTGGTCTCGATTCCAAACCGGTCAGGTGGATTGTGGATGATGTGATGAAATTCATCCGTCGTGAAATCAAACGGGGAAAAAAATACCAAGGTCTGATTCTTGACCCTCCAAGTTTTGGACGTGGGTCCAAAGGAGAGGTTTGGAAAATTGAGGAGAATTTAAGTGAACTGATGGATGCCCTGATGGAACTCTCTGATTCCAAACCAGAATTTGTCATCCTCAGTTGCCATAGCCAGGGTTTTAGTCCTTTAACCTTAGAAAGGATATTATCCTCACGAATCAAAACCAAAGGGTCTTATGAAACTTCCGAATTATTCATTCCAGAAAAATCCGGAAAAAAATACCCAGCTGGATTTTGTACTTTCTTCTCTAAATAAATTAGGCCAATCTAAAGATCCGATCCGTCCATGCCAAACAGAAGACAATACATCACAAGTTTTTCCAACCCCAAGGTCAAATGGGTCGCTGGACTCAAAGAAAAACGAAACCGCGATGAAGAAAAAAAGTTTTTCATCGAAGGGTATCGGGAAATCAAAAAAGCGGTCACAAGTAACCCAAACTCACCTATTCCTTGTTTGCCGGTAAAAATCACAAGTCTCTTCATTTCCCCAGAATGTTTTTTGGGAGAAAATGAAGAAGCCCTCATTGAGTCGATTCCTTGTCCTATCTTTGAACTTCCTCGTAAAATTTTTGAAAAAATATCTTACAGGGATCGGCCGGATGGCCTAATCGCTGTTGCAGAAACGCCCGATGCCCATGTCCCTTGGGACAAAATCAAAACCATTGAAACCAATCCCATCCTCATCATTGAAGGGGTAGAAAAGCCAGGTAATCTCGGAACCATCCTACGCACCGCTGAAGGTGCTGGGGTTGGTCTTGTAATCGTCACAGACCCAAGGATCGATCTTTTTAATCCAAATGTAGTTCGTGCGAGTACAGGCACCATTTTTACTTTGCCAGTTTATATTGGAGATTTAAAAGAAGTCTTAACCCAATTCCGATCGAAAGGATACAAACGTTACGCGGTAACTCCTGAAGGAAAAACACTTTATACTTCCGTCAATATGAAAGAAAAATCAGTATTTCTTTTTGGAAGTGAACAATATGGACTAAGTGTTGATGCAAAAAAACTTTCCGATGATACTCTCCACTTACCAATGCTAGGTGAGGCTGATTCGTTAAACTTAGCTATGTCTTGTGGAATTGTTTTGTATGAATCCATAAGACAAAGAAACAAATGAAACTTTATTTTTATATTTCAGGTCATGGCTTTGGCCATATCAGTCGTTCTGGCAATATCATAAAACGGCTACTAAAAGAAGAATTCATTGAAGAGATTCATTTAGTTAGCACAAGGATCTCTTTTTTGGATTTTACCCATCCAAAACTAAGAACTCGGAATCTAAAACTCGATGTAGGTGTATCACAAAAAAACTCACTTTCCATCGATTTAAAAACAACTAAAGAAGAGCTCATTGACTTCGAAAAAAAGAAATCGAACCTACTAAAAGAAGAAACAGAATATTGCAAAAAAAACAAAATCGGTTTAATCCTAACCGATAGCTCTTCTTTTCCCATCACCATTGCTTTGGAAGCGGGGATTTCCAGCGTATTTATCGGGAACTTTACTTGGGATTTTATTTATAAAAATTACGAGAAAGATGATTCCTATTTTGGAACTCTTAGCGAACAACTACAAGTAGAATACGGATTTGTTACAGAGGCACTGGTTCTACCATTTTCTTGCCCCATGCCACCTTTTTTAGAATCGGCTAACATTGGTCTTGTGGGAAGAAAACCAAACCTATCCAAAGCACAAGCAAGGAAATTATTTGGATTAAATGATGAAACCACATACATTCTTTTATCCTTCGGTGCCTATGGTCTAGAAGGAACCACACTACAAATCGAAAAATTAGCAAAATCCATTCAGCTTGTAGCGTATGGAGTTCCCGGAATCCAATCGGAAGGAATTTTAGTTCCTGAAGTCTCACATTATCCAGACCTCGTAGCAGCTGTCGATTATGTATGTACTAAACCAGGATACGGAATTTTAGCAGAATGTTATTATGCCAAAACTCCTATTCTTTATACTGATCGTGGCGATTTTAGTGAATACATCCATTTGGTAAATGCTTTGGATTTATACTTTCGTTCCGCTTATATTGACCTTTCTCGAATAATTTCTTGTCAATTTGAAGAAGTGCTGACTCTAATGAATACGATCGACTCCATGACTCCGAAGTTAGAATTAAAAACTAATGGGGAGGAAGATGTAGTTTCTCACTTATTAGAATACAATTAAATGCCCGGCCCAGACTCTTATACAGACAGAATTCTCCAAGATTTAGAAGCCTCAGAAAATGGTTATTTCCAGATTGAAAATTTAGGTGGCAAGGCAGTTTTAAAAATTACAAAACCTGGGGCCAAAGGGAAAAAAGTCGATTACAAAGATGTCATAGCGAGGGTTCAGCTTTTTGGTGTAGAAGGTTATAACGGGGAACAAATCAAAAAAGCAGTAGCTCTTTCTGAAAACAAACCTGTAGAAATTGGCACTTGGTCGAAGGGTGATCCCATCAGTTCCTATGCTGACATTACCATCTCCGAAGATTATATGGAAGCCAAAATGGTTCTCCACCCACCCAAACATGGAGGAGCACTTCTCACCGAATACCAGCTACGTGAACAAATTGCCTCCGTTGGAATTTCAGTAGGGATCATTGATGTTGTCATCCAAAATCAAATCAAAAATCCAAACTTTTTTGTTCCATATACCATAGCCAAAGGTTTTCCACCCGTTCCAGGCAAAGATGGTGAAATTAAAATTTATTTTCGCTCGGACAACAAACCTCAGTTAGAAGAAGATGAACATGGTCGAATTGATTATAAAAACATTGGTGTCATTCAATCTGTAAAACCGGGTGATCTCATTGCAGAAAGAATTCCACCTAAAAAAGGAGAATTTGGGAAAACTGTAAATGGAACCATTATCCCTTACCCAGAAGAAAAATCCGTAGATTGGAATCTTGGACCTAATGTAGAACTCAAAGGGGAAAAACTATACGCCAAAATTGCCGGTAGACCTGTGTTGTCTGCTTCGCTAGAAATAAAAGTGGATGAAGTCATCCAACTCGAAGCGGTTGACTACTCTACTGGAAATATTGATTTTCCTGGCACCATCATCGTGGAAGAAAAAATCGGAGATGGATTTTCTCTCACCACCAACGGAAGTATCATCATACGTAACTCTGTGGGTAAGGCCTTCCTAAAAGCGAAAGGAGACATTGTTCTTTCTGGCGGGTTTATGGGGCGTGGGGAAGGATATATTGAATCAGAAGGAAATATCTACGCTAAATTTGTAGAACAAGGAAAACTCACAGCACAAGGAAGTATCTTTGTTGAAGAAGCAGTCATGCATTCCGAACTTTCCGCCAAGGACTTGATTCGAGTTTTGGGAGGACGTGGTGAAGTAATGGGAGGAACCATCATCGCAGGAAACTCTCTCACCTGCTCTAAGCTAGGTGCTGTAGTAGAAACCAAAACTAAAGTCGCCATAGGAACACCACCTGAACTTTTAGATGAACTCAATCGAATGAAAAAGGAAATCACTGAAAAAGAAATTACTCTTCACAAAGTGCAACTCGCTCTTACTAAACTAGTCGAAAAAAGTCAAAAAAAAGAACTCACACTCGAGGAAAAAGAAAGTATCATCAAACTAAAAGATGCTAACGAAAAGTTTACGAAAGTTTTGGAAACAGAATCCAAACAGTTTGAAACCGCACTTGGTTCTTATGAACCAAATCCAGATGCCTTTGTTGATGTAGAAAGAGAAGTTTTTCCAGGTGTGGATTTAAGTTTTGGAGCAGGAAAAAACTACCGTTTGGGTATCAATTCGCTCGTGGGAAAAACACATTTTTATTTGGGAACTGACGGTAGCATTCAAACCGAACGAACCGTCATTCGAAAAGAAGACTAAACGTATATTAATCTACGTTGATAATCCCTTCTTCCTCATCTCGTGAGATTTTTTTCTCTGGTTTAAGATCTGCATCCACAGAGTTTGTCACCTCTGGAACGGTAGTTTTCTTGCGTTTCTCAAATTTTAATTTTGCTAAATCAGCCTTATCAAAAACTAACCAATGTTTATTGCGAAAACCAGATACCTTTTTAAAGGAAAACCCTGGACCTTGTAAAATGTATGTGGACTGCGGGAAATGTTCAAAAGGAATATCCGGGATATTCGACCAATCAAAATAGTTCCCTTGTTCATCATAAGAAATTTCTTTTTGAAGTTCTCCAAAAAGAATTTCGATTGAAGTATCTGTAGACCAAATATAAAAACCAGTTCTGGAATAATGAGAAACTACGGACCGAACAGGATTGTATTTAGAAATCACTAAAAGAATTTGGTCAGATTTTAATTTTTGCAAACCATCAACAAGATCCATAGCAAATTCTTTGATTTCTTTTTCCTCGAATACGTATCGGTTTACATCTCCATAAGAACTTTCTTCACGAAACCGAATATTTCCAAGTAAATCTAAAACCTTATCTTCTGTGATTTCCACTGGATGAGCAAAAGTTTTTGCCACAGAAGTTTCTGACTTTAAATTGATTTTGTCGCGGGCCACAGTATAGATTGCAAACTCATTACTGCGAAAAAGCAAAGATCTGGACTTTACACCTGTAGCACAGGAATTCAAAGTAATGGATAGAATGAGTAGAGAGAAAATTCGATAGAGTTTCATTACGCTTATGCCTCTAGAGTTTTTTGAAACTCCGGAAATTTAGAAAGGTATTCATCCAACGTCAAAATGGAAAGAATGTGATTGAGTCCAGAAAGACGAAATACTGAGTTTAGATTTTTGTTCAGATTGGTGACAAAGATTTCCACACCCCGATTGTGTAAGGCAGAAGAAGCTTTAATCACAGCACCAATTCCGCTGGAGTCCAAAAACTTTACGGAATGAAAATCCATTGTCAATTTTCCGAAATTTTTGCTTTCAATAGCCTTTTCAAATTCTTGGTAAAACTCACGTGAGTTTTCCATCAAGACATCCCTTTGGATCGATAGAAGAAGGTGATTTTCCTGACGGTGGCTTTGAATCAACATAGTTGGATTAACAATACGTTACGATTCTTAGGATTTGTGTCAAGAAAATCGGATTTATGAAAGCGGGGACAAATCGGTCAGATTCATTTCTAAATCGTGAGGATATCCTTCTTTGTCGTTATAAACTACGATCACTTTGTCGGATTGGACTTCTTTGATTTCAACTGTAGAACCAGTAAAAATAAAAATCCCTTGGTGCAGGAATGTTTGTTTGGTGAGTTTTGCCTTATCGCCTGGCTTCATTCCCCATCCTCTGTTTTCAGATACAAATCTTTCCCTGCTTTTTTCATTACATCGAAGATGAACATTTGGCTGTGATCCACTCGGGTTCCAATGTCGTAAATGGCATCCGTAAAATCAGCACCCTCAATTTTTGCTGAAGCAAGTTTTGCAAAACGCAAATCAGCTCCGCGAAAATTAGCATTCCTTAAATCAGCTCCATTAAAAAAAGAAGCTTTAAGATTGGCGCCCTGAAAGTTGGCTCCCACAAAACTAGAATTTTGAAGGAAAGCATTGTGTAGGTCGGCACCTGAAAAATCGACACCGTCCAATTTTTCTTTCTCCAACATAACACTGGATAACTTAGCTTCCCTCAAATGTCCTTGTTTATGAAGAAGTTCCATAGTTTGTGCTTTTGTGATTCGGTTTTCTTTGGGAACACCTTGCCCAGACTCATAGTCTTCCACTGCTTTTTTGAGAGCAGCTACTGCAGACTCAGGATAATTTTTCCTTCGTTCGGGAAATTCAAAAAGCGTTTCTAATGTTTCAGGAGTAAGATTTTTAAGTTCGGTTAAAGATTTGCCTTTTGCATACTCAGTTGCCATCGCAAGAGCAACAATTCCAAACCCGCAACCTGTTGTGGTGTAACTTGCGTCTTCCACAATTTGATTGTCGTTTAACTTTAAATAAATGCGGTATCCGTCCCCGCAACCCGTGTTACGGTAATAGGAGACGACAGTGGCGTCTTCCATCTCACGGTAATTCATTCTTTGGTCGTTGATTTCTTTGTAGCGAGCAAAGTCCATTACTGCCATGAGTTGTTCCCCCGTTATTAGTTAGACGGATCTGAGGCCAAAGCCTCTTACTTCATTTTGTATTTTTTCTTGAACTTGTCTACGCGACCGGTTGTATCCACTAATTTGGATTTACCAGTAAAGAATGGATGACAGTTGGAACAAATTTCCACACTGATATCCCCTGCAGTGGATCTTGTATCGATCACTGTACCACAAGCGCATTTAATTTTTGCAGAAACGTATTTTGGATGTATGTCAGTTTTCATGGTGGCCCTTTTAGTTCGTATTCATGCTGGCGAGGAATTGGTCGTTTGTCTTCGCGCCACGCATTTTTTCAATCAATAGTTCCATACTTTCGGTGATACTCATAGGAGAAAGTACTTTTCGAAGGATAAAGACTCGAGTGAGGGTATCCTGCGGCAGGAGAAGCTCTTCCTTCCTGGTTCCAGATCGGTTGATGTCGATGGCTGGGAAAATTCGTTTGTCTGCGAGTTTTCGATCCAAATGGATTTCCATATTTCCCGTTCCCTTAAATTCCTCAAAAATCACCTCGTCCATTCGGGAACCCGTGTCAATAAGGGCGGTTGCGATGATGGTAAGTGACCCACCTTCTTCGATATTCCTTGCCGCTCCAAAGAAACGTTTTGGTTTGTGGAGGGCATTGGAGTCCACACCACCAGAAAGAATCTTTCCTGATGTAGGAACCACCTGGTTGTATGCCCGGGCAAGTCTTGTGATCGAGTCGAGTAGAATGACCACATCCTTTCCATGTTCCACAAGTCGTTTTGCTTTTTCGATGACCATCTCAGCCACTTGCACGTGGCGTTGAGCTGGTTCATCAAATGTGGAACTCACCACCTCACCTTTTACATGGCGAGCCATATCCGTTACTTCCTCTGGACGTTCATCAATCAGAAGGACGATTAGAAAAATTTCTGGGTGGTTACGAGTGATGGCATTAGCAATGGATTGCATAAGAACCGTTTTACCAGTTCTAGGAGGGGCAACAATGAGTGCCCTTTGTCCTTTTCCAATCGGACACATAAGGTCAATCACGCGAGTATCCAAATGACTTGGATCAAACTCCATATTGATTCTTTCATTAGGGTAAAGAGGTGTTAGGTTATCGAATAAATTTCTTTTTTGGGCAACTTCCACAGGAAATCCGTTAATGGATTCCACACGTAACATCGCAAAAAATCTTTCTGCTTCCTTCGGTGGTCTGATAAGACCTGTGACAGTATCACCAGTGCGAAGACCAAATAATTTGATTTGGGAAGGGGAAACATAAATATCATCTGGACCTGGCACATAATTGTAGTCAGGTGACCGAAGGAAACCATATCCATCGGGAAGTCTTTCCATAACTCCTGCAGCATGCACTTGTCCGTCTTTTTCGGTTTGTGCTTGGAGAAGAGCAAACATCAAATTTTGTTTTTTCAAACCATGAGTGTTTTCTACTCCTAAACCTTTTGCAAGGTCAGCCAGTTCGTTGATGTTTTTTTTCTTGAGTTCGACTAAATCAAGTGGAGGAGGAATCGGGCCTTCGTAACGACTCTTTTTTTTCTTAAATTGTTTCGGTGGTTCGGATGCATCGTCTTGGTCCATGATGCCGTTGGTATATTCTGTTGGTTCTTCAGGAGGGTTAACTTGGATTTCTTCTTGTTTGCGTGATGCCATAGATTGTTCTACATTGATTTGTTAGAGTATTTGATTAAAATCGGGAAACCATTTGTGCAAGTTATGTATGCAAGGGAAACAGCGAAGTGCGGAGGTGTTTTCTCAAACGGTAATGAAAAAATTGTTTTTCCAAGTGTTTTCGTCAACGTCTTTTTTTTGCCTTTTTTCTCGCTTGTACCGGTTTTGGGCTCTGTTTTTTACCTTTAATCGCTTGTTTTGCAGATTTCACAGGTTTTTGAATGGTTTTGGCCTTTTTAGAAGGAGGCGTCTCTCGTTTTTCCGTATTTTTTTTGGGTTTTTCAGCTGGTTTTTCAGAGCGTTTTCGAGGAATTACCGTTTTTACTTTGGCTTCATTTTGAAAACGTTCCGCGAGTTTTAAAAAACGGATTCTATTTTGTAAAGTAGTTCTCGGAACACCAAGCTCTGTCGCCGTGTGCGATATATTATTGGAATTTCTTTTTAGCGACTTATGTATATAATGCGCTTCCATTTCTTCCAAAACTGTTTCGAGAGGAAGTTTGGATACAAATGCCTCATCCATATTCGGGAATTCAGAATTTCCAGCTCCAGAAGGATTAGCAAAACTAGATGGCGAAAAATGGTATAAAAAACCAACGACCTTTTTCTCTTTTTTTAAAGTGATGATACGTAGGTTTGCACGAAGGTCTGTGATGTTTGTATGTAATACACTTGTGTCTGCATCCTTACCCAAAGTCAAATCATGATCTTTTAGATAAGTGGCTAGAACTTCCCTATTAAGATTGTGAAGGTATTTTTCAGCCAATTGCAATGAATCACGAAACAAAGATTTGGTGAGAATATCATTTTCAAACGTTTCATTATAAAAAACAGTAGAGCCACCAACATCAGTCGCAAGAAGTCCATCGGGGAAATGGGACAAAATCAATTCCATAAACCACTGCACAGAATCGGCGTTTTCTTTTTTCTTTTCGAGTTTGGATTCAATTTCTTCGAGTTTTGGGTCTCGGTTGTTTACGGAGTCTAATTTTGAAAAGGCGGCAAGGAACCTTGGTTTGTCCCAATTGTCTTTTTTTTCGCCATCAAGGCCGATGACAGGAATCAACGTAGATTCTTTGAAATATAAAATCAGATTTTCATGAAGTTCGGTTTCTAATATCTCTAAAGGGATTTCGTCTAGTTCTTCTCGTTCTCTTCCTAAATCGGACAATTCTCGATGGACACGATCTTTGGAAAGTAGACCAAGTAATTCACCCTCATCCGATATCACGGGTAGATGGGTCGCCTTGGTCAGCAAAAAATGACGATAAAGTGATTCGAACTTCACTAAGCAGTCATTCTTTCGGATTTGGTATCAGTGAAAATCGAAATTTTTAGTTTTCTTGAATCGTGTTTTGCTTTTGTTTATGGAGGCCCATCCATATGGGTTGGACCCAAACAGTATCTGCGGTTTGGTATTCTTCGGGGATTTCTGCTTTTTGCGATCGTAAAGACATAAGACTGTAAACTAGCGAACGTTTGTATGTATGGAGTGAAAGTTGGTAATTACCTGACAAAAAGTATTCTTTTGCGTGGTCTTTTTCGCTTTTTGCCATCATTAAATACCTTTGAATTTTTTCTTTGGTATCCCATTCGATTGATTTGGCACCGCTTTTGTCTTCTCCTTCGAGAAGAATCCAATCGCCCATAGCTTTTTGGTAAAGTCCATTTGCCGATTCTTCCATAGGGAAACAAAGTTTGCGTTGTGTGATGATGAGTTCCCCTTCAGCAAGAGTAAGGGTTTTTTCCATCTCTATGCGGTTGCCTGCGCGGTAAGTTTCCTCTACTTGGGAACGAATGGTTTCAATGGAAGTTTTTCCCGTTTCTGGTTCCAACTTCAATTGTTCTTTGATATCAAGAACCAGTGCTATTTTTCCATCTAATTGTTTTTTACGTTCTCTATAGGACATTGTGGTTTTTGCCACAATACCCAAAGTAAAACTTAAGATGATAACACTGGAAATCCACTTCATATTATTTTTTCTTTTCTTCTGGGTAGATGGCTTTTCCGTTTTCATCAAACTTTGGAGTCGGAGGAACTGACTCTCGTCTTGCACCTTCCGTCTCTTTGATTTGTGCATTGGCTTCCATAAGGAGATCCAACTTTTTAGAGGTGATAAAACCATAGTTATCATCATGTTGTTCCAATAAATCCAAAGGTTTCGCATCTGGATTTCCTGGAGGAACAACAGTTCGTTCCATACGTTTGTTTTCCACAAAATTGATGATGGTATCTCTCACCTTTTCGTAGTTACGTTGTTTTTCTTCATTACGAGCCTCTTTTAGATCTTCATTCGATCTATATTGGTACTCAGGTTTATCCTCATCAGGAGTTTTGCTATAGATCATCGCAAGAATAGCAAAACGTTTCGCACGGCGTAAAGTAAGGATCCCCTCTTTATAAAGGGTGAGTTTGTATCGGTATTGGTGTGGGCTGGAATTGAGACCAGTAGTGTAAAGGTCCTCCGAAGAACGAAGGTCACGAAAACCAAGACGTAACAATGCTTTGGCGTTATTGTCATTGGAACGAATGATGGTAGGAGCTGCCGCTTCAAGAAGTGCTCTTGCATCTTCGATATACTTTTGAAGAACGATTTCAAAAATATTTTTTAGTTCCCCTTGGGCTTGGCGGAGTTGGCGAAATCCATATACGTAGTTACTTTGCAAGTACCACATGTTCCCGCTAAAATCAGATTGGTTGGCTGCCTTCAGAAGTTTGAAATAATCAAAGTCCAAATTCTTTTTGGAAGGATCCGCTTGGGGAGTTTCAGCTCCTGGTTGTGCCGGACTTTGTGTCTCCTCTTGCGAAGGAGCCAAATTGCTGAGAGCAACGTTGATAAAATTTAAGTTTTCTTTGTTTTCAAAGATTAAAATCCCCAGATTGGTCTGTTCTGGAGATACTGCACTGATATGTGAGATATGACCCACAACCATTGCAAAAAAGAGGATGAATTTCCATTTTCCCATAGCTCTACCTTGTTTTATATATCGGAGCTACGGGAAAAACCAGGACTAAATTTTACATTTTTTGGATTCGTTCGATCGCAGAAATCACATCTTCCCGCTTTCCGAAGGCAGAAAGTCGAAAATACCCTTCTCCCGCCGGACCAAATCCCGAACCTGGGGTTCCCACCACTTGGGCCTTTCCCAGTAGTTCGTCAAAAAATTCCCAAGATTTTAGTCCGCGAGGGGTTTTTAGCCAAATGTAAGGAGCATTGGTACCACCGAATACGGTATATCCTGCTTTCGCCAAACCTTCTCGAATGAGCTTTGCGTTTTGCATATAGTAGGAAATTTGTTCTTTGATCTCTACTTGGCCCTGTGCGGAAAACACTGCCTCCGCCCCTTTTTGTGTCACATAAGACACTCCATTAAACTTGGTTGTGTGGCGACGGTTCCAAAGGGAATTGAAACTGATTTCTTCACCCGATTTAGTTTTTCCTTTTAGGTCTTTTGGAATCACAAGGTAGGCACAACGTGTTCCCGTAAAACCGGCCGTTTTGGAAAACGAACGAAATTCCATAGCAACTTCTTTGGCACCAGAAATTTCATAAATGGATTTCGGAATTTCTGGATCTTGGATGAAGGATTCGTAAGCCGAATCATAAAGAATGATACTTCCTATCTTTTTGGCAAAGTTTACCCATTCCGAGAGACGCGCCTTAGTTGCCACCATTCCGGTAGGGTTATTTGGATAACAAAGGTAAATGATGTCTGGTTTTTCTTTTGGGAAGTCTGGCTCAAAATTGTTTTCTTCAGTGGCAGGCATATAAATGATATTCGCATATCTACCATCTGCACCCACTTCTCCCGTCCGACCTGCCATCACGTTTGTATCCACATAAACCGGATACACAGGATCCACCACGGCGATTTTACTATCTAAAGAAAAGATTTCTTGGATGTTACCGCAGTCACATTTGGATCCGTCAGAAACAAAAACTTCATCTTCTGCAATTTGAACTCCACGAGCGGTATAGTCATGAGAGATGATTTTTTGGATGAGAAAGGAATATCCTTGTTCGGGACCATATCCATGAAAGCCCGCAGAACTTCCCATTTCCTTGGCTGCTTCCACCATCGCATTCACAATCGTAGGAGCCAAAGGAAGCGTCACATCCCCAATCCCAAGGCGAATGATCTTTGCACTTTCGTTGGCTTCTGAATAAGCCTTTACCCTTCTTCCGATTTCAGGGAATAAATATCCTGCTTTCAATTTTAAATAGTTTTCATTTATCTGAGTCATCTTCTTCTTTATTTTCCTCTATGAGTTTTCTCGATCTAAATCCTTCATGATAACCATGTTCATATAACACATCTTCTTCGCCCCAGGTCCAACAATAGAACCCACTGCCATGATCAAAGTCGACTAACCACAAACCTTTGACATCAATATGCATTGCCAGAATTTCGTTTGTCCAATGTTTTACAATTTCACTAATTTCATCTTCTTTCGATTCTAAAACATTTTCTGGCAACATTTTGTTTCGAACATCATCAGCAAGAACACTGGCTCTTAAATAGTATTCTCTAGTAATGTCTCGCACGAGCGGTAGGACTTCTCTTGCTTCCGCTAAAGTCCAAATCTTTTTAGTCAAATTCCACTCCAAGACTGAGACAAAGTAATGCCATTCTAACTACCACACCATACTTCGCCTGACGAAAGTAAGCTGCATTTGGTAGATCATCTATGTCAGTAGAAAGTTCATTAACTCTAGGAAGTGGATGAAGAATGGTTGTGTCTTTTTTAGAAGCAAGAACCAATTCCTTGTTCACTTTGTAGATATCTTTTAATTTTTCATATTCCCTGTGGTCAGGGAAACGTTCTTCTTGGATCCTTGTCACGTAAGCAACATCTGCATCCCAAAATGCTTTGATGTCGGTGGTTTCTTCCCAAGTCATAGGAAAACCTTCTAAGTTCTTTTTGTATTTTTCGGGAAGTCTTAGTTCTTCTGGACTGATGAGATACAAGTGAACTGGGTAATGTCTGAGGAGATTGATGAGAGAGTGGATGGTACGACCGTATTTCAAATCCCCGATAAACGCAATGTTCAAACCATCAATCTTTCCTTTTTCAGATACAATGGTGTATAAATCGAGAAGAGCTTGGGTCGGGTGTTGGCCTGCCCCATCTCCTGCATTGATGACAGGAATATTCACAGCACCCGCTGCAATCCGAGAAGATCCCTCAACTGGATGACGGATGACTGCGATGTCCACATAAGCCTCAATCATCTTCATGGTATCGTAGAGAGTTTCACCCTTTGAAATAGAAGAAAATTGAAAGCCCACAGTCGAAATCAGTCTCCCTCCGAGCCTTTCCATCGCCGCTTCGAAGGAGAGCCGAGTCCGAGTACTTGCTTCAAAAAAAAGGGAAGCGAGAAGTTTTCCATTCAGAATTCCGAAGGCTTTCCCTGATTCCTGAAGTAGATTCATCTTTTGTGTTTTTTCAATGAGGAAGTTTAAGTCCTCTTTAGAGAATTGGAGGGTGTCTAAAATATTTTTGTGAGAATAGGAGTGCATAGGTCGGAAATCTTTTCTCTAGGGTTTTTGGTATCGAATAAATCGAAAACATATTTTTTGGTATTTATGGTCGATACGATTCAGAACAAACTCCAAGATATGGAACTGGTCACCCAACACCTGGTCCAACCAGACGATTTGAACTACCATAACAATCTTTTTGGGGGGAAAATGCTCTCCTGGATCGATGAAGGGATGGCAATGTATGTGATGAATAAAATTCGTTATACCAATATTGTCACGATGAGTATGGACAATGTGGTATTTCGCTCCCCCGCTCGGGCAGGAGACATCATACAAATCTATGGAAAAATCGTAAAATACGGAAAATCTTCCGTCACTTCCCGGACTTTAGCCATCACGAACAACCCACAAACAGGAAAAATGTCAGCTGTGATTGAGAGTGATATCACCTACGTTTGTTTAGGTGACAATGGGAAACCAACGGCTTACTTTCGGAACTTTACCCCATCCACTTAGGAAACAGTGTTTGGCCTATCCCAAGAAGATTCAGGATCCTCCCTGCAATAAAATCTCCTAAGTCATCTAATGTTTTTGGCATTTGATAAAATCCTGGAGATGCGGGTAGGATGATGGCACCAGCCTCATCTAGAGCCAGAAGATTTTTAAGGTGAATGCGGTTGTAGGGAGTTTCTCTCGGAACTACGATGAGCCTTCTTCGTTCTTTTAGTGAAACATCGGCTGCTCTTTCAATTAAGTTTTCAGTAAGACCCGCTGACATCGAAGCCACTGTTTTCATACTACAAGGAATCACTACCATCCCATCCCAAGTATTCGAACCACTAGCGATATCGGATCCAATATCAAAAAAATTACGAACATGAAACTTATGTTTGGTTTGTGGTTTCCATTTTGTTTCCACAAAAGAAAGAATTTCTTCGCAAGACGTAACCTTAGTATCATACTCTTCGGAAAAAATCCGTATTGCCGCAGGACTTGCTGTGATGTAAGTTTCCCCTTCTAATTCATAGAGCGCACGAAGAAACCGGGCCGCATAAATACTACCACTAGCTCCCGCAAGTCCAACAACTAGTTTCATTAAAAACTAATTCCAGAAGAAATCTTTAATAAAAATTCGTTCCACTTATCAAATAAAATGGCGAGGAATAAAACCACACTGATCCAAGAATTGATTTGGAAGAAAATGAGAGGCAAATCTTTTCCTTTGTATTGGAAGGAAATTTTGTGTTCATACAGAATTAAAATTCCAATCACAGAAAGAATAAAAAAATACATAAACCCTAAGCCAGCATTGATTCCAGCCAAAATAAAAAACACAAAAGACAAGGTATGCAATATGATTGCGATGATCCGAGATTTTTTTTCTCCTAGTTTGGCCGGGATACTATGAAGATTTTCTTTGGCATCAAAATCCATATCTTGAATAGCATATAACACATCAAATGCGGAAATATGAAATAACAAACCGAATGAAAACAAAATCGGTACAATATTGATTGTTTCAGTAATTGCAATCCAAGCCCCAAGTGGTGCCAGTGAAATGGCAAAACCTAAGACTAAATGACAAAAAAGAGTAAAACGTTTTGTCAGTGAATATAGAAATAAAACAAAAAGAGCTGGGAAGGAAAGAAGGAAGGCCAGTTTATTTACGAAAAAACTCGCAAATATAAAAATAAAAGAAGAAAGCCCAATGAAAAGAAGAGCTGAAAGTTTTGAGATTTTTCCTGAAGGAATTTCCCTGTTTTGGGTGCGAGGATTCTTCTCATCAATTTCGGAATCCACATAACGATTGAAACCCATTGCAGCACTGCGAGCGCTTACCATACAAACAAGAACAAGAGCTCCGATTCTAAGTAAATCTCCCGTATCCAAAGTGGATTCCAGATAGGCGAGGAGAAAACTGATCCCTGCAAAGGGTAAGGCAAAGAGTGTGTGAGAAAATTTGACCATTTTAGCGTAGAGGACTAGGTTTTTTAAGAAGTTCATGACATCCTTTCTGCCCTTAGTTTAGACAGATAAAAGGTTTTTTGGTTCATTCTGATTGGATTTCTTCCGTTCTTAGAACCAAGGTCTTAATTTATGAATATCCGTCTTTCTTTTCTTGATCGTTTCCCAGTATCTTCGATTACATTTGGAATTTTTCTTCTGGTGACTACAGTAAAGGCACACCCAAGTTTAGAAGATAGGCCACTTAGGATCTTTTTCCATTGTGGAAAGGAACTCTTCACAAAAATGGATGAAGAAGGTCGCGGAGGCCTTGGTTCCCTGCTTGGATTTGTAGAAAAAGAAAAAATGGATCTGGATTTAAAACGTGGGAAAGGGTACATGTTGTATCCTTTTAGTCCCAAAGACAAACCACTCGAATTTCCTTTTGACGGATTTACCCTCGGAAAACCAAAAGAAATGAATCACGGTCCCGTAAAACTTGGTTTAGGTTCTATCCAAGAACTCATTGAAGTCAAAAATATCGAAGACTACGATGGTTGGATTGTTTATGTTAGTGCTGACGATGAGACAAAAATTCCGCTCCTGCCTTGGCAAAACCACCCAGAACTTCCTCTTTTCCTTTTAGTGGAAGGAAAACCCCTCGCAAAATTTCGTTATTTGTCCAATGTACATCAAATCGAATGTCCAAAAGACTATGGAAGACTCGGCACGTTGAATTTATTTTTCCGGAAACGAAACTTAATTCGTTTGGATTATAAATTAGAATCCATAAATTTAACAGACAGAAATCGTTCTTGGAAACAAAGAAAAGAATCGGAAGCGGAAGAAGGATTGGAAAAACCTACTCCGAAAACGAAGGACATAGTGAAGAAAGCGGACAATCCGAACAAAATGTCCGGCGAGCCTGGCAGTATTTACGACCGAGAAATATTAGGTAAAGAGATAGGTTTCGGCAAATCTCCTTAGGAGTCATTTTCATCATCTCCCGTTCAATTTGTACGGGATCGGTTTTTTTTGTAAAACCCAACCGTTTGGTGAGTCGTTTTACATGGGTATCTACAACAAATCCTTCTACAACGCCATAAATTTCTGCAAGTACGACATTGGCCGTTTTTCTTCCGAACCCAGGAAGTTTGATGGCCTCCTCCATTGTCCTTGGAATTTCGCCACCAAATTCAGAAAGAATCATCCTGGCAAAACCTTGGATGCTTTTTGCTTTATTTTTATAAAACCCTGTGGAAAAAATTTTTTTTTCAATGGCTGAAAGCGGAGCTTTTGCGAAAGATTCAAGAGTAGGAAAACTGCGAAAGAGTTCCGGTGTGACTTGATTCACACGTTCATCCGTACACTGTGCACTTAAAATGACAGCAATGGCCAACTCATAAGGTTTTGAAAAATGTAGGGGAGTTTCTACGACACCGAACTCCGCCTCCAAGAGACGGTAGACATCGGTGACTTTAGGTGTTTTTTTGGATTGTTTCAATCCAGAAGCAAATTAGAAAAATTAAGCTGCTGGTTGCGCTTTGGGAGTAATTCCAACGTATTTTTTGGGAGTGATGGCAGAGATATCGCCGCCGTGGTCCTTAATCGCCACTTTCAAACCTTTTTTACGAAGAGTTCTCAAAGCACGTGTAGAAATCTTAACGCGAACCCAGCGGTTCTCGTCTTCCAAAAAGATTTTCTTTGTGATTACATTCACCTTCCAGATACGGCGGTTCTTTTTATGAGAATGGGATACGTTGTTCCCTGCCGTTGTTCCTTTTCCGGTTACTACACATGTTCTAGCCATAATTATTACCTTGTTTCGCTATGTTTTTGTACCCTCAGAATGGGTCAATTCGAAACGAATCTTTTCCTGAAAGAATCGGAGTGCTTCCACAGGACTGTCCGCAAACCCAAAAAGCTGTAAGTCTTCCTCGGCAATGAGTCTCATTTCTGCTAATTTTTTGAAATTGATAACTTCTGACCAAAACTTTGATCCGTATAAAAGGATGGGGATCCTACTTTTTTTTCCAGTTTGGACGAGAGTTAATGTTTCGAATAATTCATCGAAGGTTCCAAAGCCACCAGGAAAAGCTATCATCCCACGACAGGTTTTCATAAACCAAAGTTTTCGCATAAAAAAGTAATGAAACTCGAAGGTTAGCTCAGGATTTACATACGGATTGGGTTGTTGTTCGTGGGGAAGGACAATGTTAAGAGCCACGGATTTAGAACCTGCTTCTTTGGCACCACGATTTCCCGCCTCCATGATTCCAGGTCCCCCACCCGTACAGATATGCAAATTTCGATCGGGAATTTCCCGTTTTAAAACATCAGCCCATTCCGTAATCAGCCTGGAAAATTCGCGAGCTTCTTCATAATAATGACTAAATGCATCTAACGGGGAAGGTGGATTCTTTTTTTGTGATTCCGGCGAAGGGATTCTTGCAGATCCAAAAACAACTATAGTGTCTGTGATTCCATGTTCTTGGAATTCTGCTTTAGGGTGCAGATACTCGGAAAGGATCCGGATCGGGCCTGCTTCATTCCCCCATAAAAAACTTTGATTCTCAAAGGCTAAATCATTCATCTTGTTATCATAGATCGACCGAATGGTATAAAAAATGCGGAAATTCCCAAAAACACTGAATGCCTCTATTTCTTTAGAACATCTCCCTATGACAGAGAGAGATTTAAAACAGATTTGTTTCGATTGGGAAACTAGGGGGTTTTCTTTTTTGCGTCCGGCAGTGGTTTTGGATTGGAAAACAGAACCTCTGCCCTTGGGTCACTCTAGATTAGAATTAGAATCAATATTAAGCCTTGGGTTTTGGGAAAGTTTATATGATTGGTTTTTTCCAAAACATTTTTTCGAATACAAAAAAGACAACCTAACAAAAAAAATACGAAACGAACTTTTTTCTCAAAAAATAAAGACCAAACCAAACTCTATCTGGATCCAATGGAAACAAATTTGGAACTCACCCGTATCCTTAATATGGTTTCACTTAGGATACATTAAATTACGAATGGATCTGGATCTAGAACCAAATCTTTTCCCAAATGCTTCACCCCTTTCTTTTGAAGGAGATAAAAAACTCTACTTTCGAACAGGGTATCTAAAAACCATTCACTACCGCCTGACAAAAAAAGAATTTAAACCCCCTTACCCAAAGTTTGCAGAAGTGTATATTAAAACACGTGACAAACATTCGGACGAAAGTTTAGGAAAAGTTTTTTATACATTTCTCGGTTATTTACTCGAAAAAAGTACCGACGAATATCTGTTATCCTACTGGGGATTTGATTCTACTTTACCTGAATCCATAAGAACACAAATCCCATCGGAAATTTGGAATTTTACCATCTCACCTACTCCATCCTTATGGAAAGAGGATCATCTTTTTGAAAAAGAATTAGAATTTAGGACTGTCTACCCGGTTTCCACTTCTTCGCAAAATCATCCAAGATGATAAAACGTGAGTTTTTACCAATAACAACTTCATTGATTTTTTTATCTTGTAATGCTCGGTAAACAGAGGTTCGGCTAGTGTTTTTCTTTTCAGCGAAATATTTAATCTCTAACAGATTTTTACTGATTTGTTTGCATGTATTCACTAGTGCATCTGACATTTTTTATCTAACCTCTCTGGTGTTAGACAGTTTGTTCGATAAAGAGATTGTATTTTTTTAAAAATGATCCAAACGAATGGAGAATTCTATCTGTTTTTCCGTTTTAGGTGAAATGGTTTTAGGATTACCACCAGGGAAGTGTAAAAAATTCCCTGTTCCCGTCATAGGTTCTATTGCTATAGATCGTCGATCTTGTGGAGTATACACTTGATAAAATTCACCACCTTGAATGATGAGTTTTTCTTTTTTATTCATAGAAAAAAGCCCGATATAGGAATTGGTTCCCTCAATGGCAAAATAAAGATCATCTAAATTTTTTCCCGCAAGCGTTTCCTCTGCGTTCAGTAGGATATCTTCTTTCTGGATTTTTTCTGGTAAAAGATAATCGCCCAGTTTTACTTTATAAAAACCAGAACCAAATAAAAAAAGATCATCGATAGATTCATCTTCGTTCCAACGAAAATAAGGATGGATTCCCAATGCAAAAGGAAATTCGGAATCGGATTCGTTGGTTAATCGATAAATGACTTTTAACTCTGAGGGAAAAAGCCTGTAACATTCTTTTACATGGATTTTCGAAATCAATGTTCCTTTCCAAGAGGCGGGAATTTCTATTGCAAACTCGGCGTAGGATTCTTTTTCGCTTATCTCCTCTTTGACTAATTGTCTTGGAAGGTTGTGGAAAAGTCCATGTAAGGGAATTCCATTCCCATCTGTCAGCCAATGGGTACTCGGATAAAATGGTTCCCTAGCCCAGGGGTTTGGTTCCAACCGATTGACCCAAGGGAACATCAAAAAGGAACCGGAAGCAAAAAATGGGTCTGGGGCCTTATGACCAGAAACGACAGAAACAGATTTCCCATCCACTGGCGATTGGAGAGATAAACTGAGCCATTGGCCACCACCCGTCGGGTGGATTTCAAAACAAGACCGTTTTGTTTTCAATTGATACAAGATTTATCTCCCAAAAATGATTGAAGTCATAGTTTGCGATCTTAGAAAGGTTTGTATGCCTTTTAGAAAGTCTTTTCTTTTCGTTTGTGTCGTTCTGCTTTCGGTTCTTTTTGCCGAATCTTGTCTCATTGGGAACACTATGAACCTGTTACCGCAAAGTGGCAAGGCTGATTTCGAAGAGAAACTCATTGCCGGAAGGGATCAAGAAAAAATCGTCATCATCTCCATTGAAGGAATGATTTCTGATGAATCCAAAGATTCCTTTTTTGGTCCACCCACAGAATCGATGGTCGCTCGAGTCAAAGAATCCTTAAAATACGCGGAACGAGATCCTGACGTAAAAGGTGTGATTTTAAAAATCAACTCACCTGGCGGAACGGTCACTGCCAGTGACATTATCTACCAAGAAGTATTGAAATTTAAAAATAGAAAATCCATTCCCGTATTTGCAGGATTTATGGATACGGCAGCAAGTGGTGCCTACTACATTGCAATGGCAACCGATGCCATTGGAGCTCACCCAACAACTGTTACAGGTTCAGTGGGAGTCATCATGTCTGGGATCAATGTAAAAGAAGGTTTGGATAAAATTGGAGTGAAAGACCAATCTTTTACTTCTGGTCCAAACAAAGCACTTGGTTCTCCGACGACAGAAATGACTGCGGAACAAAGAAAAATCCTTCAATCCATCATAGATAGTTTATATGGTCGATTTTTTGACATTGTAAAAAAAGGAAGACCCAATGTTGGAGAAACGCGCCTGCGAGAAATTTGCGACGGAAGAATATTCACTGCTGAACAAGCCAAAAAAGAAGGGATGATTGATTTCATCGGATACTTTGATGATTTTGTTTACCAAATGATGCAACACCCAAAATTCCAAGGGAATCGTTCAGGCAATCCTCGTGTCATCACTTACCAAAGAGGAAAAGGCCGAGTAGATAACATCTACCAAGCTACAGAAGGAAACAAAAATCCTTTTTCATTAGGCATTGCTGATAGAATCTTAGGAATTGGAAACAACGCGAAATTCCTTTATCTTTGGGAACTATAATTTTCAAGGCCAACTAATCAATGTTATTTAACTCTATTCCTTATTTATTACTTTTTGCTTTCACGTATTTAATTTACTGGAATATTCCACAAAAAGGAAGAAAACCATTACTGGTTATCTCTTCCTTAATTTTCTACGCTTATTTCAGTTTTCCATTTTTGTTTCATTTTTTACTCGTTATTTTAGTCAATTATGGGTTTAGCGAATGGATCTTTCGCAAAAAAGACAAAGGTGAAAAATACAACCATCTGCTATTTAGCATAGTCGCTTTAAACCTAGTCAATTTAGGCTTTTTTAAATACTTTTACTTTATCACTGGTTCCTTATTTTCCTTAACTGGTTATCCATCTTTTAAAGAAATCGCAGGTTCTTGGAGTATATTTTTACCTCTCGCCATTAGTTTTTATACCTTTCAGATCATTGCGGTGCAAGTGGATATCCATCGGGGGATCATCGAAAAAAGAATGTCCGCTTTGGATTATTTTTTATTCATTTTGTTTTTCCCACAGTTGATTGCAGGTCCCATCATGCGGTCTCAGGATTTCCTTCCGCAGTTAGATCATCCCACAATTGATTCAGACCGAATGAAAAAAGGATTATTTCTGATCATCGGTGGTCTTTTCAAAAAGGTAATCATTGCAGAAAATATAGCACCAATCATTTCTCCTATTTATATGGATCCGGCTAAATTTGATAGTTTCTCTATCTTTTTTAGTGTGCTTGCTTTCGCCGTACAAGTGTATTGTGACTTTTCTGGATACACCGATATGGCCCGGGGTTCTGCCAACTTATTAGGATACGAAATTCCCGAAAACTTCCAAGGACCATTTTTTTCCCAATCCTTCCGCGAACTTTGGTCTAGATGGCATATCACATTGTCTTCTTGGTTAAGAGATTATATTTATATCCCACTGGGTGGAAGTAAAGGTACCATTTTTCGCTCCAACGTAAACTCTTTCATCACGATGTGCCTTGGTGGACTTTGGCATGGTGCCAATTGGGCCTTTGTTTTTTGGGGAGCCTATTTAGGGGCGCTCATTTGGATTGAAAGGTCCTTGTACCTGGGCAGAGGGAAAAAGAAATTTTTACCCGATTCCATTCCTTTTGTAGGAATCATACGTACGGTAGTGATCTTTATCACCTTTTCCTTTTCCGGTGTTTTTTTCCGAGCTGCGGCAAGAGGTGAAGAATCGATGAATGTAGCCTTTGAAATTTTTAAAGGTGTTTTGACATTTCGAAATACCGGAGAAACCTTAAGTCGCGTCGATGAACTTCCTACTTTCATTGCCTTGGGACTCATGTTTAACTGGTTCCAACATTCCAACTTTGTGTATGAAAAATTAAAACCTTACCAAAATATCCTGCTTCCTTTTCTATCAGTAGTCATCTTGTTATTACTGGGAATTTTTGGAGACGGTGGACAAGATTTTATCTACTTCCAATTCTAAATCCTCCCTTCGAAAAAGGAGACCAAACTACCGTAAGACGGAAAGTTTCATATGTATTCTTTCCGTTTTTTTACTCCTCCTCCATATACAATGTATGCCGAAGATGGAATGGATCAGGTCTATTCCCCCTGACTACCCAAGAGACCAGAAAATCAAATGGGGAAACTACATTCGACCAACTGAAAAAAAATCTGCATTTGGTTCCAAACAGTTCCAGTTGTATTGGAGAGAAGAGATTGAATTACAACCCGACTCTTTCTTTATCAAAACTTGGATCGAGTGGAAAGTCTATGAAGACCATTCCGAATTCCATAAAAAAGTGGGGATAGGAAACTTTGAAAAGTCGGGAGATTGGGTTTTACTAAAAACAAATTCCATCACGGAATCAAAATGTAGTTCCACGGAAAAAAAGAAACCCACTAGTCAAAGAAAAGATTGGTCTTTCGCTTTTCCTTGTTCTACCAAAGTTTCCGACAATAAACATTCTACAGACCATCGGTTGTTGTATTATTATGATGGGAAATCTCTTTACCCACTACAATATGAATCGGGATACAAAGAAGCTAACTTTGGAATTGCTTGGGAATCAGATCTTCCCTATACCAAATCAAGTTTGTTCGAAATCGCTAGATTAAAATATGGAAAAAAAGAATTCCAACCCCACGTGTACAACCACGTGAAGTTGGATTGATTCGAAGAAGAATCAAAAAAGGGTAACCATCTCTAGAAAGAATCATTACATAGGTTTTATTTAAAAGCTACAACCGCACAAGCACGAGCGTATTCTTTTTGTTCTATGTTTGCTTTATGTTCAAATTTAGAAATCCCGTGGTGACGAAACCCTTCGCTTGCTTTTTTTGCAAAACTGGAAGCCTCACAGAAATTCCCTGCTTTAGAATGTGCAAGACTGGCAAGGTATTGGATCGAAGCAAAACTTTTGTGTTCACTCATTCCAATCGCTTCTCTAATTTTAATCGCACGAGTATAATGGCCAGAAGCTAAATCATACTCTCCCATTCCTTCTTCTTCACTAGCAAGTTTTACTAGTTCGTTAGAAATAACAGTGAGAGTTTCTTTGTCGTATTGGTTGATGAGGGAATCTAAGTCTTCGTTCATAAAAGAAGACTCTCCAGCTGAAATTGAAGCCGTAAGTGCCAAAACTAGAATGGTTAGAATTGTCTTTTTCATATTCCCTCCGAACCAATGTTCTCTTACATTAATGCAACTATCGTGCCAAGCTGGTGACGGTCTAAAAGGGCAAAGATTGGCAAGTGAGAGGCTTTGTTCGCAAAAAGGAAACAGAATTTTGCTTAAAAATTACGCAAAATGTCGATTTGGAAATAAATTGCCTAAAGATATTAGGATGGCCGTAAGAAAATTCGTAAAATCTCTGCAAACAAGGCAGAGAAGTATCAAAGCTTAGGAATTTGGGTGTTTTGCAAAAAGAAGAGAGACCAACCCTCCACTCAGTGGTTTCTTTTGAGAGGAGGATTTTAGAACCAATTAAGAGGTAAAAAAACTATTTTAATTCCTCATCTGATATTTCGAGTTCTCTTTGGAGAAAGTCATTAAGATCCATAGAACGGTAGTGGTCTCGATCCCCATCACACTGCCTACCACCAGGAACTGCCAAGGTGCGACCTGCAATCGTAATCGGTTTTAAAAATAAGTTCCCAGTCAAAGGACAGTTCGGTCCAGGACTCAGACCATTAAAAGCACAAGTGGCCCCCTTGACTACGTCAGCTGGAATCTCTTCTGCCTTTCCATTTGGATAAAATACGGGATAAGGACCCTCATTGTACCAACGAGAATACATCTTACCCCAAATCGGTGCAGCCACACCAGCGGCAGTAACACCTTTTCCTAAAGAAAGAGAGGATTTATCAAATCCCATCCATACAACGGATGTATATTTGGGATCAAAACCTGCGTACCAAACATTGGTATAAGAGGAAGTAGAACCTGTTTTTCCACCGGACTCTCCCTTATAATTTCCTTTGTCTGCGGCACGAAGGGCTTGGGTAGGAGTTCCCCCCATAGCAACACCAATTAACATTTGTTTAATGATATAAGCTGTGGCTTCAGGGATGATTTGGATCGTACCGTTTTTGGCTTCTTCGGCAAGAGTCTCTTGCACTTCTTTTTCTTTATTATAAACAACGGTTCCACTTTGGTTGAGAACATAACGAACACTAAAAGGAATTACATCTTTACCTTTATTGGCTAAAATGGAATAACCAAGAGCCATTTCATAAGGAGTGAGTTCAGCCACACCAAGAGCCAGAGCAGGTCCCGTAGGAAATCTTGCTTTATTAGCCTTTGTCACTTTAGAGGCAAAGTCGATGACGGCATCTGTTCCTGTTCTCATTAGCACCTGAACTGAAACAATATTTAATGATAAGGATAAGGCACGAGAAAGTGGAACCATTCCCCTAAAATCGCCGGAAATATCTTGGGGAGAATATCCTTCCCCTTCTTCGGTAATTGTCGTGAGAGGAGCATCCATGATTCCAGTACCGGATCCTACTGCCCTATTTTGAATGGCTGCGGCATAAACAAATGGTTTGAAGGCAGAACCAGTTTGGCGTCTTGCTTGCATGGCTCGGTTAAACTGATTTTTAGGTGAGAACCTAGAACCACCTACCATCGTTTGGATATAACCTGTTTGGTGGTCAATCGTGACAATGGCACCTTCCACGTGTAAGTTGGAAGAAAATACAAGAGAAGATCTTTGAAACTCTTTGACTGCCGCACTTTCGTTTTCAGAAGGTGTAAAGTCGGTCAAAAGTTCTAAGGCTGGTGCCATTTCTTTTTCTAAATGAAGACGAAAAACTTGCCTATCATCCAAACTAGTGATGTAAGGAACTCCCACCGGGAAAATCGAGCCAAACAAATTGTATAAAGAAACAAGTCCTCGGTCAGCTCTTCCCGCATAACGAAAATTAGCACCAAACGCAGATTTATCTTGTTCAATCAGTCCTTTTCTAAGTTCTTCTTCGGCGATCTCATGTTTTCGGACATCAAGAGTTGTATAAACTCTTAGCCCGCCTGTATATAATGCCTCTTCGCCAAGTTCCTTTTCTAAGATTTGGCGCACCCATTCTGTAAAATAAGGAGCTCTATTGAGTTTTGCACCCCAAGTAGATCGCGAAGGTGATTGAGTGATGACAACGGGCCAATACCTTTCCCAAAATTCATCGTGGATTTTTTGGACTTGGTCTTTAGGAATAAATCCATTTTTTGCCATTAGCCCTAGAACTACCAAATGAGCTTGTTTTGCTTCCTTAGGGTTTTTGAACGGAGAATAAGTTACCGGAGCTTTGGGAAGCCTTGCAAGCATAGCAGCTTCCGCAATGTTTAAGTCCCTAACATCCTTTTGAAAATAAACATTGGCCGCAGAAGAAAGGCCTGTTGTTCCATGCCCCAAATAAATTAAGTTAAAATAGATTTCTAATATTTCTTCTTTTGTATACTCTTGTTCAATCTGTAATGTAAGAAGAGCTTCTAAAAACTTACGACCAAAAGTTTTTTTCCTTTGTTGTAAGATTGTTTTTGCTAACTGCTGGGTGAGCGTAGAACCACCTTGCACAATCCTTCCTGCAAATACGTTTTTTATTGCGGCTCGAACAATGGCTAAAAAATCGATTCCAAAGTGATTGAAAAAGTTATCATCCTCAACGGATAAAAAAGCGTGAATGACATGGGGAGGGATGTCACTGTATTTCAATAATTCTTGTTTGTGACGATAAAGTTCTGCAAATAAAACGCCATTCGAATCGTAAAGTTTGGTAGGAGTGGTAGGTTGGTAAGAAGCCAGCTTCTGCAACTCCTTTCCTTTGTTTACCTCAGAAAGGATGTATCCAAAAAAGAATCCGCCAAAAAGTGCAATGGTAAAGAAAGTAGTGATCGTGATTCGAAGTGTTTTTTCTTTGTTCATGGTATTATAGATGGAAGCGTAACCCTTCCCTTGCTAAATGAATTTTTAATTTTTTTTCGCCCAACTGTTGTTTGTGGAGCTTGGCATCATTATAAATTTCGTAAATTTTTTCATCGGAATAACTTGGTTCATGGTGTGTTAAAACTAAATTTTTTACCTTCCAGGATGAAGCGCAGTTAACCGACATAGTATAGGCTGTGTGACCCCAATCAAATTTAGAGAACGATTCGTCTAACGTGTATTGTGTGTCGAGTATGAGTAAATCCGCTTCCGCAAAGAACGGGTAACACTCATGGATTAAATCCATATCCGCCCCAGTAAACTCAGCATCTGTAGCAAAAATAAAAATTTTTCCCGCCCGGTTTGTGAATTTATAAGCAAAAGATCCACCCGGATGTTTCAAAGGATAACACTCCACCTTCATCCCAGAACCAAACTCTAAAACATCCCCAGGAAAGAATAGTTTGAAATCTTTCGCAGAACCTGTTCCATCCAGAGGGACAGGAAAAAATTCTGGTTCTTGTTGTTTTTGGAGTCTGGACTCCAAATCCGAATAAGGAGAATAAAAATTGAGGAGAAAGTCGGGAAAATAGATGGGTTTAAAAAAAGGAAGTCCCTGGATATGATCCCAGTGGGTGTGAGTGATAAAAAAAGAAACCGTCTTTTTTAATTTATGGGAGAGATATTCGGAGACAAGTTCATCCCCTAAATTCCGGAGCCCCGTTCCCATGTCCAAAACATAGACTTCCCCCTCATCGTCCGTAACAGAAACACAAGTGGTGTCAGATCCCGTGACAAATTTAAGATGGTATGGGAGGTCTTGCCAAAATTCATCCGCCGAAACACCAGACCCCGATTGTTTGTAGAGGTCCAGAATATCGATAATCTTTTTGCGGTAGTCTTGATTTCGGAGGGGGCTCGCTATGGAGCCGCGGACTCCGTAGAGTTGCACAATCACTTCCTCGATGCTAGGAAATCGACTTTCCTTGTCACTCAAGATTTGCGACCTTGAATTTATGGCCTCTCGTTACCCAGGATATGAACTCCGATTTGGACCACCAATGGTTCCCATTGTACGCACACTAATGATCATCAATGGAATTCTCTTTCTTTTGCAGATGGCGACGAAATTGGCTTTCCATTCTCCCTTGGTCGAACTGTATTTTGGACTTAGCCCAGACTTAGTCTTTAGCGGGTGGATATGGCAACTCCTCAGTTATGCCTTCCTCCACGGAAGTTTTTTACACATTCTTTTTAATATGCTGAGCCTTTGGATGTTTGGTTCAGAACTTGCGGAAACTTGGGGGGAACGTGCTTTTTTAAAATTCTATTTATTTACAGCATTTCTCGGTGGTGTCTTTACCGTTCTTGCCCATTTCGCAGGGTATTCCCAAGGTCTTGTGGTGGGTGCCAGTGCCAGCATTTATGGACTTCTTGTGGCCTATGCGATGACTTGGCCGAACCGAGAACTCCTTGTATTTCTCATCTTCCCCATGAGAGCGAAATACTTTGTGATGATTGTCATGCTTATGGTGCTTTTTGCGCAAGGGGAAAGAGTAGCTCATTTTGCACACTTAGGGGGAGCCGTGGGAGGTTTCTTCTTAATGAAAGTGTACACAGGCTGGCGAAAAAAAGCGAACTCTCTACCCACTTGGTCTCTTTCCAGGTATTTGCAAAAACGAAGGTTTATGCGTTACCAGGAAGAAATGGCCAAAAGAGAAAATGCAAAAACCAAGGTAGACGAGCTTTTGGAAAAAATTTCAAAAAACGGAATGGACTCCCTTTCTCGAAGTGAACGAAAATTTCTGAACGAAGCATCGCAAAAATACTTCAACGAGTGAATTCGAAAGTATTCTATTTTCCAGAAATCCCTCCCAGATCACCTTATTATAATTTGGCGATCGAGGAGGCTATTGCCTTAAAATTAGTTTCGGAAGGAATGACAGCTGGGGTTCGGCTTTGGAAAAATCCAGACTCGATCATATTAGGTCTTTCCGAAAATCCATTTCGAAACATCAAAGAAGAAGTGGTAACAAAATACGAAACTGTTGCCAGGACTATTGGTTTTCACAAAAAACCAAAACCTAATTTTTGTTACATTGCTAGGCGTGCATCTGGAGGGGGAACCGTCTTCCATTCACTTTCTGGAAACATCAATTATTCCCTCTATTTCAACTTAGAGGAAAGAAAGGATCTTTTTCCAGTCAAAGATTCGTATGATATCCTTCTTGGCATTGTGGCAAAATCTTTAAAAAGCCAAAACATCCAATGTTTTCCGAAGGGAAAATCCGACTTAGTTTTAGAAAAAAATGGGGTCTTTAAAAAGATTTCCGGCAATGCACAGTTTCGCAAACGAAATTGTATTGTCCAACATGGGACATTGATTTTGGAAGAAACTCTCATTAATCGAGTGGCAGAAGTCCTCCACCACCCTCCTGAAGAACCTGATTATCGCAAAGAAAGAAGCCACAAGGAATTTCTTACCTCATTACCAGAGTTTTTTTCTGAGAGCGATTGGGCAAAAGATCTCGTCCGAGAGGTTTTTTCTTATTTAGGAGAACCAAAGCCTTTGGATTTTTCAAAAATTTCCATCTTTGGCCCTGACTTTTCTACTTTTCGGAAACACGTCCTCCAAGAATCTGAATCTATTCGCAAGAAGAAATACCAAAATCCAGAATACACACTTCATAGAGAAATTCCCACATGAGTTATTTAGAAAAACAAGATCCAGAAGTTTACTCCGCACTAAAAAAAGAAGACGAACGCCAAGAACATTCTCTCGAGATGATTGCTAGTGAAAACTTTGTTTCACGCCCGGTGCTCGAAGCTTACCACTCCACACTTACAAACAAATATGCAGAAGGATATCCTGGAAAACGTTACTACAACGGCTGTGAAAACGCAGACAAGGTAGAACAAATCGCCATTGAACGAGCAAAAAAAATGTTTGGTGCAGAATATGCCAATGTGCAACCACATAGCGGGGCTCAGGCGAATATGGCAGTGTTTCTTGCCACTCTCGAACCAGGGGATAGTTTCCTTGGAATGAACTTAGCACATGGCGGCCACCTAACACATGGTAGTGCAGTTAATATCAGTGGAAAGTATTTTAAACCAATTCCTTATGGTGTGGATGAAAAAACAGAAACCATCAATTATGATGAAGTGGCAAAACTTGCGAAAGAACATAAACCTAAACTAATCGTAGTTGGTGCCTCTGCTTATCCAAGAACCATTGATTTTAATAAGTTTCGCGATATTGCCAATGGAATTGGCGCCAAAATCATGGCCGATATTGCCCATATCTCTGGTCTTGTAGTTGCCGGTGAACATCCAAGTCCTATTGGAGTTTGTGATTTCGTAACCACGACTACTCACAAAACACTACGTGGACCTAGAGGAGGACTTATCCTTTCCTCAGCCGAACATGAAAAGATTTTAAACTCAAGAGTATTCCCTGGAATTCAAGGGGGACCACTGATGCATGTCATTGCTGCCAAAGCAGTTGCCTTCGGAGAAGCACTTCAGCCAGATTACAAAACGTATATCCAACAAGTGGTAAAGAATGCAAAAGTTCTTGCAGATACATTTCAAAAACGTGGTTTCCGTGTGGTCTCCGGTGGAACGGACAATCATATTGTTCTTCTTGATGTATCTGTCAAAGGTCTCACTGGAAATGATGCCGCAAACGGTTTGGATCATGTTGGAGTGACAGTGAATAAAAACGCCATTCCTTTTGATAAAAATCCACCTGCTGTAGCTTCAGGAATCAGACTAGGAACACCAGCTCTCACCACTCGCGGCTTGAAAGAAAAAGAAATCGAAGCAGTAGGAAATCTAATTTGTGATTATTTAGATCATTTTGGTGATTCTACTTGGGAATCCAAAGTAAAAGCTGGAGTCAAAGAAATCACTTCCGCTTTCCCAATGAAAAATTTCCGACTCGAAGACTAACTCTCGCTAAACTCAATAACCTCTCTCCGTTCCGAATATTCATTAGAAAGCGGATCGGGGAAGGTTCGTTCCAACATTTCTGCACCATTTTTCCCATAAAACAAAACTGTAGAAGCACGGGTTCCGTAACCTGGGACACGAATTCGTATAGACGATAAATATCTTTCTCGTTCCAAACCAATCCCAGTATCGGGCAGAAGAGAATCTTCTTTCACGAGATCCGTGTTTGCCAAAAGTCTAAAGAATTCCAAGGTAACCAAGGTACGCCAATTCTCATTCATTGGAAAAGAATCAAACACCTGTTCTACGCTAGCTTTGAGTTTAGCGGTCTTTGGCCAAACGGTATTCCAATTTGCATTACTGACAGCATGAAACCCCGGTTCTAAATCATAGGACTGTAAAGGATCTCCTCCCACATAACTGGCAACCTTCCCATCAAAAACAAATAAATTAAAACCCTCATAATCAAGTGCCGTTTTTAAAACTTCTTCTTTGTATTGGTTGGCACTAAAGCCTATAGGTGATTTTAAAAAATCTAAAACAAGTCCACCTCTTGACTTTGGTTTTGGATGAGGAGTTTTCTTAAAATTTCTAACATTGGTAAGAAAGGCCACTTTTCCCAAATGATTTGTACCAAGCCAAGTTCCGCCGGCTTTTAAATCCTTCCCCGCAATCATTTTCGGATATGTATCCCAAGTGTGGATTGGCTCTGTCGGCCTCTCAAAAAATTCATCTCTATTGGAAACTATGACGAGCGGAAAATCAGGATGAACCCGATAGGCAATCACAACTAAGCACATGTCCTGTAAATGCCTGAAAAAAACGGCAAAATAAAGCGAAAAACTTGGGAAATATTTAGATTGAACGCCAAAAACCATAATAAATCATGATTTGCATTACGATATGAAAGCATTGGAAGCCACAAAAGCCGTCTCAATTTTCCAACAATCCGTTCTAGATTGGCATAAAAAAGAAGCCCCGCACCCCAATCCTTATCCAGAAGGAAGTTTAGAGTCTACTCTCTACCAAAAAAACCACATCGATACCATCCAGTGGCATATTGAAGATGAAATCCGAAGGCCGGATATTGCTTTGGAAGAGGTTGTGGCTCTCAAACGAAAGATAGACAAATTAAACCAAGACAGAACTGATCTTGTGGAAAAACTCGATGACTTCGTAATCGATATGTTTCGATCTGTCACCCCAAAACCAGATGCAAGGTTAAATTCGGAATCACCAGCTTGGTTACTCGACAGAATGAGCATCTTGGAATTGAAAATCTATCATATGGAAGAACAGGTTTCTAGAAAAGATGCCTCCGCGACCAAGGAACATATTGCAAAATGCCAAGCCAAATTGGATGTTCTCCTAGACCAAAGAGAAGATCTTAAAAAATGTTTGGATGAACTATTTTCTGATTACTCACTAGGAATTAAAAAAGTAAAAGTTTATCGTCAAATGAAGATGTACAATGACCAAAACCTAAACCCATCTTTGTATAAGAATCAGAAATGACGAACCTCTTAGTATTAAGATTTTCTGCAATGGGTGACGTGGCATTAATGACACCCGCACTGATTGCCATTGCAGCAAAATATTCAAATATTCAACTTACAGTTGTTACAAGAGGAAACTTCGCACCGTTTTTTTATAATATCCCCAATTTGAATGTTCTTGGAATGAACCTAAAAAAATACAAAGGTATTCTAGGTCTCGTTCGAATGTATCGTGACATCGCAAAACTAGGACCATTCGGACATGTTATCGACTTACATGGTTCGGTTCGTTCAAGGTTCATCGCTTTTTTATTTCGAAGCCAAGGAGTCCCATACTCCAAAATCATCAAAGGCCGTAGGGAAAAATTAGCTCAAACAAGACGTTATAATAAAAAATTAAACCAACTTCCTCATACTGTTGAACGTTATTTAAATGTATTTCGTAAAGCAGGATTTGATGCCCCTATTCGCAAAGGTCCTTGGCTTAATGTGGATGGGGAATCAAAAATGTTCGCAAAAGATTTTCTCAAATCCATTGGGATTGATAAAAAAGAAGGACAATGGTTTGGATTTGCTCCTTTTGCGGGACATGCACTTAAAGAATGGAGTTTTGAAAAATGTAAACGCCTCGTCGAAGTTCTGTTAGATGAATTTCCGGACTGTAATGTATTCCTGTTTGGCGGGAAAGACGAAGCAAAAGAATTAGAAATCCTTAGAAACGGACATAAACGTGCTCATATCGTCCAAGGTGGAAATTTGGGAATCCGAGGTGAACTCGGGATCATGGATAGGTTAGATGTTATGATTGGTATGGATAGCTCCAACGTTCATATTGCTGCTCTTCTCAAAAAACCAGTGATTGGAATTTATGGTACCACACACCCACTTTCAGGATTTGGTCCTTTTGCCCAAGAGGATTCAGGAGTTTTACAAGTGGATTTACCTTGTCGCCCTTGTTCTATTTACGGAAACACGAAATGTTGGCGTGGAGACCATGCTTGTATGGAACTAATCGACCCACTTGACGTTGTTAGACGAATTAGGCTCATTCAAAACGTAAATACTCTTTGGTAATTTTAGTAAAAACAAATCGTCTTTTAGCAAAACAATAGGAGATATTTATGCAATTCATAAAAAAGATTACTTCTCCTAAATCGATAATGAGTTACCTGGCAATTTGTTTGTTTCTATTTTCCCAAGGTCTTCTTACCCAAGAATTTTCATCTGAGTTTCAAGAAGCTTACCTTCCTTCTCCTAACAAAGCAGATTACGAAGAACAAATTAAATGCCAGGACTTATTTTGCAAAAAGATTCCATACTCGAAAGATGGGAAGTATTTGTCCGAAGTCTGGGAAGAACTAGGAAAAAACGGCGGTAAGGTGGTCATTGACTTTTTGGATCACCCTCTTTCTTTAAGCGATTCCCAAATGGATGATGTCACCGAATATCTACGTGAAATTGCTAAAAGAGATGGACATGTCAGCTTAGAACCATTTTATATTGCCACACGGGGCATTGGATTCACAGACGTTCCTATCATCAAAGACCTTTTCGGATTAAGTTATAATTTATACAAAAGGATTCGCTCGGCGATTAAATTCAGCAGAATGGGACATTACAATGCGAAAGTCCTTTACCATCCTAGTTCCGGAAAAGTATTACAGATTCTTTTCTTTCATAAAAATTACGGAAATTTATGTGATACAGTATATTCTACATGCGATCGAATCGAATATATAGATGATGAATTATTTGATAAACAATTGTCTTTAAAACTAAGCGAAACACAAACCAAAAGAATCGAAATTCGCTTTACACAAACCCCAGCTGTCCTTCCACAAATGAAATTGGACATTGGAAATTTACTCGATACAAATCGTTCAGCAAGACTTTATAAATGGCTGATCATTACTAAAAAAACCGAAACAAAAACAGTGACTCGAGAAAGATTTCTTGGAGTAGAACTAGCCATCAAAGTATTAGATTATACGCTTAGCGCCTATGAAATTGTAGAAGCCATTCAACTTTATATGCCGGCGCGTACCAAACAAGCAGAAGTTGTTTATGAAGATAAAGAAGAAGGTCGAATCCTTAAATCGGTGGTATTTTATCCGATTGTGAATCAAGAATAGATTCGGTTTTTGTTTTCCTTACCTTTACCATCACGACAAAAACCACACAAGCGATTCCTGCGGAACCAGGAAAGAGTAAGGTGGTTATATTCCATTCCGCTAATGCAATCATTGCTAATAAATTTCGAAATAGAAAAATAAGATAAAATCCTAATGGTTCTGAATTAGGATGAACATATCCCTTTCGAAAGGTGGGAATAAAACCTAAAATATCAGCGAGAGATAAAACTAAAACAGCCGCAAGTGGACTTGAAAAATAAAACCAAAACGGCAAACTAGAGAGTGCTAAACCAAAGAAAAACCAATCTGATTTTGTGATATCAATATCGCCTCGTTTGTGATAGGAGAAAAAGGCAACAAGAAAGGTAATGATACCAGAAACACCAATGGGGATACTGCCTATACCTCCGTTCCCTGCTACTTGTGCAAAAAACACAATGAAGGTGGTTACTCCCCAAATGATCCAAGAAAATACATGTGGTCGTACTGATCCTTTTCGAATTCCTCTAATGTAAGGTACATAAGCATAAAAGGTTAAAAAAATAGCTACACATGTAAGTATAGACCGTATCTCCCAAGAAAGGATTTTAATCATTGCATAAAATCAAAAAACAAATCAAAGATATTTGTTTTTTTTACTTTTCCTTTCATTGCTTCCACAACTTTTACGTAAACTTCTTCCATTGCATCCACACATTTTTCCATTTCATGTCCTGATGCAATTTGAAGTGAATTCTTAGAGAACTTGGCATACTCTTCAGGATTACGAACGATTTCAAGGGCACCTTGTGCGATTCCTTTTGCATCGAAAGATTTGGCAATGTAACCATTTTCGCCATGTCGAATCAGTTCCGGCAAGGCAAATGCATCCACTCCTACAGCAGGCAATCCACAAGCAATGGCTTCCAAAACAACAAGGCCTTGTGTCTCCATAGTAGAAGCAGTTAAAAACACATCATACTTGGGATATTCTTCATGTAACACAGCATTGGGGATAAATCCTTTAAAGTTTACAACATCCTTTAGGCCTAAATGTTCTGCTTGTCTTTGCAAAGACGGAATGGCCGGGCCTTCTCCGATAATTGTCAAAGTTGCTTTAGGAAAATATTCATGAATGGTTTTAAAGGCATTGAGAACCACATCGCAATTTTTTTCATAGGAGATTCGACCTACATGCAAAAACTTTGGAGCATCCCCACCTGTATACGTTTTTGGAGTCCCCTGAAATCTTTTTAAATCCATCCCATTAGAAACAACAGTAATCGGTCTTGTAATTCCATATTCGATCAACTGTTCTTTGATGAGGTGGCTCGGCGAAATCACTACATCGCATCTGTTATAGATATCATTACATATTTTCAGGATAATTTTTTTACGAATATTAAAGTTATCAAATTTTACAATTTTGTCTAGTTCATCAATGTTTAGTTTTTTCTTAAACTTGTTTGCTTTAAAAAAAAGTTTATCGAGTTTGAACAAACGGTAAAATGATACATACATTTCCTGCTCTGCCATAAGCGTATGATAAGTTCCGATGGTAGGAACACCGAATCTTTCAGCGGCATTCACCGCATAAAGTCCCAAAAGTCCAGGAGTATGGATGTGAATGAGATCGGGTTTAAAATCTTCAATGATCCGTTTGATTTTTCCGGGAGAAGGCAAAACCACTTTAATATCGGGGTAACTTGGCAGGTATCCAGAACGAAATCGAACCACTTGGATATTGTCAGTCATACGATCAAAATCCCCGTCTCCATATTTGGGAGCACAAATACAAAATTCATGGCCTCGCATAGCCAAAAGTTCTGAAAAATTTTTAATAGAAACAGCGACCCCGTCGGTTTTTGGCAAAAAAGTATCGGAAAAATATAAGACTCGCAACTGTTACCTCTTTACAAATTGGAGAAAAGCATTAGTCTCATCCAAAGTATGTTTTACCGAATCTATCGTTCGTTTCTAACCTTGTCCATCATTTCCTGTGCCCTTTCCGTTTCCTTAAGCCAACTTTTCTTACTCCTCTCTTTTGTTTTTTTTCTCTTTCTTCCCGAAAAACCAAAACTAGGAAGCCAGTTGGTAAAGATTCTCTTCTTATTTTACGTTTGGCAAATTGTAACAGTTTTGTATCATTTCGCGGGCTCTGGATTTGATTTCAATTCCATCAAACATGCATTCCGTGACGAAATGAAAGATATTTTCCTTGTCACTGCTTTTGTTTCCGTTCAAGGGATAAAACCTGAAGATAAAAAATATTTATATAAAACATTTTTTATCTTTGCTTTAGTAATTGTGATAACTGGATTTATCTCTATTTTTTCAATGACAAGACTTTCTCGTTTAATTTCCGATTTATACAAAACTTCCGCTTCTTGGCCTTATCAACATCACTATGGTAAAATCTCCAATATAAACATTTACCTTCCCATAGGCCTTATGAATACCCATCTTACTTTCGGAGGATTACTTGCTTTTATCTTCCCAGGTTTTGTATTTCGATTGTATGACTCTTGGCATAAAAAAGAATCTTTATCTAGAATTTCTATCAATGCAATATTACTTTTATTGGTTTCTATAGTGTTTTTATTTAATAATGCAAGATCATCTCTTCTTGGGGCAGTTGTGAGCACTTTATTCGGCGTATACATTCTTATTTTTATCGATAAAGATATCTCTAAAAAAATGCTAAAACGGATCGGAGTCTTTATTATACTACTGATTATTATTGTTTCTATTGGGTATAAAACAACAAATGCAGTCAAACGAGTCGTAGACCCTTTGTTTGGTGGAGAAAAGCACACAGATTCTGGTAGAACCTTTATCTGGGATTCCACCTTTCCTCTGATAGAAAAGAATCCTATCTTTGGCATTGGATCAGGAAACTACCAAAAAGAAATCGAAATTGCGAGAAAAGAAAAGGAAAAAGAGCACAAAGAGCTTAGTTTCTTTTATGAGGTCACTCAAAGAGGGCATGCCCACAATGATTACTTCCACTTAACTGCCGTATATGGAGCTCCTCAAGGAATTTTGTATCTTCTTTTATTTGCAGCGATACTTTACACTCTCTTAAATGGAAACATTCCCAAAGAAATTAGATTTATGACTTATGGGTTAGTAGGATTTTTCTTTTCTGGTCTTTTGCAATGTTATTTTCAAGATGATGAAGTATTGATTGTGTTTTACTTTTTACTTGGGTATCTTAACCTTTACGCCGAGTCCAATAATAAAAACGAATTAAAACTAGAAGGATAAATCGATGATACCCAAAAAACTCTCTCCCCAAGGCGAATGGTTTGTAGACGCAACCGGAAGAAAGGTGATTTTAAGAGGAGTTAACTTAGGTGGAGACACCAAAGTTCCTTTTCCTAACGGTGGAACACAGTTTCCCTCAGATTTTTCAGACCACAAAGAAGTGAGTTTTATTGGCCGCCCTTTCCCTCTTTCGGAAGCAGATACCCATTTCACAAGACTAAAAAAATGGGGATTTAACGTGATTCGTTTATTAACCACTTGGGAGGCAATAGAACATAAAGGCCCAAACGAGTATGACGAAGCTTATTTGAATTATTTCACAGAAATTGTCCGTATGGCGGGTGATTATGGTTTTTACGTATTCATCGATTTTCATCAGGATGTCTGGTCTCGTATGACAGGAGGTGATGGCGCCCCCGGTTGGATCTTTGAAAAATTAGGAATTGATTATCGCAAACTTTCGGAAGCCGATGCAAGTCTAGTGATGCAAAGAGCTTATGACTACACAAAACCAGGGATTCGTCAGGAAGATAACTATCCAACAATGTGTTGGTCACAAAACTACCGTTATGCTGGAAATGGAATCCTTTGGACTTTATTTTTCGGAGGAAAAGATTTTGCACCCAACTTCTTAATCGATGGCAAAAACGTTCAAAACTATTTGCAAGACCACTATTTGGGTTGCATGAAACAAATTGCTGAAAGGGTTAAAGATTTTGATTTTGTTTTAGGTTTTGATACCCTGAATGAACCGGGAAAGGGATTTATTGGTCGGGCCATGAATGATCGAGGACTTAGAAACACAGAGGAAGAGCCTGCCAAACCAGGGCTTGGTTGGTCTCCTATCGATGCACTATTTTCATCTCATGGTCATTCCGTGGACTTACCTTATCTTACTTTAAAAGTTTGGAAAGGTGGATTTGTTCCTACAAAAACGGTCACCGTCAATCAGAACAAAGTATCTATTTGGTTACCCGAATCTCCTGGCGATCCATTCCAATTAGAAGGTGCTTATACGATCACAAAAGATGGCACACCTTTTATTGAAAAAAATGATTTTTTCCAAAAGGTAAATGGACGTGAAATCGACTTTGATGCCGATTATCTCATTCCATTTATGCGCACAGTTGGTAAGACCATTCAAGAAATCAGAAACGATTGGATGGTTTTTATCGAAAGGGAAGCCTCGGATGCATTCACGCATCCTCATCTAAACGGAGAAGTTCCCAAACTTTCAGTTAATGCCGCACATTGGTATGACATACTGACTCTTCTTTTCAAAACTTTCCTCTATCCAATTGCGATTGATACTTCGAGCAAACGTCCCGTATTTGGAAAATCTGGAATAGAAGCCATGTATGTAAGGCAACTAACGAGAATTAAAAATACAGCTGATTCAGTTCCTGGTAAAATCCCAAGTCTTGTCGGAGAATTCGGCATTCCTTTTGACCTTCAAGGTGGCAAAGCCTATAAAGAATGGAAAAAAGGAAACCATTCCCCAAAAATTTGGAAACTACATGTGATGGCTCTCGATGCAATGTATAATGCAATGGACAAACTTTTTTTATCAAACACTCTTTGGAATTACACAGCTTCCAATGAAAACGATCTCATGGTAGGAGATGGTTGGAACCAAGAAGACCTAAGCATCTTTTCCAAAGACCAAATCATTCCTGGCTCTGACCCAGATGTTTATGGTGGTGGTGGTCGGGCAATCGAAGGGTTTTGTCGGCCCTATGCCGCTTTTACCCAAGGTACACCCCTTCAAATGAAATACGATTTAGACAAACGCGAATTTTATTTTGAATGGTCATCGGATCTTGCCATCGCGGAACCATGCATCATCAAAACCCCAAAGTTTGTTTATCCAAATGGCGTACAAATCGTACTCTCCAATGCTGAAAAAATTTCAGAAAGTGATGGAGAATTGACAGTCAAAGGAAATGGAGGGAAGGCAACTCTCATCCTAAAGCCATTATGATCGATTTAGAATCTTTACTGCAAAAATATCCTTGGGAAGAACGGTGGAAATCACTTGCAAAGCCTATTGATTCGCTTTGGGAGTTTGATCTCCCTGTCACAAGAGAAGAAATTTGGCCTCATTTGATCGATACCTCAGCTTTAAACCAAAGGGTTGGTATGCCTAGGTTCGATTACAAAGAAAAAGACGGAAAACTCATAGGAAAAACAAGACAAGCTGGTTTCCAATTAGAATGGGAAGAAGTACCTTGGGATTGGGAATACCTCAAAGAAATTGGTAACGCGCGAATCTATAGAAAAGGTTTTGGATTCTATGTCCGCTGTCGAATCATCTTAGAAACATTAGGTGAATCAAGAAGTAAAGTCTATTTATACTTTGGTTGGATTCCACGAAATTTCTTTATGCGGAAACTTTTGGAATATGCAATGCCAAAGTTGGAAGTGTCCTATCGCAAAGCTTTTAATGAAATTGCAGAAGAAATCAAACGCAAAAAACCTCAGAAAAAACTAATTACTGGGAAAGAATTTTCCTATGCCCCCGAAGCCCAATGGATACATCCAGAAAAACTAGATAAAGAAACTCAAAACCTAATCAACAAGGGCATTGCCAAAGAAACTGTCTCTATCGTTTTTCAGTGGATAAAATCTGCATCTGACAATGAACTAGACAGAATCCGAATCAAGGAAGTTAGTCGAAATTTAAATTTAGATCCTGATGAAGTATTATTTTTGTTTTTGCATGGGTGTCGCTTAAGTATTTTTACACTTAGTTGGGATATTGTTTGCCCTCATTGCCGAGGGGTACGGACAAGCCTTACTCGTTTGAGTGATTTACCATCTAAAGACGAATGTGAAGTTTGTGAAATTGATTTCGATACTACTGGCCTCAATTCCATTGAAGTAACCTTTCATCTTCATCCAAGCATTAGAACGATTGAAAAACAATTTTATTGTGCTGCTGAACCAGCAACAAAACAACACATTCTACTCACAAAAACAATCCCTGCTAAAAAATCATATTCTTCAAATTTACTCATTGGGTCAGGAGTTTTTCGTTTAAGAAAAAAAGGAGACAAACGATACCGACTTGTGGATATTAAATCTGCATACCCACAAACAGACATTCTGTGGTTACCAGAAACAAAAGAAGAAGAAATCAAAGTTTCCCCAAAACCAAACTTAGTGTTTGAAAATGGATCTGATTCTGATGTCACCATCATTCTAGAAGAAAGAAATGAGGATCAAACAAGCCTTAGACCATCAGAAATATTTAACTACCAAGAATTCAGAGATCTATTTTCCGAAGAAGCCATCGCTACTAATTTACAATTAGACATTGGTATCAAAACTATTCTCTTCACAGATATAGTCGGTTCTACAAAATTCTATGAAACAGAAGGTGACCACGGTGCATTTTTACAAGTCCGTGAACATTTCATCAAAACAAACCAAATCATTCAGAATTTCAGAGGAGTAGTTGTAAAAACTATTGGAGACGCCGTTATGGCAAGTTTTTTCAGCCCCTTACAAGCATTAAAAGCTGCAAAAGAAATGCAAGAATGGTTTCATCCAGAAAACCAACATACACCCGTTAGAATCAGAATCTCCGTTCATACGGGCAATTGCCTGGCTGTAAATCTAAACAGTAACATTGATTACTTTGGAAATACAGTCAACTACACTGCCAAACTACAATCAGTCGCAAACTCCGGAGAAATTTGTTTTAGCGAAACAATATTCCGTGATCGAGACATTCGAGAATATCTCCGAAGCGAGTCCATCAAACTCCGAAAAATCGAATTCCCACTCCCCTGGGCCGACCGAACCGATTTTGTATATATATGGAAAGTTTAGATTTCTTTATTCTTCACTCTTACTAGCGGAGAGTGACCTGGCGTTAAAAGCGCTTAGTTTGATTTTGTTGTGGTAGTTTTTCTAATCAAAATGATTTCTACTAAAGTGGAAACTCAACTGAATTACGAAATGACTGCCCTCTCTGCATGAAATAATCCTTGAGGGCAGCGATAAATGTGATTCTATTGAGACTCAATAATTACTTTTACTGTCTTGGTAAGATCATCAAAATTGTCACGTCCAAGATACATTGTAAATTGTGAAGGTGTTGTCGCACTTGCATTAAAAATCCAAGTATCGCTTACGGCCGCATTGCGAGTCATTCCAAGAGTGTCATATCCTTCTACTCGATTCGCATAGCTATATGGACAATTCATTGAAGTAGATTTGCTGGAACCTGGAGCAAAGTCATTTAACGAACCACTAGAATATACAAACTTCACCCGATCACTGGCAGTAACTCCTCTGAAAAATACAACCACTCCTTGGCCGATAGTCCCACCATTTTGGAGTGATTCCCATGTATCTATTGTTTGGAGTGTTCGGGATGCTTCAAATTTTCCCGCTGGTTTTACTCCGGTAAGTGCACTTGCAATATATCCGCAAGATGTTTGTGTCGAGTTAGATGTCAGCGCTGAAAGGAGTAAAAGCTGCGTCAAATCATCGCTATCTTTTTTTTTGTAGAGCAATTTGCTACAGAAAAAACGAGGGAAATTGTTACTAAATATTTCTTCATAGGTAGATTGTTCATTTCTTACATTTTGATTCAACAAGGATTTCCTGTTATGCGATCTATTTCAGGAAAAATTAAGCCAGACTAAGTATACTATCATTCGTTTGAAATAATTTTGGTTCTGCAGCCATTTTTTATCGTTTTATACCTTTAATTTCAAACTCATCTGACATACACGACTTTTGTGTCGCAAAAAGATTTCTGCCCATACCAGATTTTACGTTTATACCGGTTTCGAAGTTTTTAATCTAATTTTATGAGTCACACTTAAGTATGGTTCGCTTGGCCCATCTACCTAGTTAAACCTTCGTTAGCCATAACCCTCGCTCCTATGGTCGATGCGGTTTTATAATAAACGAAGGCTTCATTCATCACCAGGATGATGTAATGAATTATTTCATAGATATCCTTTCAACAAATATTGTCTATATAAACGCAGAAATAAAACAACGATTGATATGGATTAAACATTAATTCGAATCACGAAATGCAGAGTTTACTTGCCGCCGATGTGGGATCTCACGGCCGACTTTGCGAAAGTGGGTAAATCGTTATTTAAAATCTGGAATTGATGGTTCGAAAAATTTATCTCGTAATCCCAAAAGTTCACCAAAATTGAAACTTACAAAAACAATTGAATTAGTAATTAAATCTTTACGAGAAGAACACAATTTGGGTGCAAAAATGATTCTATCAAAATTACTACGTAATAACAATTTCAAACTATCATTGGCGACCATACATAAGGTTCTTGGCAGTTAAGACTTTGATAAAACCAAAACGACAGAAACGTTACAATTGATACCAGAGACCGATTCTTGGGGACAAAGTCCAAATCGATGTTAAGAAGATTAAAAATGGCATATACAAGTATACAGAAATTGATGACTGCACTAGATATAGGGCTTTGGACTTATTTTCAGGAAAAACAGCAAAATGCACATTGGAGTTTTTGGAACAAGTTTTCAAAGAAATGCCATTCCTAATTAATCAAATACAAACAGATCGAGGGAGAAAATTCTTTGCGACTAATGTTCAAAAGATTCTAATGGATTATTCTATAAAATTCCGACCGAATAAACCAGCGCCTCTACATCTTAATGGAAAAGTAGAGCAATCACAATCAACTGACTTACAATAGTTATATTTAAATGTAAATTTGAATTCTTAAAACTTACAGATGGACATAGCAGTTTGGCAACATTATTATAATTGAGAGCGACCACATGGCTCTAAATGGCAATACTCCTATGGATAAATTCCATGATTTGATTCATAAAACTCCTATCTGGGATGATGTCAATGAATCACACACTTTTCCAAAGGAAAGACGGATTCCTTATGAACTAGTTATCGATATATCACTAAATTTTAGAATAAATTAATCGGTCTGAATAAGGAATCGATGCTTCTTACGTTAGCTTTTGTCTCCCAAGTCTTCTTTTCAGTAACCATAATTTAACTTAATGAACTTTTTTATTCATTATTGTAGTTTTGACCAAGTTTAGGAAACTTGATCAGAATTATAAATGATAATAGTTTAGATTGTAAAATTCGATATAACATCAGTTTTTAGATTAACTCAATGCGCCGTATACGAATATAGATAACATTTATTAAGATACCCATCTGGACAACGAAACAAAAAATCCAGATCTCTTGAATTTCTGTACTGATCCTCAGGGTAAAAGTATCTGCCTCCAAAAAAAGCAATATTGACTTCATCGCCATCACTTGTCGCCTTCATTGCAATGAACCTAATTTTCATAGATTTCTCTACCCAATCTCGGGGAGAAAGAAAGGAAGGTTCGATTTCGTTCGTATTGAACAAGATGGCTATCTTTTTTTGCAGAGTAATTGTATCAAAAAACAAATCACAAATAGAAAACCTGGATTTTTCTTCCAAAAATCCATCTTTCCTTTTAAATATACCATCGGTCTTTTCACCTACGCTGAAATAAACTGTATCATCTAAAACACTGAGAATAGCTTTACAGTCTTGAATTTTTATGGCATTAAGGAAATCTCTATAGTACACTCCTTCTCCAAGCTCTTTGTCTGGTATTATTTCTTGCGCTATGGGCTTTTTAGCTTTAGTCATGGGTTTTCCCTTTTCAGAACAAGAAAATATCAAAATAAATCCAAAAAATAGAATTATAAATCTTTTCATTTTTTATCTCCCACCCAATGGTCATAAAAATCTTTTCTTTCCATCTGATCATTTCCGTTTGGCCCGTAAGAGTGCATGTGCAAATGTGGCCCGGAAGTATCTCCGATTTTTTTAGGAGTAGCTCCTAAAAATGTTCCAGCAGGCAGTATTTTTTTATTTGGATCGGTGCTTTGTAATGCTTCAATGAGCTGATTGTTAATGGCAGTTAAATGCACGACATCCACAACGGATGTCGTATTTCCATTCTTATCAAGAAGTGCCAGTCGAATGTTCGTTCCATGCGCTGCACCAGCATTATTGAATCCATCACCACTACCTCCTTCTATTTTTACATCTAAAACTTTAAATTGTGTATTTGGTCCATACCACATCATATCGTTCCCAGCATTATAATCAGAATTTAAATCTACTTTGTATTTACCAGCATTTGAATCAGCTACAAAGCCATTTTTTTCTGAAGGTTCATAATGCAATTTGTATCTGAAGTCTTTCATAGATTCGGCTTGGTCTGGATAAGGAGCGATTCGACTTCCATCTACAATGTTCACTGTGGTTTTATAAAATCCACCATTTGCTACAGGTTCATCACCTGCTTTTCCATTCGTGGAGATAGTTTGCAAAACCGGTAAATCATACTTTTTCAACAAATATGATTGGTGTAAGGCTTCCTGTTTTGTTGAACCCATATCGTTCCATTCTTTTTTATAACTTTTTAGTTCAGCAATCATCTTCTTTTTATCATCAGCAGAAAGAGCGCTAGAGTTAATCATTTTTTCAGCAGTAGCGAAATTCCCCAAAACATAAACTTCTTTTACCTTGTTCCAGCGTTCATCTTTATCCTGAAATGAGTTAAATTCTTCTTGGTTTGACTTGCCTAAGTCTTTTCTGATTTCTTGGCCTTTAGTATCCCAAATTGTTGACTTGGTCTGACCAGTCCTAAGGTCTGTAGTAACTTCTTTTATTTTTCCTTCTTGGGTAAATTTAATTTTATGATCTTTTCCATCTGGAAACTTTGCATCCGAAGTAAAGTAATCTGTTCCTGGTTCCCTTACGAAAAGTTTTCCATTGATAACAACACTAGTTTGCTGATTAAATATCGATACCTGATCATGGGAAAAAACAAGCCTACCGGAGTCGTCTTTAACTCTTTGATAACTATTTTCTACAAGCGTTTGGAATTTTGTAAGTGTTGCAGGATCTAAACTCTTACTCAATATTCCAAAATTGTCTGCAAAGTATTGGGCATTGACTTTCCCTCCTTTGAACATCTCTGACAGAGTAGAAACTAAGTATGATTTGCGTGAAAAGTCTTGTGCCGGAGTTAAGCCAGAAAAATCACCTTCGGCCATTATATCATTTTTTGATTTTTCAGCCGAACCATCTGCCAACGAATAGTCTGACAGATCATCATTTAAATTACGGATTATCTGGTTAACTTCGGACAATTCTTGATTAAACTGTGTAATAATATCATTTTCTTCGTTTGAATCTTCATCTCCTGCATCATCCCCTTCCTCCTCCCTCCTTCGGTCCCTCTCTAAAACTAAAGACTCTCCAGCACTTGCAGCACCTTGTGAAGAATTCGGTAATGGAGCACCTGAAAAAAGTTTGGCGGCTGCGGCAGCCCCACCCGCAAGCAAACCAGCGAGTGCCAATCCGGCATCAGAGAAATCACGAAGGAAATCTCCTTCTTGTTCGGGAGCATCCTTATCGGCAGGGGATTTATCTATATCGCTTTCATCCTGAGAGGCATTGATATTCTGTTCGGCAAAATTCATTTCCTGCATTTCAAATCCATTTTTTGAATTGGTTCCCAAAGTCACTCCTTGTAACTCAGATGAGGTGGAAAATCCTTCCTTATCAATGGAAGATGTAATTCCAAGTTTCGAATTCGGATCAGTATAACCAATACTTCCACTCAAACCGCTACCATTTAAATCATACATCAATGAAAAATTCCAATCTTTTCTGGGACCCTCACCTGTAGGATTATAATTAAATCCAATATTAGCAGCGCCGTTAGTTGTCACATCTGTTGTTAGTTGCACTCCACCGGGCAAGGACTTAGAAGCTTGTAAGGAGGTATCTCCCCGCTCGGAAAAACTAACACTCACATTACTGAGAGCATTACCAATCCCAATCGAACCTCCCCAACCAGTCTTATCGGAATAGGTAACCCCAAGTCCCGGAACCATCCCCTTAAAAAAACCTGATTGGATTTTACCAATTCCTTGCGTAATTCCACCGATAGCACCATTCGCAAAACCAGCAATCGCACCTTTCGGGCCTTCGTGACTACCTGCGATGGTTTGCACAAAGGTGGATGCTACGACTTGTCCGACCTGAGCAGTCGCAGGTAATAATCCGTTTGTGATTCCACTGACAACTTTTCCAATATTTGAAAGAACAGAATTCACTCCAGCCAAAGCACCACTTGCACCTAACGTGATCGCAATGGATACAGCATTCACTGCGGTTTGTCTCACTGCCTTCGATCTTGCCTTCTTATCGGCTTTTTGTTTTTGATAAGCAGAATAATTGGAATTCACAATCTGGCCAACGGCCGATTCATCCATACCTAAAGATTTTGCGATTTCTTTGGAAAGGGCTTTTTTGCCAAGGTCTTCCACTACAGCCTTTGAATCTCTAAGGTCTAAATAAGCACTTTTATGTTGAGTCCAACTCGCTTGCATACCCAATGCTTGTAAACTGTAACCAAAACTAGCACTTGAAGATGAATTTTGATTTATATTTCCCGCATTGATGATTCTATTTGTATCCTCCATAACAGATAAGATTTCATCTTCTGGCATCCCGAAAGCGACAACTGCTGTTTTCGCGATGCCACCGATGGCCCCTACTACCTGCGAACCTAAGTCTAAAAAGGGATTTTTTCCCATATCATTATTGGCTTTTTTTGCTTTGATTTGATTCCACTTATCACCTAACATTTTAGAAACGGCATCAAGTGGGAAACCAGTCCCTTGCGAAACTGCCATAGAAATTGCATTTTGAACCAACATCTGTTCATTTTCTTTAATTTCTTGGATACGATTTCCAGTCCCTGCAATTTGTTTGTTTGTTTTATCATACTGTCTCTCTCCCACGATGGTTTTATAAGCTGCCATCGAAGGAGCCTGCATCAAATTGAGAGCCATAGTTGACATACCAAGTGTTCCGACATCCATAACCTTTACGGTCGCGGCCCATGTTTTTGAAATCATCGATTCGAAAGCTTGGATGGGATTTTTGATTGAAATATATTGATCGCGCGACTGAATTTTTTTGGCAGAAATTCTACCACGCATAAAATCAATCAGCATTGAGGCTGTTTGTATATCTGACTCACTACCACCTGTAGCTGTGACCCAAGCCTTCGCCAATTCACCGTTAATTGTCGATTCCAATTTTCCCTTTAAGGAGGCTTTTACGCCTGCAGCACCTCCCGTTAAATAAGCAATGGCCAATTCTTGAAAAATTGAATCTGCATTTTCCTGTGATTCCTTTCTTTCTAAATACAATGCTTTATTTCGATTATCTTTCTCTTGGATCGAAACTAAATTCGAATTGATAAATTGTTTATCTTTTTGCAGAGAATTTGTTAAAAAGGAATCAGCGATATCTGATTTCTTTTGGTATAACGATGCCCAATCTTCTTCATCCCAGATCTTAAAAAAATCATCTGTTTTGGCTAACTGTATTTTCCCTATCGAACTCAACTGAACATGGCGAACGTCTTCCATTTTTCCAGCATTGTATTGCCCGTCAGAATTTTTTCCAGCAAGCAAACCATTATGTATTTCTTTTTTTAAAGTAAGGACTCCATTCCTTGTATCAACTACAGTATCGTATTCTTTTTTCAATAATGACTGACAGCGAGTCTCTTCTGGATCTTCATAACAGGAACCGAATCGTGTTTGTTCCTCTTTTGAAAGTTGTGTTACATCATAACTTCCAAGTAAAATTTTCTCTTCTTTGGAAAGTTCTCTTCCGCCTAAAGAATCCCAGCGAATTTCATAGGCCATTTGATTAATAAGCTTGTTTTGTTCTGACTTCTTTAATTCTTCTAAATCATGATTCATCTGAAGAACTGATGCATATTGACCTACACCGACAATACTTCTTTGTAATTCATGAATGAGACTACTATTACCAATTGTTATGTTTTCTGTTGAACCATCAAATATACTTAAGTTTTTAAATTCAGAAAGTTTTTCGTTATAAAACGGATTCCACTTGTTAGAAGGGGACCAAGAGGAAATGTTGGGTGAAGAGCTCTCAACGCCTTCGCCATTTTTATATAAATCTGTCCAAGATCTAAGTCCGTTTCGTTTCTCCTCATCAAGACGCTGTAACCAATCTTCCTTAGAACGTTCCAAATCCATTCTATTGGTTTCCAGTTTTGCCTTAGCATCAGCGATTAAATCTTCTCGATTATCTTTCCAATTTTCATAAAAATCCGAATATTCTTTTACTTTCGTTTCCCAATGGGAAACTGCAGGAAGCAATGTATTCTGAAAATGATCTCTCTGTCCACCTAACTGAGAATAGTTACTATTCCAGTATAAAGATGTTTGGTAAGAATTATCATCATACATTTCATAAAGAACGGAGTAACCGATGGCACCCATCTGAAGCTCTACCCTTTTTTGGTCTGACATTGAAAAATCTCTTTGCGCTATCCAAATCCCATACTTGTCCCTTCCATCTAACAATAAATTTCCGGTTGTATGATGGGCTTTGTCAAAAGGAACGTAAAAACCGCCGAAATTTTCGTTATTAATAAAATTATAAGCATCGGTATACAAATTTGCTGCAATGATAGATTGGACACTTCTACCATCACCTAATCTTCCATTGATAAGAGAGGTCAAACTTTGATAATTAGAATTGTGGATTGATTGAAATATTGCTCTTAATTCTGGATCATAAACACGACCAAAATTTCCGATTTCGCCGGGCCCACCAGCCAACCAATTTTCATAACGCTTGTCTGAAGAAAGTTGCCAAAATGATTGATGCCTTAGATTCCATTGTGCACTTCCCAAATCAAACTTTGATTTGGTTTGATCCAAGTTGATTTGAAAACCGGTTTGGTATGTATAAATTTGATCCTCAAACCGCAAGTATTCCGAAAATGCCTTATTCGACTCATCAGATAAAAAATCTCTGATTTTTGTGGAAATTAGAGTTAGGATAGAATCTGGATCAATTCCTGGACCATTTAATTCTAGAGAAAGATCTCCAATAAACTTCGAAAATAACTTCCCAGCTTCGTTAAAACTTCCATCAAAATTTTTATACTGGCATCCAGTATTTACCGAACACTCTGAATCTAAACCCAGCTGTAATTGAGAAATCATTTCCCTTAACGCAGTTTTAATTGTTTCTTTATAAGAATTAATGGCACTTAAGTTATCTGAAAAACGATTTTCCGTATCTGCTAAAGATTGAATGTACGCCTGATAGTCATTTTCCAATTCTGTAAAGGAATTGGAAAATGCATCCAAACCGACTTGTCTTGTTTGATTCCACTGAAATTCCCATTCTTTGGCTGATTCTAAAATTCTATTTCTATTTTCAGTGGTTTTTAGTTCTTCTTTCGTGTACTCTTCATACATTGATACCTGGCCAATTCTTTGGAAGTATAAAGAATCCACTTTACCCGTTTCTAATTTATGTAAAAAAGAGTTACGATTATCGAAATAATCATCAATCAACTCCCTTTCCCATGCGGAATAGAGGACTGTCACTTCAGAAAATAATGACTTCCTTCTTTCATCCAAATATCCTTCATTTGCGATAAAAGCATCTGATCCATCCTCTAAAGCTAACATTTGTTCTACCATTATCTCAGCGGATTCTTTCCACTGACTGATTGATTGGTATAAAACCTCTTCCACTTTATAATCCCATTCTTCCAAAGAATTTGAAAAATAAACTCCCCCATAAAATTCAGAATAATCCGAAGATTGGTAAACAGGTGGGTTCCAAGTTTCAGAAAGAGACTGGGCGTAAATCGTGAACGTAAAAAGAGCAGAAATTAAAATATATAAGGATATGATAAATAAATTTCGAAAAGAAAAAAGTTGAGAAAACATAGAGAACCTCAACTCTCTAAGGTATCAAAAAGAAGTGTTGGTTTTAAAAAACCTCCCAATAATAAATATTTTATCTTGAATCACAAAAAAAATAAGAAGAAGGGACAATCCCTCAAAAAAGAATTTCCCACCTTCTCCTGGGAATAAATAGGAGATTAAAACTAAAAAGATGAGAGGAATTATCTTTCCTAAACGAAACAAAAAGTCCTTTGTCCAAAAAAGAAAAACAGCAAGTGCAATAGACAGAGTTCCAAATAATAAATATTCATCACTGAAAAGCGACGTCTGCATTTTCCAAAGGAGTAAAAAAAGATTTATCATCAAAAACCAATGTATTTTAGATTTTTTACGAAATAGAAACACAAAGATCCAAAGAAATAAAAATATGGGACGATAATTCATTTCCGAATTCTTCTGCGGTAAAATTTCAGTGAGTCTGACAGGTCCAATACTTAAGAGTTGATTGATTCTGGATTTTAGTTCATCCCACTGAATATTATTACCTTTAATTAAAAGTTCCAAACTTGTATCACCATTTTTATGGTAAATTCGACCTGGAGTTTTAATTTCGTGATAACGAGAAAAGGATTTATCAAACAAAGTAATACCCGTAGGTAATTTGATTCCTTTTTCTTTATATCGGTCCAAATCTTTACTTTGTTCTACAGTGAAACGAATGTCCGTTAACCTTTCATTAATTAACATCCTACCAACAATCGCCGATTGCAAATCTAAAGATCTTTCCCTTACTGCATCAGCAACACCATATCTCAATAAATTTCTAAACATAGCAGGAGCCATTAATTCAAGCCCTTCGACAGAAGGCTGAAAACACAAAACCACTTCAGAAATTCCATCGAAATTACGTAACCAGGGAACCAGAGGGAGAATATAATTTTCTAACACTTGCGTATCTGCATTTGAAAATCGAATGATATAACCTGCGCTAACCTCAGACGCACTCAAAGTATGAAAATACCCAGATTCGGTAGGTAAATCATTCAATCCTTTTTCAAGTCCATTCTCGTTCAAACGATAATAAAAATCAGCATTCGATGGATTCTGCTTCACCACTAATAAATCAGTAATTTGTCTTTTTAATAATGTATCTTCTACTTGTTTGGTGATGCGAAGAGATTCCTGCTCAGGGATTGATGTTGGAAATTCCAATTTTGCCATTTGTATGGATCCATCGGGAATTCTTAGTGGATGCAATGAAACACTAGAATGGATTGCAAAGACAAAACCGATAAAAAGGAAAATAGATACTAAAAATATTTGAAATAATGATCTGGGAGCATTCGATCCTTTCCAATATTTCCGAAAAAAAGAAATATTCAAATCTAAGACAAACAAAGGAAACTTAGGGCAATGGATTCTAATAAAAGGATTATAAAGTATTTTTAAGAATGAAATGAATATAAAAAAGAAAACATTTGATAATAAAATAAAACCAAAAATTTTTGGAATCCAGTCCAGGTAAATAAATAGAATAAAAATAAAAAAGGAATAAATCGACTGTTTGGCCCAAGGCCCCAACCTTTTTAACGAAAAAATGGCAAATAAATATTTCCATAAAATAAATAAAAAAAGAAAAACTTTGCCAATAGGAATAACCAAGAGTACACATATACCAAGAAAAACAAGAAGGGATGTATAATAAGCGCAGAAATATATGGGAAGTTTTGTACCTTCCAATCCAAGATAAGAAGCAAAAATAACCAAAAGAAAATCCACCGAAAAGAAAATGATGAAAAACCGGAACCAATCATTCATTAAATCCTGATGACTAGAATATAACAAAATCCAATCATTATATTTATTTAATAAAGTTTTCAACTCCGAGGTGAGACCATACAGCGCAATATTGTTCTCAGCTTTCAAAATCATTGTCTCTGAGCTAAGACCATTAATCCTTGTTCCGTGCCGTAGTTCTCTCTCTTCTAAAGTAACTTTTCCCAAAGTAGAAAACTTCAATCCTTCTCCCAATCGAAATGGAATTTCCAATTTAGAAAATGACTCAGGCAGAATAGGAAAATCTTTTTGAAACCAAATATGATTCAAAGGATCAAAACCAAAACCCCAATGGTAATTTCGAATCGTAGTAAAAATTTCTGATAAAGAAGGGGAATCTTTTGCATGGATCCAATTAGAATGAACTTGCACTACCATCTCAGTTTCTTTATGCGAATAGTGGATAAGCGATTCTAATCCAGAAATATTACGTATTTTTTGTTCCAATTCCTTTCTGTTTTTTTCAGGCCCCTCCTTAATTTTTTGCAAAATAATTATATAATCACCCTCTAATTTACCAAGTTTAATTTTTGGGAAAAGAGAATCCTCCGGAAACCTCTGTCTTTGTAATAGATATTCATTTCGGATTGTCTGAATTAAACTTTGTTTCTCAAATCCTCCTTCTAATTCTAAGTGAATCAGAGAACTACCTACTTCCGAAATAGATTCGATTTTTTTATATCCTGAAACCGATTTTAAAATTTGTTCCCACGGTTTTGTTATATTTTCCTCTATTTGCAGGGCTGTTTTATTGGGCCAAAGAGTCGTAATTTGTAAGGTTTCGTTATTAGAAACAGGCACTTCTTCAGCAAATACAAGTCTATCGATAGAAAAAATGGAAAGTAACAGAAAAAATAATACAATAGCCAAAAGCCGGAATCGGAAAAATCGAATCCAATTTCGGTTCATATATTTTTTTCCATATACTTTTGAAATAAAACTGGATAGATATAAAAAACAAAGAAAACAGAAATCGGTATGCCAACAAACATTGTCAATGCGATTGTTTGGGAAAATTCAGAACCTGGAACACCAAATAAAATCACTGGCAAAATTCCCATTAAAGTTGTCCCGGAATTCAGACCTATCGGCAAAATCAACCAACGAAAAGAATCTTCTATTTTCTTCTCATTTGGATCTTCTTTTTGAAATTCCATCCATTTCTCACCAAACAAAGAAATACTATCTATAGACAAACCCAATAAAATAATTAAACCTATATAATGGCCTAAATGAAATTCCCGAAAGAGAATGAAAATAGAAGCAACTGTTACCGCCAGATACAATAAAGATATTCCCAGATAAAAACAAGGAATTAAGAATGATTCGTAAATTCCGACGAGAGTTAGATAGATATATACAAACGAAAGGAGAAATAAAAGTATAAGAATTAAATAAAACCTACGAATTTCTTTTTTAGCTGATTCAAACACCACAGACAAACCGCCCTCTTTCTTAAAAAGGTTTGAATCAATGCCCAACGATTCTCCTACCCATTCATTATAAAATAAACCTGATTCCCGATGATATTCAGTGTAACTATCCTTTTTTTTTGAAGTAAAAAGAGATCCGATAAAAGTGGATTCGTAAGTTTTTGTTTTGAAACGAATGTTTTTGGAATCTGGAATCCCAACAAAATCGAAATTCGAAGAATCTATCCCTATATACAAATCTCTTTTATTTGCTTCTCCAATGGTTCCCAAGAACAATTGATTTCCCTTATATAGAACTCTCTGCATTAAGTCGTCTTCGTTAAGAATCAACTCAGGAATTGGGATTTGATTACGATACCACTCTTCCATTATGATTTGTTTTGGGGAAAAATTCAAACTTCCAGCAAATCCAAGTTCCCTTGCAATGCCATTAAATTGATTCGTAACCTTTAGTAATTCATGAGCAGATTCATGTAAAAAAATAATAGAATCCTTCGGAAGAAATGGCAAAGCAATGGCCACTTGAGATTCGATTGGCTCCAATTTCCAATCCCATTTTTTAGTTGAAAGTAGTTCAGAAAGGATTGATTCCAATTCTTTTTGTTTTTTCAATCCAAGCAGTTTCCATTCAATAGGAATCGCTTGATTTGGATTTTGTTTTTTTGGATCGAATCCTTCCCTGGGAACCACGAGACTAGGATGGTTTGGATTTATTTTTTGAATCTCAGTTTGTAATTCATGAACAACACTTAATTCTTCTGTCAATGAAAGTGTGGTTTTGGGTGCCAATAGCAATGAGAAACCAATATTCGGTTGTTTCGGAAATACCTGCCAATGGAAACCAAAACCGATGGAAGAAACTAAAGCCAGAATACATATAACCAGAGTTATCTTGTTTTTATTTAAACCTTCCCATATTTTATAAGATTTTTCATATTTTAAAAATAACAGACTCTCGAATGTAAGATTAAGATCGGCACCTTTTAATGATTCAGCAAAGGAGATAATGACTAATGGAACAATCCATAAAGAAGAAATAAAAGAACAAAATACTAACAATGCAATACAAATCCCGGAGTCATAAAAGAAACTATTCCACTCCAGTGGAAATACCAAAAGAGGAATAAAAACAACAATCGTTGTTAACGAAGAAGAAAATAATGATATAAGAACCGACCGAATACCCTTTGTGACGGAATTCAGAATTATATTATTTTCTAATTTTTTACGAATCGAGAAAACGACCAAGTTACTTGCATCAAATAACATACCTATTCCAACAGAAATACCACCTAAACTAAGTAAATTGATTGAAATAGAAAAAAACAAAACCAAATGGAAAAAGAGTAAAAGCGAGAATACTACTGAAGTTAATAAAATAAAGGCCGGAACCCAACTCCGATAGAGTAGATAAGAAAACAAAAAAGCAAATAACAAACTCCACACTAAATTAATTACAAACTGTTTTAACTGAATACGTAACTCATTGGATGCGTCAAAAAATATAAATGGGGAGAGAGTTAAATCTAAATTTTGTAATTTCTTCCGAACCTCCGAAGATATTTTTAAAGGATTCGCTGTTGGATCCGTAAAGAGTGCTAAGTAAACAGAACTTCTTCCATCAAGTCGAGTGAGTTTTTCATTTGGCAATTCTGAATCAAATATAGTTGCTAATTGCCCAAGATTTACGGAATAACCATCTCTTAAATCAATGGGAAATTCGAAAAGGTCTTCATGATTCTTTACTTGGGATGCGAACTTTAACTCTGTATCCTTTGTATATCCCTCTATTTTACCAAGAGATCCTCCGCGTATTGCCGCGTGTATCTGTGATTCCAAATCACGAACAGTAATGGGAAATACATCCAAAACATGAGATTTTAAGGAAATAAATGATGAATGTTTTGGCTCTCCTTTTATGCGGACTTCGGTGACACCAGAGATTCTTTCCAATTGAAACACCAACTGTTGCAAAGAAAAATTAAAACTATCTGATTCTTTTCGATCTCCTTTCGGAATCAATATTTCTATAAATGGTCTCTCTTTCATCTCTCCTTGTAACAACCGCGGTGCCCGAGCACCTAGCGGGAGTCTATCTTTCATTTCTAAAATTGTTTGATACAACTGATCTTTAAACTCAAGATTTGAGGCTCCAAACTCTAAATCTATTTGAACGACTGACTTTCCATGTTCTGAATCGGTTCTGATTCGTTTGACAGATTTTACAGAAGAAACCATTTCAGAAATAGGAACACTCACGGAAAGATCAGTGTCTTCTGCCGAATGATGCGGATAATCTGTTACCACATAATAACGCATTGGCGTTAATTTAGGTAATAACCAAATCTCCAACTCAGGAAGTCTAAAAATTACACCCAAGAAAAAACAAAAGAACAAAACCCAATACAAACGTTTGTGTTTAAACAGGGAAAAAACGTAATTTTCAAGTTTCATAAAGCTAAACTAGTTTCAACTTCGTCTTCTGAGGAAAGACCAGATAGAATTTCTAGTTCGTTTAATAAATATGGTTTAAATTGAATGTATCGTTTGGTTATCTCGCCTTCTTTTCCCTTTGCATTCACATAAAAACCACTGGTTTCATTGCCATGAAGCGAAGATAAAGGGATTATAACTTTTTCTATAGTGTCAGGAAGTTTAACTTGAACCAAACCAAACATTCCAGGCAAAATATCATTGTTTTTTATCTCCAATTTAACTTTGATTCCAATACTATGCGATCTTGGATCCAAAAAACCTCCTACTTGGTCCAACTTACCTCTGATAGCTGGCAATTGATCCAAGGAAGGAAGAAAGAGAATTTCCTTACCGGGTGTGAAATAAGATAGATCTGATTCTCCAATTTGGAATCCCGCTGATAACTCGCCTTTCTCCATCAAAAGCATCACTGGAGATTGGGTAGTTAATTCCCCTTCTTTGATTTGTATTTTTAAAATTTTTCCTGATTTAGGAGCTCTCAGTTTTGTTTCAGATAATAATTGTTCGTTCGATTTAATCTGATTTTTGATGATTTTAAGATGTGACTGAGCTAATTCATATTCTGATTTTTCGAGCGAAGTATTCTTTTTTCTCCAAATTTTTAACCTTTCTTCAAAACCAAGATCCTCGGTATCTAATTCTAAATTCATTCCTGACAATAAGTTTTCCCGATCCCGAATTAAGTTTTTATATTGGGTTTCTTTAGACTGTTCCTCCTGTTTTAGTTTTTCAATCTCTGATAAAGAAACAAAACCTTGTTTCCAAAGTATGATCTTTTTTTCTTTAAGATCTTTACTTATATTCCATTCCTTTTCCGCCAACTCAATCCATTCTGTTTTTTTATCAATTTCTCGGAGTTTTACATCAACCTGTTTCTCTGCAAGTTTCCATTTCTCCAAGGCAATGGCCGCATTTGATTCAGAAACTTGTGCGGATAAACGAAGCCTTTCGGATTCCAATCGCAACAATTCATCATCGATTTCCAATAAAATTTGTCCTTCTTTAACAATACTACCTTCCTCAACATATATTTTTCGAATTCGACCACTTTGTTTATTGTGTAACTGAATTTCTTTTGTGGGCTCCACGACAGCCGGGAATTCTATTACCTTATTTTCTTCCAATATACGAGGTTTTTGAAACACCAAACTTTGTTTTGGTGGTTCCGTTGCGGAAACTTCATTCAGAACTTCCCAATAGTTAGGAAAATAAAATAATTTTGCAAGTAACGGAAATCGATTCCTGGTATACAATGTAGAAAAAAGGGTATATAATACTGACGAAATTACGTAAAAAATTCCGATTACAAGGAGATTCTGAATCCATTTTTTCCATCCAACCATTATATTTAATTTCATACATTTGCCAATGCCAGAACTACAAAAACACAAACAATCGGATTTACATAACCGAGACTATGTGATAAAAAAGAAGTAGAATGATCTGCTGATACAAACAACCTCCTATATAAATCACCATTTTTGATGATAAAAAGCAAAAACAAACTAAACCAAAACAGAACAACTAATACTGAATAAAATTCCAAGTATTGCAGTAGTCCCAATATTTGGTTTCCAACAAAGAGCAAACAAACAAATAAGAAGAACTGTCGGACAAGACTCATAAAAAACGGCAAATTTTTGGTTCTAAATATTTCTTTGTTAGTTTCCCCTAAAGAAAAGAAAAAAATAATACTAAATGAAATGAACCAATACAGAACAAAAACTAACAAAACAATTACTATTTGAAATGGATACAAACTCCATAGGGAAATCTGTTTTCCTGAATGAATAGCATCCAATTCCAAACTCCTATTGAAACTCATAAACTCAGACCAATTCCAGATACAATGAAATCCATAGAGGAAGAGATAAAGGAATAAAAAAGAAAAAGGAGATTTATACAATTCCTCTAATTTATTAGTAATCATTCTTTTTCGAAAAATAGTTCTATTACTCATCCATTGAAACAATTCAATCATTTTCATCTTTTTTCACCCAACTCCAAATGTAATCTATCCAAATGGGTTTGAAATTGTTTGCTCTGGGCCAAAAAAAGTTTCTTTTCATGAATTTTATTTTTGTCTTTAGTAAATTTTAAATACAACAAACAAGCCTCAGGTGATACAGGCAATAATTCCACCAGTTTAAATTCATCGTTTGTAGAAACTGGAACTGGTTCTTTTGAAATAAGCACTGCTTTAAAATAGAGTAAAACAATTTCGGGAGTTTTGTTTTGGACTGAATCCCAAAAAGAAAAAAACTCCTTCCAGTTGCCCTGATAAAACAAAGTTTTTGCAAACAAAACCTCTTCTTCACCTACAAAACTTCGCTTATCCTGAATTTCTTTTAATATAGACATTACGACTGCTAAATGGCCAGAACGATAAGCATCCTTCAAAATTTTTATTTCCGATTGATCAGGCGATGGTTTTGCACAAGAAAGATAAACAAAAATCGCCAACATTAACGTGTATCTTTTATTCACTTTTGCACCTCTTTCCTATATCGAATGGATTCATAGAAGGGAATCGGAACTTCAGGATTCCAATTCCAGTCAAAACGAATGATTTCATTTTTTTCAAAACGGATACAAAGCATTCGGATTCGTTTGGTTTTATTTTCTAAAGAAAAGTGATACCTTAATAAAAATATGCCATTAGCACCTACTGAAGTCGCCCGTTCTTTCCAAATTTGAATTCTTGATCGCTCTTCTATCCATTCTGGTTTCAAATTCTTCTGAAACAATTCTATGTTATCTTTTGCCACAGTCATTATCTGTGGATCCTCCCACACTTTATCACCAATCACTAAAGAGTATCCCAACTCCTCTAATGTTTCAGAAATCAGATGATTGGCATCTCTTACATCTTCATAAGAATCATAAAAAGAGGGAGAGGTCGTATTAACAAAAAGCATCTTTTCGCCATTCGGTAATGGATAAGTTACTTTTTGTAATTGGTGAGTATCTAAAAAGCAAGATAACAAGCTAACAGGAATCAGTATCCACGAATATTTCATTTTGCCTCCAGCTGGATCACAAATCCAACTTTCATACGTTTTCCTGAAATAGATTTTGCTTCCGGTTCCAATCGAAATTCATAATACGGATAAAAGTTTGGAGAAAGGGCTGATGCCGATAGATTAAAATCTCCACCTGTTGCTATATTTCCAAATAATGAACCGTTACAACTAGCTTCACTTTCTGCATAAGAATAAGTTAACTCTCTGCATCCAAAAGGAAAAGTAGTTTGACAATTTGACCAAACCCAAGTCGACAAACGAATGTTTGTCGAAGGTGGCGAGATTTTTGATAACTTACTTGCACCAATCACAGAAGTTGTATCCATGTATTGATTGAAGAAAATACGAAAATTATCTGTATCCACATCGGCACAAGCAAAGTTAGCACCAGAACTCCCACTGCCATCATCGCCACCTCGAAACTGATAGAAGTAAGGACTTAATATAGGTAGGCCCCGGCTCCAAAAACAAGAATTAGAATCCCAACGAGCTCCCGATATCGATCCTATTTCTTGGATTCCTAATCCACAATTTTGCGATTCTAAACCAAAGCCAATTACCTCTGGATCACTTAAGTCAGGCCCAACTAAAAAATTCAGTTGTATCGTTTCATTAAGTTCAGCGCCATCGCTTGCGTGTATTCCCTTCGGAAATAATATACGGTATCTTGTCTCTGGTTGCAAAGTAGTATCAGGTACAATTCTAAATTGAGATGGGTTATCCCATTCCAAACGATAGGAAAGTGATGGTTCGATTCTTAACCCCAATTCTACTTCTTTTTGGTTCATCGCTTTTGTGAAACGAACCTGAAGGGAAGGTGGTCCAGGAATCCCTGAACAAACGGAAACTATTTCACCTAACTTAATCTCTGCGGAGTTCCCACCAGCCAAACATTCCGATTCGGTTCCTGTCAATACGACGAAAGAATCCAATTCGGGTGGTTCTGGAGTTTCCTTTTCTCCTACACGAAAAGGAATTGTATAAACTCGGTCCAAATCCTTTCCATTTTTATCTTCACACTGTTTTGTAACTTTCATTACATAACCACCTGACGGTAGCTCACTTTTTGGAATAAACTTCAAACTGAAATCATTAGTCTCAAAAACACCTCTTACTTGTGGTTCCAATGAAAAAGCAGAAATGCAAGATTGAATGGACATGGGATGACTAAATAGTATTGAAACATCCGTTTCGGGTTTTACATTCATACTATCGGAGGAAGGAGAAATAGACAGAATTTTAGGAGTATCTTCCCATTGTAAAATCCCAAGCAGGTCCTGAATGGAACCAAACCGGGAATGACAATTGATTAACAGAATTAAACAAAAAAAATTCCATCTAACGAGTTTCATATGGATCCTCCATAAAGAATGGGTATGCTTTTTTTGTTTTTGGTCCGATTATTTTTTTACTTTTTAATGGATCATCCTGTTTCCAATGTTCTATGATCATCGTAAGATCACTGGGAAATGTTTTAGATTCAAGTTTGTAATACCTATTATCAAACGGATCTTCGCCGAGTAACAAAACTAAGTCTAGGGCAGTTGTTAGATATTGAAAGTAATGATCTAACAGGATTTCGAAACGAACAAAGACCTCTTCTTCTGATTTTAAGTATTCGATTTCTGAAATGATTTCTTGGTTTAGTTCTTCCCTTTTCAATCGATGTTGGAATAAAATGGATTTCGTACTTTCTAAATACAGATTGTATTTACGATAAATTTCATTTAGCTTAATTTCCGAGGATTGTATTTGATTCAATACCAAAATCTCTGATTGTTGCCACTCCGCCTTGGCTTGTAACAAACTCATTTTAGAATCAAAGATTTTTTTATTCCGGCCTATATCATCGAAAAGACCAATCGATCCACTTTGGAATGAATTTTCTCCGGGACCAACTGGTTGCGGGCCGTATCCGGGAATTCTTTGAATTCCATTTCCTTCTGACTGGATTCCATTTTGTGTATTGGTTTGAAAACTGGTTCCACCTAAATTGGCCTGAACCCCAAAACTCAATCCATAAATTTCATTTTGTAAAGGGAATCCTGTATTTCCATTTTTACCAACATATCCTCCGAGTATGAGTTTAGGTTTCCAATCATTCTCTAAACTTTCCTGATCGAGCTCAGCCAGTTCCATTTGTAACCTGGCTTTTTTTCTAAGGGGATGGTTTTTGTCGGCAGAGTTTTTGACTAAATATGGATCAAATAATCGAATTCGTTCCGTGAGCCCCCTCTCCAAAACTATATTTGTACCTGGCTCTAAAGACATCGCTTGTTGTAATTCCAAATGAGCAAGTTTCTTTGCCGAATCGGAATGAATCTTTTTGGATTGAAATTCTACTTCCCATACCTTTCGCCATTCCCAATCTCCTTTTGGTGAAAGACCAAGTTCACTTTCTTTTTTTCGTTTTTTCTCCTCCCAAAGAAAACGTTCCGACCTGAGTTGGTAAATTGATTCAACTAAGTTTTGTTTTACTGAGTTAAAATAAGATAAAGATATCGATTTAAAAACTTTTTCGCGTAAAAGTTTTTTTTCTTCCGAATGGATAAGTCTTCGAATTTCTATTTTTTGTTTTTCCCTTTCGGTTTCTCCTCCATCGTAAAGAAGTTGTTGGATTTGCAGACGAACATCGCGATATTCCTGATCGATTTGTTCTTGGTTTTTAGAAAAGATTCCAAAATAATGCACGCCTAATTTGGGAAGGTATTGTTTCCATTTGTCCTTAGTAAGGATGGGAAAAATTTCAGAGCGAATTTGCTCCAAACCCAAATTACCATTACGTTCCATTCCAATCCAAATACAATCTTCCCATAATAATTTGCCCTCTGCATACATGGGATCGAAAAGGAATCCAAGAAAAAAACAGAGAACCCAAGATTTATACCACATATCAGAAGATAGGTGACGAATTTGGATTTTGGTACCCCTACTCTGAGATTGTAGTGGATTTTTTGAATTTTTTTTTTAGTTTTTTGGCTTGTAAGTAGGGAGAGTTTGTTTATAAAAGTGGCATGATTCGATTCATTGTGTCCGTTTTATTTCTTTTTTTCACTGCCACGCTTTCGGCGGAAGAAGTGGGGATCGTTAGTTTCATCCAGGGAAAAAATTACCTTTCGGGACCACGTTTCAAAAAAGCCAAAGAACCGGTAAAATTAGGAAGTATCCTGAAAAAAGGAGATACCATCACTACGGAAGACGGAACCTGTGAAATCCAACTAGCAACACAAGCCACAGTCCGCCTCGCCAAGTTTTCTTCTATCCAAATTGAAGACTTACTCAATCCAAAATCCAAATCCACTACTTTGAAGTTAGTCGGTGGAAAGTTATTTGTAAAAGCACACAAACAAACTCCAGGTGTCCCAAGCCAAAACCAACTGAGTGTTGTTAATCCAAGTTTTGTTGCAGGTGTCAGAGGGACTGAGTTTTTAGCGGCTGCCCCAGATATAGGTGGAAGTGATGACGAACTGAGCAATGTGGAAACGGGGGTTTATGTGAACGAAGGAACCGTTGCCGTAAGCCCAGACAAAAAGGGAAAAGAAACTCTCGTGAAAGAAAATGAAGAGGTTCTTGTCTCCGGCAAAGAGTTGAAAAAGCAGATTTTAGATGAATTTGTAAAAGAGAAAATGCGAATTTTCCAAGAATTCAAAGCCATTAAAGAAGAAAACTACCAACGAATCAAAGAACAATATGAAAAAAATGATCAGTTGATGAATGATTACAAAGGTAAAACGGAAGAATGATGAAACAATTTTGGATCTTAACTGCCTTTTTATCTCTTTCCCTGTTTTCATCGGATCGGATAGGAAGGCTTCCTGTGTACAAAATAGCGGTGGAGGTTACCAACCAAACTGCGGAAGCCCTACTCCTTCGTGATTTTATGAAAGACCAAATCCAAACGACTGGGCGTGGACTGATTTCACTTCCTTTACAAGACTTTGAGTCGAGTGTTTGGGAATTTGATAAAGAAGGAATTGCTTCTCCAAAGTCGGCCGAGGCATTGCGAAAACTTACTGATGTAGATAAACTGGCTCTCATCACAACAGAAGATGGACAGGCGGTGATTTCCTTTGTGGATGTGCTCCACCAAAAATTAGAATATCGCAACTCCCTTCCCGACAGTCTCTCTAAAACTTTGGTTTTCGACTTTCTTGGTTTTTTAGACAAAAAAAATATCTACTTAGCACTCTCGGAAACAGGTTCAGGATCCAACTCCCAACTCAAAATCAATTCTTTAAAACCCACTTATGTGGCAGGGGAAGCTATACGTTTTGAAATTGAGTCCGCTGAGGACAATTTCGTTTATGTAGTATTAGTTCCTGACAACCAGAAAGGGGAACCCGTTTTACTTTTCCCGAACCAATATCAAATCGATAACTTTATCCGCAAGGGTGACAAAGTGACGATACCTGATAAACGAATTTCGTTTAAAGCCTCCTCCCCCCCTTCCAAAGACCGCATTCGTGCCTTTGCTTCTCGTGAAGAATGGAAAGAGTTCCAACTCCGTAGCAAAAAGGAAGATTCATTTTATAAAATCCTACCTCCCGCTGTCACTGGCACAAAGACCACGGCTCGGTCTATGGTCATTCCACAAACCATAACGGCATCCATCGAACAAAGCCCTGTAGTGGAATGGGAATACCAAATCATCTCTAGATAATTTCTTGCAAAAACATCTCATACAGATTCTGATCCCTATGTATGAGAAGTTTTCTGATTCAATCAGTTGCCCTTTTAGGACTCACAACACTCGTCACTTGTTCACTCTTCAAAAAAGAGAAGAAAGACGAAGACATGTTAAATGCCTTCTTACTTTTACTTTGGGCAAACAACCAATCGGCAGGATGCTCAGGACCAAAGTCAGGATTTACCATCTGTATTCCGAAGGGAATCGCGGAGTAAACCATGAAAAAAATTTTATACATACTGATTTTTCTCGGAATGAGTTTCCAGGTTTCTGATTTCAATAAGTTCACTCGTTTAGACCCGAACGTAAACCTAAGTCAAATTTTGGGAGGGGCCATCAAGGTTGGATTCGGTTCAGAAAAACTTTGGTCAGCGACGAATGCTGATAACTGGGGTTTTGTTCGCCAGTCCGCTACTTGGGCACGCGGCAACTCTGGTATCATTGACAATCTCATCCTTGGTTTAAAAAATGCAGGATATTTCAATAACTCAGCTCCGCGTAATGATGTATTAACCAATATCAACTTAAATGGATTTGGTTCGGCAACCCTTACCATCAAAATCAGTACACCAACGACGGGGGTAAGTTCTACAGCCTATACTGGAACAAAAGACTTTAATCATTTTTTTCAAATTACAAAAACTGGAGCATCCACTCCCTCCTTACAGTTGTTTTTCGATGATCCAAATACCACTCTTGGAAATGATGGTGCTTTGATATATTACCGGTTGGTTGATTTTGGAAGTCCCCAATTTGCCACGGTAGGAGATGTCATCACGGAAAGTTATACAGCTAATGAATCTGTGTATGGAACCAAATTCCAAACGTATACGTGGAGGAATGGTCCTGAAAATGCCGCTTGGATTAGCAAACACGGAAGAGTGGTTTTAACCGAAGTGGATGCAGGTAGGCAACTTTGTTTTCGTTCTGTCGTTCGTTTGAGTTTTACCAAACTAAAAAACCTGAATCCAGCCAATGCCACTGCACTTGATGACTTGAAGAATCGATGCAATAGTCAACTTGGTACGTCCACAGACAATCTTTACTATGTGCTAGCTTATATGCAAAAGTTTGATTCCCCCTTCCAAACGACTGCCAAAGCAACTTACACAACGGCGGCAACAAAACATGAAACCATCTGCAACTTATCCTATGCGGGGGCAAAATTATCTTACGGAATTTTTAATGTCAATGGTTATGTAACAGACCAACTCACCGCGGGAGAAGTTCCGTCAGATTACCCAAGTCCCACAGTCGGTGGTTCCGACTTTATGTCTGTGGATGAAGCCTTCGTTCGGACCTTTGTCGCGCTGAACCAAAACGTGGGACAATCCAGTATAGGACTAGTCAAACAATATGAAGACACATCAAAAACGTTTTTGGATGCCTTTGATGGTGGCGACCAAAACCTAAAATTCAAATAAGGATAAAAATTTAAATTAATTACTTCTGTAAATGGCGTTGGAGAGGATGGAACCCGTAAGAGAAATCATCTCCAACCGCACATAAGCATCTTTCTCTTGAAAAGAATATTCAGCTTTGTTTGTGTCAGGGTTCACCTGTAACACTTCCCCTCTTTGACCAATAAAACGAATCTCCAAATATCTTTCTTTTGAATTCAATTGGATGGTATTGTCTTTTGTGACTGTCACTTTAGGAACCTTCGGGTCTTCAGCACCTTGGAAGAATTTTTTCACACAATAAAAAGATCCCAAATTGAGTGCAGTGAGCACCGAAGATTGGTCTTTGATACCTTCTGCAGTAACAATATATCGTAAAAAACTCTCGCCCTTTCTTGACCGTTGGTTTCCTAAAGTTTGAATCAAATCTTTCCAAAAAGGTTGGTCAAACTTTTTGATTGAGGTTTCTGGAAAATAATGGAGATCATCACTTGCCATACAATGTACGTTTCGTCCCTGTCCCAGAAGTGAATCCAATACTTTTGGATCATCGCCAAACGGTGAATACACTTCCACTGCATGAAATCCATCAATTGCCATAAGTTCATCTCTGGAAAATGAATCAAAAAGTTTAGGATGAGAAACAATTACATATCCACCTAACTTTTTCATACGATCCATCACCCAACTTAGGTTTTCGCGACTCGCATAAATAGGAAAATAATCATAAAAGGACTTTTTAATCCCAATGGCAAGAAGGTGACGTTTTTTTAAATTTTGCCCCCACTCCATTCCGCGAATGTAGTCTGAGTTTTCTAACTCTGAAACTTGTCCATAATCCGTGATGGCAACATTGGCAAAACCTTCTCTTTTGTATTCGGAATGGATTTCGTTTACAGTATGCCTTTCTGGGGTAAACCATACTTCATTGGAATGGGTATGTAGGGATATTTTTTCCTGACCTTCCCCATTCCAATTTTGGTAAGGATTTATAATTTTTGAACCTTGAAAGGAGGATGCTGACAAAACAATCGACTTCCTAAGGAGTAAAACAACCGCTAGTTGATAGCAAATCAATATTCCCAGTAAAGATAACAAAATAAGAACGTATCTATACTTCCAGAGAGAAGGCCGCACTGCTGTTTGATGATCTGCATAAGCAATGGATCCTGGAACATTGAAGAGCATAAAAAAAGTCTACATATCTTTTTTTCCAATTTGATTCCAGTTTTGTTACAAAATGAATACAAAAGTGAGAATTCATTTCTGCTTTGACAAACCTGATAGGTTTTTCTCTCGTGAGACTGTGAAATTCTTTTCAGTCCACCGCACCTTCCTCATTCTACTTTGTGTATTGGTAGTTTTTTTATTTTATGGGAATTCCTCTCCCTTGGTCGACCAAGACGAAGCTGCTTATGCTGGTTTTTCGAGATCCATGATGGAAAAAGGAGACTTTCTCTCAATGGACTTCCCTTACTCTACTCCACATAGAAAACCACCTCTCCATTTCTGGATTACCTCTTTTCTTTTTAAAATATTTGGTCCTACAGAATGGGTGTTACGTTTGTTTCCAGCGATTTGTATTTTGGGGACAAGTTTGTTAACATACCACCTTGCACATATTATATACGGACAAAGAACCGCATTATATGCTTTTAGCATCTTAAGTTTTTCATTGTATTTTCCTCTGAACGGGAAAATTGCTTTAGTAGATTCCCTTTTAGTTTTCTTTAGTATGTTAGGTTTTGTATCTCTATACCACTGGATCATTTCCTATAAAAAAATATTTGTATTTTTGTTTTGGCTTTCTGTGAGTTTGGGACTTCTTGTAAAAGGACCTCCTGTTCTGATTTTTCTTGGTGGGACCTGTGTCCTTCTTTTGAGTATCAACCAAATCCGTTCTAAGATGTGGAAACTGAGGCCTTTTTTATGGTTACCTGTTTCATTACTCCCTCTTCTTCTTTGGGGATATTTTTCTTGGCAAAAAGACAATGGTGTTCTCATCCGATGGATGTTGGATTGGTACATCTTTCGAAGAGCGACCGATCCCGTATTTGGACAATCTGGTCCTCCAGGCACCTATCTCATGTTATTTGCGATAACACTTTTCCCTTGGACTAGAATTTATCTTTCTTTTTTAAATGAATATGGATGGAAATTGATTGCGTATTTAAAAACAGAAGGCTTAAAACTCTTTAAAAATCTATTGCCTTGGAATTGGGAAGGAATTGATTCAAATTTTACTCCGAAACGATTTTTACTCATGGGACTGGGGTTTTCTTGGTTTTTTTATGAATGTTTGGCAAGTAAACTTCCTTCTTATCCTCTATCTGCTTATCCTATCCTTGCGATCATACTCGGTGACCAACTTTCAAGAAAACATAACCAAATCTATATGTACAGGTTGTATCTGACAGTTTCTTTGATTATGATTGCTATTTTGTCTTTTGTAATTCTTCCGAAATTTTCTGAACTACGAATGGATACAAAGAAGGTAGCAGATATCATCAGAACATTGGTTCCTCCAGAGGAAACCTTACATTCTTTTGGCAATCAGGGAATCCCCAGTTTTGCTTATTATTACCACAGGCCGATTCAAGAAATAACCTGGGATGAAATCCAAACAACAAAGGGTTATCTCCTGATCGCTGAATCTGATTTTTTGATTGGGAAGGGGCTTGGGCTAGAATGGGAAACAAAAGGGGAACCATTTTCGATTTTTGCTTATGATCGCAATAAAAAACTAACACTTAGGCTTGTCAAAACGAAGAAGGATTAATCTAAAAACCGTTTTTTTATGTTTGGTGAAGGGACCATACAGGAATCCGCTTTGCCAAACCACTGGTATCTATGTTTAGCAATAAACCGATAGATCGCGTTTCTAAAGATACGAGGAACCATCCAGAAGCCAAAAAACAAAAACCAGGGAAACTTTAACTCACGGACTATTTGTAAAATAGCATCCGATTCTAAGTACAACTTCCCTGCACTCCAATAGAGAATACTATCAGGTAGGTTGGGAATCCTATTTTCGGGAATGAGAGAATGAAAAACATCAGAACCAATCGCGGAAAAGTATAAATTCTCCTTTTGGTTGTGTTTCAAAAGGAACTGGACCGAACCCATACACAAATGACAAACCCCATCAAAGAAAACAATTTTACTTTTTTCCGGTGGCATCCTTTCCCTCTACTTCCAAACTGACAGAGAACTATTTGAAATCGAGTCTAAAACTATAGAGGCCATTATGTTTCCTGAATTTCAATCTGAAAATCTTCCTAAAAAAGAATCCTCCATTTTAGAAAAAATGGAGTCGAACAAAGACTTCATTCAAACTCTATTACAAATAGAAAAACCAACCTTTCAAAACTTTGCAAAACCTTACCAACGAATCCAAACAGAACTTGGGGACTTGGTTACAGAAATTTCTCATCTTAATTCTGTAAAAAATAACGAAGAAAGCCAAACGATCTATAGCAGGTTATTACCAAAACTGAGTGAGTATTATACGGATCTTGGACAAAACGAAGAAATTTTTTCCACCCTTCTTAAAATTCAATCTTCCGAAACAAACTTAAACCCTGAAGCGGTCAAAGTTTTAGAAAATGAAATTAGAGATTTTCGATTGTCCGGAGTGGGTCTCAGTGCAGATACCAAAAATGCCTTAAAGGAAATTCGAATTCGTTTGTCTGACCTATCCAATCAGTTTTCACAAAATGTATTAAATGCAACCAATGCGTTTGCTCTTTATCTCTCAGAATCCGATGTGGAAGGAATTCCAGAAAGCGACAAAAACTCGGCCAAATGCGAGGATGGTACATATAAATTTACCTTACAATTCCCATCTTACATTGCTTATATGACATATGGTCAAAACAGAGAAATTAGAAAAAAACTCTATGATGGTTATTGTACAAGGGCACCAGAAAACGGAAAATTAATAGAGGAAATTTTGGAACTTCGAGATAAGGAAGCAAAACTCCTTGGTTTTCCGACTTTTGCTCATTTGAGTTTGGCTACAAAAGTGGCAGATACTCCAGAACAAGTAATTGAATTTTTAGATCATTTGGGACAAAAAGCAAAACCAATCGCATTGCAAGAGTTAAATGAAATTAAAAATTTTGCGAAAAAACTCGGTCACACCGATTTAGAACCTTGGGATCTTACCTATTTCTCTGAAAAATTAAAAAAGGAATCCTTTTCTTATGATGAGGAAATCTACAGGCCTTATCTTGAGAAAGAAACGGTAATCCAAGGAACCTTTTTATTCTTAGAAAAACTCTTAGGAATCCAATTCAAACAAGTAACCACACCTGTTTGGGAGCCGTCTGTCCTTTGTTATGACTTAGTCGTAGATGGAGAAACCAGGTCTCGTTTGTATTTGGACTTAGAAGTCCGAACAGAAAAAAAAGGAGGGGCATGGATGCACAACTGGAAACCTCACTTCCAAGATGAAACAGGAAAAACAGAACTTCCCGTTGCCTTCGTTGTGGCTAGTTTTCCTAAAGCAACCAAAACACATCCATCACTCCTACGACCAAGCGACGTTGTCACTCTCTTTCATGAATTGGGTCATGCCCTTCACCACCTTCTCTCCCGCGTGAAAGAAGCTTTTGTGAGTGGAGTGAATGGAGTGGAGTGGGATGCCGTAGAATTCCCTTCTCAATTTTTAGAAAACTTTGCTTATGAGCCAAAAGTCTTAGAACTTTTTGCAAAACATTATCAAACAAAAGATCCAATCCCAAATTCTTATATAGAAACGATGGTAAAGGCCAAAAATTTTATGTCGGCAATGGGAGTCGTAAGACAGATCGAATTTGCGAAGTTTGATATGTTGATCCATCTAGAAAAACCAACGGAGTTTAGAGTTCAGGAGATTTTAGACCAAGTTAGAAAAGAATTTTCTGTCGTGGTTCCACCTGCTTATAATAAATTTCAAAATTCTTTTACTCATATATTTGCCGGTGGCTATGCCGCAGGATATTATTCCTATAAATGGGCAGAACTTCTTTCTGCAAACGCCTACTATTCGTTTGTTGATAAAGGAGTGTTTGACTTAGACCACGCTGCTCATTTCAGAAAAACTGTCTTAGAAAAAGGTGGATCAGGGAATGCAATGGATCTTTTCCGCGATTTTTACGGAAAAGATCCAGAGATCGATGCTTTACTTCGACTCAACGGAATTGCTGCTTAAGGCCAGTATGGATTTTGTGATTACTTCTTTAGAATCGGTGGACTTAATTAGTTTTCGGGTCTTACGATTTTGATCCAATACATAAATATAAGTGGAATGGTCAAAACTTTGACCATCTTCCGTTTTTTGCACATAGGCAGCGTATTGTTTTAGAATTTGATTAGTCGTATCTGCTGAAAAAGAAAGGCCCACCGATTGAGGCAAATAAAATTGGACATACTTTGTGGTTGTCTCTGGTGAATCACGAACAGGGTCTACCGAGATAAAAACCACCTTAAATTTTGATTTTTCTTCTTCGGTTAGGGGTTCCACCGCAGCTTTAATTTTTGCTAATGTATTCGGACAAAAATCAGGACAATACGTATATCCAAAAAAAACCAATAGAACTGGTTCCTGAAACGACTTAAAAGACACCAATTGCCCCGATTTATCTTTCGCTTCAATGTTTCCACCAATCGGTAGTTCAGTGAATTCCAACCCAGAACTACATCCAAAAAACCCAAATCCAACTAACAACATTAAGACAAATTTTCTTTTCATCATTTTTTCTCTTCCACAATCACTGTTCGACTTTCCCCGTTAGAAAATTGAAATTCTAATGTCAAATCCCCAGAGACATTTCCTTTTTCATATAACATCAAATGTTTACCAGATCGCATTAGCTGGATTGTTTGATTTGTTTCTAGAAGTATAGGATATTCTAACTTACGCATCCTGGCAATTTGTGTTTCGTTGTCTAAAGAGGATTCGTGGAACTCAACTGTTTTGTAGTGGTTACTTACGATGTTTCGAATCTCTACGTCTTTTCCAAAAGGATTTCTAATTTCTCCATAGACAGCAGCAGTTTTTGCTATTTCTGGCGCAGGTTTCATCCAAAGTTGGATGGGTTCTGTCGGTTTGTGACAGAAAACAAACAAATTGACTTGAATTAGAAACAGAAATCCTGCATTTGTAATATTTATCTTTCGTAACAAGAGAACCTCGATGAGAATAATATTCAAATGGGTGATTGCCATCACTCTCATTCTATCTTCATTCCTAGTATCCACTTACAACTGGTCTACTGGCGAATACAATTATGATTCCTCTAGAAAATTCGAAAATTTTGATGCCTTCTACCAAAACGAACTGAAGATAAGCGCTAGTGAAAATACAAGACCAAATAACGAAGAACTTCTGATTCGTGTTTCGGAAGAAAAAACTCCCATTGCCATTGTTTATATACATGGATTTGGTGCTAGCCGTGGTGAAGGAGAAGAAGTTACAAACCTTTTATCTGAATACTTTGGTGCCAATACTTACTATTTAAGACTCCCCGGGCACGGAACGAATCCGGAAGACCACCTAAATACTAACTTTCAAAAATACCTCCAAGATGCAGAAGATAGTTTGGTTTATGCAAGAGAACTCGGACAAAAGACTGTCCTCATTGGAACCAGTATGGGAGGAAACATCGCTTCTTATTTAGCAGCAAAACATCCGGAACTTGTAGATTCCCTCATCCTTGCTTCTCCATTTTATGATTTTGATGATCCGACTGCACATATGTTTCGTTTTCACTGGGGGAAGTCTTTTATCAATGCTATCAAAGGAGAAATGCGTATTTCCAAAACCGACCCAAAAGATGAATCGGCGAAGTATTGGTATTTAGATCAGTATTATGGTGCCATCCAAAATCTTTTGGAACTAAAACGATTTGTAGATAAAGACAATCCTTTTCCACGCATTACTGCACCCACCTTACTGATGTATTACTATAAATCAGAGACAGAACATGATTTTGTAGCCTCTGTTCCTGCAATGTTACATGTTTTTGATCAAATTCAATCAGGACCAAATCACAATCCCCAAAACAAACTTCTAAAAATCGAAAATGGGGCACATGTTTTACTATCTCAATATGTAAAATCCGATAAGGAACTGATTGAAAAAGAACTCATCCAGTTCATCAAAGATACAACAGGTGCTGAAGAAGTTAAAAAATCAAAGAAATCCAAACGATAACAAAATCGTTTCATAGAGTTCATCTACGGATATTGGTTTAGAACGAACCAATATCCCTTCTGCATCCAATTCTTCCGAATCTAACCCTTCCATATTTCCTGTATAAAGAACCGCTGAAAGGTCTGGATTTACCTTCTTGATTTTACGAATGAGACTTAGGCCGTTGATCTCTCTCATTCTATAATCTGACAATATAAAATCAGGAACTATGTTTTTTAAATTTTCTAAAGCAGAGTTTGCGGTTCTAAATATTTTGGGAAAAATTTGTTTTTGAGAAAGAACAAAACAAATCGCTTCACTAGCAGCTTCATCATCCTCCACAATCCAAATTTCTTTTTCCGATATCACTGACCAAACATCTTTTGGTTTATTTTCTTCGTTTGTCTTCTTGGCACCGAGTAAAATTTGTCCCTCTTCTAAAGGTAAATAAATATGGATAAGAACAGTCATTGGTTCCGGTTTTTCTATATAAAACTCACCTCCCCAATTTTTCACGTAACGATTGATTAAGTGCATTCCTGTCCACTGAAACTCTTCCTCACCAAAATTGACAAAGTCTAGAGTATTTAAACCGGAGAGACTAGGAAGAGAAAGGCCTGTAAACTCCATTGAGACTAACACTTTAAATTCATCTGCAGAGGAAGTCTGTATCCGAACAAGTCCCCTCTTTCGATCATCCCAAACAAGTAACCCTCCAGAAGTCAATTCACAGAGAATTTTTGAAAATCGAACCGCATCTATCTTCGTATAAAGTGGTGATTTGTAAAAATCAAATTGAGCTTCCACATTTTTTGGTAATCCAGCATTTACAAGAGGAATGGTCGACTCAATGACAGATGATATCTCAATTTTTGCAGAGGAATCCTCGTCTTTTACCTTTGAATATTTAATAATCCTATGAATCATAGAACGAGCATTATCTGCTCCCATTCTAATTTTTTCCAAATATTCCAAAATTTTTGATTCTTCAAATTTTCCTAATTTAATTTGTTCTTCTCCCAACTGAGAGAACACATGAATTGGTTGTAGATAGTTATTCAAATCATGAGCTATATTGGTTGCTAAACTTCCAATCGTTTCCATTTTTTGCGAATGCAATTGGTAGGACTCGATTTGTTTTTTTTCAGTAACATCATCCAAAAAAACATAATAAAAATCAGGTTTTCCTTGTGAATTACGAAAAGCACTAATTCGGCGATAAACACTGATTCGGCGACCATCTTTTCTAGTTAATCTGGACTCTTCTACTCCTTCTTTAAAAAAACCAAAATATTCCATCTCTTCTTCAGATATAGGTTCACCTTTGATCCGCTTGATGTTCAGATCCGTTAAATTTTGAAAACTATATCCAGTGATTTCGGTAAACCGTGGATTGATGCGAAAATAGCCACCTTCCCAGTCTTGTAATGCCATTCCGACGGATGCATTTTCAAAGAGCCCCAGAAAAAATTGAATTTGTTCTACAATATTGATTTCGTTTGTTTTTTCATTGGTCACATCACGCACAAAAACAATTTGCAGTTGGGAATCCATCTTCGGGATGTTTACCTTTCGTTTTTCGAACTGAAACCAACGAACTAAAATTTCATTCGGCATCCGAAATCGGTAATCGCCTTGGATAGTCTCTCGTTCAAAATGTTTGTTTGGGTAGAGAAATTGTTCTCGAAAATTGGCCTTATCTTCTTCTGCAACCCACTGCAAAAGATCGGATTCCAAACAATCCTCATTGGATCTGTGGCATCCCAAATTGTTTTTAAAAAAATCGTTCGAAAATAAAATTTTCCCGGATTTTGGATCTGTTAAATATACCCCACCGGAAAATAGATTGGGCAAGACCTTAAAGAATTCTATCATTCCGCTTGCTTCTAGATTCGTTTGCATAACTCTTGCCTTAAGAGGGAAATATGCCATCCAATCCGTTTTCTTTTCAAGCACCTATTGCTTTTTTTAATTTGGGACCTTGGGAGATTGCACTCATCGTCTTCTTAGCGTTACTTTTTTTTGGCGGGAAACGCCTACCGAGCCTTGCAAAAGATTTAGGTTCAGGAATCAAAGAATTTCGTAAATCCTTAACAGGACAAGAAGAGGAACCGACCCAAACCAGTTTTCCTCAAGAAGAACCAAAGTCTGCCTCCTCAGGCGCATCCAAATCTGGAAAAAAGAAAAAAGCATAAGATTTAAGCCTTGGCCGGGAAAAAAAGAACTGTACTCCCACTGCCCGAGGGTTCTGAAACCAGGGAAAAGTATATGTCCCTGGGCGACCATTTAGAGGAACTCCGCCAAAGGCTTATCTATTCCATTTTAGTGGTCTCTATTTTTATGGTGGCTACTTTATATTTTGGTAGCGAGATCCATACTTTTCTCATCCAACCCTATAAATCAGTTTTAGGACCGGATGCTCACTTTTTTCAGATCCAGCTTATGGCGCCGTTTCTGATTTATCTCAAAACATCGTTTATCCTATCGGTTCTTGTTTCTTTACCATTTCTCTTATACATCCTTTGGGGATTCATTGCACCAGCTGTAGATCCTAGGACAGAAAAATGGGGGAAGTTTATCATACTGTTTTCTACCCTACTCTTTTGGTCGGGACTTGCACTCTGTTGGTTTACTGTCTTTGAAAATTTCCTCCGGGTTTTCCTTGTGATACTCAGACCCGATGGTGTAGATCCGTATTTACCGATTGACGAGTATTACGATTTGTTTTTTAATTTGCACCTAGTGTTTGGTGCATCCTTTCAATTACCGATTGTTCTCATCCTACTGGGTAGGATTGGAATCCTTTCTTCCCGGTTTTTAATTTCTAGGTGGAGAGAGGCTGTGCTTATCATTGCCGTAGTGTCTGCAGTTTTATCGCCAGGTCCGGATGTTTTTTCGATGTTAATGTTACTTGTTCCTCTTAGTTTTCTATTTTTTCTTTCTGCCATCATCATGAAAGTATTGGAAACCACAGATCGCAAATGAGTTTTCGAGTTAAACTCCCTGTACTCCTAGGTATCATCAGTTTTCTTTTTTTTCTCATACATTTTTTATTTGCAGAATTTACCTTTACTCATTGGCAAAATCCTAAAGGAGAAAATGCACTTAACTTTAATTTGGTTGGAATTTATTCCTCGTTTTTATTTTCCCTCCTACTTGGATTTTTAACCTATTATTTTCTCGGATTTTTATACCAATACATTCTACATGTCATAGCCCATATCCAAGACACAGAACTCCCGAAAGACATAAAAAATCTAAATAAAGATTCGGAAGAGTATAAAATCTACAAATCGGTTCGGTTTACCCTTCTCCAGGGAGATGAAAGTTTGGGTGAAGAACAATTCGAAAACAAATTTGATTGGAAAATCAACCAAGCAGCTTCCATAAACAAACAAATTCCTGATATTCATATTCCTAAAATTCCCGGATTCGATGTATCGGTTTTTCCATCAGTGATGCGTTATGCGGGTGCAGACTATATCCGAATCGGCAGAGCCAAAGATGGAATTTTTGGAATCCTTGCAGGCCATATGGAACCTGGGATTTTAGAGTCTTCCGAAAAAGTTTATATTCATGGGATCATTTCTTCTTTTGGTGATGGAATTTATTCCACGGAAGAAATTTTAGAAAAATTAGAATCGGCCCTCCACCAATTTACTTTTTTAAAATTAAAAATCTCTGCCTTTGTGATCCCAAGCAGAGAAGACAAAATGTCTTTTTTGCACTATATGGATATGCCGATTTTCCAATTTTCGGATCATGGAATTCAAGTGATTGAAGGGAGTGGTGACGACCACTGGTATCCCAATCACAAACACCCACTTTCTATTGCCGATGGAATCGAAATCGGAGATTATTTGGTTTGGGCAAGTGATAGAACCCTGACCCAGTTTGGTTTAACTTCTTTCGAAATTATGGAAGAGTTTGTAGATTATCTTTTGGATTTAAAACCAAGTTCCTCTAGACAAATGTTACTTGCCATTGCCAAAAAGATGAGTGCCCTGGGCGCAGAAAGAAATCTCACAAACCCTATGGAGAAACTTTCGATTTTAGTGGTTCGGCGAAACAAGTAAACGAATTGTATGGCGAAGTAAATCCAACTTCCCCCAATCTCCGTGGCCAGGAACTACAACTTCGGCGTCAGTATAACGAGAAAGAACCCTCTTCACAGAATTTGGCCATTCATTCAAATCCGCTTCCTTTACATTCCCAAGATCTTTTGCATCCAATGCCTTCACAAGACAACCACCAAAAAGAATATGAGTTTCTGGAAGCCATACCACAATATTATCCGCAGAATGTCCCTGTCCCGGATAAAACACCTCAACCGATTGATTGCCCGCAGGTAACCTTGTTTGGATATCGAGGATTGGATTTGTTTTTCCAAGTCCTCTTTCCTTGGCCAATTTGGCTGTTAAAGCGGTGCTATAAACAGGAATGTTCCGTTTATGGAAGAGTGGAACTCCCGCCATACGGTCGTCATGTGCATGAGTCACAAGAAGAAACAAAATCTCTTTTTGAAACTTGGTTTTGATCTCAGAAAATAGTTCTTCTGTTTGGGATTCTGTCCAAGGAGTATCAATGACAACAGCTCCTTTGTTGGAAAGAACCACAAGACCATTGGCAGAATAGACCTGACCTTGGAATTCTCCGAAACTGCGATGGATCCATACAGTTTCTTTGATCTTGATCCATTCTAAATGTTGGGAATGTTTACTGGCTAAACTAGGATTTTGTTGGATGGATGAAATAGAAGAGGATTCCGAACTTTTTTGCCACTGACAATGAGCCAATGAAAACCCAATACAAAAGATCAAAACCTGAATCCCTAGCCGAGATGACAGAAAGGTAAAGTTAAACCTGTTTCTTAATTGATTGAAGTCCATAATTAACTAACCCCTAAAAAACAAAAACCTATCCTTAAGATAGGTTTTATATCTCTTCTCTAGATTCAAAATTCAAATCCAGAGATTGTCATTTGAACTTTAGGCGATTTTTTCGATATCGCCTTTGAGAATGGTGATCGGTGCTTCTTTTTTTAGAACCGTTTCATCAGTCACGACTACTTCCAAAACATCTTTACGCGAAGGGATTTGGAACATGAGTTCCATCATAATCTCTTCCACTATCGCACGTAAACCACGAGCTCCACTTTCACGTTTGATGGCCGTTTGGGCAATGGCTTCAATAGCAGATTCAGTGAACTTGAGTTTTACATTCTCTATATCAAACATTTTTTGGTATTGTTTGAGAAGGGAATTTTTTGGTTCGGTAAAAATGGATTTGAGACTCTCAATAGTGAGTTCATCGAGAGTGGCAATGATCGGAAGTCGTCCAATGAATTCTGGAATCAAACCAAATTTCATTAGGTCATCAGGGATCACATGGTGGACCACAGATTCCCCTTCTTCAATTTTACGACCCTTATCATTCACTACTTCATTTGAGTGAAAGCCTATTGATTTCACACCAACTCGTTGTTTGATGATGTCACTAAGACCCACAAACGCTCCCCCACAAATAAAGAGAATGTTTTTGGTTTCGACAGGAATGTATTCTTGGTGTGGGTGTTTACGTCCACCTTGTGGAGGGACATTGGCAACCGTTCCTTCAATGATTTTTAAGAGGGCCTGTTGCACGCCCTCCCCACTCACATCACGAGTGATGGAAGCAGAGTCCGATTTACGAGAAATTTTATCAATTTCATCGATATAGATGATTCCCATCTCTGCACGTTTGACATCATTGTCTGCATTTTGGATGAGTTTGAGGATGATGTTTTCGACATCTTCTCCCACATATCCTGCTTCCGTAAGGGCTGTGGCATCTACAATGGCAAAGGGAACTTTGAGAATTCGAGCCAGTGTCTGTGCAAGAAGAGTTTTTCCAGAACCAGTAGGACCGATGAGCATGATATTGGATTTTTCCAATTCCACGTCACCCGCCTTACGTTCGTTATGGAAGATTCTTTTGTAGTGATTATAAACAGCAACAGCCAAAGCTTTTTTCGCTTGTTCTTGTCCAATCACATACTGGTCTAAGATTTTTTTGATTTCGGTTGGCTTTGGGATGTCACCGACAATGGCAGTTTTTTCACCACCTTGCGGTTCTTCTGCGATGATTTCATTACATAATGAAATACACTCATCACAGATATAAACACCAGGACCAGCGACAAGCCTTCTTACTTCATCCTGGGCCTTTCCGCAGAAAGAACAATGTAATTTTTCTCTGGAATTACCCGTTTGGCTTGGACGTTTGGTCATGGTGTAAGCCCCTCTTTTAAGCTTGTGGCATCTGTTTGCGTTCTTGGATGACGTTGTCGATGATGCCGTATTCTTTGGCTTCTTCGGCACTCATAAAGAAATTTCTCTCTGTGTCTTTACGAATTTGTTCTGATGATTTTCCGGTGTGTCTTCCATAAAGATCGATGAGTTTGTCCTTGATCTTGATGATTTCTTTTGCCGAAATTTCGATATCCGAAGCTTGTCCACCCGCTCCACCATAAGGTTGGTGTAACATAATTCTAGAATTAGGAAGTGCGGAACGTTTTCCTTTGGCCCCACCCGCAAGAAGGAGTGCTGCCATAGAAGATGCCTGTCCGATACAAAGGGTCCTTACCTCAGGTTTGATGAGCTGCATGGTATCGTAAATCGCAAGGCCAGAACTCACATACCCACCAGGGCTATTGATGTAGAGATAGATATCACGGTCAGGGTTTTCTGCTTCTAAAAACAAAAGCTGTGCCGAAATCACATTGGCATAGGTTTCGTCGATGGCAGATCCAAGAAAAATGATCCGGTCTTTCAAAAGCCGTGAAAAAATATCATATTGGCGTTCGCCACGGCTAGTTTGTTCGATGACATAAGGCATGAGTGTAGACATAGTTTACTCTTCTTTCCCGCTAAGAATTTTCTCAGCTTCTTCCGTTGAAATAGTCTTAGGCGACTTCTTTTCTACCTCAGCGTATACAAACTCGTCGATTTTATCAAACAGGAATTTGTCACGGTAGTAGGTTTCCGCCTTCTGTTTTTGGACTTCTTTTTTAAGGGTTTCGGCAGGAATTCCTTGGGCAGATGCTTCTTTTTCGTAACCCGCCTCTACTTCTTCGTCAGAAATTTGGATTTTATGGTCTTCCGCGATTTTCTGCTTCAAAATATAGGTTTGGATGCGTTTTTCAGCCGCTTTTGAGAAGGATTCACGAACTTCCTTTTCTTCCTTGTTCAATCGTTTTGCGTAGTCGGCAAGCGAAGATACAGGAAGGCCAAATTCACGCATAAAGTTTTGGAATACGGTTTCTGTTTCTTCGTAAATTAATGACGCAGGAATGATGAACTTAGATTCTTTGATGATTTCATTGTAAGCATCATCGGTGGCCCGTTTCGTCAGTGCGTTTCCGAAAATTTCAACAAGTTGTTTTTTTGTTTTTTCTTTTAACTCTTGTAAGTTGGCAGAACCATCGACTTCCGATGCAAATTCGTCGTTGATTTCAGGATAAGTCACTTTATAAATCGCAGTTACGGTCACCGTGTAAACAATTGTTTTTCCCGCAGACTCTGGCGATTGTGGATAGGAATCAGGGTAAGTAAAGGAGAACTCTTTAGTTTCGTTTAGTTTCATCCCCAGAAGATTGGTTTCAAAACCTGGTGGGTTTTGGGGAGCTCCCATTTGGAATTTCCCAATTTGACCTTGTTCAGGGTATTCTTTCCCAGTTTCTTTAAACTTATAATTAATTTCGAGTAAGTCTGCAGATTCTACTGGTTCTCCCTCTTCTTTCAAAGAGTTACGAGCCATGTTTTTTTGGATCCCTTCCAATTCCTTTTGGATGTCCGCATCAGAAATTTTAATTTCTTTGGGTTGGATTTTGATCTTTTTCAACTTCGGTAAGGTGACTTCTGGTTTGGTGTCGTAAGTAGCTTTGGCTTTGGCACCTGTATTTTTATCAAATGTTTCCATTTGGAATTGCGGCAGGCGAATTGGTTTGTGTTCCAATTTATCAAATAGGTCTGCCATTGCTTGGTTCAGCATAATGTTTGCGGCATCGTCCATTACGGAATCACCGAGGACTTTTTCGACCATACCAAGCGGTGCTTTTCCGGGACGAAACCCAGGGATTTTTACTTTTTCAGATGCATTTTTGTAAGCCTTAGAGTAGGCAGTGCGGACTTCTTCAGCTGTAAATTGGATGCTTAAGTCACAAGTTGCGTTGTTATTTTTTTTTGCCGTAAATTCCATCGTATTATATCCAGTGTAAAAAAAGAGAGTGTAGTGGAAAGAAAAAGAAGCGTACCTTCATTAGCGGGAAACGGGACTTGAACCCGCGACCCTCTCCTTGGCAAGGAGATGCTCTACCGCTGAGCTATTCCCGCAGAAGGTTTGTGAAACCATCATTTGGAATTGGGGCAAATCGGCAAGGAAAAAAGGTAAAAATTGATAGAGGAAAATCGTCGGTAAGGTTTAAAATCAGATCCCCAAATTTTGGGACGCGGGACGGGGGAAACGATTCCGCCAACTAACAAGCACTAAACGCTAAAACAAAAAAATAGCATTCCCAACTTTACCAATGGGTGAGTGGACTTTCCTCCCTGTTAAAATAAACGATGTACTTTTTAGAAAGATTCTTTTTCTAAGAAGCATTTCTTTATATTCGAAACCACGATACCAGTCCCCAAAAGGAAGTCTCTCTTTCTTTCGGAAAGGAACCAACTGGCAATCAATAGTGAACGGTGAACGCGATTGAAATTTTTTTTATGGAAATCCCTCGATTCAAATTCGCAAAATACAAGGATTATGCGAAAAATTCACAACCTACCCTTCGATTTTTGGATCTTTCCTCCCATTCCTGCTCCACCAAAATGCGTGATGGCAGTTCTACAAACAGTTTCATTACCAGGAAAACACTTTGTAAGGTTATTTTCTACTAGAGAGAATCCAGGTTTTACAAGTGTTTTAGATTGATTCCATAATACCGCATAATCCTTGTATGGATGGAAAAATGTCAGAAAAACAGAAGTTTACAAAAATTTGCGTATTTAAACCGAATTCTCTTGACACAATTTTCATATCTGCGACTAACTAGTACCCGCTGGCAAACGGCGATAATATTCCATAAGGAAACACGAATGAAAAAAACAACATCTATCCTCCTCGCTCTACTTTTCGTAGCTGCGGTTTTTGGTAACTGTAAAAAAGACGAAAAAGACGACACTCCTGTACTTGCTCTTTTGCTTTATGCAAATGACCAACTAAGCGGTAACTGTGCCTCTGTTACAAAAGCAAGTTCCACATCTTATACTGCTTTTTTGATTTCAGTACCAAAAGGTGGTTGCTCACAACAAGCAACTAAAGAAGCTGCTGCAGCTCAAACTAAATCAACTTTAGAAAAAATTGCTGCTATTTACGCAAAAGCTGGTTCTAACTGTAATGCTGTTTCTACAGCTGTAACGACTAACTTGAACAATAATGTTACAAATCTTAACAACATGACTGAAGACCAATACAAAGCAACACTTGTGAATAACAGAATGATTGCAATTGGAAACCTTGTAACTGAGTCTTACAACTCGTTAAAAGCTGCTGGTAGAACTGATGAGCAAATTGCTGCAACACGACCAGGTTCTTTGGAAGATTATTATGTAGCGAGCGCAGTGCTTTATGCGGGAGCACAAACTGCTTGTGTTACAGCAATTAAAGATTCTGGTGCTACTGCAGGTCTTTTCACAAATCCTCAGACTGTTCTTGCTTTATCCTCTTGCACTTACGGTTCTTCCCAACCTGCTACAACAAAATGCGCAACTCTTAACACTGAGTTCTAAGATCTCTTAAGAATTTCAGTTTTTAAGGACCGGTCACCTAAGTGGCCGGTTTTTTTATTTTTAGCCATAATTGTAGTTATCCCTATCAAAAAAACAATTTTGAAAGATTCTTCTTCTGAATAAAAGATGAGAAAGATACTAGAAATTGGATTTTTACTTTTATTAATTCACAAATTAATTCTGACTTGAATATATATTATTGACTCAAACAACCAGAGAATTGTCTTAAAATCCATATACCAACATCGTATATCAACCATAAGGTGATTTAAACAAAATTTACAATATATTTCTTCTCCAATGTTAGCCTAACCCGAATTATCTCTTGACTGTTTTTTCCTTCTAACCTAACTAGAATAATCTGCTCGCAAACGGCGATAAAATTCCATAAGGAAACACAAATGAAAAAAACAAAATCCATCTCTCTAGCCCTACTTTTCGTAGTTGCTGTTTTTACAAACTGCATACCAAAAGAAGAAAAAGACAACTCTCCTGTAATTGCTCTTTTACTTTATGCAAATGATCAATTAAGTGGCAACTGTGCTAGCGTTACAAAAACTAACTCAACGACTTACACTGCCACTTTGCTTTCGGTTCCTAAAGGTGGTTGTTCTCAACCGGGAACGAAAGAGGAAGCTGTGGCTCAAACAAAATCCGAAACAGCGAAACTTCAAACAATTTACTCAAAAGCTGGTTCCAACTGCAATGCAACATCAACAGCTGCGACTTCAACGGCTAACTACTTAATCAATGCATATAACAATATGACTGAAGACCAATACAAAGTATCGCTTGTTAACGGCAAGATGGTTGCAATTGGAAACCTTGTAACAGAATCTCATAATACTCTTAAAAACGCAGGCAGAACTGACGAACAAATCGCAGCGATGAAACCAGGCTCTTTAGAAGATTATTACACTATGAGCGCAGTTGCGTTTGCTACTGCAGCTACGCAACCTACTTGTGTAATCGCAATAAAAGATTCTAGCACTAATGCAGGTCTTTTCACTACACCTCCAACTGTAGTGGCCTTATCCAGTTGCACTTACGGTTCTTCCCAACCTGCAACTACTAAATGTGCTAACCTAAATCTTGAGTTCTAAGATTTCTTAAGAATTTAAGTTTTCTAGGACTGGTCACCTTTTTGGCCTTTTTTTTATTTACTTTGCCAATCTTAAAACAATCCTCTTCTCTATATGAAGAGGATCTTAACCTTTATTTTCTCCTATTTTTATTTTTCCTGTTCCCCTTTACAATTTACAGAAATCAAAAACCAAGCCTTGGTGCAGTGGAAGGAAATGGGCATTGGGTTCTTCCTAGCTACCAAAGAAGAGGGAAACCTCTACCATGACCTAGCTTGGATTTACGGCGATTTAAAAGACCAATCCAAAACCTTTCCTCTGTTTAACGAATGGAGAGACCCAAAAACAAAACAACCTACACGTCGTTTGTGGTTTGGGCCCGAGACACAAAAATTAGTGGAATGGTCTGACGAAAATCAAAACGGGATTTGGGAAACAAAAACCTATTTTAACCAATTTGCCAAAACAGGAATTATCTCTGGCCATGTTGCCTACTCCGAATTTGATACTGACGAAAATGGATTTATGAATGTCCGAGTCTATTTAGGGGCTCGTGTGGAGGAATTGGTTCAGGAAAATGGCACCATACGTATCTGGGCCGAAGGAAATGGCAATCTAGAAAAAATCGATGCTTTTATTCGGTCTAAAAACCTAACCGACTTAGGTCCTAGTCGTAAAATTCCCATTGCAGAATCTTGGGTGGTTCATCCGGAAAAGGTATCGCAAAGTAAATATAGGGCGGTTTATCAACCTTAAGGAGGATAATGGTTGATAATTTCCTGATTGAATCAATAAATAAGTTTACACAAAGTTTTGTCAGTTTTAGGGTCTAATGGTTATGTCAGGAAAAGTTGTAAAAAGTTCTGATCTAAAAGACCAGTTGAAGCAAATGCAGGAACTTACGAAAAAAGTGACCGCATCTAAGGTTTCAACAAACGCTTATTTAGCAAAGACAGGTATTTATACCAAATCAGGTCATCTCAAAACTGCATTTAAAAAATAGTGTATTCATCTGTACCAGGTCTTGTTTTTGGTTTTCACGGATGCGATGAAGAAATAGCCAATTTAGTAATTTCTGGCAATATACCACTCTCGAAAAGCCAGAATAGTTACGACTGGCTCGGACATGGAATCTATTTTTGGGAAGGAAATTATTCAAGAGCACTCGAATACGCCCACCTATTGATAAAAAATTCAAGCAGAAACAAAGGAAAAATCAAAAAGCCAGCTGTCATCGGTGCAATCATAGATTTGGGAAACTGTCTAAATTTACTGGAATCGGAATCAATTGACCTTCTTAAAGAAAGCTATAATTTACTATCAATATCCAGTAAAACAACAGGTAAACCACTACCTGAAAACAAATCCATAGACACGGAAAAAGACCTTTTACTAAGACACCTCGATTGTGCTGTCATTGAAAATCTTCATGCAATGAGAAAGGAAATAGAACTACCTGTTTTCGATTCTGTAAGAGGTTATTTTAGAGAGGGAAAAGAAATCTACCCCAACGCAGGATTTCATGACAAAAACCATATTCAGTTATGCATAAGAAATCCGAAATCGATTAAGGGTTTTTTCAAACCTATAATTTAATCTCAAAAAACACCTAACATAAAGCAACCGACAACAGTTTTAAAAATCCAGATACTTATCATTCTCTTACTTAAGTTACAAGCAAATAAGGCAAAGACACACCTATTTCACTAACAAAGGTTTCAGATATGGATAAACTGTTTCGGAAACTAATTTATGGCCTGCTTCTGTGGGGTGAATACCATCTTTTTGATTGAGTTTACGGATGGAGGCAACTTTTTCTAATATAAATGGAACTAGAGGCACATCCTCTTCTTTAGAAAGTTCTGGATATATAGAATTAAATGCACTCGCATATTTTTTTCCCATATTGGGAGTTGCATACATCCCCACTAACAATATCGTAGTGTTTGGATATTGGGATTTAATTTGCCGAATCATCGAACGAAGGTTTTCTTTTGTTACGTTTGGACTAATGCCTCGGAGCATATCATTGGCACCTAATTCTAAAACAAAGATAGTAGGTTTTTCCGCAAGAACCCATTCTAACCTTCCAAGCCCACCGCTAGTTGTGTCTCCAGAAACACCAGCATTGGTCATTTGATAGGCATATCCTTCTGCATTGATTCTTTTGGTCAATACATGGGGCCAGGCATCTTCGTAATCCAAAAGACCATACCCTGCCGTCAGGGAATCTCCGAAATAAATAATACGTTTAGTATCATTTTGTGTTTTACTTGCTGAAGAATTGGTATTCGTCTGGTCAGAAGAGTTCCCACAAGAAAAAAGAAAAAACACGCTGAAAAAAATTATATAAGGCATTATCTATTAGATTGTTTGGAAAGGATACAAATCAAACATTTTTGATCACAATATACAAACTCTTCGACTGATTGGCTTTCAAAGAATTTTCCTTAGATACGGGAATGGTTGTATTCAGTAAATTTTGTCTGCGTCGTAAAAAAAAGAAACTCCTGGCATAATATAAAACTCTGTAACTGTGTGTTTAACCGAGGCTGACATTTCCGAAAATCCAATATACACACTTCTAGAGGAATAATCGCTTCTTGGGACACCTCCGAGCGTATCACCCAAATACGTATCATAACTACGTTTGATGTCTTGGCGGATCATTCCAATGTCCAAGGTGAAACGACAATATTGAAAAGAAGATTCTATATTTAAAATGGTGCCCTTGTCTCTCACCTTTCCACCGTAAGCAGGAAGAACGCCAGATAAATTTGAACTTCCATCACTAAATGCTTCTTGGATGATTTGAGAACCTAACACAGTAAAGTTTCCTTTTCTATCTAGTAACTCTAATCTTGTCCGGAGTTCCCACCAATCCCGAAGTTTAAACTTGGCAAAAATTCCAGGTAAAATTCCTTTCATTGAATATTCAGCGTTTGCATCTCCACCAATAGACCAAGTAGCTTTGTTCGGAACTGTTGCTTCCGCTCTACTCGTAGAATAAGAACCGTATGAGATATTATTTCGCTCCGTATAACGGTGAAAATTGACAGAAGGTCCAATCATAAAAATCTTTGAGAAAGGGTGCGTATAAGAAAAACGAAGGTGTTGGCTAACTCCTTCAAATCGTAACAAACGGTTTCCTTCAAAGGCACTAGCCCAATAGGTATCCGTTCTTGGTGAAAAAAAGTTATTAGAGGCAGGAAGATCCCTACTATAAACACCAAGAGAAGTATCTTCTGCTAATTGGATTTCGAATTTATTTTTGTAACCGTACCGAATGTCCCAAAACTGGGAATTAACACCCAAATCTTTCACGGGTTTGTATGGGATAGAAAGTGGAGATCCGGGTTCAGTGATTTGTCGAAAAAGTGAATTCTGAAACCAAGCTGGTCCCGTTTCATTCAGGATTGCTGGAGAGAGTTTTCCAATACCCCAACCAGTGCGAAGCATAACCCTATGTTCATACACCTGATTAAAAATATCCATTCGAGTTTGGTTATTTTCTCTATCTTCTAATGGGACAGAGGAATTTGTATTTGCATCTGCGCTTCCCGTTTTGGATTCCTCTGACCTCAAAGGTATAACTGCAAAGACAAATAACATATAGAATAGAACTGAATAAAAATTTAATGAAATCAATTTTGAAAATTTAATAAACAATGCGAACCGTCCCTACATAAATTTCAGTTCTACGGTTTTTCTTTTCCGCAAGCATTGTATCGACTATTTTGTGTAAATCAGCGAAACCATCCACTTCCTTAAAACGTGCTTCAACAATTCTGTGAATCAGTTTTAATTCAAGTTTTACGGATTGAGAACGTTCCTTACTTAACTTGAGGTTCATTGAGAATGCACCCACACTATCTGTGTGTCCACCAATGCGACAATTGGTTTCAGGGTATGCTTCCATTGCGTCGCCAACTTTGGCGATGAGTTCTTTTGCTTTAGGAGTGAGAGTTGATTTTCCTGATGGGAAAGCCACGTCCCCATCAATGACGATCAGTAGTTCCCTAAGACGTTTTTCATCATCTTCTATTCGTTTGAGTTCGACACCTTTTCCGACAAGGCTTCCACCTATTTCTTCAAATGGAGTTCCAGAGTGCTCGAAATCATTGCGAAGGCCTTTATATAATTTCTCCAAATATTCGGAAGTTCCCATTTTATCCAAAGAACCTTCGGGTAAACTACCTAAGTGGTCACCAGCTTTCGCCTCTTTAGGGTTGACACATCCGCAAAACTTTTGAAAGGCTACTGACTTTGCCCAATCCGGTTTTTCTACTGTATTACAATTCACAACAGTAAATAATAAACTTATCAAAAATAAAACATTATGTACGGAGCTATATTTAAACATAGTGCAACAGTCCTTATCTTTGAAATGAATTCAGGAAATCAATATTTAATTGATTGAAAGTAAAATTAACACCATTCAATGAATAGGTTTATTTTCATAACATAAAGTTGACACACACCTTGGGGGTATACACTAAAATTGTCTCTATGAATTCACTACAAACTGTTTGCTTTTTAAACAACACCTAACTCGCATATCATGCTATTCAAATTCGGATGGTCTTAGGATTTTCATTGCCTGCTTCTCATAAATAGAAACATTTGGTTAAGTCCATAGATTGGTGGTTAGAAATTATTCATGAAACATGATAAGCGCAATTTATTTCCCATTTTTATCTTCCTTATCTTTTTAGTATCATTCCAAAATTGCAGTGGCCAAGTTTCTGCAGGAGATACATTTCTCTTTGGCCTCAGCGAACAGTTTGATAAATTATTTGGGAAAGAAGCTGCGACCGCTGCTTCTTGCACATCAGATATCACCATCACAACCAAAACAATATATTTAGAGGAGGACGGGGACGTTACTGCAACCTTCAATGCATCTAATGATTCCGGACTTAATTTATCCGCGGGTCAATGGGGTTATATTAGTTTTGAAACATGCATTTATCCCAACACTCCGTTTAGCGGATCTATCGATATACCTGTTTCATTGACATCTAACTATGGTTCCCGGATTTATTCAGTAAAGTCTTACCCAGGAGCAGAATCTGCACTCCCAACAAAACTTAGTTTTACTGGGAGTGGTGTCTCAGAAAGGCAATGTTTCAAATTTACAGCTTCGCATGATTCTCTAAGAAATGCAGTTGTTAATCCCCTGATTGTAGCATTAGGTACAATGACACAAAAAGATGGTAACGGCAAAGAAACTTCAGGAACATATTCAGGAAAAGATGTGTGCGATATTTCTGTTTCACTTGATGATGCAGATGCACCTGGAGTCAGGGTATCCAACATCTCTAGAGTTATGGAAGAACCTAGTCCTTCTGCAAGTGCCACCGATGGAAATTTTCAAGTTAAACTTCGCACTGCTCCGACCGCGAATGTTACTATTCCGATCAATGATATTTATGATTCTGTAAATGCAAACAACAGGGAGGGTAGTGCTAATCCAAAAACTTTAACCTTCACTCCAACTAACTTCTCCACACCACAATTGGTTATAGTGACATCGATTGACGATTTGGAAATCGATGGAGTAAAAGTTTATACGGTAGAAGTGGGAAAAACTACTAGTTCCGATTTGGAATATAACGGAATCAAACCGAGAAACGTTGTAGTTTACAATCGTGACCAAAGTGTTCCTGGATACGCTTATATGAGATTTGACTCTTCTACGGGAAGTACGGGAACTTCAGGAGGTACAGTGACTCAATTTGCTACCGATGAAAATAATCGCTTTGGTTCAAAATATTCAAACTTCCAACTGAAACTAAGAACTAAACCAACTAATAATGTAACTCTCGCCTTTTCTTCCAATTGTGGAAATAAATGTAATATTTTAACCCCGACACTTACCTTCACCCCTACAAACTGGAATGATTACCAATCCTTTCAAGTGGAAGGCAAATCAGACTCAGCGAACTCTGGTAATGTAGATTATACAATTTCATTCGTTGCATCGTCTCTCGACTCTACTTATAATACTACAGTGACAGAACCAACATTCGCTGTTAGGTCTTGTGACAACGATGGAACTCATCTCTTACAGCCTTGTAACTTCTCTGGATCTCCTTTGGGAACCGCAAGTGGACGTTTATCGGCTGTGGAAGGTGCAACCACAAAAATCTGGATGATTTCCCAAACAAACCCAGGTTCTGATGCGACAATTGCTCTTACAAGCACAGATACTACCGAGGGAACAGTGCCTGCAACAGTTACAGTGAATAGCTCAAACTATAATTTCATGGAAAACAATGGAGCTAACCAAATCTTACTGACTCATGTAGATGACAACGAAGTAGATAATGCGATCAATTGGGATGTAACTACATCTTTATCAACGGGATCAATTTCATACAATCCAATTGATATCTATGCCGTAACGACGGATAATGAAGCTTATTTCTATGTAAGTAAATCGGGATCCACAAAAGAAGGTTCTTCCAGTGGCGCTGACACTGCAACTATAGATGTTTGTCTTGGAGCACAAAATACAGAAGAGATTAAAATCAGTGTAGCATGTGCAATATATGCGGCAGGAACTGCCGCTTATGGAGAATGTGGAACACTTTCTACCGACACTCTTACCTTTCCCCCATCAAGCAGAGTGAATGATGAAGACGCTGGCGATGCAAACTGTAAGAATTCATCGAAGAGACAAACGGTAACCATTCTTGGGGATGAGGATACTTTTTCAGACGGACCCCAAGAATTTGTGGTCAACCTAACAAAAAATGCCAATATTGATGGAGTGTATTCAAGTGGGGCCGCTACATTACCCAACCAAACGATTACGAATCGAGACAATGAACCATTAGGCAAAAGAATTTATGTAAGCGTCGTAAACACTCCTGGTGAAATGACCGCTCAAGGTGTTTTTGCTGCAGACCAAACTTGCAACAATAATAGACCTAGTGGGGTAACAGGAGGATCCTTTAAAGCTTTAATTGTTAGTAATAGTGCTGGTTCGCCCTCTGAGGTCAATAACCGAATCCCCAATGGAATTAATTGGGTTTTAACAGCAGGATATCATTATTACCGGTGTAATACTTCTGGTTATGCGAACTGTAGTGATGAATATTCATCTTTATTTGTTGCAGATGGATCGGCAGGATTTGATCCAACAAATCTTCCTAGAGAATTCTCGACTGTCGGAGATCAGTATTGGACAGGGATGACAAACACTCTTGTACCTGCCACACAAGTTAGCACACCCGTTTGTACTGGTGATGGATTAACTTACTTACATAACTGCCACGGGTTTACCTACCAAAATTGTCCGTCGAACCCAACAAGTTACCTTTATGGACAATCTTGGACTATGACTTCAGCGAATAGTATCACAAGTCAAGAAGCCGTTTGCACCGGATCAAAAAAACTGATCTGTGTAGAACAATAAACAAAGATTAACCTAATGCCTTTAACTTTTCCTTTAACGATTTGGCGGCCATCGCAAAACCGCCGTCAGCTCCATCCACAAAATGAACTTCTTCAGAGGAGGCAACTTTCAATACACAAGTCATAAGAGACCGGTTCGATACAAAGAACCCATAACGGACAAAGTTTTCAGATTCTAACTGGTTTAAAAAGGAAACAAGGGCCTCTCTATGTTGTCTCGATCCATCAATCACCATCTTCAAAGTTCCATCATACTTACGAAAATCAGCAGAAAGCACTTGATAATCTTTTAATTTGTTTAGAGAGTAATGACCGGAACGAAGAGGAATTCCAAACCTCAAAGCAAATGCCATAACGGTTCTTTCGATCCAAATGGATGCGAGTGTCGCATAGTATTTTAGTCCTCTGGATTTACCCACACGAGCCAGAGCTTCGTTTCGTAGATAAGGCCCCGAATCAAGTTCGATATTTCTCACACGTAAAGGATGATAGTCCCCTTCATCTCCATATTCTGAACGAATGAAATTCAAAACTCGAGTGATCGTTTTTTTGCATGTTTCAAAGTCTTTATGAATGGGTTTAACAATCAGTGAAACTATCTCTCCTCGTTCGCTTGGAATATCTTTCCACCGACAAGTAAAACCAGTAAAATCGGCAGGAAGGATCTTTTCATTTTCTCGCACTAAATAGGACTCATCCTTTCCCTCTTTAATCCAAGTTTCGGCAAGGGCCAAGGCATCACCAAAGATAGAACATTGAACATAATAATCGGAAGCCCGAAACTTACTTAAGTATAACTCAGCACCAGCGCGATATAATTCTTGTACGGGAACAATTCCCGCACGCATCTCCAATCCAAAAGCAGACCTCACCTGAGAAATAGTATCAGCAATGGCAGAACGAATGGGGAAAAGTAAATTCACTGGTAGCAAAAACGTTACTCCATCTCCTCCAAAGACAAATGGGAAATCCATGTGCCCATAAACGTTAGCAACTGCTATCGCAGTGAGTCCACCCGCAGTATTCACATCTTTATATCGACCCTCTTCAATCGCCTTTGTAGATCCAACTATGTCTGTGATTAATACAAACCAATCATCTGGAACTTTTGCTGGTATATTTCCATCGAATAGGGTTTGAAATTGGGAACTAGGCTTTAGGTTTTTATAAAAATCATCCACAAAGACTAAAGACGATGGATTTCTCTCTCAAACAATATATTTTTCTTGGTTGTCTCGAAAAAGCCGTCAGTAAATCGTACTATCAAACCTTATGAACCAAGTTTTACTTCGCACATCTTTTTCCCTCTTTCTTCTATTCGGATTTTTTGGCTCTTCCTATTGTTTTGGATTTTATTTAAATGAACTTGCCGCCAACGAAAGAAAAGATTGGTTAAATGAAAAAGCCTGGGCCATCACGAATGCAATGACAGAGGCGGAGCTAGTTGGCCAAACCATCCACATTGCCATTCCGCAAAAAACAGTCGATGCGATTGCTATCGAAGAAATCAAAGAAACAAAACCAGGTGGAATCATCCTCTTTGGAAAAAACTTAGGTAAAAAAGAAGAAATCCTCGCACTTACCAGTGGATTACAATCAGAAGCAAAAGCCAATGGGCTTCCTCCCTTTCTTATCTCCACAGACCAAGAAGGAGGACGTGTATTTCGAGTCCAAGACGGGATCACACCTTACCCAGGAGCAATGGCAGTAGGCCAAACAGGAAATATAGAATGGGGAGAAACCGTTGGTTTTGTTACTTCCTATGAACTCCGTAACTTAGGACTCAACTTTCTATTTGCGCCAGTTTTAGATATCAATAACAATCCATTAAATCCTGTCATCAATACACGTTCGTTTGGTTCTGATTCCAAACGAGTTTCTGATGTGGCCGTTGCTTATGAAAGAGGAGCACGCGCTGGAGGATGTTTGCCAGTGATAAAACATTTTCCTGGACATGGAGACACAACAGTGGATAGCCACTTAGGTCTTCCCATCATAAACAAAAGTCTTGAAGAATTAGAAAAATTGGAACTGGTTCCTTTTAAAAGATCAATTGCTGGCGGTGCAGAGGCGGTAATGTCTGCACATATAGTATATCCTAAAATTGATCCGCAGTTTCCAGCAACACTCTCCAAAACGATTCTAACTGATGTTTTACGAAAGAATTTAAATTTTGATGGGATTATCATCACGGATGCTATGGAAATGCATGCCATTTCTAAAAATTATGAAAAGGATAGACCTGGAGTTTTAACCTTACTTGCAGGTGCCAATATTGTTCTTTTGACAAGTTGGGGAGATACTGCACGAAAATTCAAAGCGCAGCTAAGTGAAGCTTACAAAAATGGAGAGTTCCGTTATGTAGACAAAGACGGAAAAGAACATGACAAATTAAAAGAAGCAGTACAAAAACAAATTCGAAAAAAACTAGAACTCGGTATCTATGATACAAACTCCATTTTACCAAATGTATACGAAGAAAACCAAAAACAAAAAGAATTTTTAGCTAGCTGGAATGAAGAAAGAAAACAAAGGTATATCAGACTCAATCAATCCAAAAACTTTTTAAAAGAAATCAACGAAGACTCCATTCGTTCTTATCCAAATCCATTTCAGACTTCTGGAATTTTACAAACGGAAACAGTATCCTTTGCAAAGAATGGCCGCTTGAAAGAAACTCTCAAAACAAAAAAAATCGAATCAATTCCTTTTAAAAATTTCCAAAACCAAATCAAAAACAAAACCATATCAACTTTTGTATTTGATTCCACATCAGAAAACGAAGTTCTATCCGTCGTTAACTTAGCAAAAAAATACCCAAACAAAAAGTTTGTGATTCTACATGGAGGAACTCCCTTTATCAAATTGCCGGAACTTCCTAACTTACAATATTTATTATCTTTTTCTTTGACCCAAGGATCTTGGGAAGCTTTAGGAGAAAAACTAACTTCAGGGAAAGAAATCCCCGCAGTAGATTTGATTTTATTACCTAAAGGATCTAAGACTCCTTCCAAAGGAGCCTTTCCCGAAAGGCTGTAAAGAGTTTCTTTAACTCAATACTTCTCTGACACCACCACGTTTGCGGATTTCTTCATACAAAGTTTTCCGCACGGATTCATCCGCATCCACATAACGTAGCAAATATACATCTGACTTTTGTTTGGTGGGCATCATCTTAGCACGAATATGAAACATCGGGCCATTTTCAAAACTAAAACTCACTTCCCAAAGGTCTTGTTGTTTCCAAATTTCAGCTGAAATGCCAGGAGGGAATGAAAACAAGATCCCACGATCAGACAGTCTTTCTGATAGAGTAATAAAAGGTCGCGGTGTTTCTTTGATATCGAAACGTTTTTCGTTATTTTCCTTTTGATCTTTTGCGATGCGTTTTAATACTTCCAATTGTTTATCAATATTTTCTTCCGTGAGTAAAAGTTTGTTTTTATCCAATTCCAAAACTTGTTTTTTTTCATCAGGTGGTGGCCAAGGAGATACAGTTATGGAAACCTTATCCGTTAACATTAAATGTGATTCCCCTTTCCTTTCAATCTTCCCATTAAAATGGAAAATCACTCCACTTTCATTCGTTCGAATCACTTTTCCTTCCAGCAGATAACCACCGCTACTGGGTCTAAATACATATAATTTAGCTTCTTTACCAGGAACCAATAAATCCTTCGAAAGTCCTTTGACCGATAAAAGAAGTTCCTCTGTTGTTTTTTGCATCACATAAGTAAGTTCTTCGCGCCCGTCAGCTTCCAAGGCGGCGACCTCACCTACGGTAAGTTCATTCAACGAAAGAATTTCCTTTTTAAATTCCACTCCCGACCGGAAGAGTTTATCAAAAAGATCCACTTCCTTTTCTGTTGTGTTGGCATTGGATTTTAAAAAGTAACGATAGAGCGCATTTTTTAATTTGTTCCTATTTTCAGGTAAAAGATAAATTTCACGTTCTTCTTCACTTAATGAATCATAAAATGCATGAAGGATATTTAGTTCTACTTGATTGCATTTTCTTGCCACTGCATAACGTTGGAACTCAACCCAGTGGTTGACTACATTGGTTTGTTTGTGTTGCAAATAATTCATTACTTTCACGTAAATGAAGGCGGCAATTCCCATAAGAAAGATGTAAAAGAGGTAGATCGTATCAAATTTGGGAAAAATCCAAACGACTTGTGCTATAAAATTCATAATTTACTTTTCCTCATATCCGTATTGTGTCGAATGGAAGCAAGGTGAGTTCTTCCTACTTTAAAATTATCGGCAAAAATCCTCTCCACGGGACTGTTGTTCCCCAGGGAAATAAAAATGAAGCACTACCGCTTCTTGGGGCCCTCCTACTTTGGGAAGGTGACGTCATTCTGGAAAACCTTCCAGAAATTGCAGATGTTCAAAAACTCATGGAAGTGCTCCGCCAAATCGGAGTAGAAATCACTGCTCTCGATACCAAAGGATCTTATCTCTTTCAGAAAAAAAATCCAGTGAAATCGGATCTTCCCTACGAACTTTGTTCGCAGCTCAGGGGAGCGGTCACTCTAGCAGGCCCCATCCTTGCCCGAACGGGAAGGGTTTTTCTTCCCAAACCAGGGGGGGATAAAATTGGGCGACGCCGTATGGACACCCATTTGTTGGCCCTTGAAGCACTCGGAGCTAAAATCGAAGTATTCCCAGACGGATATATGATCACCGCAGACCGTTTGGTAGGAAAAGACATTCTACTTGATGAAGCTTCTGTGACTGCAACTGAAAATGCCGTGATGGCGGCCGTCTATGCAGAGGGCCTAACAACGATTCGTAATGCAGCTTCCGAACCACACGTACAAGGGCTTTGCCGTTTTTTAATTGCTGCTGGTGCCAAAATCGAAGGAGTCGGAACAAACCAACTAACGATCACAGGCATTAGTTCTCTAAAGTCTCCCATTGGAGGGCTCAGACATAGAATCGGATCGGATTATTTAGAGATTGGATCCTTTATCAGTTTGGCCGCCGTCACGGGGGGAGAAATTCATATTACAGATGTTAATCCAGAAGACATTCGAATGATTCGGATGGTTTATTCCAGATTGGGGATTGAAGTAAGGCCCACAGAAAATGGAATCCTTGTTCCCTCAGACCAAAAGATGGAAATCATACCCGACTATCATGGAGCCACTCCCAAAATTGATGATGCTCCTTGGCCAGGATTTCCCGCCGATATGACTTCTGTGGCACTTGTCACGGCAACACAATGTAAAGGAACAGTCCTCATTCATGAAAAACTTTTTGAATCAAGACTCTTCTTTGTAGACAACATCATTGCAATGGGGGCCCAAATCATCCTCTGTGATCCCCACAGAGCCATTGTCATTGGAGCCAACCGTTTGTATGGACAAAGAGTCGCAAGCCCAGATATCCGCGCCGGAATGGCTATGATCATTGCTGCTCTTTGCGCGGAAGGCCAAAGTGAAATTCATAACATTGTTCAGATTGATAGAGGTTTTGAATCGATTGATACCCGTCTCCGTTCTTTGGGTGCTCAAATCGAAAGAGTCTCCGATTAGATGAAACGAAAAGACCTGTTTCGAGAGGGGTTTAAATCCGTTTTCCAATTTACCTTTACGAAAGCGGATGAGTTAACCGAAGTAATTAAGGAAGTTTGGGAAGATGAAAAAACTCACCCTAATAAAGTAAAACAAAAGGCAAAATCAAAATCTAGTAAGAAAAAGTTGCCCTCAAAACCAACAGCTGTCCGGAAACGAAAAACCAGAATGTTTCAGACATTATCTCTACCTCCTGGTGCTTCCCCTGATTTTTTTTCCCTTTGTACAGGATGTAATGAATGTATTTTTGCCTGCCCTTATGCCGTCCTATTTCCTGTTACAGAAGGGGAATCTGGAAAAATATTTCCACATCTTGATCCCAATGCAAAAGCATGCCACCTTTGTAGCGACTGGCCTTGTATTAGTGTTTGTCCTGAGGAAGCTCTCCTACCGTACGAAATGTCCGGTGAAAAACCAAATTTTGGTAAGGCGAAAGCCATCACAGAACATTGCATTAACGAAAAAACAGGTGATTCCACCTGTAATGTTTGTTTTGTTACCTGTCCAATAGAAAAAACAGTCAAATTTAAAGGGAATTTGCCGACTTTTGTTTCATCGTCTTGCACTGGTTGTGGACTTTGTGTTGAATCCTGCCCCAGTTTTCCTAAAGCAATTCAAATCAAATTTAATAAACGAGGATGATCGCCTATCAATCGTTTTATAAAATAAAATCATCGCAAAACATCAAAAAATTGTTATTCGATATAAAAAATATCTTGAATTTTTAAGAGAGAAGAGAGATACCTTTGTTAGGGCAAGGGTTTTTCCCTCGTCAAAAAAGATAAAATCTAGATTTAAAGGAAAAAGAAAGCTATGGAACCACAAAAAGTAGGCCCAGGACAAATTGACAAAATTGCAGAGGATTTGAAAAAAGATCCTGAAAAATCCATTGGAAATTACCTTTTCAAAGGATTCAGAATTCAAATCTCTAAGTACAAAGCTTCTGGCGCAGAAAGAGTTCAACAACTCTACAAAAGAAGAAGAGCACAAGGTCTTTGCATCGTTTGTGGAACTAAAGTAACACGTAAAAATCCTGTAACAGGTATCCTTTACAGACTTTGTGATACTCACAGAGCTGAAATTGATCAAAAAAACAAAGAAAAAGCGAAAGCAAAAAAAGGAAAATAAACCTTTCCTTTCCTTTTTCTAACTAAGAGGGGACTTTGGTCCCCTTTTTTGTTTACAGACAAATTCTTTGACTTATCCTATTTTTCATGAAATTCCTCCTACCGATTCTTGCACTTTCCCTAATTGGATGTTCTCAAATGATCTGGCGCCATGCACAATTGCCACAAGAGGTGTCTCCGAGTAACGATCCGAATTTTAATTTAATCTTAACGGTTGAATACGAAGAGAAGGACTCTTGGAACCCTATGAACGGAACTACAGACAAAAGAAATTATAAAAGCAAAATCGAATTGGTAAAAAATACACCCACAGGAGGTAAGTCTGTTAAGGAATGGACACTACCATCTTGGTCTTTAGGAGATGGAATTTTTTATCATACAAACTCTTCCACTTTGTTTGTGTTATACGGCAAAAATGATGAATACGGAACATTAAACCAAACCTTATCCCTCTACCCAGAGTCAGGTGGCGCTTTTTCTTATCCCGCCACACCCGAAAACCGGATCATATTCCAAATGGCCCCCTCTCCTAACGGCAACTTAGTGGCCCTTGTGACAGCGAACCCTAAAAACGAAGGAGAGTTTTCCGAATTTGAATTAAACATCATCCAACTTTCAGACAGAAAAATCCAAAGTTACCCTATCAATTTTTGGACAGCTCTCCCTCTTTATGGAATTCGCTGGGCTGAAGATGGAAAAAAATTGTTTCTAAGAACCCCAGACCGGATCCTTTTATGGACTGGTTCCGAAATTCAGGAAACCAAATCCTTTCCTGATTGTTTCACAGTTTCTACTAACTTTGGAAAATGGGCTTATGAATCGGCAAGCCTTGGGGAAGGTGGAAATGTTGTCTTAGGAAAAAAACTACAGGCTCCCCGTCAAATCTCCAATATCGATCAGATCAAACTCTGTCGTTAATGGCATAGTCTAAAACATAAAAAGGCCTTCTAGCTGATCCTCAATTCGCTTGATTTAATTATTTCACATGATTGGATGAGTGAAAAGCCCCATGATCGAAAAGAAATTTACGGAACATATCGATGCCATTTCCAAATACCTGAATGTCGTCGAAAAAATAGAACCCATCCGCAAAAGTGGGGTCGTTGTATCCGTCGTGGGAAACGTCATCTACTCCCAAGGACCACCCGACTCCAAGGTCGGAGAAATTTTAGAAGTGGAACGTGGATCGGATAAAGGTTACCTAGCTTGTGTCCTTGTCGGTTTTAAAGACCATTTATACACCTTAATGCCATTAGGTGATACTCAACAAATTTTCCCACATGCATTTGTATTTTCTTCAGGAAGACAAATCACACTGAATGCTGGTCCAGAACTTTTAGGACGAGTGTTGAACGGTCTTGGCAAACCGATTGATAACAAAGGTATTCTTATTACCAAAGAAGAGAGACCTTCGGAGCCTCGGTTTTTAAACCCATTAGATCGTCCTCCGATTACTGATATTTTGGAAACTGGAGTTCGGGCCATCGATGGAATGTTGACAGTTGGTCGCGGACAAAGGATCGGAATTTTTTCAGGTTCTGGTGTTGGTAAATCAAGTTTACTCGGGATGATCGCTCGTTATACGAATGCTGATGTAAACGTAGTGGCCCTTATCGGTGAACGGGGGCGTGAGGTAAATGAATTCTTACATGTTGAACTTGGCAAGGAAGCATTGGCTAAATCGGTAGTTTTCGTAGCTACGTCAGACTCTTCGAAAATGGAACAAGTTAGTTGTGCTAACCTAGCTTGTTCTGCAGCGGAATACTTTCGGGACAAAGGAATGTCCGTAAATTTATATATGGACTCTCTTACCAGATATGCAGAAGCACTGAGAGAACTTTCCATTGGAGAACCTGTGGTGACAAAAGGTTATGCGTCCAGTGTGTTTACAAAAATGGCAAAACTTGTGGAAAGAGCCGGAACAGCACATAACGGCGGTTCCATCACGGGTTTTTATACAGTGTTGACTGATGCAGAAGATGATATGGATGATATTGTCGCGGACAAAGTACGGGGATTTATCGATGGGCACATTGTTCTAACAAGAAAACTGGCAGAACAAAGTCATTATCCCGCAATAGATGTTCCTGCTTCACTTTCAAGGCTTATGCAAAAGATTGTCAACGAAGATCATTATATGCGTTCTTCTATTGTAAGGGAACTTATCTCTAAATATAAAAACTCGGAAGATATCATTTTACTCAATGCTTATGTTCGAGGTGCCGACGAAAAAGTGGATATGGCTATAGATAAAAAATCTCAAATTGATGAATATCTTAGACAAAGGATTGAAGAAAAGTCTACGTATAGTGATGCCATAAACCGACTAGCAAAAATCCTTCAATCATCAACTCGAATAGAAGATGATTTTTAATCAGAAGTTATAAATTTATTTTTTTATCAAACTCCACACGAACCAATACAAACAAATCGTCTCCGCTAATATTAAAAAAGATATCTAGACTACAAAGTCTCTATTCGATTTCTAAGATTACCAAAGTGACGTCGTCGTCTGGCGAACGATTCCCTGTAAACTCCTTGATCCTTTCCAGTAATAATCGTTTCGATTCAGAAATTGGATATCCAGCGTATCTTTGAACCATACTTTCCCAAATTTCCTGACCAATCATTTCTTTATCGGGATTAGTTGCTTCGGTAATTCCATCCGTATACAATACAATTCGGTCTCCAGAATTTAACGATACGATATCTTCCTGAATATCTAATTCCGGGATCCAACCAATTAGTTTTCCTTGCGGTAAACTTAAACCTGGTTTCGAATCACCAAGACGACTAATAATCAAGGGAGGATGACCACAACGCGCATGAACCATTTCTTTTGTTTCTAAATTGATGTATATGTACGATGCAGTAAGAAATGCCCCTTTCATTTTTCCAAGTAAAGTAGAATTGATTTGAGTCATTAATTGGGCTGGTTCTCTAGATAACCTAACTTGCGTAGAAAAAGCAATTTTTAACATGGCAGAAACTAGAGCAGCAGGAATCCCATGACCCGATACGTCTGCGACCATCACACCGAGTTCAGTTTCCGAAATGGCATGGAAATCGAAGAAGTCCCCTCCCACACTATCCATTGGCTCATAGTAAAACTCAGTTTTGATGCCAGCGATATCAGGAGCCTCTTCCGGTAAAATGGAACTTTGAAGTTTTCTTGCTAGACCCAGCTCGTTTTGAAATGCAATGAACTTGTTCTGTTCTTCCACTGCCTTTTTTAATGTAATTAAATTTTTAGCTCTAGATATTAACTCTCGTTTGTCGAAAGGTTTTGCCAAATAATCATTCCCACCTGCTTCCAAAGAAGCAATAATGTCAGTAATTTGATTTTTGGCAGTCAAAAACAAAATTGGTAGTTGGTATAATGAATAAGATTCACGTAAAACTGTACAAACATCATAACCACTCATTCCCGGCATCATGATATCAAGTAACATAAGTTCAAATGGTCCATCATCTCGGACCATTCTGATAGCATCCCCACCATTTGAGGCCTCAAGGACATCACAACCAATAAGAGTTAGATGGTTTTTTAGAACTTGTCGATTGATTGGTTCATCATCCACAACAAGAACTTTAATTTTTTCTCCATCATAATCATCAGTTGTATCCTCAATAGGTTCAAACTCAGGGGACTCTCCACCAAACCATAAATCTGTTTTTTTCTGTGGAGGTTTTTCGATCGGAATTTCTCCTTCTCTTGCCAAAGGAAGAGTAAATCGAAAATTTGACCCTTCCCCTTCTATCGATTCTACCCAAATAGTTCCTCCATGAAGTTCAACTAAACGCTTTGTAATAGCGAGTCCAAGTCCAGTTCCACCAAACTTCCGTGTTGTGGAAGAATCCACTTGTTCAAAGGATCTAAATATATCCGAAAATTTATCCTTTGGAATCCCGATTCCGGTATCCTTAATAGAAAGAACCATCATCATTTCCGAAATTTCAGCAGATACATCAATGCGACCTTTTTCTGTAAACTTAATCGCATTTCCAATTAAATTAAAAAGTATTTGTTGGAGTCTTGCTTCATCTCCTAAAATCGGAGGGAAATCCATTGGGACATGATTTCTGACTGTAAGATTTTTTGTTACATACAGTGGTCTTGAGATTACGAGCACCAAATCACAAATTTGATGTAAATCTATGGCCTTTAAATCCAAATCCAAATCTCTATTTTTCATTTTGGAAAAGTCCAAAATATCATCCACAAGGGATGATAATCGTTTTCCAGAACTGACGATCATTCCTAAATTTTGTCTTTGTTCTTGGTTGAGTCTCCCACCAATTCCATCAAACATAGATTCGGCGATTCCAATAATCCCATTTAAAGGTGTTTTTAATTCGTGAGATGTATTTGCTAAAAACTCATCTTTAAGTTTATCTAAGGCAAGAAGTCTTTTAGAAAGTGATTCTACATCAGAAAAAGCGCGACTAAACCTACGGGATAGTGTTAATGATTGGACCAAAATAAAAACAAATATTCCAATTGGTATTGCTTCCACCGTATAAACAATCTGATACGCGTTCATTAAATCGATAAAAGCGGCAATCGCTACAGAAATGATTCCGATAGAAAACAACAAACTGCTTTCCATTCGGTTTATGACTGCGCGGAACACACCTTGTAGGATCAAGAGTATTCCCGTCAAAAATACAATGTGAAAATACCCATTTAACATTGTATATATGGGCGTTGGTAAAAACAAAAGGAAACTAATGAAAACCAAGGTTGGAATTAAGAGAAGCCTATCCATCCAACGCGGATAAAACTTAGGATAAAATTCGCGAAAAAAAGCAAAGAAGAGATAAGGAGATAAATAGAAAGTTAAGTATTCTATCCTGAGACAAAGATTCCAGGAAATTAAAGGAGATAACTCATTAAATACAAATCTTTCTCCCGTGAAAAGGGTTCTTACTGACAACAAAAGTGCCGCAAACCCAAATAACAAATTCCCTTTATCCGATCTTCTAAAATAGAAAAGTCCGAAATGATATAATGCGATGATGAAAACGGCACCAGCCAAAAATAAGGAGGAAGCTAAATCTTTTTCATTTTCTTTAAAAAGTTTCTTCCACTCACCGACGTAAGGTGGTTCCCACATACCTCCCTTATCATGGTGGTAGTTGGAAATTTCTATCAGAAGTTCATTTGGTCCCTCTTTCCAAGGAAGAGGGTAAATTTGAAATTGGTAGGATGGTTTTGCTTCTTCTGGATTTTTAGAAACCGTCCCGGAAGACCCAAGGAGTTTTCCATTCCAATACACTCGAGAAGCTGTTGCCGAATCAACAAGTTTGATTCCATAAACCGCCTCTAAATCTGTGCCTTCAGGCCTTTCCAGAACCAAGCGGTAGGTTCCAAACCCGTTCCCCGTGCCTAGATCCGAATTCCAAATTCCTGGTACCAAAACTTGGAGTTTTGTTTTTGGCATTTTCTGAGTTTCTGACAGAAAAGTATGGGGATAAAACTCCCATTCTCCTTCTAAGTGGACAGGATTCCCTTGGCTTTTCCGCACGATCTCAGCAGGAGAAGTGGCATATAAAACAGGAGTGGCCAAAAAGAAAGGCAACCAGGTCAAAATTTGCAGTTGTAAGTATTTACAGGACAATATTGCAAGTTTTACTCATTTTTTTAAAAATACGAGTAAAAAAGAGTACAAAAATTATTCAGAATCGAAGAAATAGACAGGTGTGAAACGATTCCGTTTTAGTTTAGAGACAGTTCTGAAACTTAGAGGTTGGCGAGAAGAAGAAGAAATCCGTCGACTCTCTTTAGTTGTCTCCAAACTCAATTCGCTTATCGGAGAAAAAGAATCCAATGAAAAAGAAATCGAATCTTCATACAATGCGATCCTAAATTCTTCCAAAGTGGGAACTAGCCTTTCTGATTATCTTTCCATTGAACAATACATCCAAGGCCTAATCCGAAGAAATGAGGATTTGGAAGCCCGAATCTTTGCACAAAATGAAGAAGTAAATTTAGTTCGCAAAGATGTGATGGTTGCTCGAATGAATAAAAAAGTGATCGAAGTTTTAAAGGATAAACGATTTGCCGAATGGAAGAAAAAAAGAAATCGAGCTGAACGAAGAGAAGTAGAAGAATTCAATCTTCAACTAAGCAAACAATCATTATTCGATTTAACAGAAAGTTTCACACCTGCGAAATCTAAAAAGATTCCACGTACATTTAAAATTTTGAACCGTGAAGATGGAGGTGATGAACTCACTTCTGACTTCAAAACTCTTCGTGATTTTTATGAAAAATACTACCTAGGAAAAGGGAAATCATAATGGCAAGTGTAACTGATAGCACAAGATCCTTCTTTTTAATCGTTCTTATTTTTTTCTTAATAGCCATTGGTTTTTTTGTTTTTGATTACTTTCAAGTCATCAATGCTGAAGATTATTTACCTTTCTTAAAAAAACAAGCTGGCCTAGTTAATCAAGATCTACTTTCTCCAACAGAATTAGAAAAATTGGAAATGGAAAAGGCAAAAGAAAGACTCATTGCTGACCGCGAAGAACTAGAACAAATGAAACGCGAATTAGAGGAAAAAACTTCTTCTCTTCATGCGGACAAAGAACGTTTGGAAGAACTGAAAGAAGGAATCCAACGAAAAGAAAAAGAGATGGCAGACAAATTGAAAAAAGACAATGCCAGGGCCGAAAAGGTTAAGGTACTTGCCAACAAAGTTGCCAACATGCCGCCGGAATCTGCGAGAGATATGTTAATCAATTGGCCCGATTATGATATCATAGAAGTGTTCGAACAAATGGATAAAGATGCAGAGGAAGAAGGAAGACAAACTATTACCACATACCTACTCACTCTGTTCCCGGCAGAACGAAGGTCTGTGATATCGAACAAATGGTTGGATGCGGGAGCAAAAAATGTTCCCAACTACGGTAAAAGTATTGATGAGGATAACGATGAACCTTAATGAGAAGCTGTATTTTTAAAATTTAATTCTGTAAAATAAATAGAATCATCGAAAACAAATCAATTCTAATTTTTATCTTTAGTCCCAGAGAGGATGGATTTAACTTCCTTTATAGCATCCTCTAATTGATCATTCACAACCACATAATCAAAGCTAGGTGCCTCAGCTAACTCTTTTATCCCATTTTCAATCCTTCTTTCAATACTCGTCTGGGAGTCGGTACCTCGGCGGATCAATCTTTCAATCCAAATATCTCTACTCGGTGGCTCAATGAATATGGTCACCGAGTCAGGTCGCATGGCTTTCACAGTTTTTGCACCTTGTACATCTAAATCTAAAAGAGCAACACGATGGTCGCGAATGGCATCGAGAATTGGACCTTTGGGAGTACCATAAAAGTTTCCATGTACTTCGGCCCATTCATAAAAATCACCAGAGTCGATTCGTTTTTTGAATTCTTCTACTGAGAGAAAGTAATAGGTTTTTCCTTCTACATCTCCGGGTCTTGGTGCTCTCGTGGTACAGGAAATAGAAAAATAGAAATCTGGATTTTCTTTGAGAAGAGCTGCGATGATAGTCGATTTTCCACCACCAGCCACAGAAGAGATAATATATAAATTTGGATTCACTTTCAATCTTCGGACTCCTCTTCTCCTTCTGCAAAATGATTGTCCCCAGACTCTAAGCGTTTGGATAAACTTTCTGCGCGAATGGCAGAAAGGAGGATATGTCCTGAATCTAAAACAAGAACAGAGCGAGTTTTGCGCCCTCCGGTGGCATCAATAAGACGGCTTTCTGACTTTGCTTCCGAACGCAGGCGTTTGGCGCCTGCAGAATCCGCCTGGAGGATGGTAAGAATTTTCGAAACGAATACAACGTTTGAAAAACCTACATTGAGAACCGGAAACGAAGACATGGAAACATATTTTTAGATTCTTCTAGATCGATCAAGTCGAATCGTTTCTATTAAATGAATTTCATGAATGCCTATATTCATTGCTTCCGAAATTTCTTCGTGTTTGTATCCCTTTTTGATGAGGTGTACAACTTTATCAATCTTTGTTGCAGATGGAGCAAGTTCTTCCAATGCAGATTCAATCGAAAGTTCCACTTTATCCAAACTCATTTTTTGATAAGATGCGAATGCCGGATCATTCGCTTTTGATACTTCATTTAAAAAATCTCTTTTTTTAGATCCTTCTGCAAGTTCGTTTCGAATCGCATCTGTAGATTTTTCTTCAGTAAATGGATTTCCACCTACCGTATAATTCATCTTAGGTTGAAAAGTAGGAACTTCTAGGTTAGAAGTTGTTTCTGCAGAAGGTGACTGCATTTGTTCCATTCCAAAAATCCCTTTGACCGCTTTTCCCAATTTTCCAAAGGCTTGGTTTACGGCTCCTTCTGTGGTTTCCACATCGTCGCTTGGAACAGGAATTTGATTGGCTTGGTAAATTTTTCCAATCCCTGTCCTTTGTTCTTTGATATCAAGTGCCGGTTCGTCTTTCGGAGGTTCTGGAATTAATTCCGATTTCATGGAAAGACCAGTGGATTGATAATGTTTGAATTCTTTTACCAAAACTTCACCTCGTTCCATCATAGCACGAAGCGCCACCATCTTAGATTCAATGACAGCAACAGTGGCATCTAACTCTCGTATGGTTTCTTGGGTGGCCATATCAATGGCTCGGTTTAATTTTTTATCGTAATATTCCGAGACTGCTTTTTGGACTTTTGCAGAGATGAATACATACATCATCCCACAAAATAATAAATTAATCAAAACAAGAGAAAAGAGCTCCATGACATTCTCCTACAGAACATTTCCAACAACATTCCGGAGCGACTGCTCTTAAGCTTTTAAATCAAAACGAGATCCTCTTTCCAAATTAGGACGGTCAAAAATGACTCCTTCTTTAGTGTAAGCGTAAACCGAATTTTCTTTATCTTGTTTCGGTTTCATCGCCGAACCCTGGTTACCTGATTTTGTATCTGGAACCGTTTGGGCTCGGTTTTGGGTTTGGATCACAACCTTTTGCAATTCTACCACCTGGTTTTGGTGGGTGAAGGGATTCTCTGCCTGGGCCCTACGTGCAAAATCGTAGTGGTGCGTGAGACTTGCGAAGTTTTCGTTGAGAATCATCGAAATCCCTCCTAATTCTTAGACTTACCACGGCCTCTCTTTTTTCTCCAGTCATTTTTCGTTTCATCAGGATCTTCATAAGGCATACTACGAACCTGGGATTCTTCTTCGTAAAAGGTCTTAGCCTTCGTCTCGTGGCGGAGTTTGAACTCTGCATTGCGGATACGAATGGTAACTCCTGGGAAAATGGTCTTCTCGACCGAAATACGCCCACTGGCGGCCTGTTCGTCCATGTATTCGGTAAGTGTCTGGATGTCTTTACCAGCCTCGGCAATGCGCTTCTCCAGCTTTTTGGTGCCGGCGTCCAGTTTCTGCAAATGAGCATCCTGTTCAGCAGTAAAACTCGCAGGATCGGCTTCTTTTCTTGCCTTAAGTGTTCTCATGGTCTTTGTGAGTTGGTCCAGTTTGTCCTGGTTCTCTTTTCTTTTTTCTTCGTATTCCTCGATCTGTTTTAAGATCTTCGGATTGTTTCCCACGATAAGATCTGTTTGTGGGTTGGCCTGAGAACCTATGATTTTGGCAGAGATCAACTGGGCGGCCTGGATAGTCCCTCCCACAATTTGTCCGCGTTTCCCTTTGCAGGAAACCTTTCCACCTGCCATGAGATGGGAATGTAAAATTCCCTCCTGAACGATGATGTCTTTTTCAGTGATACAAGTAGCATTTTGAATGAACTTGGCTACAATGTTACCTCCAGTAGATTCGACCCTAGCTTCCTCTCTTCCTGTCACCCCTTGACGAACGATGATATCACCATCTGCTTCCACAATGGCTTTTTGGACCGTTCCATAAATTTCAATATTACCTGCGGCTTTTACAGAATAATTATCTTCGACGTTTCCTGTGATGATGATAGAGCCAAGGAAGGTAACATTTCCTGTACGAACTCCCACATCTCCATTGATACGGTAAACAGTTTCCACAGAAAGCCTACCCGCAGCATATAACACCTGTCCGTTCACCTCTGCGGTAAGTCGCATTTTATCTTCTGATAATATAGTTCCCTTACCTTGTTTGAGTTCGGTATCCAAACCGTCCTTGGCAGGTAATACCATTCCGAATAAATTGCGGCCAAACTTTCCTTTCTCTGCAGGAATTTTTTCAGCTAACAGCTGACCAACGACAACGTTTTCGATCATATCTAGGTCTTTGTAATCGACTCGACCTGACTGATCTTCTTTGAAGTTGATTTTCTTTTCCGTACGAACATAGTATTTGATTTCTGCATTTTTCCCATTTACCGGGAAATCACCTTCCGCCCCAATGAATGGTTTATTATGAATGTCTTCATCCAAACAACGTCTAATTTCATCTTCTTTTAGACCATGAGCCACACCCATTCCTTTTAGTGCGGCGACAACATCAGCAACTTCTAAATCGCGACCGCCAGGTCTTGCTGGAAAAACGGTCACAAAGGCACGCATATTTTCTTGCGCAATTTCAACATTGCAACTCGAATCATTTCCTGGTTTTGGTTTTTGATTTGAGATGAGGACAGGTTCCCCTTTTTTCTCTTTAAGAATTTTATTGATTAGGTTTTGATCGACTCCAGCCACCCCACGAAACGAAAGTTTCTTGGAAACATCAGCCATTGTCATTTCCAAGCCTTCCCCAGTGGGAGGATAAACTGTTAAAAATACACCGGTTCTGTATATCTTTACTGTAACACGGCCGTCTTTATTTTTAGGGGTAACGAGGTCTTTTAGGTCTTTGGAAACTAATTTTCCACTACCACCTGTTAAATGCTCATCAAGTAGACTTAACTCGTCCAAAAGCATATCATCTGGAATGATAGAAGCGCGAATATGAAATGGTTCCGAAAAGAATAAGGATTTCTTTCCTCTTTTTAAGACAGTGTAATCAATTTCGTGGACTTTGCGTCCCAAGTGCTGTGATGCAATTGCCAAACACTCTTCTATGGTATCGGCAATAACCTCCACTTGTTCTTTTTCCTTACGATCGAACTCTTTCAGTTCCTCTGTAAGAAATTCTGTGAGAGACATCTTCGGTTACCTTTTTTGGATCGCTGATTTTACTTTAGAGAGTTTACTGCGAAGTCTAGCGACTGCTTTTGTATGGAGCTGCGAAATTCTTGATTCCGTAACTTCCAAAACTTCACCGATTTCTTTTAAGGTGAGGTCTTCATAATAATAAAGTACAATAACTTTCTTTTCTTTTTCAGGAAGTGATTGGATCGCTTCTACAATTACGTTTTTAATTTCTTCTTTTTCGATGATATTGTCAGGATTCATATTCATCGGAGATTCAAGAGTTTCCATAAAGGAAACTTCATCGTTCTCATCACCGAGAAACCAAATATCATTTAATGAAACAAGTGAGGTTCCAGAAAGTTTTGCAAGAAGAGAGTTATATTCTTCCATAGAGACGCCGAGTTCTTTTGCGATCTCTTCATCTTCTACTTTTTTGCCTTCTTTGTTTTCAAGCATGGCAATGATATTTTCCAACTGTTTCGCTTTCTGACGGATAGAACGAGGGATCCAGTCCACACTTCTGAGTTCGTCAAAAATGGACCCGCGAATTCGAGTCATCGCATAAGTTTTGAATTTAATTTCACGAGAAGGGTCAAACTTCTCAATTGCGTCTAACAGACCAAAGACGCCATAACTGACCAGGTCCTCAAACTCCACGTTTTGAGGCATACCAATGGCGATTCGACCTGCCACGTGTTTGACGAGAGGGGAATATTTTTCGACAAGGTAACTTCGGATCTCCGCATCCTTTGTGACACGGTATTGTTTCCAAAGATCTGTCTCATCAAACTGATTGTATTTGTCTAGCAATCTTGACATAGGGAACCGAAGTACGGAATCTCTTTACTTTATAGAAAAAATCGTAAAGAAAGGGAAATTACAAGAGGATTTTTTCTTATGTCCTCTAAAAACGGTAATTTTTCAACCGTCTTGAGGATCATCCTTCGCCATCATGGTGCGAATGGCCTCTGCCATGAGTTTTGGCTCGTTTTTGATCGCAATTTTATCCACAATGATATGATCTCCGAATTTTCCTGACTTTGCCATAGCCAATTTGGCGTCCATTGCTTGGTCGCCCACCTGTTGGACTCCAAAATCGTCGGACCCAGCCGATTCAGAACGAGTGGATTCCATTCCCCCATGCTCCTGGTCATAATCCTCGGAATGACCATCGCCACCCAACCCACCGATAGAAAAGGTACTTAAAAATTCTAAAAATTCAGGAACTTTCTTTTGTAAGACAGAAAATACACCAAAACCCAGTCCTCCAAAAGCAAATGTAGAGATAAGGGAGACAAAAAAGATATACCCAAGACGGTTTCCAACAAGAAATCCGCAAACGGAGCTGATCACTGCCCCAAGGATGGCAAATCCGAGTACAAATCCGATCAACACTTAGTTGTCTTCCTCCATCTTTTCTTCCATTTCCTTTTCTTTGAAATCCACAAAGCTAAAGAATTTTTTGAAAAAACCAGTAAGGCCTTCTTCATCACTATAACCACCTTCAGTTTGTAAAAGGGTATGGGTGACTCTTGTGAGACAGGCTGCTGCTTTGGAACGCGGTGCTCCAATAATGAATGGCTTTTGTTCCCGGATGGATTTTTCTACTTCTTCATCTTGGAAGATAAAACCCAAGTTTTCCACTTGGACTTCCAAAAATTGACCAGAGATATCGATGACACGGTCTGCTACTTTTTTTCCTTCGATGGCAGAACGCACCCGGTTCACGATGATTTTTAAATTTTTGTCTTTGGATTGGGAAACAATTGATTTGATGAGTCCATAAGAATCTGTAATCGAAGTTGGCTCTGGGGTGGTGACCACAATCACTTCATCGGCTGGCATTACAAGACCGATGACATTGGCAGAAATTCCTGCTCCCGTATCAATGATCATCACATCATAACGATCTAACTCTGCAAATCCTTTGATTAAATTATTTCTTTGCGTTTCGTTTAAGTTGGCTAGTTGCGAATACCCAGAAGCGCCCGCGATGATGTCCACACCTTCCGGTGTAGAAATGACGATGTCTTTGAGAGACTTATGGCCTTTGACTACATGGTATAAATTGTATTTAGGAATGATACCAAGAAGGACGTTTACATTGGCAAGACCCAAGTCACCATCAAAGATTAAAACCTTAAGTCCTGTTTTGGCAATGGAAATGGCGAGGTTGACAGAGACTGTACTTTTCCCCACTCCCCCTTTTCCAGAGGCTACCGCAATGATTTTAGTTTTTTTGGCCGTTTCCTGGGGTTGAACCAATTTTAATCCAGCACCAGATTCCGTGAGCTTTCTCAGATTTGCAGCTTGGTCCATCGTTACCCCTAGGTTTTCAGGATAACGACGCTCGTTAAACGGTCTTTTCGAAGACCTCGCCCGCTATCCCTTTCAATTTTTCAGGAAAAATCACACATTCGGCAAGAAGTTTTTTCGAGGCATTCAGGATATCAAAAGGAACATCCTGGCCTACACTTAAGAATGCGAATTCCCTGTGAATAGTATCGGCTAATTCCACTACAGAACCTAAAAATTCTGCTTCATCCAGCTTGGTTAATAAAATTCTTTTATAGCCGACGGACTCGTATGCGTTTGCTACAGCAAGAGCATTGTCTTTCGAAACCGTGGAAGAAAGTACGAGGATGGTTTCAATATAATCCTTTTCCCCAAATACTTGGTAGAATTCCTGAAGTTTTTCTAGATTTTCTGATTTTCTATGGGAGTAACCTGCCGTATCCACGAGGATGAGTTCAGACCCATCTCGGACAATTGTCTCTTTCATTTTACGAAGATCTTTTGCGGCATAAAATGGTAAACCCATAGCATCCGCATAAAACTTAAGTTGGTCGATGGCGGCAATCCGGTAGTTGTCTGTTGTATAAAGGGATACTTTTTTTCCCATGTGCAAACTGTACTTTGCTGCTAGTTTTGCAATGGATGTAGTTTTTCCAGATCCAGTCGGTCCTACAAAAAAAATCACCTTTCGTTTCCCACGGGGAGTTCCACTAAACAAATCAGAATCTATCTGGATTCTTTCTTCTAAATAAGTAACTGCTCTGTCAGTTACATTGGCATACCGAGTGAGGTCCACTGCCGATAACCTACGTTCCAAAGCAATCGCCATCTCTTCTAAAAATCCAGAAGACATTCCTTCGTTTAACAAACGATCTATGAGTTTTTGAATGTGGGGGTGTCTTTCCGGGAATTGGAGTTTTGAAGGAGCAGGAACTTCCAAAATGGAGTCTTTTGCTTCCGAGATCGATAATCCAACTGGTTTCTCTTCTAGAGTTTCTAATTCATAAACAGGAGGATTTTGTCTACGGCGGCGCTCCGAAAAAGGACGAACGGAATCGATATTTTTTTTACGATGGAGATTTGCCCCGATCGAATGAGATGGTTGGTTCGATGCCATTCCCACAAGACCTGATTCAGGTAAGGATTCTGTTCTTTGTTTTTGTTTGATGAGTTCTTTAAGATCCTTTAACTTACGTTCAATTCTCTCTTTGGAATTTTGTTTTTCAGGGACCCCTACATCGATTTCATACATACGTTGGGCCATAAGCCCTGTGCCAAAAAGTCCACCTTCCGTGATCACTCTCTGGTCATAGAGGTGAGCCTCTGGACCGTATTTCATTTTCATCTGCATAATGCAGTCTTGTAAGTCTTTACCTCGGATTTTTACAAAATCCATAGAATATCCCCCGAACCTGGGAAAAATATGAAGAGTACCCTCCTTTTGGAAAGCCTTTTTTATGAGACATAATAATTTCAGAGATGTCCCCTGTCCATCCTAGAAATTAAGTCTTGTTTGAGAAGGTTCTGCCTTGGCGAAAGATTGGGTTTCCAACGAAGGCTAGGACTCGAAAGATGGGGATAGACTCCCGATGGAACCAAAAACAACTTTAGGTCCTCTAAAAAACGAAATCGAATTCAAAGACGGGGTTCCCGTCTCCCTTTTATTCGACGATGTGTATTTTTCAAAACAGGGGGGATGGGAAGAATCCAGTTATGTGTTTTTAGAAGGGAATCAAATCCCATCCAAACTGGCAAAAAAAGGTCATTCCATTTTTTATGTTGGTGAATTGGGATTTGGATCCGGACTCAATTTATTTGTGACTTTGGATTTTTGGAAATCTATACCAAGTCCCCCTCAGGTTACATTTATGAGTCTTGAAGGATTTCCTTTAAAGAGAGATATTTTACTCACATTAAACAAAAGTTACCCGGACAAAAAGTTATGGTCGGAAGATTTACTTTCCTCTTACGAATCTGCCATAAATCTTTGGACCAAAGATCCAACTCAAAACTTATGGACATACACATGGAACCATAGTTCCAATCAAAGCACATTCACCTTACAAGTATTTTTTGGAGATGTAAGGCTATCATTACCGCAGTTTTTAAAAATACATTCTTGGTATTTGGATGGATTTTCACCTGGGAAAAACCCAGATATGTGGTCTTTAGATACGCTAAAAGAAATACAAAAAAAATCCAATCCAGGAACTAGTTTTGCTACCTTTTCTTCAGCTGGTTTTTTGCGCAGAAATCTCACCGAACTGGGGTTTGTCGTAGATAAGAAAAAAGGATTTGGTCGGAAACGAGAAATGATCTTTGGGTTTTTAAAATAAAATGCAAAATAAAACGGCCGTAGTTGTGGGCGCAGGAATTGCAGGAGCCAGCATTTCTTTAGCACTAAAACAAAGAAATATAGAAACGATTTTAATAGAAGCTGACACAGGTCCTGCAAAACATGCAAGTGGGAATCCGATAGGAGTTGTTTACCCATTTCTCACCAAACACAAACTAGCTGAATCAGAATTTTCCCTCGCTTCCTTTCTTTATTTCCTTTCGATTTGGGAAAAATTTCGCTTAAAAAATCTAGTACCTCATGTAGACGGGATTTATTTTTTACTAGATTCAAAAAACACATACGATCGTTATACAAATGCCCTCATCTCTCATCAAATTCCTATTTCATTAGCAAAAGAAAGTATAGAACCGTTCTCAAACCTTCCTTCTATTTTTTTTCCAGAAGGAAAATCCTTATCCCCTGTTTGCCTTACAAATCAATTATTAATTTTATCAGAACCAACAATTAAATATTCAACCAAGTTACTAGATTGGGAAGAATCAGAAAACGGAACAAAGGTTATCTGCCAAACCGACGGAGGCAAAATTGAATGTGATTATTTATGCCTAACACAAGGATACCAATTTGCAGATGATCCAAATTTGGCATGGTTGCCTTTAAAAAAAGTAAGAGGGCAAATAATAAAATTTCCAGAACAAAATCCTACTAATAGCCAAGGAATCCTCTATGGTGATTATATTACACCAGCGATAAACGGATATCAAGTATTAGGTGCGACCTTTGACGAATTCAAGTTAGATGAAAATCCAAGACCGGAAGAAACCGAAAATCTATGGAAAGAGTTATCCAAAAAACTACCCAATCTAGTCTCACAATGGGATCCTCAAGATCCGCAGTCATTTTCACCGAGAGTGAGTTATCGAACGCAATCACAAGATCGTCATCCCGTTGTAGGCAAATTGCCGAACTTGTCCAAACTAGATTTGTCGATTACCTATCAAAATTCGCTGAAAAATTCCCAAAAAAAGATAAATATCCCTTATTATGAATCCGTGGGCATTCTAAACGGGCTCGGTTCCAGAGGCCTCACACATGCATTGTATGCTGCAGAGATTTTAGTTTCTACGATGTTGAAAGAACCAAACTCAATTCCTGAGCCGATCTTTAACTCACTCAAACCCGATCGATTTTTGATTCGTATGTGGAAACGAGAGCAGCTAACATAGATTTCAAATCCTTTTCTTCTTCTACCGAAACTTGGATCAGAATCAGAAAAACTCTTATTTTGCGACGAACAAGCTCTGCTAAAAAAGTGTCATCAATTCTCATTTTAATCCAATCTTTTTCCGTTGTAATCAAAATCTCATCCGTTTGTATTTCATTTAATAAAACAAGTAAGGAAGATGATCTATATTCAAAATGGTCAGGAAAAAATTTTGTTTTTATAGAATTCGAAAACAAAATCGATTTTGCAGTTTCATATACATTCTTAGGATTTCCAACACCTGTAACCAAAAAATATTTCAAGTTAGAGAAGGAATCCACCGGATTTGTATGATAAGTTAAATTTTTATTTATGACTACTTCGTGAATTGAAGATTGAAACCTTGAGTGAAACATCGGAAGACTTACATCGTTTCGAGTTAATATCTTTTTATATCCATCCAAACGAAATTTGTTTTGCGAGGTAAGTTTAGTAAAAACTATCGCATTAGCCCGTTTTGTATTTCTAATAGGTTCCCTTAAAAATCCTAATGGGAGGGTCATCCCATTTCCAAATGCAGAATTTGCATCTAACAAAACAAAATCAAAATCTCTATAAATTGCTTTGTGTTGGAACCCATCATCAAGAATCACAATATGTTTTTTCGAAACCACCTGGTTGTAACTGAGAAAAGATGTTTTCCGATCTCTACCGATAATTACCTGTATATCAGGAAACATTTCTTTGTGTTGGCTTGGCTCATCTCCGTATAACTTAGGCTCTAATCCATTTGGTAAAATAGCACCTTCTTTACTTTTTTCTGCCTTATAACCTCTTGATAAGATTGTAATCGCATAACTAGGATAAGTTTGATTAAAATATCGAACAAGGTATTGTACAAAAGGTGTTTTTCCAGTTCCACCTACGGTTAGATTTCCGACGCTAATGACTAAAACATCAGGTAAATGGTAGGAGGATGTCCCTCTTTGTGACCACCAGAATAAAAACTGGTAGAGGAAACTCAGAGGGTAAAACAAATATAAAAGTAATTTCATTTAGTTTCCAGTAGGAAACCGACAACTTAGCTGTGGCGTTTTTCTAATTCTTTGGCAATGGTAGAGAGACTGATTCCTTTTTCTACCATAAGGACTTCTAAATGAAAAACCAAATCGGCAATTTCATGAATCAGTTCTTTTTCATTGGGATTTTTTGCCGCAATGATGACCTCACCTGCTTCCTCTCCAATTTTTTTGAGAATTCGGTCAACCCCATCACGGAAGAGCTCAGCAGTATAAGACTTTTCAGGCAATTCTTCCTTACGTTTGCGGAGTAGTTCTTCCAATTTCAGTAAAAATTCCATATTTTGACCTTCTAGCGACCATAGAAACTGCCCATTCCATTTCGAAAAAGCGAAAATTGACTATTCAAATGAAGAGATTCTCAATAGAATTCAATGAATGGTTCGTAAGTTTTTACCGTTTTTTTTTCTCCTATCTACGAGTGCTTTATTTTCCGAATCCCCTTGGGGAAGTTCCATCCAAAAAGGATTTGAGGCAGCAAAACAGGACAAAAAATTTATCATTGTGGATGTATTTGCTGATTGGTGTACTTACTGTTTAGTCTTAGAAAAAGAAATTTTTCCTGATCCAGAAGTCAGTCGCGTATTAAATAGTTTCGTCAAAGTTCGGTTAGATGGAGAAGAGTTTCCTAACTTAAGAAAAAAATACAATATAGAAGGATATCCTACTATATTATTTTTGGATGGAGATGGAAACTATGTGACAAAAATTTCAGGCCTTGCTACAAAAGAAGACATATTAGGTGTATCCAAGAGAATCCTCCAAGAACCAAACCTGGAATCTTACTTAAAAACAGAACTGAGGCGAAATACAAATAGTCCAGACATCCATTTTCGGCTGGGTTTATTATACTTTCAAAACAAAGAGTTTGAAAAAGCAGAACAACAATTCTCAGATGCTGTCCAAAAATCCAAAAATCTAACGATCCTTAAAGAAAATGCACATTTTAACTTAAACTTGGTTAAATCCATTTATGGCCCGAAAGAATCTGCGGTAAAATCCTGGAGGGAATTCTTGGAAACCTATCCAACCTCCAGCCGCAAAATTACAGCGAAACTATACTATGGACTTACGCTAAAAGATGCAGGGGAATCAAAACTTGCAAAAGTTGTTCTTACAGAAATCAAACCACAATTAACCACTGAAACAGATAAATCAATGTGTAACGAAGCTTTGTCGGAAATTGAAAGAGGATTTTAGTCCAACCAAAAGATTACTCTCGGTTGGACTTTAAAGTTTATCGGTTACCGATAGAATAATAAGTAAAACCTAACTCAGACATCAAAGATGGTTTGTATTGGTTTCTACCATCAAAAACCAGGGGAGATTTTAGAAGGCTTTTGATTTTGGTAAAATCAGGTTCTCTAAACTCTCTCCATTCAGTCAAAAGCAACATGGCATCTGCACCTTGAAGAGCGGAATAAGCATCTTTTTTGTATTCGACCTTTCCATCAAAATAATACTTAGATGTTTCCGCCGCCGCAGGATCAAACACTTGGATTTTGGCTCCGTTTTTATGTAATTCATAAATCAAAGGAATGGAAGGTGCTTCTCGCATATCATCTGTTCCTGGTTTGAAAGACAAACCCCAAATACCAAAAGTTTTTCCCTTCATATCTGTTGATTTGAAATGTTCGAATATTTTGTCTGTTAAACGAGTCTTTTGTTTTTCGTTTACATCTTCTACCGATTGAATGATATGCATTGGAGCATTTACTTCTTCTGCTGTGCGTAAAAGGGCTCTTACGTCTTTTGGAAAACAAGAACCACCGTATCCTATCCCTGCATATAGAAACTGACGACCAATTCTAGAATCGGTTCCCATTCCTTTTCTCACATCATCATAATTAGCGCCGAGTGCATCACAAAGATTAGCAATTTCATTTACGAAAGAAATCTTTGTCGCAAGGAAGGCGTTACATGCATATTTTGTTAACTCCGCCGAACGAATGCTCATCGTAATGATGGGGTTACCGTTTAATACAAACGGAGAATAGAGTTCGCTCATTTTTTTGGCAGCAACGTCTGATTCGGTACCGATGACAACTCGCTCTGGTCGCATAAAATCATCAATGGCCGCACCTTCTTTCAAAAACTCGGGATTGGAAACCACATCAAACGGATGTTTTGTGTGTTGTGCAACAATCGCCTTTACTTTGTCTGCGGTTCCCACAGGAACTGTGGATTTATCTACAATGATTTTGTATCCATTCATTGTTTTACCAACTTCTTCAGCCACGGCAAAAACAAACCTTAGGTCCGCAGAGCCGTTATCCGAAGTGGGAGTACCTACTGCGATAAAAACAAATTCAGAAGACTCAACACCGTCTTTGAGCGAAGTGGAAAAATTAAGTCTCCCCTCTTTATGATTGCGTTCGACCAGTTCAGAAAGGCCTGGTTCGTAGATGGGGATGATCCCTTTTTTTAGGTCACTGATTTTCTTTTCATCTTTATCAATACAAATTACATCATTGCCATATTCAGCAAAACAGGTTCCTGCAACGAGGCCCACATATCCGGTTCCAACGACACAAACTTTCATAGGATTTCCAGAATTTAGTTTTTTCCTTTAAAGGAAACCGTTTTTCTACTCAGATTTGGGAAGAGTTTGGAATGAAAATTCGGTGGGTAAATGACAAATGCCGACGAATTTTTCGATTTTACCTCGTTCGACCTCAAAGTCCAAAATGGATTCGGCCCAAAAATAACTGCCTTCCAAATGGGATTCTCCTTTGTGGATGGAGATTCCCAAACTGTATTTCCCATCGCTAAACTGGATAGGAAATTGGAATTCGACAACCGATCTTTCCCATTCGCGGATTTCTAAACTTTGGTTTCCTAAATGATGAGAGTTAGTTCCAAAAATGCGAATGCCTTTTTCACTATCGATGTGAAATCCAATGGTTCCGTCGGTGATTGGTTTTGCGGCCTTAAATTCGATCCGTAGAACAGCTGTATCACCGAGGAAATGGTGGCGAGTATCCAGTCCCTTGGAATTTTTTAATGAAATATGAATGTCCTGAATGGACTCAGAAAAATGAATAGAAGGATCTGTCGCACCTGCTAAAACATGCATATATTCTTCGATAGTTTCTTTTGGGTTGCCATCGAATAACAATTGTCCCTTGTTTAATAGGATCGCCCTTGTACAAAAATAGGAGATGAGTCCAAGGTCATGACTCACAACTAAAATACAAGAACCCAAATGGGAAAACTCTTTGATACGTTTTAGGCATTTTTGTTGGAAACTGGCGTCTCCCACAGCCAATGCTTCATCTACGATTAGGATATCGGGTCGTTTGGCAGTAGCTAGACTAAAACCAAGCCGCATCGCCATTCCTGAGCTATAATTTTTTAAAGGTGAATTTCTAAATTCTTTTAACTCTGCAAATTCAAAAATTGAGTCCGTGAATTCTTTGATCTCGGCTGGTTTGTATCCCCAAACCAGCCCATTATAATAAACATTTTCTTCCCCAGAAAGCTCAGGATTAAAGCCAACACTAAGTTCAAGCAGAGCGCGAACCGATCCGTTGACAATTAAGTTTCCCTTATCTTTACGGATCACCCCAGTGATTAATTTCAAAAGTGTTGATTTCCCTGCCCCGTTTCGCCCAATGATACCAAGAATTTCACCAGAACCAACAGATAGATCTATCGACTGTAAGGCGGTAAATTTAGAATCGATCCCAAAATACCCGAAACTCAGGCCGGCAAGGATTCTTTTCCAAGGTTTCGAAAATCCATGATAGTCTTTCGATAGATTTTCTAATACAACTGAAGCCATAAAGATTAAAGGTGATCCAAAATCACCGATTGGAACTTACGTTTAGAAAGTAGATACACTAAAAAGAAAAAAAGTAAAAAAGGTAAAATTTGGAGCCAATCAAATTGTGGAATATAACCCGGAATGACAGAAGTACGAAAAATATCTAAAGGAATGGTAAATGGATTCAAACGATTCCATTCTTTTAAATACCCGGTAGGATAATATAAAACAGGGATTCCCCAAAATACCAACTGACTCACCAAACGAATCAAAGGTGAAATATCTTTTAATAAAATATTTAACCTAGAAAGATAATGAAGAAGTAACATCAAATAAAGCCCGGATAAAACTAAAACCAAATACCCAACAAAAATTCCCGAAAGATTTAATTTTCCAGAATAAGCTAAATAGAAAAATACAGGGATAGAAGTGACGAGGCTGTGAATGAGAAACTGAACATATGGAATCCATAAAAATAAATCGATACCGAGACTAGAACGTTTGAGTAAACTACGATTGTCAGTTAGAATTCCTGTTCCCCTGACCAAAAGCTCTTGAATGGGAATCCAATAGAGGAGTCCCGTTAAAAGATAAGCGGTGAAGTCTTCTTGGGTGGATGGGTCTTTTAAGTTCAGTACTAAAAAGACTAAGGCGTACAAACTGATAAGGACCAAGTTTTGCAGAAACATCCAGGAGATCCCGAGGAAAGATCCTGCATACTGCAACGCATAGTCACGCCGAACAAGAGCCCAAAGTATGGATACTTTCTCCATACTTTGATTGTCGGCCTAGGGCCTCTGGTTCTAGAACCAGAAGCCTATTTTTGATCTACATCTTCCTTAAGTTCTTTTGGCCAAGATTAGAGAGACTTGGGGACACCCACTCTCCATTTTGGACCACTTCCCCTTGGAAGGCTTCCATCAAATAATCTTCGAAGGTCTTCCCTGTTTGGTTTTGGGAAAATCCCTTTTTAGGACCTTGCCCTGCGAGGCCTTGGTCCTTGTGGCGGTTGTAAGCGGGTTGTTGGATGGATCGAACGATCATAGGTTTTTCCTCCCCGTCATCTTTTTAGACGACATAAAAAATAAAAATAATACCAATAATATACTAAACGCTTGTTTACACTACTTAACATTTGAGAAGTTAAGTCAATATTTTTTTCACGTTTTTATCGGTTTCTATCTATAATTTAGCATTCCCCTGGGACAAAACCCGCCCTCTCTCTGATTTTTTTTAATGGGAGATTTAGAATATGTCCCTTTTTGGAAAAAAGCAATCGTACTTAGGGCAAAAAATGGAAATTTTAAACCCCAATCCTGGTGGATTGGCAGAAATTTGGGGTTATTTTATGGATCTCGTTTGTACAAACTTTGTTTGCTGTAGAAAAAAAACCAGATCAGGTTTCGGTTCCCCAACTGTTAAAAGCAGGTTTCCCTCCCCATTTGGCAGCCGCTTGGAAAGAAAAGTCCAAACAAACCCCTGAAAAATTTTTGGAATGGAAAAAATCACTAAAAGGAAAAGAGGCAGCCCTTGTTTCCAAGGTTTGGAAAGAACAAGAAATTTCACTTTTTAACAACAAACAAAGGTTTGCTGATAAAAATCCATACCAAAAGAACGAAAGAAATCCTGAAAACAAAAAGAATTCAAAAACCAAAGAAACAACATCGAAACCCAAAGAAGCACCAGACACTAACGATGAACTTTTTTTTGGAATGAGTTACCAAAATTTAGATGTAAGGTATCTTCCAAGAAAGGAAAAAAATCATTCTTCTGTTTTTCTCGGTGGCAGAGGAAAAGGACAAATTTTGATCTTAGAAAAACGAGATGAAGAATTCTCCTATGGAACAAATCTTACATACCGAAAATTTCGATTCACTTCAGGAAGCCGTTACAAACCCATTCCTCATTTTTATTTTGCCAAAGATCCAAATTTCTATTCTCAATTGGAACGAACTGGTTCTCCGCTCCCCCAACCCATTACACTTTCGAACTTCTTAGGTTATCGATTGTTAAATAATACAAAAGAATTTGAATTTGGGATTTATCATGCTGCTGCCTTTTCTTCCTATCCGGGACTTTATTTTGTCTCACCAAACAAATCCTATTCGGGAGTTTGGTCGGCCGGAGATAATAAATCCAGTTTGTACATCAATGATTCTTGGAATCATAAAGACTGGGGTTCTCATAGAATCCAATCAGAATCCATATACAACAAACAAGAATCGGTTGGGTTCGTTTATTTAAAATCAGAATCACCAGGATCCCAATTCTTCCTTGATGCCACCGCATACAGAGACTCTCCCTTACTCTACGGAGTTGTATCACCAGAAGAAGTTAGACCACAAATCCCACAAAGTTTAGGTTATACAAGAATGAGTTTTAAACATTTAATTGGATCGGAATTCTTAAGTTCTGTAGAAGGCCATCAGTATGAAAATGGGAGATCAGGATTTTTTCCATTGTTCTTCAGTGATTGGGGGAACCTAATTTATAGATACCGGGAATACAATGAATCAGGAAACTACCATTGGAACGAAATTGGCCGAGCTGGATTTTATGAATGGAGGAAGGAAAAAGCTGTGGTCTCCTTTGGATTTGAATCGAGAGAAAATGGAGGCCAATGGGAAGGGAAACTAGCCATCCCTTTCGGAACTAACAACTTACTTGAATTAAGTGGCATTTTCAGAGAAGGACAACCAAAAACTAGGGCATGGTTTGAAAACTGGACTTACGCAACAGATTTTAATATCAACTTAACTGATAGAGAAGAAATCATCAAACTAAAATGGGTAAGCCCCTTTATTTCATTAAACGTTAGTTATTCGGAAAAAGAAAATGATCCGAACCCCATTTTATTCATCAATTTTCAATTATTACAAAAAATTGAGCTTTAATAAAGAAGGTCGTCAGTTCGGACCTCTATGTATTCAATTAACTTAAAGATAGGCACCGATTGTCTATCAGCAAATTCTTTAGGTTCGGCAGGGAGTTTTTTGGGTGTAGGGAGAGAAGATCGTTTTCCTCTTTCATCCACAGAATAAAAATAATAACCAATCCATTCACCTTTCACTCGGTATGGATTTCCTGGAAACAAATCCTTCACAAAAACTTCAGCATCCAAATCGAATTTATTTCTTCTATACCGGTAATGAATTTCGTCCCCGTTTAGATCATAAAAAACAACGAAATCACCTTGTTTTCCTTTATAAAACAACTTCCACTCCAAAGGGAAAGTTCCAGACTTCTGAAACTCTGCTTTCCCGTCCAAAACTCTTTTCTCTGAATGTGAAATTAGACCCGTATAACGAACATTATCTTCGGAATAGAGATTGGTTTTGGAAATCATCAATAAAAAAATACAAATAGAAGTAAAAACTTTCCAATTCATTTGGGTTCTTCTTCCGATTTTTCTTCCGGTGATTTTTCTTCTTCAGGGGACGTTTCTTTTCCATTGATTTGATCGATAGCTTTTTTTGCAGCTTTCTGCACTTTTGGGCTTGGGTCACGGTCCCTTTTGTATTCCAACAATTCCAATGCTTTGGGGTCTTTTAGATTTCCCATAAATTCAATGGCCCGAAGTCGCACCATACTATCATCATCTCGAGCAAATTCATTCAATTCTTGGAATACTTCTTTGTCTCCCATCGTAACAAGGGCACCAATGGCATAAATCTTTAAGGATTGTGCTTTTTTGGCATCCAACTTTCCTGCTGTTTTTTTAAGAGAATCAAGTAATTCATATAACTTTGGTTTTGCTGTCTCTGATTTTAATTTCCCCAATGTATTCATAGAATAACATCTTAACGTAGTTGGTTGGATTTCATCAAAGGCAACTTCCATAAGGGCCGACTCTGCATCTGTATATAAAACTGAACCGAAATATAAAGCAATTTGACCACGCATATCAGCATTATTAAATTTTTCACGGAACTTGGTTTCTAAGAAAGGAGCAGCTGTCTTTCCCTCTGGCAATTCCCCAAGTGCGCTGATATAAAGGCTTAGTGAGTTAGAATTTTTAGTAAAATCTTCCTTTTTTACTTTTTCGAGTAAGGGACTTGTTGCTTCCGCTAATTTCATTTTTTTAGCAGAAGTCACTGCTTGTTTGGCTACATCTTCATTTACATCTTCAAACAAACTAATGATAGTTTCTTTGTTTTCTTTTAAATCCAAGTCACCAATGGTTTTTAAGAGGACAATTTTCATCCCCATATCTTTTTCTGTTTTTAATTGTTCACCAACTAATGTATAAAGTTCACTGGCACTTTCTTTTGGAAAACGAGTGAGCTCACCCAATGCTTGTTTTCTTTCCTGACTAGTTCCATAACGAACCATCTTAGAAAGCACATCTTTTTTTTTGGCTAACTGTTCTGGACTGAGCTCTTTCTCCTTCCCCGAAATCGAAGAAAGAGAAAGAAAAATCAAAAGTATAAAGAGGAGATTTTTTTTACTGCTGGGATTCCAATTCGATGATACGGCGGTTAAGAGCTTGGATAAGATGTTGGTTTTCCAAGTTTTGTCTGAACTTATCGAGTAGGTCTTTGATGTCTTTGGATAGTTCATCAATGTTCCAAGGTTTTTCGACATACCGACTGAGTCCCCCGTTGTTAATGGCATAAATGGCAGAATCAAGTCCCGCCTGACCTGTCAAAAGGATTTTGATCGCATCGGGAAGGCGGTGGTGCACCTGCTCCAAAAATCGATCCCCTTTCATTCCAGGCATCACTTGGTCAGAAACAATCAACTCTACGATGTCGTTGCTACTGATGATTTCGTCGATGAGAGAAAGAGCTTCTTCGGCACTACTGGCAGTCTCGATGATATGGGATTCGCCAAATCGAGCCAGGAGTTGTTCCGCAAGCGTTTCCAATACCGATACTTCATCATCGACACATATAATATAACCTTTACTCATTTGGGACCCTTTCCTTGGAACAATACAACCTTAGTTCTTTTATGTCGATTCAGTTTTGTGGCAATTTGTAGATAGTTTTTGGAGGAACTGTGTCAAGGAGCGGGACCTGCCAGATATCCTTCGCATACTCTCTGATGGTTCTATCTGAAGAAAATTTACCTGAACGTGCTACATTTAAGATGGATTTTTTAGTCCAAGTGGTCTCATCCAAATAATCTCTCGCTACTAGGTTTTGGGTTTCGTCATAGGCATTAAAATCAGCCATAAGTAGATAATTGTCTGTATAATACAGACTATCGTAAATGGGGCCAAAAATTCCAGGTTCTCCCATAGAGAAAAAATTCTCACGGATCATGAGAAGCACCCGATGCAGTTCATCGTTTTTGCGAATGTAATCGGCTGGTTGGTATCCTGCTTCTTTCAAACGAAAAACTTCTTCTGTATGGAGTCCAAAGATATAAATATTTTCAGGCCCCACTTCTTCGAGAATTTCCACATTGGCACCATCCAAAGTTCCAATGGTCAATGCACCGTTTAACATAAATTTCATGTTACTAGTTCCAGAGGCTTCGGTTCCCGCTGTCGAAATTTGTTCAGAAAGATTACTACCTGGGATGATTTTTTCCGCTAAACTCACTCGGTAGTTAGGCAAAAAAACCACTTTCAACCTATCCGCTACATCAGGGTCACGGTTGATGATCCATGCCACATTGTTGATGAGTTTGATGATAAGTTTGGCCATATAATAACCGGGGGCAGCCTTCCCACCAAAAATAACGGTTCGTGGTGTCATTTCACGAGATGGATTTTCTTTGATTCGTCTGTACAAAGCAATCACTCGCAAGATATTTAGAAGTTGGCGTTTGTATTCGTGAAACCGTTTGATTTGTACATCGATGAGTGATTTTGGATCGATGGTGATTCCAGTTTCGCTTTTGATAAGTTTGGCCAATTCATCTTTGGCCGTTTGTTTCACAAGTCTCCAATCATTTTGGAAGTCGGCATCATTCACAAAAGTTTCCAGTTTCTTTAAGTGGGAAAGATCTGTTGTAAATTCGTTTCCGATTCGTTTGGAGATTAGATTCGCCAAACTCGGGTTTGATTGGAGTAACCAACGACGAGGAGTGATTCCATTGGTTTTGTTATTAAATTTTTCAGGGAATACCTTGGTAAAGGCTTGGAAAATGGTTTTTTTAATGAGGTCAGAATGTAGTTCGGCTACCCCATTGACCCGGTACGATCCAATGACAGCCAAGTTTGCCATTCGTATCCTTTTTTCATTTCCTTCTTCAATGATACTGACTCTTTGGATTTCCTCATCTGACAAAATCCCTTTGTTACGAACCTCGGTCAAAAAACGATGATTGATTTCATAAATGATTTCTAAATGTCTTGGTAAAAGTTTTTCAAAAAGTTCCACTCGCCAAGTTTCCAAAGCTTCTGGCAAAACTGTATGATTAGTATAAGAAAAAACTTTTGTGACGATCTCCCAAGCGGGTTCCCAATCCATCTCCTCATTATCCAGAAAAACTCTCATAAGCTCTGCAATCCCGATACTTGGATGAGTATCATTCAATTGGATGGCAACGTAGTTCGGAAGTTCTTTCAAATTTTGTGTAGATTCACGATATTGAGTTAAGATGTCTTGGAGAGAGGCACAAACCATAAAGTATTGTTGCTTTAGTCTTAGCACCTTTCCTTGTTCGGTGGTATCATTAGGATACAATACTTTAGAAATATTTTCTGAAATGGATTTATCTTGTACGGCTTTCATGTAATCACCGTGATTAAAATAATCCAAATTAAACTCTTCGGAAGATTTTGCAGCCCAAAGTCTTAAATAGTTCACCGTACTCGTGTTAAATCCTGGGATGGGATAATCATGCGCCGACGCAAGTACTGTTTCATCAGGAACCCAATCATGTTGGAGTTTTCCTTTCCCAGAAACCCTTGTTTCGGTATGTCCAAAAAAACCAACGGAAAAAGAGATATCAGACCTTACCACCTCATATGGAACCCCGTCTGCATCCCAGTGGTCAGGCATCTCCAACTGGCTTCCGTTGGCAATGATTTGGTTGAAAATCCCATAATCATAACGAATTCCATACCCAAACCCAGGGACATTCAGAGTAGCCATCGAGTCTAAAAAACAAGCTGCAAGCCTACCAAGTCCACCATTACCAAGCCCAGCATCAGTTTCAAATTCTAAAACATCTGTAAGTTCAAAACCAATGCCTCTAAGCATTACTTGAATTGTTTCGTATAACCCAAGATTGATGAGGGCATTCATTAGAGTGCGCCCCATTAAAAATTCTAAAGAAAAATAGAAGACACGTTTGGGATTTTCATTTCTATAACGTTCATGAGTGACATTCAACCGGTCGATTAAAAAGTCTCTAATCGTATGGCCAAGTGCTTTGTATATATCTTCGTTTTTAAGATTGAACCTATTTTTTCCAATGGTATATTCCAGATGGTGAGCAAATTGTTTTTCCATCGAAGCCAAGTCGGCTTTTTGTTCTTCTGATAAAAGGGTAATTAAACGAGGATTGTTGACAACCATGCTAAAGGATGGTAAGGAACTGCCGGAAGAGATTCAAGTAAAAAGAAAAAATTTAATCGCGCGCGGAGACCTTTCTTTCCAAAGTAAGGACGGCATCTTTTCCAATTTTATGTTTGGCGAACCAACCTTGATTGACTTCCAAAGCATACATAGCCGGTTTTCTCGCGTTATAAACTTCTTCCGTTTGGTTGGGTTTCATATCGAATGATTCTAAAAGTCGCATATCTTCTGAAAAGTAACCAATTGATAAAGGGATGAGTGTGTTCTTCATCCAAAAACTTAGATAATCAGGACGAGGAAAAACAAAAAGCATTCCTTCATCCTCTCCCAGTTTCGTGCGATACATAAGTCCTGTCGCCCTAGTAGAGGGGGTGTTCGCAATTTCTAATTTCAAAACTCGATCAGCAACACTACCAAAGAGAATTTCGGGAGTGTTGGTTTGCGACGGATAGGATTCTGCTTGTTTACAAACAGAAAGTGTCAATAAAACTAGTAGAATTCCAATCCGTGTTCTCATAGACTATCCTTTGAAGTTTGGTTTTCTTTTTTCAAGAAAAGCCGAAAGACCTTCTTTGGTTTCTTCGTCGGCAAACCTTCCACCAAAAAGTTGTTTTTCCCAATCCAATCCTCGATCCATATTGGTTTCCAATCCTTGGCGTATCGCAGTTTTTGCCGCCTTGATTGCGTTAGGCCCACGTGATAAAATAGTAGAAAGAGTTTTTTCAGATTCGTTTAGTAACTCTGCAGGTTCGGTGACTTTATTGATAAGGCCGAGTCTATATCCTTCTTCCGCAGAAATCATATCACCGGATAAAATAAGTTCTGTTGCTCTTCCGACTCCAATAAGCCTAGGAAGTCTTTGGGACCCGCCAAAACCTGGTAGTAATCCAAGTGTCACTTCAGGTAAACCTAATTTAGCAGGAGTTGCCGCATAACGAATGTCACATGCCATAGCTAATTCCATTCCTCCACCCAAACAAAATCCATTGATAGCAGCAATAGAGATAAGACTTGATAACTCCATCTTTCTAAATACAGTTTGCCCTAGCTCTGAAAAAGCTTGGCCTTCCCGTACATTAAACTCTTTCATTTTTGCAATGTCTGCTCCGGCAACGAAAGCCTTTCCTTCGCCAGTAAGAATAAATCCTCTCACTGCCTGATCGGATTCCAATTTTTCCACCATTTCACCAATTTGAGTGATGACTACATCGTTCAGTGCATTTAGGGCCTCTGGCCTTTTGATCGTGACAAGAGCAAAATTGGATTTAATTTGAATATCTAAAAAAGACAAATGAATTCTCCTTATTCTTCTACTTCCAATATGAGAAACATAGTGTCATCAGAAAAACTATCAAGTCCATAGTTGGTTTTCAATTCTGTAAGCAGGCAAAGCTCCAGTTCTTTGATATTTTGACTCTGTCTATGGCGGTTGAGAAGTGAAAGAAGGCCTTCTGTTCCCAAAGAATTTCCATCCGGATCTGTGGATTCAATGAGTCCATCGGTATAAATAAAAAATCGATCCCCAGGCGAGATTGGTAATGTTTTTTCGGCAATCGGTGGAATTTTAATATTAAAGCCGAGAATAGCACCTTCAGTTTCTAACTCTTGAAACTCCTCTCCCTTATGCGCCAGAATCAAATAAGGATGGCCCGCATTTCCTAGAGTTAGTTTTTTTTCGATAAAATCAAAAAATAAATAAATGGCCGAGGCGTGGTATTTATTTAAGTCATGAGCCAAACGATCATCTAAATAATCCATCAGTTTGGCTGGTGCTGTTTTGAAACGATAGGGAATGGTGGATACAAGGACCTTCATAATGGATGCTACCATTGCAGAAGAAATTCCATGACCTGCCACATCTGTTAAAAATACTCCAACGTTTCCTTCCCGGAGTTGAACAAAATCAAAAAAGTCACCGCCAATGACATTGGGGCTTTTTCTATAATAGGTAAAGGCTAAACTCGGAATTTTGATATTCCCAGGAAAGAGTGCATCTTGTACTTTTTTTGCAAGTTCTAACTCGTGTAACATGAACCTTCTTTCTTCCGAAAGATTATACATGTCTGTTGTGTCTTTTCGTTTATTTAGAACAAAAACTGTCCCAAGTGTAGCGCTTCCCCAATACACTAAAATCAAAAAGTATTTACTAAAAAAAGAAAACTGATCGGAAACAGAATTAGGTAAATTATAAATATAAACAATATGTAATATAGAAAAATAAGATGCGCTTAAAATACATGCCTTGGGGTCAAGCCTTGTACTGTATAAAAGAATTGGGAAAATAAAAGACATTAGATAAGCATTTAATAAATAAAAACTCCCAAGAGATGGAAACGAATGAATTCCCAACATAAAAACAATATAAACAAGGCCATCACCAACAAATCCGCTAAAGTAAATCACTCTTTGGATGGGGATACTCTTTGTATAAAATTGTAATAGTAAAATAAGTCTAGCGATTGATACACCAAGTAGGTAAGGCAAAATCTGCATTTTGATTTCAGAAAATGGCGGAGCTATGAGTAGAGAATAAACTATGAGATGAGTGATAAAAATATAAAATGTATATTCTTTATCATAACGGGCTTCTACTAACTTTAAAATTTCCCATTCGGATCTTGTAGGTTTACGAAAGATTTCTTTAAAGTATAAATAAAATGAACGTGTCAATCAGGGTTCTCCCCATACCAAAGTTTGGATTTCAGATCCATTCAAGGTGATGGTGAAAGGATTTCCAGAATCCAAATACTTGTCCATTTGATTCGCAAGTTCGAATGCTTTTTTCTCATCTTCCATTCGAAAGAAAAAGGGATGGGACAATGCTTTGTAATTGTAGGGGAATCGTTCGGAAACAATGAGTGTCACCCGATAATGGTCAGGCCTCTTTTCCATTACGATATGGGACACTTCTTTTCTAGTTAAAATCCGAACATCAGGTCGTAAATTCCACGGATTGATTTCAGCGAAAAGAATTCCGGGCAAAAAAAAGCATAGACCAAGAAATCCTTTCATATAGAAATACAATCGGCAAATGCGATCAAATCCTTACCTCATATCCTTAGTTCCTTTCCTTTTTTGGCTCTGTGCGCCTACTACGTTTTCTCTTCCCCAAAACCCTTACGCCAATTGGGCAAAAGATAATATTGGATTAAAATCAACAAACCTTCCTCCCTTACAAGGAACCTGGAATAAAAGAGTTTATCCTTTGGATTCCAAACGATTGGACACACTTATCTCCATAAATGCCATCGACGAAATCACAGACATTCCTAAACCTACAAAAGATTTATCCCCCTGGAAAATGGAATTAAACCAAATCTTCCAATCAATGCCAAAAGAACTGAATTCTCTTACCAACTCTCTCTTGTATGGAATTTACTTTGTCACTGATTTAGGTTCTACCGGTCTCACAGGGATTGTGAGAAACGAAGAAGGTCAACCTATTGGTGGTATTATTTTTTTAGATTCTAATTTACTAATGGATGGTTGCAACGACTGGGCAACCAAAAAAGAGACCTCAGCTTTTTTCCCGAATCAAGAACATTTCATCCAAGTCCACTTGGATCATTCCAATTCCAAACAAATTGCATTACGCTTCATCATCTTACACGAATTAGGTCATATTTTATCGATCGTCCAAGGTCATGCACCAGACTTTTCAGAAACCCAAAGAGACTTTAGAAATTTTTCACTCTTCGATGGAATTTGGTGGTCGGAAACTTACTCTCCATACGAAGCCACTTTTTTTCCCGAAAGAAACAAAATCAAATTTTACCAAAATACTCCAACTCTATCATTATTCCCTGAAGGAAAATTGATTTATAAAAAACTCAACAACACAGGTTTTGTTTCTTTATATGCAGCCACAAATGCAGATGATACTTATGCGGAAGCTTTTGCACAATATGTACATGTTTTTTTATATAAAAATGAATACAAAGTCATCCTGACTTCCAATGGAATTTCGGAAACAGTACTAGTCGATCCGATTCGAAAAGAAGGAGGGAGAAGGTTTCGTGAAACATTCCAGACTATTTTTGCAAATCAAAGTCTATAGTTTTCTTTTTTTGATTTTCATAGTTTCAGTTTCTCTTCGATCAGAAACTATATCGAATGATAACAAACCTCTCCTCATAGAAACCAATACAGAAATTGTATCGGACTTCCTTTGGCGAGGGAATTCATTCGCAGGTGAAGCCGAAAACAGAAGAAATGGCGCAAGTTATCAAAGTTTTACATACGCACCGGCTCTCCAACCATCTATCAACATTTGGTCACCAGAAAAAAAATTCCAATGGTCCCTTTTTGGAAACTTTCAACTAACAAATAGAGACGACAGAGACTCTGACAAACGTATTTTTCAATCAAAACCGGGTGGAGTTGGCCCTTCTTACTTAGGAGAAGAAACAAAATTCTTTGATCCTTATGGACAGGACCCATGTGTTCGTTCCATCCAAGAAAGAGTCTCCAGTGGCGGAGAAGGAACCGATCCCTGCATGGGATACAGTCCCAATGGAGGTTATGGTCCGAAAAAAGAACCAAACGGAAATAAAAGATCTGATGGAATGTTTTTTTCCATGAGTTACCATTTTGATCCAAGTCGTTTTGGTGATTTTGCAGTGGGAATTTGGTTTTATAACACTTTCCAAAAAACACCAAACTCTCTTCTTTCTCCCAACACACAAAAAGAAAATCCTTACGTCTCAGGAGGACCAAATAACAAATATAATACGAACAATCCTGACGCCATCACAAGACTTGTTTGGCACGAGTATTTTGTTCAATGGAAACTTCCTTTCCTAAAAATAGTAAAGCCTGCTCTTTCCTATTACACTCAATATTCTACAGAGAATGGAGGACTACTTGCGGGCAAAAACTATCTATCTTTCAGTGCCTCTTATACTTTCAGGGAAGAAAATTTTTTTAGAATTATGCCTCATGTCAATCTGGGTTATGCCATGAGCAATAATGCCGTTGACAATCGTAACGGAATCCAAGATATCACAACCTCTACTACTTTTTTCTTTGGAGATTTGTTTGTTAAACTCGCACATATCTTTCGCCCCGACCTCTATCTTTGGGATACAAATAATTATTATGGTTATGCAGGAGGAGATCCAAACAAAGCAAATTGGAACCGTAGTTCCGAAGATGGAAAAGTAGCAAACCCTTCCCGTATTTATGGTGCGTACAACACCTCAATTCTAAATGCAATCGAACAAATCAATACTGGGAATTCCCTTACTGATACAATGGCGAAAACCTGGCTCAGAGAATCTTATACTTTACAAAAGATTCCTTCTCATTTATTCTATGTTAGCTTAGGATATTCCAAAACATTTTAGTTCTTTTTTAGTTATTTCTGTTTTTTAAAATTTAATATTAGGAAACGCTTGACTAACCTAATTCATGAACTAGAATTCCGTCCACCTCTAGGGAAAAATTATGAAATGGATACACGATCTTAAAATTCGAGTCAAATTACTTTTGGCTTTTATGGTAACCATTCTGTTGATGATTGTTGTCGCAGGCGCCAGCTTTTATTCGGCACGTCAAATTTTAGCTTCACTTCATACTGTTTTTGAAGACAGAGTTGTTCCGATTAGCCAAATCAAAGAAGTTTCGGATGCCTATTTGATTGGAATAGTGGATTCAGCCAATAAGGTTCGTGCAAAAAAAATCACCGTCGAAGAAGCACTCGAATCCATAAGAGAATCAGAAACGAAAGCAGATGAAATATGGAAAGTTTATCTCGGAACCTATCTTGTTCCCAAAGAAAAAGCGATCATAGATCAGATGGAAAAAGAATTTCCCCCACTCAAAGCAGGAGTCAAACAACTTCGTATCCTATTGGAAACTAGAAACGATGCAGAATTAGAAAAGTTTGTCACCGTAGATATGTATCCCATCTTCGAACCTCTCACTCACCACTTAGATGATTTAATTCGAGTTCAATTGAAGGTTGCAAAAGAAGAATATCATAGATCAGAAGCTCAGTTTGAAAGTTCTTTAGCCGTTGTGATCACAGTTGTTGTAGTGGCTTTTGTGTTGGTTTTCCTCATTGCCATTTTTTTCTCTGACTCCATCGCAGCTCCGATGAAAAAAATCGTAGAAGTAGCACAGACTGTTTCTATTGGAGATCTTGATGTTGATTTAGAAACAAAACATAAAACTCATTCCAATGCAAAACACTTAGAAGGAAATGAAGTCCAACAACTTTCGCAAGCCTTTATGGAGCTTGTTTCTTTTATCAAAAGAACGAGCTGAACATTTAGAAAGGATTGCCAATTCTGATCTCAGTGCTGATGTCACACTCAAATCAGAACGAGACCAACTGGGTTTGAGTTTACGTCGTATGCTCATCAACCTATCCGATGTAGTAGAAAAACTATATTTTTCCTCACAGGAAGTGGACTTAGGGGCTCAACAATTGGCTGATGCCAGTACCTCACTCTCTGAGGCAGCAAGTGAACAAGCAAGTGCAGTAGAAGAAATTTCAGCTACTCTCACAGAAATTAGTAACAGTTTTCTATCAAATGCAGAAAATGCGGAAAGGATGACAGAATTTTCCGAATCAACCGCAAAACAGGCGCTAGATGGAAATTCAAAAATGAAGGATTTGGTTTCTGCAATGGGAGAAATAAGTAACTCCTTTGAACAAATCTCCAAAATCAACAAAGTTATTAATGATATTGCTTTCCAAACCAATATCCTAGCACTCAATGCTGCGGTAGAGGCAGCAAGAGCAGGTCAACATGGGAAAGGTTTTGCAGTGGTTGCGGAAGAAGTAAGAAACTTGGCACAAAAAAGTGCCAACGCTGCAGATGAAACTACCCTCCTAATAGAATCATCGATGAAAAAAGTCAAACTTGGAAACGATGCAACAGAAAAAACAGCCGAAGTTCTTGGTCAAATTTCAGATAGTGCCGAGAACGTAAGTAACCTTACAAAAGAATTAGCATTATCTATTCACGAGCAAAAATCAGCTGTGTTACAAATCACCCAAGGTATAGACCAGGTAACAACCGTAACATCAACAACAGCAGCCTCCGCTGAGGAGGTTGCAGCCTCAAGTGAAACCTTAAAACGACAAGTCGAAATTATGCGGTCTATCATAATGAGTTTTAAATTAAAAGAAGATACATCGAAATCAACTGCCCTTACGCGGGTAGAAAGACCAAAAATTGTTTTGTAGGTAAGTCATGAGTCAAAACCTAAAATCATGGGATATGAATGCAGAAGAAGATACCATGAAGGATTTGTATCTTTGCTTTAGTTTGGAAGATAGAGACTATGCATTTGAAGTACGACACTTAACAGAGATTCTTGCCCTTCCAGCAATCACAACCATTCCGGGGACTGCTCCTTTCTTAAAAGGGGTGATCAATATCCGCGGAAAAATCATCCCTGTAATGGATGTTCGCTTACGTTTTGATATGCAATTCAAACCATATCACGAAAGAACATGTGTATTACTTGTGGAATTAGATGGTCTACCCCTTGGATTAATTGTTGATTCTGTAAATGATGTTTTGCGGATTCCTACTGAAAATATCGATTTAGCACCTAAAATTGGTGAATCAAAATCATCTCGATTTATTTATGCTACGGGTAGAGTTAACGATTCGGTAAAAATTCTAATAAACTTACAAAGACTACTGACTGAAGAAGAAACCGTTTTGATTAAGGACATTCCGGGAAACTAATTCATGGATAGAGATGATGTATTAGAATATTTACACGAAGCACGGGAAACACTGGAAAACATCGAAAAGGAACTGCTCCAATTCGAGAAATCAACGTTAGATGGTAGCCTAGTAGAAAGAGAACTGCTTGATACATTATTTCGACATTTCCATACCATCAAAGGGAGTTCTGGTTTTTTTGGATTATCTGCCATTGTAAAAATGGCACATGCGGCAGAAAATCTCCTGGATTATTTGCGCAACCATCCAGAAGCCCAAGATAAAGACACTTTAGAATTGCTAATCACTACCCTCGACCACCTAAACGAACTTGTGGAACACGAAGAAAATTCACCTTCGGGTGGAGATTTTTTCAATGAATCGCAAATTCATTTTTTAGAGAAATTAAACGAAAAAAATAATGATATCCGAGTAAGACAAACAAGCACACTTGAAACCCCAGAGTCCAAACACAATAAACCTGAGTTTGGATTGTTTATAGAAAGTTCAAAACCTGAGGTTAGTAAAGAATTTGGATTATTTACAGAGGACTCCGATCAATCGCGAAAAGAAGAATTTGGTTTATTCACAAACAGTGATTCCACGATCACAATAGATACAATTCCAAAATCAGAAGAAAGCCCTAAATCGGAAAAGAAGTTTATCAATAAAAAAGACATTCGAATTGATACCGATAAGTTAGATTCCCTACTTGATATTGTTGGAGAAATTGTCATCACCGAGCCAATGGTAACGGATCATCCCGATATCGCAAAACTGAAATTAGAGAACTTTCAAAAAACAGCTCTCCAATTAAAAAAATTAATTAGAAACCTACAAGAAATTACTTTGAGCCTTCGGATGGTCCCAATTGCAGGAATCTTTTCTCGTATGGAACGCCTTGTGAGAGATACAGCTAAAAAAACTGGCAAACAAGTGAGACTTGTTATCTCGGGAGAGGATACTGAGATCGATAAATCCATCATTGAAGAAATGTATGATCCTTTAGTCCATATTTTAAGAAATGCTATTGATCATGGATTAGAAACTCCAGAAGAAAGAAAAGAAGCCGGAAAACAACCGCAAGGTATAATTCAACTAACAGCAACTCAGTCAGGCAAAGAGGTCTGGATTGAAGTAAAAGATGATGGGAAAGGTCTTAGTCGAGAAAAAATCTTAAATAAAGCAATTTCCCTAGGTCTACTTGGCCGTTCTGATGCAGAAAATCTTGAAGATAAAGATGTTTGGGAATTTTTATTTCATCCCGGCTTTTCTACAGCAAAAGAAATAACCGACCTTTCAGGAAGAGGAGTTGGTTTGGATGTAGTTAGAAAAAATGTAACAACTCTGAAAGGATTCGTGGATGTATTTTCTATTTATGGCCAAGGTACAACCTTTCTCATTAGAGTTCCACTAACACTTGCTATTATCGAAGGATTGGTCGTTCGTAAATCCGATACATACTTCATTTTACCTTCTATTGATGTAAAAGAAACTATCTATATTGGCGATGAGCCAATTAACGAGTTATACAAAAACAATCACAGCATACAATACCGAACCAATCAAATTTCTATTGTGGATATAAATCTATTATTTGGTAAAGATTCAGATTTAAACAACCAAAGATCTCTTAAAGAAAAATACTTAATTGTTACAGAATCTCATGAAAAACAAATGGGGATTGTATTCGATGAGATTCTCGGTAGCCAATCTATAGTGATCAAACCAATATCTCCTATTTTTAGAAACATCAACGGACTTGCCGGCTGCACCATTCTTGGTAATGGTCATGCAGGACTCATTTTGGATGTACGAAAACTCATCAGCCAACATTTATCCTCGGTGACTATATGAAAAAACACACTGTCATTGTTGTAGATGATCAAAAGTCAGTAAGAAGTATGATCAAACGCTGGATTGAATCTGATGCGAACTGGGAAGTGATAGGCGAAGCGGCCAATCCATACGAAGCAAGAGATTTAATAGTAGAAAAACAACCAGAGGTAATGACCTTAGATGTTCATATGCCCGGAATGGATGGAATTGTTTTTTTAAAAAAACTCCTACCGCAATATCCAATGCCAGTTATCATGTTTAGCTCTTCCACTACAGAAGGAGCAGGAATTACATTAGAAGCTTTGGAAGCTGGTGCTTTTGATTACGTAACAAAACCAACAGGAACTCCAGAAAGTTTGATAGAAGCTAAAGAAGATTTACTTTCAAAACTTTATGAAAGTTTAAATTATAATTCCAGTCATTCGAGTAACTTCAAACAAAAAACATTACCTTTATCCAACAAAACAAATTCTAAAACAATCTTTAAGAGAAAATTGATACTGGTTGGTTCTTCTACAGGCGGGACCACCGCAATAAGAAAATTATTAAATGACGTAGATGAAACTTTCCCACCAATACTCATTGCACAACATATGCCAGAAAACTTTACCACATTATTTGCACAAAGACTCAATTCTGATTTAAAGGTGCATGTGAAAGAAGCAAAAGATAAAGAGTTATTACAAATAGGAACTGTTTACATCGCACCAGGAAACTACCATTTAGGAATTCAAAAACTTGGTTCCGAATACTTTACACGCATTTTACAAACCGATAAAAAGAACGGACACAGACCGTCAGTAGATGTATTATTTGAATCCGCCGCAGAACAAGAAATAGCCGGAAATAGCATAGCAATTATACTGACAGGTATGGGTAGCGATGGAGCAAGTGGTCTTTTAAAGTTAAAAAACCAGGGTTGCCTTACCATTGGCCAAAACAAGGAAACATGTGTGGTCTACGGAATGCCAAAGGTCGCCTATGAATTAGGGGCCGTACTCTACCAAGTTCCTTTAGATGATATGGTAGATAAAATTAAGGAAATCGCAGCACAATGATTCCACACTGCTTACTACTAGAAAACGAAAACACAAAACAGGTAGTGGAAATACTTAAAGAAATTGGTTACACATTCGAAAGAGTGAATGACTTTGAAGACATTGCACAAAAGTTGGATGAAGGAAAATTCCATTTTCTTATCTTTCATGTTAACGATTTAGAAAACAAAATTGAGCAAAAAAAACTTTCGGAATTCACGACCGACTTTCCACACACGTTAATTATATTAATCACCGATACTTCCCAATGGGACTTAACAGCATCTCTCCTAAAAAGACATTCCGTTTATGATTTCATTCAAACGCCTGTTGATTTAGATCACCTCAAATTTACTTTAGACCGCTCTTTTCAATATCTATTGACCAAACTAAAATCCCAATTTATAAATGACGCTGAAAACAATTTATACAAACGAATGGTGGAAATCTTTGACTGGAAAAAATCTATCTCAAACAAAGAAAACGAAAACATAGCAGCAGACATCATCCACCAAATGAACATTAACTTATTTCAGGGGAGTGGTATTGGAACTCTAATGAGCGTGGTTAGCATTCTAATTTCAAAAAGCAAATTAGACCAGGATGAAAAATCCTACTCAATACAAAAACCAGTGATGGATTTACTTTCAGAAAACTATGAAGCTGCTAAAAGTATGTTTGATAGCATGTCTATTTCTCAATCAATTATCGACGATGAAGAATTAGTGACAAAAAAGTTATCACCTTCAAAACTTCTTCCAATCATAGAGAAGGAGATTGAAATCTTAACCGAAGCGCTAAGTATAAAAAACCAAAAAGTTAACTTTAGCCAGATGCCGATTTCCGCATCAGGAAAAAAAATAAGATTAGATGAAACAAAACTCTCTTACGTAATTCGGGAAGTTTTAATAAACGCAATCAAATATTCAAAAGAGAAAGACATCATTTACTTAATTTTCTTTCAAAAAGAGAATTTCCTCGAATTAAAAGTGATCAATCCTGCTTACCAAAATGATGACGGCTCAACCGGCATTCCAGAAAAATTTGAATCATTTGTTTTTGAACCTTTTTTCAGAATTTCATCTGTGGTTGATGATAGCTATGCTAAATTTGAACATTTCAGGTTTGGACTCGGATTACCACTTGTAAAAAAGATAATGGACCAACACCAAGCTAATGTACAAATTTATAATATAGAAAATAACTTTAGAAATGAAAATACAAAAGATATTTGTTTAACAATACGATTTCCATTGTTTGATGAGGAGAAATAAAAATGGCAAAAATTCTAACAGTCGACGATGCACCAGCAGTTTTAAAAATTTTAAACCTGGTATTAACAACAGAAGGGCACGAGGTTACCTCTGCGACAAACGGCACCGAAGCACTTCAAAAAATCGAAAGCTCCAGTTTTGATATTGGGATTTTTGATGTCAATATGCCAGGAATGACAGGGATCGAGTTAACGGAAAAAACGTTAAAAACAGAAAATGGAAAATCTATGAAGATTGTCATGTTAACCACTGAATCTAGCGAAGAAATGAAGAACAAAGGAAGGGCCGCAGGAGCAGTAGGTTGGCTTGTGAAACCATTTGCAAACGAATCACTGATAAAACTAATCTCACAGCTAGTAGCAATGTAAAATGGCCACTATACTTGTAGTAGACGACTCTGCTGCTGTCCTAAAGATTGTTAGGTTGGCTTTAAGTAGTCAAGGCCATAAAGTAATAACTTGCGATACAGGAGAAAAAGCATTAGAAATATTAAAATCTGATGCTTCTATTCAGTTAGGCATCTTTGACTTTAATATGCCTGGCATAAGTGGAATCGAATTAATTCTTGAGACAAAAAAAATTAGAAACCAAAAGGCTTTCAAATTCCTAGTTCTTTCTGTAGAAAACAAACCAGAAATTATCTCCAGAGCTTTAGTTAATGGAGCTGATGCATGGATGATGAAACCATTTAACAATGAACAATTAATTAAACAGGTTACGGAGCTTATCGAGAAAGATGCTTCCCTTTGAAGTAAATGTAATTTTCGCAGTGACTGTCATTTCCGTAGTATTTAATACTTCAATGGCATTCATCATTTACTTTCTTTCTAAACACTCCAAATCAGAGGTAAAATTAGTTTACACTTCAATCTTCCTAACTGTTCTAGTTTTCAGAAACTTTTCCCTTTTTCTTTTTGGCGAAAGTAACGAAAAAATCTATTTTTTTATTTCAGAAAGTTTCTCAATCTTAGGTTCATATCTTTTAATTGCAGCCGTTGCACCAATTTTAACAAAAAAAATTAGTCTATCGTATCTCTATTTTATTTCTATTTTTGTGTATGTTTTTTTTAGTTCGCTTCTGTTAATCGATATTAGTTTTTTTTGGACTGCCTTACCATCTTCTATTTTTAATGCGGGAGTCCTTTTCTTATTTGGACTCATTGTATTCAAATTAAATACTTTTCCAAAAGCTTTCCGATTTTTCTTTTTTGCAATTTGTTTGATCATCGCTTTCCAGAGAGTTTCCTTTCCATATCTTTTTAGTTTAGAGTGGTATAGGCCTATAGGATATATCATCAACACTCTGTTTATGTTTTTATTTGGGGTGGGATGTATACTATTCAACTTCAACGTTCAAACCAAGAAATTAAATCTATCGCTCGAGGAACTAGAATTATTGCAGAAAACAATCAAAGATGTAAACGTTCGCCTTCTCATTATGTATAACCAACTTCCGGCAATTATCTATAATATTGAATTTTTACCTGAACCCAGAACTTCTTATATAAGTCCCAAAATGGAAGAAATAACCGGATACGGATTGAATTTTTTTTATGAGAATCCAGATTTTTTCAAAGATATAGTCATACCCGACGATCAACATAAAATTACAGATTTATATGCAGGGCAATCTCCGATTATACTTCGTATGATCCACGCCAATGGTTCGCTTATTTGGACAGAACATTATGTGAATGTATCTTTTGACATTTTAGGAATTGAGAAACGAATCGACGTGGTTGCATTGGACATAACGAAATCAAAAAAAACTGAAATTTCGCTCTTACAGGAAAAGAATCTAAATAATACAGTTTTTGATAATGCTGCTAATTTAATATTATTAACAAATGCACATGGCCTCGTTGAAAACATAAACTCAGCTGCTCAAACTATCCTAGGTATCAAAAAAAATGACGTAATTGGAAACTACATTCAAGATGTGATCCTTCTGCCTGAAGACAGAGAATATTTAAAAGATGTGTTAGATGATGTTAATGAAATTCAAAACATAGCTGAAAGTTTAATCTTACGCTGCGTAACAAATTCAAACCAAACATTGTTTTTGGAGTGGAGACTTGGAATCATCCGTGACAATAAAAACGAACCTTCTAAAATTATATGGATTGGGATAGACCAAACTTCCAAACGAGCTGCAGAAATTGAACTCAAAGAGTTAAACAAATCTTTGGAAGAAAAAGTAAAAGCGAGAACCAAAGAACTTCAATCAAGTAATTTTGAATTGAACTCTGCCCTTTATGCCTTACGAGAGGCACAACAAAAGTTGATACAAAATGAAAAAATGGTTTCTCTTGGACAGTTGGTTTCTGGACTCTCGCATGAAATCAACAACCCCATCGGGATGATTAAATCTTCGGTAGAAACATTAGTATCTGAGTGGCAGGAAGGGAATGACCGGGATTCCAGTTCACTCATCAATGAACTCGTCCAATCAATTCTTGATTCGGATACTAATGGCCTTCGAATTCTAACGGGTTTATCCAATAGGCAAGCCCGTAAATCTCTAACAGATACATTAAATCAACATGGAATTACTTTTGCAGAAGAACTTGCCGAGCTTCTTGTTGATTCAGGTATACGTAATTTATCAGCAACAAACATTAATAGAATCAAATCATTGATAAAAAACAGAGTAGACTTCAAAACCTTAAGAAAACTTCTTTTAGTAAAACAATCCTCTGAACATATTCTGTATTCAGTAAGAAGACTTTCGAAAATCACCTATACACTAAAGAACTTTGCCGGATTACAATCCAATTTAGAACTTAGCGACTATTCATTAAACGACACAATCCACTCAGCCATTTCACTTTATAAAGAACATTTTTTACGAGACATCAACCTATTACTTAACTTAGAATACCAAGGAAATATTCGCTGCATTCAAGGAGACCTAGTACAACTTTGGAGCCAAATTATTTGGAATTCCATTCAGGCTGTAGATTCTAAAGGCACAATTCAAATTCGAAGTTTTAAAAAAATGGATATGGTTTATGTAGAGATTGAAGATTCCGGTGCGGGAATACCAACAGACAACCATACGAAGATCTTTATGCCATTTTTTTCAACAAAAACAACGGGTGACGGGTTAGGTTTAGGATTGTATCTCGTGAAAGAAATTGCAAATCGACACAATGCAAATGTTGATTTTGAATCTAAACAAGGCAGGACTGTTTTTAAAGTCAGTTTCCCTTTAACTACTTAATGGTAATCTTTCCAGTAGAATCTGTTTTACCAATCAAATAGGCATCTTCACCTAGAATTTTTAGTTCAGACATAATTACCTCAACATGAGATGAGTCGACAACCAATATATAGCCAATGCCCATATTAAACGTACCATACATATCATTTCGATCGAGTGAATGGTCTTTTTCTAATTTGGAAAATATATAACTTTCTGGAAGAGAATTTATTTCTGCGCCAATTCCTGTTGGTAATACTCGGGGTATATTTTCGTAGAATCCACCACCTGTAATATGAACCATACCTTTGATAGAAAACTTATCGATTAAAGATAATATTGTTTTAACATAAATTTTTGTTGGCTTAAAAATATGATCTTTTAAAAAATCCAGTTCAGCAGAATTTGTTGGTAACTTACCGCCACTTAACAACAACTTTCTGATGAGCGAAAAACCATTGCTATGTGGGCCAGAAGAACCTAGTCCGATAATGGAATCTCCAGGTTTTATTGTGCGACCATCGATCATTTTCTGTTTTTCCACAACACCAACGACAAAACCAGCTAAATCATATTCGTCATCAGGCATTACCCCTGGATGTTCTGCAGTTTCCCCACCAACCAGTGAACAATCCGCAAGCTTACAACCTGAAACAATTCCAGAAACAATAGCTTCCATTCTAGGGAGAAAAAGTTTACCACAGGCAATATAATCTTGGAAAAACAATGGTTTACCGCCATTCACAAGAATATCATTAACACACATGGCAACTAAGTCTATACCAACCGTGTCATGAATATCGAGAAGCCTTGCAATTTGCAATTTAGTGCCTACTCCATCAGTACCAGAAAGTAAAATCGGTTCTTGGTAAGACTTTAAAAAACTAACGTCATAACAGGCAGCAAACCCACCTAACCCACCTAATACATTTTTATTATGTGTAGAAGCGACATTTGCTTTGATTCTTTTGACAAACTCTTGCCCTTTTTCGGTATCAACACCAGCTTCTTTGTAAGTTACTTTATTCGAATTAGACATGGAGTTTTCCTATAGTAGTATTGATTAGGGATAGAGTATGATTAGGTGTGATTGTTTTGGCAATTCTTCCCGCCAAATGTACATAATCAGAATCTGAAGTATTTAACAAAATATCTAATTGGTTTTTATTCTCTTGGCAATCAGGCAAATTCAGAACTCTCTTTATATGTAATGCTGTCCCTAAATTTCCATCGTATACTTTTACCAGAGGATAATTATAAAGGATCCTCTCTTTTAAAAAAACATAGTGAGTACAACCCAAAACGAAAACATTACAATCTTTGATCACAGTTTTAATTTTTGAATCAAATAAATCCCAAGCTTCTTCCCAAAGATCTTTATCGATGAGTTTTGCCAAACCTTCACAGGCGACAGGTAGAATCTCCGTGCCAACAGGAAACCCAGAAACTAATGTTTTAAATTTATCTTCTTTTAAAGTAAGCTCCGTAGCAAATACTGCAATTTTAACACCAGGGTTTTGGTTTACCGCAGGCTTCAAAGCAGGTTCCATTCCAAATATAGGGATGGAATGTTTAGCACGTAAAAAATCTGCTGCAGCTGATGTTGCTGTATTACAAGCAAACAAAATTGCATCACAATCTTTTTCTAATAAATATTCAAAAGCATTTTTGGAAAGTTCTAAAACTTCTGCTTTCGATTTTTGACCATAAGGAGAATTTACTAAATCGCCAAAGTAGATATAATCAATATGTGAAGTTTCTTTCCAGAGTGTTCGAAGTACAGAAAGTCCCCCAAGACCGGAATCAAAAATCCCAATTTTATATCTTCCGCGAGAATTCATTTAAGATGCTAAATACTTCCTGATATTTTCAGCGAGAGTTTTATAAATCCATTCAAACTTTGTATCATCTTCTTCTAACAATGTGACTCGAAATCCATTCCGATTACAACAAAAGGAACTGAGTGGAACGACACAAATTCCAGCAGAAGCTAACAGATGTAAAACAAATCTTCGATCCAGGGCCGCTTTCTCCATTAATGGAGAAACAAAATCTCTTACCTTTGTATTTTCAATTGGAAGTGTCATGTGTGGCTTCAATGCACCATCTTCAAAGAGAACGGTTAAATAAAACGCACCCTTGGGTTGAATGACTTTCACACCTGGAATCCCAGTAAGGATGTTCGTTGCTTTCTCTGCTTTCTTTTTAAACTTTTGATTTCTGAATTTCAGATGGTTTAAAAATTCTGGATGGGAATAAACAAGTGGTATCGAAAGTTGTGGGAGAGTTGTCGAACAAACTTCCAACATCTTTGCATCTAATAATGATTTGATATATCTTTCGAATGTTGGATCATTTTTACGATTAAAAACTTCTAACCAACCGCAACGAGCACCTGGCCAAGGAAATTCTTTAGAAATAGACCTGAGCGCAAACCCACAAACTTTATCACCAATTACTTCAGATAAATGGATACTTCCCCATTCTGAATAGTTTACATGTGCATAAGTTTCATCGCAAATTAAGATGATATCATACTTTTCGCAGATTTTAACAATCTCTCGCATTACTTCCTTCGGATACACAGCTCCCGTTGGGTTGTCAGGATTGATGAGTAAAATCCCTGCAATCGAATCATTGTATTTTACTTTGTTTTCAATGTCTTCTAAATCAGGCATCCAATCATTATCTGGATTTAATTCATATGTAAGATGTTCATATCCTGAATGTGCTGCTTCCGCAGAGGATAATGTAGAATAGGCGGGAGATGGACCAAGAATCCTTGCCTCTCGTCTCATAAATCCGAAAATTTTTGCAACCGCATCCCCTAGACCATTAAAAAACAGAATGTCCTCAGATGTGATTTGTGCCCCACCTCGTTCATTCACTTTTGAGGCTAAAAATTTACGTGTAGTTTCGTCCCCTTGTGTTGCTGTGTAGGCCCAAGATTTATTTTGGGCGACAAGTCCACTGACAATGTCCTTCATCCAAGTAGGGACTGATTCGCCCTTTTGAATCGGATCTCCAATATTTTCCCAGGTGATGTTGACTCCCATTGCTTCAATTTGTTTAGCAAGGGCAACAATCTGGCGGATTTCATAAATGAGTGCATCAGCACCCGAGTGGACTATATTTCTTCTCATAAAATTTACTGGCCTTTTTGATAGGCTGCCTCGACCAAAGGGATCGATAATTCCATCTCTTGGGTATCCCGTAATATCTTCAACCGTAAGACGCCTCCGAGACCCACAAGTCCCACTTGTTCGCGTAAATCATTGATATGACGGATTTGGAGACCGTTTGCGCCCTCAATAAAGTCATAACGCCGAAGCCCCCCTTTCTCTGCAGAAGAATTCGGCTCGATATCGTAGACCAAAACGCCGACTGTATCCCCAGGAATTCCAAGCGATTTCCTATGGTCAGGGAGCGGAGCGGTTGCCATAACTCCAAGCGTAGCTGGCCGAATATTTTGTCCTACGTTTTGTTCGATTTGACGAAGCACTCGTTTGGCATAATTGATGGGGATGGCAAATCCTATGCCTGCACTGGCACCGGAAGAAGAACGAATCATACGGTTGATCCCAACAACTTCTCCATAGATATTGAGGAGGGGGCCACCACTGGACCCAGGGTTGATCGCAGTGTCTGTCTGGATATGGGTCTGTCCCGTTTCGTCCAAATCCTCACGAGACTTGGCTGAGACAACGCCAACAGTAAATGTTTTTTCGAGTCCATAAGGCGAACCCACGGCAATGGCCCAGTCCCCCACTTCGATTTCATCGGAATTACCAAGAAAAGCGGGAGTAAAACGGTCGTTACTTGGGATTTTTAATAATGCAATATCTGCCCTTTCATGGCTTCCTACATACCGAGCAGGAAAAATGCGACCATCGGACATGATGATTTCTATGATCTCCGCATTTTTAATGACGTGGTAATTTGTGACAACAAACCCTCTCTCATCAATAATAAACCCACTACCAATAGAGGATATTCGATCTTCCCTACTCTCTCCAAAGGCATACGGATGAAAAATCATCTCAGTTTTTTTTGTCCGAATGGAGACAACAAATTGTTGGGCCTCCCTGTAGACGTTGCGAAAACTAGTTTGAATTTGAATGGCCTGGCTTTGTTTGCTAGAGGAAATAGGTTTTGGGGATGCAAAAAGTTTTGTTACCGCCATCCGAATTTCGGGAAAGAAAATGGCGAACAAAAGTACAAAAACTAAGGCAAAGTTAATGTAGACGACTGGCGGAATCGAAGTTTTTCTTTCCATAGAATGCCAAAACCCCTTCCACTTTTGTCGATTCCCCTTCCTTGTCGAACCAAAAAGATTCGAAGAATATTTACGATTTCACTCTTCCCCATTTTTCTTTCTGGGTGTTTACCGTATTTATTTCACTTAGGAAAGGAACAATCTTCCATCATCTTAGGTCGTGAAAAAATAGAAGATATTCTAAAACTGCCAGGATTGGATTTAAAAACAAAACAAAAATTAAATTTAATTCAGGAAGCCAGAAATTTTGCCATCGGGGAACTAGCGCTAAATGAAAAAGGAGGTTTCGAATACTATACTAAATTAAATAGAGAAGAAATCGGTTGGAATGTGAGTGCTTCTGAAGCTTTAGAACTTAAATCCTATACATGGTGGTTTCCCATCGCCGGAACCGTGCCCTACAAAGGTTTCTTTGACAAACAAATGGCACTCAAACTAGAAAAAGAGTTACAATCCGAAGGATACGATACCCGTATACGAGCTATAGGCGGTTACTCGACACTTGGTTGGTTTTCTGATCCCGTATTATCCCCACAACTTAGTTGGCCAGATCATAGACTGGTAGGCCTAGTTTTCCATGAGATGGCTCATGCGACAGTTTATTTACCTGGAGATTCTACTTTAAATGAATCTTATGCAAGTTATGTGGAAGAAAAAGGAATAGAAAGATATTACACAATAAAAGAAGGAAAAAGTAGCACCAACTTACAGAAATTTAAAAAAGAGAAACTACGAAGGGAAGTTACCATCAAACTTTTACAAAAATATGCCAACGAATTAAAAACGCTTTATGCATCCGAATTAGATAGTGAAAATAAATGGATTCAAAAGCGATCTATCATGGTTAAGTTCAAAGAAGAAGTGATCCAAAAAAAGTTGGTTCCAGAAGAAAAGGCCAAAGAGTTTTTAACACGAGAATGGAATAATGAAGATTTTTTAGGTGCTTTACGTTACCACTCAGGAGAAGTAAGTTTTGAATCTTTGTTTATAGAATCTGGCGAAAACTTCCGTCAATTTCATAAAGAAGTAAAAAAACTCTTCGAATTACCGGAAGAAAACCGCAAACAATTCCTCAACAAAATTCGTTAGTCTTCAATCATAGCCGATGTATACAACTTATAGCCAATCCAATAGCGATCATCGATAGCAGAATTTCGAGCAGCGTCTTTGCCTTCTGTTAATCGAATATGTAATGGTTTTGGCAAATCATCGGCTTTCAAGAATTCTTTTAGAAAAAACAAGTTGTGAACCCCTGTTTGAATTCCCGAATGTAAGACAAATAAACCGGGATTTTCTTTGGCTAAATAATATGCCACGCCACTAAAATCATTTGTATATTGCGCAGAATTACCAACTCTTTGATTTGCATAGATCCTAGCAGTATTTACATTCCTGCTTGTGGCATCAAATAGCGGGCTTTCGGAAATACAAAGATAGTTGTTTTGACACCAACCAATCTCCGCAAAATCAACATTAAACGGTGAAGAACCATCTTTTTTCCCATTTGTCTCCCATAATGTAAGGCCGGCATTAATTTCATTCTCAAGGGAAGATTTCCACCCTAACACCGATACGTCCGGTTTTTTAGGGGAAATCGAATTATACTTCAATGCAGGATTAGAAAGAAAATCGGAAACAGAAGCGACTGAATAAAATTCTGTATCAGGCAAAATCATCGGAACAACCGCATGTAGACTCGAACTATAAATATAATGCCGATTAACCTTATTTAACCGCAAACTAGTTCTGTATTTATCAGCAAGGGACTCTCTCAATATAACTTCTTGGCTATCTGATTCTGCAGAACGGAAATATTTTACAGACTCTCTATAGATGGATTTATTGTCAGAAAACATCTCTCTACCTAGTGATTTTCCAGATGCAAAGCTCAATAAATATGTTTTTTTACCAAGATCAAAAATTCCGTGGAACTCTTGTTTTCCGACCATTTTCTTTTTGAGACGTTCCGAATAACTTTCGAAATACGGAATGTGTTTCACGTATAGTTCGTTGTTCGAAAAATGATTGGAAGTGAATCGAAAGATTTCGCGAGCAACCGCTAAATCAAAAAAGCTCTCAGAACTATTTTTTTCTAAACTCTGTTGCAGCAGGAAATAGAATAAAAACTCATACTCTTCTCGGAGTTCAGGGCTTAAATACTCTCCTCTATTTTTTTTATTAAACTCATTTAACAAAGAAATATACTCTTCTGGCTTTTTCGATTTAGCTTCCTGAAAAAATTTCAAAAATGGACTGGGAAGTGAAACAATTGATGATTGGTTCTTAATAAAATCGCGTTTCCATTGGAGGTCACTCCATCTTTCCTGCCAAAATTGATTTCCTGCGCCTAGGTCTTTGTCCAAGGATTGAATTTTCGATATGAGTAAATCTGCCATTTCCCATTCACCGCGAAGTAACAAAGCTTTTGCCAGCTCCAATCGAAAAAATAAAGTACGGTAACTGCGTCCTTCCTTTAATTCTTCAGAAACCAAAAGTTCCACCAAAGAATTCACTTCCTTATTTTTTTGAAAAGGAACTGAACTCAAAAGTAAATGAAAAAATAATGTCCTATTTAAGTGTGAAAGTTTTGTAAGAACAGATTCTCCACTCGTTAAATATTCAGGAGTTAACGACATGGCTTCAAAATAACCATTCTGAAGTTGTTCTTTCCAAGCAGAATATAATTTCAATCGATAAGAATCATAAATGGAATCTGAGTATCCAAATTTCGTAAAATCTCGGGACAGGATTTTTTCATCAAAATTTTTCCAATCCTTTTTAAATCCATAATTATATGCTGAAGTGGAAGTGAGTGGTGTCAGGTAAATACTCTTATCACCTAACAAAAATCCCTTATGAAAGTATATTTCTAAAATACGATTTTTAACAACGGATTTTTCTTTGGCAGTTTTTGCTAACTGGGAAAGTTTATTCGTTTCTGATTCAGCTTCATAAAACATATAGTTTTGGATATATAATGTTCCCAATCGATAAGCCTGCAAAAAAGGATCTTCCGTTGTTTCCATTTTGGATCTAAGGTCATTTTTTTGGGAAATATCCTTAACATTCCCACTTCGAAGTTGGTTATAAAACTCCAATGCACCCAAATATGAATCTTTATCCTTACCGATAAAATCTGAAGAACTATATTTACAATCTTCTCTATCCTTCGAGGATAAACAGGAAACTAAATACTCATAGCGAATTTGGTTCTGAAAAGAAGATTTGGCATACTTTAGCCAAAGCGGTTTAAAAATAGAAATTCTTGGAACATTTGGGAATATTTCAGTTTTTAGTTTTGCCAACTTCAACTCAAGCGAAGGCAACACCATATCATCGTCATCTAACAATGTTGATGCCGTATAATAACTTTCATATGAATCTGTAAATTCTTTGGTCTTTTCTTTTTGGAATCCTAAACGTATAAACTCTTTCGCTTTTTCATCTAATCCATCCTTAGAAATAGCAAACTCCTTCCAATTTCCAATTAGAAGACGATTTGAATCTTTTGCAAAATTGTCTAATCTCATCGAAGAGTAATCTTCGCCTTGTAAAGGTGGATAAGACACTATATTCTGAATTCGTTTGGAGCGTAAAACTTCATACAACTTGCTAAGCAAATTCCACTGTTTTTGCGTATTGAAGTTAGAGTCATCAAGTCCTATAACAGAAATTTCAGTTCCACTCCCTTGAAAAATTTCTCTCAAAGGAAAAACATGCGATTTTTCATCACCAAATAAACTTGATTGTTTTTCAATAGATCGTTTGCTTACTAAATAATCGGTGTCAAATAAGTATACGCCTAAACTTCCAGAAGAAAGACTCCTAACATTCTTACCCTCTTTGTTTTTCTCTACGTCACCATAAATCGTAACCCATTTTAATCGACGTTCATTCCTTTCTGCAAACAAGTCATTATGGCTTCGATCGAATAAAATTACCGGATAAGAATTAACCTTATGATATTGTTTTACTATATTTCGAATCAATGCCCCATTGGCCTTCTGGCCTATGATTTGTATTTTGGGTGTAAATCCATTTCTATTCGGAATACATTCACTAATATCGGAAATAGATTTACAAATGGAAGTTTGTAACTTCCCTTGTTGGGCTTGGAAAAAGTATAAAGATTCGTTAGTTGGATAAATACCAACCCATCCGTCGAAAAATTCTTCTTTCCCTAATCGTTTAGGTTCTAGAAAAGCAGAACGTTCTGGTGATACATTTTTAAGTTTCTCTATGATCCTATCTAAATTCTGAATTTCTGCTGTTTGTTGTTTTAGTGAATTTAAAACTGGCTCACGCTTCAAAGCTTTTTCAGAAATCAAATTCGTAAGTTTACGATACCCTTTCATCCATTTGATTAAATCTTGATAATATAAATTCGATTTGGAATCCTCAAATTCAAATTGAGCTGATATTAAATCTCTAAATAGCTCCAGGCTTCTAAAATTTTCCCAATGATTGACTATGTTTTTGGTCTGTTGAGTTTCCAATTGAGATTCTGAATAAGTTTCTAAAAAATCAACCAACCTATATTTTGGAGAAAACAGCCGAACACTTAGATTTGTTTGATAGGTTTGGATAGCCTCTTTCCCATATGATAAGTAATTTGTATTTCTTTCTGAAATACTTTGGGACTGTTCCCATTTGAATCTCTGAGCGTTGGCCCAAAACATTTCTTCATCCAATCGAAATTCGTATGCGAGTTCAGATGCTTCTTTCCATTTTTTTTCCGCAAGGAATTTATCACCTAACTTCATGTAAATGGTATATAAATTTAGTTGAATACGAACTCTAGATTGGCGAGAAACTGGATCATTTGAAAGTCCAATGATTTTAGGATCTACAAGGCCTGGACTTTCCAGTATTTCAGCAGCTTTTGCTAAAGTTGTGTGATAGTCTTTTCCTTCCTTTTCTAAAAGAAGGGAATCATAATAAAGGGCAGTTCCATAAACTATATCGAATTTAGGAGTATCCATTCTAAAACGATTGGAACAAACAAAGGGGGCATCAGAACAGTCGACCATTTCCTTTTCTTTCCAGGACTCCATCTGTAACAAAAACTGATTTAAGAGTTTTCGTTTTGTTTCCAAAGGATAGACAGAAGATTCTTGAAGTGCAAATACGGAAGATGCATAGTTTTGAAATACTTTCTCTAGACCTTTACTTGTAGGATTTCCTAAAAGGATATCAGCCAATTCTTTATAATGATGTATTGCTTCTTCTTGTAGTTCACTTCTTTGATAAATTTGCGCCTCAACTTGTCTAGATTTAGCGAGAATATTTTTCCCTATGATGGTATCATCCAAATCCTTAGAAGTAATCAGATCATTTCTGACTTTTATCTCTGATAAAGCGGCCGAATATTCTTCCTGTTCAATGTGATTTTCAATTCGAATTCCCAATGTAAGAAGATATTTAAAATCATTAGGAAATTCTCCAGGAAATCTTCCATCCCCAATCACTCTTAAATTATCACCGAAAATAACATTCCAAAAACTCCAATTTTTGTATCGCTGCAGAATAGACTCTTGATTTGATTTGTATTCGAATTCCGCTACGCCTAACATTTGATAGGAGTCACGAAAACGACCACTTTTCTGGAATGCTATCGCTAAATAATTAGCTAAATTAACGGGGTTAATGAACTTTACATCTTTATTATAAGCTATAGCTGTTTGAAAAGAAACAATGGCATCTTCAAAATTAGTTGATTCTAATTCAGAAAGCCCCTTTAGCGAGAACAACAAAGCTAATTTGGAGCGAATTGAATTTAACTTGCCTAAAGTAATCGAATTTGGGTCAGACGCATGTTCATTGATTGCTTGGTAATACTCATTTTTAAAATAAATATCAATTGATTTTGAAAATTGTTCAGAAGCCTTTTTATATTGGCCTTGGTAAATCAAAGATTTACCATAATTAAAACGATATATAGCTTCTTGTTTATATCCTTCAAATTGATTTTTAACAGATAGAAAAAGGGAAACATCTTCCACTTTTCTATAACTTTCATTTGCTTTAGGGAAGTTACTTAATAAAAAATAATTATTACCCAAATTCAAATTTAGATCGGAAATAACTTTACGATCTCTGTAATCTTCCCCAAGAAAAACTAAAATTTGGTTATAAAGTTCAATATTTGCTTCTAAATTTTTATCAGGAAAATATTTTTTATAAAGATTTTCATAAACTTCAGAATCAATTTTTCCTGATTTTACATTTTTCTGCATTTTAATCAAATCAACATATTGATACAACCATCCAAGCAACTGATATGCATCATAATGTGTTGGATCTGCATAAATAATCCAACGAAGCTCCAACTCAGCCCGTTTGAAATTTTCTAAAATTTCCGTTTTACGAACATCTGTCATTGTTCCTGTGGAATAATAATACGACTCAAAAGTAACATATTTATTAATTAGATAATATGAATAACCGTAGAGAGTCGCTAAATCTAAATAAGGTCTTGCCCGAGGAACAGCCTGTTTATAGTATAATTCTGTCCAACTCAGTGCTTTTTCGGATAATACTTCTATTTTTTCGAAATCTTTAATATCGACAACACCACGAAGAAGTTCATTGTCGGTGAGAATAGAAGTAACACCTGATAGATTTCCAACAACATTCAATTTATCCTTACTTAGGATATTTAATTGATTTAAAATGGCTCTTTCTTCTTCTTCACGAATCTTTTTTCCAAAACGAAAGATAGTATCAACCATCTTACGCTGGTAGTAAATTGCATATTCCTTATAAAGCGAATCAAGATATAAGTTTCTCGTTTTTACTAGAAACATGTTTTGATTGTTGAAAAAATAATGAAAAGAAGACTGCAATAAATCCCCTATTCTTTCAAACTCAACTGCCTTATTTTCGAAATAGAAGAAAGCACTCTGTATATCTTCTTCTCCTAAATCAACACCCAAAATCGGATCATAAAACTCTAAATATATTTTTAAATTGCGAAGTGCATCTGTAGTATTACCCGCAGCTTTTTGGTTATAGTATTTCAGTAAATTGGCGCGCAATAGAATCGGAGTTTTATATTCAGCGACAAACGAAGGAGTTTCAAAAACTGATGGTTTGCCTGGAGGCTCCAAATCAATATTCACTGGGATAGGTATGATCGAATCCAGAATATCGTTAGATTCATTATACTTACGTAAATCAGAAAGTGCTTTTGCTTTCAGATACAGTAAAGTAATCATGTACTGAGATATATTTTTTGCTTCCGGTTCAGAAAGAAGCAAGTTCAAATGAGAAATTAGTGTTTCGCTATTTCGATTTTCTGATAACTTCTGAATCACATCTTCCAAAAGGTAACGAAGGTCTCTTTTTTTATCATTAGAAAAGGGAATAGAAGGACTTGCCAAATAACGACTTTTTTCTTTTTCCCATTCCAGAATCATTTCATGATATAACGAAGACAACTTTAACGAATTTGGCTTAAATTCATGACCGCCTAACCTTCGCTTAATTTCATCTATCTGATGGTAATCCGGAAATCTTTCATAAATCAACTTCAAAACATCAAAAGCGAGGATCCCTTTTTTTTCTTTTTCCAACTCATCGGCATATAAATGATACAAAGTTGCTTGTGCATCCTTAGTCCATTTTGTTTGTGGAACAGCTTGCATTTCGTGAATTAGGTTAAATTTTTTATCCGAACGATTTGATTCTTCCCATTGCAAAAGCAACTGAGCAAAATAATTTCTGTTAGGCTCCGATTTTAGTTTGTTTCGATACGACTCAAAAAAAATTTTTGCCTCTTCTTTTTTTCCAACCCTAAGTAACGAGAAATACTTCAAAACTGCAATTCTTGCAGAATAAATCGGAAAAAGAATATCATCCGAATAAAACAATTCCACAGAATCTAATGCTAAAAAGTAAGCTTCTAAACTTTGTCCACTTGTAAAGGTTTTTGCATATTGGTATTGTTCGGTGATGTTTTGTTGTTTTGGAATGGCGCCATTTTCTGGAATAAAATAGATGTTGATCGCGTTAAAGTAGGAAGCAGAAAATAAAATAGAACCTCCATTGAAATTTGAGTAACGAACGTCAAAATTGGAAGTTTCACCAGAAGATAATATCCTTTCTTCTTTCGTCTCTAAATTCATTATCACAAGGACACTGTGATCCCTTTCATCAAGTTTCCCGTTCTGATTTGTATCTTTTCTGATAGAAGCGTAATATAAATTTTTAGATTTAGAATCTACTGTGGGAGAATAATCAAGATAAGCATTTGTTGTGATCCTTTCAATGACAGAATTACTTAGATTAAAACTATATATTTCTCCCTTTGGATCTTCGAAGTAAGAAATAAAATAAATTGTGTTTCCATCAGAGGAAACATACGGAGAACTTGCGCCTTGAGAAGTTATCTGTGATATTTGATCAGGTTTTTCGACTTTCAATGCACAAAGGTTTGGTAAACCAGGAGTAAATCTATCCGAAACAAAGTAAATCGTCTTCCCGTCAGAAGACCAAACAGGATCGGTATCGATTATACCTTTTGTAAATTCTCCTTTATTATCTGCTTTGTTTGTTAGGTTAATAAAGTTATCATCTATGAATCGATTGCCTTTGAGTAATTCCCGAGTCCATTCTTCAATGTCCATCGGCAAAAGAATCAAATCTCCTTCTGAATCAAACTCTTCAGAAACAAATACCAAATATTTGCCATTTGGAGAGATGGAAGGTTTAGTTTCCGAGAATGGGTGATTTGTTACAGGTACAACGACAGAACTCTTCAGATCTCGAAACCAAATATCAAAATTTCCTTTTTGATCTGTAGCATAAAATAAATATCTTCCATCTTTAGTGGTCGAATTATAAATATTATTTCCGCGTTGAACCGTTAGCGGGAAAGGTTTGGATTGAGTCGGAGAAAAATAGTTTTTCGAAATAGCCGAATAGTCAAAATCGACATTCGTCATCTTTACACTTTTTTGAAATAAAATACATTGAAAGAAAGTGAAGGAAAAAAAAAGAGCGAAAAAGGGAAACCGCCTGCTAGGTTTCATTGCAATTTCTCCCATCTACCAGAAGCAGTTTCAAAATATTCACCTGCAGTCACTGATTTATAATATTCTTCAACTAAGGACTGTTTATATTTCAGTAATTCTTCTTCCTTTTTGCCTTTTTTCTTTTGATTCAATACTTCTTTTTCCCAGATTGCCTTCCTAGATTCATTCAAATAAACAATCACATCTTCTACCCGTTTGCGTTTTGCAGGGATTTCATATTGAGAATAGGTGGGTAAACTCAAACCCAACGGATTCAATTTAATAAAACCAGATGGAGTTTCTCCAACTATACCGTGCAATTTGTATTGTTTAACTTCAGGCAACAAGTAATTTAAACGTATTCTATGCGCCCTAATCTCTGGATCAGTATCGTCACCGGCAGATTTTTCACGATTAGACCTACCGTTAGATGATGATTGAATGGATGCTATTAACCAACCTTCTTTCTCCAACTCACGATCTTCTCCCACCATTTGTTTTTCGGCCGCAGTTTGGGCGTTGGTAATGGTGATCGGCGGAACTTTTAAATCAACAATGGACTTACACCCTATCATTAAAAATAAAAAAATAATACGCTTCATAAATACCTCACTCTTGGTATGTTTGGATTTCGCTTTGCGCACGTTTCAAAAAGTTTGCGAGTGGCATTCGCTGTTGAGAAATTTTACCATCTTCAAGATTAATTAACAAAGACAATAAGGATCGATTAAAGTATACATCTGCATATACCAAACCCTTAGAAAGAGAAACATCAATCTTATTGATTGAATAACTATCCGTTATACGATCGATAAGGAAATTCTGCGGAGAAATAACATTTAATGCACTTTTACCAAAATCTCGGCCTATCTGAAAGATTGAAAAAAATAAATCCAAATTTGCAACTGGCTCACTCAAGTCTCTCAAAGATATATTAAGATCTGCCTTTAATTTTCCATCATCAATTTTATCTCGCACCTTGGGAGCCATCAATTGTTTTAAATCAATGTCTCTAATCAGGAAGTTTCCACGAAATTCCATAGATTTAGGATCTAAATTACCTAAATTAAAAATTATGTTTTTTCCTAAAACCAATCCATCCAATGAATAGGATCTCAAAGATTCTATGTTTGCATAATTTTCTTTATATTCAATAAATGCTGAAAGTCCCGGACCATCTTTCTGTCTTTTAACATATTCAAACGGTAAATTAGGAATGTTTGGGTGTGTTCCTAGAACCTGCCGAATGGTTAAGTTGGGCGTATTGCTTCGGCCATAATTTTTAATAAATATTGATTTATCTCCAACGATCAAACTATCTTCATTACTTCTCGCCAAATTATGTTGAATCGGTATTTTTGCAGCGACATCCTCTAATACATAAGCCTTACAATTTTCTCCAGGACACTTTTGGTTGGTATAAGAAAGAAGAGGAACTTTTGAATGAAATTCACCATTAATGTCATAATCTCGAATTGATAAATTTAACCCTAAATCACCTTGAAAACTAAGACCCTTGGCTAAATATTGTTGGCTTTGGGACATTAAACCAAAATTTAAATCCAAATTCCCAAAATAAGGACCTAACGGTGGTTTTGGTTTCGAAGTTTTATTCAACTTTCCATTTACTGCTAAGTTAAAGATGCCACCAAATGCATTCATTCTAAAAGTGTTTATGATAATTTCGTTTGTATCTGCACCAACTAAAGAAAGATCTGTAGTTAATTTTAGATCTTTAATTTCCAAACCTGGTAACTCGGCGCGTAAGTCCGCATTTATTTTTTTTGTAGAGCCCGATGCAGAATAACGTGCACTCAGTTTTAAGATTGGATGATTTCCTAGAAGATTCTGAATTGGCGAAACTTTTTCCTTTAAAACTAACGGAAGTATCAGAAGTAAATTCGGTGTATAAACATGCAAACCTAACGGCTGTATACTTGCAACTAGGTTAGGACCTGTATGTATATTTCCTTTTATATCTAACTCTAAAGCCTTATTCCCTGTAATTGTTTTTTGTTCTAACTTTAAATCGGAAATTTTTACTTCTGAAAGACCAAAAGGACGATCAAATACTAAAGTCGCATTTAAATCTAATCCTAGATAAGAAGAAGGAGATCTAGAACGATCCAGTTGGTATCGGAAACCTTCTATTTTTGCTTTGTCATGAACGAGTAAGGATACAAAAGACTCACCAGTAACTCCAAGATCCATTTGAAGTTTACCACCGAGTCCTGAAGCATATTCACCTAACTGTAATTTATCGACACCTACTTTAAAATCCAAACCTGCAGATTCAGAATATTCACCAGATAATGATAAAAAAGCGCCATTATAATCAATATGAGAAGGTGAAATCTTTAAAGATTTTATGTAAGGAAATGGTTTTGCTGCAGATAAAGGTCTTGTGTCTGCAAAATTCATTTGCGAACTGATATCTAAAAATACGGATGGTAGAGAGTGAGACTTCGCCTTTCCTATTTTTAAATTTAACTGGGATGTTCTTAATTTTAAATTTGCAAATGCATTTTTCCAATCGCCGCGAATCCCCGTACCTTCCAAAGAAAGTTCTCCCGACAATTTCATTTCAGGAACGATACCTTTCAGTTGGTCAATTGACTTCTGAATGGAAGTTAGCTGCACATTAGATTTTCCAACAACAATATCTACTTTGGGAGTTTCATTAGAAACCTCTTTGACAGAACCAGACAAACTTACCCATGATTGTCCTAAAACTTTTAGATCAAACTGGTTGATCCCTACTTGGTCTAGTTGATTGTCATAATGAATATCAGATAACAGACGTAATCCGAATGGCACAGGTTTTCCTCTTACTTCGAGTAAAAGATCATCCTTCCCAATATCAGTTGTAAACAAAAACATCTCAGGTGAAACAGTTCGATCCCATTCAAATCGCAAAGAAAGGGGAATGGTTTGTTTCCATTTAAGTTCCTCTGAATCTAAATTTAATGGTATTGGTTTGGCTGTATTGAGAGATAATAAGATATGATCGATCTGATTAAGTAGCGAAAGATCAAAAGGGATCGAAGTAAATCGATTGGTCACCAATTCCGTTTGTAGTGAAAGATCATCGACGGAAAAAAAATGTAAACTACCCGTATCACGTTTCAACTGGAATGCAACCGTATCCAAATTGAGATACGCGCTGGCCTGTAACGGAAGATAGGTTTTGATTTCCGTTAATGGTGGTTTGGATTCTAAAGGAGGTTCTTCTGGGAGAGATACAGAAGGTTTAACTAGGGAGGCAATGTTCCATTTCCCCAATCGCTCTTCTATATAAATCTTGGCATCTTGAAGTCCAATTTCTGTAATTTTAATTTTTCCCAATATAAGAAGAGGAAGATTGTAACGAAGGCGAATCCGCCGAGCTTCTGCCAAAGGAGTATTTTCAAAAGGAAGCCCTGGGTATAGGCGAAAGTGATCGATCTCAATTCCAAAGAAAAGTGAGAAACAACGGAAATCTCCTTCCATTTTTCCCATAGTGAAATGGGAAAAAAGTTTAGGAACCAACAGGTCTGCGGTAAAGACATTGAATATAGACTTGTAGAGGAGGAAAAGAACGAGAAACCCGCGAAAGGTTTTTGTTTTGGCGACTCCTAAACTTACCTTCAGGATTGGATTCATTAGTAGAATCGCCTCTAGCGATTAATATTCGAAGGAGTCTTCGGCCTCTTCCAGAGTTTTATAGATCTCGAAAACACTAGAAAGTTTCGTGATTTCCATGAGATTCTCGATATCGGAATTTAAGTTCGCAAATACAAGTCTACCATTCAGGCCATCAATATGTTTGTAAATATTGAGAAATGTCCCTAAACCAGCGGAATTGATAAAAGGAACCTTTTTCAAATCGATGATAAATTTTGGGACTTGGCCTTTTTTGATGTACTGTTCAATCTTTTCAGACAGTTCAAACTCATTTCCGGCTTTGATGGCACCTTCAATTTTAATGATGTGCACGTCGTTTTTGCTAGTAACTTTGATTTTCATAACCCTTCGGAAGGTGGTGTTGCCATTAAATTCCTTCGATTTTACCGAATGTAAAGCAAATTTTTATGCATAGTGTAATAATTCTTTACCGGCTTTTCGAAGTTCATGTTTTCCCTGTGACAAATGATTGCGAACTGCCTTTCTAGAAAGGCCTAACAACTTTGCTATCTCACGTTCGGATAAAAAACTACGATCACAGGCTCTTGTGCGTCTGAGAATCCAGATTTTCTTTTGTTTTATATACCAATTTCTGCGATTTGAATCGGTCACTTCGTAAAGTTTTCTGGTATACCGAGTGATCATTCCAGAAAGACGAGTTAACAGTTGGCGTTGGCGAAAACGTTTCTCTTCTAATTCTCGAAAGAAAATTTCCACATCATGATTGGTTTCGCGTAACTTCCAAAGAAGAAGTTGGTTTAAGTTCTGTTTCATCGGCAAATCAAACTGTAAGGACAGAACCAATGCTGTTAACGTTGGAAGTTTTTCTAATTCAGCTTTTACGGGATGGGATTCTTCCCAATTTTCCGAAGGAACTTCCTCATTGGCAGGTTGGTCATAGTTCCACAATTGTAAATATAGTTCTCCAGTATCCGTAATCTCTGTTTTACGAAACCGATTCCGATATTGGTTAAAAGCATAAGTCACAAAAAAACCAAGAACATTAGTGATATGATAATTTAGGCTTAAGTCCCACATTTTTGTGAATACTTCTAAAATTGTGACCACCATTTCACAACTCTCGTCTTCGGTAATTTTTCTCTTTTTGGCCAACCGATCAACCATCCAGATAGGTAAATCGGTTTTTACAATATTGGGATCGTTTGTAAAACGAGCCTTCTCGATAAGTGGCAAAATCTTTTCATCTAATATTTTTGGCAACATGGGAGGAATTTATAATGCACCCACAAAATATTGAAACCAGATTTCTTCCCAATAGGAGCGTAGATTTTCTGTTATGTGAACTTCGAAAGTTCAACTATGAACTTTTATATTTTTTTTCCCTATGAGTAAGACAGATACAGATAGAATGATATGAATTAAGTTAAAGAATACAAATGGTAAAAAAGAAATGACTGAAACTCCAAGCGATGTAGACATAAAGGCACCGCAACTATTCCAAGGAATGAGTGGCGAAGTTATGGTTCCAGAATCCTCCAAGGCGCGAGAGATATCCTTCTCTGGAATTCCTTTTTCTTCCGCAAGACTACGAAAAGCCCTTGCAGGAACTACTAATGATAAATATTGGTCGGCCGTTACCATATTCAAAAGAAAGGAAGTTCCCATCGTAGATAACAAAATATCCCACCTGTCGTTTGCCCAGTTTTTGATTTGTATTAATATTTCTGCAAGGTATCCGTAGCCTTCCACAACGGCGCCAAACCAAACAGCGGCGAGGATCAATATTTCTGTGGGTAAAATAGCAACGACTCCTCCTCCACTCAAAAAACGATCTAAAACAACGTTGCCTGAATGGGATTCAAATCCGTAAACCAACGTCTTTATGATATCAAAAGGCAATCCAAACTCTTTAACACTAAAAGCAATGGCAGAAACAATCCCTAGTGCTAGTGATATTCGAATGTGTATTTTTAAAAGGGCAGAACCAAAAACTAATACTACCGGAATGAATTTTAACCAAGAAATTTGTTTCGTGGTGTCCAATAAAAATTGATTTGATTGTAATGTTGAATTTTGGAATTGATTGAGATCCCAAACAAATAAATTCAAAATATAAAAACAAAAAATTGCGATCGCAAAACTAATACAAGTTGTCTTTAGCATATGCCTTATGTGTGACCAAATAGGAACATGCGTTAAACTAGAAGCCAAATTAGTTGTATCAGATAAGGGAGAAAGTTTATCTCCAAAATAACATCCGCTCACAATAGCACCAGCAGCCATTGAGGGAGGAAAAGAAATCACTTCTGCTACACCCATAAGTGCTACGCCAAGTGTTCCCGCCGTGGTCCATGAGGAACCAGAAACCATTGCTGCGATTGCTGCAACGATTGCCAAGGATGGAAGAAAATAATCTGGCTGTAAAAATAGTATTCCTGCTTGGATCATAACGAGTAACACACCTGCATAAGCCCACGATGCAATGAGCATTCCTACAAAAAAAAGAATTTCCATTGCCGGCAATACAGAGAGAAAATTTTTACGAAAGGCAGACTTCAAAAAAAGGAGTTTTCTATCCCGCCTTTGCAAAAAAGATAAAAACCCCGCAACAAACAAAGCCATAGGATGTGGGTATGGTATTTGCCAAATAAACCGAAAGAATAGAATGGAAAGAATTAAATAAAGAAGCGGAGAAAGAGAGAAAAAAATCGAATGCGTTTTTTCTCTCTCCATACTTTAAAGAAAGGTAATATTAATATAATAGATCGAAAAACCAAAAAGAAATAAAATCCCGAACCAAGATAATAAATTCATCCAAGGGTTTGGTCTTTCTTCTTTTGGAATTTCTTTTCCGAATAGAATCAAATGGTGTATCAGAGCAAGAACTGGTGCATTCAAAAAGGAAACTGTAGTAGCAAAATCCACCAAACTCTTCATATTTGTTCTAAAAAACATTAGAATTAAAATAGAACCCACACCCACGATGGTGATCCAATACCAGTAAAGTTTTTCTGTAGGAATTTTTTCTAGTGGTTTGAATAAACGACTACTTGCATTTGATACCACTCGCGGGTATGCATCAAAACAGGTAAGCGTAGTGGAAAACATCGTGAAAAAAGCGGCGATAAGGATGATTGGGTAAGACCAAGATCCAATTGCCGTTGTATATAATTTAACTAATTCGGAAGCAAAACTCACGGCTTGAGAAGAAAACTCAGCGCCAGTATTGTACATCATATTGGAACCTAATGCCAAAAAACAAACAGCTAACAAAGTTGTCCCAATATAACCAATATTAAAATCGATCATGGCATATTTCATTGGCGGAAGTTTCCCGTCCGGAGTTTTTTTTGCAAGTGTCCAATCGGATTGCCATACTGCAGCTTCGATGGGGATTGGCATCCAACCCATGAGTGCAATCAGGAAAGCAACATCTCCTAAATCAGAAATGGAAAATGTTTTTCCTTGGGTTTCTAATTTGGGAATGGCTGCATAAAAAGACAAAACCATCGCGACAATGGTAGAGATGGTGAGAAGAACTACAATCCACTTCATTAGGCCGTCGAGGGCCGCAAATTTACCAATCGCAAGTAATAAAAAACAAAATAGCAAAATGATCGCACATAATAACCAGGGCTCTAAAGAAATGCCGAGGAGATTAGAAAACAATCCTGATGTAACTAATGTAACAGTCGCGACTATAATACACATAGTTCCAATCGATATGAAGAAAAAAATCCAAACGGGCAAACGACCCAAAGCTTCATATCCATCTAACAACGATTTTCCTGTAATAATTGTATATCTGGTTCCAACAACAAAAAACGGATACTTAATCAAATTGGCAAAGATTACAATGAATAGGAGTCCATAACCGTAGACAGCTCCTGCACGAGTCGACTGCACAAGATGAGAAACACCAACGGCGGCACCTGCATATAAAAGTCCAGGACCAAGATAAGCTAAAAAGGGAAATCGTCTCATTTTGGACAAATTGAAGCAGTTCGAAATTTTTTGCTACTCTATTCGAGTGTGGACCGATTCAAATAATGGAATAGAATTTCATTAAGTGCTAAGATATCAATCGGTTTGGTCAAAAATTGATCCATTCCAACATCAAAACATTTTTTCCTTTCCTCATACAAGGCACCGGCAGTCAGAGCAATGATTGGGACCTTCGAACCTGAGGGCTGTTTACGGATCTCCGTTACCGCTTCCAATCCGTCCATGTTAGGCATTTGGACATCCATAAATACCAAATTTGGTAAGGATTCGCGAAAGAACTTAACTCCCTCCAAACCATCCACAGCCTCAATGATTATAGCTTTAGGAATGTATTTTTGAATCATTCGTTTGAGAAGTTCGCGATTCATTTCATTATCTTCTACGACTAAAATACTAGGAGATATATCAGACAAAACTGCTTGGTTGTAATGAACCAACTCTTCCTTTTTTATTTCATTCTTATCTCTTGCATCTTGGTCTAAATTTTCCTTGCCAAAACTACATTCGATACAGAAGCGAAACTCTGTTCCTACGCCAACCTCCGATATAACCTCTATCTCTCCCCCCATAAGATCTAACAAAGATTTTGTGATCTTAAGACCAAGTCCAGATCCTCCATACCTTCTCTTAGAGTTTGTTTCTCCTTGCCAAAAAGATTGAAATAAGTGAGTCTTCTGTTCTTCTGAAATTCCGATTCCCGTATCTTTAATTACGAATTCTAATTTAGTTCTTTGTGATGAAATCTCTTTCGCATTTACCTTTAGTATGACGCCGCCTACTTCAGTGAATTTCACTGCATTTCCTAACAAGTTAATCAGAACTTGACGTAATCTGGTTGCATCAATTAAAATGATTTCTGGTATTTCAGGACCCTCTTCCAACCTTAAATCGATTCCCTTTTCATTTGCCTTCCATCGCAAAACACCTAACGAATCATTAATAATTTGCTTTAGATTGGAAATCACTTCATTTAAAACCAATTTCCCTGCTTCGATTTTGGAGATATCAAGTACATCGTTAATAATACCAAGAAGACCATGTGCACTGCTAATTGCATTTCGGACAAATTCTCTTTGGTCTATGTCCAAGTTGGTAGTTAATAACAATTCATTAAAACCAATAACTCCGTTGAGCGGAGTTCGAATCTCATGGCTCATATTGGCAACAAATTCTGACTTTGCCTGATTTGCTCTTTCCGCTTCTTTGATCGCGCTTCTTAAATGGAATTCTGCATTTTTGCGACCAGAAATATCATTCATATGAACAACAAAATAAGATGGATCGCCGTCTCTATTTTTTACTAAAGAATTTGAGATTTCAAACCAAAGGATATTTTTATCTTTTGAAAAAAATCTTTTTTCATATATCATATTTTCTTTCGAACCGCTAAGTGCCAAATCTCGAAACGAATCAAATAAAATTTTGTCATCCTCATATGCAAACTCGTTTGTTCTTTTGCCAATGAGCTCCGTTTCCTCATAACCTAACATAGTTCTTAGTTTTTTATTGACTCGTAGAAATCTTCCATTTAAATCTAAAATACAAACGCCAACGCCTGCGTTATCAAAACTCATTCGAAATCTTTCTTCGCTATCGACGAGTTCTTCTTTAATTTTGTTTTCTTCTGTGATATCGCGATTGATCGCAATGATACCGATTGTGTTTCCTAATTTATCTTTCAAAAGACTGGCAGCAGAACGGATTTTTAGTTTTTTATCTTCTTTGTTGTATTGAAAAACTTCCCCTTGCCAAATCCCTTTATTCTTTAATTCTGATATACGATTGTCTCTTGTTGAGTGCAACTGTTCTGTTTTTAAAATAGCAACTGTAGATTTCCCGATTACTTCTTCAGCTTTGAAACCATAAATACGTTCCGCAGCTAAATTCCAATTTGTGATTCGAAATTCAAGATCCGTAACTATAACTGCATCATATAAGTATTGAAGAATCAGCGAAGAATATACTTCACTAGGAATCAAATTTTGCATTACTTCCCAATACTAAAATAGCCTTAAAAAAAAGTGCAAGCGAATACCGAATCGAAAATGGAAGATTCAAAAAAATCAATACCTGTAATTACCCCCCTTCGTTGCCAAATTTAGTAATTCTACTTAAATAGATTTGAAATTTCCATTCAATCTAAATGAATCTAATAACGGAAGAGGAAAATAAACAAATTAGAATCTAAGAATCTACTGCATCAACATATCATTAATTTCTAATTTACTGCCTCTAAAAAAAAGATACCTTTAGGCATACTATATGGTTCGCACAATGAATTAAAAAACAATTCGGACAGAAGCCTCACCCATTTGGCAAATAATTCATTACTGACTATATGATTGGGTTTTAAAAAAATTTAATAAAAAGAACAGATTCACCCGGCAATCATGCCGGAAAAAATAGAGCAAGACACCTTGCTCTATTTTTGAGGCAGCGACCGCTACTGCGAGTCGCGGACATTGGCCGGCTCACACAACGCTCTACAAATAAAAAAAGCGCTCACTTTCGCGAACGCTTTCTAAAGGATTATAAGTGCTAACCCGGCAATGTCCTACTCTCCCATTGAGCGAACCCAATAGTACCATCGGCGATGAGAAGCTTGACTTCCGTGTTCGGAATGGGAACGGGTATGGCCTTCTCTCCATAATCACCAGGAGTAATTACCATTACTTCCAAGCGGACTGGATTTGCAAGTACTTTTAAAAGAAAAGTTACAAATTTAAATCGTAAGTGACACCAATTTTTATACCGGACATAGCAATTTGATGGTCCGCTGTAGCAGATACAAACTCCATTAATGTGCCCACTCGGTCCAATGTATCACCATAAAAACTGAGAGCGACAGGACTCTTTGCTTTAGCAGTCATGTTTTCTCTTTCAAAACTCAAAAATAGTCGAAGTTTTGGAAGGATCATGATACTTCCTCCCACACTAATTTTTTCAGAATAGAAAGTATAACCACCATTAGCAAAATTAAATCCAAAACCATTGTTATAAACTCTAAACTGTTCTGAGTTATAGGTTCCGGAAGAATTTAAGAGAAAAGGTCCGAAGAGCAGAAAATCTGCGAATAGTGTAGCCCTATCGTTAAGATCAAATTCGAAACCAACACCTACGAGCCCCGAAGTACCTGAGGTGGTTTTTGTATCCTGCCCTAAATAAGATGGCCCACCAATGCCTAAATAGTTCCCTTCAAAAGATTGACTCATACTCCGAATGACATATTTGGGAAGAATTCTAAAATTAGAACTAGGAGAAAGCGTAATTCCTAAGTTGATATCAGAATAGAGTAAACGATAATCGCCCTCTTTAATTCCGAGTCCCGTAGCATAATAGGAATTCCATTCATAACCTCGAGTAAATCGATTCAAATGCAAACCGAGAAAAACATTACTCAAGATTCCTGCATTCAACGAATGAAAATAATCAAAACCAAAATCATTAATGAGTGAAGTTCCACGATTGCCTTGCCAATCTTGATTGTATTCCAATCCAACAATATCACCGTAAAAATTTCTTTTTTCAAGGTCTGTGCGAAGGCTTCCTAAAAAGGATGCACCTTTGATACGCAACGCATTTCCTTCAACTTTACCTTGAGCAAAAACGGATCCAGTAAAAAGCAAGATGACGATCAGAGAAAAAACGAGACTACGTTTCATGAATTGAATACCTCTACCATCCAATAACAAATGAGAGAGGGTTGACTCAAGGAAAAATTATTAAAAAAAGTGAAAACTTAAAACTCTAACGGCATGTAAAGCGCAAAATGGAATAACGTATCACAAAAAACTTCTAAAATTATGATTTTCGCAAAACTATAATCACATACTCTCGAATAAAAGATTTTTATTCACTTTTATTTGAGATGGTCAAAAACGAAAATCCAACGAAACATGAAATTCTTTCTCCTAATTCATTGCATTTTTTATAGTTGAATCTCTATATCGGTAACAGGAAAGGCAATACAAGAGTGAATCCATCCAAACTTTTTATCGGACTTGCGAATTTTGGCTTCTGGGGGACTGAATACTTCTCCTGATTTCAGTTTCACTCTGCACAAACTACATTCGCCCGATCGACAGGCATTTTCTGTAAAATATCCATTCCTTTCTAAACTATTCAGGAGTGGCTCCCCAACTTTCGCCTGGAAAGCTTGGTTGTTTCCTACTTTGATCTTCACTTCCTTCGTTGGAAGAACGGAATTCGGCCAACCATCCATTGTATCGGGTCTTGCAGGTGGGCCATTACTTTCGATTAAGATCCGTCCTGATCTTACTCCAAGTTCAGAAAGAAGTTTTGCTACATGTTCATTAAAAGGAGTGGGGCCACAGACATAATACATCTTAGAGGGAGGATTTTGCAGTAAGGTTTGTAATGTTTTATAATCCAATCGACCACGGTATCCTTTAAAATTAGGACTGACTTCCCGGGAAAGGAACTCGGTCAAAGTAAAGTTTGGATGGGCAGCAGCTAAGTTACGAAGTTCCTCAATAAAAATAACATCATCTTCATAACTATTAGAGTAGATAATATGGAATCGAAAGTTTTCGTCCGAAGATAAAAACGATTTTAACATACTCATCGCAGGTGCAATCCCTGATCCACCAGCAAGGAATACCAGATCCAAACCATGAAAAAGAGGATTGTGATGAAAAGAACCCATTGGTCCTGTAGATTCAAATTCTTGGCCAATCTTAACTTCATCTAATAAATAAGGACTCACAAAACCACCTTCTTTTCGTTTGATGGTCAATTCATACGAGTTTAGATCTTTTGGTGAAGAAGAAATCGAATAAGGTCTCGCTGTCAATACACCCGAAAGAGAAACAAATAAATTGATGTACTGTCCGGCTTGGAAGGGAGGCAATTTTTTACCACCGACAGAGACCATTTTTAAGGTTTTTGTGAAAGGAGTATCCACTCGAATTTCTTCTACACGTAGTTTTATCCGTTTTGGATGAAGGCTATTTATTTTTTCTCGAACAAGGCCTTTCTCTTCTTTAAAGTTTGAGCCATTAGTTTCAAGCTCCTCTTTTTTTAAAACTGCTTCCTTAAACCCAACCACAGAGTTCAAAATGTTTGTTTCTAATTTTTTGTTGTTATCTAACATATTCCTATTTCCTATCCATCAAAGTCGATCGATTCATTCGAATCCTAATTTGTTCATTGAGTGGAAGCAGTTGTATTTGGTTAACGAAGAATCTTCGACCGTTTCATAATCTTCCGAGCCGTATTGTAACCATTCAAATATGTTGGTTGGAAGCCACCCATACTTGTCCAACTGCTGGCTGAATAAAGTCCATCAATCGCATCCAAAGGTTCACGGAATAGATGACCATCTTGTAAATTTTGTTTGAACCCATAAATGGCTCCACCTGGTGTATTTAAATAACGCATCATCGTCATTGGTGTGGCCACTTCTGCTTTTTCAATATGTGCTCTGATTTTAGGGTATGCCATCTCAACAAGTTTGATAAGTTTATCACCAAACTCATATTTTGTGGAAATATATTGTTCCGGTTGTACGTCCTTCCAAGCCTCTCCATATTGTAAGGCAACAAGAGTGACGACTGATTTTCCTTTTGGGGCCAATTCCTCATCGATATAATTATAACAAGTGACCATCCCCCAATCGGGAGCATCCAAAGTATACATGCGGTCTTCTGTGACTTTTGAGTTAGCTGTTGTCATCACAAAGGTCGAAGCAGTTGTGAATCCTAATTCTTCAGGAGTACAGTCCAAACCCAAATATAAACAAACTGCCGAAACACCCATCCGTCTTGATTGGAAATCTTTTAAAACAGAAGGAGGCGTTTCTAAATCCAACATTTCATGATAAGTGAGGAGAGGACTCGCATTGGAAACTACGGCATCACAACTGACAGTTTCCCCTGTTTCCAAAAGAACCCCTCGCACTGCACCATGTTCCGTAAGGATTTTTTCCGCCGCACAATGGAAGCGAACTTCTCCACCTGCTTCTTCAAAGGAAGTAAGAAGTGCACTCGAAAGCATTTGGGAGCCACCTTTGATATGCCAAGGTTTATAAACACAATAAAAATATACCATACCGATGAATTCAGCAAACACCAAATCCGTCGTAGGTATTCCAACATAACTCCAATAAGGTGTGATTACACTGATTAAGTCTTCATTTTTAAAAAATTCATTTAGAACATCAGTTGTAGAACGAAGTCCATAAGCTGAAAAATTTGGACACCTTGTTCGAATTTTTTCTTGATCATTAGATAATCTGACCCTTGGTAAAACAAAATAATATTCATTGACAACGGCTTCACTAAGAGCAAAAAAACGATCAACCGAATTCCCTTCTTCTGGAAAAAGACTCTTTAGATGGTTTTTTAATTCTTCCCAGTCGGCAGGTAATGTAACATCTAATTTTCCAGGGATTATGATACGATAAAGTTCTTCTTCTTGAACTAGATCTATCTTATCCAGAACACCAAGTTCTTCAAATACACGACGCATGATGAAAGGATTTGATTCCGTTCCAACCCCACTCAGTTGGTGAAGAGCCACTTCAAATTCAAAATCCCCTCTCACAAAGGAAGTGGCACACCCGCCAGGGACATTATGCCTTTCCAGTAACAAAGTTTTTGAACCTTCTCGCTGCAATCGAGTGGCTGCCATTAAACCGGCGTTACCGGCACCAATTACAACAGTGTCATAATGAAGCATTTTTCATTCTCCCCAAGGTAATCCTTATGAAGAACACCCAATCTTTACACTGTAAAGATTGCAAACGTTTTTCTGATCCCTTTTTTAAAAAAATCTCCCACCCATTAAAAACAGGCTCGAATTACTTATCTTTTAAACCTTTACCGAAAAGGCTTTACCAGTGAAGCATGGGAGCCTACTAGGTTGTAATGGCCGGGAAAAAAGAGAAAATAGACAAACAAACGACTTCCTACCATCACGGAGACCTTCGCCCTGCCCTCATCTCTGCCGCACGAAGTTTATTACAAAAACAAGGGGCCGATGCCCTTTCTTTACGGTCCATAGCCTCCGCAATTGGTGTCACACATATGGCCCCCTATGCACATTTTAAAGGGAAACAAGAACTACTCCAGTCAGTTGCCGCATCTGGGTATGATGAACTGGCAGCCAATATGCTGAAGGCCCAAAAAAAACATCCGAATGTTCATGGTCGCATGATGGCTTATCATTATGGTGTGGAATACATCCATTTTGCCATCGCAAGCCCCAACCTTTACCGTTTGATGATGAACCAAATTGATTTGGGAAAAAAAAAGGGTTCCGAGACAAATGAAAGAGAGATATGGGTGAGTTCTCAGCGCCCCTTTCGTTTGTTGTTTGCTGCTTTTGCGAATGAAAAGGTTAGTAAAAAAATAGCTCATGCAAGAGCACTTGGTGCTTGGGCCACTGTACATGGAATCGCCTCTCTTGCCATCGATGGACACTTAGTCCTTCCGGAAGGAATGGATGTCATTCAACTTTTCAAAGCAACTGTTAGTTCCTCTCTGGAGATAGAGTAAAAAAGTTGACCTTAATCTATACCCATTCATAAATATAATTGTAAAGAATAGCAATATTGAACATTTTTTCTATTCTCCAAAATTCGATTTACTAATCGAACCGTCACTATTCCCTTTCAAAACAAAAGTAATTAAGGGCTCACCTCCATTATCTTGAATCTTTTTTAGTCAATTCCACTCATAAAAACTTATCCTTTAGATTTAAATCCCTGAGATTGAAAGGGATTCATTATTAAAATCGCGACAGATATAAATCATCTTGACCTTTTTAGACTTCAGACAAAAAGGAAGTCATGGCAAAAAGCAAACTACTAGAAATGCATAATGTCGGTATTGTTGTTGAATCACTCGACAATGCCATTTCTTTTTTCCAAGAAATCGGGTTAACACTGGAAGGCCGTATGGTCGTTGCTGGCGAGTGGGCAGGGAAAGTCACAGGACTTAAGGATCAGGAAGTAGAGATTGCCATGATGGTTACCCCAGATGGACACACTCGCATTGAACTCTCTCAATTTATTTCCCCGAAAACAATCGCAGACCACAGAACCGCTCCTGTCAATTCGCTTGGTTATCTTCGGATCATGTTTAGAGTGGACAACCTAGAAGAATTAATAACACGACTCAAGAAACACGGTACCACAGTAGTAGGAGAAGTTGTATTATTTGAAAATATATACAAACTCTGTTACATTCGGGGAGTGGAAGGAATCCTCATTGGACTTGCCGAACAAATTGGAACCCAAACAGCTACAGATTTATTAGAAAACTAAATGGAATCAATTCTTATCAAATCATAATTCCAGACTATTTCTTGCATAGTTCGCGATAAGAGATATTGAATAATGATAATCGGGGATCACTACAACTATGAAACTTACATATCCAATATTGTTTCTTGTTTTATTTTCAAATTGCACTCGATATATACTTTCACCTGGCATCAACTCAGATTTAGCCGTCACAATCAATGAGACCAAAAATCCAACTGACAATAGTAAATATAAATTATATGTTTTTAAACTGAGTGATGAAAATTTAGAATTAGCTTTGTTTGATATAAATAACTTTTCCTCACTAAATCCAAACTTTAATAAAAACTTGGTAGAGATTTCGAAAGATATTAAAATATCCAACTTCGCATTCATCATCGAAGTCTTCGCAGAAAACGGATTAGAAGATTTAAACAGGCTAAATGAAATCGAAATTGATAATCCCGATTGTACAGCGACCAAATATGAAATTTATCGTTACGATTATATCAAATTCGTCCTACTGCGAGGGAAAAGAGAAAATATTTATCCAAAATTACCTGAAGAAAAATACCAATTGGAATTTCAACCGAGAATGGCTAACGTCGAAATCACAGAACTTCCGAGAAAACGTATCCTAATTTATTTCGATCCATCATGTAATCCAACCCATACTAGAAAAATTAACTTCAAAATAAAATCACAAAAAAACATTAAGTATTCGATAGAATTATCTAGTGCCACCTAACAAGATTCGAAAACCTTGCTCCCTATGGGCCGCAAGTCTGTCATTTCGCGAACAGTTTATACTCGTCGTACTATTGGGCTTTATAAAAATATTTAATAAAAAGAACAGATTCACCCGGCAATCATGCCGGAAAAAATAGAGCAAGACACCTTGCTCTATATTTGAGGTAGCGACCGCTACTGCGAGTCGCGGACATTAGCCGGCTCACACAACGCTCTACAAATAAAAAAAGCGCTCACTTTCGCAAACGCTTTTTAAAGGATTATAAGTGCTAACCCGGCAATGTCCTACTCTCCCATTGAGCGAACCCAATAGTACCATCGGCGATGAGAAGCTTGACTTCCGTGTTCGGAATGGGAACGGGTATGGCCTTCTCTCCATAATCACCAGGAGTAATTACCATGTGTACAGAGAGCTTCGGTTAGTCAAACTCTTCTTTAAGAAAAGGTTGCGTTTTTTTAGCAAACTGAAACTTTTTCTTTATGTCGGAACTGACAGAACCACTAGTAAAAACGAAGACTTTCACGGTAATGGGAATTCGGATTCGGACTTCCAACGTTGCTGGTGATGCCGATGTTAAAATACCAGCCGTGTATTCCAGGTTTTATAAAGAAGACATACCGAAACAAATGGAAGTTTTAAGAAAATTTGATCCCCTTTTTGGTGTGTATTTCAATTATGCATCGGATGAAAATGGGGCTTACGATTTTTTGTTAGGTTATGCCGTGGAACCGGATGCAAATCCGCTACCAGGAATGGAGAAGGTAGAAATAGTTCCACAAAACGGTCGTTATTTTCAAATCCAACCAGGAGCACCAGAAGAAGTAGTTCCTAAATTCTGGGCAGAAATTTGGAACCATCCGGAAATTCCCAAAATTAGAACCTACCAAATGGATTGGGAAGAATATTCAGAAGCGGGGATTCGAGTTTTTCTTTCGACAAAATAAATTAACGAAAGGTTTTTTTAGGACAATTGTTAAATTGTATTGATAACAGAATCTTTTGAATCTTCCTCTAGTTTTGAAACCTCTACTTTTTTTTCCAAAACTTGTTCCCGCCAATCATTTACAACCCAAACCCAAATTCCGACAAAAAGTGAGGTAGCAATCCAAAGACCGATCGTGGAACCAGGAATTAAAAGGAAATCTACGACCCCATGTTGCCATACGGCTAATACAAATCCGAAACCAATATATAGTTTTTTCATCGTTTTATCCGTTTTAGTATTACTCTTTAAAAGGAATAATGAAAAACAAAGATTGATCAGTAAGTGTATATTTGAGGAATGAATCGTTCTTGCAAAAAATAGATCTAATTTCTTTTCTTCAGGTTCCCTAGCTATATAATGAGTATTTTCGATAAAAGAAAATCCCATTGCAACAAAAGCACCAAACAAAACAACTGCGGGAGAAAACAATTTTGACTTTTTGTCATAACCGAATAGGAAAGACAAAATCATAATAAAAAAGATTTTAAATGTCTCCTCCATTATCCCTGCTTGTATAAAAGCCAAATGTGCAGTTTGTGTTAACATACTTACCTTTTTTTTTGGCATAAAATCTGTTTCAGGCCAAAGGATCGGGTGAAGTCTTAAGATTAAATCAGTCGAAAGCCAACCAAAGAACAAAGCTAAAAAAATACCTAAAATTTCCTGCCATCCCTTTTTCGGTTTGTACGCTTTCCAAATCACAATGGCCCAAGGAACAACTGTCAAAGATCCAATGAAATAATCGAATATATCCACTTCTTTCATTCTGGTAACTCTTCCATATAACGGCCGTCAAATAAGTTGATCATTTCTTTTTGCAAAGGTGTGGGAACAAATTCTGGGTCGATAGGACCATTCCAAAACAGTTCCGTCACACGAATGTCGTTTTTAGTTCCTGGTGGTGGCATGAGTGGTCCTAAACTTTCTACAAGCTGCAAAGTCCGTAAATCTTGGTCTGGATAATCCGAAGCTTCCACAATTTCCACATCGATCACATCCCCATCTTGGGTAATGGTATAAGCAACCACAGATGAATATGGATGTGGTGCCTTAGCCCAATAATCCATATAACTTTCAGGGATACGCATCTTTGCAGAAATATAATTTGAGTAAGTAGGAGGAACTTTTTTACCCCGAATTTTTTTGATATATCCTTTGACCGGGCCACTATCGGCCACTTTTTCATTGGAGATTTTTTCCCCTTTTTCTTTGTTTTCCGTTTCGTTTCCAGTAACGATTCCCCCGTTTAATCCCTTTGTATCCTCTGGGACATTGGGATCGATGAAATAGAATTCCATTTTTTCTGGTTGGAAGTGGTTATTTTTTTGTGAAGACTGGTCTTTCTTTTTGGTCCGCTGGAGTGTGATTGGAATTAGAAAAACAAGACAAATTAGAATCAAATGGAAGAGTAAAGAGAGTGGTAATATATTTCGAAAGCCTTTTCGTAAACCTGGTTTAAAAAAAGGTTCGGAATCACCAACTTTATCTTCTTTCACTCCTAAGTTTTCTAAACTAAACGACTTTTCTAGAAGGTAAGAAGAATAAAAATAAATTCCAATAAGTGCTGAAACCGAAAATACCGCATAGGCAATGTTTTGTGAGGAGATAAAAAAATCTTTATCGGGAACTCCGGGTTTTAATCCAAATCCAGCCAAAAACTGAATCCCAAAAATGGGGCTTAGGTAAGAAAAGACCCAAACAGCAGAGAATAAAAACAAAAGTAAGGTCAAAAATAAAATCGGAAATCCTCGCCAGTATTCATAAACGTAAACATGTCCAAAACCAGGAAGGATACGGTCACGAAATTTTGCTTTTTCTTTTACAACAAGTTCTAAACGGAATGGGAATCTTGTCTGGGAAGTTACCGCTTTTTTCCAACGTTCGCGAATACGAATTCCCTCCATATAACGCAAGTAAGCTCCTGCAACAAGAGAAGGGATTTTGTTTCGATTGAAATTCAAAAGCAAAATACACAAAGAAATAGAATAATTAAATACAAATTGGTATACATCCACAAGTGGTGCCAGTGGCGAAAGAGATTTATTAGGATGTAATTTTTCTGAAAGGATCTGAAATCCAAAATTTAGTAAAAGAGCAAGAAACAAAACAAGTAATATTGTATCAAACTTAGCATCACGAATCCGCATATCTGTCCGGATTGTATCATAAGGATTTTTCGTTTGTAATCGTGCCGATCTTATCGATTCTCTTTTTCTGTTTCGTTTTCGGCTATGAATGTAGTTGGCAAACAGGAGGAAAAAACAAACTAATACAAATCCAATTTTTAGCTGAAGACTTCTTGCATCCTTTGCCAAAAATTCGTTGATCACTGCTTCCCATTCCAACCCCGACCTGTGCAGAAGTTCTATTGGATAAAAAATAACCCAAGAAAGGATATAAACAGCCATTACTGCTAAAGCCCGAAGTCGGAGACGAAATTCTCCAGGGAATGCAAAAAGAACACCCAAAGCCAAAAATGGTCCAAGAGAAAATAGAGGGGACATCCAAAGAAAGAAGGTTAAGGATTTTTTAGCCCAAGGAGAGAGTGATTTTAAGTTTGCCGAATCCATTCTTTAGTCTTATCTCAAGGAAAATACTTTGAATTTTCGTGGAAAACAAAAAATTTGGCGGATATGGCACAGCCGAAAGAGAAAGAAGAACAGTCGCTAAAACCCATCGTCGCAGTCTCCAAAAGAAGGGGATTTGTTTTCCCAGGTTCCGAAATTTACGGAGGCCTCTCCAATACCTTTGACTATGGCCCAAATGGAATTGAAGTATTAAACAATCTAAAACGGCTTTGGTGGGAATACTTTGTGCATAGACGTGACGATGTTTTGGGCCTTGATTCCTCAATTCTCCTCCACCCTCGCGTTTGGGAAGCTTCAGGCCATATCTCCAACTTTAATGATCCTTTAATGGATTGTAAAAAATGTAAAACTCGGGTGCGAGTGGATAAGTTTTTGGAGGATAAAGAAGGGGACGGAGCAGCCACAGGCAAAAGTTTAGAAGAACTGACTAGTATCATTCGAGATAAAGCCTACGCCTGCCCCACTTGTGGAACTGTAGGTAGTTTCACTGATGCTCGTCAGTTTAATTTAATGTTTAAAACATCTCACGGCGCATCGGAAGAAGGAGCCACAGACATTTACCTTCGCCCGGAAACAGCCCAAGGTATTTTTATTAACTTTAAAAACGTAACTCAAATTGCTCGGAAAAAAGTTCCCTTTGGCATTGCCCAAGTGGGAAAATCATTCCGTAACGAAATTATGGCCCGCCAATTTATATTTCGAACCCGTGAATTCGAACAAATGGAAATGGAATTTTTCTGTGAACCAGGCACTCAAAAAGAATGGTTCAAGTATTGGGTGGACTATTGTATGGACTGGCTTGTCAATGTGGTAGGACTAAAAAAAGAAAACCTACGTGTGAGAGAACATGCCAAGGAAGAACTTTCTTTTTATAGTGATTCCACAAGCGATATCGAATACAAATACCCTTTTGGATGGGGCGAACTTTGGGGTGTTGCTTCCAGAACCGATTATGACCTCACCCAACATGAAAAATTTTCTTCCGAAGATCTTAAGTATCATGATTTGGATGGAAAGAAAAAATACCTTCCTTATGTAGTAGAGCCTGCACTTGGTCTTAACCGACTGTTTTTAGCAGTTTTATGTGATGCTTACGAAGAAGAAAAGTTGGAAAAAGACGAAGTACGAACCATATTACGTTTTGGAAAAAGAGTGAGCCCTATGAAAGTGGCCATTTTCCCTTTGATGAAAAAAGACGGACTCGATTCCAAAGCCAAAGAAATTTATGCTGACCTTCGCAATCACTGGTATGTAGACTACGATGATAGTGGAGCCATTGGGAAAAGGTATCGTCGTCATGATGAAATTGGAACTCCATTCTGTGTCACTGTAGATTACGATACCATGAATGATGGAACAGTGACGGTTAGGGAAAGAGATTCTATGAAACAAGAACGAATCCCAGTAACAGAGCTAAAAAGTTACCTCATCAATCGAATAGTATAGGTGATTCGAGAATTAACAGAATCCGATAGAAACCAAACCATCGAACTTGTAAATCAGTTTTACCGCAAAGTAAACGAACTCGAGTTAGATGGTTTGTTTCGCATACGCCCCCGCGCTGCCACAAAGTTCACCGACATATATTTCAAACTCATTGGAACTGGAAAAGTCTATATGCGTGGTTACTTTGAAGAGAAGGAGCTTGTATCCTTACTGATTGGACGGGTGGAGGAAAAACCACATCTCGAAGAAGAAAGAAGCCTATTTATCGATCTTGCTGTCACCAAACTCGGTAAAAAGAAAAAAGGCTATATGTCTGCCCTTTTAAAAGATGTCGATCTTTGGTGCAAAGAAACTTCGATTCCTTCGATCGAACTCCGGGCGATCTTACAAAACGAAGAAGCCGTAAAATTCTGGGACAAATCCTCCTTTGAAAGGTTTTACATTCGGTACCGCAAGCGAGTGGGCGACTAAGTTCCTACCGATTTTCTACCAGTCTGCCGCTGACCACAAACTTCCTTAACAGCCCTATCTAAATTCAAGAGTCTCCCTATATACAGGATTTACCCATTTTTTTTTAATTTGTAGTGAAAATATCCTTGCCTCAAATAAGTCATTTTGACACAGTTTTATCTTAGAAAATTCAGAGGTGAAATATTTATGATCCGAAAAAGTCTTTTAGCCTTTTTTGTAACAGCCGTTATGGCAACTTCCGTCCAAGCTAGTTCTGGTTCTTCCTCCAAACCGCTTGCAGGCACTTATCCCATTATCCTTTCACATGGTCTTTTTGGTTGGGGCGAAAACTCTGGTGGCATCATCAGCATCGTCAACTATTGGGGCGGAACCGATGATTACCTCAGAAGCCAAGGGGCAACTGTTTTTGCTCCAACTAAAACAGCGGCTAACTCCAATGAAGTGCGTGCTCAGGAACTAAAAGCAGCCATTCTTACTTATGCAGCTGCAACAAACTACAACGGTAAATTTCACATCCTTGGCCATTCCCAGGGTGGACTAGATAGCCGTTATATGGTTTCTAACTTAGGACTTGCTGGTCGCACTGCTACGCTCACAACTCTAAACACTCCGCACTACGGATCACCAATTGCTGATATTGTAAAGACTGTCCTTCCTAGTTGGATCCAACCATTTGTTGCAAGTATCGTCGAAACACTCGTAAAAATTGTATACGGTGGAACCAACCAACAAAATGCCCTTGCTGCACTCTCTTCTCTAAGTAAAGAAGGACTTAGTTCTTTCAATGCCTATACTCCTAACAATTCTGCAGTGAAGTATTTCTCATACGGATCTTCGATCACAATTCCAGACCTCATCCAACACCCTCTTATGGGCATCCTTCATCCCGCTTGTGGCGCTGGTGGACTTTTCCAAGGACAAGGATTTACTAACGATGGACTTGTTCCACTTTCTTCTCAAAAATGGGGAACTTGGAAAGGTGGCCCATCTTATGGAATCTTGACAACAGGAATCGATCACTTACAAGTATCAAACACTCTCCGCTCTGGAAGTCTTTGGTACGATGTGGAAGGTTTTTATTTGAATATGGCTTCTAACATGAAGGCAAACCAATAGTTCACTCCTGATGTTTTTTTAAAAAACCCAAGCACTCGCTTGGGTTTTTTTGTTTCCAGAAGTATCAATCCATCCTTTACTACGAACCATCTCCTATGAACTTTAAAAATTTCCGTTATCTAAGTATGGCCTTTGGTGCCCTACTCCTTATTTATATTGTATATCGAATCATTAATCCAAACACATTGGAAACTACGAATGAGGAGAATCCAAATGACATTGCCGAATCTTATTTTAGAACGCAAAGTGATGGATTCTCCGTGGATCCATTCTACCTAGAATCAGCAAAAACAATCTTTTCTGCTGACGGACGATTCCTTCGTTTCGATGAAATATTGGGACGAGCTAAATCAGGTGAACTCAATTTAGTTTCCGAACTTTGGAATTTGCGCAGGCAATGTCCAGAAGGAAGCACTAGAGAACAATGTCATGAATATATCAAAGCGTTTCTTAAAAACGAATATAGTGGAGATGATGCCAAAAGACTGATCAACATGCTTTCCAACTATTTAAAATACGAGGAGGCAATGGTTCAATTAGATCCATCCAGCAAATCCTACTCAAACCAAGAAAGATACGAACAAATCAAACAGCTACGTAGAAAGTATTTTTCCAAAGAAGATGCAGAACTCATCTTCGGATTGGAAGAAGCTACTGCTGATTTTAGTTTTAACAGAAAAAATTTCCTCGATGAAACTAAAAATCTAAAAGCAGACGAAAGACTGAGATTGTATGAAGACTATCGAAAAAAATCTTTTGGAAACTTTTACAACGCTGTAGTCGCAAGAGAACCATTATATGATAAGTTTGAAAATGAAATGGATTTACGGCAGGCTGAACTTTCAAAGTTATCTGGATTAGAGAGAGAATCAAAAGAAAAAGAAGTTCGAATTCGTTACTTTGGGAAAGATGGAAATGATCGAATGGAAAAGGTTCTCAAAGAAATGAAAGAAGAAGAGGAAAAGATTTCTAAACTTCAAGTAGCAGAAAAAAACCTACTAAAAAACTATCCCAATCTTTCTGAATCAGAGCGCGAAAAAAAAATAATGGAACTTAGAATCCAAACCTTAGGAAGTAAGGAATTAGCCGAGGAATATACAAGAAGAATGGAATATGAGAAAACACTCAAAAATTCCGAAAATTAAATATCCCGTTCTTTTAATTTTTCCAGTAGCAATCTTTTTTGCTTTGGCACTAGAGCCCTTCGGATTCTCATCCGCTGGGTTCCTTTGTTTTTTTTTACTACTCTATCTTACTAAACAACTTACCATCTTATCTAACTGGAAACAAACGATCGTCGCGACCGTATTATTTTCAGGACTTGTGACTTTGACCAGTTTCTATTGGATATGGAACGCGATAAGAAACATATCTGGCCACGGACTTGTCATTTCCTTTTTGCTTTTTATCGTATATGCCCTTCTTTCATTTTATAAAATTGGGATTATTTTTTTTGGTTCTGTTTTTCTCACCAAACAAAGAAACGTAAAAGATTCCTATTTTTTTTTATTAGTAATCCCTTCTCTTTTTTTAATTTCAGATTGGATTTGCCCAATGATCTTTCCCGTATATTGGGGAGATTTATTTCGAAACCAGATCCTTTGGCGTCAAATGGCAAGATTTGGCGTTGAAGTATTAGGATTTGTTTCGATTTTCTCTACCTCACTTTTATATTTAAT
>NZ_JAMQPN010000069.1 GCF_026151655.1 Leptospira soteropolitanensis | reverse complement strand
AGCAGATTCAACCAATAAGTGCAACTTTTTAGGAGGCACACCAAAAGATTTCGTTTGGAGTTTTGAAACCTAGAGTTTTTCTAGGTCTACTGTTTAATTTTCTCTCTACCTTTTCAACATCTTTCTGTGTAATTTTAGAGAAGTCGGATCCCTTAGGAAAATATTGTCTTACCAATCCGTTAATTGATTCATTGATGCCTCGTTGCCAAAAAGAATATGGATCTGCAAAAAATACTTTAGCATCCAATGTTTTTGATATATCTTGATGTGAGGAAAATTCCTTGCCGTTGTCTACTGTAATGGTTGTTACTTTGTCAGAAACATTTTTAAGGATTTTGTTGATTCCTTTGGTTACAATTTGCGAAGTTCTGTCCTTACACAAAACTAATTTTACATACAAACTTTTTCTTTCTACTAAAGTCACGATAGAACCTTTATGATTCTTTCCTACAATCGTATCTCCTTCCCAATGACCGATTCTATTTCTTTTTTCAACAGACTTTGGTCTGTCTTTGATAAAAACCCTATTTTTTATTGTACCTTTTGCATTCGTTCCACTTCCATACTTTTTCCTTCGGCGCCGATTCGATTGGCGAAGGTGTTTATATAGTGTTCCACCAAACATTCGATCATGTTTTATAAATTTATAAATGGTTTCATGACTGATACTGTGACTTTTTCTTTCGTGTAGGTACGCAGAAATTTGTTCAGGACTCCAATCTTCCTTTAGATAGTTTACTACTAACGCTTTCACTTCAGGTATAAACTTTATATGCTTTTTTGAATTAATTCTACGACTTTCAGCCCATTGATCTGCTTGTTTATAACGGTATCCTCTGCCACCTGTATTGCGTTTAACTTCTCTGCTGATCGTGGATTTATGTCGATTTAGTGATTTTGCAATTTCTGTCAGACTATAATTTTGTTGCAGAAATAAATAGATAGCAAATCGTTCATTTGGGGTTAACTGGCAATACTTCATTCAATTTCCTTTTGTTTCGCAACTTCAAGAAATCTGTTTTTGGTGTGCCAGTCAACCTCTCATTTTGTTGCACTTATTGGTTGAATCTGCT
>NZ_JAMQPN010000068.1 GCF_026151655.1 Leptospira soteropolitanensis | reverse complement strand
TTCGTTATACGACATAGCTTAAATCTTAAAAGAACATCTTAGTTGGAAAGAATTTGTGCACTTATAGTACAAATAAATTAATATAAGTATTTTCAATTTTTTTATAAATCGGAAGAAAAATGCATAATCTTTCAAATAATTATTCGGATACATTTGAAGATGGAAGTCTTCTCATAGCAGAAAAAAGATTTAATATTCCAGGATATAGAATCATTGAACAAATTGGAAGAGGAGCGAATGCCACTGTTTTTAAAGCTTTTGATGAAAAATTAAAGAGAGAAGTAGCAATAAAAGTATGGAATAAACATGGGGATAAACGCGCTTTGGAAGAAACTATTAAAATAGCTTCTTTAAACCATCCGTTAGTTATTAATACTTATAATTTTGATATGATTAACAATCATCCTTATTCAATTATGGAAATTATTTATGGACAAAATGGTAAAAATTGGTTAAAAGAACATCAAAGTATAGAAAAAAGATTAGAAATTTGGAAGTTATACTCAAAATCATTAAACTATATTTACTCCAAAGATATGATTCACGGAGATCCACATTTAGGAAATATCTTAATCTTCAATGATGTAGAAAATATCTATAATTATAACCAATATAAATTAAGTCTAAAATTAGCAGATACAGGAACGAGTAAATTTTTCACAACCAAGAAAAAAACATTAAAAAGGGAGAGAAAGATCATTATTGAAACTGCAGAAAGATTATTTGAGGATCAACGAATTAATTTATTGTGGTTTTTACCTGATAATCTGGATCACAAAATTATTCTTTCGATATTAGATAATATAATTCAATTTATTTATACACTAAATTGTTTAATTGATTATGATCGCAAAGCTGAAATTTCGGACCGCATTGTCAATATATTACTTGAAACTCCATTATTTAATTTGGATGAAGTCTTAAATCAAATAAAACAAAATGAATTTCCACCTACTGAACGTATCATTCGAAAATTAAATTTTAAACTATACAATATGAATTTTGATCAATTAATGGAAGCAAAAACTACCATAGATGAAGATTCGAAATTAATATATCAAAGAAGAAAAGAAGATTTTATTTCTAAATTAAAACAAAAAAAATAAAC
>NZ_JAMQPN010000067.1 GCF_026151655.1 Leptospira soteropolitanensis | reverse complement strand
CCACGACACTTGCGCAGGCAAGGGGAGTGCCAGAAGCCTATGTGTCGCAGACCGAGCGAGGGCGTTAGTCCCGAAGCGAAGCGGTTAGTTGCTGTTATGCGCAGTTTTAACTATAAGAAGTAATCTTTATAAGAATTGTCAAATATACTCTTGCTTTTTTCTGTTTTTTTCCTGTTTATATCAGGGAAATTTCCTTCAAAGCAATATTCTGTTAGAATCAAATTGGATTCATCAATGGAGACTTTCGTTAATGTAGATTCCAAAATTTCCGTTGAAAGGAAATCTCGGCTTTCTTTATATGCGCATTTAAACTTTTGATACTTAATGTCTAAACCAGAAGGAGATTCGCTAACAATTAGAGAGTAATCTACAAATGGAAGATCTTCTTCATAAAACTTATATGCATCATAAGATTCACATTCGTTTTCTATAATTAGATGTATTAGGTTAATGGAATAGATATAACTATTTAAATTTAAGTATAGTATATTTACTTTTCTTTCATATTCCCTCGCTTCCGTTATTTCGGTAATTGCTAAGAAATTTTTTATTTCTGGTATAAATCTCAGCTTCTCGGGAATATTTTTTGAGTAAATTTGATCTAAATCGAAAGTTACAATTTGGTCTTTATTAATATTTAATCTCTCTGAAATAGTAATGTTTGAATTGTGATTTGTTGATTTTTTGAGTGTACTTTTCGTAATATTATTAAAAGTGGGCAATTTTGTAATAGAATAGTAATTTTTTGCGCACGTAGTTTTGTAGAGTGTTTCTGGAATAATTTTTGTTTGAGGAATGGCTTTTAAGCTGCTAACTTGAGAACTTAATAAATATCCGTTATAGTTTTCATTTGTTACTTCAATCCACTCTTCACTATTCTCAATTTGAATTTCTGAATTTTGAATTTTTCTGAATTTAGTACCTTCTGAAATATTCGTTATAGTTTTTTCAGAATTTCCTGGAGCAGCTTTTAATGATACGCCATTTTTGGATTTAACAATTACTGTATTGTTGGAACGTTTTGAATAACAAGTTAATGTTGTAAGCAAAGCTAGAGTTATTGTCAGATTTTTCATATTCAATCCTATTTTTAAAATTGCGCATAACGAA
>NZ_JAMQPN010000066.1 GCF_026151655.1 Leptospira soteropolitanensis | reverse complement strand
ACTTACCGAAGTCCTCCGACCCTGAGTCCCGGTGACGGGACGTTAGGGACTGGCATGTAGCTTGCGTAAGCAAGGCGAATGCCAGGAGGAGGATTTGCCGTAGGCCGAGCGAGGCCTCGTGCCGAAGCGAAGCGGTAAGTCGCTGTTATACGCCGTAAAAATTGCAAAAGATTAAATTGGAAAAAATACGACATATTTATAAACTATGAAAACCATAGTTGGGCTAATAAATATAAAAATAATAGTAAGTCCGATTTTGTTTCTGAATAATAATGAACTTTTAAATTTTTCTGAAAATAAAATGAGAGATTGTAATAGTAGATTTAAAATTAATGCGAAAATAAAAATTAATAATGATTTCAAATTTGAATTTGTGATAAATTCTATAATGTATATTGAAAGTAAGAGCTCAAAGATTGAAGATAAGAATGATCTCCATTTTAAACCCTCTCTTTCAAAAAAAAGTATTTTCATGATTTCATACTTCAAAAATGCAAAGATTAAAACTATAGAAATGGGTATACCGAAGAATATAAAAATTAGTCCATTATAGTTATTGTGGGTTAATAAAAGTAAGTTACTAATAATCGAATTCATTTAAAGTTCTCTAAATTTTTCGTATAGGAAAAATATTCTATATTCAACCAATAAAGTGTATTCTTGGAAAAGTTCTTTTAAACTCTGTTTCATTTAGAAAAAAAGATTTTTGTAGATTTTGCTGGTTTAAAAAAAGCACAAGATTTTTTTAAAAGTATGAATTAATTGTTAATATTTTTCTTTAAAAAATAAGATGCTAATTGGTATATTTTAATTGCTTATGCCGAATTTGATATTTGCTTTCTTATCACAGTCTTTTAAATCTTCTATTGCGAGTAGACAGCTAAATAAAGCTCCATCTTTCAGAGCGGTGTCATTATTTTGTTCTGCTCTTTTGTAATTGATCGTAGCTATAGAGCATATAAAGTTTACATCAGCTTCTTTACCAGATTTGTTTTGTGTACCTTTTTTGCATCTGTCTCTTGCAGATTGGTTATTTGGGACACATTGAATTAAGATGATACAGGTGAAAATTATAAGAATCTTAAATTGGTTCATATTTTATTTTTTTTT
>NZ_JAMQPN010000065.1 GCF_026151655.1 Leptospira soteropolitanensis | reverse complement strand
TTCGTTAACCGCAATTCTGAAATTCAATCTATTAATAAAAAGAAGGAAAAGATGGAATACATATCAACTACTACATTAGCAAATGAATGCAATTTACAAACATCTGATTTATTCAATTTACTTAAAAAATTAAATTGGATAGATAGGATAAATAATAAATGGATTCTTACTGAAACTGGAAAGAAAAAAGGAGGAATCTTAAAAAATCATCCTAAATTTGGAGAATTTATTGCCTGGCCAGAAGATATTGATGTTCCTTTAGATTCTAGTGGCACAAAATCTAAATTATTAAATGCAACAAACATTGGTAAACATTTCAATATATCTTCACAAAGATTAAATTTGATTCTCTCCGAACTTGGTTGGATTAAAAAAAATCTTTCAGGATGGGAACCAACTAAATTAGGTAAATCCTTAGGAGGAAAACAATTTGAACATGAAGTTTCGGGAGGTACCTATGTTCTATGGCCTGATAATATTGTTAATAATAAAATACTGATTACTTCTCTATCTGAAACACCCACTTCAACAACTGACACTATACCTAAATCAGATAATCAATATAAAAATAGTAATTCAGATTCTTTCCGGGAAAAATTTCCGGCAACATTTAGAACAAAAGATGGTCATTTTGTTAGGTCAAGAGCTGAAGTAATTATCGATAATGCACTTTATGATTATAATTTGGCACATGCTTATGAAAGAAAACTCCCTATCGAAGAAGATATTTATGCTGATTTTTTTATTCCTAGCGAAGGTGTTTATATTGAATTCTGGGGTTTAGAAGATGACCCAAAATATAATGAACGAAAGAAAATTAAACAAGAAATATATAAAAATTATGATTTCAAACTTATTGAATTGAATGACAATGATATATCAAACTTAGACGACCATTTACCTAAGAAATTATTGAAATTCGGAATCAAAGTTTATTAGAATCAGAACTGCGGTTAACAGCAACTAACCGCTTCGCTTCGGGACTTCGCCCTCGCTCGGTCTGCGACACATAGGCTTCTGGCACTCCCCTTGCCGTCGCAAGTGTCGTGGCCAGTCCCTAACGTCCCGTCGGGACTCAGGGCCAGCCTACGTCGGTTAGTCTAGTTCGTTA
>NZ_JAMQPN010000064.1 GCF_026151655.1 Leptospira soteropolitanensis | reverse complement strand
TAACGAACTAGGGGAGACGACGTTCCCTGACCCTGAGTCTCGAAGAGACGTTAGGGACTGGCACGTAGTTTGCGGATGCAAACGAGTGACAGAAAGGGAATGTGGCACAGCCCAAGCGAGGCCGTAAGTGCCGAAGCGCAGCGTTTCCCCGCTGTTATGCGTAGTGTTTTAGTTCTTTAAATCGTATTTTCCCGCAAATTAGAGAAGCTTCATAAAATTTTAAATTTTTATAATTTCCATTTTGATAAATTGCTTCCAATATTTTTTTCCTTGTTTTGCTTCCGCAATTTTTTCCGAATATTACAATTTTAAGTTTATCTTCTTCATATTGAATGCTTTGCAATGTAGGGTTCGTTGTTTGGTCATCGGTTAGCAATATCCTAAATTCTTCTTCAGGTGACCATTTAGATTTCTTGTAAAAATATGAATGTAATAATGCTTCTTTATTATTTTTGAAGGGATTGTATGCAATTGATGTGTCTTCTCCATAAAAGACTTCATAAGCGCAGAGCGAGCTTTGATTTTTTCCCGAATCAATGACTGAACCTAATTTAATTTTAAGCTTATTTTTCCTGTGCATGTGTACGAAAGTTTCTGGGTTTCCTATTTCACATTCATATCCAATACAAAATCCATCCATAGGTTTTTTATTTCTCGAATAATTCTGCCACATGTGTATGGATTGATAATTTTCTGTAAGACATAGCATTTTGAATCCTTTCTTATAATCGTCATCATCTGCCTGAAGTATTGGCTTTAATTGTTCTAAGTATTCTTTTTGGGTGGATTTATCATTTGCTAATTTAGCCGCATATTTTTTTAAATTATCGACTTCCTGTGGCTTTGCGTTCGCTAATATCTTCTTTTCAATTTCCTCCTTAGTAGTGCCCCATAAATCCGGTAGGGGATTAATAGTGCAATCTTCTGGATCATTTACTTGTGAAAGTCTAGAAAAGAAGAAATAGTTTTTTTCAATCGATTCTATATTATAATCTCTTCCAGGCATATATTTAAAGATTGTCTTTGTTTGAAAGTCGATTGTTTCAGAGCCATAGATAGTGTTTACTAATCTATTTAGAAATTTTTTAATTTGTTTGATCATATTTTTAAGTA
>NZ_JAMQPN010000063.1 GCF_026151655.1 Leptospira soteropolitanensis | reverse complement strand
ACTTACCGAAGTTCCCCGACCCTGAGTCCCGGTAACGGGACGTTAGGGACTGGCATGTAGCTTGCGTAAGCAAGGCGAATGCCAGAAGGGGAATTTGCCGCAGGCCGAGCGAGGGCGAAGTCCCGAAGCGAAGCGGTAAGTCGCTGTTATGCGAAGTGACTGCTGTCTATTATTAAATTAGAAATTTTCTGAAAAATATTTCTCATAATTTTCCTTTTCAATCCCCATGGAGTCCAAAAACCAAATCCAAATTTCTTGAGTAGTTTTTAAAGCTTGTCTAAGGTCTTGCATTTTCAAATTTAATATTTCTGTCATTTTATTTGAAGAAGGATGTTTTATTAGATCTGTGTAGATATGATCTAATCTCTTAAAGTTTTCATACAATCGTCGATCGTAACTGGATAATTTTTTACCATTGTTATCAACAAATTTAGTAACTAGTTGAAATAAAGGTGGTGTATCTTTTAAATTAGTTTTATTGTTTAGTCCAAAAAGTGTTACCAATGATTGTCCAAGTAAAAGAAAGATCGGAATCAAGGATTGAATACTGATTTTTTCTTTCTTTTCAATATTTTTATACAAAAAATTCGCATCGCACCAATATTGTAACTGTAAATTTATAATTTCTGCAATGCTTCCATTTTCTGAATAAACTAATTCATGTGCGCCTGTTTGATAAATTGCAAAGTGCGGAATAAATTCAAAATTTTGCATATCCATATTCTAAATAAAAATATTTCTTAACTCAAAGTTTTTTTACCAAAGAAATATCCGATTACGGTTCCGAATAATACACCAATAGTAGGACTAAACTTATCCATGACTGCTAAGTATATAGATGCAACTACAATAACGACGAACACTATTGTTTGCTGAATAATCAGATATGCTCGTTGTTTGTGATTATTTGTAACATTAATTTTTGTTAATTCTACATTTTTATCCAATGTAGATTTTTTTATATCTTCAATTAATGTAATTATCCGTTTAATTATTTCATGTCCTGGCTCGGACATAATATATTCTATTATTTCTGACGGATATTGTTCCTCATCAAAATTTTCTTCTTTATTATTTTCCATTGTTTTCCTATAGCAGTTTTATTTGCAGTCATTT
>NZ_JAMQPN010000062.1 GCF_026151655.1 Leptospira soteropolitanensis | reverse complement strand
CGGTCCAGCGCATAACAGCAACTAACCGCTTCGCTTCTGGCACTCCCCTTGCCTGCGCAAGTGTCGTGGCCAGTCCCTAACGTCCCGTTCGGGACTCAGGGCCAGCCTACGTCGGTTAGTCTAGTTCGTTATGCGAAACGGCAAAAATCATATGAAACCATTAAGACGAACATCAAGAAGAAGAAAACAAATTGGAATTTCAAAAAAAGAACCATGCCATTGTGGGTCAGGAAAACCTTATAATCTTTGTCATTTTGGCTCAGACCATGAAACTACACTTCATACGGGAATTAACTGCAAAGCGTGTGGTACAGAAATAACCAAGGATATAAGTAATGATATATTAATTAGAATAAGCAACGGTATGATAAAATGGCACAATTATTTTAAATCAAATGGATTGTTCAAATTCAATACAATTACTCTAGGTCATTTGCTAAAATTGGAAGATCTCGAAAGTAAACAAAAAGAATTAAAAAAAGAAGACCTATACGATATATATTTTGATAGTTTAACAAAGGAAAAAGCAATTTCACATATTAATTTATCCTGCAAATTTACTGAATTTGAAAATAGAAAACAAATAATCTTAGATGCCATAGATGCACACTTTAATCAAAAATATACTTTATCAATACCAGCTTTATTCCCTTTAATTGAAGGTATTATTAGAGATATACAAAAAATACCAAAAGAAAAACAATTTCAGTGCAAATTCAGCAAAGAAGATTTTTCAAATAAAGGTCTATTTATGATCGCCGATGACCTAGATTACTTTAATGCATTTATTAATAAATTATATGAAGGACAAGCAAATTCAACCGAATTTAATAGAAATCCAGTACTTCATGGATTTTCACTTAATTACTACTCAAAAGAACATTCAATTATTCTAATTTTAGCACTTTTCGAAATAGCTACAATACTTCGATGGATAAGAGATGAAAAGCAAGAAATATTAGATCTCTTCTAATTTGCCGCATCGCATAACAGCGGCTTATCGCTACGCTTCGGGATTCACTCCGTTCACCCTCGCTCGGTCTGCGACACATTCCTCTTCTGTCACTCGTTTGCATACGCAAACTACGTGCCAGTCCCTAACGCCTTTTCAAGGCTCAGGGTCGAGGAACGTCGATAAGC
>NZ_JAMQPN010000061.1 GCF_026151655.1 Leptospira soteropolitanensis | reverse complement strand
ACTTAACGACGTTCCTCGACCCTGAGTCCCGAACGGGACGTTAGGGACTGGCACGTAGCTTGCGTATGCAAGCGAGTGACAGGAGAGGAATGTGGCGAAGCCCGAGCGAGGGCTTGTCCCGAAGCGTAGCGTTAAGTCGCTGTTATACGCAGGTTTATTCGTTTAATAAGCTTTCATAATCTTTACAAGCTTTTGGATATAAAGTTGAAAACTCATATTCATTGTCGGGATTGAAACTATTATTCAAGTTAATGACTCTATAACTGTAATAGAATTGTTCAGGTGTTGTTGTAACGCAAATTTGTTTTAACGAGCACTGCGAATATTCAGGACCGCAATCTCCAGCATAGATTTCTTTTTTACGTCCTTCACCTTTATATCCACATCTTGTATTGTAAAATATAATTATTTTGTTTTCCGTTTTTCTCCAGATTCCGCGTGTATGGCTATTTAGGGGTTTTTCAAGATTTCCAGTTTCGCAACAACTTCCATCGATGGTGCTTCTATAAAAAGAAGGTTCAATGGCTACATTGTTTTTACATAGTAATAATTCGCTTTTTCCTGTATCATCAATATGGTAGGATCCGTGATATTTTTTAATGTCAACTATTTGCAGATAATTCTTTTTAAAAGGTGTCCATTCATCAGTATTTTTCAAAAAGTCTAAATCTTTGTCATTTCCTATATGTTCAAGGTTTCTATAACCGTTTAATAAGGCTTTAATTAGAAATTCAAAACCGTTTTCTTTGTTTTTCAAAAGGCTATATGAACATGCAATATTATAGTATGCTAGATGTTTATTATTCAACCTTCTTAAGATGGCAAGATTATAAGATTTAATTGCATTATTATATGAATTTAGATTCATATAATAATTTCCTAGCAAATAATAGAAGTTAGGATCAGGATAAACATCTAAACCATCTTGAATTTTTTGTAAATAAACTTCTGGGTTTTTTCTAATTTTCAATTTAGCTAATTCCTTTAGAATATTTTCAACATTCTTTTCTGTTTGATCTTTATTTTTTAAATTCGGGTGAGAATTTACGAATTCTTCTGAAAGATAGTTTTTTTCCGCAATGATTGGATTTGTTAAACCTATGAAAAAAAATCCAAATTGGATTGATATTTTTATTAACTTATTTTGATTCATTTTTCTTCCTTTTGAGAGACTTTTATAAACTTGCGT
>NZ_JAMQPN010000060.1 GCF_026151655.1 Leptospira soteropolitanensis | reverse complement strand
AATTAAAAAAATGTGTCGTTTGTGGAAAAACTGAACAATCGATCAAATTTTCAAAAAATTTACATCTTCAAAATCTAACACGTTCGATCATTAGATTTGAATACTCCGAATATGAAGTAGAAAATTACGATCGATTAATTTATAATTTGCAGAAGGAAAATCCGATTCTACCACATACTGGATTTGCCAAAAAAGCGAATAACTATTTCACCAAAAAATATTTTGGTAAATGGACAGATAAACCTATCTCCGAATTATTCGGGATCGATCGAAGAGATAACGAAATTCCGATATTCATGAATGAAGAATTTCCGGAAAGAGAAAATGTAAAAGCCATATATTCGCAACCATTAAAAGAATTTTCTATCGATTGGGAGAAGCTTCTATCTTACTATAATGAAAAAAAATATCAAAAGATTACAAAAATACTTCGAAGCAATTTATCCGATGAACTACATATTCTAAAAAAAATAATAAAAAAAGAAGCAGTATTTTCTCGAGCTAGAATAGGTTATGAGGAAAAAAACATTAGTCAAAAATACAAAATAAAAATACCATATTCTGGGAAAGAAATAGATAGACCACCTGCAAAATACGCATCGAACGGAAAGTTTAACGAAGAAAACATTCCAATTTTCTACGGTGCAACAAATGATTTGACTGCTGTTGCGGAAGTTCGACCTCATCCCGGACATTACATCTCCGTGGCAAAGTTCCTTTTAAAAGAAGACATTGAAGTAATCGATTTGACCAAAATTCCACTATACCTTTTTTGTAATTCTAAAAAAACTTTAGAAACTTTTACCTTTCTTAAACATCTACAAAATTTTATCAATACACCGATTATACCGGAAAAACAAGATCTATATTTATTAACCCAAACAATTGCAGACATCAGTCGAAATATGGGATTCTCAGGAATTTATTATCATAGTTCAGTTTCAAAAGGACAAAACATAGCTTTATTTGGAGATCAAATCTGTATAATTGATAATTCTTCAAAATTGTATAAAGTAAAAGAGGTCTCCTTCAATTTTGATGAAGTAAAATATACCAACACAAGAAAGAATATTCTTAAAGAAACCTGACTTCGCATAACAGCGGCAAATCGCTGCGCTTCGGCACTGCCGGCCTCGCTTGGGCTGCGCCACATTCCTCTCCGTCACGCTTCTCGCTCCGCAAGAAGACGCGCCGACGCTAACGCCTGCGTTGCAGGCTCAGCTACGAGAAACGTCGATTAGC
>NZ_JAMQPN010000006.1 GCF_026151655.1 Leptospira soteropolitanensis | reverse complement strand
ATTTTAATTAATAGCTTACTTAAGTAATTTGCATGGATCGGTTCGTCTTCTAAAAGGAGAACATTCATTTCAAGTTTCTTCACTTTTGAGCCAATTTTCTGATGTATATAATTTTTTTAACTAACGCAACTACGTTCCCCTCTGAATCTACAATGTTGGTTAAAAAAGTATAATTTATTTTCTTTTGGTGAGTTAACAAGGATTTGATATTTTCTATATCACTGTCTGTTACTTCAAATTTTGCAAAAATAGATTCCTTATTTTGTTTGATATAGTCAATCTCTGCGTGTTTGTCCCAAACCATATAAAGATTTCCTAATCTCTTTATTAGTAAGTATACATAGAATGGATCGCACATGGAATAGATGGATCCGCCAAAGTGTGTGCCCATATACCCTCGGGTAAAAAAATTCATTTTTAATCTTACATCAATTTGGTGTTTTTCTTTATTATATTTGATCACTTGAATTCCGGACCCTACAAAAGGACTGTATAAGTTGATGGCATATTTAAAACCCAATAAAAATTCTAACCACTTCCATTTGGGATCAAGCTGGAATTGGTTGGCGTTTTCTCTTTTCATGGCGGAACCTTTTTGAATTCTACTAACTTATGAAAAAACAATTTGTCTTTTCGTTTGGTGCACAATCAAAAAACTAAAGAATATTGAAAAACTATTTACCATTTAGTAAATAGTTGACTGTTTGGTATAGATGGCAAGATCAGTAACAGAAAAGGGTGATTTGGGTTCTCCATTATTGGAGTTATTTTGTGACTTTGGAATTGATGGAGTGTCGGTTGCTATGGTTTCCAAAAAAACCGGTTTAGGGAAGGGGAGTATCTATTATTTTTTTCCTTCCGGAAAGCCGGATATGGTTGAATTTGTTCTCAATAATGCAGAACGCAACTTATCTGAAAAAATGTTTGTACTCACTGATCATAGAATGAAAGGAAAAAGAGGGATAGAAGAATTTTTAAACTTTTTTGTTAGCGACAAAGTTTTTTTGAATTATATTCATTTTTTGAGTATATTGGTCTTATCAAAACAACGGTTAGTGTATCTCCAAAAAATTAATTTATTTTATGAAGATATGACGTCTAAATTGTCGAGAGCCATTGCGAAAGAAGGATATTCGCCTAGTAAGGCTTGGAATATTGCAGAGAATGTAACTGTGTCCATATATGGCAGTTACCTTTTTTCATGTTCTTTAAGTAATAAAAGTTATTTTACCAATCGAATTAAAAAACTAAATAAAATTGTTTCGGAGAACTTAAAAACAAAACTTTAAATAAAAAAAATGCGGAAAACACAAAAAATTTTGAGTGTATCTTGGAATGTTGTATGGACTATTGTTTTGCCAACGGATTTTGGATGATCATATAATTCGCAAGTTCTTCTGTAGAAAAAAGATATTTTTAATACTGTATCAAAAAGCTAATTAGAATAAGAATGTCAAATTTTAAATCGAATTGCTATTGGGAATTGCAATAGCAATTCCCAATAGATAAAAATCAAATTGGGAATTTATTAATCTTTATTTTTTTAGTTTCTTATGAGTTGGCAATAGTTTTCAATACCTGCTTCATGGGTAGTTGTTGGAGAACAATCTGCTGGATAAATGGTATATGTTGCCCGTTGTCTGCATCCATTTGCACCGAAATTTTTATTATCGATTACATTGACTTTAATATCTCCCATTGGACAATCTAAATCATATGCTGCTCTCGCTTTGACCTTATTTGTGACCAATTCGTTAAAACGTTTTTCGCCAACAGGAAAGGAACCGCAGTGAATTAAAAGTAATAGTGCCAAAACGAACGAACTCAATTTTTGAATCATAATCTTCTTTTCTCCTTAGAATAAATGCACTCCTTCAAGTTTAAAATGGATGGTCATTTTTGTCGTCCTGGGACGCGAATCTGGATGAGAATTTTATTATTTTTAAAAAAGTGATGGAAGAAATCTGAAAATCTAAAGATCCTTTAGCAAAAGCTAAAAGAAGCGACTAAAAAACTTTAAGGAAAAAATCGTGGTATTTGAGATGATTCCAAAATATATTTTTTTGTTTTTATATGTATGGTTTTCTCTATTCTCCTGTTCAACAGAACCTGTTAAGGAATTCACTTCGGAAAATTCAAAAGCAACAGTACAGACGAAACGCAATTGGAATCCCGCACCCCAATGTTGTGACCTTCATTCTGAATTTTTGGGAGTCGTTGTGCTCAGTAAGATTTGTGTATCTGATACGGAAACAAAATTAGAATTGTATACCAAGGAATCTAAAAAGGTTTGTGTATTGAAAGAAGGTATGGTTTTCCGCGACGATTTAGGAGCTTCCTATCCTTTTTTAAAAACAGAGGGAGTGGGGCTTTGTCCTAAACGAACGCAGATGAAAAATACTCCTTTTTCCCTCTATTTTCAAAGTATATCCTCCCAAGCAGGATCATTCGATTTGATCGAAGATAAAAATGCAAAACATGCGCACAAACCTTGGGTTTTTGAAAGGGTAGATTTAGCACAATGTGTTTGGAAATAAACATTCTGTTTAGGACCTCTGAGACCAAGCAGAACACCAACCGTTGGAGGATACAATACCAGCGGTAATGATGTTACACTTTCCCCAACCTTCGTTTAATTTTGTATATTGTGCGCAGTGTTTACAAAATTGATTTTTTGCGGAGACTTCTTTTCTTTCTGGATACAAATTAAAATCTGTATGCTTTGCATCTTGATGATATCCAAGTGCTTTGGCAGTTGGATCCGATTCAGAAACAGGTTGCAGACCTTCCGGCAAAGGGGGAGAAGTTTTTTTTTCTGCCACCAATTTTGTGGTTAAACTAAGACCTCCCTCAATTAGAAAGAGGGAGGTCATCCAAGACAACGATGTTGTTAAAAATTGTTTTCTTGAAGACTTAGACATTTTTACTTTTTCACGTCAAACCTATCGAGCATCATCACCTTGTTCCAAGCGGCAACAAAATCTTTAACAAACTTATCTTTAGCATCATCTGCTGCATAAACTTCGGCCACTGCTCGTAACTCGGAATGAGATCCGAATATGAGATCCACAGAAGTGGCTGTCCATTTTTTAGCACCTGTTTTGCGATCTAATCCTTCGTAAAGACCATCTGCTTGAGAAGACTTTTGCCATTTAGTAGACATGTCGAGTAAATTGACAAAGAAATCGTTACTCAAAACTCCAGGGCGATTTGTCAAAATTCCATGTTTCGATTTTCCTGAATTGCCATCTAAAGATCTCATTCCACCTAAGAGCACTGTCATTTCTGGAATGGTTAAAGATAACATATTGGAACGATCTACTAACATTTCTGTTGGAGATAAAGAGTTCCCAGCGCCGTAGTAGTTTCTGAATGCATCTGCTTTCGGTTCTAAAACGGAAAAGGAATAAACGTCGGTTTGTTCTGCACTTGCATCAGTCCTTCCAGGTGTAAAAGGTACAGCCACTTTAATACCCGCTTTTTTTGCGGCTTCTTCGATGGCAGTATTTCCAGCTAGCACGATCAAGTCGGCAAGTGAGATTTTGTTTCCTGAATCATTGAATTCGGATTGGATTTTTTCCAATTTTTTCAATATTTTTGATAGTTCTTCTGGATCATTTACTGCCCAGTTTTTTTGAGGTTCTAGGCGGATCCTTGCTCCGTTGGCTCCTCCTCTCATATCGGTGCTTCGGAAACTTGCGGCAGAGGCCCAGGCAGTTTTTACAAGTTCAGGAATAGTTAATCCTGATTTTAAAATTTTTGCTTTTAGGGCTTCGATTTCTTTTGTTCCAACTAACTTATGATCTACTGCAGGAAGCGGGTCTTGCCAAATCAGTGGCTCTTTTGGTAAATCTTTAGAGATATAACGAGCAAGGGGACCCATATCTCTGTGGGTAAGTTTAAACCATGCTTTTGCAAAAGCAAGTTCGAACTCTTTAGGATTTTCTTGGAATTTTTTAGCAATTACTTTATAACTCGGGTCAAATTTTAGAGCCAAGTCGGTAGTAAACATGATAGGAGCATGCCGAAGTGTTTTGTCGTGTGCATCGGGAACCATATTGGCACCAGCTCCATCTTTCGGAATCCACTGGATGGCACCTGCTGGACTTTTTGTTTGCACCCATTCAAAACCAAATAAATTGTTTAGATATTGAGTGGTCCATTTAGTTGGATTGGCAGTCCATGCTCCTTCAAGTCCGCTTGTAATGGTGTCTTCTGCATTTCCTTTTTTATAATTGTTTTTCCAACCAAACCCTTGTTCTTCGATTCCCGCAGCTGCAGGTTCTTTTCCAACATATTTAGACGGATCTGCCTTACCGTGTGCTTTTCCGAAGGTATGTCCCCCGGCGATTAATGCTACAGTCTCTTCATCGTTCATTGCCATTCGACCAAAAGTTTCTCGAATGTCTTTAGCGGCCGCTAGTGGGTCTGGGTTTCCATTTGGGCCTTCTGGATTTACATAAATCAGTCCCATTTGTACTGCCCCAAGTGGATTTTTTAATTTTCTATCACCTTCGTATCGTTCGTCGGCTAACCATTTTTTCTCAGGTCCCCAATAAACAAGGTCAGCTTCCCAATCATCGGTTCTTCCCCCAGCAAACCCATAAGTTTTGAATCCCATCGATTCGAGGGCGACATTTCCTGTAAGTACCATCAGGTCCGCCCAAGAGATTTTTTTTCCGTATTTCTTTTTGATTGGCCAAAGGAGACGGCGTGCTTTGTCTAGGTTGGCATTATCGGGCCAACTGTTGAGTGGCTCAAATCTTTGTTGTCCCCCGCCAGCCCCCCCTCGTCCGTCATTAATTCGGTAGGTTCCAGCGCTATGCCAAGCCATCCGAATGAAGAAGGGTCCGTAGTGACCATAGTCAGCAGGCCACCAGTCCTGTGAGGTTTTCATCAGAGTTTTGATCTCATCTTTTATTTGTTGGATGTCTAGTTCTTTGAATTCTTTGGAGTAGTTATATTGTCTTCCCATTGGGTTGGATTCCGCTGCATGTTGGCGGAGTGGGGCTAAATCGAGCCTTTCTGGCCACCAAAACTGATTGGATATGTTTTGGCGTTCCATTACACTCGAAGGTTCTTTTGTGTCTGCAGCTCCCAAGGGGCTCAATACGAGCACCAAGAGGGCCATTGTAGAAATTTTTGTAGTTCTCATCTTGGCCTTCACTTTCTAGATTTAGTATAAATTTAGATTAAATCCAGTTATAAGAGGCAAGCAATTTTTTAGATTTAGTCTAAATTTAAGCAGTTGGAGGCAGAAATTCAGAATTTTGTCAAGGCAAACGGTAAAAAATTCTGAATTGGATTCTTTAAAGCCGGCGTTAGAGATCGGAAGGGCTTGGTCTGCCTTGTGGCAGACGGAAGCGAACGCGGACCCCGGACGAGCTCGGCCCCGCTTCTTTTTTTTTGGATAGCAAAAAGATTGGGAACGCAAAATTAAACAAGGCCAAAACTGCCTTTCTTGTGACAAAGCGGAGGAGTCAGATTAAAAATTAGATATTAATCGTTGTTACTGGTTGTTAGTCCAGTAACCATGAAAAATTAGAAATTTTAAAACCTTACCTTTTGTAGGTTCTATATCAATGGCATTGGCAGGAGGGAAATGTAACCAATCATTTTCTTTGATCGGTAGTTCAGCATCATCAAAATGAATTTTGCCTGAACCTGATAAGATATAAATTGCACGAGGAACTAAGGACCTGTTTGTTTTTTCTTTGAAAACGGTTCTCGACTTTGCCACTGCGACCGAGGAAGTAAAACTACCAAGATTTGCAATTTGTGTTTCTACATTCTCTAAATCCGCTGCCGATTTGGTGTTTGATTGAAACTCGGAGAGGGAGATGGTTCTAATTTCAGGATTTCCAACAAAGTCTTTGGAATCGACCGCTGGTGTTGGTTTGCAAAAAAGGTAGGTTACTCCGAAAACAAAACAATAAATGAATTTTTTTGCCATAACCTACCTTTGCCTTTTTTACTCGTAAGAGATTGTTACGTCTTTACAAGTTACTTTTTTTCCGTCTGCAGCAACATCGCATTTTTCAACTTCTGTGTTGTATTGGAAAAGACGACCAGAATAGAAACGGTATGTTGAATTTCCAACTTGTGTCAAACTAGTAGTTTGGCAAGAAATTAGAAAACTAGAAGAAATAAGGGTAAGAGTAAGTAATATTTTTTTCATAATTTATATTTCCTTCAAGTGATTAATTGTTCGCACCAAGACTTGGGTTATTAACAAAAGCGCCTTCAATGTTAACACAGCTTAAATCGTCTTGTGCAGTTACATCACAAACCAATTCGTCAGTATTAAGAAAACTATGTTTTGTAACAGTCATTTTTCCTTTGTTTCCTGATTTGATTTGATAAATAGAAACACAGTTTGTTACAGAAGTTAGGAGAAAAAGGGTTGCGAATACTAAAATAATTTTTTTCATAATTTTCTTCCTCTTAGTTAGTTACGTCCAAACGTACACGTTTGCATTTTAGGTTTCCAGCTGCATCGGCATCACATTTAGAGATATAACCTTCAGCACCACCAAAAAAAGGCTTTTTTAAAACAGAAACGTAAAGTTTTCCGTCAACACTTGCACTATCCATAACAGTGTATTGCGTACAATTTGCAAAACAAAGTAATGAAAATAAGATTCCAGCTAATGCTAGTTTTTTCATAGTTTCCTCAGTTGATATGAATTTTTGGACAATTATCTAGCTTCCTCAGTTTTGTGTCAATTGAATCGAAGATATCTTCTCCATTGTAGTTCGAATCATGAATTTTTATCATTATCATGATTTTCATTACAAATTTATTTAATATTTATTTATTCGTTTGGCGCTGATTGTTTTTTTTGGGGTTTTGCAATAAAGTTGAATTTACTAAATATTTGTTTGGTGTTTGTTTTGTGTTCGCTTTATAAAAGTAAAGAAAAGTTCTGTGCGGAAGATTTCTTATCCCTTACTATTGTTTGTATGGGTTACAAAACAATCCTCGGCACCAAAACCTACCAATTTCCGGATTTAAAAGACCTTTTGGCCAAAGCAAGTCCCCACCGATCAGGTGATGTATTAGCAGGGCTTTCGGCAAGGAGTCAGGAAGAGAGAGTCGCCGCACAAATGGCACTTGCTGATGTTTATCTTTCGGAATTTTTAAGTTTAGAATTAATACCAGCAAATAAAGATGAGGTGACAAAAGTTATTTTGGAATCTCATAAAAAAGAGGGATTTGCATCGATTTCTCATCTGACTGTCGGTGGATTTCGTGATTTTTTGTTAGCTGAGACAACTGATGCCGAGGTAATACATTCTATTCGGTGGGGAATTACACCAGAGATGGTTGCGGCTGTTTCAAAACTTATGTCGAACCAGGATTTAATTTTGGTTAGTAAAAAAATTACGGTAATTACGAAATTCAGAAATACGATTGGTTTACCTGGTAGACTTTCTGTTCGGTTACAACCAAATCATCCGACAGATGATCCGAAAGGAATTGCAGCCAGTCTTCTCGATGGATTACTACTGGGAAGTGGGGATGCCGTGATCGGAATTAATCCCGCTACTGATAATATTCCTACTTCTATTGCCCTTTTAGAAATGTTGGATAATCTCATTCAAAAATATTCCATCCCTACCCAATCTTGTATTTTATCTCATGTAACTACTTCTATGGAAGTCATGAAACGAAGGGCTCCTTTGGATTTGGTTTTTCAATCCATTGGTGGCACAGAAGACTTAAATAAAAGTTTTGGTGTTAGTTTATCAATTTTGCAAGAAGCAAGAGAAATGGCTTTGTCGCTTAGACGTGGAACTGTTGGCGATAATGTCATGTATTTTGAAACGGGACAAGGTAGTGCATTGTCGGCAGGTGCTCACCACGGAATTGACCAACAAACTTTGGAAGTACGAGCTTATGCGGTTGCCAGAAAATTTTCTCCTTTATTAGTCAATACTGTCGTGGGTTTTATTGGACCAGAATATCTTTTTAATGGAAAACAAATCATTCGAGCCGGTTTAGAAGATCATTTTTGTGGAAAGTTACTTGGGCTTCCAATGGGAGTCGATGTTTGTTATACAAACCATACAGAAGCTGACCAAGATGATATAGATACACTTTTGACATTGTTAGGTGTTGCTGGATGTACATATATCATGGGAGTTCCCGGTGCAGATGATGTAATGTTATCCTACCAAAGTACATCCTTTCATGACGCATTGTACTTAAGGCAAGTTTTGGGATTAAAACCAGCACCAGAGTTTGAACGTTGGTTAATCGATAGAGGGATTTTTTCAGACTTAAATGGTTTTTTCCCTATGGAAAATCAAGGTTTGCGTTTACTCGAAGATTTATTAGGAAAATAAAGCGTATGACTTTTTTAGAAGAATGGAAACAATTTAGTCAGGCAAGGATTGGTTTAACGCGAACAGGTGGTTCTATTTCCACAAAAGATATGTTACGCTTTCGATTGGATCATGCTAGGGCAAGGGATGCTGTTTTATTAAGTCCCGATTTCGCAAAGTTGTTAAAAGATTTGGAAGTTTTAGGGAAACCGTTCTCTCTTCCTGCTTTATTGTTAGAGAGTCAAGTCAGTTCTAAAGAGGAATATTTAATGCGACCTGATTTAGGAAGGCGCTTGTCTACTGATTCGCTTGAAACGATTCAAAAATTTACTGGCGAATATGATTTAGTTTTGATGGGAATTGATGGCCTTTCTGCAAAGGCACTCGATGAAAATTATATTCCTTTTTTAAAGTTATTAATGAATTCGCTGAGTAAAACTGGTTTACGAATTGCCCCACTTGTTCTTACGAAGTGGGGAAGGGTTGCCATTGGGGACGAAGTCGGAGAAGTTTTGAATGCGAAAGTATCTGTAGTGATGATTGGAGAACGTCCAGGTCTCTCTTCGGCTGATAGTCTGGGTGTTTATATCACCTATCGTCCGCAAGTTGGTAAAACCGATGAAAGTCGAAATTGTATCTCCAATATTAGGCCTGATGGTTTAGTTTTAGAAAGTGCAGCCAATAAAACAGTTTATCTGATCACAGAAGTTATTCAAAGAAAATTATCGGGTGTAGGCTTAAAAGATGAAATGGCACCGGAATTTTTGCGAGAAAAGAAAGAAGGAACAAGAATGGTTTTGGGATCTGGCGAAGTTCCTTCACAGCGTAGTAAAAAATGAGAAAATACTGTCAAAAGTAGGACGGGGAGGTTCCAACGAACAAACGAAATGGTTCTACTAAGGTTTTCAAAGCCAATAGTTTTCCGTTTGGCTAACTAATTTGCTTGCCTAAAAATACTCCTTTGGTAAATAGTTTTCTAAATGGATAACTATCAAGCCCCTAATCTTTTGCTTTATTACCATCCTCTCGCTTCCTTTTGCCATAAGGTCCTCATTGCCTTGTACGAAAACGATACAGAGTTTGAACCGCGATTGGTAGATTTATTATCAGAAGAGTCTAGCTCTGAACTTTTTGCCCATTGGCCTGTGGGAAAAATCCCACTCCTTCGGGATCGATTACGGCAGAAGACCATTCCTGAAACTACGATTATCATTGAATATCTAAATGAATTTTATCCAGGAAAGGATAAACTGATTCCCTCTGATTTTCATTTGGCATTAGAGACAAGGCTTTGGGATCGTTTTTTTGATCTGTATGTCAGTGAGCCAATGCAGAAAATTGTGATCGATCGTTTGCGACCCGAAAACCAAAGAGATCTGCTCGGTGTAGAACAGGCATACCAAAAACTTCCCATTGCTTATGGTATGCTTGAGGCACAATTGAATTCTTTAAACTTTATCGCTTGCGATCATTTTAGTATGGCAGATTGTTCTGCAGTTCCTGCTTTGTTTTATGCAGATACCATTTTGAGTTTTCGTAATGCGTATCCAAAACTAACTGCATATTTTGAAAGATTGTTAGAAAGGCAGTCCGTCAAACGAACGATAGCTGAAGCAGAGCCGTATTTTTATATGTATCCGTTATTTGATAAAATTCCAAAACGATTCCTAAAAGAAAAAAAGTAAGGACGGCTCCTTAGTACAGAAAACTATAAGTTGTTTATGAAATATAATTCGCAAGGATTGGAACATATTTTTCATGCACTCGCTGATCGTAGTCGACTGCAGATGGTCGAACGATTGAGTTTTGGTCCTGCATCTGTAAAAGAATTAGCCGAACCTCTGGCAATGGCCCTACCTTCTGTTTTAAAACATTTAAAAGTTTTAGAAGAAGGAGGGATTGTTCTTTCCGAAAAGTCGGGAAGAGTTCGCACGTATAGATTGGATCCCAAACAACTGAAAGGAATTGATTCTTGGATGGAAGAAAGAAAGGCTGCTTGGAATCGTAGTTTCGATCGTTTAGGAAATTTTTTAATCGAGTCATCGGAAGAAAATTCTGACGGGGTATAAAAATGAAAGAAAAACAGGTTAGAAATTCTACATTTACCATTGAAAGGATTTTACCAGCTTCTAAGGAAAGAGCTTTTGGTGCTTGGTCTAATCCTGAGTCAAAAAGAAGGTGGTTTGCTTGTCATGATGACTGGAAAACTGTCGAATTTAGTTTGGACTTCCAAGTTGGCGGTAAAGAAACCAACCTTGTATTAACTCCTGCCGGGAGTCGTCATGTATTTGATGCAACTTACTATGACATTATTCCCAATGAAAGAATTATATATGCATTTGGAATGTATGTAAATGATATTCGAATCTCAGTTTCGTTGGTTACGGTGCTTTTTGAGTCAGAAATCATCGGCAGAACAAAGATGATATTTACGGAACAGATTGTATTTTTGCAAGAACCAAATGCATTTGGATTTTCTGCCGATGACGAAATCCGCGGTCGTGTGGATGGAACGAATGCAGGTTTTGACCGATTGGAAAAAGAACTAACTTAAGGTCCCGCTATTTGGGAATCTTAAGTTAGTTCTTTGTATTCACTTTTCACAAAAATCAAACTGGATATAAAAATTCATAAAAAGTTCCGTTCACCGTTGGGACTCTTATGTTCTTTAGATCTCTATTTGCTTCCATTTCTAGATATTGAGAAAAGGTTTTTTCTGGTTTGTAAAAATATTTAGATCTCGCGCGTTCCAAAGATTGCAGTGCATTTTGAATGTTCGTTTCCCTTGACTCACTTTGCTTATAAAATTGAAAGAGTTGTCGGTTTTTTATGGAAGCAGGCAAAGAACATTCCCAACAGATTTCTTCTTCGATTGATAATATTTCTTCATAAAGTTCAGAATCTTTGTTTGGTCCACCAAGTGCCAATAACGATTCCGAAAGTTCATAGTATTCTTCCAAAAGGGATTCAATGTATTCCATTTGTTGTTAACCTCAATAAGAACAGAATACAAGCTAGGTAGGACAAAATACCGTTGTTCTAAGAAAAAAATAAAAGTCTGATTCTAAAACTCAAATTAATAGCAAAATAGGTTTGATTTCTTCGTATAATTCCTAATAATATCGCCGGAATCCTTTGTAAAAGAATCTTGGTTCTATTTTAAATGGTTAAAGAAGTTGTTTGTGCGAATTGTCCTTTCCCAATCGTGCTCATTTGAGAAAACTAAAGAAAATATTCAGATTTGCTAAAATTTTTAGTGATTGGTTTGGATAATTATAATACAAATAAATAGAAACCTTATATGACAAATACTACTTCTCTTTCTCAAAGATCCTTGAAAGAAAAAATTAACAAAAGTAAGGCGGTTGGAATTAAGGGCCAACTTATGTTATTTATTTTTTTGATTCTATCTATTGTCCTTTCTTGTATTTTTTATATTTCCTATACCACTGCAAAAGAGCAGGTATTGAATGTCGGTGAAGAAATGTTTACCAACGTACTTAAGGATGCTGTTGGACTTGTAGATGCCTTAAACGAAAGGGTTAAGGCTGGTGACATGACATTAGAAGAAGCTCAAGAAATGGCCAAAGACTATATTGTTGGACCTAAAATGCCAGATGGAAATCGCGATATTTCTAAAACTAAAATGTCCACGAATGATTATATGTATCTTTGGGGAATCACACCGGAAGGGATTGCTACAATGCATCCATTCAATATCGAAGGTGCTAATATTTGGGATTATCAAATCCAAGGAAAGTATACAGTGCGAGACACTTGGGGAAACCCAAAGGCCACTGGATATCCTTTACGTGAAATCTGGCAAAACCCTGGCGAACCTATTTATACCTTTATGGCTTACCAAGCTTATTACAAACCCTGGAATTGGGTCATTGGAGCCGGTGGAAGGGAGGAGATCATTTACGAAAGAAGATTACGCGGTATGCAGATTGTTTTTTTGATTAGTGCTACCATTAGTTTAACCTTATCAATGTTATTCTCCTACTTTCTTGCTTCCTTTATTGCAAAAAGAATTCAGAAAATTAAATTTGTTGTGGAAAAGGCAAGTGAAGGAGACCTCCGGGAAAAACTCGATTTGGCCTTCAAAGATGAATTTGGAATCCTTGGTGATGACTTTAATAAAATGGCGACTAATTTACGTGAGATGATGAAACATGTTTCTAAATCTTCTGTAAAAGTGGCTGAATCCGCAAAAGAAATGTACACAAGTGCGGAACATTCCTCGGCTGTTGCAGGCAGTATTGCCAAATCCATCCAACAAGTGGCGGTAAACACTGAATCTCAGTTAGTTGCTTTCACCGAAAATAAACGCGCGATGCTTGAGAATTCTCAAGCTGTCGCAAAAATTGCTGAGTCTACTGCTACTGTTTCTGATTTAGCAAATGGAGTTTTGGAAAAAATACAAGAAGGACGGGATGTGATTGGAACTACCATTAAACAGATGGCAGTGGTCAATTCTTCGGTGAGTGGAATTTCTAGTAGTATTCACGTGTTAGGTGAAAATTCCAAAGCAATTGGACAAATTGTCGAAACGATCAATCAAATCGCAAGCCAAACCAATTTACTGGCACTCAATGCGGCCATTGAAGCGGCAAGGGCTGGAGAACAAGGAAGAGGATTTGCGGTGGTTGCAGACGAAGTTCGAAAGTTGGCTGAACGTTCGGAAGATGCAACGAAACAAATTAGTGTATTAATAGGGGAAATCCAAAAGAACACAACATCTGCTGTGGCGATGATGGAAAACGGTAGCAAGGAAGTGGACCAAGGTGTTTCTATGGTAAACGAAGTAGGTCAAACTTTTGAAAGGATCGCGGGATCTATTGAAAAAGTAACTGATGAAATGCAAGGAGTTTCTGCGACTACAGAGGAAATTTCTGCGAGTACGGAAGAATTAAATGCATCAACCGAACAACTAGCGCAGATTTCGAATGGAATTTCGGACAGTACGCAGGCAATTGCCGCTTCCTCTGAAGAACAACTTGCCTCATCCGAAGAAGTAACTGCGGCAGCAAACAATTTAGGTGTGCTTGCTGATGAACTTAAGTCAGAGATAGAGAAGTTTAAAATATAAGAAATTCCTAATTCAGCCCTCTAAGTATTTCATAAAGATTGTGGAAGCTTTCAGTTTTTCAATGAAAACTTTTAGGGTTGCGACCAAGTCCTTTTCTTTTTGTTCGAAGAACCGAATGAATTGTAAAATCTCCCAAACTTCTTTTCCAATTTCCATAGTTTTTTTCACTATGGGAGGGGGATTTTTGAGATAAAGATTTTCTCCTGCACCATTAACTTTTTCAATCATTTCAGCTAGATTAGTCGGAATTTTAGATATATCCGTTACGTATTTCCAATTGTAGCTTAGCCCTGTTAGGAGAGGATTGTCTAATCCGTTAAATTCAGTTCTTGGATCATTTTTATATATTACAATTGGCTTTCCAACTGCAAAGGATATGCCTGTCTCAGATATTGAACCGTCGTCAGCTGGTCGGCCGTTCATGTTGAACACCGTGCCATCACAACGTTCTACAACTTGATAAATGTCCAGTGCAAAAACTGCTTTTTGCACAAAGATCATAACGTCTCGAAAGATCTCTCCTGAAATGATGGGAGTGTTGACTAGCGCCATAACTTTTGCCACTTCGATACCGTCTCTTTGTGGTAGATAGGTTTTGTATCCGGCACTTTCTTATGTAGAAGCTATACTCGCCATCGTATTGAGTTCTTCTGGGCTAAACATGGGTCCAGAACAGTAAATATATTCGCTCATAATATCCTCTCATTCATTGGAATTCTGTCAGGAAGGATATTGAAACTAACGTAAATTATAGCATCTCAATTTTGATTTGAATTAAAAAAAGTTCGTAGATTGGTTGCACTAGAGGTCAACGACTACAAGTGTTATGTCATCATCTGGTATGGATTTTCCGCAAAAATCCTTTATATGTTCCAATAGTCCGTCGGCAAAGAGATCTGTAGAGTGATTCTCTGAATTTTCAAGAATATAATCGCTAAGCCGTTCCTCTCCAAACATTTCTCCAGTTAGATTTCTTGCTTCTGAAATTCCGTCCGTATATAAAATGACACGATCACCAGTCGCGAAAGGTATATCCAATATTTCATTGGGGATTTCAGGGAAACAACCAAGGATCCTTCCTTTAGGGCGAACCATCTCTACTTTGTTATTTTTTCTTCGATAAAAAGCCACAGGCGGATGACCAGCACTTGCATAAAGAATTCTTTGATTTTCTAAATCAAAGAGCAAATAACATGCAGTGACAAATTGTTTATGGATAGAATCTAATAAAAGTTTGTTGATTCGTGTTAATACTTCATTTGGCTTTTTAGAAACATGTTTTTGTAAGTTAAATGCCATTTTAAACATCGCAGCAACAATGGCAGCCGGTATTCCATGACCAGATACATCTGCAATTATAACACCAAGACTATTTTCATCTGGTGTGTGAAAGTCATAATAATCTCCACCGATAGATGTCATTGGTTTGTATCTGGATACGATATTTGCTTTTCCACCTGTCGGAGGATTTAAAGGAAGAGAGGAATCTTGAATTTTTTTTGCGAGTTTCAACTCGGCTTTTATGCTTAAATAATCTTCTTTTTCTTCAACAGCGGATTTTAGTAGAATTAGTGTGTTAACTCTTGCGAGAAGTTCCCGTTTATCAAAGGGTTTACCTAAATAGTCATTGGCACCTGCTTCTAATCCTGATAATACATCCTCAATTCGGTTTTTTGCCGTTAACATTAAAATTGGCATTTCAAACATTGAGTAAGATTCTCTTAGGATTTTGCAGACTTGATAACCACTCATTCTCGGCATCATAATATCTAATAAAACTAAGTCTGGTTTAATTTCATTGGCTACAGTAATGGCAGTCTGTCCATCTAATACAGATACTACGTTGAAACCTGAATTACCAAGTTGAATTTTTATGACCTCTAAATTGATTGGGTCATCATCTACAGCAAGAATGGTAAGGTTTCGGTTTAAATCTTTAGAAAGATTTATGCTAAGTTCCATTCTTTCTGTATATGCTTGATCGACGATAAAATTCCCACGTAAGTCTTCCGAAGACATCCAGATATGATTACTATCAGAACTTATATTTTGTAGAGATTGGAATTCAGTTTGACCATTGGCAAGTGGTAATGTGAATCTAAAGACTGATCCTTTGCCTAATTCTGATTCAACTGATATAGTTCCAGTATGTAACTCTACTAAATTTTTGGTAATAGAGAGACCAAGCCCCACACCGCCAAAGTTTCTGGATATACTAGCATCTGCTTGAGCAAATGGTGAAAAAATCCTGAATTGGTCTTCTTTGGAAAGACCAATTCCTGTATCAGAAATGGAAATCTCTAAATATTCTAAGAATCCGTTGTTGATTGGTTTTGCGGTAATTCGAATCGTACCTGATTCGGTAAACTTTAGAGCGTTCCCCATTAAATTCATTAGAATTTGTTGGATTCTACTTTCGTCACCAAACACCAAGGGAGTGTTATCCGGAATTTCGTTTATTAGCGTGATCCCTTTTTCATTTGCAGTTCGTTCCAATAAACTCAATACAATTTCTACGGATGGTTGGATTGCCAATGTTATTGGGAAAAGCTTAAATCTTCGATTTTTCATCATTGAAAAATCGAGAAGGTCATTTACTAAATTGCTAAGACGTTTGGCAGAAGATATAATATAAGTTAAATTTTTGGCCACACCAGTACTCACTGTACCCATTGTTCCTTCGATGAGCGACTCGGTAATCCCAATGATTCCATTCAGTGGAGTTCTTAGTTCATGTGACGTATTGGATAAAAACTCATTTTTCATTTTGTCCAAGGAAATTAATTCTTCGTTTTTCTTTTCTAGTTCGCTTTTTAATTGGTTTGTTACTTCGTAGAGCTTTGCAAAACGAATGGATAAAGCAAAAGACAAACTTAATGTGTAAAATAAAAATCCTTCAGAAAGAGACCGATCAAAAATAGAAACATAAATTTGAAGATAACTTAATATGGAAAAAATTACTGTGATACCTAATCCAATTTGTCCAATTAGGATAATGAAGGCTCCTGGTAGATTTTCCTTAACTGATTTGACTGTGAAAACAAAGGCATAAAGAAGTTCGAATAAAGAAAGTATATCATTAATATTCAATGTATACTTTGAATAAATCTTTAAAACAAACGGATGAAATGAGAAAAATGATACGATAGCAAGGCAAAGGTGAAAAAATAGGATACCTTTAAAAAACTTGGAGGGTTTCGTTCCTGAAAATTCAAAAAAGAAAAGAGTTCCAAAAATACCTATTAGGTTTAATGCGGGATGAAAAAAGTAATGGTTAAACCAAAAGTTATCCCAAATAAAATAAGGGAGAGATAAATTTCCAAAAGTAGCAAATCCTGCAACGGTTGCAAAAAAGAAATAAATTAAATACGCTCTTTCTTGACGGCTTCTTATCCAAAGAATCAAACAATAAATGGCGGAATATAGAAATGCAAAGCAGATAGCTGAATTCCACATAATGTATTTGTAAAATTTTTTTTGGATGAGGTCCGACTTACCAATGTAAAATTCGGAATTTACAAACCCACCCCATCCGACATCGTCTGCGACTCTCACTGCAATAGTATTTTCTCCACCATAATCGATGATATCTGGTGGGATATGATACACGCTAATCTGGCTGCTTTTTTTGATTAGTTCTCCTGATTCGGATATCAAACCAGTTTTTCCAACAAGAATTCCGTTAATATAAATTTCATTTGCGTCGGCAATGATCGGAGTGAGAAGACTCAGTCTTAGGTTTTTGAAGTCCTTTGATACTTGGAATGACCGTCTGTACCACCCAATTTGAAAGCCTGACAAACCCGCGTTATTCCATTGAGCAGGCACAGACAATTGGCTCCATTGGGCATCAGGGAAAATTCTTTTGGATTGGGCGATGTTATCTTGCGGATTAAACTTCCAGGGACCTGCTAACTTAACTAATTCGTCTGGATCGTTTAACGAAAAGGGCGTAAGATTGGGATCCGCGTAGACAGGTAATAGAGTTAGAAAAGAAAAGTATATCGCAATAAGATAACGCATTTTCATTCCAGATTCCACAAAGAAGAGTCAGTCCTTTAGATAATTAGCGGAGGCGGCAGATTTTATCCAAGTATAAAAGATCATCGATTTCAATAAAATAAGAAAAGTGGGTTTTGAATATAAAAGAACAGAGGTATCGTAAATGGGTTTCATTGAATTGAAAATCCTCGAATAGTTACAAAATGTAAATTTAAAATACACAAAATTAAGTTTGATTGTGTTCGTATAACAAGAAAAAAGTTTTTCTATTTACATATTTCGTTAACTTTTTGTAATCAAAGTATGTCGGTCTGTTATTTATGTTAAAAGTTCGGAAGTCTCATCTCTGGTTTTTTCTCCTTTTTATTGTCGCTTTTGTTTTTGTCATCAAACCAAAAGACAAAGGATCATCCTATTCTGAATATTTTTCAACAATGAACAAAGAACTAAAAAAAAATGGTTTTGGGAAACCTGTAGTGCTTTTGGATTTGGACCGTTTGGATGAAAACTTAACAACGCTTTCGAAAAACATTCCACCTCCATTACGCTATCGTATTGTTGTAAAATCACTTCCTTCTTTGGATCTACTTCGTTATATTACAAAAGCTACAAATACAAAGCGCCTTATGGTTTTCCACTCAGGAGACCTTGTAATGTTACTTGGTGATCCTGAGTTTTCTTCCTTCGATATCCTTCTTGGAAAACCGATGCCCGTCCGTGCTTTGGAAGATGTTTATCAAAAAACAAAAATTGATCGGTTTCAAAAAATTCATTGGTTAGTAGATTCTGAAACAAGGTTAAATCAATACTTAGAATTTGCAAAACTGAAGAATATAAAACTAAACATTGTTTTAGAAATTGATATAGGACTTCACCGTGGTGGATTGACAAATCCCCATGAGACTAACCAAATAATTTCGAATATCCAAGATCATCCTAATCATTTAGAGTTTGGTGGATTTATGGGCTATGAGCCACATGTCGCCTCTGTTCCGAATTTGTTAGGTGATAAAAACGAGGCTATTGAAAAAGAGATTCAATCCTCTTTGGAAAAATATGAAGGATTTGTTGGTGCTCTTAAAACAAAATTCCCTTCCTTGTTTGAAAAAGAATTAATTCTGAATGGTGGTGGTAGTAAAACCTATCGATTTTATCAAAAAAATCAGAATGTAGTAAATGATGTCTCTGTTGGTTCAGCACTCGTGATGCCAACAGATTTTGATGTGAGTACGCTTGTGGAACACAAACCAGCATTTTATATTGCGGCTCCAGTTTTAAAACGATTGGAAGGAACAACCATCCCTTTTTTAGAATCTATATCGTTTTTGTTTCCACTATGGGATCCCAACCTACAGGTTACTTATTTTATTTATGGTGGGGCTTATCTTGCAATAAAAGAATCTCCGCAGGGTCTTTTTGATAATAGTCTTTATGGTGTTAGTACAAACCAAGGTATATTAAACGGAAGTTTGGCGACAGGACTAAATCCAGATGATTACGTTTTTTTTCGGCCAACACAAAGTGAAAAGGTAATGGCCGAGATGGGGGAAGTGGTTTTATTCCGTAAGGGTAAAATGATCGGAACGTGGAAATGTTTTATCAACTAGTATCCCAAAATTTTGGAATACCAGTAAGTAGTCATATAGATAACTTTATTTAGCTGTAAAAAAATCCCACATAACATCATTTGCTTTGATTGTCGTTGAAGGTGCGGCCGACCCAAAGAAAAATGATGGTTTTTTGCCACCGGGCCAAGAGTGGCCGCCTTTTTCAGTAATACAAAGTTTTACTTTTACACCATCTTTGCATTCATTGTATTCGTCACAAGTCACACCTGTTCCGTCTAAGACTCTTTTGGGTATCGGGTTACACTGATTAAAGTGAACCCATTTTGTGATGGATTTGGGAACCGATACAAAATCAGTGACAAGTGATCTATCTCTAAAACTATCTCCGGCACCACCATAAAATAAAACTTTATCATCATCTTTTGCATGTATATGCAAAACAGAAATTGGTTTAGAAGGATTACAGGAAATTGTATTGTCGGTTCCAGCAACGGCAGTGATAGCAGCAAGTTTATCAGTCATCTCGCAAGCGAGACGATAAGTCATCATAGCTCCATTTGACATCCCAGTAGAATACACTTTGGATTTATCAATACGCATTTGTTTGGTGGTATGGTTTAATACTTCTTTGATAAAACCAACATCGTCGATTTTTTTATCACGTGCTTCGGCACAACAATTTCCCGCATTCCATGTCGCAATTTTTCCAGATTTGTATTTGCTGTAACCATTAGGGAATACGACGATATGTCCAATTTCTTCAGATTTGGAGATTTGATGGTAATATTCTTCGTTGGATTGGATTTCCATATCACCACCACCTCCGTGTAAAACAAAGAGAAGAGGCGTTTCTTTGTTAGGTGAATATGATTTTGGTACATGAATTTTGTAATAACGAGGGATTCCCTCAAAAGAAAAAGTGAATGTGTAATCACCAGGACTTTCGATTTTTTGGTTTATGTCGCTGGACGCAATGGGTGCTGGTTTTTCTTCCATTTTTTTTTGGAAACGCTCTTGGATTTTACTGCGTAACCAGCCGCGAGAACAAGAAGCAGTTAAAAAAAGGGATACTAGGAATGAGAAAAAAAGTAAAGACTTAGATAGTTGTTTCATTGACTTTTCATCCAATTCCTAAATTTGCTAAAATTTCTAGAGAGCGAATTTTTTTATCTGTATTGAAAACTGAGGTAACAGTCATTAACTCATCGGCCTTCGTTTCCTCGAGTATCTTTGTTATTCCTGCCTTAACTGTTTCAGGTGCGCCTACAACTGAATAAGATAACATTTGGGAAGCCATTTGTTTTTCTTGTGGGGACCAGTAAGAATCGATATCATCGATAGGGGGAGGGAAAGTGCTCCTTGCATTTCTAAGGATACGTGTAAAGGATTGTTGGGAACTAGTGAAAAGATAGTTAGCTTCTTTGTCTGTATTGGCTGCAATTACATTTACTCCTACCATCACATAAGGTTTTTCTAAATACACAGAAGGTCTAAATTGTTTTCTATAAATACTGATTGCTTCCATAAGTGCTCCTGGAGCAAAATGCGAAGCAAAGGCATAAGGAAGCCCAAGGATGGCAGCTAGCTGTGCACCAAATAAACTAGAACCTAAAATCCAAACGGGAACATGAGTCCCCATTCCTGGAATAGCACGAACTTGTAATTGATTTCCATCATCTGCAAAATAAGTCAGCAGTTCTTTGACATCATCTGGGAACGATTGTGCACTCATGGCATCTCGCCTTAATGCGCGTAAGGTGAGTTGGTCGGTTCCGGGAGCACGTCCAAGTCCTAAATCAATCCTTCCAGGATATAAACTTTCTAAGGTTCCAAATTGTTCTGCTATGACAAGTGGGGAGTGGTTAGGTAACATGATCCCACCTGCACCAATTCGTATTGTTTTTGTATGTCCAGCCAAATGCCCAATGACCACGGAGGTGGCTGCACTAGCGATTGAAGGAAAGTTATGGTGTTCTGCAACCCAAATGCGATGATAACCAAAACTCTCTGCTGCTTTTGCCACTCGAACGGAATTCGCCAGTGCCTCTTTTGCTGTATTTCCTTCGTTGATAAATACTAAATCTAAAATTGAAAATTTTGCCATTAAGAACACATTCCCTTTTTGCTCTCTTCTGTGTAAATGGGTAAAAAAAGAAAATCATGTTTTGTCGAAAAAAAATAAATACGTTTGTTATGTGAAATTTTGTTTTGTAGTATAGATTTTTAAAAAAAAAATCCAATGTAATAAAATATAAGTCTAAGTAACTTGCAGGCCAAGGATTATCCCTTCTTTAGTTTCATAACATGAGAAGCCGCTAGTTTAAGGTTTGTAGTAAGATTGGATTCATTAAGACCGAATGAAAGTATGGAAACCCGATTTAAGTCCTAAGGAAAAAACATTAATCCAATCTGTATATGTATTTGAATCCAATTGCGAAGAGAAACAAACACTTCCTTTTTATGCGGATGGATTTCCGGGAATTGTGTTTTTTCATTCTAAAAAACCTGTGACGGTTTTTGTTGGATCGGAATCCAAAGTAATGGATCCTGTGTTTGTTTATGGGCAAACCATTGAACCCATACAAATTGAAATTAATGGCCCTTTTTTCTTTGTGATGTTGCAACTTTTCCCTGCAGTCGTAGAATTTTCTTTGGACATTCCTGTTCTTGAACTAACCAATTCATGTTGGACAATCCCCAGATTCGATTGGAACTTTGAACCTAGTTTTAGTTTGGCGATAGATGAGTTTTCTTCTTCTTTGGCTACCCGGGCATTAATGAATTTCATTATCGAAAAAGGAAAGAAGTTTCACCCAGACCCGGTTTTGCATGTTTGTATCGAAGAAATATTAGAGAAAAAAGGGAGCTGTGAAATTGGGAAATTATCTAAAAAACATGGACTTTCTGAGAGAACACTGCAAAGGCGATTCCAAAACTATGTTGGTTTGACTCCAAAACAGTTTTCAACCATCATTCGGTTCCAATTTAGTTTAAATGAAATAAATACAGAAAACAATTCTAGGCTCACGGATGTAGCGTATGTTAGTGGGTATTCGGACCAATCTCATTTTATCCGCCAATTTAAGTGGTTCACCAAAAAAAAACCATTTCAATTCAGAGAAAAAAACTAAATTCTGTCGGGTTTGTCCAATTTTTCTTTTTTGATTTCTTGTATTCTTTAATATATGAAACCAAAAACACTCATCATTGGATCCAGTGGAAAAACTGGATCACGAATTCTATCAAAACTCAAACAAGCCAATTTTCCTGTTCGGTTGGGATCAAGAAAGGCGGAACCATCCTTTGATTGGGAAAAATCAGAACGTTGGAATGACTGCCTTCAAGGAATCGACCAGGTTTATATTAGTTACCAACCAGATTTGGCAGTACCTTCATCTTTGAAGGCCATCCAGTCCTTGGTTCAAGTTTGTCAAAAAAACGAGGTAAAACGTCTTGTTTTGTTATCTGGAAGAGGTGAACCAGAAGCAAGAGCTTGCGAACAAATTGTACAAAACTCAGGATTAGAGTGGACCATACTTCGATCAAGTTGGTTCTTACAAAATTTTAGCGAGGGAATGTTCCTCGACTCAATTTTAGAAGGTAAGGTTTTATTTCCAAGGGTAGCAGCCAAGGAGCCCTTTGTGGATTTGGATGATCTTTGTGAACTTGCCTTTGATTCTCTTGTGACTGACAAACATAAAAATAAACTCTATGAACTGACAGGTCCAGAACTTGTTAGTTTTAAAGATGTTTTTCAAACGATAGCAAAAACCACAAATCAATCGATATTGTTCGAGGAACTTCCGTTAGATGATTATTTGGTTACTCTAAAAGAATTTGGGCTTCCAGATGATGTTTTATGGTTAATCGATTATTTGTTTCGCACAGTCCTAGATGGAAGGAATGAATCAGTCACGAACGATTTGGAGCTGGCACTAGGTAGAAAGCCAAAAGACTTTCAGACCTATGCCAAAGAAACAGCTAAATCAGGAATTTGGAAAATCCAAGAGAAAGTAAGTTAACTTTAATTTGATGATTCGGCGGGGTATCCGCCGTATGTCATTTTCCCCGTTAAATAGATCGGACTTTTTTGTTCTAACAGAATCCGGGTGTTGAGTTTGGATTGGATCTCTTGAAGTGTTTGTAAGGAATAGGAAGTACTTCCTCCATCCACAACCAAAACATAATGATAAGATGAGTTCGGATTTTCGTCTAGATCCAAATCATCCCATATATGTAAAATGTTTCCAGAACCAACCTCTCGATTCCGATCTGGAGTGATGATGACCTCATTGGTTTCCTGGTTAGGAGTGGTTGGTATGGACTGGTTATAGATTTTTTTTTCAGAAACTAAAATAACCTTCGTAGGATCAAAATGATTGGGAAGGTAGACCTCTGTGGGAGCATCCGAGTACCTTCCTTTCCAAATGACCAATTGAAATCTTTTCCCCACAAAGTATTTTGATTCCGAGTCTCCAGGTTTGATTGCGGCCCAAGAAAATACATTGTTCCAAGTATCGTATCCAACCGTATTATAATAACTACTGATGATCCGGCCTTGTGACTTACGCAAATAACCTCGCTCGATGGAATGGTTATTTAAGTTGAAACTGGTTCCATAATTTCCTACCACTGAAAAGTCTTCTTCATTCCAGGCATCTTTTGTAGTAACAAGTTTATTTAGATTTCCATTCATATATTCTGCATGGTTATTGTAATAATAATCCCAGTGCCATTGCGTTCCCGATACAATGGGATTGTAAAAATCGGCAAATCTTGATTTGTTACTTTGGTTCCCATCGGAAATCTCCATCGCTTGGTAAACGGCACTGATCATTCGAGGAGTATCTTTTGCACCAGTTCCTTTCAGCCACATCCCGAATTCACTCAGGAAAACGGGGATTTTTAAAAACCTGGATTCATTTCTGATTTCATCTAAATATTTGAAATAAGTTGCATTATCAATTCCAGTAAGATCAGTCCCCATACGCCCTGCGTCATAGAAGTGAGAGTTAAATACAAATCCTGGACCAGGTGGTGAGAGCAAATGACCACCTCCTGTTGCTGGTGCAATCGCCGAACCAATATTTGTATTCCAAAATACTAAAGGTTCAGCAAATACCCATTTATTTTCCCATCCATTTTGATTTAAAATGGTACGGATTTTTTTGTACATTGGCCATAACTTTTGATTGTCCCACTGAGCAGGCGTTAATCCTTCCATTCCTCCGTCCACTGGTTCATTAAATGGATCAAGTCCGAGTATATAAGAAAATTCTTCTGCACTAAGTTTATCTTTTAGATAGGCAGATGTTTTTCCGATTTGCCATAGAAACTCTGTTTGCATATTCCTTGTTCCGGAATTTGTAGATAGTGGGGCATTGTTCCAAAAGTTGCGAAAGGCACGACGAACTGCTTCGTTTGTTAAATTGTTTTGACTCCAACTAGCACAAATTATGCCACAGTATTCGTTTGGATAACTTCCTCCCTTGGTTATCCAAGCCGGAGCGCCATTTCCTGTATGCCAAGAGTTTTTATGAAAGAGATGACGTGAAAACAAATCTTGGTGATAGTCAAGAAGAATGTACATTCGTTTGGCCGTGGCTTTTTTGATTTGATTTATGACCGCATCTAGGTAATTATAATCAATTGTATCTACTGCAGGATGGATACCTTCCCAAGCTATCGTATAACGAATAATATTTGATCCTGTGGTTTTTCCGAGCCTAGTAAAAGCAATCTCTGCATCGGATTCATTGGCAAATGGTTTAAACCCATGTTGTGCCAGTTTCATATTCCCTGAAATATTAAATCCTCGGAAACTGACCTCTCGACCAAGTCCATCCACAAAAATCTGGTCTGTGAACGAGTTGTTTGTTTTTTCTGAAATCAAAATTTCTCTTTCTTGGGATGTGAGGCTGTAATCTAGATTATGCGGGGACGTTGCCATTGCGGTTACCCTTGAAGATCCAAAGGAACGAACTTCAGTAGTTCCCGGTTGGTTATTTCCGCCTAATAATAGTAAGGTAACCATGTTTGACCCACTATCTTTTGCCGGAGTACAGGCAAGAGTGCTGAGTAAAAAAATGTGAATCAGGCCTCTGCCTAGGTTTCCCTGTTTTCGGTTTGGTTTCATAATTCCTCGTTTGGCATTCCTTGGGGAATGGGTTTTGGCCAGTTGCATCATATTGACCGACGTTTGTCGATTAAAAAAATGACATCAAATTTCCGTAAATATGTAATTGAGAAATCCTCATCCGGAAAAAGCACCTGAGTGAAATTGGAAATTGACTTACCATTTGTAATTGGGAACGGTTTTTATCGCATCACCCCTCCATTCTGTCCGATTCTAACGGAAATTACCTTCTCATTGTAGCGGAAACCTGAACACTGCTCTATAAAAATCGACACATGTCGATTAAATTTCTTGCCATATTTTTAACACTGTTTAGACTTATAAACCGAATTTGGTTTTGGATCGACCTTGGCCACGAGAGGAAACCCAAGCGAAAAACTGTTTTATTTAGAAATTTAGATTCGGAGAAAGTATATGAATTCCAAAAAAGAATCCCGAGTGCGCTTGGGTGTTACCATGATTTGCAGTTTTCTGGTTTTGCATTGTTCCGACCAGAAGCCATCCCCATCGCCCCTACTCGGACTCGTCAGCGCCGGTGCGAGTGAGAGTTCTCAGTTGGATTTGGCCAGTGCGTCTGGTGTGAGCCGGGCCGTGTCACCTTCCCTTGGTTCGTCGCCCTATTTAGTCGGTGCAGGTATTTACGACATCACAGGACCTGCTGCAGAAGTAGGGATGATGGGGTTTGCGGAAACAGCGCAAAAAACGGAAGGGATTTATATGCGCCTATGGTCAAGGGCCTATATCATTGGAGATGCTTCCAAACGAGTGGTATTTGTCAGCGCTGATTTGGGTATGATTTTCCAATCCATTAAACAAGCGGTGAGTAAAAAAATCGCTTTGGATTCAGAACTTTCTCCTTATTACAATGAGGCCAATTTTTTGCTTTCTGCAACACATACTCATAGTGGTCCAGGTGGTTATTCACATTATTTTTTATACAATGCGACTACAGCAGGTTTTATTAAAGAAAACTATGAAGTAATTGTGGATGGGATTTATCGTTCTATCAAATTAGCTCACCAAAATTTAGTTCCCGGAAATGTTTACATCAATCAAGGGAACCTAACTGATGCTAGTAAAAATCGTTCTGCAGTTGCTTACGATAAAAACCCATTGAGTGAAAGAAACTTTTATGGATCGAACGTAGACCAAACGATGACGTTGTTGAAACTAGTTGCGGCCGATGGTCGGGAACTTGGGATGGTGAACTGGTTTGCAGTACATCCAACAAACGTTGGTCCAACAAATAAACTCATTGGTGGTGATAATAAAGGGCTTGCTTCTTATTTATTTGAAAAGTCTAAAAGTGCAAACTATTCCGCAAACCAAACCTTCGTGGCTGCTTTTGCTCAATCGAATGCAGGTGATGTGACACCGAACCTTTGGGGTCCTGCCGATGGAGTGAATGATTATGCGCGCCAAAAGATCATTGCCGAAAAACAATTAAACAAAGCGCAATCATTGTATTCTTCTGCCAATACTCAATTGACAGGTTCTGTGGACTTTCGACATACCTATGTTAACTTTTCGAACCTTTATATCAGTAGTTTAGGAACCACTACTTGCCCTGCGGGGATGGGTGCTTCTTTTTCGGCCGGAAGTGTGGAAGATAATGCTGTCTCTGTCGATTTTTTTGATGAAGGAACCACTGTCGATTCCCTTGATTGGAATACAAATACTGCGGATGCATTTAAAGCTAGTTTCCTCGGTGGATTCCTTGGCGTTCTTTGGCCGTCTTCTGTGAGCGAGGCATATAAACTTTGTCATGCGGAAAAACCTGTTCTGATCCCAACGGGTGTGGCAAGTTTCGATGGGAATCCTTGGACTCCACCTGTGATTCCTATGCAGATCATTAAAATAGGAAACTTAGCAATCCTTGCCATTCCTGCCGAAGTATCCACTATGGCGGGTCGAAGGCTTCGTTCTCTAGTAAAAAATGTTTTGGAAAACGAATACACTGTGATTGCAGGGTTATCCAATTCTTATACTTCGTATCTGACAACAAGAGAAGAATATTCCTCACAACAATATGAAGGAGCTTCGACTCAATTTGGACCGAACACTTTACTTGGATATGAGCAAGAATTTGGAAAACTAGCAAGTGCTATGCGAAATGGAGCATCTTCCCCTGCAGGTCCTATCCCACCAGATCTTACCAATTACCAAGCCACTTTCCAAACAGGTGTGGTCTTTGATGATGTGCCTCTCTTTAAGAGTTTTGGTAATGTAGTGACTCAACCATCTGCTTCCTATAATAGTGGTGCCACTGTGAATGCCGTCTTCTGGGGTGCTCATCCAAAAAATAACATGCTTATCGGAAGTAGTTTTGTGGATGTGGAAAAACAAAATGGATCAACGTGGACAGTGGTGGCAAGGGATTACGATCCTTCCACAACATACCGATGGCAAAGGGATGGAATCGCTTATTCCAAAATCAATGTTTCTTGGAATACCACATCTTTTCCAGCAGGGACCTATCGACTTAGACACCGGGGCCATTGGAAATCTGGTTGGACTGGAGCGATCAGCGCTTACCAAGGGGTCACAAATCAATTCACTGTGCAGTAATATCTGAACAATCACTCACCTGGCCCTTAAAAAAGGTCAGGTATTTTCTTTACAACGGGATTGACTGGGTAAGATTCCCTAGAAGGCTCGTAGTATGGATAAATTGGTAGACGCATCCTTATCCCCTGATCTTGCATCCAGGCCCTTTAAATTCACAAGCAAACAAGGCAGAAATAGGCGCACACGACTTTTAACGATTGCTTTGGAATTTCTTAGAGAGAAATCTCCAGAAGAGATTAGTTTTGCGGATATTTGCAAAGAAGCCAATATTCCAAGGCCATCTGCATATCATTTTTTCCCTAATGTAGAAGCAATCTTTCACGGAATTAGATTGTTACATTCAGAAAGTTTAATTGAAAAATCTCTTTTATTAAAAAGAGAAACTTTTCATTCTTGGGAACAATACATCGAACGTTCGATCGACGTGGCAGTGGAAGTCACTAATAAAGAAATTGCTTTTCCTCGTTTGATTTATGGATACAGAATGAGTAACCCTGAAATGCGTCAAGTGGGACAAGAGTTAGATGCAAAACTGGCAAACCTTGCCAAACTAGGACTTATGGACCGGTTCGAACTACCAACCTTTGAAAATGCAGATCCTATCTTCGCGGTTGCCTTTTCCATTGCCGATTCTCTATTGAAACTTTCTTACAGGACTTATGGAGACTTTACTCCTTGGATGGTGGGAGAAACAAAAAAGGCAACGATCTCGTATTTAAAAAATTATCTACCTGAAGTCTGCAAACCTAAATAGAGAATTTATCGTTTTAATTATTTGCTTTATTTCATGCCGTTAATTGCATATTCAGTTACCGTTTGGATGAATTTTTCCATTTCCTGGATATCATTTTTCATCTGTAACCTGCCTTCTAAAAATAACATTGCAATTCCATGAATCATGGCCCAAGAAGCCAAAGTTTTTTCCCTGGTATTTCCTTTCTCTAAATGTCCTAATCTTTGTCCTAATCTAATAATCTCGTGTAACTGCCGATAGGTTCTTCTGGAAACTGCGAGTAGTGTGGGATGTGTTTTTGCATCTACACCAGTACCACCAAACATAATTCTTGCGAACTGTCTGTTAGTCATAATGAATTGAAAGTAGGTCCATCCAAGGGCACGATATCTGCCTTTAAAGTCCTGGTCTGTTTTTTCTAATTCCTTCTGGTATGTCTCAAAGTACTTTTGGAATCCGATTTCGGCGATGGCAGAGAATAAAGCATGTTTGTTTTCGAAATGATGGTAACTTGCTACGTGGCTTACACCAGCGTGTGCGGCTACTTTTCGCAGAGAGATATCTTCCAAAGATGTATTTTCTAAAAGTTCAACCCCAGCTTGGATGAGGGCCTCTTTTACATTCACTCCGTTGTCTTTGGTAGGGCGACCCACTGCCTTTGTTTTTTTGGGTGAGGACTTTTTTTTCGAAATCGCCATTTCCCCAATTTTCAGGTAGACACTCTTAATGACTAGTGTTAATTACCGGTGGTAATTTTCCGGCTTGCCTTTGAAACTTTAAATATTACCAATGGTAAATTAATTCAAATCTATGGACTAGAAAAACAAATGAATCCAGCATTTACACCGATCCACATTGGTAATTTTACTCTCCCAAACCGTTTTATTATGGGTTCCATGCATCTTGGTGTGGAAGGAGAAACTGGCACTGCAGAAAGAATGGCAGCTTTTTACGGCAAACGATTCGAAGGGGGAGTGGGCCTGATTGTCACAGGCGGGATTAGTGTGAATGAAGAAGGCAAAGGGTCTCGAACTTTTTTTAACATCCAAAATCCAGAACATGCCAAAGAGCTAAAACGTATGAATGAGCTACTTCTTGGTAAGGGAACCATGTGTGCCCAACTTTTTCATGCAGGTAGGTATGCTGCGGATAGAAATTGTGTAGCCCCTTCTGCCATTCGTGCGCCAATCAATCGTTATGTGCCAAAGGCTCTGACAGAAGACGAATGTTGGAAAACTATCGAGGATTTTGGGGTGGCTGCCAAACTTGCTAAGGAGTCAGGGTTTGGAGCTGTTGAAATTATGGGGAGTGAAGGTTATTTACTAAACCAATTCTTTTCGCAAGTGACTAACAAAAGAGATGATTATTTTGGCGGCGATTCTCTGAGAAGGATGAACCTATCTATAGAGGTTCTTCGTGCTGTGAAAAAACAATTACCAGATGGATTCCCTGTGATCTTTCGTATGTCTGGAATTGATCTTATACCAGGTAACCCAACCTTTGAGGAAGTTGTTCAGTTAGCAAATGTTTTGCGGGATGAAAAGGTCTCAGCTTTGAACATAGGAATCGGTTGGCATGAGTCGAGAATTCCAACCATAAGCCAGTTAGTTCCCAGGGGGGCTTGGGTTTCTATTGCCAGTCGTATCAAAGAAAAGACACCAGGGGTTCCCATCATTGCATCGAACCGAGTAAATGATCCCATCACCATGCAAAAGGTTTTTGATGAAAAAAGTGCCGATATCATTTCGATGGCAAGACCTTTTCTTGCCGATCCATTCATCGTAAAAAAATTCCAAACAGGGAATTCCAACCGAATCAATACTTGCGTAGCTTGCAATCAAGCCTGTCTTGACCATGCCTTCCAAGAAAAATTTGTGTCTTGTATCGTTAATCCAGAAGCAGTCCATGAATTAGAATATTCGAAACCAAAAACAAAGGATCCTAAAAGAGTTTTTATTATTGGATCGGGACCTGCTGGACTTGAAGCAGCACGCGCCAGTGCAAATCTTGGCCACAAAGTCACCTTATATGAAAAAGCAAACTTACTCGGTGGACAATTTCAATTGGCTTCTCATATTCCTGGTAAGTCAGAGTTTAAAGAAACCATTCGTTTTTTTTCCAATGAACTTCCGGCTCTTGGTGTCGAGATCAAATTAAATACGATAGCAACTTTAACATTGTTAGAAAAAGAAAATCCCGATGTCATTATTTTTGCGAGTGGAGTGAAACCTCGTGAGTTTTCCTTAAAAGGGCTAGAAAATCTACCTTCGGGAAATTATACTGAGTATCTCACCGGAAAATTCAAACCAGGTAAACGAGTAGCGGTGATTGGTGGTGGTGGAATTGGTGTGGATGTGGCACATAGATTGACTGAAGAAGGAGATCTAACTTTAAGTTCTTACGATAAAAAATATAACATTAGTTCGTTTACCAATGCGGCTGTACAAAAAGAAAAGGCGCATCGGGATGTAGCTGTGTTTCGTAGGAATGGAAAACATGGGGCAGGTCTTGGACCGACTACATTTTGGGCTCTCAAACAAGAGTTAGAATCTGTCGGAGTTGAATTCTTTCATGGACTTACTTACAAAGAAGTCACAAAAGAGGGATTAAAAGTAGAATTAAAAAATGGGGAAGAATTTTTATATCCTTGTGATTCACTGATTTTCTGTGTGGGACAAGAAAAAGAAACATCACTATTTGAGGAATTTAAAAATAAACATCCAAATAAACAAGTTATCATAATTGGTGGAGCCAAAGATCCACGAAATATTGATGCCAAACGTGCCTTTTTAGAAGGTTTACAAGCAGCACATAGCATTCATTAGGAGAAAAACATGATCGCAAATAACTATTTTTTAGAAGACGAAGATTTACAAATAATCTATAACCAAATTCTTGATTGGGATTCTATCATCAAAGAAACCGAAGGAGAAGGTTTTTTTGATCACCAGACATTTGTAAAAACAAATAACCCTCGTTATGAAATGGCACCTTCTACTAAAGAGGAAGCATTTGAATTATATACATCCAGTTTGGAAGCAATGGGAGATTTTTTTGGAAATGATGTCTCGCAAAAATCTCAAATCATGGATCGTAATGAATTAAAATACTTGAATGGAAAAGTGATTTTTCCCAAAGAAACCATCGAGATTTATGAAAAGTTTCGTAACACAGGACTCATGGCTTATTCCCTTTCCAGAGAAGCTGGTGGACTTGCTTTTCCTGCCACTGTTGGTGCACTGTATGCAATGCTTATGGCACGAGCGGATGTCGCTTTTTGTATGACAACCACCTTACTCAATTTAGCACAAATTGTGGATCGGTTTGGAACGCCAGAACAGGTCGAAACTTATGCTACGAAGGCAGCAACAGGTGAATGTTTGTTTGCTATGTCGCTTACAGAACCTGATTACGGATCAGATCTTAATAATGTAAGAACTGTTGCTGTTAAACAGGAAGATGGTAGTTACCGTTTAACAGGAACAAAACGATTTATCTCACAAGGTTGTGGTTTAGGAGATCATCCGGCTCTTCTTCTTACATTGGCCCGAACTGGTAAATCGGAAGGTGGAGCAAGAGGTTTATCGGTTTTCATTGTAAAGAGTGAAGATGTATTCGTTGCAGGAATTGAAAAGAAAATGGGGATACATGCTTCTCCTACTTGCGAAATAGTTTATGACAATACATATGGCGAAATTTTAGGAGAAGAAGGACTTGGCCTCACTCGTTATACAGCCGGTATGACTAACTTTATGCGTCTTGTCAGTGCCTCTGGTGGTTGTGGTGGAGGAGCCGCTGCCTATTTTGAATGTGTGAAGTATGCTAATGAAAGAAAACAATTCGGAAAACCCATTGGCGAAATTCCTGCAGTTGCCGAGATGATTCATAAAATCAAACGGGAAACAAATGCAATGCGACTTCTCACTCTAGAAACTGCACGTGTGATTGATATGTACCAACATCATCAAATTCGAATGGAAAAAGCGGGTAAGGACGACAGAGAAATCAGAAAAGATGAAAAGGTGAAATATTGGTCCACACTCGCATCCACTCTCACTCCAATGGCTAAGTATTATAGTTCAGAAGAAGGGCATAAATGTACAAATCTCGCAGTGCAAGTGTTTGGCGGAGCTGGTTACACGGAAGATTACGATATCTCTCGAATGTTTAGGGATTCAAGAATCAATACCATTTATGAAGGAACAAGCCAAATTCACGTCCGCATTGCTACAGGTGCCATTCTTGCCGGTATGGCAGGTGATGGAAATTTTAGAAAGTATCTCAATTCTTTGAAAGCGGAGATCCAAACACCATCCACTTTTCTTTTGGAACAAGAAAGAGTTTTAGAAGAATCCATTCTCGTAATGAGAAACATTCAGGAAGAAACTAGAAAAGAGACAGTGGCTGAAAATTTAATGATCCAAATGACACGTTACATTTGTAGTTTGTTATACGAAAAATCAATATCAAAAATTAAGGACCAAAAAACGAGAGAAACTTGGTCAAAAGATTGCCTAGCATACGTAGTTGATAGTGCGGCTATCGCTCAGTCCTGTTTGTATCGAATTCAAAATTTTGGCTAAACTAAAACGAAAACTGAAACTAAATGATAAACGAACGTGAATCATTTTGGACTGTAAAAATAGAATGAATGTAAAAAAATTCGAATCTTAAAAGTTTGTGAAGGTGTTGACTAAGGGAAAAAAATGTTTAAAGATATGCTAGAGGTTTTTCTATGAAAAAAATTCTAACTATTTTAACGAGTGTTGCCTTGGTTGCATCGTCTTCTGTTTTTGCCCATGATCATGATGGACATGGAAAGAAGGCGATGGCAGGGGATCATTTCAAAAAAATGGATACCAACAGCGATAACAAAGTTTCTAAGGAAGAATGGCAAAAGTTCCATGATGGTTTTTTCACCGAACTTGACAAAGACGCTGACGGATCCGTGACACTAGATGAGATGAGATCTTCGCGAATGGAAAAAAGAGAAGAGAAAAAAGAAGAAATGAATGAAAAAGCCAAAGAGGCCAAAACAAAGAAAAACGATAAAAAGAAAAAAACATCCGAATAACGACCGTTTGGATTGGGGCGCCTCGCATTGGATTAATTAAACCAAATCCAATGAGGGCTCGACCGGGCTCTCCGCTCCAATCTTTCGCTTATTGCGAAAGGATTTCTGCTACGATCCCTGGCGCAAGGTATCCTTTTTTTTATTGTGAACATAATAGAAAATTCGTTTCACTGATTCTACTACAACTTAATAAACAGCAACCATCAAAGCAAGTACTGCATAAAACTCAATAGGTGGAGGAACTTATGGGTCCTATGGTTAACATAAAGTTTCGAATAAAACCAATATCCATTACGCGAGGTGTTTTCAATTCATCTTGATCTACTTCATCTAAAGGGATTGGTACTTCCGAAAGATCTTATAAAAAATTATTAAGAAGGATTTGTGTGGGTAACATTGGCAAAAAAGGTAAAAATAAAGCTGCTCCGGCTATACTAAATATATTTCCAAAATTCGAACTTGTTCCCTTCATAATGTATTTCATAATATTTCCAAAAGTTCGCCTTCCTTCTATAACTCCATCATATAACACGCGTAAATCATGATTAAGTAAAATCATATCTGCCGCTTCCTTTGCGAAATCCACAGCTGAATCTACCGATAATCCAATATCATTTAATGCAGATAAGGCGGATTTCGCACTTTCCTTTGGCGGATCTAAAAATGCGGCAAATCCTGAAAGTGTTAGTTCTGTTTCATCGCTTACTACGGCATGAGTGTGTTCGATATTTTCTTCTCGCCACGCAATTCCAAGTACGCGAAATCCTTTCATTTCTAAAGAGGAATAAACAGAACGAATTTTTTCCAATGCCTTAGCATCTATTTTTTGAATATTTTTTTCGTCCGTCTCAAAATAAGTGCAATGTTGAATGATTTCTTCTGGTGCACCTTTTACTACAAGCATACGCTTTTTATTTTCAGAATGATTGATTAATACGGAAACTCTTCAGGTAAGCCAATTCTAAAACACGTAGACTCTTTTCTCCATTTGGGTTTACATGTTTTTCTGACTTGATTTTTGCTTCAGTAAGAGTTCCGAATTTTTCTGTACCGATTTCAAAAGAGGTTTGAGGTGGGGCCTTAGTTAGATTGTCTGCGATGGCACCCATAGCTGTGTTTAGCCCTGTGTTTACAATAAGTACTTTGGCGTTTCCACTAATCACATTGGTGCCCATAAATACAGCATTAGATGCTTCTATGAGATCACTTGCATCTAACAATCGAACATCGGCAGGAACCATATCACCTGCCGAAAGTAAAACAACGTCGCCTGGTACGATTTGTGAAACAGGTAAACTGATATTATTTGAATCTCGGATTACCGTTGTTTGTTTCGAAACGGAATGACGTAAACTGTCTGCTGCTTTTTCTGCTTTATGTTCTTGGAAAAAATCTAAGAGAACGCTTAAAAAGATCAAAACGGTAATGATTATGAAATTGGAAATTTCTCCCATGAAAGCAGACACTCCACTCGCAAAGAGTAGGAGTAGAATTAGAGGATTTCTAAACTTAACAAGGACCTGTCTCCATATCGGCTTTGTTTTTCGAATGGCAAACTAATTGGCTCCGAATTTTTGGAATCTTTATGCTGCCGATTCCGCACTTAGTCCTACCGGTTACATTTAGGTATAATAATGTTTCATTTAACGAATTTAGCCACCAAGTGGAGGTTTGGAAGTTGCGTTGCATCAGTAGACCTCAATTAAGAACAGAGATGGATCAGTGGATTTTTTAAAAATGGTTCATTTTGTCCACAGAGTTAATCATATGATTTCTTTCGATTGACGATTCAAAAAGAAGGGAGCTAAGTTGATCTTACCGAAACCCTATGAAAGCGAAAAAAAGTAATACCAAAACCAAAAAGAAACCGATTCTTTCTAAACGATCAACGAACAAACAAACTATTCCATCCAAATCCAAAACAACCTCAAAAAAAACATCTTCCGTTACAGAGTCCGAACCGTTAAAACAAATGTATCAATCGACTACGGAACTGATTGATACCATTCATGAATATTCCATAGGACATGAAATTGCAAATGCTGTTACACACGGAATCGGTGGAGGTCTCAGTATTGCTGGGCTTTCTCTTTTATTGACAGTCGCTGTTTTATACGGGGATGTATGGCATATTGTCAGTTCAGCGATTTACGGGGCAACTCTTATCCTTTTGTATCTTGCCTCCACTCTTTATCATGGAATTTATCACTCAGCTACCAAACGTATTTTTAAAGTAATCGACCATGCATCCATTTATTTGTTAATCGCTGGAACCTACACTCCGTTTACTCTTGTTAGCTTGCGTGAACATTCCCAGTGGGGATGGACTTTGTTTTTAGTGGTTTGGATTTTGGCTTTTGCGGGAGTTCTTTTGTTATTATTGTTCCCTGGAAAATATAGTGGTGCAAGGGTTGTCGTATATATCCTTATGGGTTGGCTTGCTATTTTTGTGGTGAAAGACATTCGCCAAGCAATCGGTGTAGGTGGGATTTCTTGGCTTGTGGCAGGTGGGCTTAGTTATACGATAGGTGTAATTTTTTATCTTTGGGATCGTCTCCCATTCAATCATGCTATTTGGCATTTATTTGTTCTTTCTGGAAGTCTTTGTCATTTTTTTGCAATTTTGTTTTATGTTTTACCACCAATTCGAAACTAAAGTTTGGATTGGAGGTGAAAAGCAATTAGTTAGTATCCATTCGTCTTTTTGTTTTTTTAAACAATAAAAAGAAGAATGGATTTATATCACATGTGATTTTGTTAATTGATTACATCAATGACTACATTTCCTTTTTTGTGCCCGGCTTCTACGTATTGGTGTGCGGCCGACAATGCTTCTAAAGGAAAGGACTTGTCGATTACCACTGTGAAGTCTCCATTTTTCGTGAGTTCAGCTAAAGTATTTAGATTTTCCAATGTCTCTGAGATGGGTCCAAATTTTATATTAATGCCTTTGGAAATTGATATCCAAGCTGCTTGCAACATATCTTTAAAAGAAGCACCGACTAAAACTAAAACTCCTCCTTTGGTGAGATGGTTTAAATTGGATGAGATGGATGATTTGCCTACACATTCAAATACTATATCATAAGTTTTTTTATGCGAATCTGCGTGAAAACCTTTATAGTCCATAACAGAATCTGCCCCAAGCGACTGAACCAATGGAAAATTTCCAGGACTACAAACTGCCGTAACAACGGCTCCGAAATATTTTGCCAATTGAATAGCTGCTGTTCCCACGGAGCTTGATGCACCATAAATGATAATCGATTGTTTTTTTTGAATCTTACATTTTTGAATGAAATCAAGCGCTGTTAAACCGCCAAATGATAATGCAGCTCCTTGTGAAAAGGAAATTTCTTTGGGAAGGGTAGTCATAACAGATGATTCTTTAATACAAATGTATTCTGCATAGGCTCCCATTTGCATTCCAGTGGAACCAAAAACTTTATCTCCTATTTGAAATTTTGTGACGTTTTCTCCAATAGCATCCACCACTCCTGCAAAGGAAATTCCAAGAACTGGTTTTCTCGGTTTCAAAATTCCAAAATACAAACGAACTACTTTTGGATCGGGTTTACGGATACGCCAATCACCTGAATTAACTGCACTATTATGATTTTTGATTCGGATTTCATCTTTATTCGGAGAAGGGATTTCCCAATTTTCTAAACGGAAAACATCTGGGGTTCCATACTTTCTTGCGGTAATGACTTTCAATGGTTAATCTCCTGAAATCACTATCGATACTTACAGTGTAAGTTTGTCAAGGAAATTTATTTCTCCCTGTATTTTCCTAAAAACAATAGAAAAACCAGTAAATTTGTGATATAAATTTCAAAAAGGAGAGGAAGTGAATAAAAAAAAGAAACCCAAATTATCTTCTCTAAAACTCTCTAAAAAGGCTAAAAAAAAACACACCTTATCTAAGAAATTAGTTTTAGAATTTGCTATTCGAATCGCCGATGAATTTGGGTTGGAAGAATTGTCTATGCGTCATCTGGCATCTAGTTTGGGTGTTGAGGCTATGTCTTTATACAATCATGTAAAAAATAAAGATGAGGTTCTCGATGGAATGGTCGATCTAGTAATTTCAAAGATCACATTACCGAAGATAGGCGAAGATTGGAAAGAAGAAATGAAAATTAGAGCAAAGTCAGCTCGTGAAATTCTAATTTTACATCCTTGGGCAACTTCACTTATTGTCTCGCGTATGAATGTGGGAGAAGGTATGTTGACCTACTTTGATACAACACTCGGTTGTTTACACTCTGCTGGATTTTCTTTGCAGACTGCCGATCATATAGTTAATACAATCGACAGTCATATTTATGGTTTTATATTACAAGAATTGAATTTTCCGATTGATCCAAATGATTATGCAAAAACAGCCGAAGGTTTTTTGCCTCAATTGGAATTGAGTCCTTTTTCTCATATAGCCAATTTAGGTAAAGAAGTGGTATCCGGTGCATATAATGGAATGCACGACTTTGAGTTTGGATTAAATTTGATTTTGGATGGCCTAGAGAGACTCCGTCTGGATTCAAACTAAAGTTAGTATTTGTTCCCTTCACTCTAAAGGAATGGAAGACCAAGCAGTTTCTTCTAAGTCTAATTTCGTTTGTTTTTTTATTTCCTCAACCATTTCCTTTGTTTGATTGGTTTCAATAAAGCCGGCATAACCAGAACTATCTGTTTGGTCTGCACCGCCAGTTAGTACTGTGGAGATTATGGCAGCACCAATTTTAGCTGTTAGGCTCGTTTTAAAACTTCCGACAATCGATTCTCCCACATTGTCCATGTCAAGATCCGTTCCTAATTCCGTTTTGTTGAAATCAACAATATACTTACCTAAGATCATGATTTGATTGGGTTTCACAGAGAATTTCGATTTTTCTAGATTTTGTCGATCCAATACATAATATACATTTGCATCTTTTTGTGTCCGAGCATCTTTTTCATGAACATGGGCTGCTACAATCGCATACTCACCAGGTTCAATGTTCAAAACGTAATAACGTCTTTGTGAAAAGAAATTTGTTTCGATCAATGGCAATTCACTTAAATTCTTTTTTGATTTATCGAGTTTTAGTAAAAAAACTTTTTCTGGATAAAAATGTCCCATTAATGTTTTTGGGATAACCAATTCGAAAACAATTGCAGAAGATTGTTTTGGGGAATTTGGTATAACCTCTGGTTTTATCCTGCAATGGAGTAAAGTCAAAGCAAGGATGATTGTAATAATGATTCTCATATTTATCCTAAATTGTTTTTGGTTCGTATTAGAAAAATACGAATTGTTTTAGCTCGTCAAGGATAAACATAAGAAAAAACTAAATTGCAAACACACTTTGGAGAGTGAAATAACTCGAATTAGGTTTGAAATCGTATCTATGATAAGGATCGGTTTCATACGGGTTGTTTTTTTGGTTTCTAATGGCGTCTCCGGCATATAACGAACTTGCACCAAACCAAAAAGAAACATTTTCAAATGGTGTAACAATGTAGATAAAGTTAATTTCCGTAGCGACATGTTTTCCTAATTTCGGTCGATTTTGGTTGTAAGCTTCCGTGTTGAAGTAATCTTCGGTTGAGGCCGTCTCACCAGTAGCTTTGCTACCTGCCACATAATTATTGTTATCGTAATATCCGTCTTGTAGTTTTACTTTATAATACCAGTGTGGGTTTAATATAAATGTCCCCCATTTTCCTGAGTCATATTTTATATTAATGGAATAATCCTTAATGTTTTGCCAAAATACCATTCCCGAGTTTCCGTTCCCAGAGAAAGCAAGACCCGCACCAGCCATCCTTCTTGTTGCAAATAGAGGATTATAAGTGGCTACACTTCCATCGTTACGGTTAGGATCTCCAGAAGCCTGGACATATTGTACGCCAATTCTAAATTCTTTCACTGGACTAAATCCCAATTGAACAGCCACAAAATTTGCCTTGTATTGGACTGGAGAAGAAAGGGGAGGTGCCTCTCCGGTTTTTTTATTCGTTGTGTAGGTTCCTTTTTGGTTAAGCCAATCTGGTGAAACTCTTTCACCAGTAAACCCTGTTTGCCAAGCAGCTTCGACCATCCAGTCAATTCCTGTTTCCGTTGTAATCATATTACCTTTGGTACGATTGGTGAGCCGAAAGCCCGTTGTATTTAGTTGGTCAGGGCCTCTATAATAAATATCGGATCCATAATTAGCAGTTGTGTTTGTGGCTTTTTGTTTTTGTTTATATAGTGTAAAATTATATAAATCGATTCCGAGCCAGTCCCAGGGTTTGAATCCAAAGTGGGCTCCGTAATAAGAAGCATTTCCTGGACCCCCGACTCTTGTGGAATTGTTGGAAACAATACTATTGGCATTATTTTCGGAACTGAGTACAGCACCAAAAAAATCGATGCTATGTTTTTGTATGGAGATGGTGGTTCGAATGGCATCAAAAGCATTTCCATTCAAACTGTCATTTCTTGCACCGATAATCCTTCCGTCTCCAAAGTCTAAAATCTGTCGACCTGTTCTAACACGAAATACTTGATTGGTTGTTTTTAAATCAACGAATGCTTCTCGAAACCCCGTGTAGTTATTGAGAGGTACTTCTTTCTGTTTGGAAGTATCGATTGTTGTGCCACCATTGGAAATTACACCTAACCTTTGGTCTGTGGACCCATTCAAAACCTCTCCACCCCAAAGTCTGACATCTTGTAAGGTCAGTTTAAAAGTAACATTGGGAGATATATCTCCAATGAGAAAAAACTGGGTTTGATTGCTCACCGTATTTCTGTTATCTGGAGTAGAACGATCGAAATCTGTATTATAAAGCGAGTCTGCTTTAGGGCGAATTCCAAATCCCACTCGGAATCGATCTGCAAACCAAAGGTTTGTATTTTCTTGTAAGGCCTTTCTTTGTTTTCCAGTGATTTGTAAACTTTTAAGGTATTCGCCAGTGAGGTTCCCCTTCATAGGACTTACATATTCTGCTGGCTCTTCCGGAGGGGGAGGAGGAGGTGGTGGAGTTGGCGGCGGAGGGGTTGTTTCTTGCGGAACTTCCTTTTTTACCGGCGTAATGAATTGTGCATCTAAGTCTTTTGTTAGAGGAGATAAAAGAATTCCTAATGAAACAAATCCGATTATGATTCGATGATTGCGTAGGTACATGGTCCACCACCTGTTTTTTCGTCAGTGAATACAGATTGTTCTAACTTTCAAACTTTATATTTGATGGTTCGTAACTGTCCTAGCATTTTAATCAAGGGAGACTATGAATCAACACTAATTTTGTAAATAATTTATAGCCATAACTTTATCCATCCATCATGACCTAATTTAGTGAATGTTGTTCTGTTGTTTTTGTAGATACTTTCAATATTTGGATGAGAGTCGACAATTTGGCTAATATTTTCTTCACGTAACAGATGTAAAGTTGGGTAAGGTGATCTTCCTACGTAATTAGTTATGTCGTTTACTGTTTTGTCTGCAAACTGAAATTGCGGGTGAAAGTTGGCAATCTGAATGACCCCATCTAAATCTAATTGATTTAAAAGAAGATCGGCCTCGTCCAAAAAATCATTTTGATCTAAAAAATCTGCCAAAACATTAGGATGGATGATAAGTGTCGTTTCGGTTAAGAGTGGATCGACTTCGCTTAAGAATTTTAGTTCTGATCGGAGATGCAATAGTAATTCCTTTTTTGTGGGAGAATCACAAATCACATAACGAATTCTATTCGATTGGAATGGAAGTTTTGCGAAGGGGCAAAGGTTAAGTCCAATCACTGATTTCAAAATCCAATTTTTGGTTTTGTCCAAAATTTCATTTTGGTTCTGTATGGGACTTTTTTGATTCATCACTAGAATTTCCGTTTTGGTTTTTTATTTTCTGGAATTACCAATATTTATAAAATAGAAACAAAAGTAATCTAAGTTGTGGAATGATATTTTTATTTTTTAAAAAAATATCTTAAAAAATGTCCATATTGATAGAATGTGAGTTTGGAAAGGAATAATTGATTTACGGAGTGATGGATTGATCAGAAGTTTTCAAATATTAGTTCTTTATGGCAGATATTCCAGCAAATTTGACTCAATTCCTTTTTGAACAAACCACAGAGAAAGAACGTGAATGGTTAGAAAAACAGTCCCAATCCGATGTTTTGGATTTGATGACAGCATTCGTGGCTGCTCCTAGGTATTTATCAAAAAAAATAATCTCATACGATTCTAAATCTAAAGGGAGTTTGGTTCCTGATTGTAGTGGATTCCAGGTGAACGGATGGAATTTGGTTCGCTTAGCAAGGGTTTGGTTTCTTTTGCATTTATCTTCGGAGCCAAAGGAGAAGTTTGTTAAAAATATTGAAACATTGTTTGATACCGCCGAATTAAATGAGTTAGTTGCTTTATATTCAGCATTACCTCTACTTCCGTATCCCTGGGAATGGTTACCTAGAGCTACAGATGCAGTGCGTTCTAACATGGGATTTGTCTTCGATTCCATTGCCTTATCGAATCCTTATCCAGAGCTCTATTTTTCCGAACTTGCCTGGAACCAATTGGTACTAAAAACGATCTTTAATGGAAAACCTATCGATTGGATTTACGGAATTGATCGGCGAAAAAACAAAGACTTGGCACTTGCAATTTTTGATTTTATTAGCGAACGTTCTGCGGCTGGGAGAAAAGTCCCTTTAAAAATTTGGCGACTTGTTGCTCCTTTTGCTGATGAAACCACTGGTCCTAAGTTACTGGACCTTTTGGATTCTGAAAGGAAAGAAGAGAGAGAAACAGCAGCTCTTGTATGTTTTGAGTCCAAAAATCCCTATGTCCATAACTTATTATCTAAATATCCAGATCTAGAATTATCTATAAAAAATGGAGAGTTGGATTGGTCTAATATAGAACCCATCCCTGAATCAAATTTTTATGTGCCAAAATCATAAAGAAACATCCAAGAATCCTTCTCACTTTGAATCTATATCCTCTTCTATTGAGCATCCAACACATACAGAAATGTTATGGAATGATTACAAAAATCTAATCCAAGGAATGCGATTTTTCGATCCCCATATTCATATGGTATCGAGAACCACTGACGATTACCAAATGATGGCAAAAGCAGGAATTGTTGCCATCATTGAACCGGCATTTTGGGTAGGGCAGCCAAGGACCGGACTTTCCAGTTTTAAAGATTATTATAGTAGTCTTGTTGGTTGGGAAAGATTTCGATCTTCTCAATTTGGTATTAAACATTATTGTACGATGGGTCTAAACTCAAGAGAAGCAAATAACGAGCGTCTTGCGGAAGAAGTAATGGAAATTTTACCTTTATTTGCTTATAAGGAAGGTGTTGTTGGGATTGGCGAAATTGGATTTGATGACCAAACTCCATTGGAAGAAAAATACTATCGTTTACAGTTAGAACTAGCTAAAAAAGCAAAATTGCCTGTCCAGATACATACTCCTCATCGAGATAAAAAAAGAGGAACAGAAAGGAGTATGTCGATTGCTATAGAACATGGACTGGATCCATCTTGGGTTGTCGTTGATCATAACAACGAAGAAACCGTTAAATCAGTGTTAGACCAAGGATTTTGGGCAGCCTTTACCATTTATCCTTTTACCAAAATGGGGAATGAGAGGATGGTTGCTGTCGTTGAAAAATACGGACAAGAAAGAATTATGATCAATTCAAGTGCGGACTGGGGCATTTCGGATCCTCTTGCCATTCCGAAGACTGCTGCGCTAATGAAACAAAAAGGTATCCCACTTGAGGTGATTCGTATGGTTACTTACCAAAATGCTATTGATGCATTTGCAAAAAGTGGTCAGATTGATGTAACTGATTTTGAATCGGACTTCCAACTTGATCCGAATGCTAAGTTTCATGGTAACTCCATCCTTCGTGGTGGCCAACAACCAGTATTAGATAAAAATTCTCTCTTCATCCAATAAATGAATTTAAAAGCTTACCTTACACTATTTCGACCAGCAAATGTAGTAACAGCAGTAGCTGATATACTTGCTGGTATGGCTATCGTTGGATTTGTCTGGAGAGACCATTCTCCCATTTTCTTATTACTTTCCACCATAGGTTTATATGGTGGAGGTGTAGTTTTAAATGATTATTTCGATATAGAGATTGATACAAAAGAAAGACCAGAACGTCCGATTCCAAGCGGAAAGGTTAAAAAAATATCTGCTTTGGTTTTCGGTAGTTTGCTTTTAGTGGTGGGCCTAGGTTTTGCTTTTTTTTACCAAATGCAAAGTGGATGGATTGCTTTAGGTATTATTGTTCTTGTTCTAACTTACAATCGTTTTGCGAAGCACCATTCTGTATTTGGCCCAGTTGTGATGGGAATGTGTCGCGGTGGAAATTTGATTTTAGGAATGAGTTTGGTGTCAGAAATCAAAACATTCGAAATTGCCCTTTCCTTACTTCCTATTTTTTATATCATAGCCATCACAATGGTGAGTCGAGGGGAAGTCCACGGTGGAAAAAAGCTTCCTTTGTTATTTGCTGGAGTTTTATACCTTATCGTATTTCTTTGTATTTCCATTTTGTCCTTCCAACTTGGACATTTGATGAAGAGTTCACCTTTTGTTGTTTTACACATAACGATGGTATTTCCGCCACTACTTCGCGCTTACCGAAATCCCATTGGGCCCATGATTGGTAAGGCAGTCAAAATGGGTGTGATTACCCTCATTCTTTTGAATGCTTCTTTTGCAGCGAGTTTCGGGTTTATATCGGTAGCCATTGTGATATTTTGTTTATTACCACTTTCACTCGTTTTAGCAAAAACATTTTCTGTTACCTAAAAAAAATTATGATAGAAAATTCGCTTTCACCTCTTTCTTCAGAATTTCAAATTACTTATAGATATACGGTTCAATTTACCAAAGGGATCTTTAAAAAAGACAATCCAGTTTTAAAAGATTTTTTTATTTCTGATTACAAATCGGATCTTGTCAAAAAAGCCCTGGTGGTGCTTGATGAAAGACTGATCCATTATTTTCCGAATTTGGTTTCAGAAATTAAAAGTTATTTTCAAAATTTTAAAACCATTGTCCGACTAACAGGAGATATACTTCCTATCTCTGGTGGGGAAGATTGTAAAAATAACCAACAACTTTGGGAATCATTAGTGAATGCTGTTGATGCTTGTGGAGTTGATAGACATTCATATATCCTTGCCATTGGAGGAGGAGCACTTCTCGATTTGGTTGGATACGTTGCGGCAGTGTCCCACCGTGGAATTCGTTTGATTCGTATCCCGACGACTGTGCTTTCACAAAACGATTCTGGTGTAGGGGTGAAAAATAGTATCAACCACCAAGGTAAAAAAAATTTCCTCGGAACCTTTGCACCTCCGGTTGCTGTTTTTAATGATCTTCAATTTTTAGAAACTTTGGATGATCGAGATTGGCGTTCTGGCATGGCTGAGGCCATCAAAGTGGCACTCATTAAGGATAAGGATTTTTTTCATTGGATTGAGGTGAATGCTATTGAATTACAAAATCGTAATTTAGATAAAATGGCTTATCTGATCCATCGTTGTGCTAAACTTCATATGGATCATATTGCAAGTGGAGACCCATTTGAGTTTGGATCTTCTCGTCCTTTGGATTTTGGACATTGGTCTGCGCATAAATTAGAATACCTTAGTCAGTTTTCATTAAGGCATGGTGAGGCCGTGGCGATTGGTATGGCTCTGGATACAGTTTACTCTTATCAAAAACAATTTTTGTCGTTAGACGATTGTATACGTATTCTTTCTTTATTGAAAACACTTGGATTTTTGATCTATCATCCGCAATTATCGGAAGGTGATAAAGGGAATTTATATTCGGGTTTAGAAGAATTTAGAGAACATCTGGGGGGGAAACTCACAATTGTATTGTTAGCTGAAATTGGAAAAACCCTTGAGGTGCATGAAATGGATTTGAAAACATTAGATGCCTCAGTAAATTTTTTAGAAAACTATATATGAGAACTAAATACGGACATCTAACATATTGTTCTAATATTCATCCAGGGGAATCTTGGTCTGAACATTTTTTGCAACTTAAAGAGAATCTTCCACTCGTTCGTAAAAATTTATCTCCTAATGCACCAATGGGTATTGGCCTCAGATTGGGTAATGAGGCATCCTTGGAACTTATAAAACCGAGTAACATTTATGAATTTCAAACTTGGTTAAAAAACGAAGGATTTTATGTTTTTTTAATTAACGGTTTTCCTTATGGAAATTTCCATAAAACAACCGTTAAGGAGAATGTATATAAACCCGATTGGACCACAAACGAAAGATTGGATTATACTCTTCGTTTGTTTTCCATTTTATCGCAATTATTACCGAAAGAATTAGAGGGAGGCGTTTCTACTCCACCAATTTCGTATCAGTTTTTTGACATAACAGATTTCGAAAGAAAACAAAGAGTAAGAGCTTCCACTCAAAATATAATTAAAATTCTTCATCATTTGATTCAGGTCCAAATGGATACCGGGCAAGTTTTGCATTTAGATATGGAACCTGAGCCAGATGGTATTTTAGGGAATGTAGAACTTTGGATTCAGTGGTATTTGGATGTACTTCTCCCAACGGCTCTTCCTGAAATCCAATCTAAATGGGGATTCACAAAGGAAGCTACCGAAGGAAAAGTTAAGAATCATATCCGAATTTGTCTCGATGTTTGTCATTCCGCAGTAAGTTTTGAAAAAAACAAAACTATTGTTTGGCTTTTGAAAGAAAATTTGATTCAAATTGGCAGAATTCAAATCAGTTCTGCTTTAAAAGCAAAGTTTTCCAAAGATCCTAAACCTACCTTGGATTTGCTTTCTAGTTTTGACGAACCGACATATTTGCACCAAGTAATTATTCAATCAGAAGATGGGCAATTAGTTTCTTTTTCTGATTTGCCTTATGCATTACTGAGAGGTGCTAGGCCATTTGAAGAATGGAGAATCCATTTTCATGTTCCTGTATTTTTAGATTCATTTGGAATGTTATCTTCAACCCAAAGTGAATTGATTGAAATATTGAATTTACAAAAAGATTTTTTTTTAACCAATTCTTTGGAAGTGGAAACATATACATGGGGAGTACTGCCAAAAGAATTACAGACTCCGATAGTAACATCTATTATCCGTGAATTACAATGGGTGAAATCAATTTTAGAAAGTGAAACAAATCTGAAGGTTGTCGAATGAAAAAAACAAAAACAATTTCATTTCAAAAAACAGTAGTGATAGATGTTGTAGGACTTAGTTCTTATTTGGTTTGTGAGTTCACACCTTTTTTAAAACAGTTTTTGGAAAAAAGAAATACCTTATTGATTAAACCTATGATTCCTTCTGTGACTACCAGTGTGCAATCCACTTATCTTACTGGAAAATGGCCGAACCAACATGGAATTGTCGGTAATGGTTGGTATGATCATAAAGACTCTGAAATTAAATTTTGGAAACAATCCAATCATCTTGTAGAGAGTGAAAAAATTTGGGAAAGGGCTAAGAAGGTAGATCCAAACTTTACTTGTTCCAAAATGTTTTGGTGGTACAATATGTACGCAAGTGCTGATTATTCGGTGACACCAAGGCCACAGTATCATGCAGACGGGGTAAAAGCACCTGATTGTTATTCTAATCCTCCTGAACTACGAGATGAATTACAAAAAGAACTTGGCCAGTTTCCTCTTTTTCATTTCTGGGGACCAAATGCCAATATAAAATCTACACAATGGATTGCAGATGCAACAATATTGGTTGATAAAAAATATAATCCTACACTCACATTGGTTTACCTTCCGCATTTGGATTATTGTTTGCAAAAATCGGGACCCGATCTTCCAAAGATTCGAAAAGAACTTTTGGAAATTGATACTGTCCTTAAACAATTAATCGAATATTACGAAAGACGAAATACAAAAATCATTTTGCTTTCTGAATATGGAATTACTCCTGTGCATCGCCCCATTCACATCAATCGAATTCTAAGGGAAAATGGTTTTCTTTCGGTTCGGAAGGAGCGGTGGTATGAACTTTTAGATCCTGGTGCATCTAAGGCTTTTGCAGTAGCGGATCACCAAATCTGTCATATCTACTGTAAAGACCCCGAAATCCAATTGCAAGTTGAAAGGATTTTAAAAACCATTCCAGGTATTTCCTTCGTTTTAGATAAAAAATCGCAAAAGAAATACAATATAAATCACGTTCGTTCTGGGGATCTTGTTTTGGTAGCAGATTCTGATTCATGGTTTACTTACTATCACTGGTTAGATGATAAAAATGCGCCAGATTATGCTCGTTTGGTGGATATTCATAAAAAACCTGGATATGATCCATGTGAGCTGTTTTTAGATCCCGAAAAGCCAGCAGTTAAAATGCGAGTAGGGCTAAAAATATTACAAAAAAAACTAGGTTTTCGCTACCTTATGGATGTAATTCCTTTGGATGCAAATTTGGTAAAAGGTTCCCACGGGGCAAATCATGAGAAAAAGGAATTTTACGCATTATTTTCCTCGGACAAACCTTATCCCGGAAAAGAAATTTCTGCTAATAAAGTGTACGATTTGATTTGGGAGCAGATCACATCAAAGATTTAAGTGTTTGACTGGTTACCTTCTAAACAAATATTTTTGATTCAGTGTCTGCAGAAGAAATCAAAGTTGTTAATTATTCGAAAGGTGCTGCCATCGTTGTGCAGAATTCCGTCAATACAGGAAATTTTTTTATTGTAAGATCAGGCCGGGTTTCGGTCGATTCGGAGCATATTGTCGTTGACCATGAGCTTTCTTTTTACGAAGCAGGGGATAGTTTCGGTCTAGTTTCTGCCCTCACCGAACATCGATTTTTGGTGACTTTGTTTGCCGATACTGATGTGGAGTTAGTTCAAATTCCCATCCGACTTTTGGGTTCTTATTTAAAAGAGAGAAAGGAACTTGCAATGAAGATATTAGGTCTTTATTCTAGGGAGCTTCGAACCTTACAAAAACACCTATCTAAGGCCAACAAACCCGCAGACCGCGAATACCACCCAGAACGTTTGGTCTTAAACGCAAGAACTTATCTAACTTGGCAAAAACCAAACTTAGCCGCTTACTCTTTACAAGCGTTTCTAAAATGGTCCAGGGAAAACAATTCTACGGCTAATGTGGCAGAGGCTACGGATTTACTTAGGTCCATTGGATCCAATTACAAACCTTTTGTCTGGGATAGTATGCAGGCCTCCTTGGACGCTGGAGAAATTCTTTTTGTAGAAAGTGAAAAGAACAACGAAATCTACGTTGTGTTAGAGGGGAATGTCAAACTATTCGGGATCGTTCGCGGCTTTGAATATGTAATCGATGTTTTAGGTCCGGGAGAAATTTTCGGAGAGATGTCTCTTATTGACAATGCTCCGCGTATGGCCTCGGCCATCACCGAAACCAAAAGTAAAATCCTTCGTGTCACCTCTGAAAGTTTATTTGAGTCGGTGGGTCCTTCCTTGTTACAAAAAATATTTGAAAGTATTGCACGACGGATTTGGTTTTCCCACCAACGTTTGGTAATCCTTCGATTGAAGACTCCGGTCATCCGGCTTTATGCTTATTTATATAATTCGATCCGGGACCAAGACATTCGTTTGGGTCGAAACCTGGATGAAAGTTTAGCCAACCCACATACGATTTATATCCAAATGGAAGAACTTTGTAATATGTGTGGAATCATTAAAGTAAAACAGGAGACCATCCAGGAATTCCTAAGTGACACAAACCTGGTCATTGAACCGAATCGAATTACGATCAAAAGTAGGAAGCGATTGGAAGAGAAGCTCGGACATTATAAATCAAAAGAAGGGCGAATCGTTGCCTGACCAACTGGTAAAAATACCTTCCTAAATTTGACTGGGATCTCAAACCCGGGGGAGCCCAAAAGAAAAGGAGGTCATTTTTCGGTCCGATCAAAATTTGTAATGATTTTTTTTAACATTGTGCTTAAGTTCGGTGATGAAAAAATTTCTCGTGTATTCTCTCGGGGCTTTCTACATAATCGCTGGAGCCAACCATTTTTTTTCTCCAGAATTTTATCTAGAAATGATGCCAGACTATCTGCCATTTCACGAACTTTTGAATGTGACGAGTGGGCTCGCTGAAATTACCTTAGGTTCCTTGGTTCTCTACGAAAGAATGCGGAAGATGGCAAGTTATGGAATCATCCTCCTTTTACTCGCCATCTATCCTGCGAATATAAACATGTTGTTAACAGCCTTAGACGGTAAAGATTATGGAGTTCCCATTTGGGCTTTATATGCCAGGTTACCCTTCCAATTTTTATTCATTTATTGGGCTTGGTTGGTTAGAAACTTCAAATGGACAGACGAAATAACCTAACCCCTGTGAGTTAGGAAGTAAACGTTTCTTCATTTACAATTTTTTTGCTTTAGGTAGTGTGAACTTTGAGACTTATGTAAGTTCATCATCGAAGAATTTAGATTATGAATAAAATAACATATTCGTTTTTATAAAGAATGACCAAAGATCCTAAAAGAACATCACAAGAAATGATTAAAAAAGGAGGCCAATGGACCTTTCTATCAAACCATGCTCATGTTTTGATTTGTCTAAGCAAAGATCCTGATATGAGATTAAAAGATGTGGCTTTGTTAGTTGGTATTACAGAGAGAGCCGTTCAAGCTATTGTCAAAGATTTGGTTGATGCTTGCATCTTAGAGAAAAGTAAAGATGGTCGACGAAACCAATACATCATTCAAACAGAAGAAAAGTTGCGCCATCCATTGGAAGCAAATCATTCCATTTCAGAACTATTACGTTTGGGTAAATAAACTAAAATTCTTACCCAGTAGTATTACTGGGCTAATTCCAATTCTTTAATTTTTCGAACAATCCATTCGTTTCTAGATACAGAAATTCCCAACTCTTTCGCTTTATCGACAACTTCGCCATTGATAAAATCAATTTCTGTTTTCCGATGTGCATCCAAATCTTGAACCATTGAAGTTCGAATCTTAAAGTATTTTAGGCCAAGCAAGATAAGGATCAAATGACAAATCCATCGAGGTAGGGAACCTGGACCACCACCTAATTTTTGTATGGAAACAGATCCTGGGACTACTCGTTCCTTGATTTCCAACCGGTTCATGACAAGTTTAATTTCTGTGAGAGTTTCTAAGGCTTCTATCCTTGATTGTCGATTGAGAAATAGTCCACCTAAACTTAATTGTTTTGCAGCTGCAAGTCCATTGATGATGGAATTAATTGCTAGTTTATGCCAACGGTATCCGCTAAGTTCATCGGTCAATATTACGGGAATGAAAGGAGTAAGAATTTTTTTCCAAAAAGAATCAGGTTCGGATCCTTGCGCCTCGCCAAGAATCAAACTACCTATATTGGACTGGAAATAAGTATGTTTGGATAAGGTTTGGGTATTCCAACCCACAACTCCACCGATGATTTTACTTTCGTAGGATTGGAATTGTAGTTCAGGAATTCCGTTTTGAATCAAAATCCATTTCCCGTTTGATTTCAGTAATGATTTTGTTTCATCCAAATATTCCGAAAGATTTTGATTTTTACAACCAATGAGAATATAATCAAACTTATCCTGGTCACATTTGGTCATTGTTAGGTGATTGTTTAGTTCAATCCTAACGACTTTTCCATTGGGGCCTTGGAAACTAATGGGATTTTCCGTTAGAGATTGAAATCTAGTTTGGTTACGACAAAGGATCTTAAAAGGAATCTGATTTTGGTAAAGAGCATAAATGATAGTGACTGTAACAGAACCGATCCCACAAATAGCTATGGAAGGATAAGTGGTTCGCATTTTAACGAAGGATTTTATTTCCCTCGGAGGGTGATGACAAGCTTAGCAGATTCTAGTTTTTTTCCCGTTTTATGGAAATAACTTTCTGTCAGTTCTTCTAACACTTTAGATTCCAGTTCTTCATTCATTTCCACATCAGTAATCTCACCGGTTTCTTCATTCAGAGCATGGTGGTGTGGACCGATATTTGAGTCAAAATGGGTGACCCCACTTTTTAATTCCAAAGTACCGAGCATTCCCTTTTCTGCAAAGAGTTTGAGGTTATTAAAAATAGTGGCTCTAGATGCGTGTGGGAAGTGGGAATTGACCAAATGAAACACTTCTTCAGCAAAGAGGTGTTGGTGGCGCTCCAAAAGTAAGTGGGCCATTTCCAATCTTTGTGAAGTCGGTCGAATCCCGTGGGATTCGAGGAGTTCCTTGGTTTTTTGGTAACTTAGATCCATTTCAGTTTCACCTTCTGCGTTTGCTCTTTTTTGTCAATAATTAGACTCAATCTAAAATATCATTTGCTTGGAATTGATCTCAAATTTGATTTAGTCTAAATTCTCAAAACCTCTCTATGGGTTCCCGAAATCCAAAAGAGGTAGTTGGATAGAGGCTCAATGGAAAATCTTCTTAAGGAAACTGAGTCATCGTGTTTGTCTCAGTTTAAAAAATTCTTGCAGTTCTTCTAAATTTTAATTCAATCCTTCCGGTGTTCCCCGGGAGAATCTATGAAACCTCTACATTTCTTTTTTCTTCAAGAGTGGAGTTTTAGTTTTCCCAGGACAAAACAATGAAATTCCTTTGGTTCTTCATCTTCCTTTCCTCTCACGCAATATATTCCGAAGTAGCATCTTTAGAATCAGGTTGGACTTTCCAAAAGGAAGGTGAAACAAGCGTTAAGCCAATATTTGTCGGAGTTCCATTAACGGAACAAGGATATAAGGTTCCAATACGCGGAAAGTATCGATTAAAAATTTTTATTTCTAACCTCCCTGAGCATTCACAGGCAATTTATATGGATCGTATTCAATCTGCTGACCAAACATTTTGGAATGGAAAGTCTATCGGTTCTACAGGTAGTTTTACACCCGACTATTATCCATATTGGCATAAGGTTCGTTATTACGAAATACCTATTTCATTTCTAAAACAAGAAGAAAATGAATTAGTAGTTGAAGTAGAATGTCGTGAAACACAGTTTAGGTGTGGATTGTTTCGTTCTGTTCCCATTTTTGGAAATCAAGACCAGATTAAAGACAAAATGGTATTCGAAGATGTATACCAAATTTTAATTGCAGCTTTATTCTTCGGAATTTTTTTACAACAAGGAATTGGTTATGCTTTAAATAGGTCTTCAAAATCTGGTTTGTATTTAGCCGGAACTGCTGTTCTTTTCGTAGGTTGGCGATTGCCTGTTTTAAATAAAATTCATTTTCTGATGGTCCCACCTGAAATTTTGGTGCGTTTATTGTTTTTTTGCCAATTTGTATTTCCCGTCTTTATCCTGTTATTTGTTTATACACTTTTCGATAGGCGACTTACAAAACTTGCGGTGATAACTTTTTTTTTAGATGTGGTTCTTGGTATCATTCAGTTATTTCCGATGGATCCCGATAGTCGATTTTATTTAGTTTACCTTTGGTATGTCTTACTTGCCGTAAAGATTCCTATCCTTATACAGTTGCTAGCAAAAAATTATAAAAAAACATCAGAAGCGGTTGTTGTTTCTCTTGGAGCTCTTGTTGCAACTTTCTTTGGAATTGCCGATGTCATTACCGATGTTCTTACTGGGAAAAATGATTATTTAACACAATATGGAATTTTGACTTTTTTATTTTCGGGGGTTCTTGCCATTGCTTTGCAAAGTGCAAGGACAAGAAAAGAACTTCGCAATTTAAATGAGTCGTTGGAGATGCTTGTAACCCTTCGTACCCAAGAGCTACATAAACAATTTAAACTATTACATGATGATTTGGTAATTGCCGCAGGTTTACAATCAAAATTGATTCCTCCTATGGAATTTGATCATAAAACTCTTCGGGTCGCTTCTGTTTTTATGCCAATGGAAAAAATTGGCGGTGATTATTTTGATTACTATATTCACGATGATTCATCCATTAGTTTTTTGTTATGTGATGTATTGGGGCATGGCATTGCGGCAGCCCTCATTGCCAGCATGTTAAAAGTAAATTTTTTGGAGATAGCTCCGAAAGAAAAGGATCCTGGTTCTTTTTTGTTAGAGCTAAATTTAAAGATGTTACCTGTGGTTGAGAAAAACTATATCACGGCAGTTGCCTGTCATTTCGATTTAGAGAGATCCATGATGAGATATTCGGTAATGGGTCATCCAAGTCCTTTTATAATGAATGTTGTTTCCCATTCCTTGGCACCACTTACGGGTAGGGGACCCATTATGGGATGGAAAAAGGATGTTTCGGTGGAGACGTTTTCTCGGAAACTTGAGTCGGGGGATCGTTTCTTTTTTTATACAGATGGGATTACGGAAAGCCAGAATAAACTTCGTGAATTATACGGAGAATCTCGTTTAAAAGAACAATTAATTGGTGGTTTAAACCTTTCTATATATGATCTGAATGAAAAAATTAAAAAGGATATACGGAAATTTGCATTTCGTTTGTCAGATGATGTAACATATTTTACGATTGATATCAAATGAGTAACTTAATTGATAAATTAGGAATTCGTCGATTACTCAATTTAGGAGTTACAGAAGAGCTAAGTTTAGATTCTTCTGTTCGAGTTCAACTCTCCAACTTGGTTTCTGTTTTGGGAATATTCTCTAACATTCAATATTCAATTTTCTTTGTGATTGCCGGTGCTCCTCATTACCAATTCATGAATGTCATTCATGTGATGGTCATTTCTTTGTTGGTCTTTGTTTTATATTTGAATACGAAGGAGAAGTATTTTCTTGCACGAATCATTTTGGTATTCACCATTTCTGTTCCGTTGTTTTTTGTTTCCACAGTTAGTTTTGGAACTTCTGGAGGGTTTTATTATTACTTTCTGATGTTTGCTATTGTACCTTTTGTGATTTTTCCTTACGAAGAGAAGTGGTTGATCCTTTTTGTTTTCCTTATGAATACGGTATTTTATCTTTGGTTCGAGTTTTTCGGATCTCCTGGTATATTTGCAGAAGGAACACTTCTGTATCATAAAGAAGTAAGGGATTTGTTTCGTATCAATTCTGTTGTTTCTTGTTTGTCTTTTGTCGCCTTATTTATGTTTTATTTTTTAAGAAATATCAATCGAATTCAAAAGGAAATGATTCGGATAAATGATCACAAGGATAGGATTTTTTCTATTTTGGCGCATGACTTAAAAGGACCAATCGGAACGATGAGCACTTTTTTAGGATATTTAACAACTTCATTGCCGGAAAGGGAGGAGTTGATCTTTGCTTTGAAAGAACTGAAAAAAAGTACGAACCAAACATATTTGGTATTAGAAAACCTACTTGATTGGGTTCGGAATGAAACTAAAAAAACACAATGTAATCCAAACAAATTGAGTTTATCTGTGATGATCCAAAATGCAGTTGAAATTTTAAATATGCAAGCAGCAGAAAAAGGAATTCACATTGAAACAAAAATTGCTGATGAGTATTTAGTATTTTGCGATGAACGAATGACCGCTACTGTATTGCGTAATATTTTATCTAATGCGATAAAATATTCTCATCCCAATGGAACGGTAGTGATAGATGTTGAACCGATTTTTCCCTTTATCGAAATTTCTTTTGAAGACAATGGCGTTGGTATGACCGAAGATTTGTTAGGAAAAATACTGGAAGGTAAAAGATTTACGTCGCGATTTGGAACCGTTGGTGAGAAAGGTACTGGTCTTGGGCTTCTTGTCTGTATGGAATTACTAAAAGAACAAGGAGGTTCTCTGCAAGTCACAAGCAAACCGAAAGAAGGAACAAAAATTACGATCAAACTTCCTCTTATCAATTAAATTCATTTCTTTTTTTATGAATGGAAGTCCAATTGTATAGTATGTGGCCTTCTTCTTATTTTCATTGGTTAACCAAATCAGTGCCTACAGGCTCAGTAGAAATTTACCCCGAAATTTCTGATACTTATGAAACAAATCTCCCTAACGTATTTATTATAGGAGATCTAACGGGAGTTCCGCTTTTGAAATTAGCTGCGGAAAGCGGTGTCAAAGTTTGGGAACACATACGAGAAAACAAAGCAGACTGTTTTGATGCTGTCATTATCGGCTCAGGTCCTGCTGGTTTGTCTTGTGCTTATGAAGCAAACAAATTAGGAAAAAAATATGTTGTTTTGGAAGCAAACTTACCTTTTCAAACCATCCAAAGTTATCCTAAAAATAAGCCGATTTTTGCAGAACCCAAGGAAATCGAATCTTTATCTAAAATCAAAATTCAAAACTCTACAAAAGAAGAGTTACTGGAATATTTAAACCTGTTATTAAAAAAAGAACCAATCGAATTGCAGCTCGGGAAACGAGTCACATCGATTGAAGCGAACGGTTCTCTTTATATTGTTAAAACCGAATCAGGAGATTCTTATCTAACGAACTCCGTTGTGATTGCGATTGGAAAATCGGGAGACCCAAAACGTTTAGGAGTAGCGGGAGAGTCCTCTCCCTCTGTGTTTTATCGCCTCTTTGATCCTTATGATGCCAAGGAAAAGTCTGTAGCAATCATAGGAGGTGGTGATAGTGCTGTTGAAGCTGCCATTGCTTGTTCTAGTTATGCGAATGAAGTTTGTCTGATACACCGAGGGAAAAATCTTCAAAGACCTAAAGCGGAAAATTTAAATCGTTTAAAGAATTTAATCGAAGAAGGAAAAGTTAAACTTTTGTTGGAATCTGAGGTTACAGAAATTTCAGAAAAAAACATTTTTGTAAAAACGCAATCATCTGCTGTAAAATTCAAATCTGATTTAGTTTATATTTTAATCGGAACAACTCCACCAATTCCTTTTCTAAAAAGGCTAGGAATCAAAATTCAAAATGAAAAATCGCTTTCTGATTGGTTAGGATTTGTTTCTTTATTTTCTTTTGCTGCACTTGCTTATTTTGGAAAGGCTTCTTTTTATGGGCCGGGTTGGTTCTCTCCATTAGCCACAAGTTTTGGTTTTATATCCATTCTTTCGTTCACTTTATTTCTGTTTTCAAAATTAAAACATGGAACCGGTATATTTCAACCTTGGGTTTTTATTAGGAATAGTTATCTTCTTTTTGCTTTTTTATATTTTCTTTTTGTTTATTTTTCTGCAACTTATTGGAATCAAATATTTTTGGGAAAATTTCCATCTTTCCACTATACCATGTTATATTCGTTGACTATTTTGGTTTTTGGTATTCGAAGAATTTTGATTCGAAAAACTGATTATGTTTTTTATCAAACGATTAGTTTGATTTTTATACAAATTTTTTTTCTGTTTTTATTACCTGAATTAATTTTGCCAGCTCTCGGGGATTCAGGTTATTTAGGAAGTCCAGAAGGTTATATTCGAACTGAGGTCTTTCCAAATGATGCTTACTGGAAAGCTTACGGATTTATATTAGCTTGGCCATTAAGTATGGGTGTTTTGTATGATGGGGGCATCACTGGTTTTTGGTTAGGTTATGGTATATTGTTTAGTTTTGGTTTTATTCCTTTTTTAGTTTATCGATATGGAAAGGGTGCTTACTGCGGTTGGATTTGTTCTTGCGGAGGCCTTGCGGAAACATTAGGTGATGAACATAGGCAAAAAATGCCACATGGAAAATGGGCCTACCGATTGGAACATTCTGGCCAATACATTCTCTTAATTGCTTTTTTGCTAACATTGCTAAAGTTAGTTGGCGTCTATGGTAAGGGAATCAATACTAATTTAGCTTTGAGTGAGTCCGTTGCAGATTCTGTGAAATGGATTTATGACATTGTAGTCGATATAGGTTTGGCAGGTATTGTGGGAGTGGGATTCTATTTCCTCTTTTCTGGAAGGATCTGGTGCCGGATGTTTTGTCCATTGGCATCTCTTATGCATATATATGCAAAATTTAGCAAATTTCGTATATTCTCTGATAAAAAGAAATGTATATCTTGTAATATTTGTACAAAAAATTGTCATCAAGGGATTGATGTTATGGGATACGCTAGTAGAGGAATCCCGATGGATAGCGTGCAATGTGTTCGATGTTCCGCTTGTGTTTCACTTTGCCCGACAGATGTATTGGAATTTGGTCAATTGACTGTGTCCGGCATCCGTTATGATTCTATTCAGGCAAAATTGCGGAAATAAACAAGTGAACTCATTAAGGGAGGATATTGAATTTCTTTTTTGGGAGGGAGTCAGAGCGGCAACACCCAAGTATCTTTCTCAGAGATTTTGGAATTTACACCCAGATTTAAAGGATGAGTTAAATCATTCAAATAAAAAGACATATGTTTTTGCATTGGGAAAAGCTGCCTTTACTATGGCTTTATCTTTTCAGGAGTCCTTTTCTGTTGATAGTGGATTTATCCTTACAAAATACGAACACCTCCCTAATGAATTTAAAACTAAGGGTCAAATGGGAGTTTGGAAATGCAGAGAAGCATCGCATCCTATCCCCGATAAAAATACGGAACTGTATTCAAGGGAAGTTTTGCAGGAACTTTTAAGTTTGGATGGAAGTTATCAATTGGTAGTTTTGTTATCGGGAGGTGGCTCAAGTCTTTTTGAGATTCCGGAAGAGGGATTTGTTTTGGATGACCTAATTCAATTAAATGAAAAATTACTAAAGACGGGACTGTCTATCTATGAAATCAATGCGGAGAGAAAAAAATATTCTGCAGTAAAAGCAGGTAAACTTCTTAAACATCTCAATCCAAATTTAAAAGTGTATTCACTTGCCATATCAGATGTATTAGGTGACGACCCAGCAGTGATTGCTTCTGGACCTACTTATCCAGGTAGCATATATTATGTTACGGGAAATTTATTTACTTCTCTTTCCACTATGGAAAATACTGCTAAAAATTTAGGTTATAATGTAAAAGTCATCTCTGATTCTTGGGATCTTTCTAGCGAAGAAACAGCAAAGCGTATGTTAGGTGAGTTAATTTTGGCTAATGAAAATAATCAAAAACAAGCCATCCTCTTGGGTGGTGAATTGGTTTGTCCTGTGCGTGGGAATGGAAAAGGGGGGAGAAATCAAGAAACAACTCTGCGGATGGCAATCTTATCCGAATCTATTTGCATCAATCGAGATTGGTTATTCTTATCATGTGGAACGGACGGAACGGATGGACCAACCGATGCTGCAGGCGGGATCGTTGGGCCCAAAACTTTGTCACAAATGAAAAATAAAGGTTGGGATGTGAGAAAAGAACTGGCTGAGTCCAATTCCTATCCTGTATTAAAAGATACAAATTCCCTTTTATTCACAGGAGCCACAGGAACCAATGTCAACGATTTATTGATCCTTTTACTTGGAGAAAGGGATCTTTAGTTTCCGATTCTGTCCTGACCAGTAAATTTGAAAGAGAGGATTTTGCCAACGACTCCTTCCGATTTTAGACTGAATTAATTCTTCATCAATTTTCTTTAGAATGTTGACATGATCCTTTAAAAAACGCCATTGAACCTCTTCTTTTTTCTGTTGTGAAAGAAATTCTTTTGAGATATTGATTATGGAATCTTGTAATCCAATCAAAGATGGTAATAAAATTGACCGCACCGCTTGGTAATCAAAATTTGATTTTCTTGCAATTGATTCGTGTAACCACCATAAGGTTTCTGAATATGTTGCATGGGAAGTTAAACTTGAAGATCCTATGAAATTTTTTGTACCAAAATAGAATGGTTTAAACAAACTAAGGCATGGAGTGGAAGTCCCTGTATATAATACGCGAAGGGGATCTTGGTTTGTTTCTGATGTATCCCATTCTACGATTAGGCTGCCATTGGTTTGATTGGGTGTGGTTGGTCCTGTTGCATGCAAACAAAGTGATTTCATTGATGAAGAAGAAGGTTCGAATTCATCAATCTCAATCGAATGTGTTCTTAAAGTTTCCATTGCTTGTTTGATTGTATAACGTTCTGTTTCTTTTTCTAAACTCTCTGCCGTTTTCTCATGTAAATTTCTTCTGTCTTGGCAATGGCTCATGTAAGTGTAAAAATGATCACTGAAATGATCTTTGAAAGAAAATTCTTTATTGGATTTTTTTCTTAACTTGTCAATGAGGTTTGGAGAGGAATATTCAAAGTCGGAGCCAATGGTAAGTCCATTTGAAATGGCATAAAAAGAATCTATTTTTTTTGCTACCCAGAATTTATCTGCGGTTTCTAAAACGTAACCTTCCGTTCGATCGGCAATGATGAAGCTGTTATGGTAAAAGAAGGCCTTATTTTCATATCCACCACAAGCATCTTGACCATAAGTTTCTAATAATTCCGTAATCAAAAACAATGCGTCTCTAGCAGACTTACATCGCTCCAATGCCAATCGAATTAAGTCCATCCCCGTTAAACCGTTATTCTTTTTGGGAATTTTTACATTGGTAAAAACTGCTTCATTTCCGATGCATACTCCAAACTCATTCACACCCATTTCGGCCCCCCACATATGGAAGGGTTTACTTAAAAATACTTCGTATGTAACAGGAGTTTGAGGAATTTCTATAAAAGTTGTGCGTAATAAGGAACCTTTTTCATGTTCAAAACGAGGGACGTGGAGTATGGATTGTGCTTCGTTTGGTTCGCGATCCGAGTTTTTGGCAAAGATTCTTTTTTGAGTCTTAGTAAATTTTTCAGTGGCAAGAGATGTATCGCACATTCTAGAATGTTAAACAGAATTCTATTAAAATACAAGACCAAATCAAAAAGAATATGCCTTCAATACCAAAACAAATCTCTGAATACATCCTTATGGGATTAACCCAAGAACAGGTTAGAAAAAACCGTACAAAGTATGGTGCCAATGAGATCAGCTCTTCCAAAAAAAAGGGAATCTTCCAGATGTTACTTGGAGTGGTCATGGAACCAATGATTCTGCTTCTCATTTCCATAAGTATCGTTTATTTACTCCTAGGAGATCGGGGAGAGGCACTCCTATTATTATGCTCCGTAATCGGAATTATAACCATCACTTTTATCCAAGAAAAGAAAACGGAGACGGCGATCTCTGCTTTACGTTCCCTTGCTAGTCCAAGAACAAATGTGATTCGCGACAGGCAAATTCTTCGTATTGAAGGAAAGGATGTTGTTTTTGATGATTTATTAATTCTCAATGAGGGAGATAGAGTTCCTGCAGATGCGGAACTTATATCAGACAGATTGTTTTCCTGTGATGAGTCTTTACTTACAGGAGAGTCTGTGCCTGTTACCAAATCTCAATCTAGTCCAGTATTTTGTGGATCTTTAGTTGTTAGTGGGGAAGGAGTATGTCGAGTAACGGCCGTTGGTAACCAAACTGAGATTGGTAAAATAGGTCGTAAAATTGCTGATGAAACAGTCGGTAGAACTTTACTCGAAGTAGAAGTTGCTCGATTAGTTCGTAATTTATTTATTGTTGCCGCATCTTTATGTGTGATTCTAGCTCTTTATTTTGGGATTGCCAGAAGCCAGTGGTTACAGGGTTTACTTTCGGGACTTACTTTAGCCATTGGCTTGATGCCAGAAGAATTACCTTTGGTTATGACCATATTTTTTGCGTTAGGTGCTTTTAGGTTAAGCACTAAAAAGGTTTTAGTTAGACGGTCTTCTATTATTGAAACTTTAGGTGCTGCTACAGTTCTTTGTTCTGATAAAACTGGCACAATCACTCAGAATAAAATGAAAGTCGGGTTTGTTGTAACAAAATCGGAGACATGCGAATTAAATCCAAAAACGAAACAGTCGGATGAAACAAAAGAATTACTTCATATAGCTTATTGTGCTTCCAAACATCCCAGTTTTGATCCGATGGATATTGCCATCTCGGATTGTTGGGACCTGTTAGAAAAAAAAGAGGACTCAGCGTTATTATCAGTTAGAGATTTTCCATTGTCTCCAGACCATTTAACAATGGTTCGTGTTCTAAAAGACGGTGAGTTTTATGTGAGTTATGCAAAAGGGTCACCTGAGGCAGTTTTTGATTTATGCAGTTTTACTGGATCAGATTTGGAATTATGGACACAGAAAACAAATGAACTAGCAAAACAAGGATTTCGAGTGCTTGGTGTCGCTAAATCAGAATCCCCGTCGCTAGAAATTCCCGAAGAAAGAAAACAAGCTAAGTTTCGCTTTTATGGTCTTCTCGCATTTTTGGATCCGATTCGAGAGATTGTACCGCTTGCGGTAAAAACTGCATACGAATCAGGAATTCGAGTGATCATGATTACGGGAGACTATCCTGAGACAGCAAAAAACATAGCAGACCAAATTGGATTAAAGGAATCCCATCTAGTTTATACAGGAAAAGAATTTTCCAATCTTAGCGAAGTAGAAATGCAAAAAGTAATTCGTAAGTGTAATATTTTTTCTCGTGTAAGTCCTGAAGATAAATGGAAAATTGTTCGAATGTTAAAAGCTGATGGCGAGATAGTGGCCATGACTGGAGACGGAGTGAATGATGCTCCGGCATTACGCACAGCAAACATTGGTGTTGCAATGGGAGAACGCGGAACAGATGTAGCTCGTGAAGCTGCCGATATCGTTTTGTTAGATGATTCTTTTTCATCCATATTAGAGTCTGTTCGCATAGGAAGACAGATTTTTGATAATTTAAAAAAAGCTTTGGGTTACCTCATCGGTGTTCATATACCTATTGTAGGTATAACATTTTTCCCAATCATCTTCGATTGGCCGATCGTTGTTTTATCGGCCATCCATATAGTATTTATGGAAATGGTAATCGATCCTACATGTACGATCGTTTTTGAAAGAGAGTCTGCTGAGTCTGATCTTATGAAGAGGAAACCACGAGAAACATCGGAGCCATTGTTAGATCGAGAATTATTCATTAATTCTTTGATCCAAGGTGCCTTTTCTTTATTTTCAGTTGTTTCTTCCTATTGGATCACCGAATTATTTCTAAAAGGGAATTCTTCTCCGAAAGTAGTCAGCACTGCCACTTTTGTTACATTAGTATTTTCGAATTTGTTCTTAATCCTTGCGAATCGATCTTTACATGAATCCATGTGGAGTAGAATGAGAATTCCCAATCAAACCATTCGTTATGTTTTTTCAGGAACGATCGGAGTGCTTATGTTGTCTATGTATTTGCCGGGAATGAACTCAATGTTTCGATTTGTGCCACTTAATTTCCTGCAGTTTTCAACAGCGATACTGGTTGCTTTTGTCGGAGTTTTGTTTTACGATATGACAAAAGTTTTGGTTTCCAAATCACTTCGTAGCTGACATAGTAATCATAGGAATCTAAACTTAGTAAAACCATATGATTGAACTTTTTTTTCCTAAAAAGTATTCTGCCCTTTGTTTGAAATCTGCCTTTTTTGGTTTTTTTGCACACACGGGTTTTGTGCGCGGGTTACAAGAAATTGGATTTAAACCTGCCATTGTTACAGGATCTAGCTCTGGAGCAATGATCGGCGCTTTGTATGCCACTGGGCGAGAGATGGTAGATTTTGAATCCCTCGTTTTGGGATTAAAGAAAAAGGATTTTTGGGAAGGGAATTCTTTGACTATGCTCGGACGTTTATTCAAAAAGGGACTCAATGGATATAGCGGAGTTCTGACTGGTAAGGCCACGCGCGAAATTTTATATCCCTATCTAGGAAATAAAAAGTTCTCTGATTTATCGATTAAATTGGGAATTGCAGTATCGAACCTTTCTAAAAACAAAAGAGAATTAATTACGGAAGGGAATGTTCTAGATGCAGTGATGGCTTCAATTGCTTTTCCTTTTCTATATGAAGTGCAGGAATTTCAGGGGCAAGAGTTTTTGGATGGTGGCATTGGGGACGGCGAACCAATTAAAGAATTAATTTTAGATCCAAGTATTGATAGAATTGTGATACACCAAATTAACAATCATAGACCTATGAGTAAAAATACAATGAAGCGCGCGTTAGATGCATCTGTTCAGATCATAGAATCGGAATCAGAAGATTTAAAATCTTTATTAGCAAAAGAAAAGGGGAAAAAACTCATTCGATTAGAAACCAATACTCCTTATTTATCTCCCAATGATTTTTCTAAAGGTAAGTTTGCCCTTGCAGAAGGTCGTGGAACTGCCTACAGACATAAAGCTGAAATTTTAGGTGATTTGGAATTACCAATATTTGGTTTTTTCAATCAATAATATTCTATGGATATTCAAAAGAAACTCAATGTTTTGATTGTTGAAGATTCTCTTGCTTCTTACAAAGCGATTGTATCGGTTCTTCAAAATTTTGGGTTTTCCATTTTTCCCGAAAGAGCTGAATGGAAGGCGGAATTTGAACAAAGACTTGCGGACGAAACTTGGGACATAGTGATTTCCGATTTTTATCTTCCTGACTTTGATGGGCGTTATGTCATCACTAGAGTAAAAGAAATTAATCCTGATTTACCAGTAATTTTAGTCACAGAATTTCTTCCAGAGGATGCAGCTTCTGAATTTCTGAATTTGGGTGCCGCAGAATTTTTACCAAAATCTTCCATCATCAAACTTCCGTTTGTTGTCAATCGTGAGCTGGAAGCCTATCGACTTAAAGTATCGCAAAAAAAAGCTTGGGACATGTTGGTACATGGCGAGGAGTTGTTAACTCGTTCACAGAAGATTTCCCATCTTGGTCATTTTGAAGTGATTTTTCCCGAGAAAAACACCTTATGGTCGTTAGAGTTATATCGAATTTTGGGATTTGATTTCAGTGAAATTCCACTCATGGAAAAGGTTTGGTCCTTATTAGACCAATCAGAACAAGATCACATTACGGTAGTATGGGAAGAACTTTTAAGAGACAATCACTCGAAAGAAATGATTGTTACACTGAATACAAATACGGGCAAAAAAAAAGTTAATCTTTGGTTGGAAGCAGAAAGATTTGAGGATTCACGTTTTCGTATTTTTGGTACCATACATGATATATCCGATCTTTCTGAATTAGAACATTCCATCCAACTCAACGAACAATTATTTAAAGGTATTTTTAATAATTCTTCACAAGCGATTTTCCTATTGGATTTGCAAGGTCATGTGATTCGTATGAACCGTATGGCTGTTTTGTCCTTTGAAAGAGATGAAACCGATGTGCAGGGTTTAGAATTAATTCGTTCCATTTTTTCAAATTCAGATGAAGAATCAAAAAAGAAATTAACCTATGGAATGAAGCTGGCATTAAAAAATCAGAATTTTGAAGTATTTGTTAGTTATATATTGTTAGATGGTCGAGAAAAATACTTCGATTGCGATTTTTATTCTCTGACAGATCCTTCAGGAAAAATTTTATACATTGTACTCGAAGCAAAAGATATTACTGAAAAAATTGTTTTGGAACGAGCATATGCCCAATCGCAAAAATTAGAAGCTCTTGGTACTTTTGCTGGTGGGATTGCACATGATTTCAACAATCTTCTAACACCAATGATGGCCTATGTATCTTACTTAAATTCAGAATGGTCGAAAGGTGAAACAAACGAGGCAATTCAAAAATCTTTGCCAGCCATTGAAGGAATATCCAAGTCTCTAGATCGAGCAAAAAATTTAATCCAACAGATTTTAACGTATTCAAAAATTGATAATTCTATTTCGAAACAATTAGATTTGCGGGAACATTTACTACAGGTTTTACAGGAAGTGAGAAGTGTATCTTCAAATCGAATCACTTTGTTTACAGATTTGGGAAATGAACCTGCATTTGTTAATGCAGATCCGATTCAAATTTTTCAGATCCTTTCTAATTTATATGAAAATGCAGTATTTGCTTTGCAAGATGTATCAAATCCAAAGATTACCATTTCGCTTTTAAAAGTTTTGTATGAAAAGTCAGAATTACTTCATGTTGGATTTATGAAAAATACCGAATACTGGAAATTAGGTTTTGCTGATAATGGCTCGGGAATCCCTCGTGAAATCATTGAAAAAATTTTCGATCCGTTTTTTACCACAAAAGGTGGAAAGGGGACCGGTTTAGGACTACCAATTATTTATGGAATCATGGTAAAAATGGGAGGAACCATTCTTGCTAATTCCGAAGTAGGAATTGGAACTGAATTTGACTTATATTTTCCAGCATGGAAGGCAATGGTTTAATCAATTGACAAATTGACTTTGTTTCATTAATTAAATTGGTTGCATGAAATACTTTCTAAGAAAGCACTTCGAATCTTTTTATTTAGGATTCCTATGGGGACTTCTTGGTTTACTTTTCTGTTCTAGCTTTTTTTTCTTCTATCAAATATATGAAAGTCGAATCGATCGAATCAACTTTGAAGAGAAAACTCTTTGGAATTCTATCTTAAGCGACTATGCGTCATATTTGAAAGATGCCGAAACCGGTGTACGCGGTTATCTTCTTACGGAAGGGAATCCTGATTTTTTAGAGCCATACAGAAAATCCTTAAATCAAATGATGATTGCGGAAAAATTTCTCAGCAAAAACTGCGAACCTTCTTATCAAAAAGACCTAGAATCTATCATACACTCTAAACAATCAAAATTGGTATGGATTCAAAATTTTATCGAAAACTTTCCTACGAAGCGACCTCAAATAAAAGAATTTCTGGAAAGCAAAAGAAGGATGGATGTATTTCGGAGTGAAGTTCAATCTCTTTTGAAAAAAAAATCAGAAAAAGAAAATTTTGAAAGGGAACAGAGTCGTGAGTATACAATTCGTTTAATCTCTTTATCTGGCGGTTTGTTTTTTATCTTATCTATATTTATCATATGGATGATTTTTGTATTAAAAAGAAATGCACAAATCATTCTTGAAAAGGAATTGATAGAGGATCGTTTATTTGAAATCGACGATTTGTATCAGAATTCACCAGTGGGTTTTCACAGTTTAGATTCTAAAGGATATTTGGTAAAAATCAATAAAACTCAAAGGGAATGGCTCGGTTATTCAGAAGAAGAATTGCTTGGAAAAGTTAAATGGCCAGACCTATTAACAGAGGAAAGTCGGGAGGTGTTCTTTCAAAATTTTGTTATATTTAAAAAAACTGGGCAAGTTGATAATTTAAGATTTGAAGTGATTCGTAAAGATGGCAGGTCATTGTTTCTGAACGTATCAGCAACCGCCATTTATGGAAAAAATAATGAAATGTTACAATCTCGTTCAGTATCTCTTGATATTTCACAAATGGTTTTATATGAACGAGAGTTGATTGAATCTCGAGTTCGTGCAGAAGAAGCAAACCGTGCTAAGTCGGAGTTTCTTTCTAACATGAGTCATGAACTTCGGACTCCTTTGAATGCGGTGATCGGTCTTTCTTTGTGGTTAATGGAAGATAATCCCAAACCGGAGCAAGTTGATTACTTAAAGAACTTAAGATTTTCGAGTGAAACACTTCTTACTTTGATCAATGATATACTGGATTTTAATAAAATCGAAGAAAGGATGATTGTTATTGAAGAAATTGATTTTAATCTCAAAGATTTAATCGGTTCAGTTTCTTCTTCTTTTGAGATAAAAGCCAAAGAACAGCTCTTGGAATTTCAAACCGAAGTTGATTCGAATCTACCAGAATATATTTGTTTCGATCCTACTCGTTTGTTACAAGTCCTCAATAATCTTTTATCGAATGCAATCAAGTTTACGAAGGAAGGTAAAATCATTCTTCGTGTTATTTTAGTTTCCCAGACGGAAAACCATGTGGTCATTCGATTTGAAGTGGAAGATACTGGGATTGGGATTGGACCCGACAAACTTAAGTTTGTTTTTGAAAAATTCACTCAGGCCAGCGGAGATACAACTAGAAAATATGGTGGCTCAGGGCTTGGGTTAGCCATTTCTAAAGGCCTTGCGGAACTAATGCAAGGAAATCTCGAATTGGAGTCGGAGTTAGGTAAAGGATCCAAATTTTCTTTTACTTTTCCATGTAAAATTGGAAAAACAAATTCATTAAGAAAAAATCATTCCTTAAAAGTATCTTCTGACTTGTCAGGGAAAAGAGTTTTGATTGCAGATGATATTGAAATCAACAGGTCCATCGTGATTCGATTTTTGAAGCGCTGGGGAATTGAATGTGAGGAAGCCTCAGATGGAGAAGAAGTATTAAGTAAGTTGGTAAATGAAAAATTTGATTTGATCTTAATGGATCTACATATGCCCAATATGGACGGGTATATGACAACAAAACGTATTAGAGCCAATTCTCTTTGGTCGAAAATTCCGATCATTGCATTAACAGCTTCGGCACAATTGGAAACTCAGGATAAAATCCATGCAGTTGGAATGAATGATTTTATATCCAAACCGTTTTATCCAAATGAATTACACAAAAAATTAACTCATTGGATTTCTAAATAGGATTTTTTTCTAAAGAAATTGCCAATATGGTAATGTCGTCATCAGATCTTTTCGATTTTTGAAATTTTTCTACTTCGTTAATTACTTGATCGCAAATAGTTTGTGGGTCCTTTTCTTTTAACTTTTGGAGGAGATTAAAAAATCTTTCTTCTCCAAATAACTCTCCTGTGGTGGCATTCCTTGCTTCGATGACACCATCCGTAAATAGTACCAATGTTCCTGAGTCGGGAAGGGGTAGTGTTTTTTCAATGATTTGTGATTCAATGTATTCATTGATCGCCCTTCCATAACTAGTGATATGTTCTAAGTTTCCCATGCGATCTAAATAAATCATCGGAAGGTGTCCGGCATTTGCAATTTTAAGGATTTTTTCTTTCGGGTTTAAATAAACAAAGAAGGCACTTAGGAAGTGACCTGAGAGGGAACTAAGTAGAGACAACCTAATTCTTTCTGCCGCATAAGCAGGTTTATCCAAAGAATCATTCCAGATTTGTAGGGAAACTTTTGCCATTGAGGCAATCATTGCTGCAGGAATTCCGTGACCTGAAACATCACTTAAAAATAAACCAATCTCATTATCTTTAACAATGATTTGTACAAAGTCACCACCTATATCCGAAGCAGGTGAAAATCTAAATCCTAAAGCATGCCCATTCGCATGAGTTCGTTTTTGGGGTAGAAGGCCGTTTTGTAGTTTTTGAGCGATCTTCATTTGTAAATCAATTTCTTGTTTTTCTTCTGTCGCCTTTCTGTAATCAGAAACTTTTAGAACTAATGCCATAGATAGGAAAAAAACTTCTATAGCTGAACCTAAGGGCAGAGAATAAGACGATATATGTATCGGTCGAATTAAACCCTGAACTGTTAGTGAATTTAATGCAGCACCAATAAGGATAGATCCAAAGGCGAATAAAAAGAGAATTACTTCTAGTTTTTTCTTACTTTTGAAAAGTGCCATCAAAGAAATTGATAAAGCTAATAAAATTGGAATGATTACTAGTGTTACACCTAACTGAATGAAGTTTCTTAATTCTAAAAAGAAAATTGAGAATATTAGGGAAATAAATAGAAGTATAAATCCTCTTGTTAATTTAGTTGCCTTGGGAAAATTTTTTTCTGTTTCTAAAAATTCAATAGTGAATAACAACCCAAACACTGATGTTAGATAAATCGTGATTGGAAAAAGATAGTTTTTCCATGTGTGTGAATTTCCAATTTCAACATATTGCATGAAGCCGGTAGAAAAGGAATTGATTAAAAGTACTGTTGCTAAGTAAAAGAAGTAATAAAAAAATTTCCTGTAACGTAAGGTATTCGCTAAAAATAAACTAAACAAAAACATCATAAATCCTGCGCCGAAATAGGCAGCAAAAAATATATCCTGTTTTTTGGAAAAGGCGATGAAACTGCGAGAGTTATAGACTGAAACGAAGTTAAAGATAGGATTTGCAGAATTTATTTTTACGTAGATTGTTCTTGTTTCATCCGGAGACAGTGTGATTGGAAATGCAGGTATATGAGAATATATTGGTTTATTTCTTTGAAGGACTTGTTCTCCCGATACTTGTGTGACCCATTTCCCTTTGACTTGGCTGTGGAGTTCAAAAACATCCACCACCGGACTTGAGAAGTGTAAAAAAAATGTATGGGGTAAGTTTCCGTAATGGATGAGTGTGATTCGAAGCCATAAGGGGTTTTTAACCCTAGGAAAAGAGATTGTTGCCTTTGGATTGGGCCTCCAGAAGGTATCCTCTCTCAATACCCGGTCCAAACTGGACTCTCTTTCGGGAACGATAACATATTCAAAGTATTTCCCTATATCTCTATAGTTTTTAGATTCTTCGATGGATAGAGGAAAGGCTGGGAGAGGGGGAGGGAGAAGAAAGCTTACTCCTAGGAGAAGGAGCCCTAAAGGCTTTTTCCGTGAGAACATTGTTTTCTTTTTTGTTCTGGTTGTTTCTAAACCAAAAGAATCCTTTTCGCGTAAACTCAAAAGGAAATCAAAAAAAGAGAGTCGATTTCGAAACATTTGTACTATAATAGGACGAGATTGAGACAGATAAAGTGAATTTCCTTAAAAAACTTGTTAGAAGAACGCAATATTAGCAGTCTAACTATCAGAGTGCTAATAGAGAGGAAACGCTATGAAACAGTATGATTCCAACGTCCAAGGAGCCTTGGACATCGCGCAAACGGAAGCGATGAGGAGACAAAATACAGAAATCACTCCTTACCATTTGGTTTGGGGGTTTATGACTCTTCCTACTTCTGTTTCGGGGAAAACATTAATTAAGTATAAATCGGCAGTAGATGAATTTCTAAAAAAACAAGCGAGAGCTTCGAGTGAGATTCCTTTTGAGTCTCTTCGAACTTCTCCCAAGTTGGCTCAGTGGTTCACTATGGCTTCATCACGTGCCGCAGAAAATGGACGGGAAGAATTGAAGGAGGCAGACTTCTTAAAATTTTTGCCGCAGATTCTTCCTGAATTAAAAATCAATTATGAAGATTTACAAGTAAAGGAAACGGACGAAGAAGTGCCTAACTTTCTTGTAAATTTGAATGATTTGGCACGAGAAGGAAAACTGGATCCTGTGATAGGGAGGAGTAAGGAAATTCGGTCCGTAATGGAAATCTTAGGCCGAAGGTCAAAAAACAATCCAGTGTTAGTTGGTAGTGCTGGAGTTGGTAAAACTGCTATTGTAGAAGGTTTAGCTGAACAAATTGTAAAAGGAAGAGTTCCAGACGTATTAAAAGGAAAAACGATTTATTCTTTGGATATGGGGCAACTCATGGCGGGAACAAAGTATCGTGGCGAATTCGAAGAAAAACTAACAGCATTACTTCGTTATATCAAAGGCCAAGCAGGAGAGGCTATCCTTTTCATTGATGAAATTCACCAATTAGTGGGTGCAGGTAAAACGGATGGGGCAATGGATGCAGCCAATTTATTGAAACCGGCATTGGCACGTGGTGAATTACATTGTATCGGAGCAACAACGCAAGATGAGTTTCAAAAATACATTTTGGGTGACCAAGCATTAGAAAGAAGATTCCGTGCAGTTCCAGTCAATGAACCAAGTAAAGAAGATGCTATTGAAATCCTTATGGGGATTCGTGATAAACATGAAATCCATCATGGAATCAAAATCTCTGATGAAGCGATTTATGCATCAGTGCTTTTGTCTGACCAATACATCACTGATAAATTTTTACCAGATAAAGCGATTGATTTGGTTGATGAAGCTGCATCTGCTTTAAAACTTTCTGCGGAAGCAATGCCTACAGAACTAGTAGAATTAGAAAGTGAAATTCGTTCTAAAAAAATCTTTGCCCAAATGGAAAAGAAAAATGAAGAGATTCTAAAGGAGATTGAGGTCTTAGAAAAAAAATTCCAAGATGGAAAACTTGTTTGGGAAAAAGAAGTCAATTCTTTGAAACAAATTGCTTCGATTAAAAATAAAATTGATCGAGTTAAGTTTGATTTGGATGCAGCTCAGCAAAGAGCGGATTATACGGAAGCCTCCCGATTAAAATATGCTGTTCTTCCTGAATTGGAAAAAGAACTAAGCACTTTTCAGAACAGTTGGATTTTGGAAAGAAACCATATTGCGGCTGTTATTTCTAGGCAAACCGGAATCCCTGTCGAAAAAATTCTAAAAACCAAACAAGACAATCTGCTTCATTTGGAAGAAGATCTGAATACTGTGGTTTATGGTCAGAAAGAATCTATTCGTGAAATTGCCGATACTCTTCTTACTTCCTATGCAGGTATTTCTTCGGAAACAAGACCGCTTGGATCCTTTTTACTGAAAGGGCCAACAGGTGTCGGAAAAACGGAAACTGCTAAAGCCATTGCTAAATTCCTATTTGATCAGGAAACGAATTTGGTTCGGCTGGACTTAAGTGAATATTCGGAAAAACATTCTGTTGCAAAACTGATTGGAGCACCGGCAGGGTATGTAGGATACGATGAAGGTGGAATTCTTACGGAAGCCATCCGAAGAAAACCATATTCAGTGGTTCTTTTTGATGAAGTGGAGAAAGCACATCCTGATTTCTCTGATATTCTTCTTCAGATTTTGGATGAAGGTCGATTAACAGATAACAAAGGTAGAACTATTAACTTTAAGAATACCATTGTGATTTTGACGACCAATTCAAAAAATATTGAAGCGGACTTTAAACCGGAAGTTTTGGGTCGATTGGATGCGATTCTAACCTATCATTCATTAGATTCTTCCATCATGGAAAAACTGATCGAAAAACAGGTTAGACAACTGAATGACAGATTGAAGGTAAAAGGAATCTTTATTGAACTTTCGGAAAGTACGGAACATATTTTACGTGAACAAGGCTTTGATCCAAAATTTGGAGCAAGGCCTCTCGGAAGTGTTTTCAACCGAATAGTCAATCGACCATTGGCAAAAGAGATTTTATCGGGAACTATCGGTGAAGGTAAATACCGTGCCGATTGGAATGGAGAACAATTATTATTTGCGGCCATTCCAGAATCGATAGGATCGAAACGGTAAATTTTACCGTTTTCTAAATTTGAAACCCAACTATATGAGAACTATAGTTGGGTTTTTTCGTCTAAATTCTACTTTATGTTAAACCTAGAAATCACATCCACTTTACCTTCGAACCAATCAGTTTCTGTACCAAGACTTGGTCTAGGAGTTTGGAAGTCTCGACCAAAAGAATGTTTTGAAGCTGTTACATCAGCTTTATCTTTTGGATATCGGCATATCGATACAGCTGCGATTTATGGAAATGAAACTGATGTAGGAGCCGCCATTAAAGAAAGTGGATTGAAACGTAATGATATTTTCCTCGTCACAAAACTTTGGAATGCTGACCAAGGTTATGATTCCGCCTTACGAGCAATAGATGTCTCTTTGAATAAGTTGGGAACAGACTATGTAGATATGTATTTAATTCATTTTCCGGTTTCTGGAAAACGAATGGAATCGTGGAAGGCTTTGGAGAAAATAAAAAATGATGGAAAAGCAAAATCTATTGGAGTCAGCAATTTTATGGTCTCTCATTTGGAAGAACTTTTAAATGAGACGGGTACTGTGCCTGCAATGAACCAAGTAGAATACCATCCTTTTTTACAGGATACAGAATTAAAAGACTATTGTTTGAAAAAGGGAATTATCCTAGAAGCATATAGCCCTCTTGCTCACGGCCAAAAGTTGGAAGATCCGAGGATCACAACACTTGCCAATCGATACCAAAAATCAAATGCACAAATATTAATCCGGTGGTCTTTGCAAGCAGGACATGTAGTCATACCAAAATCTAAAAATCCTGTTCGGATCAAAGAAAATGCAGATGTATTTGATTTTTCTTTATCCGAAGCGGATATGAAGGAAATTTCCAGCTGGAATGAAAACTTCAGAACTTGTTGGGATCCTAATACTGTGGAATGATACAGTGTAGACCTAGCGCATCTGTAGTTTCTGTTTTATTTTTTTGCAAAAACTAGAACTGCTGATTGACGGTTGTCTTTTGTTCCTAAGTATCCATATCCAAATGGAAAAGGAAGAGGTTCATCGTTTGTGACTTCGCTTAGAATTTTTAGTTCTGGTTGGGCTTCTGGGGTAATGGCTCCAGATAAATTCCAAGACTTCTCATACCTGCCAAAAACCTGACGGTTCCAATTTTCTTCTGGAAATAAGCGAAGAGGAAATCCAGACTCATCTTGAACGACAAATTCCGCATTCTTTAAAAGTAGATCTCGAATTAATTTTCTTTTTTCTCCATGAAATAAATATTCAGCTGACTTTGTAAATATCCCTACATGCTTTAAGTCAGAAAAATATTCGTATAATCCATCACCAGGAGTTCCTTCATTTCCAATTAAGAATATTTTGAAATATGTAAGTGATTCTTGTTTTTTTAGTTTTGTATCATAGAGGGAAACGGTAAATCCTTTGTAAGTGATTCCTTTACCTTCAATTCTTTCCTCCTTAGAATCAAGAATTTCTTTCCCCATTCGGCGTAGGAAGGCAACAAACACGGGATAGGCGCCGTTTAGCTCTTTTTTCTTTGTTTCTTCTTTCATTTTGCGATAGGTAAAATAATTCCTACCTGCTAAGTGATCAGATAAGTTTCGAATTCCCTGTTTTACGATTTGTTTTTCTTTTTCTGAAAGTGAGTTGTATAGATTTGGATAACCAGGATCCTCTAAACCAAAAAGGATGTATCGATCTGCATTTGGGTAAAATGAAAATAGATTTAAAACATCAATACCACTGAAAGGATAAATGACAGTTTTTACATTCGGTTGGTAGTTTTTTCCCTTTAAATACTGAGAAATTGTCTCTCTAGTGTTCGTTAGTTTTTTCCAGCTGAGCGCCATTTCATTTTTATGTAGTGGATCTGCATCAGTAAAACCTGCCCACTCATCGTAAACGTGAGTTTCTGCAAATGCGATCTCTGTTTTCTTTTCTTGGACTTGGCATTGGAAAGTTAAAAAAAATAAGCAAATAATTAATTTCTTAGTCATATTTTGTCGGTAGGTTTGTATGGAAATCGGCGAGGTTATCGATAAAGTACTAAATGCAAAGAAGGAATGGGAAGCTGCCTGAGATGGAAATCCGTTACCTTCTTTTGTAATAGACAATGATTTAAAGATCCTCAGATGCAATGCTTCTGCGACTGAACTTTTCCATACATCCTTTTTTCATCTTTTGGGTAAGGATTTTGTTGCTCTATTCTGGTAGGAAGAGATTCAAGAAGAGATCCGAACCTCTATGGTTCGCAGATCCGAAATTCTTCTTTCACAAAAGAAAAATCACGGTTTATATTCTGACACACAAGGCGAAAAACCCGGAAAAATTGAAATTAAAACAAGATATATCAGTTCTGAAAACAACCAACAGTTTGCGGAGATCAAAATTAAAGATAACGGAATTGGAATTCCAGAGGATATCCTCTCAAGAATCTTTGATCCATTTTTTACGACAAAGGAAACAGGTGAAGGGACTGGCCTTGGTTTATCCATTAGTATGGATATCATTCGAAAACATAAAGGAAAAATAGATTTGGAAAGTGTTCGTTGTGAAGGCACAACGTTTTCAATTTTATTACCAATAAATCTGGAGGATTCGTATGGTTCCGAATAGTATAGACCAATTAATATAAGAGGTAGAATCTCAAGTAACGGATGTTAAAAAGGACGAAAAAGTTTATAAAATTGTTTTAGTCGACGATATAAAATCAATTTCATCTTCCATGAAACGAGAATTAACGTTTGTTTCTCGCAAGTTGGATCAGGTAAAATTGTCTCTCGTTGATATTTAAGATCCTGTAATTGTTGTAACTGGCTTTGCCACTAAGGAAAACATTCTATCAGTTTAATAATCCGATAAAAATAGTATCATTTTATCGAAACCTTGGGAGCCTGAGCGCCTCGTTGGTGCCGTGAACCAAATGTTAGGAGCGAATTTTCAGTGGAATGATTGACAGTTTTTAGTTTGAACAAAAAAAAACCGGCCCGGGAAACCCGAACCGGTCAATGGTTCCTAAAAAGAAAGCCGAATGGTTTTATTCTCCGACAGCAACATCTCCTTCTGCTTCGGTAGAGAAACTAACTGGTTGTTTTGATTTTGTTTCTTTAGTTTCTTTTGGATCCCTTTCTATGGATTTCACTTCTCTGGTTTGAATTTTTGCTTGGTCCATAAGAGGAAGTCCATTAAGATCCCGAACTTGGTTTTCAATTTTAAATGCGATGTCTGGATTTTCGAGAAAGAAGTTTCTGACTTGTTCTTTTCCTTGTCCGATTTTTTCTCCACCGTAAGAATACCAAGAACCTGCTTTCGCAACGAGGTCATGGCGAACGGCTAGATCAATGAGAGAACTTTCTCTGTTGATTCCGTTTGCATACATAATGTCAAACTCCGCTTGTCGGAAAGGAGGAGCGCATTTGTTTTTAACCACTTTCACTCGAACGCGGTTACCTACAGGTTCTTCTTTTTCTTTTAAAGTTTCGATACGACGAATGTCCAGTCGAATGGAAGCATAGAACTTCAATGCGTTTCCACCTGTAGTGGTTTCAGGACTTCCGAACATAACCCCAATCTTCATACGGATTTGGTTGATAAAGATAACCGTAGTATTCGATTTTGCAATCGTTCCTGTGAGTTTACGAAGGGCTTGGGACATGAGCCTTGCTTGAAGACCCATATGAGAATCACCCATATCTCCTTCGATCTCGGCCTTAGGAACAAGGGCAGCCACGGAGTCAATGACGATGAGGTCGATCGCATTGGAGCGAACAAGTGACTCACAAATTTCTAAAGCCTCTTCTCCGTTGTCCGGTTGGGCCACAAGTAGGTCGTCCACATTGACCCCTAATTTTTTAGCATAAGATGGATCAAGTGCGTGTTCTGCATCGATGAAGGCAGCGATTCCACCTTTCTTTTGGGTCTCTGCAATGGCAGAAAGAGTGAGTGTGGTTTTACCGGAAGATTCTGGTCCGTAGATTTCTACGATCCGACCGGAAGGAAACCCGCCAATCCCCAAGGCGATGTCTAAATCTAAAGAACCAGTGGATACAACGTTCATTTCTGCCATACGTGTATCGGCACCAAGGCGCATGATGGAACCTTTACCGAATTGTTTTTCGATTTGGCCGAGCGCTGCGTCAATCGCCTGCTTTCTTTGGTCGGTTTCTTTTTCTTGAGCCTTGTCAGCTTTCTCTTTTTTCATGAATCAAACGTTCTCCTAAAATCGGTGTTCCGAAAGACTAGGTAGGGGACTAGGTCAGTTGGTTTCAAAAAAACAGATCTGACCGACTCTCTCAAGGATGAACCCATCCCCTCCGAATTCCACTCTTTTTCTCTTCCCGATTGGTTCCATTATGCATGAGACCTGGGACAAATTAGGAAGATGGCGAAATTTTTTCTGGATTATGTCTTTTTTTGTCGTTTTCAACACTAAACAAAATGTAAGTACTTGTATAGTATTTTTTTGGCGCTGTAGAAAGAAAACTTTGCCGATAGTGTTTCTGTATGACCCTGCCAACTCTTGAAGTCCAAATCCCCGAACATTTTCCCCAAGCAATGGCTGAACTATTTCGTAGTTATCGAACTTATTTGAAGATAGAAAAAAATTATTCGGAACATACATTATTTGCTTATTTGCGCGATTTGAAATTTTTCTTTGAGTTTTGTTTGAAAGAAGAAATTGATATTTTGACTGTCGATGTTTTGGATGTGAGGGCTTACTTTGCCGATTTAAAATCTGCGAAAAAACAAGACAAAAGGACTCAAAGCCGTAAACTTTCTTCCTTGCGAACTTTTTATAAATTTTTGTTCCGTGAAGAAAAAATCGGTGCTAACCCTATCTTACAAGTAAGTTTCCCAAAAACGAAAAAGAAGTTACCGAAAAACTTCACGCCAATTGAAACAGAAGACATCTTAGAATATGAAGATGGAGAAAAAGCAGAAGTTCTAGGCAAACGTGATAAAGCCATTGTCGAAGTACTTTATAGCACAGGCCTTCGTGTATTTGAGTTAGTCAATGCAAAGTTAAGTGATCTAAACCATGAATTTACCTCTCTCAAAGTAATGGGAAAACGTCGTAAGGAACGTTTTGTATTTATTGGGGAAGAAGCACAAAGTGCACTCCGAGAGTATTTAGAGGAAAGAGGAACTTCCGGCCCGGAGGAAATCTTTTTAAACCAACGTGGGGGTAAACTTACCACGCGCGGGATACGTTATATTTTATCAGAAAGAAGGTCTGTTATGGGAATGGAAAAAGCCATTACTCCTCATAAATTCCGACATACATTTGCTACCGATCTTTTGAATGCAGGCGCAGACATTCGCGCCGTACAGGAGTTACTTGGTCATGCTTCTTTATCTTCTACGCAAGTTTATTTAAGTGTTTCGAGAGACCGATTGAAAGAGGTCTACCGGAATGCCCACCCTCATGCCAAAAAATAGGGATTGGATTTAGTTCTGCGCGGATATAATCTCCCCGCCCTGACTTAAGGGTGGGGAACTGAACCCGCCTCCCAATGGTTTCCTTCTATCACAGCCACCCCATTTTCGAAACTAAAATCTTAAACTCCTTCAAAATTTAATTTATAAGTTCATCTTTTGACTCAGTTATTGAGATAAATATAGTTGACTATAAAAATATTGTTAGCTATATTTATGTAGTGTTTCGAAATTTTGGAAACGATCCTAAGGTGCTCCAGCAGTTTTCACTGAAAGATAGAAAATTTGCAAAAACGAGAACCAGGTTAACTTTTGCCTTCCTTTCTGAATTAGAATTTAAATCCTTTGATGAGATCAAAATCAAGGATCTATGTCAAATCGCAGAAGTATCTGAACCAACTTTCTATAACTATTTCCCAGAAAAAGGCGACTTACTTCTCCATTATATTCAAGTTTGGAGTTTGCAGGTTTCGGTTTTTGCGAAAGAAAAAAAATTAGCAGAATCAGGTTTTGGGATTCTTTCCGCATTATTTCGTTATACGGCAAAAGAATCCAAAAAAAATCCAAGAGTCCTTTTGGAAATTATCTCTTTCCAAGCAAGGGTAAGGAAAAAGCTACAGCAACCCAAACTCACAAAAGCCGAACGAGTTTTACTATTTCCTAAGATTGATGGAATTGAAGATTTGGAGGCAAATGGAGTGGAAGGAATCATACGTAGCGCTTTAACGTTCGCAGCTCATAATGGCGAACTGCCGACAACTACTGATTGGAAATCTTTATCTATGGCGATAGCATCTTGTTTTTTCGGTGTTCCGGTAATTTCTTTTCAAATGAACCAAAACATAGAAAAACTTTGGCTCGAATCGCTTTATTATTTGTGGTGTGGAGCCGGTGGAAAAGTAACAGAATGAAATCAATTCGTTTAGTAGATGATGAATGTGGATTGTTGACTATAAGAATATAAGGAAATATTGATGAATTATTTCGATCAAAAGTGGGTTTTGTTATTGGTGGGTGGGATTTTACTTGGGTTTACAGGATTGAATTGGAATATTCCATTTTTTGCCTGGTTTGCCCTGGTTCCATTTTTACGTTATGTTCGGCTAGGTCATTCATGGTGGATTCTTCTTTTCGCTCTGATTCTAATTCAAACTGCTTCTACAATGCGGATTGTTTCCGAACCTTTTCATATTGGGATTGCCGTTATTTCTGGAATCCAAGGGGGATTTGTCTTCACTCTCTTACTTTGGATTTGGAATCAAATTAGGCTAAAGTTTTCGAATCAAATTTCGCCTATACTTAGTTTTGCCTTTTTATTTACCATTTTTGAGTGGTTAGGTGGTTATGGCTCTGAGTTGGGTGTTTGGGGAATGTTTGCTAATAGTCAAATGAATCATTTGATGCTAATGCAATCTGCCTCATTATTTGGGGCAACGGGCATTAGTTTTCTTATTTTTTTAGTGAATGGAAGTATCGAACAAACTTATTCCGAACTTATCAATCAATTTAAGATTTCAAAATATACTCGAAATTCATTAATCGCCTGCTTTTTGTTAATTGTTGTGTTGTTGTTTTATGGAACAATTCGCCTAACGATTCCCATAGATGGAAAGAGTATTAAAGTAGGGACTGTCACCTCTAAAATAGAAATCCAAACGATGTGGTTAGATCCAATAGTAAATCAAAAGAATACAGAAATTGTATTTCAGAGAACAGAACAGGCAGCGAATGAGGGAGCTAAAGTCATAGTATGGAATGAGGGCGCCGTTCTTATCCACCGAAACGAAGAGGATCTCTTTCTTAAAAGAGTAAGTGATCTTGCGAAAGAAAAAAATATCGAAATCGTTGCCGCCTATATTGTCCCCCTTAAGGAAAAAGAATTCTTTATGGATAACAAATTACATTGGATCGGAAAAGACGGATCGACCAGGCAAATTTATTTCAAACAATTTATCCCCCCTGGCGAACCTGTTTCTCATACTCCGTCAGAAATTCGGGTGATTGAAACGGATTGGGGCAAAATGTCGGTTGCCATCTGTTATGATTTTGATAGCCTCCAACTAACAAAAAAACATTCTGAATTAGGAACAGGAGTCACTTTTATTCCTGCGTCTGACTGGAGGGGAATCAATCCTTTTCATACGGAAATGGCTACACTCAGGGGAATCGAAAACGGAAGCTCTATCGTTCGTTCTACAAGAGGTGCTTTATCTGGGATTTACGATGCCTATGGTCGTCCCAAGGGAACTCTCGACTATTTTGAAGACAATGACGGAGTTTTAGTCGCTTCAGTTCCTGTGAATCCAGTTCCTACCTTATATCAAATTTTAGGGAATTGGATGATAGCTTTGGGAGGAGTTTATTTCCTTCTCTGCGGCGCATTCATACTTGTGAATGTACTAAAAAAAAGAAACTAACAGGGATTTGCGTCAATTCACAAGTATGCAAAAGTTTAATATTAGAAAAATTCTAATTATTTGGTTGAATTAAATTTTCTTTTTGGCATCATTTGTAGTCGAGAATTCCTCCAGCCCTGTTTGGAATTTTCAAAGGACGATTGATGACAGTAGTCGCTGATAAATCCATATTGTTAGTTGAAGACGAAGCAATTCTTGCTATGTTTGAAAAAAACCAATTGGAGCAGGGTGGATATCTTGTCACCCATGTTAGCAATGGTGAAAATGCAATCCACCTAATCATCCGAGAGGAAAAACCCTTTGATTTAATCCTTATGGACATTGATTTGGGACGAGGACTTGATGGTACTCAAACTGCTACCGAGATTTTAAATTATAAAGAAATACCTGTAGTATTTCTTTCATCGCATACAGAAAGAGAAATTGTTAAAAAAACAGAGACAATCACATCTTATGGTTATGTGGTCAAAAATTCCGGTTTTACTGTGCTTGATGCTTCGATCAAAATGGCATTCAAACTTTTTGAAGCAAATGAATTAACTAAAAGTAAAAAAGAACATCTTGAGACCGTATTACATTCTATAGGTGATGGTGTTATCGCAACTGATAGCGATGGTAAAGTCATTCGTATGAATCCCATTGCAGAAAAACTAACCGGTTGGACTCATGATGAAGCAGTTGGGCATAATGTGAGTGAAGTTTTCCAAATTGTGAATGTAAAAACTCGTAGTTTAGTTGAAAATCCAGTTGATATCGTTCTACGTACTAATTCTATTGTTGGTCTAGCCAACCACACAGTTCTTCTTTCTAAGGATGGATCGGAATACCAAATTTCCGATTCAGGATCTCCTATTAAAGATTTAAATGGGGATACAAGAGGTGTCGTACTAGTTTTTAGAGATATTACAGCGGAATACAACGTTCAAAGTCATATTGCTAAACAAGCAAATATGTTGAATAATGTTTTAGATGCTGTTATTGGAACAGACTTTAATCATCGTATTAACTATTGGAATAAAGCCGCAGAAAAAATCTATCTTTGGAAAGCGGAAGAGGTGATGGGTAAATCTGTTCTTGAGATTTTAAAAACAGATTATCTCCAATTAACAAGCGATCAAGTGATTGGAAAGGTAAACATGGAAGGTAGTTTTATTGGTGAAGTGATCCAGTTTGCCAAAGATGGAAACATTCGTAATATCGAAATAAACCAAGTTTTGTTAAATGATGAAAGCGATTTACCTATTGGTTATATTACTGTTGGGCGAGATATATCGGAAAGATTGAATGCAATGAAACAGATTCGAGAATCCGAAGCAAAACTCACCCAAATCATCGAGTCGGCGATGGATGCAATCATAAGCATAGACCAATCCAAAAAAATCATTCTCTTCAATGGCGCTGCCGAAAAGATGTTTGGATATGAATCGCTTGATATGATAGGTCAATCTTTAGATCGTCTCATCCCTTTGGATTTCCGTAACCAACATGATAGCCATATTGATTCCTTTTCCAAAACTGGAGTCAGTCGTAGGGCAATGGGTGCACTAGGACAAATTAGAGGTCTACGTTCCAATGGTGAAGAGTTTCCGATTGAAGCATCTATATCTCAAATTTCTGTTAAAGGTGAAAAACTATTTACCGTAATCTTAAGAGATGTGAGCGTTCGTAATCTTGCTGAATCCAAAATCCAAAAATTATTACACGAAAAAGAAAACATACTCAAAGAGATCCTCCATCGTGTAAAAAATAATATGAGTTCCATCTTTACTTTGTTAACTCTTCAGGCGCGGTCGCAAACTGAAACAGCAACGCAAACCATTCTTTATGAGGCTGCAGGGCGCGTAAAAAGTATGATTGTTTTATATGACAAACTATACCATTCGGCAACGGATAATACCGTATCGTTACAAGATTATTTCCCTGCTATCTTTGAAGAAATTGTTAGCATTTTTCCAAAAAATGTTCAATTGAAGATGGATATTCTCCAAGAACCGATTGAGCTAAATGCTAAACTCCTTTCTTCTTTAGGAATCATTCTGAACGAAATGATCACTAATTCAATGAAACATGCCTTTAATGATATTACGAATGCACAGATTTGTTTAAAAATCTTTAGGGAAGATAAAAAACTGTATTTAGAGTATTCTGACAATGGAGCTGGGATTCCCGAATCCATTTCAATGGAACATTCACCCGGATTCGGTCTACAATTGATAGGTATGCTTGTTGATCAGATTGAAGGTAAAATTAGCATTGTTAGAAACCCAATTCCAAAGTTCCTATTAGAGCTGAGTCTTTGATTGATTCTATGTGATCATTTAAAAATATTTAGATTTTTAAGTTCTTTCGATCGAATTCTTGTTTACCTCGTTTAGGAATTCGTTTCTATTTTCTCATGAGCCAACTCCAACTCTTTGTTGTATTATGTTATGCAATTCCATTTTTTGTGATTCTTTTTCCGATTGGATTATCTTTCTCTTATATATTTAAAATTACTGGCTTAGATCGATGGTCGAATCGTATCAATAACTACTTAGGTTATTTCTGGTATCGTTCTTTTTTTGTAATTACTGGAAGAAAGTTACATTTTGTACAAGGGAATTGGGACCCAAATGGAAATAATCGTTTTTTGATCTGCAACCATACCAATGCCTTGGAAGTACCTTTGATCGTTGCTCTACCTTATTTGGCTAATTCCAAGGACGTAAAATTATCTTATTTAGGAGGGGATATCATTCAAAGATATAAAATCATCCCTCTTATGATGCATAAAACGATTGTCGAAGCTGTTATTTATTCGGAAAAGAAACCAAATTTTAGAAACTTTAAAACCGATGTACTACGAGTCTTAAAAACAAGATCTATTTTTTTATATCCAGAAGGGGAAAGAACTTTTACCGAAGAAATAAAACCATTCCAAACCGGGGTTATGAAAATTGCTTATAAATTCAACGTGGATTTGGATGTTTTTGTAGTCAGTGGAATGATGGGTTATTCAAATCTTAACGAATACGCTCATTTAAAAAAATCTAAAATGGTGTATTTCCATTTTTGTGGATCCATCAGAGCAAAGGATTATTCCACATTTGAAGCCTATTTAGCGGCTGCCGAAACGATGATGAAAGATAAAAAAGAGAAATTGAAGTTATCGAAATGTCCGCCGTTACCGTTTAACGGCGAATTCTTTTTAGTTTTGATTTTGGTTATTTGGGTAAATTTTTGGTAAACGCTACCAATTGATCTAAGGCGGCACCCCATCCATCCATAAATCCCATGTCTTCGTGTTGTTTTTTTGTTTCAGGATCTTTGTGTTTGGCGACTGCTTTATATTTGGTTGCGTTACCAATTCGTTCCATTGTAACGAAAGCGGTCATAAAACTATTTCCTGAAGGTCGATAACCTGGAAGTAAACTATCCGTAAATACTAACCTTTGTAATGGGACAACTTCCAAAAAACACCCATTATTGGGAAAATGATTCCCTTCTGGTGATTCCATCACTGTATAAAACTCTCCGCCCGGTTTCAGATCAATTCTACAATCAATCGTTTTCCAAGGTGCTGGTGTAAACCAATGTATTAATTGCTCAGGTTTCGTCCAAGCATCCCAAACTAATTCTACTGGCACTTCGACGATTCTCTCTAACACTAAATCCAATTCGGGATTGAATGTTTCCTTTGATTCGTTACTCATATTTTTTCCCCTTTGATTTTAATAAGAATGTATCCAATTGGTTTAACCTTGTATTCCATAAAGATTTTTGAGCCTGCAACCAAGACTCCATCACTGAAAATGGATTTTGATTAAGATAACAAATTCGCACCCTTCCAAGTTTTTCTGTATAGATCAACTGGCTTGATTCTAAAATATCTAAATGTTGCATAAAGGAGGGCATGGCCATTGAAAAGGGTGCAGCTAAATCACTTACGCTGGCGGGACCTTGGCTCAGTCGTTCTACAACTTGGCGCCTTGTGGGATCAGAAAGTGCATGTAATACCACATCAATGTTATAAGACCTTTTGACCATATTAACATATATAATAGAATTTAATACTTAGGTCAACACCTAAGTATCGGGATTCGATGTTTTTGAAAAGTTAGTTTTCTAAAGAAACCCTTGCCATTTTATGGGAGAGGTAAATGGAGAGAGGAATTTCGCAAATTCAGAACTTAGTATCCTTGTTTTTGGAGTTATTTAACCTACGGTATCTCGCCAAATGGCTATTTTTTATCCTCCTCATTGCACTGTCTGTAGGTTCGACATCTGCTTTTTTTTTAGTGGCATTAGATACGGTGACAGAGGTCAGGGAATCACATTTATGGCTCATATATTTTCTTCCTTTCGCTGGTTTCGGGATAGGTTGGTTTTACTTTCATTACGGAAAAAATGCGAATAAAGGAAATAACCTGCTTTTGGAGGAAATCCATTCTCCTTCATCTATCCTTCCATTTCGGATGGCACCTTTGGTTTTACTCGGAACTCTCGGAACTCATCTTTTTGGTGGGTCTGCTGGTAGAGAAGGGACGGCGGTCCAAATGGGTGGATCTATTGCTCACCAATTGGTTCGTTTATTTTCTATGAAGACCAATGAAAAACAAACATTGATTATACTAGGTATGAGCGCCGGGTTTGCTTCTGTCTTTGGAACTCCATTTGCTGCGACTATTTTTTCCTTAGAAGTTGTTCGCATTGGAAGTTATCGTTTTAAGTTGATCCTTCCTGCTTTTCTTTCTGCTTACTTATCTCACTTAGTTTGTTTGTTTTGGGGTGTTACCCATTCTCATTATCCGAAAATCTCTTTTGATTATAATGGAACCATTTTGATTTGTTTGGTGGCTTTAGGAGTGTCGTCCGGATGGGTAGCAAAACTTTTTAGTTGGCTTATGCATTCAATTTCTCGTTTGTTTTCTCAGTGGATACATTATCCTCCACTAAGACCTCTGTTTGGCGGTATAATACTCGTTAATTTTTTTGTATTGGGTCTTAGCCCAGAATATTTTGGGTTAGGTCTTCCTTCGATTCAAAGAGCTTTTGAAGTATCCTTACCATTAGAGTCTTTTTTATTTAAGTTACTTTTGACTGCGATCACCATTGGTTCTGGTTTTAAAGGAGGCGAAGTCACTCCTCTGTTTTTTATTGGTGCCAGTTTGGGAAACCTATTTGGTTATTTTGATCCTTCTCATCTCACTTTGTTTGTGGGTATTGGATTTATTTCTGTATTTGCAGGTGCTACAAACACGCCTTTGGCATGTGCTGTTATGGGAATGGAATTGTTTGGATGGGGATGCGGAATCTTTTTCCTTATCAGTGCGGGAATTGCTTATATTTTTTCCGGGCATACAAGCATTTACCAATCACAAATCATAACAAAAACCAAACCTTTGAGTCGATCTTCTGATTCTGGCAAAAAAATTTCAGAATTATGAGAATGACTTTAGATGTGTTTTGAGTCTCGGTTCTGGAGACTCTTCATTTACCGTGGCACTAAACTCTTGTTTATTGTTCTGAGGAATTGGGCTAGTATTTGGCTCATTCGTTCGATGAGTCAAAACTCACTAACACTAAAAAAGCAAAATACTCGATAATTTCGTAAAAAAATAAATTTGTTTTTACAAATTTGAAAATAGAGGCACATTGAATTGTTTCTTTTGTTACGGAAACTAAGTGGAAAAAAATGAAAACAACAACAAAACTTCTTACCATCTTTATATTAATATTCGCATTACAATGTCATAAATTCCAGTTTGGATCGAATCAAACAAATGACCAAACTGCTGGAGCCGTTGTCACTTTCTACCAAGGAAATATCACAATTAGTTCACAAGGTAAGGAGTCCAAAGTAAAGATTGGAGATGTTGTTCGTCCGGGAGACCGAATCGTAACCAAATTAGGTAGGGTAGATTTACAAACTTATCGAGGGGAAGTCATTCGGATAAAAGACAACTCCGATATTTTGTTTCGTGACATTGCGGGGGAAAGCCGTCCAAATACAGACATTCATATGTTAGCGGGAAATTTACTCGTTAAATCCGTGAAACTAAAATCAGGACAAAATCTCTCTGTGACTTCGCCTACTATGGTGGCGGGAGTTCGGGGGACTGTTTTTTCTTTTGAATTAGACAAAGGTTCTATTCCTGAAGTAAAAGTTTACGAAGGTGCCGTTTCTGTAGCTTTCAAAACCTCTCCCAAGTTAGTTGAGATCAATGAGGGACTTTCTGCGGAAAATTACAATCGTTTGGTGAAGACCTTAGAAGAAAACGAAGTAGTTTTGGAACCGGGAGAAAGGTTGGAAGTAAACCCTAATCTAAATGAGTTGGTCTATTTGATCAATGCAAAGGTTCCCGCCAATGCACTTACTAATGAACAAATTTCCGGATTGATTGGTATAGATAGCGGACTATCTAAATCACCAAGTGCGATCACCCCACAAGAAAAGGCGGAAGCGGAAACTCTTGTCTCCATCACTTCTGAAACCATCCAAAAACAAATTGAATCACAAAGTTCCAACCCATCCGAAACAACAGGAGTCGGAACTATAGAAAAAGAACATGAAGCCAAACGTACGGAGGCTCTAAATCAAATTGCAAAGGAAGCAGAAAAAGCAGGTTTAGATAACGAAGAAGAAATCCATAGCCACTATAGCATTCTTGAAACCATTCATAAGACAAATGGGGATATCCTTTCTGGTGCAGTCGTGGCTCAGTTAGGTGATATATTTATCATACATTCTACAAAAGGTGTCTTCCAATTGTCTGTAGATGATATTGAATATGTCGAATATAGAAATTTTAAAGTAAAAACAAAGGCTAAAAAATAACCTACTAAGATTGGATCCTTTGGTATTTTTTAATACCTTCTAAGTTAATGATTTCAGGTGGTGGGGCTCCACTACCTGAGCCTTCTATGATTAAAACGTACAGTGATCGTAAAACAAAGCTTTTGTTTTGTTTCCTTAGCCCGCCAAGGTTTGCCATTTTTTATCTGATTTGTGGATCTATTTCCAAAAGATCCTAAGAGATAATTCCCTTTTTTTAAAAATTAATTAGGGGATATACTGAGGCCAATTAGGGATGAGATAGAATCCATACTTTGCTTTCGACCAGATTTAGTTCTCAAATAACGGTAATATATTTACAAAAAATTTAAACCACCTAAGATCGATTCTTATGAGTATACGGCAAAGAGTCTCTTTATCCATTGCAGGAATTTTATTTATTGGATTTGTGATCCTTACCTCTTTTCAAATATACAGAACTGTCATAGACCTAAAAACAGAAATTAAAGAAAATGCGGAAATCACTTCAGAAAAATGGTCTTTTGAAATCCAGGAACACTTGAATGCTATGATGGGTGTCATTCGAGGTTTTCGTTTTGCTTTGTTTTATACTTCTCCACCGCGTGATTCAATGATTAGCAGTATGCGAGAAATCTTGGAACGTAATGATGATATCTTTGCTATTTGGCTTTGTTATGAGCCGAATGCTTATGAAGGAAGAGATTCCTCTTTTATAGGAAAACCAGGTCATGATAAAACAGGTCGATTCATCCCCTACTTATATCATACACCTGAAGGAAAAATAAATTTAGAACATCTTGTGGATTATGACAATCCGAATGGAGCAGGGGACTATTACCTTCAGGTAAAAAAAACCAATAAAGCAAAAGTTTTTGGACCTTACGAATATTTGGCGGGAGGAAAAAAAATTCAAATGATTTCCCTTGTTGTTCCCATTTATCCTAAAGGGAAATTTAAGGGTGCCGCTGGTATCGACCTAGATGTGAGTACTTTGCAGGAAAAAATCGGAGATAGCCGTCCCTTTCGTGGCCAGGGGCATATTGCGTTTTTATCTGACAAAGGAATTTATGTGATGTATGGTCAGGATAAAACTAAACTCGGGAAAAAAATGGAAAACCCAGATCATTTAAAAATATACTTAGATAATCTAAAACTTGGAAAAATGTTTACCATCCAAAGTGATGGATATACTCATTATTTTTCTCCTTTTCATATTGGAAAAGATCCACAATTTTGGGCACTCCAAGTAAGCATTCCTGATTCGATCTTTAGTAACCAAATTACAAAAGTAATCCTAAGTTCTACATTCATTTCGGTCATTATTTTAGTGGTGGTCCTATTCTTTCTTAATTTTGTATTTAAAAAACAAATCAGTGTTCGATTGCAAGATGCAATGAAATTTTCTTCGGAAATTGCCAATGGAAACTTAGCCATTAATGCAACGGAAATCAACCAAGATGAGATTGGCAGTTTGTTACACTCAATGAACCAAATGAAAAATAGTTTAGTTTCCATAATCGGTGATATAAAACAAACAGTGGAATCATTGGGAAGCCAATCGAATAAAATGGCATCCACCTCTCAAACCTTATCTGATACTTCACAAACACAGGCATCTGCTGCTGAAGAATCTTCGGCCGCTGTCGAAGAATTGTCGGCATCGGCAGATAATGTCGGTAAGTCGATGGAAGAGGCTGTTGTGAAAATGAAAGAAATTGATAGATCCGTTTTAACTTTAAGGGAAGAAGTTCAGAACATAAACAAAGAAATGGAATATCTTGCCAAGTTTGCTTCGGAATCGAGAGAACATGCTGTTGTTGGAGAAACGGCCATGAATGAATCCACTCGTGCGATGGAAGACATTGGTGAAAAAGCAGAAAGAATCAGCGAAGTATTAGACATCATTACTGAAATTTCTGAGAAAACCAATCTATTGGCGTTAAATGCTGCCATCGAAGCTGCTAGAGCAGGAGATGCAGGTCGCGGATTTGCTGTGGTTGCAGAAGAGATTGGAAAACTTGCTCTACAGACGGGAGCCTCTGTGAAAGAAATTGGGGAATTGGTCATTTCAACAAACTCTGCTGTAGAAAATGGAAACAAAAAAGTAACGGAAGCGGCGGAAGTTTTAAATTTACTCAATAGCCGGGTCAAGGAATTTGAGACATCGGCAACTAGGGTTCTTAGTTCGGTGCTTTTGCAAGAAAACAATGCTAAGGACATTGCTCTGAATTCGAATCTACTGACTAACCTTAACCTACAAATCGAAGAGGCTGTATTCGAACAAAAAAGGGCCACCGAGGAAATATCTAAAACGATCATTAGCATCTCAAATGGGACCCAAGATGTGGCCAGCGGCTCTGACCAACTAACGATCGTTGCAGGAGAAATTGCCTCTCAGGCATCTTATCTTTCCACCCAAGTAGAGAGATTTAAGTTAAAGTAGAGGTCCTCATTTTGAATGGGTTCTTTTTAGTTCCCATTCTTTTGGTTTTTTTCCCTCTCAATTAAAAACTTTAGATCGCAAATACGGTTTGAAATGTTACCATAGTGGCTGTCGGACTTAAGTCGTATCTATGGAGTGGGTCTGGTTCGTTGGGATTGTTTTTTTGATTTCTAATCGCATCACCCGCACGGATCACTGTGGCCCCAAACCAGAAAGAAACATTCTCAAAAGGTGTGATCATATAAATAAAGTTTAGTTCTGTTGCGACTAGTTTACCTAACGACGGTTTTGTTGGATTATAAGCTTGGTTATTAAAAAAATCTTCAGTGGAGGCGGTTTCCCCGGTGGCTTTACTTCCTGCTACATAGTTATTGTTATCATAATAACCGTCTTGCAGTTTCACCTTATAATACCAATGAGGATTAAAAATAAAAGTTCCGTAGTGGGAAGTTTCATACCTCAGATGGATTGAGTAGTCTTTGATATTTTGCCAAAAAACAAGTCCTGAATTTCCGTTTCCAGCAAAAGGTAGTGCACCGCCTGCCATTCTTCTTGTGGCAAACAGCGGGTTATAGGTGGCGACACTCGAATCGTTACGATTTGGATCACCTGATGCTTGCACATATTGAACCCCAATTCGAAATTCTTTGACAGGAGTGTATCCGAGTTGCACTGCTACGATATTTGCTTTGTATCTGACGGCTTCTGAGAAAGGAGGAGGTTCTCCTGTTTTCTGGTTGGTCACATAATTTCCCTTTTGGTTTAACCAATCAGGAGTCACTCTCTCTCCGTTAAATCCTGTTTGCCAAGCGGCCTCTACCATCCAATCAATTCCTGTTGCTTCCGGTAGGAAATTGTTTTTGGTTCTGTTGGTGAGTCGAAATCCCGAGGTATTTAATTGGTCATCACCGCGGTAATTGCGTGTATCGGAAAGAATCGGTGGGGCACTTGCTTTTCTTTGTTGTTTGAATAAACTGTAATTGTATAAATCTAGTCCAAACCAGTCTGCCACTTTCCAATTATAATGTACACCACCATAATAAGAATCTCCGATACCACCTAACTTAGTAGAATTATTGGAAACGATACTATTTGAATTATTTTCAGCTCCAATGACAGAACCAAATACATCCAAAGTATGATTACTGATTTTTCCAGTAAACCTTAAGGCATCAAAGGAATTTCCGTTCAAACTATCGTTTCTGGAACCAAGTATCCTTCCGTCACCAAATTCTAAAATTTGTCTGCCCGTCCGAAGCCTGAAATTTTGGTTTGTTGTCTTTAAATCTAAAAATGCTTCACGAAAGCCTGTAAAATTATTTAGAACAACGTCTTTTTGTTTGGTTGTATCGACCGTTGTTCCTGCGTTTGGGATGGCTCCATATTTTTGATCTGCATTTCCCGAAGCGACGACTTCACCTCCCCAAAGGCGTACATCTTGTAAGGTAATTTTGAATAGAACATTCTCACTTAGGTCCCCGATCACGTAAAACTGTGTTTGATTAAGCGCATTGTTTCTGTTATCTGCTGTGGATTTATCAAAATCTGTATTATAAAGAGAATCCACTTTAGGACGAATCCCAAAACCGACACGAAACTTATCGGCAAACCAGAGTGATTTGTTTTCCTGGAGAGCCTTTCTTTGTCTGGTTGTCACTTGCAAACTTCGTAAATATTCGCCAGAAAGATTTCCGATTTGTGGACTCACATACCCTTCTTTTTTTTCTTCTTTGGGGGGAAGGTTTGCCTGTTCAGAAACAGCGGGTTCTTGTTTCGGGGTTGTGGCACTCGGTTCCGCTTGCGCGGAGAGTTCGCATACACCTAGTAAGGCCAGAACCAAAGGTAAAAAAAGAAAAAGTGAGGATGTAAATTTTAAGATTCGCTTGTCCATAAGTTAGGACAGTAACTAATCTTCGATCCAGTATTACAAACAAAAAATTAATATATTGGATAAAAAATCCGTAAAAACAGAACTGTGGACATAGATCCGAAAGTGTCTTTTTCTGATTTTTGGACTTATTTGGCCTCTTGAGGCATAAAAAAGGCTCCTAAAGAAGGAGCCTTTTTTACCGGTCTAGTTTGGGACTAGGAAACGACTATTTGGAAAAAAATCGTTTTTCTACTTCGTCTGGAAGTTTTTGTCCTGTGAGTTTAGCTCTTTGGACTAGTTCCCAGAAATAGCGATATGTAGCGCGGTCATGTAAGTCACCATCATGTTGGATCGGTCCCCACTCTGCATCTTGAGCTTTGATGAGAATATCACAAGCAGTTTGTGTTTCTGCAAAGTTAGGAGCCATTGCATCCAAGATGGATTGGATTTGCGCAGGATAAATAGACCACATACGTAAAAAACCAAATTCATCATGGGCACGTTTTGCATCCGCATAAGTTTGGTAGATGTTCTTAAGATCCAAAGTTACGTTATGGGCAGGAATCACTCCATTCATTAAAGCAGCAGCAACCATATTGGATTTTGCTCTTCTAAGTAGTTCATGGTCAAATTGACCAGGAGATTTCATACAAGATGCAGGGATTGCACCGTGGTGGCCTGAGATAAAATCCATAAGACCAAAATCCAAAACTTGCAACCAAGGTAATGCCGCAATTTCGAATACGTCATTGAGCGCGCCGTGAGTTTCAATTAAAACGTGAATAGGAATTTCTCTTTTGATTCCAGCTTTTTTACAAGCTTCTTGAATGTAGGTGATTTGTTCTTTGACTTGGCTTGCTTTAGTTGGTTTTGGAATTGTGATGTAAGCAATTACATTTCCTGCCCCTGGAACGATGATATCAATATCACCTCGCCAATGTTCGTTGGTATAATCATGGATACGAACTCCACTCATTTTATGTTTGTTGAGTTCAGAGTTTTGGATGCGAACAATCATCTCAGCATGTTCTTTTTCCTTTCCAGTTTGGGCACCGTCTTCGCAGTCCATCGTGATATCAAAAAGTCCACCGAGTTTATTTTGTAACTCGAGAGCTTTAGTGATGAGTTTTTCAGATCCAGCGAAGTGTTCACAAGCAGGGATGATAGGGAAAGGTTTTTCTCCTGCAAAGAGAGCTGATTGCGGGTGAGTCAGTGCCATTTAATATACCTTTTTCGGATTTTTTTACCAAGTTTTGTGAATTTTGCCTATCGTCGAGGAAATATTCGCGAAATCAGAGAGGTCCCTTGGGCGAACCCCTTCGCTACCTCGGGGCCGGGCCAGTCCGGGCTACGCCTTCGGCTCCGGTCGAAAATTCGACTTCCCCTTCCTGTCCCTTTCGCGAAACTGACTATCAATTTGGATCCAAACGATATTTACACACCTGCCGGCGGTCCTCCACCCCCCAGTCCGAACGTAAAATTTCTTTTTGAAAAGTGGGGAGAAGAAAACATCCGGAAACTCGTTTCTGAGTTTTATGATCTGGTGGCTACCTCGGAAATACAATGGATGTTCCAAGGGGACTGGGATCACGCCAAAGAAAAACAGGCTGACTTTTTGATACAAGTGTTAGGTGGCCCAAGTTATTATCTAGAAAAATGGGGACCTGCCAGGATGCGGATGCGACATTTTGTGTTTCCAATTTCTGAAAAAGAAAGAGCCGTTTGGTTTCGTTGTTATGACGAAGCTTTACAAAACTTCGATTTTGAACACGAAGACAAAGTAGATTTTCTATATTTTTTGGATGGGTTTAGCGGTTGGATGGTCAATCGAAAAGATTCAGTCAAAGAATAGACGACAAAAAAAGTATACGTAGACTCACCTTTTTTTCCCTTAAGTTAGGGAGGTCATTAGTTATGATTTTCTAATAATTTGAGAATGACTGCTTTTTGTGCGTCCAACCGGTTCTCGGCCTGTGTAAAAATAATGGAACGATCACTTTCTACCATTTCCCTCGTAATCTCATATCCTGCATGAATTGGCATATCGTGCATCACTTTTGCTTTTGTATTTTTTAGAAGTTCTGCATTTACTTGGTAAGGCATCATGAGTTGGATTCTTTCTTCTTTTTCTTTTTGGAATTTGGGATCATTAAAATATTCCATATCCACCCAAGTGTCCGTATAAACATAATCTGCATTGGAAACAGCTTTTTTTACATCCGTTTCCCAAGAGATGGTACCTTTGTTTTTGGCTCTTTCAATCGATTGTTTTACGATGGAATCTTCCGAAGCTATAGGGGTTACCAGTGTTAAATGGATTCCAAGAGCTGCCGTGATTTCAATTAAAGAATTGGCTACGTTGTTGTGTACACCAATATAACAAAGAGTTTTCTTTTGCCAATCCTGTGGAGAATCCATAACGATTGTTAGTATATCCGCTAATGATTGGCACGGATGAAATAAATTACAACAGCCATTGATCACAGGAACGGTTGATCCTGATTTTAAAACGAGTAGGTCCTCATGTTTTTTGAGCCTAGCCATAATGATGGCAACGTTACTCGAAAGATATTTTCCTTCAAAATCAATATCAGAAAGTAGGAAATTGGAAGCCATCCAATCCAAAAATATTGCATGTCCACCAAGTTCTGTCATTCCCGCTTCGAAGGAAACTCTGGTTCTTGTTGAAGTTTTTTGGAACAACATGGCAAGAGATCGGCCAGCCATATGTCCGGAAAAATAAACGCGATTTTTCTTTACATAAACTGCAAACTCAAGAAGTTCACGGATTTCTCCATCACTCCAATCTTGCCAAGATATCAAATGTTTAACTTGGGACATAGCTTCCCAATGATTATCGGATCAGGAAAGAAGCAAATCGAGAGATTCTCATCAGATTCTAACCCTAATTCTTATTTTTTTTCTTTTAAGCGACCGATTCTGCCATAGACCGTGCAATGATAAAATTTGGAAGGATCAATTCTTCCAAAAATTTGATTCCAAAGAGTATGCCTTGGTCGGTTTCCTTTTTCCAAGCAATTTTACCTTTAAAAGAAATTCGTGACCGAGTTAAATCACTTTCGATGACTCCCGCCACAAGGTCGCGGTCGTTTAGTGGTATCTCTTGTCTTAAACTGCCACTCACTCCGAGTTCTGAAATATTTCCAATCTTTGCTATCAGGAATTCTGGTTGGTCATTGATAGAAAATAGTTTTAAGACCAAATCATCCCAATCTAAAGATTCAATGCGATCGGTTCTTCTTGTATTCAACATATACAACTCCTAAAGGTCTAGAACACTATTAAGCATAAATCGTGCCAACTGGGTGTAGGTGTTGGTTTTTTGTCGTTTGCCACTGACTTAAAATCGGGAAGACATCCATTTGCCCTAAATTGTTGTTTTTTGGGCCTAGGGAAAATCTGGATATGATTGGGTTTTCATCAAACTGTATCATTTGGATACAATTGAAATGATTCTAAGTTTAGACTGAATTTATATTATTTCTAACTTGCCGATTCCGGATCAATTTTAGGACTATTCCAATTATATGCTGAGACAAAAATTTACACCTCTATTCGTTTCCATTTTACTCGTCACTCTCGCTTATTGCGGGCCAACGCCAGAGACCAAAGATTTGCAATTGAAAGCCAAACAAATCATTGGCGCATTGCCAGAAAAAATGCCTGGTTCTGAAAATGACACAGCAGAGTTAGTTTCCTTGGGAAAAAAACTCTACTTCGAAAAAAAGCTATCTGTGAACGAAACACAATCTTGTAACTCTTGCCACAATGTGGAAGGGAAAGGTGCCGGTGTGGACAATCTTCCTACGTCTCCAGGTGCTTTCGGTAAAAACGGAGACAGAAATTCTCCTACAGTTCTCAATGCGGGATTTCATTTTGTTCAATTCTGGGACGGACGTGCTGCGGACTTGAAAGCACAAGCAAAAGGTCCTATTTTGAATCCAGTGGAAATGGCGATGCCATCGGAAAAAGAAGTTTTAAAACGCCTCAATGAAGATGAAGAATACCCATCCTTATTTGCAAAAGCTTATCCTAATGAAAAAACTCCAGTGACTTATGAAAACTTAGCGGGAGCAATCGCTGCCTTTGAAAGAACTTTGGTTACTTTTTCACGATTTGATGATTTTATCAACGGAGATTACAAAGCAATTTCACAAGCAGAACAAGAGGGGTTTAAATCATTTATGGCAGCAGGATGTACATCTTGCCATTCTGGAAACCTTCTCGGAGGAAATTCTTTCCGTAAAATGGGCCAAGTGAATGAATACAAAACTAACGATCTTGGTTTGTACAATGTCACTAAAAAAGCAGAGGATAAATATTTCTTCAAAGTTCCAAGTTTAAGAAACATTGCTTTGACTGGACCCTATTTCCACGATGGCCAAGTTAAAACTTTAGAGGAAGCAGTGAAGAAGATGGCTTACCACCAATTAGGTATGAATCTTTCTGAGGATGAAACAAAAAAAATTGTTACCTTCCTTGGAACTCTATCAGATAAAAATCGCACCAATTAATTCCTTTCTTTGATTGATTTCTCCTTGGATCTTAAAACCAAATTTAGAGATCCAGGGGGAATATCCCCAACGGACCTAATTAATCCATAACAAATAAAAATATACTTTTCTGGGCTGAAATAGAAGAATAATTAGACTATGTCCCCAACTTATAGAGACCAACTCTTTGCCTGGATGAAATCTTACGTCTATCGGTATTCAGAAGCTCCCTTTCGTTTAGCAAGTGGCCTTGAATCCCATCATTATTTTAACTGTAAGGAGATCACCCTCCATCCCGAGCGCCTTGCTGCTCTTGCGGAATGTTTTGTGGAAGAAATCATTCCTAAAATGGGTGCCGACTTCCAAGCTGTCGGCGGACTTACGTTAGGTGCTGATCCATTGGCTTATTCCATAGCACTTGCTTACCAAAAAAAGGGGAAACTCATTTATCCACTTGTTGTCAGAAAGGAAGCCAAAGGGCATGGAACTGGCCAACAAATAGAAGGTTTCTGGAAGGAAATAAAATCCTGTTTGGTCGTAGATGATGTAATTACTACAGGTGGATCGACTCTGAAAGCAGTCCAAGCTTTAAGAGAGGTCGGGATTTCCGTAACCCAAGGGATTTGTATCTTAAACCGCGAAGAAGGTGGTGCAGAGAATTTGGAAAAAGCCGGTGTCCAGATGGAATCTATATTTCGCAAAAGTGAGTTTTTCTGAATGAGTAACCAAAAAACATTTTTGTATGATGTCAGTTTATTTAGAAATAAACTATTAAAAAGAACTTGGGCAGTTGTATCCTTATTTGTAGTTTTTGTTGCATATAACAGTCTGCAGGTGCCAAAAGAAGGTAGGGTACAGTTTTTTACCATTTTTGTTCCTTTGTTAGTATTGTTCTTTTGGTTTCTCCGAAAAAATTACTTAAAACAGATAGAAATTTTATCATCTGGGCGAATTGAAATCGAAGGTGGGTCTTTAAAACAGTTTGATTCGAACGGAAATTGTGCTTCTATTCGGATGAAAGATTTAGAGCAGATAACAATCGATAAATTTCGTGGATATGATCGTATTGTTTTAGAAACAAAAGAAAAAATCTATCCACTTGTAAACATTGAAAAGCAGGAAGAATTAGTATCAATACTTGAAAAGGAATCAGGAATAAAAAGAATCAGTGATTTAACCGAAGACAGGTTATGGACGATCAAAACTCCATTATACTTTTTGCCAAGTATTTTGGTTTTGATAGCGACCTATCTTCCCACGGTTAGAGAAAAATTTCCGATTCTTTCTAATGAGTTTTTGGGTTTATTTTTTAACGTAAATTTGATCATTTACCTTCTTTATTTACCTGAAAAACAAAATTATACCATTAGTCAGTTTTCGTTAAAACGAAGGATGATTTTTATTAGTTTGGTGGTATTTTTCTTTCAGGTTTATATTCAATTAGATAAGTCTGGTTGGTTAAAAAATTAATTTTAACTTTCCTGTTTTGACCCTACACTTTGCCTAAGTAAATTTAGTTTTGCTTGGGCATATCTTCGTAATTCAACCATTTCTGTTGCATATCTTTTTAATAGATTGTCTTGGTCCATACGATTTTCCATTAGTTGTAAGGTATCACGAACATACTTAATGTCCTTTTCGTCTTTTAATTTACCTGATTGGATTAGTTTTTTTACAACATCAAATTCATATTTTCTAAAATGAACGCGTAACAAGAATTCGGTGGAAAAATTTTCTTTTGCTTTAACCCAGTTTTGATCAACCTTTTCTTTTGGTGTTTGTTCTTTTAGTTGGTCTACGGCTCGTTTGGTTGGGTCGTAGTCTTTAATCGCTGCATTGGCTAATTCCTCGGAAGCAATTACTTCATCTTTGAAAATTTCTTGCAGTTTAGTTCTACGCCATTGGTCGGTATACTCGTAACTTTGCGCAGTCAACATCCTTTGGAATTCTTCGAGCATTACTGACAAATTAATCGAGCGACCGAGAGGAGTATTGTTAAACTCTTTAATTTTTGGAAAGAGTTCTCGCGTGATTTGAAAGGCAGATTTCCTTTTGTAATTACTTGCTTCGTATAATTTTTCCAAAGTTTCTTCGGAATGTCTTTTTAATTCGTTCAAAATGAACGGTTCTGCGAATACGTAAGCATCTTCGCCGTAAACAAATAAATTTGGATCAGGAGCGACTATGGATACAATAAAAATATAATGACTGTCTCTTAGCGCGGTAAGTAATTTCCTGAGATCTTCTTCGGTTCTTGATAACTGTGAAGACCAAATCCGCAAATGTGAATCTGAAGTCGGAATTTTTTCTCGTGATTCGAGGTTTTCTTTCCGAATCATTTCTGCAAGTTCCAAACAAACTTTGATACTTCCGGCCATGAATAAAAATTACCAATAGCACCTTTTCGGTAAAGAATTATTCGTATTGCAGTTCTTTTGAAATTCTCATCTTCTTCAGGAAATAAAATGGCAGTAGGCAAATGAAAAATGTGATTACGGGAATCAGTATCGGGAGTTTTACTACAAGTGCAGTTGGGTATTGGAAGTCGAGGATCCATCCAAATGCATTTCGATTGATTCCAAAAATAACAATGGGGGATAAAATGATACTACTGACAATTCCTGAAAGGATTCCAAATGAAATTAGGAATAGTGTTTGGCTGTAGATTAGTTGGAACATTTGGTATGAGTCCATACCGATTGCCTTTAATCCAGCTAACATTTGTGATTTTTCTTTTATAAAATAAATAAGTGATGTTGTTAGTGCAAGTAAAGAAATAAAGAGGGCCGAAATCTTTAAAGTGTCTAAAATAGAAAAAACTTGGTTCATTCCCTCTAAATAAAGTTTCTTTAATTCAGTTTGGTTAATCAATTTTAATCCATTCGTTTTTGCTATATCTTGTAGTATGTTTAATGTTTGTTTTTCCGTGATTTTTTTGTTTTTAGTGATTCGTATCGAATTAAGATATTTGATAAAGAAGTTTTTCTGAAAAAATGAATAATCCATCATTATGGTTCCTCTTTCGGAGAAAAAATGATCTTTTTCATCTTGGATGTAAATGGAAAGTTTCGAGTTTAGTTCGGTGCTGATCGTAATGGAACTCCCTTTGCAAATTCGATCCAAAAAACATAAGTTTTTTGAAACGATTAATTGGTTTTTGTCATAACCCGATTTGAAATTTAATACATGTAAAGTGTAGTATTTCCCGTTTACGATAAATTTTGAATCAATGTAGAAGGGCTCTACCGTAGAAAATTCTGGAACTGTCTTTAGTGTTTCAAAGAGGACGATAGGAACTCCTGGTTCTCCGGAGTTTAATTTTTTTTCGTTGATAAGAGAGTAGTCTGATTTGTTTTCTTCATCCACCCAATGAATGAGTGATCTTTCATAACTACTTGTCAAACTAGTAAGGGTAAAAACAAGAGAGGTAGATAACATAATGGTGGAACAAGTGAGTCCATGTTTCCAGGGTTCCATTTGAATTTCTTTCAATCCTATTTTAATTGTTTGAGGAAAATGAAATTTTGAAAAATAATCATCTAATATTTGAACAAAATAAGGAATGGCCAAAAAGTTTAATGCTACAAATCCAAGAATCACAAATCCAACCCCGATCATGCCTGGTAAAATCTGTTTAGCAAAACTAAGAAGACCGAGAGTTACTCCCAATAGGATAAAGAGGATGGAAAGAAATAAGGTTTTTTTGTTTGTGAAACCAAAAAAGAAGTCGGTTTTCGAAACATCTCTTTCTCGTATTAGGTCGATCGGAAGAATTTTATATGTTTTGTAAGAATTAAAAATCGAAGCGAGTACAGATCCAACGATGGAAATCAAAAAACCTGAAGCGATGATAAAGAATGGTATGTTGCGATAAGAACGAATTTGTTCGGAATCTGTGATAGTGTTTACTGTAGTGAATAAGTTGGTATTGGCAATGAATACTCCTAACGATATTCCTAAAATTCCCCCTAAGACTCCAATGACAATCGATTGCGATAAAAATAGTATAAAGTTATTTATTTTGTCGGAACCAATCGATAATAAAATTCCAAATTCATGTTTTCTTGCTAAATAAAGCCCAGTAAACATATTGGAAACCATAAAAAAAGATATCAAAACCGAAACTAATGAAACGATAGTTAGGTTAATTTTTAAGGATCCTAAAGCGATTCCTGCACGTTCCAAAATTTGTTCTTTAGGTTCATAGGTCCAATCTGAGGAATTTATTTTGTTTATAGTTTTTGGTTCTATTTCGTTTTCTTCTTGGATTAACCATATCGAGGTAATTTGATTTTTTTGATTACAAATAGATTGAAGCTTTGTTATATCCATAACAAGGAAAATGCCATCTATGGGAATAAGATCAAAATCTTCCCTTGTGATAGAAACTTCCTTTTCACAAATGAAAAACTTTGGTGTCTTTTGTTGTAACTGGAATTTTTCGAATAGAGACTGGCTAAAAAAATATTTGGGTATTTTTTTGTTTTCCTCTTTCCTGAGGGAGGCTGGAAACGTTAGAAGAATATCTTTTCCTATAACGGGAAAACTAAGAATTTGTTCCTCGTTTAAGTGGATTGTACCTCTTTTTTGGAATTCCGGTTCTAACTTTACGTTTTCTAAGTTTTGCTGGTCTATCTCTTTTAGAAAGTGATCATCTGCTCCTTGGTTTTGGTTGTTTGCGACATACCTCCCGATAAATTTTTCGGAGGAATATCCGAGCATTTGGTCGAGTACACTCTGCTCGGCCCGCCATGCATTGATTTGTGTGCTCACAAATAAAGCAATGCCTAAGCTAATTGCAGCAATCGATAGAAATGTTCGGGAAAAATTATCTTTAAAGTATCGATAGATGAATAAGTAATAAAGAAATTTCATTTTTTTAGAATTTTGCCATCTAACATTCGCAGATTAATATCTCCAGAATCGCCGATTTGTTCGTTGTGGGTCACAAGAAACACAGATATGCCTAATTCATGAACACATTGATAGAATAATTTCATAATGATTTCGGAAGACCTTGAATCTAAGTTTCCCGTTGGTTCATCTGCTAGAATGAGTTTGGGTTGATGCACCATCGCACGAGCAATGGATACTCTTTGTTTTTCGCCGCCTGACATTTCTTTAGGAGTAAATTCTAACCTGTGTTTGAGTCCCACAAGAGAAAGAGCGTTTTGGGCTTTGGACACTGCAATGTTTTTTGGGGTTCCTAAAAGGTATAAAGGTAAAGCAACATTTTCCACTGCCGAAAGGTAAGGGAATAAATGGAAAAACTGAAATACGATTCCGATTGTTTTTCGTCTATAAATGGTAAGTTCCTTTTCATTGGCACAAGAGAGCTGGTTTCCGAACACATTGACTTCACCTGAATCTGCTAATTCAATTGCGGATAGGATATTTAGTAACGTTGACTTACCGCTGCCGGAAGGCCCCATAAGGGTAACTAGTTTTTTTTCTGCGATTTCAAATGAAATGTCATTCAATACAGGAAATGCAAAATCGCCTTGGTAAAAAGTTTTGTTAACATTTTGGATTTTTATGACAGAGTTTGTGTTCGATTCTTTTTTTTCACTGCTCACTAAAAATAACTTCCCATTTATAAGACAGTCGAGAATATCAAGATATCGGTAAAACTGATTGATAGCACGTATATTTTTTATTCTACTTCTGTCAGTCCTTGTGATCGGTAAGTCACAGTCCTGGACTTCGCTTGCGGAGTTTACCGAGTCTGGTGAGATCTTTACCTGTGAGAAAAATTTGGAAGAACTTCCGGGAGAAGAAGAAAGTGTTCTTTCTGTTCCCATATTCCCTGTTCTCATTTTAATTTCCCAATCTTATTCTTTTCGAAATATTCCTTCTTTCGCTTACCAAATCATTTCGATCAAATTCCCTGATCGCCGGGGCTCTCCCCAACTTACATAACAGACTTATTTCTTTAAAATTTAATTTTTGAGGTAGTTATGTTAGAAGATGAAAGAATTTCAATCTTCAGATCGATCCTAGTTGGTATATCGGCCTTGTCGCCGCTTGCTATATTTTTGTTTTCTAATTACGATGTTTTGTCTGTGGACTTTCCTATTTTGGTTGGTTTAGTCATTCAAGCATATATTGGATTTTCTTCCTTTATGTTGGTTCAGTCTTATGAGCCTAAAGAAAAAAATAAAGTCACGGTCGGCTATATAATCTTTTGGTCAGCGTTAGGTCTTTGTTATTTGTCAGGAAAATCACTCTTACTGCCTATTGCATTGGAAGTAACGTCCTTTTCTACTATTTTGATTTATTCTGGTACTGAGTTTGGCAAAAAACAAATCGAAAGTTTGGGTTCATTACTTTTAGCATCTGGAATATCAGCACTCTTTTTGTCCGCCTGGGTGATGTTACCTGATGGCGACAATATCGGTATTATTTTACTTCTTGTTGGTTTATTGATTAAATCCGGATTCTCCGGATTTCATTTGTGGATTCCTAAAGTAAACGAGGGAGGTCCATCACATGCTCTAGGTGCTTTTGCAGGAGTTTTGGAAGTATTCCCTCTTTTACTTTTTTACCGGTATGTTCTACCGAATCAATTGGATCCAATCATTTATCAGATTTTGTTCCCACTTGCAGCATTGGGAATATTCTTCGGTGGAATTACTAGTTTCTTTCATAAAGATCCAAAAATATCTTTGGCATACAGTTCAGTTGAATCGATTAACTTTCTTTGGTTATGTTTGATCATCGCTGGAATGTTTCAGTTTTCAGTTGATTCGGAACTTATGACTTTAAGTAATTCTTTCCGAATATTGTTTTTTCTTGGTTTATTCCATCATTCTTTTTCAAAGACGTTCCAGTTGTTTTCTATCGGTATGGTGGCAAGGCTAAAAAATTCAAGTTCCAGTGATGAGTTAAAAGGAATCGGAAGACTCCTTGGAATCTCTCCTTTGTTGTTAGGTGCAGGTACTTTTAGTTATGCTGTACTTCCGGGCACTCTTGGATTTGTATCTGAAGCAACATACTTTTATTTGAATGCACGGATTTTGGATATGCCGATTGGTCGCTCGGTTTTTCTTTTGCCTTCGATGATATTTATCTTCTTTGGGATAGTCCTTGGTGGATTTACACATATCAAATTGTTTATGAGTTTATTTTTGTCTACTCCAGGCAAAGACATCACTATTCAACCATTTGGAGTGCAAAAAAGAAGATGGGTAACCATATCTTTGTTTAGTTTAGCATTAGTAATTTTTATTTTTCCTTTATTGATTCCTTACTTCGTTCGATTGCCAATGTTAAGTCCATTTGTCGATCCGCAATTGTTAGATTGGTTTTGGACCTTATCTTTGGTATCTTATGTAACGATTGGAACGGTGATTATTTTCCGATTGTATGATCGTTATCAACTAAAACGATACGGACAACCAAAGAAAAAAAATTGGGATTGCGGTGGAGGTTACAGCGGCCACGAACTCTCAATACCGACATCGGTTTTTTCGGAACCGTTACGGAATTCACTCGGCAGGTATTTTTTAAGTAAGACAGGAGAATCAAAAGTGGATTCTTTTTTAATCAAAGGAATTACTTCATTTTTTCGTTTGGGAATAGGGATAATGTCTAAAACAACTCATCCTAAAGATGAAGATGTAAGTCAATACCTTGCCATTTCATCTATTTTTCTAATCTTCATTTTTTCACTGCTTATCTTAGGTGATTTTGGGGGTTTATAAATGAATACGGTTATTTATTATATTTACTTGGTAATTCTTTTTATTGTAATGCCATTTCTTCTAACGGGTATTATACGGAAAGTTAGGGCCTATGCCCAAGGTAGGCGAGGTCCAAAATTACTTCAGTTTTTTTGGGAAGTGGATAAATCGCTTAGGAAAAAACCAATTTCTCACACAAACATTTCTGATTTTACACACTTGGCGCCAAGGGTCGCGTTGTTTTCATCAGTTATGATTTGGAGTGTAGTTTTGTTTGAATGGGCTCCTTTTATACTCATTCCGTTTTTTCTTGCTCTTTACCGGTTTTCTTATGTTAGTTTTGCGATGGAGGGAGCTTCTTCTTTTGGTGGGATGGCTTCGGGAAGAGAGATTTTACTTTCGGTAATGGCTGAACCCACATTTATTTTAATGATCCTTGCGGCCCAGTCACATATTGAAATTTCTGTTAGTCCGCAAGGTGCTCTAATTGGTTTACTTTTCCTTTCCTTAGCATTTATTGCAATCCTTGCAGAACTCGCCAAACCACCGTTTGATGATCCAAGAACGCATTTAGAGTTAACTATGGTTCATGAGGCGATGATTTTGGAAGCTTCTGGGAAACAATTGGGACTATTTGAATTGGCAAGTTCCATAAAACTTTCTACTTTGCTTGTTTTTCTTGTAAAGTTAGCACTTGAACATTCTAAATTATTTCGGAATGAGGTTTTGGATAGTTTTGCAAGAGAGCTTATGATTGCTCCGATGGTGATACTACTTGCAATCATTCTTGGCTTCTGGGAGTCGAATAGTGTTCGAAGGAAGTGGAGTTGGATCCCTGAGTTTATGGGATTAACGTTCATCGCGATATTAATTTTAGGCACATTGGTTAAATTGTCTTAAAGGTTGTTATGATTTACGATTTTATTTATTTATTATTGTTACTTACTGGGATCGTCGTCTTAGTCGAAAACCGGTTGAGTCGAATTATCTTTTTTTTAAGTGTGCAAGGGTTCCTTTTGGTTTTCCCTGTTTTGCAAACACATGATGGCGACTTAAAACATGCCATTTCACTGATTGTTATGGTAGTATTGTTTAAAGGTATACTCACACCCTGGGTTTTGAATTGGACTGCTAATAAATCAAAAATGAATGAGAGCACAACGCCGCGATTTGGTTACTTAGCAACTTTGTTGTTTATGGTACTTGGTTTGGTTTTGGCCGTAAAAATTACCGAAGGTGTTTCTGTTCTTTCCATTCCAGTACATAAAATAGGTCTGATTTACGTGATTTTACTCGTTTACGTGGGTATTCTTTGTTTTGTTGTTAGACGAAATTGGCTTGCTCTCATTGCCGGGTTTTGTGTTTTCGAAAATGGAATTTTTGTTTTAACTATGGTTTTAGACAAAGGCCTTCCTGTTGGACTTGAATTTGGATCTTTTTTAGATGCGATTTTAGTCATTGTATCGGGTGGAATTTTGCAGCTCTCTCCTCATATGCATACTAAGGAGAGAAAACTATGATGGCAGAACTTTTTTATCTTTCGGGAGTCATCGCATTTATCGTAATATTTTTAGTCTCTGTTTTTGCTCCAACGAAGGGGCAAACAAGGATTTGGTTATGGAGTATTCTGAAGATATGTTTTTTTGGATCTTTATTTTACTCTTGGTTTACTGATAATATTGTTCTCAAATGGATCTTGATAGAAGCTTCTACCCTCTTTGGAGCTTTGCTCATTTCCTCTAGTGGAACGGAGCGTTCCTTTCATGTCGGCTGGAAATTTTTGCTTATCAATTCCTATGCTTTAGGTCTTGCATTTTTAGGAATTGTAATCCTACTGTTTGTCTCTACTCCTTTGGAGAATTTAGACTTTAATACTTTGAAACAGGGGTTAGTCGGCCAGAGCGGACTTTTGATTGAGACTGGGATTCTACTAACGGTTTATGGATATAGTGGTAAACTTGGCCTTGTACCGAATCATTTTTGGGTAGGGGATACCTACGCGGAGAGTCCAAGTCAAATTTCTTCTTTGATTGCTTCCTTTGTGCCGGTCAGTGTGGTATTGGCCATCCGCCCTCTCATTCAGTTAGAACGTGAAATCAATCCACATATGATTAATGCAGCCAATGGAATTTTGTTTATTGGGGTTCTAACCATTCTTTATTCTACATTGGTTCTTTTTTCGAAAGAAGATATTCGAAGGATCTCGGCTAAGGTCGCTCTTTTCCATACTGGTATGTTGACTTTGTTTTTATGGTTAGATGTATCGGATGATATATTTTACTTTTTACTAACAACTACAGTTCTTGTGAAACTTTTAGTATTTCTTTCTATGGGGATTTTGCGGATGGATGCAGGGAAAAGGAATATTTCGCAAATTTTAGAAAACTCTTCGCTTAGTCATAAAGCATTGTATATGTATCTCTTGGCGCTACTAGTAGCCTTTGTATTTCCTTTGTCACCAGTTTTTGTTTTAGATTTAAAGGTAATTGAAATAGCAATCAAACAAAAGTTATTCTTCTTGTTTTTGTTCCCTATTATAGGAGCCATATTTTTCTTCATATCATTGAATAAAGTATTGCCTTTAGTTCGTTTGCCGAATCGGAATTTTGATTCAGGGGTATATAGAATATTACAAACAAGATTGGTATTCTTTTGGTTTAGTTTTTTATTCACTGTACTAGTTGGGTCGTACGGTTTAACCTATTTGTTGGCAGATTATATATGGAAAAGATAACAGGCATTACTAATTTTGATGGTGTTTATCACCAATACGTGATCCGTGATCAAAAAATGATTCGGGAAGAAGTTGTATCTAAAAAAAGTAATATCGATTTTCTTTTAGATCCTAAGTATCCTGTATGGCTTGTACGTCATGCCTTTGGACAGGACATGGGTGTGGAAGATTATTCTGAATTAAAAGAAGAAGATTATTTATCTGATAACCGAGGTAAAAACCTTTCTTTACATCAAAAAACGGGGATAGTCAGGGATTTGTCGTATCATGGGTTACATGTTCCTTTTCACGCCGGAACTTATTCTCATGCGGTGGGTCCCATTCATGCAGGAATCATCGAACCGGGTCATTTCCGTTTTATTGTAGAGGGAGAGGATATCCGTCATCTAACCATTCGCTTGGGATTTCAATCCAGGGAGATTCGTGAAAAAATTAAAGGAAAATCTGTATCTGCAGTTATACCTTTCTCCGAAACTATATCTGGTGATACGAGCGTTGGTTATGCGGTAGCCTTTAGTAAAATCTATGAAGAAATGTACGGAATTGAGGTTTCAAAGAATACGTCTTTGTTTCGATCTTTTTTAATCGAATTGGAACGTATTGCCGTTCACATCGGAGATTTAGGTGGAATTTCAGAAGATATCGGTTATTACCCACTTTATGGAGTTTGTGTTACGGATCGGGGAGCTGCATTGGGTCTTATGGAAACATGGACAGGGAATCGTTTTGGGAAAGGTGCTGTCCGACCTGGTCGTGTTCGAGTGAATAAACGGATTTCCGCAAAACAGGCAAAAGATGCTTTTTTCAATTTAAAAAAAGTTTATTTTAAGAGGGTTCGACCGCAGATTTTAAGAGCTCTATCTGTTTCAACTTTAAAAGAAAGAATGCAGGGTTGTGGATTTATCTCAGAACTAGATGTCGAGAAAAATGGATTTCTCGGGATGGTCGCACGTATGGCCGGAGTGAGTGAAGATTTGAGAATAAACCATCCCGATTATCCTAGTTGGAATCTTTTACCACTACAAGAAGAACACCATCACTATAATGGAGATGTTTGGGCTCGCATGTACATTCGTTATGCTGAGATTGAACAGTCGCTAAAATGGATGGAATCTCATTTGGAAGAAATCAATTGGGATTCTTTATGGTCGGATAAAGAAATAAGCTACGGAACTCAAATAGAAAGTAAATGGAAACCTAAACCAGGAATTTATACTGCTGCTGTAGAAGCTTGGAGAGGCCCACTTTTAGTATCTTTAGATTTTGATCATGAAGGTCTTATAAAAAATTCTTATATTCGAGATCCTTCTGTTTTGAATTGGCATGCTTTAGAGTTAGCAGTTCGTGGTGAGCAAGTTGGAGATTTTCCTTTGAACAATAAGTCGTTTAATCTTAGTTATGTTGGTTTTGATTTATGAATTTTCTATATGAATTAAAAAGTTTTTTTTTCCCTAAGAATGTTTTAAATTTTGACAAGGCTTCTCCTGTTCATCCCACGAGCCGCGGGATTCCTGTTCCAACAGCCAAAATGTTAGAAGGTGCTCATTCTTTAAATCTATCTGCGGAAGTTTGCCCTACCGGTGCCATTCGAATTATTTCAGATTCTGAAATCCAATTTGATTATGGTAAATGTTTACAATGTGGGCTATGTACTGAATGTTCGGATGGTAAACTTCGTGATTCAGGTTTTATTTATACATTCGCTTTGCATCGTGAGGAATTAAAAGTAACTTATATTTCTGGACGTATGCAAAAAAAAGATTTTCCTCACAACCTAACACCAAACCAAGAGTTGTTTCATTCCTTAACCAAAAAGCGAGGTTTTCTCTATCGTGAGGTTGCAGCATCTGGGAACAATACAGTGGAATCGGAACTGAATGCTTCTTTTAATTCTGTTTTTGACTCGGAAAGGGAAGGGGTCCGTTGTGTGGCCAGTCCCAAACATGCAGATGCCATCGTGTTTTCCGGTCCTGTGGGGAAAAATATGTCGGCTCCTTTGCAGACTGCTTGGGACGTAATGGCAGAACCAAAAGCTCTCATCGCTTGCGGGACTGAGGCAGTGAGCGGTGGTTTGTTTCCTATGGGTCCTGTTCCGAAAGAACCCGACCTCTATATTTCAGGAGATCCCCCAAGACCTGATGTCATTCTACAAGGTTTTCGTCTTTTAATGGGAAGATTTTCTTTCCGTTTTCAAGAGGCGCTTCTCAAAATTTTGGAGAATGAAAAATAAGGTGAGTGGATTTAGAAAAAGAAGAAATCGTTCGTGTCCTGGTCTTAGAACCGCAAAAGAAATCGTATGATACTATCTCCCAATTGCTCAGTGAGTGGTTTGGAGACTACATAGAACTAACCTGGCGCTCCGTTTTTGAAAACGGAGCCGAAGAAATTAAAAAAGCTCAATACGATCTGTTAATAACGGAAATCCAATTCCCCGAATTAGAAGATTCTCCAGAATCTGTTTTAGAAATGATTATGGACTTAGCTGGTCCATCAGAACTTCCTGTGGTTGTATTTACCAAGGCCGAAGGAAAACAATTACCTATTCATGCTTTTCAATTAGGGATAAATGAATACTTCGGTAAACGAAGGTTAAAGAAAAATGTATTGGAACATAGATTCAGAAATTTGTTCCGAGAAGTTTATCGTAAAAAAGTAGTCTCCATTCAAATGGATGATAGTTTGAAACGATTCCAAGATCTTTATGGTATGAACCAATCAGAAATTCAAGATTTGAATTCAATGGTGAAAAAATTTAAAAAGGAATTAGAAAAAGAATACGAAGAAAAATTAAATTTAGAAACCGAAAAAAAGAAAATGCAAAATGTTTTCGGGATGTATGTTGATCCAATCATTGTCGAAAGTTTGATGAATAACACACTCTCCCTTGATCAGAAAGGGAAAGAACAAGAAGTTTCAGTTTTATTTTCGGATATTCGTGGTTATACAACACTTTCTGAAAAAATGAAACCAGAACAAGTGATTTCATTCTTAAATGAATATTTCACGGCAATGACAGAAGTGATTTTGGGTTATGGGGGAATGATCGATAAATACATTGGTGATTCCATTATGTGTTTGTTTGGTGCTCCTGTTTTTCAAGAAGACCATAGACAGAATGCTTTGGATTGTGCCGTAGAAATGGTGCAAGTCTTTGAACTTTGGCAGCCGAAGTGGAAACAAATTTACGGTTTTACTCCTCAAATTGGAATCGGCCTCGCTTCAGGAAAAGCAATTGTAGGGAATGTTGGATCGTTTCAGAAACTTTCTTACACTGCTGTTGGTGATACAGTCAATATGGCAAGTCGACTAGAATCAATTGCTAAACCGATGGAAGTTTATGTATCAGAAGGACTCTATAATTTTCTCCCAGAGGAATATGCCAACAAATACAAATATGAGGAATTGGAACCTGTCAAAATCAAAGGAAAAGAAGGTTTACACCGAATTCTCAGTGTCAAGCCCATCTAATCATTGTTATTTTTTTGTGTGGTATTCTTTTTAAAGAGTGCTACAGAACTGGTATAATTCGTTTGTTTTTAGTTTTTCTTCTTTTGCAGTTAAAAATGTTTTTTGGTCCTCTATTTCAAGGCCTAGTGTTGTTTTATACTCTTCAAATTTTTCTAATGCACCTGGTTCTTGTTTTCCATGTCCCGTAAACTTTGCAATGACTCCTGCAAATCCAATGATTTGTCCGAGCGGAGTCTGTTCGGAAACTGGTTTAGAAAGATCTTCAATAGAGCTAATAATAATATTAGGCATTTTCCAAAGTTTAGCGGCAGCGCTTCCCATTTCATAAGAATCTACACCGAAGGTTTTTTTCTCGAGGGAAATCAAACTAGAGTCTGAGGTTTGAAATTCGGTAAGAACTTCCACATATTTTTTTCTATCAATGGTATTGAGTACAATTCGTCCCAGATCCTGCATAAGTCCACAAGTGATTGCCAGTTCCGCTTCTTTTTTAAATTTCTTTTCTTCACAGAGAATTTGTGCGAAGATTCCTTTCGCAACCGAATGATCCCATACTTCATCCCGGAATTTTTTATAATTCCCTTGGCTAAAAAGGGAGTCGGTCATTGACATGGCCACCATACTGCGGACCGTTTTAAATCCTAAACGAGTGATGACTTGTTTCATATTGGCCACCGGATTTCCCCGGGAAAAAAAAGGGGAGTTGGCCAGTTTGAGAAGTCTTGCCACAAGCACTTGATCTGATTGGACTTTCTTTTCTAACTCGCCAAAAGAGAGTTCATTGTCATCATCTAGGGAAAGTACGGAAAGTAAGACTGGCGGAACAATCGTCAGGTCTTTGATTTGGGAAAGGTATTCTTCTACAGTTGCCATTCGGATAGGGACCTTAAGTCAGAATCTAAAACGATGAGACTAAGGAAACCTAAAACTCCCAACTATCTGGCAACGATTCGGGCAAATTCAATTCCTTTGAAATAATGTTGTAAGATTTCCCTATGGTTGAATTGACTTTTTGCCATTGCAAAACTGCCCCATTGAGACATTCCCACGCCGTGTCCAGAACCAAGGCCCTTTATAAAATAGTCTCCCGATTCTTCCTTACGAATTCCAAATCTTGTGGATTTTAATTTGGTTGCACCTAGTTTTTTTCGAAACTCAGTAGCTTTGATTTTTTTGGATCCAGATGTTCCAATGATCTCCATTTCGTTTACCCTTGAGGAAGGAAATCTACTAGAAACTATAATATCTTGGATCTCTCCTACACCTAAGTATTGTAAGTTTGTATTTACGAAATCAGGTTTCCATTTTTCTTCCCAAGAATACTGCTCTCCATCTTTATCATATTCGGATGGAACTGGTTTTAGATATTCTACTGGGCTACCCCAAACATTTATGGGATCTTCGGTATATCCACCGGCATTCGAATGGAAAAAACTTTGGATGGGTTGTCCTTTATGAATCAGGATAAGACCTTCTGTTTCAAATACTGCCTCTGTCGTATTTCTATGTTCTTTGTTTTTACCTTTATAAACTTGTGTGTTTGTTGATGTATCAACATCAAACTCTTGTTTTTTGCGGTTTAACATTTCTCTCACCACATAGGTTCTTGCACAAATAGCTTGCGCTTTTAGCGCTTCTTTGGGCCAAGAGGCACTAACTTCTGAAGGAACAACTGACAAAAGATATTCTTCAATTGGTACTAAATTGATGATATAAACTTTTCCTTCGATGGGTTTCAGAAGAACCGATCCTCTGTAACTGACTCCCTTATACTCCAAAAATTGTGAATTGCTATGAATGGAGATTGGAGCCTTAAGAGCTGTAGGATTTAAGGAAAGAAAATCGTAGGCTCTTTTGATCGTGAGGTCATTGGCATCTCGAACGATGATTTCTCCCGAAGACTTAAAAGTTTCTTCTTCAGTGGCGTATCCAAGAAATACCCGAACCGGTTTTGATTTGAAATTGGATTCTTCGGGAGCCCAGTTGGTCACCATCACACTCGCACAACCGATTTGTCCTAAAATGACAAGACTAATGAATAAAATCGATTTTTGAATCTTCATAGTACCCTCCCTTCCATTTTCGGAAAAAAAACGAAATTGGTGAAGGGATTTATAGGGACTTTCTTCGAAAGAAAAGAACTGATTCGGTATGGGGAGTATGCGGATAGGGATCGATGAGAATCCCATCTACAAAATCATACTGAGAAATAAAAATAGATACATCTTCTTTTTGTGAATAAGGATTACAAGAGACATAGAAAACATACTCAGGTCCAAAGTCTCTGATCCATTGGTTTACTAATTTTCCTGCCCCAGCCCTTGGTGGATCTAAAATGAGAGTCGAATTTTCCTTTGCCTTAAGAAGTTTTGTCGACATAAATAAATTGGCAATTTGAAAGGAAAAAGATTTGTTTGGATGGTTTTCTTGAAAAGTTTTCGATGCTATCTCTATCGAGGATTCTGTAAGTTCGTAGCCATCCACATTTGAAAATGAATCGCCGTATAACAAAGAAAAGAAGCCATTACCACAAAACAAATCGATTAGATTTTCACTCGTTTTAGATAACCTTTCTTTGATAAAGGAAAGGATAGGTAAAAAACCGTTTGGGTTTGGTTGGAAAAAAGAATCAAAAGGAACCTGGAAAGTTTTTCCTAGAACCAGTTCTTCGAATGTGGATTTCCCTCTTAAAATTTCGGGTCTCCCAAAAGCAGAGACTTCCGATTTTGGCCTATTATAACAGAAAAGTAACGATTCTTGTGTTAAGGATTCCAAACATAAATTTCGGAACTGATCCATCAAAGGATGTGATTCATATCCATCCGTAAATGTAAAAATTAAAATTCCATCCTCAGTATTCTGTGCCTTACGAATGGTAAGGTATTTGAGACCACCTTCTTCTGATTTTCTGTCCCATATTACTTCAGGCATTTGGTTTAGTACATTTTGTACGTCTTTTAATGCTTGGTTTGCCCAATTAGATTGGATAGAACAAGTTGAGATCGGTACGACCTTTCTAAAATTACCACGTTGTCTTTGTCCTATGGTCGGACCAGGGAATACAGAAAAATCCATACGGGATCTGTATTCATAAATCTTTTCTGATGGAAGTGGTTGAATGGAGATTCCTAAGTCTTTTTGGAATGTATTTATGATGGGTGAAAATTTGATCTCTAATTGTTCTTTATAATTTATATGTTGTCCGGTGCATCCACCACATTCACCAAATACGTTGCATTTTACCAATTTCCAATCATGGTTACGAATGGTTTCTTGAATACGTAACGATCTTTGTCTTGGTCGACGTTTGACATATTCTACAAGGAGTTCATCTCCAGGATAAGCGAAAAAAACATTCACCTTTTTTCCGTTAGGTGCTGTGACAATTCCAGAAAAATCCGAATCTAAACTTTCAACAACGACTTTGTCCAATGTTTTCTACTTGCCAGTTCCTTTTGATTTTTATAGGATTTCCGACATGGTTTTTTCGAAAAGACTCTTTTATATCCTGTCGAGTTTCCTGTTTTTTACGGGATTTCTCTCAAACATTTCTGCGCAAGTCCTTCTCACCAACCAAATTTTAGATCTCAGATCAGAAACATCTTTTGGGCAATCCGTCCATAAATGGAGTTTTAAACCGGGCGATTCGCCCTTGGTTTCGGATGAACAGGAAGATGATCTTTATTTAGATGAGGAAAACGGACAAACCAAAGCTTTACGTTTTCTCCATGCCCAACCTGTTTTAGAAGAATCTGTGAGAAATGGTTGGATTTCTGGATTTCAAATTCAAACTGCTTGGGACAAAGTGCGAGATGGAGACGGAGAGTTTTATTTCCCTGACTTCAGACAATACCAAGAAACTTATCACGGTTATGGGTGGTATAGAACCGAAATTAAAATTACGGAAGATGACATTCGCTCTAAGTTCAAATCCAGAAATTTAACCGTCCGGTTGGGGCAAATCAGTCAAGCTGATGCAGTATACTGGAATGGAAAATTCATTGGAGGAACAGGTCTCCATTTAGATACAGAAGAAGGTTTTGAGTTAGAAGACAAATCACTTTATAGCGATAAAATTAGGTTTTATCAGATTCCGATAGACCAACTAAAAACCGATGAACCCAATGTTCTCGCAGTTCGAGTGTACGCCAAGTATCCTTTGAGTCCGGGACTTTCTCATGATAAATTTTATATCTCCTCTGTAAAATATTCCGAACGTGCAGAGTATTGGAACGATTTTAAAAAGATATTTGTGATCGTTCTTACATTGTTACTCGGAAGTTTTTATTTATATTGGCAATTTTTGTTTCGAAATGAGGACGATGCGACCATTTATTTTTCGTTGGGTTCTATGTTTATGGCTATTAATACTTTGTTTCAAAGCCAAATCATTTATTCTATCATTGGAGATGGTTTCTGGATTAAAAAAATAGAATACTTTACTTGGATTGGACTTATCCATTTACTTTTTAACTTTATCGTTAGGTTTGCTCATGTTCGAAAAGGTTGGATTCAAATCACTAACCGCTATATTGATGGTGCTGGCCTATTGTCCATGTTTGTGGTTCTGTTTTCTCCGAACTTATTATTTCTCTCTAAATTTTTCTTCTACTGGAGTTTTGTAACGATCCTACTTGGTGTCGCTTTATTTTATGTCATTTTTCTTGGGAGGAAAGTTCCTTCGATGGGTACAGTCTCTCTCGGTTTTTTTGCCTTTGTTTTGCTGATTCTGAATGATGTATTTGTGGAAATGCAATGGGAGTGGTATCCAAGTCATACATTCCTTAAGGATTATGCATTTGCAGCTTTTTCCATTTCGGTGGCATTATCTATTGTAAAGAATATGATCGATTCGAGAAGGCTCGTAGAAAAACAAAGAGAAGAAAAAGATCGACTTTCACGTTATTTTTCCCCTGCCGTAATGGAAACCATTGTTGCCGACAATATAAAGTTAGGTGGTGAAGAAAAACACATTGCTACTTTATTTTCCGATATTGTTGGATTTACAACATTTGCTGAGAAAAACCCTCCAGCTGTCGTTTTACAAAATTTAAATACAATTTTTGAATCTTTATCAGATTTAATTTTTCATTATTCTGCCACCTTGGATAAGTTTATCGGTGATGCGATTATGGCTTTTTGGGGTGCCCCGAAACAAACGGAACTAGATGCATATCATGCCATCGCTTGTGCAGTTGATATGCAGAAAAAAATGGAAGAGATCAATCGAGACCTAGGTGTTCCTCCTGGCACTTTCCGATTAAGGATTGGAGTCAATTTTGGGGAAGCCATTGTCGGTAATATTGGGTCTGTCAAACGTATGGACTATACTGTAATTGGCGATGCCGTGAACACTGCCGCAAGATTAGAAAGCCACGGAATCCCAGGAAAGGTTGCAGTTTCAGAAGCTGCCTTTCTTGCTGCAGGTGGTACTCAATATATCGAATTTGAAGACACAAAAGAGCTCACCCTCAAAGGGAAAGCTGAGCCTGTAAAAGTTTATTTTGTAACTAAAGTAAAACCAAGAGCATAATCCAAAATTTACTTAACCGATAACCAGAATTTTCTTTCAGATTCTGGTAGTTTTTCTATCGCATAACGCAGCATTGTTCTTGGCATCTTTGCTGCGTGAGATTGCAAAAAGTTAATTAGAATCTTTTTATCCCTGTTCCCAATCTCACGTAACATCCATCCGGTAGCCTTATGGATCAGATCATGTTTGTGGTATAAATAAGATTCACAGTAGCGCAATGTATCGTTAAAGTCATTTTTCCTAATAAAGTAAAACGTACTTAAGATTGATATTCGATTTTTCCAGAGATCCTTTGATTTGTGAAATTTATCGAGCACATCTCTTGGTCTTTGAAATAAGAAGGCACCAAGAATTTTATCGGCACTTGAATCGACTAAATCCCAATTATTGATTGAGTTTGTATGTTTTAGATAGAAATCTAGAATCTCTTTTTGTTTTTTTTCAGTAATATCTTTTGACTCAAATTTAAATACTAAAATAAATAGAGTTGTTAATCTTACCTCATGAAAAGGGGAAGTGATAAGAGATGTTAGTGATGGGATATCTATTTCTTTATAATATTTTTTTGCTATCTTTCTTTGGACAGGAACAGTGACTCCTAAAAATATATCTCCTTCTCCATATTCTCCTGGTCCCGTTTTAAAGAACTTCGGAAAAAAATCTGCCTTTTCTTTGTTTCCTTCTTTTTTTAGATCAGAGAGGATCTGTTCTTGTATTGGTTTCATACACCTAGAATCACTGTTAAATTGGCATTTGTCATATTTTCTGCAACGGTTTCGCACTCTTCCATACTACCTTGAAAACAAACCGCTTTTCCGTTTGTATGAGCATCCATTGCAATTTTTTTAGCTTCCTTTTTTGTTTTGAAACAAATTTTCATCAAACAATCTTCAACATAAGAAAATTCATGAATAGAATCATTGAAGAGAATAACAAAGTAGAAGTATATCGAATCAAAACTTGTTTTTGTTTCTTCTATTAATGATGGTTGGTACTCTTCTGTCATGGAAAAAGTGAGTCGGAGTTACCACTCAGTTCACCAATATACTGTAAATAGGAGTTCATTTTAAACTTCTTTTTTGTCGAATCGGAGGACATAAATCGAACATTTCCAAATACATTCCGTTCGGGAAACCAAGGCCTATCAAAGAGTCCAAAACACCAAAGGATTCCTGTATAGGAATTGGGATTTCTTCCATCGTATGCATATTTGTTATTCAAATGTTCTAAGATTAAAAAAGCCTCTTCGTAGGACTTGCTCCATTCGATGACTTTTTTACCCCATAACATACGCATATAGTTGTGCATTCTTCCTGTTTTTACGAGCTCAGTTTGGGCTGCATTCCAAAGTTCGTCGTGCGTTTTTGCAGATTCAAACTGCTCTAAAGTATAAAGATACTCTCTAGTATCCAATTTGTGTTTATTAAAATTGTTTTTAACCCAATCTGGAAGGTTTCCTAAATGGATACGACTTGGTTTATCTTTCCAAAAGAATAGAAAACCAATATCTCTCCAGGTAATGAGTTCATCTAAGAAGTGATTTGCCGAACTAGATTCGGAATAAAAATGTTCCCGGTCTCCAGGTTTACCATAGCTCATTCGTTCCGGGTTCCATTTCCCTTTGTTAGAGGCCTCCAAAACAGAAGTAAAAATTTCTTCAATGCCAATATGTCCGAAATGGAGGTAGGGAGAAAGTCCACTTGTGGCAGTTAGTTCTTGCGAATTAGGTTGGGACCTGCCTGTTTCATAGTTGTTTAATTTTTTCGATAGGAAAGTTTTTAAAATCTTTAGTGCATCGTTGCGACCACCTTTCACACCTTTGGCTGGTAAAACTTTTTCCTTAAATGCAAAGGTATTTAAAAAAGTATCTAAATCTTTAGGTAATCCGAAATTCTTTGGTGGCTTTGTGTTTTGATGGAGTCCTTCCAAATCTTTTTTTTCCCATTTTTGTTTTGTGAAATCTGGAATTCCTTTTAAAAACTCTTTATGAATCCAAATCCGTAGAATTCTTGCAGCACTAGCTTCTTTTTCAAAACGAGAGAACGGAAGAAGGGAATTACTATCCACCGCATAAAGTGGGCAATTCACCTTACTTGCAAGTTTTGTTGTTTGTTCGGGAATGATAAAACAAGGAAAGTCATCTGTGACAATTGCTGCGGCATCTTTGGAAATTGCTTTTAGGATTCCTTTTGCAGGATTTGTTTTGGTTTCAACAAATGGCCAGTAATTAATACCTAGTTCGTCTGCCCTTGTTTGGTTGTCATACATTCCTTCCAAAATAAATTTGTGTATCCTTTTCGAATTCCAAGGGTAATCGGAACGTAATCCTTCATAAACAATTAACTCTTTGCTATACTTTTTGGCAAGAGAGGTTGCATAAGCAAAGGCATGGTTCGAATCAAACCTACGGTAAGCCTGCATCCAATACAGGATGTATTTGCCATCATGGGAAAAAGAATTTTGGTTACAGCTTCGGATTCGGTCTTGATTCACTTCTATTAGAGGCTATTTTGATCTCAGTAGGCTTTGTTTTTTATCTGGGAGAGCAAAGATCGAATCCTAGATATGCTTATAAATCATGCATTGTGATATCATGTTTGGCATATTGATGTGTTATCACCAGTTCCCTTTCTCCAGTTTAAAGCTCCAATATTAAGAAATTTACACAAAATGGAGGGTTTTTAAGCATATAACCATTTTTTTTTCCTTCAAATCCTATCTGGCACAAATTGGGTACCAATCTTGCACTGTAACTAAGCAAATAACATGGAAAGGAAACATGGTAATATGAAACAGTATTTCAAATCAATCGCCTTCCTGCTCCTGGTTGTTCCGATGTTCCTTTTTGCAGATGAAGCTGCAACCGTCGCGAACCCGGCGCAAGAAACCGCAAACGCAATCCAAACTTTGACAGTAGGATTAGACACCTTATGGGTGCTAGTCGCTGGTATGTTGGTATTCTTTATGAATGCCGGTTTTGCCCTCGTTGAATCGGGTTTTGCACAGTCTAAGAACACCGTGAACATTCTAGCAAAGAACTTTATAGTTTTTGCTGCTGCAACTTTCTCTTATTGGGCAATCGGTTGGGGATTAATGTTTGGTGATGGGTCTCCTTTTATGGCAACAGAAGGTCTTTTTTTCCTAGGTGGAGCCGATAACTCTCCTGCCATTGGAGATGCATACCAAGGTGTGTATTCCTCTATGAATTGGACAGGAGTTCCACTTCTTGCAAAATTTTTCTTTCAGTTGGTTTTTGCAGCAACGGCGGCAACCATTGTTTCTGGAGCGGTAGCAGAACGAATTAAATTTCATTCCTTTCTTATCTTCTCTTTTATTCTTGTAGCAGTAATGTATCCATTCACAGGTCACTGGGTATGGGGTGGTGGATGGATTTCAGCACTTGGTTTTCATGACTTTGCTGGATCTACCGTAGTACACTCCGTAGGTGGTTGGGCAGCTCTTGCTGGTGCCATCGTTCTTGGTGCTAGAAAAGGTAAATTTTTGCCAGATGGAAGAATCAAACCAATCCTTGGTCACAATATGACATCTGCTGCACTTGGGACACTGATCCTTTGGCTCGGTTGGTTTGGATTTAACCCTGGTTCTACTATGGGTGTAGGCGATGGAAGTGTAATGGCACACGTGATTGTGACAACAAACATTTCTGCAGCACTCGGTGCACTTGCATCCACTGTGACTGCTTGGATTATATTGAAAAAACCAGATCTTGGTATGATTCTTAATGGAACACTAGCGGGTCTTGTGGGTATCACAGCACCATGTGCGATTGTTAGCCCAACTTCTGCTGCCATTATTGGTGCGGTATCTGGAATTCTAGTAGTATTGTCTGTTCTTTTCTTTGACAAAATCAAAATTGATGACCCTGTAGGTGCAACTTCTGTTCACTTAGTTTGTGGTATTTGGGGAACGTTAGCAGTAGCAATTTTCGGTTATGAAGGTGCTCCGGCTGGAGTTGAGGTTCCTTCCATTCTAACACAACTTTACGGAATCTTAGCAATCGGTGGATTCACATTTGTTGTCTCTTTCGTGTTATGGTATGTGTTGAAACTTGCTGGCGGAATCCGAGTGAGTGAAGAAGAAGAACTCAGTGGTTTGGATCTTGGGGAACATGGAGCAGAAGCTTACCCTGATTTCAATATCCGAGCTCGTGGTTAAGGGAATAGGAGTATAACATTATGAAAATGATCATTGCAATCATCCAACCACATAAGTTGGAAGAAGTAAAAGCAGAATTAACTAAAAACGAAATTTACCGTCTAACAGTATCTGACGTTCAAGGTTATGGACAACAAAAAGGGAAAACAGAAGTTTTTCGTGGTCACGAATACACTGTTAACTTATTAAGAAAAGTTCGTTTGGAAATCGCGGTTAATGATGAGTTCGTAAAACCTACGGTTGATGCCATTCTAAAAGCAGCAAAAAGTGGTGATGGAAAAATCGGAGATGGGAAGATATTCATCTCACCTCTCGAAGAAGTCATTCGAATCAGAACTGGCGAAAAAGGAAAAAACGCCATTTAAAGCTTCCTTTTATTAAAGGAAAAATCGGAAAACGTGTGGGGAATTTTCCCTACACGTTTTTTCATTTTATCGCAAAGTAACAGTGAATTGATTATCTGTTTCTTTTAGATACAATTCTATGTCGGAAATATTGAATCGAACACCACCTTTTCGATAACGGTTTTCCATTCGAACGAGTGGAATAGGTTGCTTGTTCAACTCAACTGATTCGATAATGGCATTTTCGGATTCAACTATGTAGGCAATACAAAGGTTTTTATCCTTCAAAGTTAGATTCCATTGTAATCCACTCAAACCCTTGGGCAAAATTGGGTCTAATTCGATCACATCAGGAAAAACTTTGAGTCCAAGCAGGCACTCATAGACCAGTTTGATATAAATTCCAGGTCCACTAGAATACACTCGCCAACCACCTTCTAAAGGAATGTTCCCAGATAATAGTTTTTTGTAATCTCTACCTGCTTCATAACGATCCAAAAACAATCCATCAGAACTCGAATAATAACAGTTAGATTGTCTTCTGTTCGCAGAAGGAATTCTGTTTTTGATTTCAATCGGATTTACCAAATTCAGTTGATACAAAAATTCTTCCGACTTACCTAAATGGGCCAATGCTTCACAGTAACGTAAATGTGCATGTGTATACATGAGTCCAATCTCTCTGCCGAAGTAACTAGCGGTTTCGGCACGTTTGAAATCTTTGTTTTCCCCATCCTTGTATGATATTGGGGCATCAAAAAGTCGGACACCATCTGGACCCATAAGCCATTGTTTGATGAGAGAAAGGTGAGTTTCCGCTTCCTTCACGTCTAAAGTTTCTGACAAAATTCCATAAATCATAGGAAGGACACTATAACGAATACCCGTTTTTATATCTTTAGGATGTAAGTAAAATTCTCTTGTGTTGCCATCACCGAAATATCTTAAACCTGCGAGGACACCTTCCTCCATACAATGTTCTTTGATATTTTGATTTATGGTCTCTAATTCGGTTTGGTAGAGTTTTTGATTTTTGCTGTCGTCTATGAGATAAAAAATTTGGATCAGAGCTTTGTAGGTGAGACATTGTAATTCCGCTGTCCATGTGCTAACAGCCTTAGTGCGGAATTCTTCTCTTACTGGTTGTAGCGAATCATTCCAATCACCATTACCGTATAGGGGAAGTTTTGTGCCATACACCAAGCGACTATTAATTAAATTTACTGCTTGTTTTACTGCTTCAAGGATAGTTCTAGGGTTCTTTCTATGAGGAGCTATTGTCGTTTCTTTCAAAAAATGAATATCTTTGGTTCGTTCTAAGTAAGAAGTTAGGGCAAGTATTGGCCAATATACAATATCTCCGTGAGAGTCTCCGGCTCTAATCTCCCTATCTCGGGGATAAAGCATAAACCACTGTGGCCAATCTCCATCTTCATTTTGTTCTTGGAATACATGCAGGAGTAAACTACGGCAAGATTCAGTATCACCCTTAGCCAGTAAAAATTCGAAAGCTCCTTGGCACACATCCCTTGTGCCCCAACCCCCTCCCGAATATTGTTCTAGTCCTCTTGGGTTTAAATAGTGAATCCGTGCATTTTGTTCGAACCAAGGTAGAATTTCTTTGATTTGTTTTATAGATAGTAATGCAACGTTATCCATTTGTTCATCATTAACGATTGGATAAAAAGTCTGTTTTTGTTTTTCTAACTTTAAATTTCCCTTTTGAGATCCGATTAAGTTTCCTTGAATCGTAAACTGAAGGCTTTCTTTTACAGATACTTTTGCAGTAAGATATGACTGGTTTTTTGAATTACCATCAACGTATAAGAAACGGTCATCAGAAATTTCCCAGGAATTGATTTCTTCAGAGAAGATTTTGAAACCTTTTCCATCTAATCTCTGATAAAGAAAGGATTCTGGATTTGGTTCTATATGAATTTCATTTTTGTTTTTAAAAACTTTTGGTGGCAATTCCAAGGAACCGTTATCACCATCAAGTGCGACATGAAAAGATAATAGGAATTTTTTACCCAAATTACCAGTGGTTCTTAATTGAAATTTGATTTTATGGTCGTAAGTTGCTTCAACTTTGACTCTAATTTCGTCATTTTTCCATTTGTAAATCCATTCCAACTGGTTAAGTTCCATGATTAAAACTGAAGGAGACTCCAATAGGAAAAATTGAGAATTTTCTTCTAAAAAAATTCGAAATCCATAAGAATTGAATAATCCAAGATAACTATGGTTACGTGATAGGTATTGGTTAATGCTTGTATGCCCTTCGGTAAGTTGGGACAAAAAAATTCCTTTCATATAACAAGTAACGGTTAGTGAAGATTCATCAGGAATTGTTGGAATGCCCGTTCTTAAAATTTGACCATGAGGTCGTAGACAAAGAGATTCCTTTTCTTTTAATACAACGTGAGTTGATTCATTAGTGAAAAAAGACAAAATAGATCCCGTTTCCAATCTTTCCACTTCGCGCCAAGGATTTGGGAAATATGAATTTAATTCCTCCACATTTAAGGATTCGCCCTGAAGCTTTTTTGCGATAGAAAAAATGTTTTCCGTTGGTATTATCGAAGAGGAATCTGGATTTTGATCATCATTCCATTCAGCGATTTGGTTTATAATAAATTCATCTTTGTTCTTTAAAGATTGAACTTTATCCAGATGAGGAAATAAATAACCGTAAAAATTAGCACTTTTTGATTCGTTTGTCTCTAAAGTAAAAGTTTCGCTTTCTAGTCCAATGATGGAATGTTCGCCTTGTCTCCGTTTGCTTTTGAGTTGATTCGAAATACCATCTGGGAATAAGTCAAGACCATCGGTGGCAAAATTACGAATGGGTTCCGAGCTAAATAGGTAAGTAGCTGGATTTTTTCCAGATACCAATTCGTTTTGTCTCGATAGTACGCTATAGCCAAATTTATCTGAAAAAGTAGGTTCATGGTGGATGTAATGGCATACAAAATATTCGTTTAAACGTGAGGCTGCATAATCACAAATACCTATGTCTTGTACATAAACCAAATCATAACTTATCGGGTATGTGTTATTGTTTGTGATATCTACTTTGTATCGCCAAGCGGATTTGTCAGGATGGAGTTCCCAACGCACTAGATAGTTTATATCTTTATACATTCCCTGTGAAAGAAAAATCGTATTAGAGATTTTATATTGGGAATTGGCTTTTGGTCCAAGTAAGGGGACAACTATAACTTCATATTCTGTATAAATTCTCAAATAAAGATTACTTACACAAGGCTCCATCTCATTGCCCAGATATAGATTGACTAGTAGGTTTTTGAAGCGAATGGAATGTATATTCCCGTTGGTTAAAAAATTGAATCGTAATTCGGAACTATTTTGTATACTTTGAATCATGTTTGAGTGTTTGTTGGATGAAAGGGTGAAAGAGTCCATTCACCGAAATGAGAAATATTTAAATGGTAATCATATTCTAAAACAGTTTCTTCGTCTTTGGCAATGACGACAGTAGTAACACCTAGTCTATGAAATAATTTTAAAAGTTTTGAAATTTCATATTTACCCAGAATGGATCCTGGTCGGTCGAGAATTAGAAACTTCGGTTTTACAAAAAGAACTCTAACTAAAGCTATTTTATATTTTTCAGCTAATGAAAGTTCTTCATCCCATTCTTTTAAAGATCTTATGCCCCCAAATCTGCGAACTAAAGATTCGAGACCCATATTCTTTAGTTCCTTTAGGATTTCTGAATCGGATACTTCTAAGTTTAAGTAAGCAGGTACAATCACATTTCGGAGTCTTCCTGGAGGGAGGTAGGGTTTCTCTGGTAGAAATAGAATCTCTTCCCAGCTCGGTTTTTTTATATTTCCTTCGGAATGATTACTTATCCCTGCGATCGATCGAAATAAACTGAGTTTAACTGCATCATCGAAAGAAGTGATGAGCCAACGTTCCTTTCTATGAATGGTTAATTGTAAATGATCCACGAGAAGTTTTGATCTGTCATTCGAATATAACGTAAAGTTTTCAAAACAAATTTCATCAGAACTAAAATTTGATTCTCTATTTTGTTTTGCTTCATTCTCTGCATCAAACATGGCTGTTTCCAGAGAATGTAATCGTTTGACAACAGCTGAAAATGCCGAGATTGATTGGAACTGAGTCACAATAAGTGAAAATGCATTCAGTAGAGTAGTAAAAGCGAGGGCAGCTTGAGTGATCACTCCAAATTCAATTTCTCCTCTCATGTAACTCGGAGCAATGATAAGCATGGGAATGATCTGAATAAAGTAGTTATAGTTATTAGTAAAAAAGCTAAGGCGCAAGTTAACTGAAATGAGCTTTCTGAAATTATTTACTAACTTTCTTAGTCTTGATTTTAATCGAACGGACATTCTTGCTTCTCTATGTGTCACGGCAATAGATTCTGCGTGTTGGCGAATATGCAAAAGATCAGCTCTGTAACTTGCTTCCATATCCAATTGGTCATAATTAAGTCGGATGAGCGATTTACCGAGAAAGATCGTCGAAACAGTTCCTGAAAGTGCGTAAGCGACTGCGACCAGAAACAAAATTGGATTTATACTCCAAAGAACCCCGGAAAAAGAAATTGCTGAAAAAATACCACCTATAAAAAGTAAGGTGAATGAAATTGTTGTTGTGGTAAAGGTTTTAACATCATCGGTAATCCTTTGGTCAGGGTTTTCAATACCTGGTGTCCCGATGATCTGTTGGAAAGTTCTCTCTGCTAAATAATTATCTGTAAACTTCCAGGTGAGTTGTTCACGCCATAAAATCCCTAATCGCTCTTCTGTATACCGATTCAAGGAACCTATAGCAGAAGAGATTACGAAAACAATTCCGTAGAGTATGGCGTTTGTATAAAATGCATTGGTATTTTTTTGTTCAATCGATGATATGAAATCGCGGCCTACATAACTATTAATGACATTGAACACATTAAATAATATTACAAGGATTACTAAGGTAATTCCGTAACGAATGGCGGTTGGTCCTTGTTTAGATTGAATTAGTTGTCGTATAGTATTTGTTAAACGCATCCAGTTTTGGGATGTTTTTGTTTTTGTTGATAATGGCATTGCTTAATGATTAGAAAAACAGAGTTTTAAACTAAATGCAAGGAGGTTTTTATGCTTCTATTGTTTCTATCGTAAGATCCATGATTACTTGATTCCATATTGACTCTAAGGTTGTATTCCATTCTGAAGCGAGATTTTCTTTGATAGAGGATATGAGGATTGGTACTAATTTAGGAAAATCTTTTTTTGAAATGCCAATGGATTCATAAATTGATTTAATTTTAGAGACCTCTTTTTTTAGAGACTCTGGATTTCCTAACTTTTCAATCATCGATTCGATTAAAGATGAAAATTCATGAGGATTTAATAATGCTTCTGTCTCAATTGTATTTTTATTTAGGTTCTCTTTTATAAAATTGATTAGTTTGTCTAAAAATCCTTGTGCCCAATGGGGATTGTTCTCTAAAACATGATCGAGTGATTTTTGTATGATCAGAATGGAATCTGAAACTTTGAAACCAAGAACTGAATAGGCTGTCATTTTTTCTGATTTCCCGCGAAGTTTGGTGATGATTTTTTTATTCACAGACAAAGAAGGTCCAATTAAGTTATAAATTTCATCGGAAACTAAAAAATTGGTATTTGTTTTTTTATTCAAAGCTTCCAAGCGACTTGCTACGTTCACAGTATCTCCGAGTACGGTTTGACTTTTGTATTCGGAATGCCCAATGTCACCGTAAATTACATTTCCTGCATGGAGGCCGATGCGAATGTCAAAGGTAAAATTAAACCTATCTTTCATCTCCAAGTTGAATTTTTTTAACTGATCGAACATACGAAGGCAAGCGCGGATGGCCGAACCAATTGTTTCCTGTTTTACTTTTTTTAAATGATCTTCATTTTTTATGGCTTCGCTTTTGTTCCGTATTTGGAAAAAAGCTAAGATTCCATCCCCAATGAATTTATCAATTTCCCCTCCATTATTCAGGATGGGTTCACTCATTTCGTGAAAAAAACGATTTAATACAAATACTACGTCGTAAGGCAAACTTGCTTCCGTAAAGGCAGTAAATCCTTTGATATCTAAAAAAAGTATTACCGCATAACATTCTTCTCCTGTTTTTGAGGATTTGGATTCACTAGTGACAGTTTTTAAATCTTTATTATCTTTGATAATTCTTCGTAGAGATACATTCCCGAATGCTTCGGTCTGACATGCCAGCCGAATCTCAGAAGGCCATCCTTTCCTTTCTGCCAATGTTTGTTCTCTTTCATTTCGAGGGCTAAGGTGGTCCAAGCCTTTGGTGATAAAAACGCGGCAAGTGGTGCATTTGGCATTCCCTCCGCAAAGATGGTAGAGCGGATATTCGTGTTTTAGTGCCGTTTCAAGGATTGTTGCCCCTGGTTTGTCCGTTTCTAAGGGAAAGTTTTCTTTATCTTCAAAGGTAACTGTATGCATGAATCACCGTCAATTTGTATCCAAATTAGAATTGGATCATTTTTTCAGTTAGTGCAAGCCGGAAAAATAACCAGTTTAGGAAAATTATCCAAAATTTCTTAAAATTCAGATAAAAAACTAATTGCATTAGTTAAATAAACTAATATCATTAGTTTTATGAAAAGTATCTACCACAATTTAACTTTATTTTTTCCGTTCTTATTTCCCTGTTTATTTTGGATGGATGGCCAATTACTGGGATCTCCAGTTTCTACTTCTTTCTTTCAGAGAGAAGAAGGTAGGATTGCTTTTTTCAAAATGGGAAATGGAAAGCGGAATTTAATTTTACTGCCAGGTCTTGGTGATAGAAAAGAAAGTTATTTCGAACTAAGCCTACTACTTGCAAAAGAAAATTCTGTATATAGTTTTGATTTGCGAGGGCTCGGCGAATCTGATGTTAGTTTTTCTTCCTATGGCCCGAAGGAAACAGCAGAAGATGTTTTGGCATTTATCAGAGAGAAGGATTTACAAAATGTATATATCATTGCAAATTCCATGACTGCTGCCTCGGCAGTTTACATTCGTTCGAAAGAAAAAAATAGAGTTCATGGACTTCTACTTTCTGGTCCATTCGTTCGCGATAAAGAGCCATTGTCTTTGGGAATGAAGACCCTTATCCATTTGGCCTTTCGTGGACCTTGGGGACCGAGTGCTTGGGCTTCTTTTTATGAATCATTGTTTCCTGTTCATCCCCCAAAAGATATAAAAGAACGATCCGAAAAATTAAAAATGAATTTAAAAGAAGATGGTCGTATGGCGGCCGTTAGATCAATGATGTTTGCTTCCAAAAAAGAATGCGAAATGGTTTTGCCACTCGCTTCAGGAAATGTCATTGTGGTCATGGGAACCAAGGATCCTGATTTTGATTCACCACAAGAGGAAGCAGACTGGATTGCCAATACTTTGAATGGATCGATAAAATTATATGAAGATGCAGGCCACTATCCTTTTGTGGAAGATCCTTCTCGGTTTTCTAACGATGTACAATTGTTATGGCAAAAAAAGTAAAACACAAACCAGGTAGACCTAAAAAAGGCCAAACACAAATCACAAGGGAATTTGTTTTGGATTTGGCCTGGGATTTGATTATGGAACTGGGTTTTGCCGAGTTTCGTTTATCTGTACTTGCGGAAAATTTAGGAATTCGCACACCTTCACTCTATAACCATATCCGGGATTTAGAGGATGTGCGTCGGGAGATGAAAAGAAGATCTTTGCAGATATTAGGTGACAGGCTTTCTTCGATAAACTTGAATCCAACGCAAGGTAAGGAACGGATTTTCGATTTTTTGAATGTGTACCGAAGTTTTGCGAAGTCGCACCCCCATATGTATCCCTTGACCATTGAATCCGCAGAATCCGATCTAGAATTGAAACCATTAGGGGATCGGATTTTGTTTCTTTGTATGGAGGTCTTTGGGTTTCAGAGTTTGGACGAATCAGCAGTCCATAGGATACGGATTTTACGTTCCCTCCTACATGGATTTATAGTATTAGAAGAGGCGGGTGGTTTTGGCCGCAAAGAATCCATAGAAGATAGTTTTAAGAAAATAACAGAATCATTGGAATCTGGTAGACTCTGGTAAAACTTTACTTTTCGGGAGAATGTGTGTGCGAAAACCTGGGTAAAGAATTATGGCAGCAATTACAATCACACTACCAGATGGAAGTTCCAAGGAACTAGAATCAGGTAAATCCTTCTCTGATTTCATCCAAGCCCAACTGCCTTTCTTGAAAGAGAAAGCTTTAGCCGTTGTTTTGTCCGATGGTCGCACTGTTGACCTCTCTTTTGTTCCAGAGGCAAACACCACGGTAAAGTTTCTCACCTTTGATGACAAAGAAGGAAAAGAAGTTTTCCATCATTCTTCCGCACATTTACTTGGTATGGCAGTCCAAAGGTTATGGCCTGAGGCTCGCCTAACAGTAGGACCAGTCATTGAAAATGGTCCCGGTTTTTTCTTTTATGATATTGATTTTGGTTCTATCATTTTAACCCCAGAAGACCTTCCTAAAATTGAAGCAGAGATGGCAAAGATTGTGAAAGAAGACCTGACAGTCAAACGTTGGGAACTTTCCAAAGAAGAAGCTATAGAAAAATTTAGGAAAGAAAACGAACCTTATAAAGTAGAACTCATCCAAGGTTTCGATTCCGCATCGGTTTCGTTATATGGACAAGGGGAGTGGTATGATCTTTGTCGCGGACCCCATGTTCCTAGAACCGGTCAACTCAAAGCTTTCAAACTCACTGCGATTTCCGGTGCCTATTGGAAAGGAGATTCCAAAAACAAACAGCTTACTCGTATTTATGGTGTGTCGTTTCCCACCAAAAAGCAGTTAGACGAGTACATCTTTCTTATCGAAGAGGCCAAAAAAAGGGATCATCGAAAATTGGGGAAAGAACTAGATCTTTTTAGTTTCCAAGATGAAGCTCCTGGTTTTCCTTTTTGGCATCCAAAAGGAACTGTTCTTTGGAACACTCTTGCTTCTTACATTCGGGAAGAATGTTTTAGACGTGGTTATCAAGAAATTAAAACTCCGGCTATCTTAAATTCCTCTCTTTGGAAAAAATCAGGACACTGGGACAATTTTAAAGAGAACATGTATTTCACTGACATCGACGAAAGTGAATTTGCAGTAAAACCAATGAACTGCCCTGGATGTTGTTTGATTTACAAATACCACATGCATTCGTACAGAGAACTCCCTCTTCGGTTTATGGAACTTGGGAATGTGCATCGTCATGAAATGTCTGGTGTGCTTCATGGACTTTTCCGTGTGCGTGCTTTTACTCAGGATGATGCACATATTTATGCACCACTCGATAAAGTAGAATCTGAAGTAGAAGACATCATTGATTTTACTTTTGATGTGTATAAAAAATTTGGATTTACCGAATTCAAAACTTTTATTGCGACAAGACCTGAAAAGTCCCAAGGTAGCGACGAGGATTGGAATCTCGCCACACAAGCATTACACGACGCTCTAAAGAAAAAAGGAATCGAATACGGAATCAAAGAAGGAGATGGTGCTTTCTACGGCCCTAAAATTGAATTCAATATTAAAGATTCCCTTGGTAGGTTATGGCAATGTGGAACCGTTCAAATTGACTTCTCTATGCCGAATCGTTTTGAATTAGATTTCACTGCGTCTGATGGAAAAAAACACGCACCTGTGATGATCCACCGAGCCATCTATGGATCGCTCGAAAGATTCATAGGAATTCTCATCGAACACTTCGAAGGGAAATTTCCACTTTGGCTGAATCCAACACAAATTCGTGTCTTAACCGTGGCAGAAGTTCACAATGATTATGCAAAAGAAGTATATCAAGATTTAGTAATGCAGGGTTTCCGAGTCGAGATAGACCTTCGTAATGAAAAGATTGGAAGTAAAATTAGGGATTCCATCCTAAAAAGAAGCAGTTACACTTTGATTTTAGGGGATAAAGAAAAAGAAGCTGGTTCTATTTCCTTCCGACGTATGGGAGAAGAGAAAACAGAAACAGTTTCAAGAGATGGATTTTTATCTTTATTGAAAGGTGATCTTTAGATAAAGAAATTTCTTGACTGACTTTCGGGGGGATTTACACTCCCTCCAGTGCCACAAAATCTAATCATCACTAAACAAACCAGTCCGGTTACATACGATTTGGATCTGCCCATCCATCCACCGTATGATGTCCGTGATGCGTTCGATGCCATCCCCATGCAGCTTCTTCCCTTTGCGGAAGGACTTACTGTGGGTTGGAAGGTGAGCCCTATGCAATTTGTGGATGGACTTGGCCGTGATCTGAAATTCGACTGTCCGAGCATTGTCATCACCGGAGGACAAAACTTGGGAGAAACTCCTGTGGTTCTCTATGTGGTGGCGGCATTTTATGATTCCAGAAATCGTCTTCTTTCTTGCCAAACAAGCGAACACATTGTCCAACCTTGGGAAAGTTACGATGTGCCAGGACTTTGGAGTCGTTTCCCTTTCCCCATCACCGAAATTGCTAGAGCCTCTGTTAGGATCACTTCATACGGATGGGAAAATCCAAGACCTGAAGAAACTCAAACCCTATCTCAAAAGACACCCAAACCCGAAACTAAGTATGAATGGAAAAGGGAAGGGGGAGTGGTCGGATCCTATAGTTTCCAAAAATGGAACCCTGGATCTGGGGAACTTCTTTTTGCCACAGAACCCCTTACCCAAGAAAACCGACTCCGTTTGCGTTTGGAACGAAGAAAAAGTGAGGGACTAGATTATTTAGCCCTTGTCCAGTCCCAATCGCCAGTACGACCTGGGAAAACTTTTGATAATTTGGTGCAATATGCCTTGTACAATCCAGAAGGTCGACTTTGCCACGGTGGTTCTTGTATGGGCGTGGGAAATCATGGGGATTTGGTCTCTCTCGTTCCGATTTTGTCAGAAATTCTGGATTCGGATTCTTTGTATTTGGAACTTGTCGTCTGGGAAGGCCCGTCAGGGTCGCTTTAATCGATTCCCTAGCTTTTCCCAAAGAAATGTACTTGCATGCCTCGTTTTTCATCCGAAATTGGAAATTGAAAGAAATTTCGGAGACTGAATGCAGAAACGGCCCAACCCTAGAGGGAACCCAAACCAAGATAAATTCGCCCACATCAGAATTAACGAACAAATTACCAATGTAGCATCGATCCGACTCGTCTCTGACGAAGGGTCTGACATCGTTACTCTGGAAGAAGCTCTCAGGAGAGCAAAGGAAGCTAACCTTGATTTGGTGGAAGTCTCGGGAGACCAAGATGTTCACGTCTGTAAGTTGATCGATTTTGGAAAATACAAATTCGAACTTCTTAAAAAAACGAAAGAAGCGAAAAAGAAACAACACGTTGTCACGGTGAAAGAAATAAAAATCCGCCCGCGGATTGATAACCATGACTTCGAGATTAAGAAGCGTCATGCTTTAGAATTCTTGCAAAAGGGTGATAAAGTAAAAGTGACTCTTCGATTCCGAGGCAGAGAGATGGTTCACTCTGAAATTGGAATGAATATTGTTAACCGGTTTGTCGAGGACCTAAAAGAGCATGCCTCTCCCGAAAAAATGCCGGTACACGACGGAAAGACGATAGTGGTCGTGATGAACCCAATTAGTGAGAAAGCTAAAGGATAAAAAACAACTATGTATAAACTAAAAACAAACAGGGCAGCAGCTAAACGTTTTAAGTTTACCAAATCTGGTAAAATTAAACGCGGTTGTGCGTTCCGAAGACATATCTTAGAGAAAAAATCTCCTAAGATGAAACACCAAAGCCGTGGAATGCACCTCATCCACGAAACTGATTATAACCGTGTAGAAAAACTTCTACCTTACGGAGGTTAAACGATGCCACGCGCAGTCAACGGAACCATCCATAAGAATCGTAGAAAAAAAGTTCTCGCTAAAGCAAAAGGTTTTAGGGGCGGACGTTCTAAACTTTTCAGAACAGCAAAATCAGCTGTGATGAAAGCAGGTCAATGGGCATACCGTGACCGAAGAAAGAAAAAGTCTGAATTCCGTAAACTTTGGATTACGAGAATTAATGCCGCAGTCAGAGAAAATGGAATGTCTTATTCAAAATTCATTCATGCACTCAAAACAAACGGAATCAACTTAGATCGTAAAACTTTGGCTGACCTTGCTTACAACCACAAAGAAGTATTCAACGCCATCGTAGAAAAAACCAAAGTCGCTAAGTAAATTAGTGCTTGATTGGAATAGAATGGCTCGGCTATTCTATTCCATCGGATTGTTATCATGTTAAAAATCGAAACCATTGAAGAGCTAGAAAGTAAAGTCGTTAAGGCTTTGGAGTTAATCCAAGACCTGAGAACGGAAAATGCACGCCTGGAGACGGAAAACGAATCCCTCCGCGCGGAAAACGACCAAATGAAGCTCGCAATGGAGGAGAAGGAACGCGAACTAAAAGCACTTCGGACACAGCTCCAAGACGCAAATGATGAGTTAAACCAACTCCGTGAAAGGGAAGGACTTTTGGAATCCAAGGTCCACCAACTTCTGGGTCGTTTGGATGGGCTTCCTACAACGGGAAGTTCAGCGCCGAAATCACAACCAAGTGCAGATTCTAGCACACCAGAAACGGCTGCTGCAGTAGCGCTCACTCCCAGTTTAGTAGCAGAAGAAGATGATGAGATCATTCTTTTGGATGAGGAAGAATCTGAGTTCCATACAGAGGATGCTCTGGAAAAACCGCCTGCTTCTGCTTCTTTTGAAAAAGAGGAACTCGTTGTAGAGTCGGAAGAAGAGGTTCCGACTGTTGATATCGATGTAGATGATGATATTATCATTGACGACGATGACGAAGCGATCAGTGTTTTTGATGCTGATGACGATGATGATTTTTTAATTATCGAAGACGATCCTAAATAATTTTTATGGCAGAGTCTGCCCCAAATTCACAAAAAATAACCAAACAAATCTTTGGTGAAACGTATACCATCGTTGGTGAAGCTTCCTCAGGTTACATCTCTGAGGTGGCTGATTATGTGGAACAACGTCTTTTGGATTTATCAAAAACACTGCCTAGAGCATCGAAAACGAAGTTGGCAGTATTGTGTGCCCTGAATTTGGCAGACGAACTTTTCCAAATGAAAGACGCCACAACCAAATTGAGTAATAATCCTGAATTAGAAGAAAGAACCAAAAAAATCATTTCTCTCTTAGAAGAGGGGATCATTGGGGATCATTTTTGAATCTAATTGCAAAAGCAGATGCTAGAGAAATTCTAAAAAAGAACCTACCTAACCTTCCCGAAAGAGAAGACCATGAAGCTGCGATTTTAAGAAGGTTATTTCCTCTATTACAAGGCAAATCAAAGATCATCACCTATTCACCCGACCTATTGTATGAAGTGGATGTACTTCCATTGATTGAATCTTGCCCTCTTCCCAGACCAACTGGATTTATTGAGTCCAGACATTCTGCAAAATGGTACTTCCCTCGGATGGAAGAGGGAAAAAAACTTCGTTTCCTTCGTCCCTATTCTTTTGAGAAGAACAGCCTGGGTCTTTTTGAACCCATAGGAGATGAGGAGATCTCCGTAGACGAAGCCGAATTGATTCTTGTCCCTGCCCTTGGATTCAATCAAAAAGGATACAGGTTAGGACGAGGTGGTGGGTATTACGATCGCATTTTAAGTTCAGAATCTGTGCAAAAGAAAACGGTCGGCCTAAGTTTTTCTAAACTTTTTCCCGTCCCATTCCTTGCAGAAACTCACGATTTAAAAATAGGAAAAATGATTACGGAAATCCAGATTCATTCGTTTTTAGATTGAATCCACGTAGGATTCTGACACGATTCCAGGTAGCATATGGACCAAGAAACATTACTCACATCCCTGGCGGAAAAAACCAAAATGGAACAAGAGTCCGATTTGGGAGACTTGGAACAGTTCCTTACATTTACCATTGAAAAAGAATTCTTTGGCATTCGTTTGCTTCTAGTTCACGAAATTTTAAAACCAGTCCTCATTACAAGGATTCCGAACGTAGATGATTATATTTTAGGTGTCATCAACCTTCGCGGGGAAATCATTCCTATTGTGGATTTGAAAAAAAGATTTCATGGAACAGATTCTGAAATTTTTCCAGTTTCGCGGATCATCGTTATTATGTTAGATGAAAAGCGAATTGGTGTTCTTGTTGATGAAGTCAAACAAGTTGTAAAGATACAAAAAGATTTTATTAGTTATACAACAGATGACTTGTCGTTAAACTATAGTAAGATGGTTGAATCAGTATCTAGATACGAAGACCATTTAATTTTGAATTTGGATTTGGAACAAATTGTTGATTTTGTTTCATCCGTAAAGTAAAGAGAAAGGGATACGACATTGGCTGGAATTTTAGGCGAATACACAGAAGTTTTCCTGGAAGAATCCGAGGACCAAATTGAGGAACTAAATTCCAATTTGGTAAAACTCGAAAAGGACCATGAAAACCCAGAAATCATCAATGACATCTTTCGTGCGGCGCACTCTTTAAAAAGTTCCTCTGCTTTTGTTGGACTTTATAATTTATCTGATTTAGCTCATACGATGGAAAACCTTCTGCAAAAAATTAGAGAAGGTAGTTTAGAAATCAATGTTAAACTTGTTAATCTACTTTTTGAATGTTTTGATCTAATTAAGCAAGTAATCGAAGGGGTTGCCAATGGAGTAAAGGTGGAAACTCCTTTTACCGACATGATTAAAAAACTCCAAGATTATGAAGCCTCACCAACTAAGGTTAGTCCAGCTACAAGCTCTGCTAAACCGAGCGAACCAGAGAAGTCTAAAGAAGGTTCTATTTCTCCAGTTGCTTTAAATGAAGAAGAAATATCTGAAATCCGTCAGACTTTGAAAGAAGATAGTGACCAAACCGCTTTTTCAGTCTCTTTAAAGTTAAAAGACGAAACACCAATGCAAAATCTACGCCTTCTTTTGATTTTGCAATCAGTAAAACAATCGGGTGCAATCATTCAATGTAATCCTTCCGAGGATGCTTTAGACAATGGGCAGGGAAGTTTTGCATTATCCTTTGTTACCGTCACAAAACTAAGCAAACAGGAACTACATGTTCAGTGTAACATCGATATGGTTGATACTCTTTCTGTTGAGGAATTAAAACTTCCTGAAACAGAAATGGAAGCTCTTGAAAAAAGAACTGATAATTCTCCTCTGTCTACTCCTGTAAACCAATCCACAAGTAATCTTGATTCAGAAGATAAACATGTGGCAAAAAGTTCTACTAACTTTGATAAGGCTGTCACCGATTCTAAAGTAGTGATGAGAACCATCAAGGTATCTTCTGACAAACTAGACCAACTCATGAATAACGTGGGGGAACTTGTCATTACCAATTCTGGGTTTCAAAAAATCTATGATGATTTGGTGGCACAGTTTGGTGAAGATTCATTATTCAATGAACTAAAAGGTAAAATTGACCAAATCAATCGAATTTCCAAGGACTTACAAACTGGAATTATGAACATCCGTATGGTTCCGATTGGATCTGTGTTCAACAGATTCACAAGGCTCATTCGAGATCTTTCTTTAGAAACCGGAAAACAAGTAAACCTAGTCCTTCGCGGCGAAAATACAGAACTCGATAAAAAAGTAATCGATGCCATCGGGGAGCCACTCATCCATCTCATTCGTAATTCCGTAGATCATGGAATTGAATCTCCAGCCGAAAGAAGAGCAGCGGGGAAACCAGAAGAAGGAACTGTGGAACTCAATGCTTACCAAGGTGGGTCCAATATCCTCGTAGAAATTCGAGACGATGGAAAAGGATTAAACAAAGATAAAATTTTGAAAAAAGCGATCGAACGTGGGCTTGTGAACGAATCGGATGCTCAGAATTTAGCAGAATCCGATATCTTTCAATTTATCTTTGCACCGGGTTTTTCTACAGCGGATAAAATTTCCGATATATCTGGTCGTGGTGTAGGAATGAACGTAGTCAATAAACTCATTGAGGAGTTTAAAGGCAAAATTCTCATCCATTCCGAAGAAGGAAAAGGTTCATCCTTTACCTTATCATTCCCACAAGCACTTGCCATCATTCCATCCATCCTTGTGATTATGGAAGAAGAAGTGTATGCTTTCCCACTTTCGGAAGTTTCTGAAACGATTAAAGTCAACTTGGATCAAATCACAACTCTCGAAGGACACGAGATCATCAACTTACGAGGTGAGGTATTACCGATATATCGGTTGAACCGAATCCTTGGGCTTGCCGACAAACAAGAGATGGTGGAAGTGCCTGTGGTCATCGTGAACTATAAAACAAGAAAACTTGGATTTATGGTCGATGATTTGATTGGAAAACATGAAACGGTAATTAAATCCCTAGGTAAAAACTTCAAAGACATCCAAGGTCTTACAGGTGCTACCATTATGGGAGATGGAACTATCATACTTGTTTTAGACATTCCTGGTCTTGTGGAAATTGCAGCTGATAAAGTGGACTGGTCTGATCAGTTGGTAGCTGGTGAAATGATGAAGAGAGCTTCCACCATCCGTTCATTGGAAATGTCAGATTCTGAGTTTATGTTTAAGTCTAACCATCCAACAAACCGTTATAATGCGAAGTTGATTGAATTACGTGCTAAAGATAAATCAAGAATCAAAAAAGACAAACATAAAGTAGAAAAACATATCATTGTTCCAAAAGAAGAAGTGTTTGCGGAAGAACCAGTTACTAATCTAAAAATCACTACAGAAGTGGTCAAAACGGAATCTGCAGTGAATGGAGATTCCGGTGAATCATCCAAATCGGCAACAGCTACACTTGTGATTGATCATAAAACTGACGAAATCCATCGTTTGGCTGATATCGCAAAGATCGAAAATGTTAAGTTAACAGAAAGGGAACAAGCCGCAGAAATAATAAAAGGTTTTGTAGAACAAAAGGAAGAAAGACTAAATCAAGTAGCAGCCTTAAATTCGGATGCAATCAATGAGATCATGTCTTCGAAAGATATCAAAAAACTAGAGAATATCGTGAATACTGGTATGATGAATGCTGGCGTCGTTTTGTCTCAGTTAGTTGGTAAAGAGGTGGAACTTTTTATTCCTGAGATCAAACTCACTGATAGAGAAGGATTGGCAAAAGAATTCAGATACTCGATGGATCAGTTTTTTGGCATGAAGATTCGTATGACTGGAGACCTCAATGGAAACCTTCTTATGATGTTCTCGGAAGAAAATGGATCTGAAATTGCGAAAGAACTTCTGGGATCTGAAGATGCTAAGTATGCAGAAGGAAATCACCACAAATTATCAGAAGATATGGTGTCTGTACTATCGGAAATATCTAATATTGTTTGTTCTAGTGTGATGAACTCCCTTTCCAATAAATTGAAAAAGGAAATTCTTCCTTCAGTTCCAGAAATGATTACGGGAAGTTTTATGGATGTGATAGACATTGTAAAACCTGAACGAACAAAGTTTTTGTCCATGCACACGGAATTTAATCACCAAGGTAGTAATTTAATCGGTGTTTTAGTATTCTTGCCTGATTTTGATGAACTAGTAGATTTAATTCATAAATCATGAATAAAAAACCAACAGTTGTCATTATTGATGATTCACTCCTTGTCAGGAATATCTTAAGTGATGCCCTAACCAAAAAGGATGAAGTGCAGGTCATTGCTACCGGGAAAACCGGGATGGATTGTATTGACCTAGCAGATAAGTTAAAACCAGATTTTATAGTCTTAGATATTGAAATGCCAATCATGGATGGGCTTACGGCTTTGGCTGAAATTAAAAAATTAAAACTACCTAGTCATGTGATCATGCTTTCGGTTTTAACACAACATGGGGCTGAAGCAACTTTCAAAGCTTTGGAACTTGGTGCAGTTGATTTCATTCCTAAACCATCCAGTGGTAATCAGTTTTCTCCAGAAGACATTGCTGCGGTATTGTCCGCAAAAATCAAAGGGTTTTCCGATTCAAGACAGCCGAGCATCGAAGTTCTACTAAGGCCTGAGAGGACCGAACGCCAATTAAATAAAAGTTTTCAAAAACCAATCAAAGTAGAGGCTATCGGAATTGGGACCTCCACAGGAGGACCGAAAGCTTTGCAGACAGTATTTGCAAGTATTCCGGAAGACTTTACGAAACCGATCTTTGTGGTGCAACATATGCCGGCTGGGTTTACTAAGGCATTTGCGGACAGATTGAATTCCTTGTCTAAGATACATGTGAAAGAGGCGGAAGATGGTGATTTGGTGCAACCAGGAACTGCCTATATAGCTCCAGGCGATTACCAAATGAAAGTAATTGCGAAAGGAAAGGATCATTACATTGAGCTGAACCATACAGGTCAGGTCAATGGGCATAGACCATCCATTGAAGTATTGTTTGATAGTTTGGTTGAGGCTTACGGGGGGGACCATCTTTTATCCATGATCATGACAGGTATGGGAAAAGACGGATCACAGGCCATAACCAACATTCACGCCAAAGGTGGTATTACTTTGGCGCAGAATGAAGCAACATCCGTAGTGTACGGAATGAACCGCGTTGCTGTAGAACTAGGTGGGATAGATTTTGTCCTGCCGGTGGAAGATTTAGTACCAAAAATGATTGAATTATTAAAGTCGAGAGGGAATTAACATGGCAAGAATTTTGGTTGTAGATGATGCAAAATTCATGAGAACGCTCGTAAAAGATGCGTTAGTTGGCGCGGGTCACGAGATCGTTGGTGAAGCTGAGAACGGTAACATTGCGGTAGAACAATACAAAAATCTAAAACCAGATTTAGTAACTATGGACATCACCATGCGTGAAAAAGATGGAATCGAAGCAACGAAGGAAATCATTAAATTTGATGCTTCTGCAAAAATCATAATGGTAACAGCTCTAGGTCAGGAAGACCTACTGGCAAAAGCAATCAAGATGGGTGTAAAGGATTTTGTTGTGAAACCTTTCCCTCCAGAAAGATTGCAACAAGCTGCAGCAAAAGCACTAGGTTTATAAATCGTGTCCCAAACCCCGGAGTTTATCGTCCGGTGGCAAAACCAGGACGGAGGACTGACAGAAGGACCTTTAACGGTTTTATGGTCTCTGATTGATAGTTATAAGGTGGATATTTTTGAAGTCTCCCTTTCGCGTATCACATCTGATTTCATTCAATTTTTGAGAACCAGTCAGTCCTTATCGATTGAACTTACTTCTGAGTTTGCCGTGATGGCATCTCATTTGGTGTATTTAAAATCCAAAGCCTTATTACCAGATCCTGGTTTTGAGGAAGAAGATTATGATCCTCCCCTTCCTAAAGAACTCGTCGATAAATTACTCGAACATAAAAAGTTTCAAATGGCCGGACAACGTTTGGCAGAACTAGACAGACTTACCGCAGGTATGTTTACCCGGGAGACCAACCAGGTTTTGGATGAAACGGAAGTTTGGTTGGATGTAAGCCTTGTGGATTTGATCTCCGCTTTCAATTCGATTTTGGAACAAGAGAGTTCCAATGAAATGGAAGACCTCGTGCCAATCTACGAAGGAGTAAGCCAATACTCTGTAGAGGACAAAATGGCCTATTTACAGGGTCTTTTAGAAAAAACCGAGGAAATCCACTTTATGGATTTGTTCGAAACAGAAAAACCAGAAAAAAAAGAAATCGTCGCTGCCTTCCTTGCCGTATTAGAAGTTGTTAAAATCCGAGTTTGCAAAGTCATCCAACATGCAGTTTTCGGTGAAATCAAAATAGTCAAGGTTTAGATTCATTTGGAAGAAAGAACTTATACTAAGGGCCTTCTTGAGGCGCTTCTTTTTTTATCTTCAGATCCAATCAAATTGTCTGCACTTGCCAAGTCTTGCGGGATCGAAAAAACAGAAGCCCGGGAGCTCCTCGACGAACTGATCTTAGACTACCAAGAAAAAGAAGGTGGATTTTTACTAAGAGAAATCGCCGGTGGTTATCAGTTTATCACCAATCAGAAATACAGCGAAATATTAGCGCATATCTTTAAAGATAAAAAAAGAGAAACCCTCTCTCGCGGGACATTGGATACACTTGCTATCATTGCTTACAAACAACCTATTACATTGACAGAATTGGATGAAATTCGAGGTGTTTCTTCTCGTGCTATGGTAGCAAGTCTTATGTCCAAGAAATTGGTGAAAGCCGTTGGGCAAAAGGAAGTTCCGGGAAGACCTACTTTGTATGGAACAACTAACGAATTTTTGTTACACTTTGGTCTCAGTAAACTAACGGACCTTCCTACACCTGTAGAAGTGAAGGAACTTAAATTTGATGAATTCACACCTGAGTCTATCATTGTGACTGATGAAACAGAAATGAATCCTGATTTTGATACAAGCACACTACCGGAAGAATTACAAGAAGGGTCTTAAATGAGCAGCGCAGAAGAAGAATTAAAAAAACTCCGTGCTGGTATCGATTCATTAGACACCGAAATTATATCACTCATACAAAAGCGGGCTGGTTTCGCACAAGAAATTGGTCGTGTCAAAAAAGAATCGGGTGGCCCAATCTACCGTCCTGATCGCGAAAAAGACGTATATGAAAAAGTAACGAAACTATCCGGTGGGCCACTTCCTGCTTCTGTGATTCGAGCCATTTATCGTGAAATGATGTCAGGAACCATCGCCTTAGAACATCCGTTAAAGATTGGATTCTTAGGGCCCGAAGGAAGTTTTTCTCACGCAGCCATGCGTTCCAAATTTGGAACATCTATTGAAGCAATTCCTCAAACATCGATTCCTGATGTATTCCGCATGGTGGAAGAGGGGAAGTTGGATTATGGAGTGGTACCTGTTGAAAACTCCACAGAAGGCCAAGTGAGTTCCACTTTGGATATGTTTTTGGAAACGGATCTTTCCGTTTATTCTGAGTTATACCAAAGAATTTCTTTTTCACTTCTCGGTTTTGAAACAGACCTTTCTCTTGTAAAAAAAATCTACGGGATTCGGATTGGAAACGAACAATGTCGTAATTGGATTTCCGCCAACCTTCCAGGAGTAGAAGTCGTAGATACTTCTTCTACGGCTATGGCTGCAAAGTTAGTTTCTGAAAGAAAAGACGGCCTTGCGATTGCATCTAAAATTGCGGGTGAAATTTACCAATTAAATGTGATTGAGGAAGGGATTGAAGATTATTCGGGAAACACCACTCGGTTTCTTGTGATCGGTAAAACAGAATCACCTAGAACAAAAGAAGATAAAACTTCCATTGTGTTTTCAATTCCGAACCAAACCGGATCTTTATTTGCTGTTTTAAAAACTTTTAATGATGCCTCGGTCAACCTAACAAAGATAGAATCAAGACCTTTAAAGAGAAATTTGTGGGAGTATCATTTTTTCGTAGATTTTATTGGACATAAAGAAGATCCAAAAATTGCTGAGCTTTTAGAAAAAGTAAAATCACAATGTACTTTGTTTAAACTATTAGGTTCCTATCCAACTGCTGGATCTTTTCCTACATGAATCTATCTAAAGTTTTGATTTATGGAATGGGCCTTATGGGTGGATCTCTTGCCCTCTCGATTCGTAGAAAATTTCCTGAAGCAGAAATAACAGCGGTCGTTCGTTCTGAAAAAAGTAAATCCACGATTTTGAACAAACAACTGGCGAATTTTGTTTTTTTGCAGAAAGAATTTCTTACACCTAATTGGTCTAACTATGATTTGGTGGTTTTTAGTACACCTGTTGAGTCTATTTTGAAAATCATTCCAATTCTTCCTAAATCGGGAAATACCATCTTTATCGACTTAGGATCTACCAAAGAAACGACTGTTACAGCAGTCGAATCTTATTACGGAAAGGAAACCCATCATTATATTTCTACCCACCCAATGTGTGGGTCTGAACAAGCGGGCCCTGATGCCGCGATTGAAAATCTATATGTGGACAAACTTTGTATCCTAACTAAACCAAACTCCGCATCAGATTCTAGTTTTGAATGGGTGCGAAATTTTTGGGAAAAAATTGGGTCCTGGACTATCGAGATGGATTCAAAATCACACGATGAAACATTGGCTTACCTTTCGCATCTACCTCATGTGGTATCTACTATCCTTGTGAACGTAGCAGGTGCCAACTTTAGAACCATGAAAGAAGTAACAGCGATTTCAAAGCCGATTACTGGTGGTGGGTTTCGGGATATGTCAAGGATTGCCGGATCAAATCCTGAAATGTGGATTTCTATTTTTAAAGAAAATAAAGAATTTTTAAGTGAGGCGATCGATGATTTTATTTTACAACTAACAGAATTCCGTAATTTATTGAAATCAGATCAACCATTTGACGAAAACAAAATGCGTAGCCTTTGGGAGTTGGCATTGTCAAATAAAGAAGAAATTCGAAAATCAAAATGAAGTTTTTAAAAAATCTAAATAAATTGAGTGGCTGCAAGGCTGCCATTCTCACGAACCAAAGTGCATTCGGATTTCGCGGGAAATATCATTACCAAACTTATTCTGAGATTTTCGATTTAAAGACAATATTTTTGCCAGAACATGGACTGTTTGCCGAGTTACAAGATCAGGTGAGCGGGGATGAGCTAAAGTATCTTTTTGGAGATATGCAAATCGTCAATCTCTATGGAAAGGAAGAGTCAAGCCTTATACCACCAAGAGAAAGTTTAACAAATGTAGATGTGATCATCATTGATATCAAAGATGTTGGTTCGAGGTATTATACTTTTTTAACAACTGCGTATTATATTTTGTGTGAAGTTTCTCGTTTAAAACAAGAAACTGGGAAAGCTCCTCTTTTTTTAGTAATCGATTCTCCAAATCCCATTGGCAAAAAAATAGAGGGTAGTCCTCTCCAAAAAGAATTTGAATCCTTTGTAGGTGTCACTTCTGTTCTCCATAGGCACGGTCTAACCCCGGGCGGGTTATTATCCTATTATAATGAAACCTTTCACTTAAAGGTTGATGTGATTGTTGTGCCAGTTGGTGTCATCCATCCAAAATCAGTATCTAACTTGGAATGGGTTCCTCCTTCTCCAAATATTCCGACGCAAAATACTTGTTTGGTCTATCCTGGTATGTGCCTTTTGGAAGGAACCAATTTATCGGAGGGAAGAGGGACAACTAAACCTTTTGAAACATTTGGTGCTCCCTATTTGATGGGAAAGGCAAAAGAGGAATTGGACAGAAGGATGGCTTTCCACCAACCAGGAAATTTTATTTTACGTAATTTGCGATTTTTACCTACATTTCATAAGTATACCGCATCCATTTGTGAAGGTTACCAACTCATGGTTTTAAAACCAAAGTTGTTCCATTCTCTTTATTTTATATTATACTTTTTGAAACAAGTAAGTGAGTTATTCCCCTACGATTTTGCGTATTTAAAAGGAGTGTATGAATTTCGTTCTGATCGCCCCGCCATTGAGCTTCTCGCAGGTGATTCTACGCTTTTGGACTATTTAAGCGGCAAACTCTCTGATTCTGATCTAGAAAACTATTTGCAGGATACAGAAAGTCTTTGGGCAAAGGTCATAAAACCGTTTCGATACTAATTTTTTTAACAAATTGGTGTTGCCGACCGACTAAAGCGTAGGTATACAATCACCATGACAAGAATGTTTCGAACCATTTTTCTAGTTTCCCTTATGGCAACACTGCTTACCAACTGCGGTTATAATCGTATCCAAGAGTTGGATGAAGAAGTGACTGCTTCTTGGGCAGAAGTTCTCAACCAATACAAACGAAGATCTGACTTAGTACCCAATTTGGTTTCAGCGGTCAAAGGGTTTGCCAACCAAGAAAAAGACATCATGAAAGGAATTGCCGATGCAAGAGCAAAAATTGGATCTATCCAAGCTACTCCTGAACTGGTTAACAATCCCGAAAGTTTAAAACAATTTGACCAAGCACAAGGTCAATTGGGATCTGCATTGTCTAGACTTCTTATGATCCAAGAAAACTATCCTCAATTAAAATCTGACCAACATTTTTCTGATTTGATGGCACAGTTGGAAGGAACAGAAAATAGAATTACTGTAGCAAGAAACCGTTTTATCAAAGCTACTAAAGAATACAATGTTTACATTCGTCAGTTCCCTGCGGTCCTAACTGCGAAAGCCTTTGGTTATGACGCAAAAGCAACTTTCACAGTGGAAGACCAAAAAGCAATTGAGAATGCACCAAAAGTAGAATTCTAATTCTCAAGTAAAAATGGAATATAAATTTCATTTGATTTTAAAAATGGGAATCCAACTTAGTGTAACACAAATATAAAGTGAAGCAATTGATCCTAAGTTTATAATACGAAGCCGGCAAATATGCCGGCTTTTTTGTTTAAAACTGGAAGTAGAGGAAAGGGCTTGATACAGTCACACTATAAATAATGAAAGAAACTATATAAAGTAAGATACAAGATGGAATCAAAAAATACAAATTATCTGTTATAAATTTAAATCTGTCTTCATCTCTATCTTGTAATATATCTACTAAAAACAAAAATCCAACTAGGATCACAAGACTTATACTCATTTGAGGAAACATTCCTGAAGCACCAGTAAACGCACGTTCTAACATAATATTGGCGATACCCATTCCAGTGGAAACTTCGGGAGTAGCTTTTGCTCGAAAGAAAAAACAAGATAAAACAAAAATGCCAACGGGATAAATTGGTTGGATGGAACGAGGGACTCGGTTCCAGGCGTTACGCATGGATTCAAATTTGAAAACGAATTTTTCCACAACCATCATCGTGGAATGGAGTGTTCCCCAAAATACAAAGGTCCAATCGGCCCCATGCCAAATTCCAGAAACAAAGGTTGTGATGAATAAATTAACATAGGCCATAATCTCACCACGTCTATTCCCACCAAGAGTGATGTAAACATAGTCACGTAACCAGGAGCTAAAGGATATATGCCAACGTCTCCATAGTTCACTGAGTGTGCCCGATAAAAAGGGCCGATCAAAGTTTTTTGGAATATGAAAGCCTAGTATCCTTGCGGTTCCTATGGCGATGTCAGAATATCCGGAAAAATCACAATAGATTTGAACTGCAAAAAGAGAGGCAGCAATCCACATCGCAATCCAATTGTATTCTGTTGGGCTACCATATATAGGATCAATCACATAGGAAATAGGATCTGCAATGAAGGTCTTTTTAAAGATTCCCCAGAAAAGTTGTTTGAGACCTTGTTTTAAGTTTTCTCTGGAAAAGTCTTTTGAATCTAAAAACTGGTGGAGAACGTCGCTTGCACGTAAAATGGGACCTGCGACAAGTTGTGGAAAAAATGCAAGAAAGAGTCCGAAGTGAAAAATGGATTTTGCTCTTTCAACAACACCTTTGTAAACATCAACGGCATAAGATACAGCTTGTAAGGTGAAAAAGCTGATTCCCATAGGAAGTAGGATTCCTGATTTTTGTACAAATTCTGGATCACAAGGAGTCAGAGAAAAAGTTTGGTTCCAAACTGTGATGGAAAAATCCAGATATTTAAATACAAAAAGTAAACTTAAGTTACTCCAAACAGCAACGTTCAACCAAAAGAGTTTTTTCCCTTTAGAGGAGGCAAATTCCATGTAATCGACAGCAAGTTTAGTAATAACGAAGGAAAAAACGAGTAAGATTAGGAAAGGGATACGAAAGATTGCATAAAAATACAAGCTAACAATAAATAACCAAAGACCTTGGAATCGTTTTGGAATCAAAAAATATACAAGGATAACAACGGGAGCAAAGATCAAATAGTGAACTGAATTAAAAAGCATATTATTTGATTTCCTTTAGTGCTTCTTTAATAGATTCTGCAGCCCAAAGATTGCCTAGTTTGGTAAGATGGCCATCACCAGGGATATAATAATCTTGAATTCCTGCTTTTTTTGTTTGTCCACGTAAGGTAAACTCACGCCCGCACATTTTGTCCGTATAGGGAAGGATATCAAGAGTTTGGATTCCTTTGGAGTCTAAATACTTTTTAGCGCGGATGGCATAACCACCAAGTGTATTGTACTTTCCCATTTGTCGACAATACACTTCTTCGATTTGCATCGGAAGGATAACAGGAACAAACTTATATCCTTTTTCTTTAGATAGTGCTATCATTAAGTCATAGGCCCTTGTTGTAGTTTCGGGAAGAGGTTCAAGAGAATTGGGATCTACCGGAGTATCGGAACATATAACATTTAAATTTTGAAGAGGTGCCGGGCAAACAAAGTCCTTATTTTCCGCGCATTTCTGTTGTTTGATGGGTAGTATAAATGTCTCTCGCAAATAAACGAAAGGAGATGTCGAAAGTAATAGTGTATCAGTTTTCACTAAGTATTTAGTTTGTGCCAACTTAACTTTTGTTTGTTCATAAGCAAGTTTTAGAGCTTGCAAAAGATAAGAAATTCTAGTGAGTTCAAATTGAAGCCGAAAGTTCTTTTTCCATATAGGATCATTTTCATGTATGGCATCGTTTTCATCATCAGGAAGGATACCTTGTGCACGTAATTCCTCAGGCATTGTAAAATCGTTCGGTGAAATAAAAAACAATACTGTTTTGATATTGTCAATCTTTGTAGACATATCTTTTAGGCGTTTGTAAGAACCAAGTGATCCATAAGCATCTACACCTAAATTGAGACTTTGGAAAGAGATTCCATTTTCTTCGTAACTTCCAAGTTTAGAACAAAAAGTATCTTCATCTGAGACACCAAATCCCATAACCAAACTATCCCCTAAACAAATAAGTTTTGGTTTTCCAGAAATGGGCTCTTCTCGTCCTCGAAGACCAAGTGAATTCGTGGTGAATTGGCCTTGCCATAAATCGGCATAATGACGTACGAAGAGACTTTCGTTTGGTTCTAAAGTGACTCCATATTCGGGATGGTAGGCATGTAGAAGTTTTACATCGCGGTAATAACGTAAAGCAGGCGGATTGGAAGCCCTTAAAATCAACTCCAATGAAAGTAACGCCAACGGGAAAAATAGGACAATGGCTCCCCATCGTTTCCAGTTTTGAATCATATCCCTCTAAACTTTAGAATTCAGGCTGGGAATCAAGCATTTCTAAGGTAAATTTAGGAAGTGCTTGGCTATGGCATCGGCAAAAAGTTCTGCTAGGGCGGGCCCTGGATGACCATCACTTGGGATATAAACCGGTTTTTTCTTTCTATACAATTCCAAAGTTTTGGTTCGGAGATCAATCGTTTTCACATCCTGTTCTTTAAAGAACTCTTTTGCCATTTCGTAATTCAGGTCTTTGGTGTCGGGGTGTCCATCTCCTGCCATTCCCCAACTGAAAAGAATTGTTAGCTTTTCTTTCGGAACCAAGGGGTCGCTAAAAAATTTTCTCAAGTTAGAATAAGTGATATGACTTTTTGGATAGAGGATGGGATTCCCGTACGAAGTGTACTTATTTGCCGGTGGTGTGGGGAGTAGGAACCGATAGAAATAGGAATTTCTTACGAGAAGGTAATGGATGGGATAAAGATAGCGTTTGATTCCCACTTTTTCTCTTTCATCATCAATGAAGTCAGAAGGATTCCAGATCCAATAAATCTTTTCTGGATGTTTTTCTGATTTTTGGAATTTCAGAGAATCTTTAAGGATTCTTAAAATTCCATTCGTTCCGATCGCATCGACGGCAAGTAATCGAACATCTATCTTATATTTGGATTTTAAATAAAAAGAAGGTGTTTCGTTTGTTGGTAAACCATACCCCATCGCCATAGAATCTCCGATTAACCATAAATTGGTGGATTCTATGTTGTTCGAAAGGATTCTTTCTCCAAAATCATTGGTTTGGATGTCCCAAATTTTTCCATCTTTGCGGATAAAACTTTCGTTTCGATTTGGACATAGACGAATTTCGGAGAAGTCGTATAAACAATGGATTTGTTTATACCGAATTTCATCTGGATCTGTTTTAGAGAGAAATCTAAAAATACCCTCCCCAATTAGAACAATTAGGAGGGGTGTTAGCTTTAAAAAGAGAATAAACTTATAGTATTTTTTCAATGAGAAGATAAAAGAAAGAAAGGTTTCCCATATAAAGAAGCATCACTAAAAAACCCATTGCAATTTGAAAGATATAAGCGGAATAAGAAAATCCTTGGTAAGCGAGATAAGTTGTAATTCCTAATATCATCTCTGGAACTAATACATAATAGGCGACCTTTCCCCACATTTTAACATTTTGCGGATACCAAGATCCTAAAATCCACATGGTAGCTTCCGAAGTTCCAAAAATAGCTAAGGCTACGATACCAACCCAAAGGCAGGTTCCAACAATAGAAACGGACATCTCTTCCAGTTTGATTCCCGTATATACGCAGATAAAAAGTGGGATGGCCCAAAGTCCTGCCATATAACCAGAAACAGTTCCAATTTTCAAAAAACCATCTTCTGGGAAAACTAGGATTTGTAAGGCGCTGGAAAGAAACCAATCAGGAAATATCATAAAAATGGATAAAGGGACTAAAAATTTCCAAATACGAAATGGAGTATGCCAACGTAGTAACAAACTTAAGGCCGCAAAACTGACATGAAATAATAAGGTGAGAGAAGCTAGTTTGATCCCGGCCGAACTTTGTCCCCAATACAGAACAAATCCGGAAACAATACTAAATACCAAAAAATACAATGCTAAAAGGAATTCTTCTGCTAGGAACTTAGGTTTCATCGCTTCGAAGTTTAAGGAGGAATGGATAGGATGCAAGTCGAAACTGAGGTTAATTGAGACGAAAAAATGAAAATGCGAAAATGACTGATACTTGGGAGATACTGGGTTCGAACCAGTGACCTCTACCATGTCAAGGTAGCGCTCTAACCAACTGAGCTAATCCCCCAAGGTAAAACCACTTCACCAGAGCCGAGCCCACCGTAAAGTACGATTTCGAAATCGGTTCCGGATGGAAAAATCCTCGCTCATCCTGTCTGCTAATCGTTTCGGTTTGGTCAGATCAGGAATTAAAAGTACCAAATTGTCTTTGGCTCGGGAAAGGCCGACATAGAGAATCCTTCTTTCTTCCGCTTCATCTATATCTTCTATGTCCTCACTCCACCCTAACACCAGATCTAACAGGACCGTTCTGAATTCTAATCCTTTGGCACTATGGATGGTCATGACTTGCAAAGCAGGTACTCCGTTTTCGATCCATTCGTGTTTTCTAAAATTACTTCGAGTGAGGATTATAGATGAGGAATCTTTCTTGTACCATTCATTCCAAATTTTCATTGGGTCTTCTTGGGTATCTTTAATTCGTTCAACTTGAAAAATCCCTTTTTCAGTACGAAAGGTTTTTACCTGTTTTGTAATTTTTTCCTTATTCTTTTTTAAAGGAAGTAAGGAAGATTCGATGATGGATTTATTGGAACGATAGTTAGTGGATAAAAAAAATTGGACTACGTTTGGAAAGTGATTGGGAAATTCTAAAAAAGGTTTGGGGGTTGCCCCGCGAAATCCGTAGATAGCCTGCCAATCATCGCCGACTACTGTAATGGATTTAAAATTCATTTTTTTTATGATTTGCAGTTGAACTTCATCTGTATCTTGGAACTCATCTATGATGAGGGCCTTCCATCTATTTTTTACAGTGTTTGAAGATTCTGAATCTAAAAATTTTAGGAAATCAAAGATTAAGTCATCGAATTCAAAATAATTATTTTTATCCTTCCACCATTGAAAAGACCTACTAAAAGTATGATACTTTTCGAGAGAGATTTCTTTAAAATGTTTAGCATCATTCTTAAATAAAATCGGAAAAGGAACACCTCCAATTTCAAATTGAATTGAATTTAAGAGTTCTTTTGTTATTTTCCATTTTTTAGATTGGCTGAGTAATTTAAATTTTGACCAATTTTTAGAATTGTCAAAATGTTTGAGAGCATAGTAACAAAACGCGTGAAAGGTAGAGATATGATACCTAGAAGAAAGACCTTTTTTTTGGCACCTTTCTTTGAATTCGTGAGTTGCTTTTTTTGTAAAGGTAACGACAAGAGTGTTTTCTGGTAGAATGGAGTTTTGTTTTTCTCTTTCTTCCAAAAGTCCAACCATCGTTGCCGTTTTTCCAGAACCGGCACCAGCAATCACTTGTTTAATGAGATGTTCCGATTTTATGATGGATTTTTGTTCTTCACTCCACATAAATAAGTTAGCGAAGAAAAAATAGTTTTGGTTCTAGTTTATTTGGCTATTGTTTGAAAACGGCTGTGTCTTCATCTTCCTCTTCTTTGAGATCGTAATATCCATATATAAAATTGGAACTAGCTTTCACTTCCATTCCGTAAAAATGTTCTGAAATTCTTCCTGATTTTGTGACTTCTAATTTGTATTCTTCTGCCAAAAATTTCATTTTATCCATCGATATCTTTTCATTGATTTTTGGTCCGAAGCCAGATTCCGTTTTTGACCAATCTACAATAAAAAGTCTCCCACCGGCTTTCATAGAACGAATGAGTCCATCCATCGCCAAACCTGGGTTAGGGAATGTAGAAAGGGATAGGGAGGCAAAAATGATTTCTGGAACAGGAACCCATTCTGGAAGTAGTGGGTGGTCGGATTGGTCCAAATGAAAAGGGGTAAGTTGTTCAATTCCTTCCATTAGTTTGCGACGTAAAATCATATCGATGATCTCTTGTTGGCATTCTGCGGCCCAAATCCAAACATGGGGAAACCACTTTCGAAATTCAGTGAAGTAAAATCCGAGCCCACTTCCAAAGTCCACAAGGTTGTTTAATCCCTTCCAATTGAAAAATGCGTATACATCCTCTGGTGGGCAGACCTCTCTCCTGTGGCTAGAGAGTAAGTATTCTTGGTAATTTTGGGAACGGTAGTATTCCGTTTCGGACATAATGACAATTCTTACAGAAAAGCTGGGAAAGTACAAACGAAAAATTCAATTAGGAGACTGATAACACCGAAAATCTAAGTATGAAGTTCTCGATTCAGCTCTGGATGGTTGCGCTGTTCTTTTCACTTGTTCCGGTTTCTGCGGACTCTGGATTTGAGGAAAGTCGTTATCCTACCATAGCGAAGGCAATTCATGTTAGCCTCCTGCCAGATAAAAAATCGATTCGTTTAGATTGGGATCCACCTAAACAGGAAGGCGAAATCATTGTGGCAAGGTCTTCAGTTTTGATCGATAGTCCAGACAAATTGTACATTGCAGATTCTCTTGGGAGGTATAAAACCTCTACTTCAAATCCTACTCGTGTTTATTTTGATTATAATTTAAAACCGGGAACTTATTATTATGCGATTGTTATGGTGTCTGATGTTAGGCGAAGAGAGGTGAAACTTTTTGCCAACCAAAACTACTCCGTAACACCTATACATATAGCAGAAGAAAATGGCACACCAGTTGTTGGTCAAAATCCAGATTTTCCGGCCTTTCCTGCAGATGCTGGAATTCATTCAATGGTAGGTGGGGTTTCTGGAATTACTGCAAATATTGAAAAAAAATACATTCGGTTGAATTGGACACCACCAAACGGTGCTACTGCGGGAAGAACTTTATACACAGTTTACAGGTCAAATACCCCACTGACAAGTTTACCTCTGATGCAAAAGGCAGAAAAATTGGCAGAACTCACACATCCCGTAAATACTTTTTTAGACCAAGATTTGGATAAATCACAAACATTGTATTATGGAGTTTCTGTAAAACAAGTTGGAGGCGAAGAAACACTTCCCTTAGAAGATAAAAAATCTACCTTACGTGTGTTTTATGTAAAACAGACTCAGAAAAACAATGCAGAAGTCATTGTGGAAGAGACACCCGTAAAACCAAAACAGGAAGTTGCATCAAATGATACACATGCTGATTTAGGTGGAGTAATGCACGTTCGTGGACTCGGTTATGAGCGTGTAGGGAAAGGTGCCGTGATCAGTTGGATTAGCCCTGAAGCGGCCGACGAATCTACTATATATAGTTTGTATGCTTCTGTAAAACCACTAAACCAAGGGTCTGCTTCCTTTGGACAAGGTTCTGTGGTAAAAGTTGCCACGGTAGTTCATCCAAAAACAAATTTTTTCATCAAAGAGTTAAAAGAAATAGATGAACTTTATTTTGGTGTAACCGCAAAATCCAACGGAATTCCAGAAGATTATAATTTAAAAGAAAATGTTTCTTACTTTAAGTATGATTTTTCAAAGGACATTGCTCCCAAGGAAGAACCGAATGTAGTGGCGGAGTCTCGTCCTAAAAAAGAGCCAGAAAAAACAGAAGTCTATAAAAATGAACATGCTGTAACACCAACAGAGAGTTTGCCTCCTAGAGAAAATGCAGAGCAGGCAAATGATTTTAAGGAAGAAACTTCGGCAACTGTTAATTATGATTTAGGTCAAACGGATTTGAATCAAATTATCAAAGAAACGGTTCTTCGTAAAAAATATGAAGTAGCAGTTTATCGGTTAGAAGAATATTTAAAAAATGAATCTAACACTTACTTGAGAGGAAAGGCAATGTTTTTTCTAGGAGTGAGTGCGTTAAAAACTGGTGATACAAAAAAAGCCTTAAAATGTTTTTTGAAAAGGGAAACTAAATCTTATTCACCATCTCGAGTAGAATTTTGGACGAATCAAACCCTGGGTCAAGCGGGTAGAGGGAATTTATGAATCGAATTATAGTAACTTTAGCTGGTTTTTTGTTTATTGTTGCAGGGCTTTCCACTGCCTACTACCAAACAAATATTTCTGCAAAGGAAGACCAGTCGCAAGCGATTTTGGAAAGAATTGCAGAAGGGGAAGAGTATCTAAAACAATCGAACCCGCAAAGTAAGGAAAAGGCAATAGCGATTTTTTCTGAGTTAGCTGGTAAACGAGGTACGGAAAAGTATGAATTCCAGATCAAATACAACCAAGCAAGAGCCTTAGAGAAAAACTCTGATTTTTATCCTGCCCTTGATATTTATAAGGATTTAAAAAAGAATCCAAATCTTAAACCAGAAGATAAAGAGCGATTGAGTTATTCACTTGGGAACTTACTTCTAAAGATTGGAAATGAATCTGAAGGAAAAGTGCATTTAGAATCTGTTCTGCAAACAAGTTCTGAAAATAAACTCAGATCTAAATCATTTCTTTCTCTTGCTGATTACTATTACCGAACCGGAAATTTTGAAACTGCCCGTAAAAATTATACTCTTGCCTTACAAGAAGATCCAAACAATACAGAATCAAGAATTGGCTGGGGAAGATCACTGCGTAAACTAGGAAAAGATTGGGCTTCGTTTGATGTATTCGATGAATATATTGAAACAGCTGATCAGTTAGCAGGTGCTGATGAAAAAGTAGTAGGTGAATACAAAGACTCTGTCTTAAAAGATGCAAAAGAAAATTATACAAAAAAACAATACACTAAGGCTGTTGAGTTATTCCAAAAAGTGCTCAGTGTAAATCCTACTCCTAAAAAAGAAGAGGAAGCTTTGTATTACATCGCTTTGTCTTTTGATGCGATGGGAAAACAAACCGAATCACTAACTTATATCAATAAGGTTTTGAATAATAGTGATTATTCTCTCGATCAAGCAGCGTTATACAAAAAAGGCACTATTTATTTCAGACAAGGCAAATTTGAAAAAGCAGCAGGTATCTTTCAAACGATTGTAGATAAATACCCTAAAAACCAGATTACCGACAAGGCGATTGCATGGAAAAAAGAATCACTCGATCAGTTTACCGACCACAATGATCTAGATGGTTCAGATGTATCGTCTGATTCCTATTCATCCAAACCAGGTTCGGTTTCCACAAAACCAGATTCAGGGAATGATTTGGAGTTTTAGTCGGCTTTCATTAGAAATTCATTCGATTTTGTATTCTGGAGAGCTTCCTCCATTCCGAAAGTTTTATAAATTTCAGGAACAATGTCTGCAAGCGAATGTATATTTTCAGCGAAGCGGTCAGCATCCTTACCATAGAGGATGGTGGCCGCCGGGTTTTCCGTATGGTTTTTTTGACTTAAGTCTTCCATGTTACCGTGGTCACTGGAAACAATCAGTAAATCGTTTTCGGGATCTAAACTTTCCAATAAACCTCGAAAAAAAACTTCTAAGTTTTTGATAACATGTTCTGCCTTTTCCCAATCCATTGCATGTCCTACTTTGTCGGTGAGAAAATACTCATACAAAGCCAACTTGTAATTTCCAAACCTAATGAAAGATTCTTTTCCTAATTGATAGGGGTCTCGTTTTTCGAGAAGTGGATCTCCAGGTTTTAACATATCAATCCCAAGAGTGCCCATGATTTCATGTGTTAAATCCATATAGAGACCTCTACCATTCGCTAGATCATCAAAGTTCTTTAAGGGGCGCCCACTAGCTAACTGGACTAAGGTGGAGGCGGATACGAGTTTTGGTTTTTCTTCGACGTGTTTAAGGTAGGGCGGTGAAAAACAATTTAAAAAATCACTTAAGAATCCGTTTTCGTTTAGAACTTTTATGAGAGAATATTTTGCTATGATTTTACGAAGGGTAACCGTTGGAAATCCGCTAACATGGCGTTCTAACACCTTCGGGCCAGGAATTCCCGTCCAAAGTGCTGTTTGGCCTGTGGCAGATTGTGGAAGGCCCGGAACCCCCATGTGGGCATCCGTTTTGATATAGTGCAATTTTGATGGCAAAACCGGCAAGTCTGCATCGGACTTCGGAATTCCTCCCACGGGAGCTAAAAAACCTTTGGCAAATCTACTGAATGGATTGGATTTGGGGTCGTAATTTGCGATTCCCACACCGTCCAAAAATACATAAAAAATCATTCCTTTCCTTGGACTGATTGGTTTTTGCCAATGACAACCCGATAATTAGAATGATGAAACGGAATTTCGGAAACTTGTCTATTCTTTTTGGATACTTAGTCGTTTCCCTGCTTGTCACCTCCGTTTTGTTTGGATATTTTGAATGGATTCGGCCTTACCAGTTGAAATCCAATTTAGTTTCTGCCTTAAAACGTTATGATGAAGACCGGACAAAAGAGTATTTAAATACCCTTGAGTTCTTTTTTCGTGAATCGGCCTTACCTTATCGGGCCTCTTTGGTGACCAAAAGAATCAAACAAACGTTAGGTCTAAGTTATGTGCGATTGTATGATGATTCTCTTCGATTGATTCATAGTACAATTGAAACAAACGAAATTTTTCAACAAGAACTCAGACAAGATCCATCAGGTTTATTAGAAGGAAAACTTCGAACCTTAGCAAACGGAGATTTTGTATATAGAGATTTATCTGGTAAATTCTTTGTGGTATTTCCACCGGGTCCTTCTTTACCAAAACAAATTCAAAATGCTAACTTAGAATACGGTTATTTATACTGGGCCTTTGATCCCAAGTCACAAAAGATTCTTTATACCAATGATGAATCAATTTTGTCAGGGGATAGAGAGGTTAATCAATTGTTAGGTTTGTTTTCTGGAAAGGAAGGACAAACCATTAGCTGGCAGTTAGATGGTGAAGATGCAAAACTTCTTTTAGAAAAAACCGAAAATTTTTCTGTTTATTTACTTCGCCAATCTGACTCGGAAGCAGATGAGATTCGATTCGGATGTTTTATACTTTTTCTTTTTACCTTTACTGGTCTTTTTTATATACGTTTTATTTGGATTGTCATTCATACACATGGTTTTCAATTCAAAAGAAGAATTCTTTTGCCTGTAATTGTTTATCTTATTTTACTTTTGTTCTATCAGAAAAGTTTTGAACTTTTTCCTGACTACAGGTATTACAAACCTTGGACAAAACATCGATTGATTCAATTTGAAGAAACCCTTTCGGTTCTTGAAAAAAATTTGCTTCGCGAAGGTCTTGGTGAAGGTGGGGGACAAGGCGAAACAGAAAGAATTGTTTCTGAAATTTACCTTTGGAAAGAGGGATCTAAAGAAAATAAAACCATACAAAATCGATTTGGAATCGAAATTTTTGGATTATTTCAAAGGATACAAAAACATCCGATTACGATATTGGTGGAATCAGAAATTGATTTGGTATATTTAATTCCCAAAAGGAATCTTGAAGATGCTTCGATATCTATTTTAATTGCGGTTCTTGATTCTAATCTTCTACAAGCAAAAAAGGAAAAAGACAGAGACGAGTTCTATTTCCCCTTAGTTTCTGCAAAACTTTCAGATAACAAAAGTAAGGAGCAAGTTTTGTTTAACCCAAGAACCTGGAAATTAGAAGATACTTCTAGGTTTGTTCACTTAGAATCGAAAAAGCAGTCTGTAGGTTTTTTACATCATAAATTTCATTCTTATTATATTGCCAAAGAACATGGAAAACCAGGTTTTTTATCAGGTTTGTCCGTGTATCGTTATTCTTCCTTTCCTCCTTATTTATTTAGTTTTGGATATTTGTTCATCGGACCTTGGATTTTCTTTGTATTATGGGCTTCTATCAAAAGGAAATGGGATCACCATGTTAAGTTAGGGGAATCCCCTTTGGTGAGTGAAGAGTCATTTGAGAAAGAAGTAGAGATAAAAAAATCGACTCCTAATCAAGAAGGAATTGAAACAAAAATGGAGTCCGTTATAAAGAATACAAATCCTGTGAAAAAAACGAGTTTTAAAATTTTACCTCCTGCTACTTGGAGACGAGTCGCCATCTTAGATGCAGTACAAAAAAAACGAGAAACTATTTTTAATCCTGAGTTGGAGAAGTTGGTTCATTCAGTGACCAAAAGAGAAGAAACACAGGAACAATCCATATCGAAACCTATCTTTGAAAATTTTCTGACATTAGTTCCTGAAGAAAAACGTGTGGAGTATAGTTTACTCGATAAAATTTATCGCGAAAATGAAATTTCTTATGATGGGATTGTTGGTTATACAAAAAACTTTATTTCAAGACTTGGTTCTCCCAGGTTTTCTTATTTATTTTTGAATGATTCTTTAGGTTCTTTCCATAATCAAATTTCTTCCGGATTAGACTATAACACTCGTTCTAATTTAATTTTTTTACATCATGACCCTTACTTACCTTTTGATGAATCTGGTTTTGCAATGTTCGATGTAGACGATACTGTCAGACTTGACCGATTTATTGCTAAGAAGTTTTCCTGGGAGATACTATTACAGACAGAAGCCATCATCGCATTTCATATGGAATCTTTAGGTTTTCCCGGTATCTTTTTAGTGCTTTTAAATAAGGAAGAAAGGGCAAAGTTTTTAGATTCTCAAAAACGTATGATCCAGGAGAAACTTCGCCAGGTAATTCCCGCCCTACATGTTCTTGTGGAAAAGGAGGAGAGAAAACCTGAGTTTTTAAAAGATAGTTTATCTTGGATGATTCGTTCCTTTATGCAAGCCACCTTCGGTGGGAAACGAACTACTTCCGTACTTCGCATCCAGTGGCCCGAATACAATCCAACTCCTGACTGGGAACGTTCTAAAAGACATTTTATCGATTCCATTCAAACTTATTTAGAAAGCAAAGATCGATTAATTGAAACATCACCAAATTCTATGTTAATTGTAACAGCAAAGGATATATACCTTTCTGTAATTCAGAAACTAGAGGAATTACCTTTTCGCCATGAAATCAAATCGATGAAATTCCCTGATGATGGACAGAACTTCTACTTATACTTTTAAAATAATCTGTATTTTTCTCTTTTCCATCCATAGTATATGGGCCGGTGGTAGCAAAAAAAAAGAAGAAACCTCTGCCCTAAAAAAACAAATTTACAACTTGCACAAAGTAGATGAAGAAACTTCCTCCATACCTTATTTGGAACGTTACCTTGATCTCAGCAAAAATGAATTATATTTTAATTTATTATACGCAAAAGCTTTGCTTTATCGAAACGATTTATCCGTTCCAAGGCCAGATGAACCTGCAGAAGACCGAATCAATAAAGCAAAAGTAATTCAAAAAAACTACAATCTGTCTTCGAAACTTTTTCAAGAGAATGTATTACATTTAGAAAAAGTACGACCCAGGGATCCAAACCTAGGACGATGGTATTATCTTTGGGCTTTCAGCGAATGGTTTTCAGATAACAAAGAGAAGTCGATTAAGTTATTCCAAAAGGCTGTAAAGTTAGACTATCGACTGACAGAATCTTATTATAATATTGCCTCTCTTTACGAATCATTAGGGCAATGGCAGGATGCCAGTTTGTATTGGCGCAAATTTGAAAAGGCAGAAAAAGAACTAGAAGAAGAAGATTAATGGCAAAAATAGATAAACGATTCCAGATTCTACTATCGGAAGAAGAGCAAATTCTTTTAAAAAACGAGGCCAAAAGAAGAGGAGTCTCGCAAGGAGAGTTGGTTCGTATGGCTTTAAAAAATGAAATCATTCAAAAGTCGGAACTTTTGAAAAGACAAGCTGTAGTAGCTTTATCGGAGTTACTCGATTGAAGATTTATTTAACCTCTTCCGTTATTTTTGCCTTATTAAGCTCTTCTAGGAAAACTATAATTCAAAAACTATTGTTGGAATCTTTAGATAATCACGACAGATTTTACACATCGTCACTTTCTGTTTTTTTATTATTTCAACTATTGGGAGATATAGAAGTTGAGAAAAAAAAACAAATCCTTCGATACCTCGAAGATCTTACTGATTCTATTTTTGATTTGGATACAGAAGGTTTGAGAACACAAATTTTTATGTCAGAGACATGTGATATAGAAATGGCAATAGCTATAAAAGAAGGGATGGATACTGTTTTAGTGGATTTAGAAAGAGAGATCACCTCTCTTCCTTTGCTTTTAGTTAGAAATTTCTTTTGGGAAACTAAATGAAATGGGAGCAGAAAGTGGACTTCTTTGGTCTTTTGAATCCCATTCGTTTAAGTAACGATTGTAAGCTGAGATTCTAAAGTAATAAGTTAAACCAGGTTGGAAAAGTAGTCCTCTTTTTTCTTTTCTAGATACATCCACTTGATCTGCAAGAGGTCTGAAATCTTCGGAAGTAAGTTCTCCTTCTGGAATATAAATATTATTTATTAAAGTGTCTTCAGTAAGACAGAATCTTTTGTTCTGGAATCCTCTTTCATCATCGTTACCGTCAATTTTTGCTAAGTTACCGTTTTTATCTTTTTTAACAAAGACAGAACCTAACATTCGTTGGGGAGTGAGACCATAATGGATCATATAACCGCCGCCATTTTGCACTTCCTTTTCGTGGTTGGAGTTCCATAAAAAACAAAGTGGTTTCCCTGGCATAGGATTAGATTCCAATCGAAACCTGGTCGGCACATCGGGAGGAGTTTGTTCCATATACTCAAACGATAAGGATATGACATTAGGAACGGATTTTCCCATTGGATCAGGCCTGAACCATAATTTCCATTGGTAGTATTTGAATTTATTTTTAGGAAGATCGCGATCTAAAGATTGTATCCTTGTCCAAGGAAGTTTGACGTTGGAATCCACAAACTTTTGATTGGAACCTCTAAAATACAATTCGAGCATTGTATCTTTTGGTTGTTCGATACTCCAGTGAACGCGAGTTAAGTTAGAGTTACTATATTTAGTTTCTAAAACTGGAGATATAGCTGTACTTCCTTCCATAAAACCAATTTTGGTTTCATCATCATAACGTACTTTTTCAAACTTAGTATATTCAATTTCTGGCTCGCCTTTATGGATATGAAATCCATCCAGGTTTCCATAAAATGATTTCCCGAGAACAAGAGGAGTGGAATCATTTTCAGGAAATCCAAATCCTACAGTATCCGGTTGTTTATTTTCATATTCAGCCGTTTCGATTCCATTTTGGTACATTGTGTATTTATGATCTAATGTATCAAAATAAATGGATATCACTTCCCAAGTTTTTCTTTTGAGTTTTACTGGTGATTCTAAAATGAAACTGGTAGTCCTACCATCTGATTTTTGGAGAAGGTTATTCACATAGAGGGTTGGCTTACTTTCATTTAACTCCAGTGAGATGCCATATTTTTTACCCTTCACAAAGACTGTTCGATCTAAAATGACAGAGCCTGCACCTTGTTCTCCCAAACGAATGGGTATGGTAATGGTAAATGCATCAGGATGGGTTCCAAAAAGAGAATTGCCTGAAACAGAAAGGTGGATCTGGTTTCTCCGACCGGAAAAATATGCAGATTTTCGGCCAAAAAAATAGGTTTGGTCATCAACTAAATAAGAAGAAGATACGACAGATATGGACTTTGATTGATATGGAATGCCGGTTTCTGAGATCTGTGGTTCGGATACCTCTCCTTCAAAATCGAAGAAAAGTTCGCCATGTTTGGGTGTATTCTCTTTTGGTTTAAGGAAGTTTTTTTTGCCTGGTTCTGAATTTTGAACCACACCGATTTTTTTCCACAGGCCTAGGTCTAAATTCTCTTTTTTGGGGACTTCCCATCCAAAGATAGGTAGACCCAAAATTAAGAATATAACTACGATTGCTCTTCGATCAGTCCCAATCGTTTTTGGTGCCTTCCACCTTCGAATTCTGTTTCTATCCATTTTTTTACGATTCTCTGTGCTAAATCTGTTCCGAGAACCCTTCCCCCTAAAACCAAAACATTGGCATTGTTATGGCGTTTGGACATCTCCGCCGTAAACTCATCATGGCAAAGGGCCGCTCGAATGCCTTTGAAACGGTTGGCAGCAATGGAGGCTCCAATGCCTGTTCCGCAAAGGGCGATGAGTCTTGGAACTTCACCAGAAAGAACCTTTCGGCAGGCTTCTCCAATGATGGTGGGGTAGTCAACGGACTCTTCGCTCTTAGTACCGTAATCGACAATTTCATACGTTTCCTCGAGACTTTTCCTGAGGAATTCTTTGAGAGCAAATCCTCCGTGGTCAGAAGCAATTCCAATTTTTTCTTTCATTCAGGTTTTTCCTTTCGTTGTTTCAGGGCATCTGTATAAGACTTCAAGGATTCTAGCGAAAGAGAGAGTAAAAACTTATCTCTTTCGCGGAGTAAGGTTCCGTAATATCCAGTAAAAAGATCTAAATACCTATTGTATTTTGTTTGTGGATTTTTTTCAGAAAGGTATTCGATAGATAGGTTTGTGATTTCCTCTTTAACTTCTGTATGCGCTTCAAACCATTGTTTGGCGAAATTGACTTCACCAGGAGTCAGTGGGTAAGGGCGACTATCAGAAAGTAGGATTCGCCACTCATAGGAAAAATACATTTCTTCCTTTTCCTTACCGGAGAGTAAAGAGGCTTTGAAATACTCACCTAAATCAGAGGTAAGAGGTTCCTCCTCAGGAAGGTTTTTGGAAACCTGGTCACGAAAGCAGTTTAGGGAAGCCAGACGGAGTTCGGCAGATTCTCTCGCATATTCTTCCATCCGAGTACGGTCCAAATTGATGAGACTTGGACTAATCGCACCAGGAGGAATTTCTTTTTTTAAAGGTATATAACAATCTTTAGCTGCTTCCCATCCTAAATTTCCTTCTGGAATCCATAGGGAATGAGCAGATAACGATCCAACAAAAATAAAGAAAAGGAGTTGGTAAGTTCTAAAAAAATTACCCATGAGTCCTTTCAAATTCTTTGATAAAGGAAATCAGCGCATCCACACCTTCTTCGGGCATTGCATTGTAAATACTCGCGCGAAACCCACCTACGTCACGGTATCCTTTGAGTCCAGCAAAGCCTTGTTCTTCGGCAAGGGCTAAAAATTTAGAATCCAAACTATCGTTATGGCCACGAAAAACAACATTCATAGCAGAACGAAACTCTTCTGGAACCGGTGCATAAAATAAGTTTGAGGCATCGATTGTCTCATACAATTTTTTTGCTTTCCTTTCATTTGCAGCTTCCATCACTGCAAGGCCACCTTTTCTTTTTAGGTATTTAAACACGAGGCCGGCAATGTATATGGAATAAGTGGGAGGTGTGTTGTACAAAGATCCATTTTTTTCCATAAGAGCAAAGTTCATTAGGTTCGGAACGGGATGATCGAGTGTTGGCAATTTTTCTTTGTCATAAATGACAAGTGTGAGTCCAGAAGGCCCAATGTTTTTTTGTGCTCCTGCAAAAATGACAGAAAAATCTTCTATGGGAAGTTTTCGACTTAAGAGCTCACTTGTCATATCAGCAAAAAGGGGAGCCTTTTTTAATTTAGGGAAAATTTTATAACGCGTTCCATAAATGGTATTGTTAGAAGTGATATAAACATATTTGGCTCCCTCATTCACCATCTCATCTGTGATCGTGGGAAGTTCCATATATTTTGAATCAGCCCCATTAAATATGGATTTTACGTTTGGATAAAATTTCTTTGCTTCTTCATAGGCTTTTTTGGCCCAAACACCTGTAACAGCAAAATCAGCAGACTCTCCCGTCTTTAAATAATTAAAAGGAATGGCCGAAAATTGTAAAGTGGCACCACCCGGAAAATAAACCGCAGCATAACGGGAGGGTAGATCCAGTAATTCCCTAAGGTCACGGAGAGATTCATCCAAAATATTTTGGAAAACATTTCCCCTGTGGCTCATTTCCATTACAGACATTCCAGTACCCTTGTAATTTAGGAACTCATCCTTTGCTTCCTCCATGACTTCTGTGGGCAACATGGCAGGGCCGGCATTAAAATTGAAGACTCTGTGCGTAAATGTAGGCATTCTCCCACAGAATTTTGAAGATCCACCCCCCGGTAAATAGATTTTTATTCTAAAACTTGCTTTGCAGAATCACAAAGGTTGTTATTCTTGTGGGCATCTTTACCCCAATTTTCGTGAGGAAACAATGAGAATTTCTCGTTCCATCATCATCTGCCTAACTTTTGTCAGTCTTTCTCTGACAGCACAATCCAAAGCCCCTCTCGGTGAGTCCGAAATTAAGGGTTCCAAAAAAATCGAATTCATCAACCGTTCCTTACGTAAGGCTTCCGATGAGATCATCCAGGAAAATACTGAAATTGGTCGTAAACTGGCTGAAACCTTGGCCAAAGAAAATTCTGCCACAGTAGATGGAGTTAAAATCCAAAGAGTTCTACCTGGTGCTGATGGAAAATTGGGAGCTGATATCCTAATTCTTTCTGAATCACAAAGTTTTGACCATGTCAATTCCATTGCACGGATCATTGCTTCTTATGTAGAAAAATCTTTCCAATATAAAGCCGGAAATTCCGAAACTCTGGCTCAATACATTCTTTATTACAACGCAACGCACCGAAAAGACTCAAAGTTTTTTAGTAAAAAATATACAGAAGGAGTCATCGCCGCTACTTCTCCTGACAAATTAGGGATCGATACAGTTTATAAAAATTGGCCAGGAAAAACTCAAATCATCATTCCTATTGAAGGAAATATCTTAAAAGATAGTGGGAAGGATTTAACCACAGATGAGTTAGAAAAAGACGTCAACAAAATGGTGAAGGATAAAGAAAAAGATCCCGCTACCAAACAGAAAATGGAAGACGAAGCCAAAAAAATGGACAAGTTGCAAACCGATAAAATCAAAGAAGAAAAAAAGGTTTTGCAAGATAAAAAACAAGAAGTAGCAAACGAACAAAAAGACCTCCAAGACAAAAAAGAGGCACTAAAGAAGAAAGAACAGGAAACGATTGCAAGCCTCAATGAGTTAAAAAAAGACCCGGTTAAAAACAAAGCAGAAATTGAAAAGAAAACCGAAGAGGTCAAACAAATCGAACAAGAGAAAAAAGACACTGAGAAAAAGTCGGAAGCGGTAGAAGCTAAAAAAGAGGAACTCAGTAAAAAAGAAGAACAAATCGCTAAAAAAGAAGAAGCACGCACAGGAACCACTTCAGGCGACTCAGCAAAAAAAGACGATACCGTTCAAAAGGTAGAAGCTAAGGTTGAAGAACTAAAATCAGAACTTGCACAAACCAAAGAAGAACTGAAGAAAAAAGAAGAACAAAGTGACAATGTTGTGAACAACAAAATCCTTTTTATGAAGTTTATCAAATATGATACAGATGGTCACTATTCGAATGAACTTTGGGCCATTGATCCTGCAAAAGATGATGCTCTTTTTAAAAGTCCATACAACAATATTTGTTCTAAGGAATTTAAAGAAATCGCCAACCAAGGAGTCTTAGTTCTCGGTTATGACGGAGAAAAGGTCGAAAATAGAAAACACAAACTTGTGTTACTGGACCCAGACAAACTCGGTGTGAAAAAAACAAGCGAGTCTGCAGATATTTTCTGGCGAACTCCGATGATCAATCGCGAAGACAAAATTTACGTGATCGAAAAGGTAAAAGACAAATACCATGTTTCTCGTTTTAAATCGGACTTAACGTTTGAAAAAAGAACAGAAGAACCTGTGGAAGAAAACTCCGAACTCACCTTTTTCGGGGATAAAATTTATGTGACCGGCAAACCAAAAGAAGGTGATAAAACTACCATTAAGGTATTTAAAAAAGAAGACTTAAGCCTACTCAAAACCATCGCTCCGTAAGGAGGGTGGTTCCATTCGTTTTTGAAATATATATCAAAAACAGTTGGGGTATTATCGCTTGTGAGTCTTTTTACAGACATCGCAAGCGAAATGCTCTATCCCATTTTACCAATTTATCTCAAATCGATTGGATACTCCATTCTCTTTATTGGTATATTAGAAGGAATCACGGAAGTAGTCGCGGGTTATGGAAAGGGATACTTTGGCCAACTATCGGATGATACCGGGAAACGAGTTCCTTTTGTGCGACTAGGCTACGCTTTAAGTGCTATTGCAAAACCCTTATTAAGTATTGGCCAAGTTCCATTTGTTGTTTTATTCTCCCGCATATTGGATCGAATTGGAAAAGGAGTCCGAACAGGAGCACGGGATGCGATTTTATCCTCTGAAGCTACCAATAAAACCAAGGCAAGAGTATTTGGATTTCATCGTTCTATGGATACATTGGGTGCAGTCCTTGGTCCAAGCTTCGCTTTAGTATACCTGTATTTTTATCCCAAAGATTATATATTTTTATTCTATTTGGCTTTTTTGCCTGGAATCATAGCGATTGGGTTTACCTTCTTTTTGAAGGAAAAATTAGCTCAATCCAAACAAACAAGTTTAAATAATCAAAAAAGTAATAAGTTTATATCATTAATTAATTATTGGAAAACTGCAAGCCCCAACTATAAAAAGTTAGTTGTTGGGTTACTTGTATTTGCCTTTTGGAATAGTTCAGATGTTTTTTTGATATTAAGATCGAAAGAAGCAGGTTTAAATGACTACCAAGTGATTGGGATTTATATTTTTTATAATTTGGTTTATGCAGTCTTTTCTTACCCACTCGGAGTTTTTGCCGATAAAATTGGACTAAAAAAAATGTTACTATGTGGTCTTGGAATTTATGCCGGTGTCTACTTTCTTATGGGCCTTGTCCAAAATCCAGTTTTAATTTTACTCGCTTTCTTTTTATACGGTGTTTATGCGGCTGCAACAGAAGGGATTTCCAAGGCATGGATTAGTAATGTTACACCGAGTAACGAAACTGCAACAGCCATCGGTCTATATGCTGGCATGCAAAGTATTTCTGCGTTTTTTGCCAGTTTGGTGGCGGGCTGGTTATGGTTTCTTTTTGGAGCTCCAGTTACTTTTATTGTCACTGGAGTTGTCGCAGTTTTTGTTATTCTTTACTTTCTTAAAGTAAAAATAACCGAAGAAACTGAAGTTTAATCCTTTAAATATTCTATCCTTTCTCGGATGGCTTCGTTAGATGGATTTTTTTTGGCCAGATCTTCCAGTAGTTTGACCGCTTGTGATTTTTTTCCCATAATGTCCCAAAGATCGGAAAGTTCTAGAGCAGGCCTTGGGTCACTTGGAGATTTACTCAGAAGTCCTAAATATATTTCTTCGGCTTTCTCTAAATCCCCAATCAAACGCAAAGCCGCCGCTTTTCCAAGAAGAGCAAAGTAGTCATCACCACTGGCAAGAATTTTATTAAAACATTCTAAAGCTTTGTCGTAGTTTCCAAGTCCTCTAAGAGAATCGGCATAACGGTTAATGATGAGTTTGTTATCGGGATCGGATTCAAGAATTTTTTCCCAGTAAGTGATGGCCGTTTTAAAATCTTTTTTACCGCGATAGGATTCGGCAAGACCATAGAGGGCAAAGAAGTTTTTTGGGTCGAGTTCTTTGGCACGGTCGTAATAAAGAATGGCTTTATCGAAGTCTTTAATTTTGCGATAACTATTTCCGATCTCTGTTAATATCTTGATATTGTTTGGTTGGCTCGAAAGTAATTTTTCCCACCAATGGATGGCATCCACATACCTTTGGCAGGCAAAGTATAAATGGCCAAGTCCCACAATCACATACTGATCGTTTGGATTGATCTGAAGTGCTTCCATATAATACACTTCTGATTCTTTGAAGTTTTTTAGTTTTCTATGTGCGTCAGCTACTCTTGAAAGGATACTTGCATCTGTGATTGTTATATGGTGAAATTCTTCTGCGACTTCAATAATACGTTTTAGACTATTTAAGTCTCTGTAAGCATTCATTAGTCCCATGAGTGAGAACTTATTGGTTGTATCTCCAACCAAACATTTGCGGTAATATTGAATGGCTTGTTCTGGTTGTTTTGTTTTGGCGTAATAATCACCGAGACCAACAAGGCCATATGTATTTGCTGGATCTTCATCCAGTAATATGTCTAATCGTTCCTTCGCTTCCTTAAAACGACCCTGATCCAGAAAACGATAAGCCTCTTTTGCGAGAGATTTTATTTTAGTGAACTTTTCATCTTCTTGTGGCTTTTCGATATCTGTATTTTCCATATCCCTGTCCAATTTTCAGCATTCTTTTTTAGACAGTAAAAATCGACTCAAAAACGTGAGAACATTGACAACAGGCTCTTTTTTGAAGAAATGACAATGAGGGGGGAACGTATGTCATCTACAACCGAAGCAATTACTGGCGGCCGACTGATGGTCGAATTACTGGAAGAAGCGGGTGTGGAGATCGTCTTTGGATATCCTGGTGGCGCCATCCTCCCTTTCTACGACGAACTCTATCATAGTAAAAAGATCAAACATATCCTGGTTCGTCACGAACAAGGTGCCATTCATATGGCAGAGGGTTATGCTAGGTCCACAGGTAAGTTAGGTGTTTGTATTGCCACTTCCGGTCCAGGTGCTACCAATTTAATCACAGGCCTTACTGACGCCAAATTGGATTCTATTCCCATCCTTGCCATCACTGGCCAAGTATCCACGGATGCTATTGGAACCGATGCCTTCCAAGAGGCTGATATTTTTGGAATTACCATACCAATTACGAAATACAATGCTCTTATTAAAAAGGCTGATGATCTTGCTCGTCATTTTGAAGAGGCGATTAAAATTGCGATGGGAGGAAGACCTGGTCCAGTGCTTTTGGATTTTCCAAAAGATGTTCAATTGGGAAAAACGACTATCAGAAAAGCTTCGTCTTTAAAAATTGCTCCCCATCATTACGAAAGACCAAAAATCAAAGGTGATCCTCAAGAATTTGCAGAAGCATTAAATCAAGCCAAACGCCCGTTACTCTATGTTGGAGGTGGTGCAATCAATTCCTTTGCTTCTGCAGAAATCAAAGCATTGGCAGAAAAGGCAAATGCACCAGTCACTACCACTCTTATGGGATTAGGTGCTTTTCCTGGAACTCATCCTTTATCTGTAGGAATGCTTGGAATGCATGGAACTGCTTATGCCAACAAAGCAGTGTTAGAATGTGATTATATACTAAATTTAGGTGCAAGATTTGATGACCGAGTTGCTAAATACCAAGACTTTGCGCCGAATGCCGTTCGCGCCCATATAGACATTGATGCGGCAGAGTTTAACAAACGTGTCAATGTAGATCATAACCTACATGGAGATCTCAAGGATGCCATTCGAGAAATCCTGCCATTTGTAAAAGGTGGAGACCGCACTTCTTGGATTGAAAACATTCAAAACCTAAAGAAAAATCATCCTCTCGATTTTGACAATAGTGGCGATAGTATCAAACCACAAGACTTCTTACAAAAAGTATATGCCAAAACAAAAGGCGAAGCCATTGTTTCAACAGATGTGGGCCAACACCAAATGTGGGCGGCACAATATTATTTATTTGATAAACCAAATACTTGGCTAACTTCAGGTGGACTTGGCACTATGGGTTATGGACTCCCTGCGGCAATTGGAGCTAAATTCGGTAACCCAGACAAAACAGTTATCTGTGTAACGGGAGATGGTTCCTTTCAAATGTGTATTCAGGAACTGGCAACAATCGCGCAATCTCAGTTAGGTGTGAAAATTTTGCTTTTTAACAATAATTTTCTTGGAATGGTTCGTCAATGGCAGGAACTATTTTATGAAGAGAGATTTAGTGAGTCACAATGGACCTACAATCCTAATTTTGTCAAACTAGCTGATGCATATGGGATTCCAGCCATGAGAATCGAACACAAATCAGAGATTGATAAAGGTGTAGAATTTTTCTTAAAAGATAAGGGTTCTGCTCTGATAGAAGTTATGATCCCTGCAGAAGAAAAAGTTTTTCCAATGATCCCTGCAGGAAAGTCGCAACAAGACCTAATCGAATTTAAAGACTTGGGGAAATTGAAAAAATGAAGCACACTCTAAGTATTTTAGTAAATAACCATCCCGGTGTCATGAGTCATGTCTCTGGTCTCTTTACACGTCGCGGATACAATATTGATTCGATTGCTGTCGGTGTGACAGACAATGTGGATGTTTCGTCCATGACCATTGTTTTGAATGGTGATGATTTTATAGTAGGGCAGGTGAAAAACCAGCTTCTCAAATTACCCGATGTTTTGCGAGTGCAGGACATGGCATATGCGAGTTCTGTACAAAGAGAACTGGTTCTTATTTCTTTTTCAATTAACGAAACCAATAGAAGTGAAGCTCTTACGATTTGTAATGGATTTGATGTTAAAATTTTGGAAATGACAGAAGACTCGCTTTTAATTGAGTTTTCAGGAAACTCAAGACAGGTTAGCAATATCATCTCAGTTATCAAACCATTTGGGATCCGCGAAATTTCGCGCACTGGGCAAATTGCGATCGCATATCGCAACCAAAATGCAGTTTAGAATCCACTTGACAGGGTTCTAATTTTCAGAGAATATTGGGGCGTTAAAGTGAGTGCTACACCGCCCCATGATTCGTAAGATTATAACCTTCACACTTGTCCTCCTAACTTCCGTTATTTACTCTGAAGTCGAAAGATCCAAAGTCTCTCTGAAAAGGGGACCAGGCTCCGATGTATTGTATTTCGATTTTGGAGAAACCGCTCCCAGTTCTTATCTTGGTGTAGAAAGACTCCAAGAACCCAAACTAGAAGATTTACATTTAGGATTTTTAGAACCGGCTCCCGGATACTACCAAGGCCCAGATGGGGGAGAAGTATACCAATGGGCCAAAAACCATTACCAATGGAAACGTGCGGATGGAAGTGTATACACAGAATGGGCGAACGGCACTTTTAAATTAGATTTTCCATCCGGTACGGGTTTTATATCTGCCCCTGCATCATGTAACGGATGTTTACCGACTCTCATTTGGAATTATCCTGATTTAACTAAAATCACCAAATACTGGATGGCACATCGAAAAGAATATGACTACATTCGACAAAAACCTATTGCATTTGAAAACTATCTTCTCGTAAGCGAATCTAAATATGGAAAACCAAGGTTAGAATTAGGGAACTACGTATTTTACGGATCTGAAAAATGGTCTGAGTATTTACGTGTGTTTGGTGATAATTTCAAGATGAAACCTTTTTTATCCTATTTAAAATCTGAGTTTCAATTGGAAAACCGAGGGAAAATTCCTGTTTTGTTATTCGACCAATATGAGGAGATTAAGAGTTATATTGGTGCAGAAATTCCTGGTGGTTCCGAAGAGGGAGGGTTTGGAGGAAGGGATTCTATCACTTTGTGTTGTGGTGAAAAAATGCCGCAACCTACGGGGGTATTGGAGTTTGATTCCGATGCACTGAGACGCGTTCATTTTGGGACTTTTTACCACGAAGCAGTTCACAACATAGAACAAGTCTCTTGTCTAAAAATCCAAACAGAGACCGGTAAGTTTCCACAAACTGATATTTTGGATCCTTGGTTTGAAGAGGGACTAGCCAATTATTTGGAGGCGAAATTTTATGAAAGAAAACAATTCCATATTTATAATGACGCAGAAAAGTTAATTCGAGAAAACAAGGTTCCTAAATCCTTCAAAGCCTTGTTAGATGCTAAATATAAAGATTTACTTCCTTATTCCATTGGACCACTTCTTATCAAACATATCCATGAAACCTATGGAAAAGAAGCCATCATTTCTTATCAAAAAGATACTTGTGTAGGGATATCGCCGATCCTTGCTTTACAAAATGCAACTGGAGTGTCTCCCGACCAAATCCTGAAAGATAGTTTGTCTTCATTTGAAAAAAATAAGGATTCTATCCTTCGGAATGGAAAAAAACTTCAGTTAGCTGGTTATACTACCATGAACTCGAAATTCCCGAATGAATATAAAAACTTTTTAGATAAAGGTTTTTCCTTACCTGAGTCGGCAATGGATATCAAAACTTACACAGATCTACCCAACTTAAGAAAAATTTTTCCTGCCTCTGTGGAAACTTATTCAGGAAAATTGGAAGGAGATTTTCTTGGTCCTGGTTCTAGTTACTTTTATCTCTGGAAAAAAGGAAATTACCGCTGGTATGGAGATTCCTTTGAAGCAAATGTTTTCCCTGGTAACCAAATTCTTTTTAGAGGTTCAGGTTATACGCTTATCGAGTGGGAAGACGGGAAAAAACAATACATATCACCGAAAGGAGATTCGGTGATATTTTTTAATTTGGAATCAAAATCCTATTTGGATATTAATGGTAAACAGGTCACTCCTTAGTGACCTTCTAACCAACGTTCGGCTTCAAGAGCCGCCATACAACCGCTACCTGCTGCTGTGATTGCTTGGCGGTACACTTTGTCCTGAACATCGCCTGCCGCAAATACTCCAGCCACATTGGTTTGTGTGGTTCCTGGTTTTGTGATGATATACCCTGTTTCATCTAAATCCAATTGTCCTTGGAAAACTTGAGTGTTAGGAACATGTCCAATCGCATAAAAAAGACCACCCACCTCTAAATCTTTTTGGGATTTGTCTTTTGTACTTTCGAGAACAATGGAGGTAAGTCCGCCCGCTCCACCTTTGGCCTCTACTACAGTTTGGTTCCAAAGGATTTCGATTTTTGGATGTTCCATTGCTCTTTTTTGCATGATTTGGGAGGCACGGAGTTGGTCACGTCTGACCACTAAATACACTTTGGATGCAAACTTGGTGAGGTGGTTTGCTTCTTCCACTGCGGAGTCACCTCCACCCACAACGGCAAGTGCTTTGTTACGGTAAATGGGGAGGGCACCATCACAAACTGCACAGGCAGAAATCCCTCTTTGCCAAAAAGTTTCTTCACCGGGAACATGCATCCGTTTTGCTGTGGCACCGGTTGCAATGATGACCGCTTCTGCTTTGATTTCTTCATCATCTGACCAAATGGTAAAAGGACGTTTGGAAAAATCCACTTTGGTGATGGTTTGGGTATGGATGGTGGTTCCGTATTTAGAGGATTGTTCCCGGAAAAGTTGAGTGAGTTTGGTTCCATCGATTCCTTCTGGGAAACCGGGAAAGTTTTCTACTTCTGTTGTTGTGGTGAGCTGTCCTCCGGCCGCGACTCCTCCTGCCATAAATCCTTCATACATCACCGGGTTTAGATTGGCTCTTGCGGCGTAAATGGCTGCGGTATGTCCTGCGGGACCGGATCCGATGATGACAACTTTATGGTTCATAATTTCTCCTATTCTGTATCTTGTTCTTTATTGTTTAGACAGGATCTCTGCGGGTTCCTGTTTATTTTGTTTCGCAAGCCCGGACCCAAGGGGCATAATAAGGATCCCCTGCGAGAGGGCTTTTTTCTAGGGCCAGAAGGTATTCCTTTTGTTTAAATCCTCTGGTAAGACAAAGGTACGTGGTTTCGAAAAATTCCAAAGTTTCTTTTTTTCCCTGGAACCGAATTTCTTCCAAAATTTCCAATGCTTCTTTTTCGTATCCTGTGGTAAGATAAAGCCGAAAGAGTTCCCTCTGCACTTCAGTATCATCTTTTTTTTGTTTGTGATACTTTTCCAAATAAAAAATGGCAGTGGCGATGGACTGGTTACTTTCTGCGAGAAGTAGTCCCATTCGTTTCAGAACAGGATCGTAATCAGGGTTTTCACGGAGCGAAAGTTCGTAGTAATAGAGGGCTTTTGTTTTTTCTCCTACCATTTCCCATTTTTTACCTTCTTCAAATAGGGATCTTTCCTTTCGGCCGCAATTAACGACTAACAGACTGGCAAACGTGAGTAAAAAAATAAGGGAGTTTCTATGAACCACATCTCCTTTTTTCCTGACATAGCCATTTGTGGCAAAAAAAATAATAAGTCTCTTTAAGCTTTTTGTCCGACTCTTTAAGTAACATAAGAGAGTAAAGATGGGTTCCAAATTGCCAGTTTCTCAAAATCAGCTTTTACAAACATTTCAAGAATACTTGTCCGTAGAAAAAGGACTGAGCGATAATTCGATATATTCCTACGGATACGATCTCAATAAGTTTGCGATCTTCTTGGAAAAGGAACATATCAACTTCTTAGAAGTAAAAGCAAACGACATCATGCGTTTTCTCGAAGAAGAAAGAGAACGCAAAATCTCTGCAAAAACACTGGCTCGCGAAGTAGTGGCAATCAGACAGTTTTATAAGTATCTTCGAGACGAAAAAAGGTTAGATTCCAACCCAACCGAAAAAATTGAAACTCCTGAAGTTGCAAGAACCATCCCAGATTATTTAACTCAAACTGAAATTGATGAACTTTTTCGTAATATCAAAGAGGACAATTTATACGAACTTCGTGACAAATGTATCTTTGAACTTTTATATTCTTCTGGTCTTCGTATTTCAGAAGCTTGTAATTTAAAAATGACTGACATCGACATGGAAAACATGACGATTACAGTAGAAGGAAAAGGGGGACGCCAACGTCTCGTTCCGTTCGGTGAAAAGTCTTTAGAAATATTGAAAAAATATCTGACGGAAAGTCGGACAGAAATTTTGAAGAAAAGAACTTGTGAATTTGTATTTGTTTCTAAAAAAGGATCGTATATCAACCGTAAGTCGGTTTGGCGCCTTTTAAACCATTATATCAAACGCACAAAAATAAAGAAAAAAGTAACTCCACATACCCTTCGCCACTCTTTTGCTACTCACCTACTTGAGAACCATGCAGATCTCAAATCGGTTCAGGAACTTTTGGGTCATATCGATATTTCGACTACCCAAATTTACACTCACATGGCAAATAAAACTCTGAAGGAAGTTCATAAGAAATTCCATCCGAGAGGATAATGTCGAACCAAAAGAAACCCACGGACTACGCAAAAGTAGTCCGTATCCAAATTCCTTCCAACCCTCGTTTTGTATCACACACCCGTAATTATTTTTTTAATCTTTGTTTAGAACATGGATTTTCTTTGTTTGATTCTCTCGATCTGAAACTAGTGATTGGAGAAGCCATAGTGAATATCATCCGACATGCCTATTCTGGAAACACGGGAAAACCCATTTTTATCGAATTCCAATTTGATAAAGACCGCGTAGAAATTCGATTGAGAGATTATGGAAAAAAAGTGGAACCGGGAGAACTTCGTAGTTTTGATCTCAGCGACTACCGTGAACATGGGATTGGACTTTTTATGATTAAAGAACTTACTGACTATTATTTTCTCGACCAATCTTTTGAAGTAGGGAACCAAATGGTTCTTATCAAAAGAAAGTAACCTCCATTTTTCTCGACAACCTTCACCATTTTGGAATTTTATCCTTATGGAAACAATTCACGCAACGACCATCCTTTCTGTTCGTAAAAATGGCAAAATTGCTGTAGGGGGAGACGGTCAGGTATCTATGGGAAATACCGTGATGAAACATACCGCCAAAAAAGTCAGAAGACTTTACAACGGTAAGGTGATTGCGGGGTTTGCTGGAAGTGCTGCCGATGCTTTTACTCTTTTTGAACTCTTTGAAAAAAAATTAATCGAACATGGTGGATCTGTCTCTCGTGCCGCTGTGGAGCTTGCTCGTGAGTGGAGGATGGACCGAATGCTTCGAAGGCTGGAAGCACTTCTCATCGTCTGTGATGCCAACGAATCCTTTTTAATTTCAGGAACGGGGGATGTGATCTCACCTGATGATGGAGTGCTTGCCATTGGTTCTGGTGGGAATTTTGCTTTATCGGCAGCTCGTGCTCTTGTGCAAAACACGGATATGGACCCAAAAGACATCATTACAAAAGCAATGCAAATCACTGCTGATATTTGTATTTACACAAACCATAATTTGGTGATTGAGGAATTATAAAATGACATACCCTACCATTCTTGCTGAAGTTGCGGGATCTCCAAACCCTGCTGAGGAATTAACTCCTCGTCAAATTGTAGAAAAGTTAGATGAACATATCATTGGGCAAACAAAAGCAAAGCGAGCTGTTGCTGTGGCCCTTAGAAATCGTTCCAGACGTCGTAAACTCGACGAGTCACTTAGAGAAGAAATTTATCCAAAAAATATCATTATGATAGGACCAACAGGCGTAGGAAAAACCGAAATTGCTCGTCGCCTGTCTAAGTTATGTGGTGCTCCTTTTTTAAAAGTAGAGGCCACAAAGTATACTGAAGTGGGTTATGTTGGTCGTGATGTTGAATCGATGATCCGTGATTTGGCTATGGGTGCATTAAATTTGGTAAAAGCCGAATTTCGTGAACGCGTAAAAGATAAAGCAATCGAAAAGGCAGAAGAAATAATTCTCGATGCCATTTTACCTCCCATCTTCCATAAAAAAGAAGAAGATCTAAATCCAGAAGAAAAAGAAAGACAAACTAGTTATAAAGAATCCAGAGAAAAGTTTAGGGAAAAACTTCGTAAAGGAATCTTAAACGAACAAGAAATTGAAATAGATATTCCTAAACCCACTCAAACAACTGGAATTCCCATGTTGCAAGTGTTTGGTGCCGGTAATATGGAAGACATGGACAATCAGCTGCAAAGTTTACTCGGCGATTTGATGCCGAAAAAAACTGGCAAACGAAAGGTAAAGGTTATTGATGCTGGGAAACTACTTACCGAATCGGAAGCAGAAAAACTAATCGATGCCGATAAAATCCAATCAGAAGCTGTGCGTCGAGTCGAAGAGATGGGCATTATTTTTTTAGATGAAATTGATAAAATTGCAGGCCGCGAAGGAAGGCAAGGGGCCGATGTATCCCGTGAAGGAGTACAAAGAGACTTACTGCCAATCGTTGAAGGATCCACTGTGAATACAAAGATTGGTCCCATCAAAACAGATCATATTCTTTTTATTGCGGCAGGTGCCTTTCATATGACAAAACCTTCCGACCTTATTCCTGAACTTCAGGGTAGATTTCCGATTCGAGTGGAACTGGAAACTCTCACCGAGTCCGATTTTATCAAAATCCTTACCACTCCCAAATCTTCTCTCACCAAACAATATGAAGCTCTTCTTGCCACGGAAGGCGTGAACATTGAATATACAACTGATGGTATTGCGGAAATTGCAAAACTAGCGTTTCAAATGAATGAAAAAAATGAGAACATTGGTGCTAGAAGGCTCAATACTATCATGGAAAAACTTTTGGAAGATACGAGTTTTGATGCACCTGATTTACCAGAAGGACAAAAACAAGTAGTTATTAACGAAAGTTATGTGTCTTCTAAACTAAAAGGAATCATCGAAGATAAGGACTTAAGTCGGTTTATTCTATAAGTCAAATGAGGGGCAAGTTCACAATTTGCCTCTTTAAATTGTCTTTAACTTTTACTTGTTAAAAAACCAGATCCACTCTTTCAAAGCCACGAAGGGAATTCCCCACCAGGATTTCATCCGCTTCTAACAAATCTGATTGGAAAAGTAGGGTTTCTTTTACCCATCCCTTTCGGATGAGTGCTTCTCGAAACACACCGGGAAGACCTCCTGTTTCGAGTGAGGGGGTATACCAAAACTTCCCTTTTCTAAGAAATAAATTTCTAATGTTCGTTTCTAGAATTCGGTTTTCCTGATCAAACAAAATACAATCGTCAATAGATTTGGTTTTACATTCTTCTAGTATCTCATTATAAAAGGATCTGTTTGTTGTTTTGTGGTATAAAAATAAATCCTTTGAATCGACGGGGCGACTAGCAAGTCCCAATCGAATGGTGGGGCGTTTCTTTGGTTTCGAAAAATTAAATTTCTCTCCACGAAATTCTCCCCTTTCTCCGAGTAACAAACGAAGACGTAAGGTCGTGTCATGGGAACCATCGGTGAGAGTTTTTAAAGTGGCTTCTGCTTTTTGTTTAGAAAAGGGAAAACCAAGACGATTTGCCGTTTGTTCCATCCTTTCTAAGTGAAGTTCTTTTAAAAAATAATGCCCCTTTCTGAATCGTATTGTTTCCAATATCTCAAAACTGGAAGGAATTGGGTTTGTGATGAATTTTAATTTTGATAGGCATTCCAAATATTCTGCCTCGGCATCGGAAAGAACGGTAATTCCACTTCCCACTCCATAGTTTCCTTTCCATAAATTCTCATCTTTTTTTAGATATAAGGTCCTTATGGAAACATTGGATCGAATCCAAGGGACACCATCTAACATTTCTGAGACGAATAATGATCCTGTATACAATCCTCTATTTGTATTTTCCAATTCTCGTAAAATTTCAAAGGATCTTTTTTTCGGAGCTCCAATCACAGAACCAGAAGGAAAAAGCGCCATTAGGATGGGATACCAGGCAAAAGCATTTCTTAATTTGGCTTCTACCTTGGAAACCATCTGCCAAACTGTTTCTAGACCTTTCACTAAAAAAAGATCTGTCACTTGAACTGTTCCTTGTTTGGCGATCCTACCTAAATCGTTTCGATACAAATCAGTGATCATTACATTTTCTGCTCTTTCTTTGTCAGAGGATTGGAGTTTTATTTTGTAATCTTTATCTTGTTTGGATGTGAAACCGCGAAGGATTGTTCCTTTCATGGGTTCTGTTTGGATTTTTTCTCCTTGGACTTCAAAAAATAATTCTGGTGATAGAGATAGAGTTCTTGTTTCTGAAAAAGGATAATAGACAGAGTATTTTGTTTTTTGTTTTGTTTTTAGGGATTGGTAGTATAAAAACATATCCCCTTCGATTGAAAGCGAAACGGGAAAACATAAGTTTAATTCGTAACTTTCGCCAAGTAAAAGAGCCTGCTTTGTTTTTTCAAAACGTTCCAGATAAGTTTCTTTATTCCATAAGACAGAACTATTTTTTAATTCCATTTTCCCAAAGTGGAGAGATGACGGATTGGGATACTTAATCCTTTTTTTCCTTTTATAAATGGAATACTGGAGGAGAGGTGTCCCTTCTGGAAGAGGAGAATGGTTTAGATCCAAACCTTCGATAAAAAAGTATCCAAGTTCGAAAAAAAAGGCACCACATGGATAAAAACCTTTTTCTCTAAGATCGTCTAACTTGGATAAGTTGTTTTCTATTGTTTCTGCGACTGGTTCTGTCTTTGCGTAGAGGATTTCTACTTCCTCTTGTAAATCAAAATACCAATCGCAAAGGGTATAACCTGGTTCTGAGTTGGAATCTTCCCAGAGAAATCCGCCAATATCACGGTATTCATTCTCAAAAGATTCCCAAGTAACTTCTGAAACTTGTATCAAAACTCCATCTTTTGGAGAGCCTCTAACGGATAGTTGAGGTAAACCGTCGTTGTTTTTTTACTAGTTTGGATATCGAAACATTCTAATGGATCAAGTCCTAAGTTATAAAAACCTTCATCAATCATCGCAATCCCAAACCCAGCACTTTCTTTTTCATCCAAAAAGTCAGGCCTGAAAAATTCTGCAGAGTTTCCCTGTTTGGCAAGCTCCGCATGTCTTTCTCTACTTTTGCGAATTCGATTTAAATCCATCCCCATAATGGGGGAATCATTTCTGATTCGAATGTAGACAGAGGTTGGTCTGATTTCAATTTTCATTGAAATTTTTAGATCATACTTTTTTACTTTTTCTCTAACTATGTTTAAGAATTCTTTTTCGTCGATGGAGAGGTTGTGTTTTTTTGATCTTTTTTTGTCTGATAAAGTTAGAATTTTTTGAACCACTTTTTTGATTTTATCAGGAACAATGTAACGTTGCATTGCATCTCGAAGTGGTTCTGTTTCTAAAATAATGTCGAGTAATTCTTCTGCTTCTTCTTCTGGAGTTTGCCCCTGTGCTGTGAGTTTATTCAAAAGTTCATCTTGAAAAATCACAAAACGTGTGTTTGCTTTTACAGCATTTAAGAGGGCCTCCATTAGACCGCTAAACAAATGAAATGAAGTGAGTGGATTTGCGCCAACTCGGTTTAATATTCCTTGAACTACTTCATTGACGATATCCCTTGTAGACTTGGTGAGCCCTTTTAGTTCAAAATGGAAATAGTCCTTTTGAATCAACTCGTCCAAGTTTTCGATGATTTCGGTGCCTTTATATTTGATTTTCTCGTTTCCCATTGAGGTTCGCTAAACTTTTATGTTAAAAAAACGGGAAAACAGGGTTTTGTAAACCAGTTTTCATTTCCGTGACAAAGGATTGTGTCCATGAAAGAATTCCTTTTAAAAACTCCAGATTTGGGCGATACAGAAAAGATCGAATTGGTTCGTTGGCTCCGAAATGTTGGTGATTCTGTTTCCCAAGGAGACGAAATGGTCGAACTTGTCACCGACAAAGCCGCTTTCCCCGTGGAATCACCCTATTCAGGAATCCTAAAAAAAATCATCATAAAAGAAGGATCGGTAGTGAAAAAAGGAGATATCCTCGGAATCATGGATATTAACGAATGAAAATCCTGCATATTTCTGACTTACATTTCCCGAAGAAACTTCCTTTGTTTTCTCTTCGTGGAAAAGCCATTGTCGGATACCTCAGCTATCGGTTGAGACGAAAATCAAAACATCCACTTGTATTGATTTCTGCTATGGTGGATGCTATTAGTAAATTAGAATATGATGCACTCATCATCTCTGGTGATTTGACAAATGTTTCTCATCCAGGTGAGTTTGAAAATGCAAAAGAAATTTTACGTCCTTTGCTTACGGAAAAAACATTTATCATTCCAGGAAACCACGATCGTTACCACAAACGAGCACTTGGACCAAACCCCTTATTTGAAAAAACATTTAGTGAGTGGCTTGGGAACCCTCTTGATCCAAAATCATACATTCGATCCAAAAAAATTGGCGGGAAACTTTTTGTTGGTTGGGATTCGAATTATGCCATCCCTCGGATCACGGCCAATGGTTACGTGTCTCCAGAAGTGATTGATAAAACTCTTCGCCTTGTTACAGAACCTTATATCTTAGTATGCCATCATCCACTTTGGAATCCTTCGAGCGAAATTGAATCCAAAACGCACCGTATGACTAACAGAGCTGAGGTGGTCGAGAAGTTAAAAACCAATCCACCTGAGTTGTATTTACATGGTCACACACATACCAATTGGGTCAAACTTCCGGGACCTGAGACTAGATTTCCAATTGTGAATTCTGCTTCCAGTACGAGACTCTCTGACGGAAACCATGAATGTGGGTTTCACCTGATTGAGATACAAAAATCTACACATTACCGTCGTTTTATTTATTCCGAAGACAAATTCATTGAGACTAGTCCGATTTTTTACGAAGAGTCGGAAGGGGTTATCTAAAAGGACAAACTATGGCAAATTCAAAAATCGACTTAACAACGATCCAACGACAACTCATGCAGGTGAAACATCCTGAGTTAAAAAAAGACATCGTAAGTTTGGGGATGGTTGCATCTGTAACTCCTACAGATGATGGAATCGAAATTTTAATCAAAACTCCCAATGCAGATAGACGATTACAAATCGGACTCGAAGCACAAACAAGACAGCTCATTTCTAAAATCGAAGGTGCAGGTAAGGTCAAAATCAAATTTGAAGTAGACCAAAACCTAAAGATGGAAGATGGAAATCGTATCATCGGTGTTAAAAAGGTGATCGCTGTTGGATCAGGAAAAGGTGGAGTAGGAAAATCAACTGTCACTGCCAACCTTGCTTCTACCCTTGCACGTAACGGAAAGAAGGTGGGAATTCTTGATGCGGATATTTACGGACCATCTCTTGGAAAAATGTTTGGAATCAACGGCCGCGTTGCATTAAAATCCGAAGAAGATAAAATTTATCCCATCGAAAAACATGGAATCAAACTCATATCTTTTTCTTTTCTTGTAACAGAAGACCAACCCGTCGTTTGGCGTGGACCCATGCTCGGAAAAGCCATTGAACAGTTCTTATATGATGTTGTCTGGGGGGAATTAGATTATCTTTTTATTGATTTACCTCCAGGAACAGGAGATGTCCAACTTTCACTGGCCCAACTCATTGATTTGGATGGTGCGGTGATTGTGACAACTCCGCAAGAAGTGGCAGTTCTTGATGCAGGACGAGCAGCAGCCATGTTTAAACAAGTAAAGGTACCAATTCTTGGAATTGTAGAAAATATGTCTGGATTTGCTTGTCCTAAATGCGGCCATGTAACAGATGTTTTCTCAAAGGGCGGAGGGGAAAAACTCTCTAAGCAGGTGGGCGTGCCGGAACTCGGATCGGTTCCCTTGACTTTGGATGTTATGAGTTCCGGTGAATCTGGCAAACCGGCCTTACTTGACGCAAAAGAATCTCCCTTAAAAGAGGCGTATTTTCGCATTGCAAAAAATTTGGAAGACCAAATTGCTCAGTGGGAAGATTAAAAATCACTTGTTTCTTCTTCCATATTTCTTAGTCTAAAGGATATACTATGAATTTTGAACGCGGTTCCAAACCAAATCCTACAGGTAATTTAATCGCATACTGCCATGTATTCGGAGAAAACCCGATTGCGCCCGGTGGTAAAATCATAGCATCCAACGTGGTGGTTAGTTTCTTAAAAATTGGGGACAACTACCCAGTGGTTACCTTTCCACCCGTGGCACTTCCTTCCAAAGAAGAGCTCATGAAGATTCTCTCTGACAATATTCATCTTTACGATGTAGTACAACTCCCTGATTTTCAAATGCCTGAGAATAAAGAATCAGCAAACCAGTACATACAAGAGAGAATGGAGCAATTCAATTCAATGGTAATGCGGTACGTTGAGTTTTGTAAGGCCAAAGAGAAAAAAACACAAACAACAAGCCTAACCGAACATCTAGAACAGGTGAGTGAACCATTGGAAACATTGGCAAGCCTTTCTCTAGAATTTAGGAATACTTCTGGAATTGCTAGGGAAGCTACTAGGCTTAAGATGGAACGTATTGTAGATTACTTCCATAACAACCATCCTACCCTTGATATTGATAATTTTAAAAAAGCTCTTTCTGTTCCAGGAAAAGTGGGTGATGAACTCATTGGACTATACATTCAAAAGTTTAATGCAATTCAAATTGAAAATTATGAAACAGCTTCCGATTTGCGTAGACGCATTTTGGAAATTGAATCATCTGCTCATTGATTCTTAGGAAAAAAATTTCTTGACCAATTCTATCTAACCTCTATCCTCAAATGCCCTTAACCTTTCCCGTTTCTGTTGAAAAGAATTTATCGCTACAGAGACGGATGGAAGTACTAGGAATTACTGAAGCAGATCTTTATGAACAATTTGTAAAAGCTAGCGGCAAAGGCGGCCAAAACGTAAATAAGGTTTCTACTGCAGTGCATTTGGTTCATAAACCTTCGGGAAAACAAATCAAATGTTCTATTTATCGTACTCAAGGTCTCAATCGTTATAAAGCGAGAGATTTATTATGTTTGGAATTGGAAAAAGAAATGGATCCTTCTAAAACCAACTCCAACTTAAAGAAACTGCGAAAGAAAAAACAAGATAAGTATCGTAAATCTTTGAAGAAGAAGTTGGAGATAGATAAAAAGGAATGGAACGGACCTATGTAACAACTATTTTCATTGTTCTTTTTTTTCCTTTCTGTTTTGTATCTTGTTTTGATTCACTTCTTCCTTATCAATCTGTTAAATGGGCCCTCGGATGGGAATACCGCTTCCTCACGGAAGAAGAGTTAGTTCATTTTAGTCCAGGGATAGAAGACCTTTCTTTAGAATACGAGCCGTATTCTATACCTTATGTGAGTTTAGAAAAAACTGGTCCCAAATATTTATCAGCTCGAATCCGTTTTCGTGAATCTATGGGATATAAGGAGCCATCCTTATTGTTACATGGGCTTATTAATTTTTTTGATGTTTACTGTGGAGAACAGAAGTTACAATCGCAGTTTTTTTACTCCGTGAATGATACTGGTCATTCAAATCAAAAATTAAAAATTAATTATAATCGAAGTTTTGTGCCAATCATTTTCCTCCCTAAAGAATGTTTAGGTAACTATGTGTATATCGTATTTTTTTCAGAAGGAATTCTGCCTATTGGTTTTTCTGAACCACCTCTTCTCGGGGATCCAACCGAACACCACAAAGCCATCGCCAATAGAAGTCAGTCTTTTGCCTCTCTAGGATTTTTCTTTTTGGTCCTCGGTTTATTTTCTTTTTATCTTTTTGAAAGACGAAAGAAAAAACAGCTACTTGCTTTTACTTGGTTTTCTTCTATATCGGGAATACACTTTTTATCACAGTCTGGATTTTTCGGATTATTTTATTATGATTCGATCTTTCCTAGTTTTATCATTTTTATCCTTACTTTGTTTTTAATTCCGATTAGTTGTTTGTATTTTTTTGAACAATTGGTTGGCGGAGGAAGATGGAATTTCATAAGGATGTTGTGGCAGTTTCATGTTCTGTTTTCTGTTGTGATTCTTGGTTTGGCATTTATAGAAACTATTTCCATGTCTTTGGCAATTTTAACTTTTGTTTGGTTGTGTTTGCCAACCCTTGTCATACAGATCATTGTGGCCTGGGGGCAAGTAGTTGCAAGAAAACCGAAAGCCATTTTACTTGTGATTGGTACATCCGCATTATTTGTCCTAAATGCACACGATATTTTGTCATCCCTTGGGTTTTTGCATTCTGTTCCAAGAGAATCGCACTGGGGTTTTTTTATTTTTGTAGTATGCCTCACACTTTATGGAGAAAATTTATTTCGTAATTCCGAAGTAAAATACGGGACTTTACAAAAAGAAATAGTTACCGCCGCAAGAATTCAAAGTGCCATTCTACCTCCTTCCGTTCCCAACTGGGAACAAATGGAAATTTCTGTTCATTACCAACCTTCTCATGAAGTAGGAGGTGACTTTTACGACTTTCAAGCATTAGGAAGTAAGAGATTTGGAGTTTTAATTGCTGATGTGGTGGGGCATGGACTTGGTGCTTCCATTATTGCTTCATTATCCAAATTTGCTTTTTTTCAAGCATACAGGCATTGGGCAAATCCTTCTTTTTTACTTTCTGCAATGAACGAGTATTTGGTGAAAAAATCTTTCGGACGATTCACAACGGCGACCTACTTTTTTATCGATTTCGAATCTCATAAATTTATAGTTTCAAGTGCCGGTCACCCGTCTTTTTTTCATTGGAAAGCAGAGGCAAAAGAACTTGTGGAGATCAAACCCAAAGGAAAGCCTCTTGGTATATTACCTGGTCTTACATACGTTGAAGAAGAATATACATTTCAAAAGGGAGACCAATTTTTATTTTATACGGATGGGTTAACCGAGGAAGAAAATGCAGACCGGTTGGAGTATGGTGAAAAACGACTTGCTAAATCCTTTTTAGAAACGATCGCCAAACAATCCCTCGATTCTATGGCAAATATTCTAGCAGACTTTCATTATTTTACGGGACTTTCTCAAGCTCCTCATGATGACATCACAATTATTTATTTACACGTGAAGGAATAAAAAAGGCCTTGGGTTTATACTCCAAGGCCTTTGGGGGCATTCGATCGTTTGGACAAACCAATCTATCGAAGAAAAATGTGCGGATGATTTACATCATGCCGCCCATTCCTCCCATACCACCCATTCCTCCCATGCCGCCCATTCCAGCACCGGCAGCGTCTTTTGGCTCCGGTTTGTCTGTAATGGTCACTTCAGTGGTGAGGATCATGGCTCCAATGGAAGCAGCATTTTGAAGGGCAGAACGTACCACTTTCGCAGGGTCAACTACACCAGCTTTGATTAGGTCTTCCCAAACCATAGTGAGTGCATTGAATCCTTCGTTTCCTTTGCGAGCACGTGCTTGTTCTACGATCACAGATCCTTCAAGACCTGCATTGGAAGTGATCATGCGAATTGGCTCTTCTAATGCGCGTAAGATGATGTTGGCACCAGTTTGTTCGTCACCACTGAGTTTAAGAGCTTTTACAGCATCTTGTGCACGAAGTAGTGTGAGTCCACCACCAGGAACAATTCCTTCTTCCACAGCAGCGCGAGTTGCAGAAAGAGCATCTTCCACACGAGCTTTTTTCTCTTTCATTTCTACTTCAGTAGCAGCACCCACGTGAATCACTGCCACACCACCTGCAAGTTTTGCAAGGCGTTCTTGGAGTTTTTCACGATCGTAATCAGAAGTTGTGTCTTCGATTTGTTTTTTAATTTGGTTCACGCGGCCTTGGATGTCTTTAGAAGCACCAGCACCTTCAATGATGGTTGTGTTTTCTTTGTCCACTACCACTTTTTTTGCACGACCAAGCATCTTCACATCAGCGTTTTCCAATTTCATTCCGAGGTCTTCAGAAATCACTTGTCCACCAGTTAAGATAGCGATGTCTTCAAGCATTGCTTTTCTTCTATCACCAAAACCAGGAGCTTTTACAGCCACACACTGAATTGTTTTACGAAGAGTGTTTACAACGATTGTTGCAAGAGCTTCCCCTTCCACTTCTTCTGCGATGATAACAAGAGGTCTTCCTGCTTGTGCAATTTTTTCGAGCACAGGAAGAAGGTCTTTCATAGACGCAATTTTTTTGTCATAAATTAAGATGAACGGATCGTTAAAAGTTGCGATCATTGCTTCTGGATCAGTCACCATATAAGGTGATACGTATCCACGATCAAATTGCATCCCTTCTACGATATCAAGAGTGGTTTCAATTGATTTTGCTTCATCAACAGTGATCACACCTTCTTTACCTACTTTGTCAAAGGCTTGAGCAATTAGGTTACCGATTTCTGGATCATTGTTTGCAGAGATAGTTGCAACGTTTGCGTATTCTGCTTTGCTATTGATTTTGATAGCGTGTTTTTTGATTTCTTCTACAGCAGAAAGAACTGCTTTATCAATTCCGTGTTTGAGTGCCATTGGGTTTGCACCCGCAGTAACGTTTTTCAAACCTTCATTGATGATTGCTTGTGCGAGGATGGTTGCAGTTGTTGTTCCGTCCCCTGCGATGTCGTTAGTTTTTGTAGAAACTTCCTTCACCATCTGTGCGCCCATGTTTTCGATTGCGTCTTCTAGTTCGATTTCTTTTGCAACAGTCACACCGTCTTTAGTGATCGTAGGTGCACCAAATTTTTTATCGATAACAACGTTACGACCTTTTGGTCCAAGAGTTACTTTTACTGCGTTAGCAAGTTTGTTCACTCCGCTAAGAAGTTTTCTACGAGCTGTTTCATCAAATTCAATTGTTTTAGCCATGATTGATTATTTCCTTCTATTATTAATTTGTAACAACACCGAGGATGTCGCTTTCACGGATGATGAGTAAATCACGTCCGCCTTGTTTGATCTCTGTTCCAGAATATTTTCCGTAGAGAACTGTATCTCCTACCTTTACTTCTAAAGGAACGAGTTTTCCGTCTTCATAACGACCTTGTCCTACAGCGATGACTTTCCCTTCTTGTGGTTTTTCTTTCGCAGTGTCTGGTACGATGATGGATCCGATTTTTTCTTCCGACTCATTCTTTGGCTCTACGACCACTCGGTCGCCTAAAGGTTTGATTGATGCCATGAGTAACTCCTTGTATGCAATCTGTTGATGATTCCGAGTTTAGCACCAATTCAAAAAGAGTGCTAAACCCAAGAACCATAAAATGATTGGTCGAAAGAACCGTCAAGCACTTTCAGTCAAAGAGTGCTAATTTGGATTTAGAAGCCGAAAAGACCGGTTTTCTTGCGTTTGGAGCCTCGTTTGGGTGTGACCCCGAGCATTCCTAGAAGCCCTCTTGTGACCTCTTTGGCAACGGTGCGGCCCACTTCCCTTGCGAGTGGATTTTTGGAAAGGGTCTCTACAAAACTTGGATCTTCTTTTTCTTTGGCACGTTTGGATTTGGTTTTTTTCTCGCCTGACTCTTCTTCGGCGGCTTCGGTTTCATCCGCAATGGTTTCCATTTTTTTGGAAAGCATTTCGTGGGCACTTTCCCGATCGAGAGTGGTTTCGTATTTTTTTACTAAATGCGATTTTTTAATTTTTGCTTCTAATTCGTTTGGTTGCAAAGTTCCCATTCGCGAAGCCGGTGGAGCAAGCAAAGTATGGACTAGGGGAGTGGGGGTTCCTTTGGGACTAAGAGCTGTGATGAAAGCCTCACCAATTCCGAGTGTAGTGATCACTTCCTTCGTGTCATAAAATTCTGTTTCCGGGTAGTTTTCCGAAGCGGTTTTAATCGCCTTGCGGTCGTTTGCTGTAAACGCTCGGAGTGCATGTTGGATTTTTAAACCAAGTTGACCTAAAATTTCTTTAGGGAGGTCTGTGGGAGATTGGGTACAAAAAATAATCCCAACACCTTTCGAACGAATGAGTCGCACCATTGTTTCTAATTGTTTGAGTAAGTCACTTGATGCTTCATCAAACACTAAATGCGCTTCATCAATGAATAAAACTAGCTTTGGTTTATCTAAATCTCCTTCCTCAGGAAAGGTCGCATATATTTCTGTTAGGAGTGATAACATAAAGGTAGAAAAAAGGCGAGGTTTGGTTTGAATATCTGTTAGGCGAATGATAGATACATTTCCTTTTTTAGATTCAGAAAGCATAAGATCGTTCACATCAAAGGATGGTTCTCCAAAAAAATCTTCTCCCCCTTGGCCTTCGAGTTCGATTAGTTTTCGTAAAATGATGGAGATACTTTGAGAAGAAACAGTTCCATATTCTTTTTCCAATTCTTCTTTTCCTGCATCGTTGATGTATTGGAGAGCTTTTTTGAAATCTTTTGTATCGAGGATCGGAAGGCCTAAATCATCACAGTATTTGAAAACAAGGGAAACCACACTGCTTTGCGTATCATTCAATTCTAAAATGCGAGCGATGAGGACTGGTCCAAATTCGGCAATGGTCGCACGGAGGCGGACCCCAGGTTCTTTGGATAAGGACAAAAATTCTACTGGATAGGAGGAAGGTTTCCAATCAATTCCAAGGGCCTTCGTTCTTTCTTTGATTTTATCATTCTCTTCACCGGATTCTGCCAGGCCAGAGAGGTCTCCTTTGATGTCCATAAGGACTACAGGAACTCCCGCCTCTGATAATGCTTCGGTCAAAAGTTGTAGGGTTTTTGTTTTACCAGTTCCCGTCGCACCAGCGATGAGTCCATGTCTGTTGAGAGTTGACAGCGGGATAGAAACACTTGCTTCCTTAAATGTTTCTCCATCGAAGACTCCTGCACCTAAGTAAAGTGATCCTTTTGTTGGATACCCTTCTTTAATTTTTGAAACAAATACATCTGATTTTTTAGCCATTACTTCCCTCGAATCCTCTATTCCTTTCAGTTTTGAATCCCTCGTCAATGTTTTCTATGACAATATCTTGATGGGGTGACCTATCCAAAAAATCAGGACAGAAAGAATAAATTTCTCGTACACGTACTAATATGATTTGAGTTTTTCGAAATTCTTTTTAAGATTTGGATGTGGTACGTTTTTCCTTTTTTTCCCTCCAAAAACTTTTGATTTTCCATTTATTTCTTTTTATTTTCATCCATTGTAACCGCACCATTCCCACTTTGGCTCCGGCAAAGACCATCGTTGCGGGTGTTTTGGATCTATCTTTGGAAGAACCCAAAACCTTGGATCCATTCCCATTAGCAGGTGAATGGGATGCCTTCCCAGGGGAACTGCCAGAAACAGAAGAAGAGTTCCTCGCTCTCGAAAAGAAAGAACCGCTAAGGCTTGTGGTTCCAGCCTATTGGGTGAATCAAAATTTACCGGCACACGGGTTTGTCACTTATCGTTTAAAACTGAAAGTAAACGAACCAATCAACTTAATGTTTTATCTTAGAGAAACTTCCTCGGCCTACAAGGCCTATTATCATAATGCGGAAAGGGGACTCGTTTTACTTGGCTCAGCGGGGAAGGTTTCTAAAACCAAAGAAGGATCCATAGGTTATTATTTAGAAACGGCAAGATCGTTTCGTGCCACACCTTCCACTGTCATATATCTACAAATCTCTAACTATCTCTATTCTCGCGGTGGTCCATATTATTCTCCCATACTCGGTGAAGTGGGCAAAACATTATTATACTTAAGATTCAAAGAAAGAAAAAAGGCATTTTTCTTTGCCGCATTTTTTGTTTTAGCCATTTCTCATTTGTTTCTTTTTATCCATCGAAGAAAAGACAAGTCCCCACTTTGGTTTTCCTTACTCTGTATTTCATGGCTCATTCGCATTTTACTTTTTGATCGAGTGTCAAGGGATTGGTTTGTTGCCTCTGATTGGCTAGAGATGTTACAGATTCGATTGGAATACGTTGCTTTTTGTGGTATTCAGGTCTTTAGTCTTTTATTTTTTTTCCAAAACCAAAAGAACTTTTTTCCGGAAAAATATCGAAGATACCTTTTGGTGCCCATTTTTATTGAGTTTATCATCATTGCTACTACACCTTATGCTATTTACACAAAGCTTCTGATCTTTAGCCAAACTTATATGGCTTTCATTCTTGTCATAGCAATGATTGCCGCTATCCGCTCCTGTTTGCAAAGAGAAACAAGATACATTGGAAGTATTATTCTTTTTGGGACAGTCGTGATTCTTTCTGCTACCATTTACGATTCCATCGTATTTTTTACAAGATGGGACTTACCCATGCTCACAGAACTCGGTTTTGCCATTTTTTGTATGTGCCTTGCTATTGTGATTTCCAAACAAAACGCTCATACTTGGGAAACTGCCGAATATTTAACACTGAATTTGCGAAAAGAAGTGGAATGGAAAACCATAGAACTAAGGAAAGAAAAAGAAAAAGCGGAGAAGACAGGAGAACTTAAAGATAAGTTTATCTCCATCGTTTCTCATGACATTCGTTCTCCACTATTCGGAATTTCTTCTGTTTTTAATTTACTTACAGAATCTCCTCCTTCTCTTTCGCCAGAAAGGGCCAAACAAGTATTAGGAGAGGCTTCCACTGGACTAAAAAACATTCTTAGTATGGTTGAGGAGTTAATTAAATACTCAAGGTTCCAGAACGCATCTGTTTTTCCCGATTACCAACTCTTCGATTTTCGCCAAATAACGGACCAATTGATTGAGAGGGTCCAAGAGATGGCAAAACCTAAAAATATCTCCATCATCACTCATATGGAAGAGTCTTCTATTGGAATTGGGGATCCAAACTTAATTGAACATTTGATCTGGAATTTGCTCACCAATGCGGTGAAATTTACAAAAGAATCAGGCACTGTAGAGATATCCTTAACAGAATCCAATCGGTATTGGAGTTTCAAAGTGATCGATACAGGGATTGGTATGCCTCCGTATTGGGCCGACCATATTCTGGATGAGGGATTTCTTTTTGTAAGGAAGGGAACAGCTGATGAGATGGGTGCAGGCGTTGGTCTTGCTTTTTGTAAAGAAGTGGCAGAACGGCATGGCGCTGAACTCATCGTTAAGTCTGAAGAAGAGAAAGGATCTTCGTTTGAGTTATTACTACCTAACTTTGAAAAGATAGTCCTTGTTCTAGATGACAACCCTGGGTATAGAAAACAAATACGAAAGGTTTTAAAGGACCTGCCTTGTATCCTTTGGGAAGAGGAATATCCAGACCATGCTCTTCTTTCTGTTGGGCGATTGAAACCTGATCTAATCATTGTAGATTATTCCATGCCGGAAAAAACTGGACTCGATTTTTTACGTGATTTGTATTCGAACTCAGAAATGGAAGAAATTCGTTCTCTACTAGTTTCCAGTTCGCATACTGATCCTAATACTGGTTATAAGTTAGAAACAACTGTCATTGAAATCGGCGGAGATGCTTTTTTAACAAAAACATCTCCTGATGAGAAGTTGGTAGAACTTGTAAAAAAATTATTAGATCTATAAACCTAGATTAACATTTGTTCTTTGGCTCGACCGATGAGTTCTGCTACCGTTTTGGCGTTGAACCTATCTTTCAGTCGACCGACATGGTACTCTACAGTTCGTTTGGAAAGACCAATTTCTGTTCCAATTTCTTGGTAGGTTTTCCCGTGGCCAAGAAGGGTCAAAATTTGTTTTTCCTTTTTGTTTGCCACTTTACCGTCTTGGGGTTTGCGGTTGAAACTGAGTTTTAAGTTTTTGGAATAAACTGTTTTTCCGGAAGCAATTTCATTTAGGTTTTTGGTGAGACTACTCAAATCATCACTTTTTAAAAGATAACCATCGACACCTGCTTCTATGGCTGAATGAACAATCGGTTGTTCATCGAGCATGGTGAGTGTAACCACTTTCAAATGAGGATGTTCCTTTTTCCAATCTTTCACCATATTGAGCACGTTCTCGCCTGGGATTCGTAAATCTAGGAGAACAAAGTCGGGCCTAGTATCGTTTAAGAGAGGGGCAATTTGAGATGAATGTTCTGCCTCACCTACGACTTCAAAATCAGCCGAAGAGTTCACAACATGTTTTACGCCGACGCGTGTGACTGCGTGGTCTTCGACCAGTAATACCTTTTTTTTAGGTGTCATAAATTTCCCTTTTTATGGAACTAGGAACCATTTTGTCCCTAGCGTTTCTCCCTAGTAGACGAGGAGAATTGAAAATATTAGTACTATTCCGTTCCGTTTGTCCAGAAAAAATCGTGGGTCTATCTACTTAATTTTCTCTTGCAAATTCGCTAAATTCCCCCATTTTCAGAGAAATCCTAGGAGTATGAATGAATACTAAAGTAGAGAGTCTCAAAAAAATATATCTCTTCCAAAAGTTAAACCAAGACGAACTGTTACACATTGCCGAAAAAATCCGGGAAGTCCACCTACCTCCTAGAAATGTTTTGTACGATATGGGAGAAGAGGCAGAGTCCATGTACATTGTGAAGTACGGAACTTTGCAAATTTCCACTGCCACAAGCCACGGGGACGACGTAAACCTCATCACTCTCGGAGAAGGGGACCACTTTGGGGAATTGCCTTTTTTTGATGATGAAAAACGATCTGCAAAAGTAGAAGCCAAAGAAAATTCCGAACTTTATGAACTTCGCTACGCTGATCTGCAAGATATGTTTTCCAAAAACAAAGAAATGGAGCTCAAATTCTATAAGGAAGTGACCCATTATTATATTCGCAGACTCCGAAAGTTAACCCATGACCTGGCATACGCCCGGGAACTTAGGAAACGTTTCGCATAAGAGACCTGCCAAAGCTAAGAGATTGGAAAAACCGGGATAAATCGAGATTTTTTATCGACTACTATCGAAAAAACCTTTTCCATTCCTCAGTTTCTACTTAATACAGCTAAGGAATGGGTTTTGGATTCCGATACTATTTACGTAGGCAGGGAGAAGGAATGCATGGTGGACCCCGAAATCCTAACCGAGAAGATCGTAACACAAAATAAGACCTTCTTGGTGGATTTGAAGAAAAACCAGGCTGGATTCTACCTGAAAGTATCGGAGTGGTCGAATAGCAAAAAATCCTCGATCTTTCTTCCGGCAGAAGGAATCGATCGAATGATCGAAATCTTGAATCAATTTAAAAGCCGGATATCCGATAATGAGAATACGAAAGACCCGGAGTTAGGAGCCTTTTAGGAGTGAGTTTCATGGGGAAATTAGGAATGACCAAACTGTTGTTAGGCCTCTTCCTTTCAATAGGAATGTTGTACGCACAGGCAGATACTGGCGGACAAAATACAGCTAACACTGCAAATGATGAGGATAGCCCTCTTCGAAAAATCGTTTTAGATGATTTTGAAGAGGCTGAGGATTGGAGAGTCAAAGCTACCACTCCACTCGGAGAAACAAGAACTTTGAAACTCGTTCAACGCGGGCTCATCAAAGATGTATTCGATGAAAAAACCGTTCCAGAAGATGGTGGTGATAAAGTCGAAAAAAACCATATTTTAGGAGTCAAAACACATTTTGCTGCTAAAGGTTTGGATCGTGTGGAATTATATCCTCCTCATGAATACATCATCAAAGGGAAAGTAAGACAAATTTCCGTTTGGGTTCTTGGAAGAAAGTATAGACATACTTTATTCGCAAAATTTAGAGATTATAAAGACGTAACACATAATATCCGTTTGGGTCGTCTGGATTTCTTCGGATGGAGAAAACTGACTGCGACCATTCCAGGTTTTATCCCACAAAGTACAAGATTTGCACTTTTAGATAAAAACCTTCACTTCGTTTCTCTTTTTGTGACATCTGATGTTCACGAAGTAGCAGGGGACTTTTACTTTTATGTAGATGACCTCCAAGTGAGAACCGACAGATCTGAAGCAAAATACCCTGGATCTGAAATTAAGGACAATTGGTAAGCGGGAGAAGGGAACAATGGAAAACAAAAAATCAAAAATCCTAACATTACTTGCTCTATCGTCCGTCGCGCTAATTGGTTTTGCCCAAGCACAATATAAGGTTTCAAATGGGGTCGCAACTCCAATCGGAAACGATATTGCAGCAATGGAACTCAAAGCCATCACTATCGAATCATGGGACTCTCCCGTTTCTTCTGCGCCTTACGGTTGGGAAGTATTCACTGACAAAGATGGTGTGAATAAAGATGGCACGGGCGACATGAAATATGATGAGAACAACAAATATTCTCCAGTTCTCAATGACCCGGTGAAGTCTCCTCTTGTGATGAGAGAAGTGAAACTAGTTCCTGGTAAACCAGGCGACGTGAAAAACGTAGATGCAGGAAATGCAAAAGTTTTGGCGGTGAAGTTTCAGTTTACTTTTCCTGGAAATAACGTAGTGACAGTTCGTCCACCACGTTCCCCAGAATATGAAATCACTCGTGCAAGACCTTATATCGATGCGGACAACAAAAAGAAATTGGAAAAAGTTTATGGGATTGAAGCTCCCGGAAACGTAAAAGCCATTTCTGTTTGGGTTCTCGGTCGTGGCAATGAATATGACTTAGAAGGTTGGATCGAAGATTATAATGGCAATAGCCATATTTTTCCTTTTGGATCTTTGGACTTTGTGGGTTGGAGACCGCTTCATATCACTATCCCTCCAGGAATTCCACAAGAGGCAAATGCCTTCCCAGCAACCAGAAACTTAATTTTTAAACAGTTTAAGATTCGTTCAAGACTCAATACAGGTCCTGAAACGGTTTACCTTTTCTTTGATGAACTCCGAGTCCTTGCGGATACATTCGAAGTTCACTTTGATGGGGCAAACTTAGACTTTGATGAAGAAGATTGTAAAACCAAGGTCAAAATGGAGCAAATGCTTCAGAAGTCTGGTGCGATCTCCACAGGTGCGAAAATTCGCGATTGTGGTGGAAGTAACGGGTCTTCCCAAAATAAGTAGTTTCCTTATTCACTCCAAGGGACTGCCTTTGGGACCAGGAAAACCCAGCCATTCGGCTGGGTTTTTTGGCTTTACAGAATCGAATGGACCTAAAAAATGAACTCTAGGACTGTTCTTTTCGCGGATTCATCGCTAAATTTACCGTAACAACTTTATAGGAACTTTGAACACCCTTTATTGGAAATACGAAGAGGGAGATTCTTTTCATGCCTGATACTATTACCGAAGACAAATCAAACAAAATCGCCGACAACGACAAACTTACCCCTCTTTTTAATGAGGAAATTTATGTGCGTGCTGACGCAGGAACGGTTCCCGTTTCTAAATTCAAAATCTTTGACGATGTCATTGATGCATATAAGGCAGAAAATCGTTTAGCGGAAGCTAAACAAAAAATTGAAGATCATTTCAAAGAACATCCTGAGTCAATCTCCGCCAAATACATGTTAATGATTATTTCTTTCATGGAAGATTCTATGGGAGATGCCAATTTGGTGAAGAATATTTTGGATTCTTTCAAAGCTCACGCTAAATGGACTATCATTGAATATATTACTGATTCTATTTTGCGATTTGGTGATCATAGACTAGCACTTCGTGTGAAAGCAGAGGCACTTGATAAACTCAAGAAAAACAAAGAACTAAAAACCGTTCTTGAAAAATTAGCAAAACAAGATCGCAAAAACCCAGAGATCGCAAAAAAATATGGTTTTTCCATTATGGAAGAGGACAAACCAAAAGCGATCTCCTATCTCAAACTTGCCGTTGAGATGTATGCCAAAAATAAAGAATACGTTCCGATGGAAGAAATTTGGCCTACCATCGTTCAAAACAATTATGAAGACGTAGCTTTCTTCGACAAAATGGAACGTATCCTTCTTGGACAAAGAGAAAAAACTAGATTAGTTGGTCTCCTATATCCAATCGTTGAACCTTTTAAGGCGATGGAAGATTGGGACCATGTGATCTACTTCCTAAAGAAAATCTTAGAACACGAACCAGCCTCTCAAAAAGCAAGAAACGAACTCATTCGTGCTTACAAACAAAAATACGTAGCACATTCACTTCTAGAAGATTTCCTTAAAATGAGTGAACTTGGTAACAACCGTAAACCGGTAAAACTTTGTATCACTAACTTCGAAAGAAATATCGTTTTTGATACTGGTAACTATGTAATGCATAGAAATTGGGGTGTTGGTAAAATCACTTCTATCTCCCAAACCGGTGATTCTATCTTTGTTGATTTTGAAGAGAAAAAGGATCATAAACTATCGATCCAAATGGCGATCACTTCACTAAAACCCCTGAAGAAAGATCATATTTGGGTGCAACATTACGAAGACAAACAAAGTATCAATACGATGTTTGCTGAAAATTTACCTGAATTTTTAAAACAACTTCTAAAGTCCTATGACAACCGAATGATCATTGGAGACATGAAGAACGAACTCATTGGTACTTTCTTAAAAGCTGATGAATGGTCGAAATGGTGGGCAAAGGTAAAATCGGTTCTTAAAAAAGAAGCGAATATCGGAATGAATCCAAAGAAAAAGGATGAAGTGGTTTATCATGAAAAACCAATCACTCATGCCGAAACTTTGACTCAAAAATTCCAAGCTACCACTGATGCTAATAAAAAATTAGAAATTGCTATGGAAGCGGTTCGTGATGCTGAGGAAGCCGCAGAAGCTGCTGATTTTTTCATTTCCCATTATATTGAAGAAGAAGCGGCAAGAGATTCCGTTCGTAAACTTTCTGCTTATCTTTACTTAGAGGAAGCTGGAAAAGCATGGCCAACAGAAGAATTCTCGCATAAGATTCGCGAACAAGAACTTGCTTCTCTGATCCAGTCTCTTTCGAAAGAAGACGCATTGAAAATTTCCAAAGCCTTGGAAAACACTGATATCAAAAAGGGATTTAAAGATCTGATTCGTGCTCATCACCCAGAAGCAATCAACATTCTGATTGGACTTCTTTTTGAAGTTCCAGTCAAGGTAAACCGATCGGTTTTCCAAAACTTAGTCTCAGATGAAAAGTTTGCCGAACTCAATTTGTTTGTTGAGACTGTTTGTAACAAATCCAAAGAAAACCCTGAAGTTTTCCTCTGGGTGGCAAAATCCATTCTCTCCCATACATGGAAGTTTGATTGGTTGAAGGTAAGTGAAGAAGATTTGGTTTTGCGAGTGTTCCGAATTTTGAAGCCACTTGCCAAAATCGAAGACAAAGGAACTAAACTTAAAAACCAAGCAATGGATATTTTGTTTGGTAAAGACAATAGCCTTCTTCGTGACATCCTAACAAACGCAGACGACGAGTATGTTCGTAAACTATTTGCTCTATTTAAAGAAGTTCCTTATGTCACTGATTTAGAAAAAGACCAACTTTATGCTCTTATCAACGAACTAAAACCAAACATTGTTTGGGATGAGTATGATTCAGAAGAAGATGCAGATGATGATCCTTTAGCAAATCTTCCAACAGATGTAGTTCTTGTGACTCGTCGTGCTTTTAATGCGAAAAAACTTGAATTTGAACATCTTGTAAACGTTGAGATGGCAGAAAACTCTCGTGATATCGGTGAGGCCCAAGAAAAAGGGGACTTAAGAGAAAACGCAGAATACAAAGCCGCGATGGAAAAACAAGCTCAATTACAAGCGGCCATCAAACGTTTGGAAGCAGAACTTAAGAGTGCAAGGATCCTTGACTTAAGCGATGTCAAAACTGACAAAGTGGGAATCGGAACTACCGTGCGTTTGAAAAACAAACAAACCGGAGAAGTGGTAACTTACTCAATTCTCGGAGCTTGGGATGCAGACACGGAAAAGAATATCATTTCTTACCAGTCTCCACTTGCAAAATCACTTCTTGGAAAACACACTGGAAACGAAGCAACTCTCGTATTCGGTTCAACCGAAACGGTTTACGAAGTATTAGATATCGCTCGTTATTCCATGACAGGACAAGAGGCCTGAAGTTCCTCTCCCCAACCGTGAGTAGAGATTAAATCCACAAACGGTTCGGAAACATTTCCGGCGAAGTCAAAGGCCTTAGCTTCCAAAAGAAGATAAGGCCTTTCTTTTTGTAAACTTTTGGGAATGGTGACTCGAATGGCACGCCTATCAGGGTCATATTCATAAGGGTAAGGTTGGCCATCCATTGTAAGCTCTACACTGGTTCTAAATCCGCTCCCGGTATCCCCTAGTACATAATACCGATCTTCAAAACAATGATTTCTTACTTCTGGTAGTTCAATATAACGTGCAAGCGAAGTCATAGGAAAAATCGTGGGTGGTGTTTCGTCACTTAAAACCATAATATAGCCAAGTTTAGTAAGTTTAAAACTAAACCCGTTTGTTTTTTTCTTTTGTGTGATGGATTGGAATTTGCCTATGGATGAATCATAGAAATAAAGTGATTCTTTGTTTGTAGGCATATAACCAATATTCCATTCTCCGAGTCCTTCTCCCTTCCAACTCATTTTTTTTGTATCGATTTGGTAAATTTTTCCTTTAAGTGGCAAACCTACTGGGATATTAAAGGGAATCTCTTTTTCGTTAATCTCCGTTATAACTAAAGTTCCTTCACCAGATACTTCTGTTTTGGTTAAATCCAAATTAATTTTCCCATCATTTGAACTGTATTTGTTTCCCGTTTTTTTGTTTTGGGATAAACGGTTTGTTTCCGTTTCGTTTTTTTTATGAATTACTTTAAAAAATACGGATGATTTGTTCCCTGTAGCATCTCGTAGAGATAATTCAAGTTGTAATGTTTCATTGGGTTTGTATCCCTCTAAATCTAAAGAATATCCTTCTTCCTTAAAGTTTTTTGACTGTTCATACATATGATAAAAATAAACAGGTGGGGCAAGCGATGATCTATTGATATCGTAAAACTGGTGTTTTTTGGAGCCATCTTCGTAAGACAAAAAATCAAAACTTCGACTAAAGATATGTGACCCATTTACAGATACATCCATTCCATAAACATTGTTTTTGTTTCTGGAACGAATGAAATCATACCCACTCATTCGAAAACGAACCTTTCCGGTAAGGGGAATGGACTCAAATATTTCTCCCGTATCTGTATATAAATCATACATACCTTTTGTTTTTTCTTTTGCATTGAGTAAGATGGGTTTTTCTAAATGATCTCCTTCTAAATATAGAGATAAAATCGTGGGGGGAGTTGTATCTTTTTGGTGGATTTCAGGAAAGTAAAGGGGATTAATAATTCCTTTTTCTGATCGAAATTCCAGATGTAGGTGGGAAATTCCCGATCCAGATTCACCTGTTTTGCCGAGGGCGGTTCCTTTTTTTGCAGAAAACATTCCCGGTGGAAGTTTGAGTTGGAATCCTGTCGGGTCTCCCATTAGAAGTAAGGCCCGGCGAAGTAATTCTAAATCATACAAATTACCACCAAAGGAATGTAAGTGGGCGTATTTGGATTTGAGTTTGTATTTAGGACTGTAAAGATTTAGAGAAAGGCCATAACCTGTTTTAGAATAACTGATTTCTTCAATATAACCATCGAACGTAGCTAATATGCTATGACCATTGAGACCGTAGGATTTAAAATCGGAACCTAAGTGTAAATTGTGATTTCGGATTTCGGCAAAAGTTCCAGATACAGGAGAGTAATAAGGGAGAGGAAAACCTACTTCACTTGGGGGAATCTCTGGAATTTTTGTTTGGCTTCCAATTGCCAAAGGAGAAAAACAAAATAAAAAAATGAGACAACGCAAACGAAAAATCCTCATGGTAGAATGAGAATCCTCCTACTTCCTTTGTCATGTCTTTCCTGAAATCTAATGAATTTCCCCTCATGTCGATTCCCTTGACAAACTAGACTTGAGACTTAGGATGACAGGGAACATTTCTCTATGAAACAAGGCATTTTATCCTTACTTATCTTCGCCTTTTCTGGTTGTGCCTTTCTATCCAAGGAGCCGGGAAGACCTCCCAAAATCGATGGGGTTCCCGTCCCTGATTCCAAAAGGATGATCTACATTCAAAACGTGAGAAACAATACCTACTCACCAGGAATGCATACGCGCCTCACCCAAATGATTATGGAAGAAATTGACAGACGAGGAAGGTTTATCACAACCAGAGAAAAAACTCTCGCGAAATACCGGTTGTATGCAGAGATTGTTCACTACCAACAAGTCGGAGATCTTATGGATCTTGCAGACAGACAAATTACCTCGGAACTGTTTGTAGTCACTCGGGTGGAAATCATTGAGGCAGAGACGGGCAACAAAATCCCGATGGAACGCAGTGAAATTCCTGGACGGGTTCATTTTTCTACTCAGATTGGATTTCGGGAATCAGAATTGGAAGCTCAGAATCGCCTGCTTAGGGTGATGGCACTTCGAATCGCTGAAGAATCAGAAAGAGCCTGGTATTATTCTCTTTCTGGAAATTTGAATTAAGTTGAATCATTAGGAGATAAACCTTGCAAAACGATCCGATTTCCAACGACGACACAAAAAAAGAAATGCTCGCCTTTGAAGAGTATTTGAAAGAAAAAGGACTAAAAATAACCAACCAACGTTTGTTAGTTGCGCAGAAGATTTTTTCATCCCACAATCATTTTACCGCTGAAGGTCTTTTGGACGAACTAAAAGACAATAAGGATAGAATTTCCAAGGCCACAATTTACCGAATTCTTGCCATTATGGTAGAAGCCGGATTACTCGAAGAACACGATTTTGGTAAGGATTACAAATACTACGAACATATCATTGGTCATGAACATCATGACCACATTATCTGTATGCAATGTGGCCGTATTGTAGAGTTTATCGACGAACGAATTGAGGAACTACAGAACAAAGCAGCTTCAGAAAATGGATTTACCATTACTGGGCATAGTTTGAATATTTTTGGTAATTGTTTGAACTTTGCCACTTGCGAACATAAAATTAAAAAATAGTGTCTTCTATTTTTACAGAAAAATCAAAAGACCCTGGATCTTACGCAAGAACTGGAACGCTTATACTTAACGGGGTTCAAATAGAGACTCCCATTTTTATGCCAGTGGGAACAAGGGGAAGTATCAAGTCGCTTTCTTCCTCTGACATCGATGAACTCGGTTACAATTTAATTCTTGCTAACACCTATCATTTGTATTTAAAACCTGGGAAAGAGGTTTTAGATCATTTTCATGGCCTAAAAAACTTCATGTCTTACAAAAGGGCATTACTCACCGATTCAGGTGGATTCCAGGTCTTTAGTCTTGCCAGTCTTTTTAAATTTGAAGAAGACGGAGTTCGGTTTCAATCTCATATTGATGGAAGCCATCACAGGTTCACACCTTCTTCTGTCATTGATATGCAACGATCCATTGGCTCCGATATCATGATGGTACTTGATGATTGTGCGCCTTTTGGTAGTGACCTGAAACGATTGGAATTGGCCTTGGATCGAACTCACCGCTGGGCTAAGGAATCATACAACTATTGGATGGAAAACCCGGGTGGACAAAATGTATTTCCGATTGTCCAAGGCGGTGTGAACGAATCTTTAAGAAAAAAAAGTTTAGATACATTACAAAATATAAATTTTCCAGGAATTGCCATTGGGGGCCTCAGTGTAGGGGAACCGAGACCGGAATATATTCGAATTTTAGAATGTATGGCACCGTTTTTCGACAAGGCTCGCCCACGTTATCTAATGGGTGTAGGGACCGTTGTCGATATTTTAGAAGGAGTAAAGAACGGGATCGACATGTTTGATTGTGTCCTGCCGACAAGAAATGCGAGAAATGGCCAAGTATTCACCTCTCAAGGCAAAATCAATTTGAGAAATGAATCACATCGATTCTCTGAGAGCCCTATTGATCCTGAGTGCGGTTGTAAGGTATGCACAACATATAGCCTTGGCTATATTCGGCACTTACATAAGGTGAAGGAACTCTCTGCCTTTTCGCTCTCAACGTATCACAACTTATATTTTATGCAAAGCTTCATGGAAAAGATGCGAAAGTCCATAGAAATAGGCAAATTTCAGAGTTTTTATGACCATTGGAAAAATTTGTTTGGTAGCTAAAATTATTAGGTTGACGTATCTCTTTTTTTTGAATGCAATTGTACCGTCATTTCTACATAGATTGTAGCTTCATTGAGGAGTCTCTAGACACACATGGAAATTACCAGAAGGGAAAAAGATAAAATCGTAGTCCTCGATATTAACGGGGAAATCGACCTTTATAACGCGCCTGAGATCAAGGATGTAATCGCTAAATTGATCGAAGAACAAAAGTATTGCATCGTCATCAATCTCGAGAAGGTATCCTACATCGACTCTTCCGGAATTGGAGCTTTAATTTCAAGTTTGTCCAACTTGAAGAAATACCAAGGTGGGCTTAAAATTATCAACGTAGCAGGTTCTGTTCGTAAGGTATTTGAACTCACCAAGTTGACTTCATTTTTTGAAATTTTCGACAGCGAAGACGAAGCCGTCACAGCTTTTAAGTAACAGGGGAAGCGTATTTTGCGCTTCTCTCTTACAAAATCCCCCCGAAGAACATTAAGGAGTTTGTTATGTTAAGAAAGAAAAAGACAGCGGTCTTTCTCTCTGGATTGGTATTGTTTTCTATTGGATTCGTTAATTGCGCTCAAGAATTGCCTCTAAAAGAACTAGCCCTTGCAAAATCGCAAGTAGAAAGAGCGGAAAGACTTTCAGCAGAGGAATTTGCACCAGAAGAATATTCTGAAGCCAAAAAAAGTTTGGCATCTGCCAATGAATTTGCCGCAGAAGAGAAGGCATCTGATTCTAAAAAAAGTGCGGACTATGCCATATCAAAAGCTTATGATGCTTTAGAAAAAACGTTACCAAAACTTGCTGCTAAATCTCGTGAAGAAGCAGTGGCTGCCATTGATGCAGCAGACGAAGCTTATGCTACCGAATTCTCTCCTGAAGAGTTTAAAAAAGCGGTTTCTGCTCGTGATGCTGGGGAAACAAAATTAGCACAAGCGGATGCAAGTCTTGCTTCTTACCTTCGTGAAGACAAAGACGAAACTGCAAAAGAATTAAAACGCACGGTTGCCTTACAGGAATATGAAGATGCTCATAATAGTTTTGTGGAAGCTACAAAGATTAGTTTAGACGCAAAAAAAGTGGCTCTCGACAGGTCTGGATCTATTCGTGGGTCTGCTGACGAAGTAGATGCTCTATTAGAAAAAGCTTATACTTATTCCAAAGGCGGAAATCCTGCTGCTATTGATGAAGAAAAAGCAAAAGTGGCTTCTGCACGTGAAGACATTGAAGCTGGTCGATTAAAAACTGCTGATGAGAAAATTAAATCGGCTCGTTTAGCTTCCGCCTCCCTATTGGCAGATGCCGTGAAAGATCACGCTAAAAATCGTAACTTACAAGCACGTGAAGTGGTGGAAGATGCGAATGCTCGGTTTAGTGAGTTAAACGCAGAAACTTACCTTAAATCAAATGCAAAAGAATCTTATGCAAGTACACAAGAGAACTTAGGAGCTTCTAACGAGTCTCTTAAAGCTTCTGAAAATCTTTTAGAGCAAGAAAAATACGACGATTCAATTGCTCAGTCCGAAGAAGCCATTCGTTTGGCCGAAATCTCGATTGACCAAATCGAAACTTTAAAAGGGAAAACTGCAGTAACGAAAAAAGATCGTAAAACAGTGGAAACAGATACTACCACTACTGCAACAACTACCGATGAAACAACAGAGAAAGCTTCTTCGTCACAGATTGAAGAACTGACTGGCGGATGGAAACGTTACACTGTAGAGAAATCAAATCCTGCTGATTGCCTTTGGAGAATTGCTGATAGGGAAGATATCTATAATGATGCTAAACTTTGGCCAAGAATATTTGAAGCAAATCGTAAGTCGATTCGTAACAAAAACTTAATTTATCCAAAACAAAAATTGAATATCCCTCCTAAAACAGGGAAAATTGGAAAAGCTCCTAAACAATAAACAAGGTTTAGGTGAAAGGAAAAAAAGCTGTCGTAAAGGCAGCTTTTTTTTTGTCTAAATGGTAGGATGATATGACTCGAGGATACACAAAACCAGTTACGGAAATTTCAGAAAAAGACTTTGAGGCATTGGTAACCCTTGCCCTAGAAGAGGATTTGCCTGCGGGTGACATCACCACAGATTCCTTATTTAAATCTAATGAAAAATGTAAGGCGGAGTTACTGGCAAAAGAAGAGGGAGTATTGTGCGGGCTTGCCGTAATACCTTGTCTCACTAGGAAAACCAATTCAAATGTAAAATGGAACCAAACACTTTCCGATGGCGCGGATCTTTCTAAAGGAACTGTCATTGGCACTTTAGAAGGCTCTCTTGTGGACGTGCTTAAGATGGAAAGAATTCTATTAAATTTTATACAATACCTATCTGGAATTGCGACAAACGCAAGTAAGGTGGCACGTGAGTTCCCCAATCTTCTAATTTTAGATACAAGAAAAACTTTACCAGGTTACAGAAAACTTGCTAAGTATGCAGTATATACTGGTGGGGGAGCAAACCACCGATTGAATTTATCCGAAATGGCAATGTTAAAAGACAATCACGTTGCAAAAGCCGGATCCATCCAATCGGCTGTACAAATTGTTCGAAATGCTAATCCAGGGAAAAAAATAGAACTGGAAATCGATGGCCTGTCTCAACTTAATGAAGCTATTGATTCAAAGCCTGATATCATTTTGTTAGATAATTTTTCCGATTCCGATACCGAAAAAGCTATTTCACTCATTAAAGAGAAATCACCTAAGATTCGCATTGAATGTTCTGGTGGGATAACTCCTGGAAAATTAAAATTTCTATCTAAGTTTGAAGATATTGGTGTGAGTATGGGTTATTTAACTCATACTGTAAAATTTTTAGATATAAGTTTGGACATTAAATAATGGGATTATACCAAGATATCAAAGATAAACAGGAGTTATTTGACGCAGTAGGGAAAAGGCTTGGGCCAGAGAAAGCTGTATTAATTGAAAAAGCATACCATATCGCCGATAAAATGCACGAAGGACAAAAACGTTTGTCGGGGGAACCTTATATCATTCATCCCATGAACGTTGCGTCCGTTTTAGATGAATTAGGTTTAGATGAGAGGGCCATTGCAGCGGGCCTTTTGCACGATGTTGTGGAAGACACAAGTTACACAAAAGAGGATATGGCTCGTGAGTTTGGTGAGGATATCGCTGCCCTTGTGGAAGGTGTAACTAAAATTTCGGAGATTAAATCCCAATCAAAAGAAACAGAAGCAGCTGAAAATATACGAAAGATGTTACTGGCAACCATTAAAGATGTGCGAGTGATGCTCATCAAACTTGCTGATAAAACTCATAATGTTCGTACTCTTAAGTTCCAACCAGAAGAAAAACAAAAAAGAATCGCGAAAGAAGTCCTGTCTCTTTATGCTCCAATTGCTGGCCGTTTGGGCGTTTATAAAGTAAAGTTTGAATTAGAAGATTTAGCATTTCAATCTTTACATCCAGAAGAATACCAAGAAATTAAAAAACGAGTCTCTGCAAAAAAATCAGAACGTGATGAATATATTGAAAAGATAAAAATCATTCTCAAACAAAGATTAGCTGAGATTAGTATTGATGCAAGAATCGAAGGTAGGGCAAAACACTTTTATTCGATCTACCGAAAGATGGTGACTAAGGAAAAATCATTCTCTGAGATTTTTGATCTACGTGCCGTTCGGATCATCACCAATGAAATTAAAGATTGTTATGGTGTTCTTGGAATTGTACATACTTTATGGACACCTATTCCTGGGAGGTTCAAAGATTATATCGCCACTCCGAAAACGAACCTATACCAATCTTTACACACAACAGTATTTGGTCCTGATGGTCGTCCAATGGAAGTGCAAATTCGAACCAAGGATATGAATGCCATTGCTGAAAATGGAGTAGCAGCTCACTGGGCATATAAAGAATCTACCAATCTTTCGAGAACATCCGTTATCTTACAGAATGGTGTAGAAAATGCCTTCCGTATGAAATGGTTGGAAATTTTGAAATCTTGGCAAGACCCAAGTCTTGATTCCAAAGAATTTATGGAGGAACTTCAATATGACCTCCATGAAGATGAAGTCTTTGTTTTTACTCCTAAAGGTGAAATTATTGAGATGCCAAAAGGTGCTACAGTATTAGATTATGCTTTCCGCATTCATACGGATGTTGGATTACACGCAAGAGGCGGCAAGGTCAATGGAAGGATGGTTACACTTCGTACGGAATTAAAGTCTGGGGATCAAGTAGAAATCATCACTGAAAAAAATTCGAAACCATCTCCTATTTGGTTAAGAATTGTGAAAACTTCTGGCGCCAGACAGAAGTTACGTGCTTATTTTCGAAAATTACAAGAAGATTCACAAAGAGAAACCATTGGTTCTGTTTTGGAAGCGCAGACACCTGCTATTGATGAAAACACAATTAAAGAAATCAAAAAAGTTAAGATTAAAAAGCCACATAAAACAAACCCACACCAAGAAGATTCCAAAGAATTCGGAATTTCTGTTGCGGGTTGGAATGATGTGCCAGTTCGAGTAGCATCTTGTTGTACGCCCATCCCTGGAGATGAAATCATTGGTTTTATTACAAGAGGTCGGGGTGTGAGTGTTCATAAAAAAGATTGTACAACTGCAAGTAAACAACTCGAGTGGATGAAAACAATCCCGGTTCGTTGGGAAGGTCCTGGGGAACCCATTCCAATTCAAATCGAAGTGCGTGCAAAAGACGTACAAGGTATCTACTTATCTATGGTAGAGTCAATTTCTAGTACTGAAACAAATATTTTAGAAGCAGGGGCTTCTTCGCATCCGAATGGAACTCTTACTGCCAAATTTATGTTAGAAGTAGATCACTTGGATCAACTCAAGGAAATTTTGGAAAATTTACGAATGATCCAAGGTGTAGTTTTTGCAGAAAGAGTTAAAAAATAAACCATTGCACCTGGTTGGGTTTTAATTTGAAATAAATTCCTTCCTCTGATTTTGTTTGTGGGTATTCGACACCTGCCACTAGATCAGTTAGGCTTTTTTGAAATTGGATTCCTTCTTGGAAGGGAATCCAACCTGAGACTTCCCTGTTGGATTCATTCCATAAGATTAGTTCTGTCTGATTTCCTGTTTCAATGGACCTGATAAAAATAGGAGAACCATTAAATTCTTTGTAATTTGGTTGGTAGGACAGGCTACTCGAATTTCTTTTAGAAATGGTTTCAAGTGCACGATTGTAAAAAGCTTCTGTCGTTGGATTTGATTGTTCTGGATCTGTTTGAATCATTTGGACGGGGATTTTTTTGTTCAAACCCAGATTTTGCCCTTCATGAAATAATAATATACATTCGGAGAAAGAAAGTAAACTAAAGTAAGCGTGCGAATTTTCACCAAACTGGTGTTTTGCTCTTTCTTCATCATGATTTTCTAGAAAACGTATTTTGATTTTCATTGCATTTTCTTTTAAACTTTGAGAGACAAAGTAGAATCGATTCTCTTTCAGAGCATCGTAAATAGATTTATCATATGTGGAATCAAAACCTAATCCGAGTAACCTATCTTCGGTTCCCCAATAGGCTTCCGCATAAAATTTGAAATTTGGATAGTCTTGTCTTACAGTATCAATGACTCGTTTCCAATCATATACAGATTTTTTTTCATGGGTTTTTTCAAATACATCAGGAATAAGTAACATTGCCATATCACAGCGAACACCATCAGAGACTTTTGCGATTTCCTTTAAAATTTGAATGTGCTTTTGTTCCACATCGGGATTTGAAAAATCCCATTGAACTGTATCTGTCCATCCATCAAAATAAGGGTCGCGGCCATGAACATAACGGTACCCATTCGGATGTAAAAATGAATTTTTTTCTGAGACCGATTCATTTGCGATAAGAAATAAATGGGGATTCGAATCAATGAGTGGGGAATCAATGGCCATATGGTTTGGAACAAAGTCTAAGATTAGTTTTTTATTCCATTCATGGATTTGCTTGTATACATTTGTTAGGTTGTCTTTGGAAGACACTAAAGGGTCAGGTGTGTAAGAATAAATAGCGTATGGTGAACCATAGACATCTTCAGCAAGGAGCGGGTATTTTACGGTTTGGAATCCTGGTTGGAGTTGTGGCATAGAACGGGCAATGGACTGAGATTTGGGGCTATTTTTCCAAACTCCCATAAGCCAAATTTCATCAGCCCATAAAAAAGGAAGGGAATTCTTTAAGGAAGGGAAAGCAGATTCGAGAGGTTCCTTCATTTTTGTACAAAAAAGCCTTGAGCCAATCTCGTACAAACGGATTTGATGGAAGTGATGTTTCATAACAAAGTTCAAATGTTCAAATACAGTTCCTCATTACGCAAGATAGTTTTGTTTAGTCTGACAGGACTTTTAACAATGGCTTTCCTCCTCCATTGTTCTGAAGAAGAAACAAAAGAGTCCATGTCCAAGGTAAATGACCTTCCTTGGGAAGGGGATATGGCTTCTGTTCCCAATGCCCTTCGTATGAAAAATCCTGTGGCTGATCCTAAGGCCAAAAAAGGGGGAAGGATTCGAGTTTATTCCCATCAGTTCCCGAAATCTTTGAATTATTATTTGGACCAGTTTACAACTACTGCAAGGATCTTCACTAGTTTGTATGAACCACTTACAGGATACCATCCTCTGACTTTGGAAACGATTCCTCATCTAGCAAGAGATTGGAAAATTTCTCCCGATAAAAAGAAATTTACGTTCTATTTAGATCCGAATGCACGTTGGTCGGATGGAAAACCTGTAACTGCCGATGATGTGATTTTTACTTACGATACAATTATGAATCCAAAAAATGGAACAGCAGTGTTTCGTGTTTCCTTATCACGATTCTTAAAACCAGTAAAGTTAGATGACTTAACAGTTGTCTTTGAAGCAAAGGAAGTTCATTGGAATAATTTTAATGATGTTGCCTCTTCTATTTTTATCTTACCGAAACATCATTTTGAAGGAAAAGATTTTAATAAAGAGAATATGGAATTCCCAATTGTATCGGGGCCTTATAAGATCACTGAGGTTAAAAAGAATCGTTATATTAAACTAGAAAGAAGAGGGGACTGGTGGCAAAGGGCTTATCCTTTTAACGAAGGTCGTAATAACTTTGATCAAATTGTTTATAAAGTTTATAACGAGGAGGCTGTTGCACTCCAAGCATTCAAAAAAGGCGATATCGACATTTATCCAGTTTATTCAGCATATGTTTGGGTTGAGGAAGCCAAAGGAGAACCATTTGATAAAAATTGGATCGCCAAACAAAGGGTTTTTAATTTAAAACCAATCGGATTCCAGGGTTGGGCCATGAACTCCAGGCGGGCCATCTTTTCTGATAAACGAGTGAGAGAAGCGATGAATCTACTTGTGGATCGTAAACTCATGATCGATAAACTTGCGTATGGTGAGTATGATCCAACTAATAGCTATTATCCTGATTTTTACTTAGGTGGCGAAAAAAATCCGAACCAACCTACAGAATTTAATATTGAAAAAGCTAGGAAACTTTTAACCGAAGCTGGTTGGAAGCCAAACGCCGAAGGGATTTTGGAAAAAGATGGGAGACCATTCCAATTTTCAATTTTAGATCGAGATAAAAAAACAGAAAAATATTTCACAGTATTTTTAGAGAAAGCAAAGGAAGTCGGAATCAGGGCATCCATTGATACTTTGGATTTGGCCGCTTGGAGTGAACGAGTAGATAAATACGACTTTGATATGACTTGGGCTGCATGGGGATCTGGTGTATTTAAAGATCCTGAATCACAGTGGCTTTCAAAATATGCAGATGAAGAGGGACAACCAAACTTACCTGGATTAAAAATTTCGGAAGTTGATAAACTCATTGAAAAACAGAAAACCGAATTTTCGGTTTCCAAACGAAATGAAATTTTAAAACAAATCGATCGCATAGTTTATAAAGAATACCCTTATGTTTTGTTATGGCATTTACCAAGTACTAGGCTTCTTTATTGGCAAAAATATGGAGTTCCTAATTTACCTTTGGGTAAGTATGGTGATGAAAGTTTTTCTTCAGACTATTGGTGGTATGATGAAGAAAAAGATAAAAGTTTATCAAATGCAGTTTCCCGAAAGGAAAAATTTACTGATTACGAATCCATTGTTCGCTGGAAGTAGAAATTAAGTATGTCTGAAAAAAAGGGCCCGATCAAAGGAATACGTGATCGGATATCCCAACTGTGGAACCAATATCCAAACTGGGGTAAAATCCCCCAGTTTTTGGAACTTTTGGAGAAAGGTCTCGACAAAGAATTGTTTGTCGATCCAGATAAAAAAGAAATCCCTATTCCCATTGAGGACCTTCCCGTTGATGAAGTTTTACGAAAGTCTGGTTTCTTTCGTAATTTTTATGAAAAACTTTTTCCGGTATCACATGTTTTCCGAATCACCTATCGTTATGATCGTGAATTTTTAGATAACTTTATGCCTTTGTCTCAGGACGGTTACATTGGTCGTGGTTCTTATAAATTTGTTTATAAACTCCCTTGGAATCAAGTTGTAAAAATAGGAAAATCAAAGTTACCTTCTGATGCGATCTTTGGATCCCTGTTTAAAGAAGTTGGTAAAGACCTCTCTAGGTTTTTGAAGCCCGAGGAGGTGGAGTTACAAAACTTTTTAAAAAAACAAACCTCGCGTGATTCCAAAAAAGATGAAATCGATTTTAAATTCAAACGTTTGGGATTAGAAAGATTACACTATTGGAAATTAAAGTCTCTTATCCCCGATTTAGTAGTACCTACCCGTTTTTTTATGGGGATGCGGATCAGAAATAACCCATTTGGAATCCCCAACGTCACTCTAACACCTTGCGACCAACAGCCGTTACTTGCTGGTAAACATCTTAAAGAATTCACTATTCGAAATGAAAAGTTAGATCAAAATCCGATTATGGGAAAACTTTTTCCCAAGTGGAAATTAAACTTTGACTCTCACAGGTTTGGTGTAATTTCAAAATCAAAACTTAAAAAAATTGCTGTGGACTTCAATCGAGTGATTGAGGTTACCAAATATTTGGCTGAAGAAGAAAAATTAATTTTTGATATACATGCGGAAAATATCATCATTACATTGCCAGACTTTGAGTTAAAAATTTTTGATTTTCACGTTTTTGATGATTATTTATATGAACCGTCGGAGGAGAATCCAACCCCAGAGATGGATCACATTCAAATCATTGAAGAATTTATTAAATCATTTGAGTTGGATTAATCCATGTTAATGTTTAAACGGAATTTTTTTCCTTTTTATTTACTTTCCTTACTTTTTATTTTTTTTGCATTTTACCAAAGTTATAAATGGAAATGGATCTGTGATGACGCTTATATTAGTTTTGTTTATGCGAGAAATTTGTATGAGGGGTCAGGGTTTGTTTTTAATTTAGGAGAAAGAGTAGAGGGTTATACAAATTTCCTTTGGACTCTTATGCTTTCCATAGGTTTTTTCTTAAAACTAGAACCACAATTCCTTTCTCTATTTTTAGGGATTTTCTTTTATTTGATGACACTTCTTATTTTCTTTTATGAAGAAAATAAAATTTCTTTTGGAAAAATCTATCCGCTCCTTCTTGTACATTTATCTTTATTCTTTCATTTTTATATCTTTGCAACTTCCGGGTTAGAGACTTCTCTTTTTACATTTTTAGTCTGTTCCGGGTTTTTATTATGGGAAAAGGAAAATGACTTTCTTTTTTTAGTTTTTTTCTTTTCGGCTCTCGTTCGCCCCGAAGGAACACTTTTTTTATCCATAGCTTCCCTTGATTGGCTCTTTCGAAAGAGGAGTTGGAAACCAGTTTTATTTGGTTTTTTGTTTTTTGGATTTTTGTGTTTTCGTTTTCTTTATTATGATGATTTCCTTCCGAATACTTTTTATGCAAAAGGAAATAAGGGCGCTTATTTTTCTCAAGGGTTTTATTATCTTCTTTATTTCTTAAAGTCGTATCCACTTTATTTTTTGGTATTGGTATTAGCTGGGATTCAAATTTATAAAACCTTTTTGAAACGAAAAGAATGTCGATACCTACTTTCTTCACTTGTTTTATACATTTTTTATGTTTTGTATGTGGGTGGTGATTTTATGGGAATTCGATTCTGGATTCCTATTTTACCGTATCTATCTTACTTGGCGTTTCGCCAAATTCACCAATGGGACATGAATTCTCAAATTGAATCTCAAAAGAATTCGTTATTTTTGCGATTATATACAAAGAACCAAATTATTGTGGCTTTTTTATTTATTTTATCTGCGGCAGTGCATGCAGATCCTTTAAAAATACAAGGAACACGGATACCTGATTGGCATGGAATTGTCGAAGAACGAATGTTTTATGAGGATCATTTGATTCGGACAGGTGGTTATGATACAGGTGTACTTTCGGATTTCCGTGTTGCCTTCTTTGGTGCGCAGGCACATTTTATTTATTATTTAAGACCTTCTTTTGCATTTGAAGCGGAATCAGGTTTAACTGATAGAGAGTTTGCGAAGAAAAAAGTTTCCATAAGAGGTAGAATTGGTCATGAAGGTGAGTTAAACCAAAGTGATCTAGAAGCTCGTAATATAGAAATTTTATTAGATAATCGACTTCCAGGAAAGACATTGCCATATATTCAATACACTTGGAGAAACATTCCTATCCGTTTTTATGTTAGGGTTTTTGATCCAAAAAAATTTCAAACCCTATGTGTTCGTGACGATTGGAATTGCGATTACCTCTATCAACAATTCAGTTTGAATCATTGGGATATAAACAAAGTGAGAGTTTTTTAAAAATTAAAATGGAATTGATTCAAGAAATCTCGACAGTTTATGGAAATATTAAGTATGGAACTGCTGGCAAACAATCACTTGTTTGTTTACAAAATGATTTTTCCTCCTTCCCGAAAACAGCGGATGTTTGGAAAGTATATACAGAGAAATGGATTAAAAGAGAGCGAATTAGTAATTTAGATAATTTTGTAATCCTAAACCAAGTGCATGGTGATTCCATCCATCAAGTAATGTTAGAAACAAGTGGTGATGCTGCTAGTTCTAATCTCATTTGGGAAGGTGACGGATTATATACTGAATTACCCAATCGATTGCTAGTTGTGCGCACGGCGGACTGTGTTCCTGTTTTTTTGTATTCTAGTAAACGTCCGTTGGTTGCGATAATCCATTCTGGTTGGAAGGGAGCTAGTCTTAGTATCACAGAACGAATGATTGAAAAGGTAATTGAAATGGGTTTTTCACAGGAGGAACTTCATATGGAAATTGGCCCTTATATCCAAGGTTCTGATTATGAAGTTGGATCCGATGTAGCCAATTTTTTTTCTCATTTAGGGGAAGAGGTATGTTTTCCTAAAGGAAAGGATAAGTTTTTATTAGATGTGGGACTTGCGATTGAGAAAAGAGTAAAAGAAAAATTCCAAAGGTTAGGCGGAGTGGAAAATTCCCATACGAATGTTTATGGTAGCCCTCTTTACTTTAGCCATAGAGCCAAAGAAGAAGGCCGCAATTTAAACTTTATACTTTGGGAATCTTAAGTAAGGTTTCTTTGATTTTTTCTAAGATCTTTTCTCGTTTGATCGGTTTGACAATATAATCCATCGCCCCATTTTCAAGAAGTGCTTTGATTACGGAAGGTGTGTTTTCTTCGGAGATAAAAAGAATTCTTGGAAGAACTCCCATTTCTTTCATATCCCAAAAAGCAGCGTATCCATCTACCTCAGGTAAAAAAATCTCAATGGTGACAAGATCAATCTGTTGGCGATTGTCTTTGTACATTTGCAAAAGTTCTTTACCCGTTTCGGCAACTCCAATGATTTTGAAACCTTCCGATTCCAAAATTTGTTGGAGCTGTTTGGATTGGAATTTGGAATTCTCAGCAATGAGAATTTGGTAAGGTCTGCCTGTCGGTCCGATGCCAGTTTGCATAATAGTTCTTCCGTAGTTTAGCCAAGTGCCTTTTCGATTTCAACACCAATTTCTTTTGTACCGAGGACGGATGTCCCTTCTTCGGCAATATCTCTTGTGCGAAAACCCTTCTTTAGAACCGTTCGAATGGCGTTTTCGATGGCCACTGCTTCGGTTTCCAATCCAAAAGAGTATCGTAACATGAGGGCTCCAGAAAGGATTTGTGCAATGGGGTTTGCGATTCCTTTGCCTGCAATGTCAGGAGCGGAGCCACCGGATGGTTCATAAAGTCCAAAACCAGATTCAGAAAGGGAAGCAGAAGGTAACATCCCAATGGATCCTGTGATGATGGATGCTTCATCAGAGAGAATGTCTCCGAACATATTTTCGCAGAGCATCACATCAAATTGTTTTGGTTTTACGATGAGCTGCATCGCAGCATTATCAACATAAAGGTGTTCCAAAACACAATCGGAGTATTCGGCCTTATGAAGGGCAACTACAACTTCTCTCCAAAGGACTGATGTCGTTAAAACGTTTGCTTTATCAATGCTCGTTACTTTTTTATTTCGTTTTCTTGCTGCATCAAAGGCAGTACGAGCGATGCGTTCGATCTCACGACGAGAATACCTCATGGTATCATAGGCAAATTCTTCTGGCCCACTGCCTTCTCTGCCTTTTGGTTTTCCAAAGTAGATCCCAGAAGTTAATTCTCTGAGAATTAAGATGTCTAATCCATCGCCGATGATGTCGCCACGGATGGGACTTGCTTTTTTAAGTTCGGGATAGATGATTGCGGGTCTAAGGTTTGCAAATAAATCAAAATGTTTTCGGAGTGGGAGGAGTGCTCCGCGTTCTGGTTGTCTGTCTGGAGGAAGTGTTTCCCACTTAGGTCCACCCACAGATCCAAAAAAGATAGCACTGGATGATTCACAAAGTTTTAGGGTTTCATCGGGAAGAGGAAATCCAGTGGCATCAATGGCTGCACCACCAACTAATGCGAGTTCAAAGGTAAATTCGGAAGATTTGTTTCCTAATGCTTTTTTGACCACTGATAGGGCCACTTCCATTACTTCTGGTCCAATTCCGTCGCCGGCAAGTACTGCTACTTTTTTCATTTCATATCCTTTAATACTGATTCTAAAATATCCAATCCTTCTGTTGCCTTTTCAATGCTTAAGATGAGTGGAGGTATAATTCTAATGACATTCCCTGCTGTACTATTCACAACAAGTCCACGTTTCAAACATTCTTCCACAACTGGTCTCGATTCGGAATACAATTCCACACCAATGTGTAAACCACGTCCTCGCACTTGTTTGATTTTTCCGGTTGATTCCATTATGGTTTTTAACCTTGCGAACATTTGTTCCGAGATGGTAGAAACATGGTCAAGTAGGTTACGTGATAAAATGATTTTGAATGTTTCGTATGCTGCCACACAGGCCAAATGGTTTCCACCAAAAGTCGATCCATGCATCCCACGCTCTAAAACCGTTTCGTATTCTTTGGCAACCACAAGGGCACCAATCGGAAATCCTGATCCAAGTGCTTTGGCAAGAGTAAAAGCATCTGGATACATTCCGTAATGTTCAAAACAAAACATCTTTCCTGTTCTACCCATTCCTGTTTGGATTTCATCGAAGACGAGAAGGGAACCCGTTTCTTCTGTGAGTTTGCGAGCTAAGTTTACAAACGATTGGCTAAGGGGAATGACTCCACCTTCCCCAATGATGAGTTCCATAATGATTCCGGCAATGGAATCTCCGTATTGTTCGAAGGCCTGGATAAGAGAGTCTTCGTTATTGGCTTCTACAAAGTAAACATCAGAGGCAAGTTCGCCAAATCCAGAACGAACGGATTCGTTTCCTGTCATGGTCATAGCCGAAAGAGTTCTACCGTGAAAACTGGAGTGAAGTGCAAGGATCACGGGTTTATCTATATTTTTTTTCACACCATGTCGACGCATGAGTTTGAAGGCAGCTTCGTTTGCTTCTGTTCCTGAGTTACATAAAAAAACTTTTCCAGGGATACTATTTTCAATAATGACTTCAGCAAGTTTTGCCTGTTCTTCCGAATAATAGAGGTTCGACGAATGGAGGATTTTATCCATTTGGTTTCGCATGGCTTCAATTAAATCCGCCTCTCCGTGACCCAAGTTTGATACAGCAATTCCTGCTAAAAAGTCAATATATCCTTTGTTGTCTTGGTCGAAAATCATCTCTCCCACACCATATTCAAAGGCAACCGGATAACGGTTGTATGTGTTTAGGAGATACTTGTCCGAAAGTTTTTTGATTTCTTCAAATTTGGTTTTGGTATTGTTGCTCATTTAAGACCTGTTAGTTGTAAAAATTCTATTTCTGCCCTAGAGATTTCTTTTCCGAGAGAATCCCAAAGTCCGGAAATTTCTGATTGTTTTTTCGGTTTTTTTAAAGAAGCAAAGGAAGAATACACTTTTACCTTTGGTTCTGTTCCTGAAGGGCGAATGGTTAGTTTGGCATTTCCTTCTAATTCCACTTGGATGACATTGGATTTTGGCATTCCTTTGAAGACAGAAGCTTTTGCTTTCCCATCGGCTTTTTGAGTTTCGTAATCGAGAACTCCGACAACTTTTCGTCCTCCAATGGTTTTTCCAATTAAGTTTTCCGATCGCAATGTCTCGATGGATTTTTTAATTTTGTCTTGGCCAGAACTTCCTTCTAAGGTTAGTGAATACAAACTTTCACGATACAATCCGTATTTTAAATAAATAGTATCCAAGTAGGAAAGGAGGTCACCTTTTTCTGCAAGGATCTCTACAAAAAGTAGGGCACTCGAAAGCGAGTCTTTGTCCCGAACAAATGGTACGGGTAAATATCCATAAGATTCTTCACCACCAAACAAGAAAATATTGTTCTTCTTGTTTTCGATTTGTTTCATCTCTTCTGCAATGTATTTAAAACCAGTGAGTACGTTTTTGATTTTGATTCCGTTTTTTTTCGCAATCGCTTCTTGTAAGTCCGTAGTCACAATGGTTTTTACCAAATGGTAGGTTTTGGTTTTAGATTTTTTCCTTTCTGAAAGATAAGCTGCCATAATGGAACCAATTTGGTTTCCATTTAGGTATTCATATTCTCCGTCCGGACGACGAACTCCCACACCGAGCCGATCAGCATCGGGATCAGTGGCAATAAAGATGGCAGCTTTTTTCTTTTTGGCATGAAACTCACATAAGGCGAGAGCTTCTTTTTCCTCTGGATTTGGATATTTTACCGTTGGAAATTCACCATCTGGTTTTTTTTGTTCAGGAACCAAAAATACGGATTTGTATCCAAAGAAATTTAACATCTCTTTCATATAATCTCCACCAGTTCCATGTAACGGTGAATAGACGATTCCAAGACCATTTCTTGTTTTGGGTTTGACTGAAGAAAGAATGCCTGCTTGTTTTAATTCCTTTAAATATGTTTTGAAAACAATTGGTCCTACAGGTTTTACGAACTTTTTATATTCTTTATCTGTTTTTTTGACAAGAGGGATGGTGGACCAATCATGAATTCCACTGATCCTTCCTATGATGAGAGAATCATCGGGGGGAACTAGTTGTCCTCCATCCGCAAGATAGGCTTTGAATCCATTGTATTCAGGTGGGTTATGGGAAGCAGTGATAACAATCCCACCACTTGCTTTGTAATAACGGATGGCATAAGAGAGAAGAGGTGTAGGAGTCACTTTAGGAAAAATATAAACTTTTACTCCCAGTTTAGCACCAATGCCTGCAGATAGTTCTGCAAATTCTTTGGAAAGCCTTCTTGAATCATAAGCAATGACTATGGATGGATCTTTTTGAGTATCTCTTAAATAACTGATAAAACCAAGGGCAGCTCGACCTACAGTATATAGGTTCATCTTGCCGATTCCATTTCCGATTTTCCCGCGAATTCCCCCAGTTCCAAATGTAAGTGGGACAGCATAGGAATCAACGAGTTCGGAGCTCATCCCAAGCTTCCAATCTTCGTAAGCCTTTTTGGCTTCATTCTGGATTTCCGATGAAAAAGGTGATTTCGTCCAAGATAGGATATTGTCTTCTGGTTTCAACATAGCTTACATACTAGTCTTTTGAAGCTAAGTAGTCTGGAAATCAATTTTGGAACCTAGAGAATTTTTCATAGAAGACAGGTTGGAACGTTTTCGCCTAAAAGCATTTTGCAATTTAGGAGAGAGTGGGCTTGGGTTTTTTCGTTTAGAAGAAGTGCTAAGGATGGCGGGCATTGCCTTTTCCGACCTTCAAGACCTTCCTATGAACGATGCACCGAACCAAGGTTCCCTGGAGCTGCGCTCTGCCATTGCCAATCTTTATCCTGGAGTAACGCCAGACCAGGTCCTCGTCACGACAGGTACTGGTGAGGCCTTGTACTTAGCATTTCATATCATGCTACAACCCAAAACCAAGGTGGCTCTGATTTGGCCCGCCTTCCAAGCTCTCTATGAAATTCCAAAAATGCTAGGAGCCGAAATCATCCAAGTTCCTCATGAATCTGGATTCCACGCATCCACTTGGAAAGATATTGATGCAGATTTATATATTCTCAATCATCCCCACAATCCCACAGGAAAAACATTTTCGGAAAGGGAATGGAATACACTTCTCACTTGGTTTCGGGAAAAAAACAAAAAAGTCCTTTTCGATGAACACTACCGGTTTTTACCGGGGGAGGGATTGCTTGGAAGGACGGGTGTGGATCCAAATCATTTTTTTTACGGGACGGGTTCCTTTACCAAATGTTTTGGAGTCACAGGGCTTAGGGTAGGATGGCTTGTGGCAGAAGAATCTTTTTTACAAAGGGCACGTTCTTTTAAAGACTACTTAACTCATACGGTATCCCCCTTATCCGAACGAATTGCACTAGGGCTTTTGAAAAATAAAGAATCCTTTTTACCTGCTATCCAGTCGCGTGTGAGAAACAATATCGTTAGGTTTACCTCTCTTTGGAGGGAACTTCCTAAGACCAAATCATTTACCGCACCGGAGGGGGGACTTGTGGGTTGGCTTGGATTAGAATCTGGGATTTCTTCAGAAGAATATGCAGATCGACTTTTTGAAAAAACAGGTGTTTTTGTTTTGCCTGGATCTAATTTTGAAGAAGAAGGTTTCCTTCGGATTGGTTTTGGGGAAACAGAAGAGCGGATGGCAGAAGGCCTAAAGCGATGGAGAGAATGTTCGGATCTCATTTAAAGTCTAGCCTCCAATTGTTTCCAGGCATTGGAGAAAAAAAAGAGAAACAACTGTTTGGTGTTGGAGTATATGATTGGGAATCTCTCATCCATTACCAAAAACAAAAAAATGATCCTCTTCTTCCTTCTGTTTCTATTTTATGGGAACGTTTCAGTGAATTGGAACATCAATTGTCTGAAGCCAATTTTTCATTTTTTACAAATGAACTTCCAAGTATTGAATATTGGAGGCTTTGGCAAAACTTCCCGGAAAGATTTTGTTTTTTAGACATTGAAACAACAGGGATCTCTGTTTCTTCAGTGACTACGGTTGTGAGTCTTTACCAAGACAAAAAAATGTCCACCTTTGAAAGAGGAAAAGATTTAGAATTCCTTTTTGATTCCATCTCACCCGAAGACATCCTTGTGACCTACAATGGAAAAAGATTTGATATCCCTTTTTTGGAAAAAGAATTCCATTTCCGAGTGAAAAATCCCCAACTTGATTTGATGAATCTTCTGCATTCGATCGGAATCAAAGGAGGATTAAAAAAATCCGAAGTGTTACTGGGTCTTGTTCGACCGGAAGAAATTGCTGGAATGGATGGAAGAGAGGCTCCTCTATTATGGTTTGAGTACCAAAGAACGAATAACAAAGAAGCTTTGGAGAAACTAATCGCTTATAATAGAGAAGATACTAAAAACTTAGAAATTGTCTTAGAAAAAACAATTACTCGCCTAACAGAAAATCGATTGTTTTAGTGTGGCCCGTACATATACTCTCTAAGTATACTCATCTCTGCTTGGGTCCTTGTTAGTTTTGTTTTGACAGCATCTCCAATGGAGATAAGACCAATGATTTTATCACCATCAAGCACAGGCATATGACGAAACCGTTTGGTGATCATATTATTTAAAATATCATCCACATCTTCATCAGGTCCTGCCACGGTGAGTTGTGTGGTCATTACATCTTTTAATTTGATTTTGTCTAGGTTGGCATGGTCTTTGGCAACCACTCGCATCAAATCTCGTTCCGTAAAGATTCCTACCAGTTTTCCTTGGAAGGTAACAATTAGAGATCCTACTTTCGCACCCACCATCATTTGAGTGGCTTCCAATACATTTCTATCTTCTTCGATGGAAAGAACAGAGGACGCTTTGTCTTTTAGAATATCTTTTACGGACATGCCTCAAGGTTTATAGGAATTCTAACTAGATAGCAAGAAATTTTTAAAATGGTAGGGGAAGTGAAACGGGTTTTTGGAGCGTATCGGGATCGAACCGATGACCTTCTGAATGCAAATCAGATGCTCTCCCAGCTGAGCTAACGCCCCGTTTCTTTATGGGCCTGACAAGACTTGAACTTGTGACCCCTCGCTTATCAAGCGAGTGCTCTAACCAACTGAGCTACAGGCCCGGGATACGAACAGTATTTTTCGAGAGGGGTCTATGGGCAATCTTTTTTTGAGATTATTTTAAGAAAGAAATCTAGAAAATTTAGAGTGAAATTTCTAAAATAAGATCATCTAACAAGAGTAATGCCTGTGGATTCCATTGAAAGATTTCGTTCTCAAGTGTACATAGACCTTTTTTTTCCCAACCTTCAATGGTTTTTAAATACTTAGATTTTGATTTTGTATCCAAATAGGTTTCAATAAAATCCAAATACCGAAAAGGAGAAAAGAGCCGAAATAGTGTTAGGCTAAGCTCTGTAGAAGGATCGATCTTTTCATATTTAGCCGATGTTTCTTTTTTTTGGTAGAGTCCCGCATTTCTCGGATTGCCATACCTATGTCCATCAATCATTCCATGAGCACCGGGACCAATGCCTAAATAGGGTTCATAAGTCCAATACTTCAAATTGTGTAAGGACTCAAATCCTGGTTTGGCATAATTGGAGACTTCATACCAAAGGTATCCATTTTCTTTTAGTAAATTTGGTAACTGGGTAAGGATTTCGGATTGGAGGTTTTCTTCTGGTTCCTGCTTTTTTTGATTCGAAACATCACGAGAATACTGGGTTCCTTTTTCTAAAGTTAAGGAATACAAACTCAAATGAGGGAGTCCTACCTTTAAAAAGAGAGAGAGGTCTGAAAAAAAAGATTCTTTCGAAACACCAGGAATTCCATACATCAAATCGATTCCCACTCTTTGGATGGGAGAATGGGAGAGGATCTCCACAAGAGAGTGGTAACGATCTTCGTCATAATGGCGACCTAAGAATTCGAGTCCTTTTTTTTCTAAAGTTTGGACTCCCACATTCACTCGGTTGATACCGATGGAATGGTATTCGGAAAGAAGTTCTGAACTTAAGTCCTCAGGATTTACTTCAATGGATATCTCAGGTTTGTCTGAGAAGGAAAACTCAGAACGTAAAAAATCTAAAAGTTTTTTCCAATGTTCGGGAGATGCTTTGGAAGGAGTTCCTCCTCCAAAAAAAACAGTATCGATGGTGCGTTTTTTAATTTCAGGAAAATGTAGGATCCTATCTGTGATTTCTTTTTGGTAGGACTTAAATAGCGACTTTTCATCGTTAGCTGGTGCTGCCCCAATCCCTTCTGAATAAAAATCACAATAATCGCATTTTTTTAAACAATAGGGGAAGTGGACATAGACTCCCAAATAAGAATTTCGGACTTGCCAGATGGTTTGTTTCTCTAATATTTCCATGAGTATGAAAAGAATGGTATCCGCTCTAATGATTTGGGGATTCGCTACCATTCCGATCCTTTCACAGACGCTCGTAGAACCAAATCAAAAGTTTGTTTGGGAGACATTTTCTTTTGTCTTTCCAGAACCTGTGGTGGTAAAAATTGAATCTACAGCTAGTAAAAAACTTACCGTTTATCCAGCGAAACGAGATGGTTTTTTTATGGTAGTGCGAACTCTTCCTTGGAATGAACCAATGGTGGAAAAGGTTCTTTGGAAAGAATCTGTATTTACGAGGGGAATCGAACCAAAAGAGACCCAAAAGACAGTAGGGAATCTAAGCTTCCAAGTTTTTCAGGCCGACCAAATTCGTAACCAAAACGCCCTTCACAACCAAGTTTGGATAGGTTTGGAAACGAAACCTGCATTGTGGATCTGGCTTCAGTGGAAGAAAGATCGCAAAGATCTCACTGAATTCTTTGAATCCAACCTGTTTCTTTCGCTTTAACGTCTATTCTTTTGTTTTATGCTTGTCTCTACTTATTTCCCCGAAAGATTGGAAGTCAGTGGGGCCTATAGCTCAGTTGGTTAGAGCAGCAGACTCATAATCTGCGGGTCGAAGGTTCGAGCCCTTCTGGGCCCACAAAATAGGAAAGGTAGCGATATTCTATGGAGTTTTATGAAGTAAAAATCTCTGATATCAGCCTGACCAATGTGGGTTTTGCTGTATTCCTACGACCAAAAGATTCGGAAGACAAACGTGTGGTTCCCATCTTTATCGGTCCTCTCGAGACCCATTCCATCACCACTGTAATCGATGGAACGAAACCCCCAAGACCTATGACACATGATCTAATGTTGTATATGCTGACTTCTCTTGGAGCCACAGTTCTTAAAATCACCATAGAAGAAATCATCGATAGCACTTTTTATGCTAAAATCCAACTTCGTAAAGATGAAGAAATCATCACTTTGGATGCAAGGCCTTCTGATTCGATTGCCCTTGCCTTAAGAGCCAACGCTCCTATCTATATCGCTAAATCTGTGTTAGATGAAACTGGAATTATCATGAAAGAAGATGAGATCCAAGGAGAGAGTATTTCTTCTGAGAAAAAAATCCAAGCTCTGCCAAAATCAAATCTTCAAATTCTAGAAGAAACCTTGGAAAACGCTTTAAAAACAGAAGATTACGAAACTGCCGCAAAAATCCGGGATCAAATCAAGAAACTCATCGAAAATAGTTAAAGCGAGTCATTCTCTTAACTATGTCACATAGAAAATCCGTACATTCGAATTTTTTAATTGTAATCCCATATCAATTTTCCTAAACTTAGAATCCAAAAATAGGGGTCTATCCCCTTTATAGGGAAGTTGTATGGAAAAATTAGTTATGGATGTTGTGAATGCTGGAATTGCTCTCTTTCGTTCCGGTGAAGAAAAGTTAAAAACTGCTGTAGTCGATTTAGAGAAAGTTTATAATGATCTAAAATCAAAAGGGGAATTGGACAAATCTGCAGAGTCTCAAAAAATTCGTGATCTTTTAAGCAAAACGATTGCTGATGCGCAAGGTGCCATTGGGAAAACAAATGCAAGTTACGATGAAGTTCTTGCGAAACTTCAGGCTAATTATCAATCCATTTACCAACAAATTGATACAGCAATCCCTCCTCAAGTAAAAGAAAAATTGAAACAAACGTTAGATGAATTAAAAGTCTTAATTGATAAAGCAAAATCAAGATAGTTTTTTAATTTTAGTTCGTAAAATTTAAGAAATAGCCACAGAGTTTTCTGTGGCTTTTTTTATTTGTGCTTGGAGATTAGTCTAGATGAGTACGTCCCCAAAACGAATCAAATTCATACTTTTCCTAATCGTTTTTACAGACATGATGGGTTTTTCCCTACTGTTTCCCTTATTCCCTAAAACCTTAGAATTTTTCTTATCCAAAGGTGATGACAGTTTGTTCAGAATGTTCTATTCTGCCGCAAACCATTTGTCTTTTGGCGGAGATACAAAATACACCTTCGTATTGTTTGGTGGAATTTTGGGAAGTATTTACAGCTTTTTACAGTTTATCGCTGCCCCGGTTTGGGGAAGACTTTCTGACCATTCGGGACGGCGGGCCATTTTACTTTTTACGACTCTTGGTAATACTGTTGGATATTTACTCTGGTTGTTTTCTTCTGAGTTTTGGATGTTTGTTCTCAGCCGTGTGATTACGGGAATGATGGGGGGAAATTTGTCCGTTGCATCGGCGGCGATGGCAGACCAAACAGATGAAAAATCAAGGGCCGCTGGGATGGGGTTTCTTGGGGCCGGGATCGGTCTTGGGTTTGTGATGGGTCCACTCCTGGGAGGGATAAGTTCACAGTGGAATTTTTTGGATTCCTTTTATCAAGAAGGAAGTGTGGTCGTGTTTCCTGCCTCAGCCTTATTTGCGATTCTTGTCTCGCTTCTTACTGTTATTTTAGTGTTTGCTTTTTTACCAAAAACCAAACCAGAACTTGTCCCAGAAAAAGAGATCCATCCATTTTTATCGTTAAGGAAAATCGAATCCAGGAATTTGGTTCGAATCTCCTTACTCAATTTACTCTTTGTTCTTAGTTTTTCTGGATTTGAATTTGTTGTGAATTTTTTCCTCTCTGATACCTTTCAGTTTTCCCCAAAAGAGATAGGATTTACTTTTTTATATATCGGAATGATCATCATCTTTGTGCAAGGTGGTGTGGTGCGTCGTTTGTCTGGAAAAATTTCTGAAAAAAGAATTTCTCTTTATGGAGCTTTTCTTGTTGTGATGGGAATGGGACTTCTTGTTTCCATTGGAACCCATTTTACAGGATTATTTGTTTCCTTATTCTTTTTAGCATTTGGAAGTGCACTCGTCAATCCAGGTTTATCTTCTTTTGCATCGCTTGAGAGTGGAAAGGGTGATTTAGGAAGATCACTCGGACTCTTTCGAAGTTTTGGATCCCTCGGAAGAGCCGTGTCACCAGTCGTCTTTTCTTTGTTATACTTTCAAAAAGGACCTAGTTTCGCTTTTTTTGTATCCTTTGTCCTTCTTGTTGGATTTGGATTTTTACTGTTTACGCAAAAAGAAAAAACGGCCTAAAGAAAAGATTCTAACTTCGCACGAAGCATGGGAAACATCAGTTTCTCATCCAACTTCTCTCCTGTAAGGGAAGTGCGAAGTAAAAAACTATCGCGAATTTTTCCGTCAAAACTATTAGCTGTAAAACTAATGATATCAATGCCTAAATGAAAAAGTGATTCCGTAATTTGAAATAAAATCCCAGGAATGTCTTTCATACGTAAATCCATAACGGTGAAATCAGATGAGATAGGGTTATAAAGTTTGAGACTAGCTTCGGAATCTCCAATCTTACGCACCAAAACTTCTTCTTTTGCATTCTCCCGTAAGTACATTGCGACAGTTTTCCCTTCGTAAAACAAAGAGTAGAGATCAGTTCTGATTTTTGACAAAAGTTCTTCTGTCATTTCGCCCCCATCCCAACTCCGAATCACAAATAAATCTTGGACATGTCCGTCACTTGCGGTTTCTGCCACCGCCTCTAAAATATCCCAACCGTGATTGTACAAGACAGAGGTGACTCGGTAGAGGATTCCTAAATCATCTTGGGAAAGAGAAATTTTTAGCAGGGTTGTATCTTTTCTTGGGACACAAGAAACATGTAGGATGGGTTTTTTGATTTCTTGCATAGTTGTAGCCATAGAATTCTCCCTTTGGTTCAGCGTTTTGCTTAGAAAATGAACAATCAGTGTTTGGAAAACCCCGCACTGTTTCTAAAATAGCTGTATACTAAAGAATTTGCAAAAATGGTGCCAACTGCTAACTACTAGAAGGTAAATTTTGCTCCAAACATTACGGATTGAACGTTTTGGGCAACGATTGCCTCCAAGGTGAGTTTGGTGATCAGGGCATTAATTTCAATTCCCGCAATGAGAAAGTTAGTTGTGTTCGGTGCTTGTGCCTTCCCACTTAAATCCATAGTGAGTGTCCCCGATTTCGTTTGGCCCAGTGCTGATGCGGGAATTTGGGCGGCAATCTCTGGAGAAAGGGAAGCAGAAACGGCATTGGAATCAAGGGCTAAATTGATCGGGCCTGTTCGTGATAAATTTAAGTTTGAGCTTCCAAAGTTCATGGAAGTTCCGACACCTGCAAATAATGTGAAGAAATAAAACATACGAAAGCCCGTTCGAATGTCTAGAGGAACACTTGTGACTGTGCTCGAATAGTTGAATTTTGTGGCCCCTCCCCATGTTCCAATGGCAGGACCAAGAGTTAATGTTTGTGTTTTATTATCGTTATACGTTAAGTCGATCACTTGTCTTTGGTAGTGGAGTCCAAGGCCCATCGAAATTCCTGAAAACTCGAATAGTCCAATTCCATCGGAATAATTTTCAATGATATGAAAACGTAAAGTAAAACCACCAGAGGTAATGTCACCACCGAGCTCCACGTTTTTGTTTTGTGATTCCAGAGCTTTTTGCACGTCACCTTGCGCAAAATTAAATTTGAATCCATGTAGATATAAATTGAAACGATGTAAAAAAGTTTTTAATTCGGGTTCCGTATCGGAAGGTCCTCCCCCCATTAACCAACCGAGATTGATCGCCACAATAAAGTTAGGTGCAAGTGCTGCTCCCACATTTGGAAGTTTTTGGAAACTGAGGCTTTGGTAGGCTACGTTGATATCTTCTTTTTTTTGACCAGCGATAGACAATCCGGCTCCCACCTGGAAACGATTCACAATTCCTGGACCCATTAGCGACGAGTTAATATTGGATACAACAGCAGCTTCTGACATCGTCGCTAGAACTTTGTCTGTGTATTGGAATTGTAGGGCTTGGTCCACGCTATTGAGCTGACTTTGAATGGTTGTTGGCAGAATTCCACAGGCATCTCCCGTACATGTCACCTTAGCATGGACAAATCCATTTGGGACAAATACCAAACTAAATGTGAGGAAAAGGATACCTATGCGTAATTTCATGTCGCCCCTAGTATACCAAATATCGGAGATTGGTCTATGCTTTCTTAACAAACGAAGGACGATCTATTTCCTAGTTTACAAGGCAGAATTTCTGTAGAAAATGAAAACAATGGCACCGATCCAAGAAAAACGGAAATACGTCCGCGTACAGCCACTGCAAAATGAACCAGTTGCAATCCATTTAATGGGGGCTTCTCTTTTGGATGTTCTAATCGCGAGTGACATAAGTATGGGCGGAATTGGAATCATCGCTCCAAATCATTTCGATGAATGGGATATGAATGAAACCGTGGAAATCCTTGTGGCTCTTCCTGGAGATTTAGAAGATTTTTTAGCTCGAGGTGTGATTAGACAAATTGGTAAAAAATCAAAGGAATCAGGAGTGTATGGAGTCCAATTTACGGAAATTGGTCCTAAAGGGAAACAGGATTTACAGGTTTATGTAAATCGTATGATCCGGCAAGGTCGAGAACTCAAATAACTTCTAGTTGTGCTCTCCATTGAATTGGTTGTGAAATTGGCAAACTAGAGTTTTGCTTTTCTCTATTATTTATTTCCTTATCTTATACTAGAATTATTCTAAGTATTGTGGTTTACACTTAATTCCTTATGTTAGTATATATGAATGTTCGGGGGTTGTTCTATGGCAATGTTTCGACTATCAGGTGTTTCTAGGTTAGACCAACTTAAAATATACTCACCAATTTTTATACAAAACTTAGAAGATTCTCATAAACGAGAATTGATGATCACAGACCAAGCTTCTAAAATACTTTCCACACTTAGAAAACTCTGTGTACCCGATTTAAACCAAAGTTACTTTGCCTTCCAATTAAACGTTGATTCCATAAAAGAAAATGAATTGAAAGTGTATGGAAAGCCAATGATTACGCTGATACAGAATTTATTAGACAATCATTTAGCGATGCCAATTTTTTATTTAACAAGAGTTGAGGAAGTTGAAACGGCAAATCTAGGTCCATACATTTCCTCAATGATAGGTCCGATCCAAGTGGAACTAGCTATTGTTTCTTATTCTGGTGATCGGTTCGAAGAAAAGTATGCATTAGCCTTTAATGCAATTGCAGCAAGATCTTTTGTGAATCTTCAGAACTTTTTAGTAGATAATTATAAGTGGGAACCTTTTGATTTTTTTCAGATTTCTGAAGAATTCTTAAATTTGAAACCATATTCTATCATTCGTCAATTATTAGAGGAATTTGAAACCCCATTTGCTATTGATTTGGAATTCAAAGAAGAGTTAATTGATTATTTGGAACAAGGGTTTCTTGATTCTGAAATTTATTTTTTTCTTCCTTATGTTGGTTGGATTTATTTTGATACAACTGATCCAATTCAAAAGGAAAGTGAATATTCTCCTTTTTTTGAAAAAAAGATCGTTCCTAAACTTTTCGAGCTAGAGCCTAGTTTAAAAGAATCTTATGAATTAATGAAAACCAAACTTTCTGAAACTAAGTTTGATGAACTTCGAAGTAAAACTTATTTACCTCAAATTGAATTTGCAGAAACCATTGAATCGATACTTTTTAATGAGTCTGCGCCGATTTTGGAGTTTGTTAAAATCTATCATTTGCTTTGTTTGAAAGCCGAGAAAATCTCTGAGGAAAAAGCAGAAAGGGAAGCAAAACAACATTTTGATATTCTATATACGATGATGAAAATGGGTGATAATTTTATCAGTCGCTTTTTGTTAATTGGCCAGACATTATATTCGGGAAGAGACCGCGTCATTGAGGCATTAAAAAGTACTGATGATGTAATGCACTGTGAGTATTATTTTAATTCAACATTCTACTGGGTATTTCTTTCGAAAGATATTGCTTCAGCAATCATTGTTTTGGATAAAATCATTGAACAATATTATGAAGGAGATCATACACTTTATATATTTGAATTATTGATGGAAAAATATCCGGAGGTGAAAAAGAGTTTTTTAACGAATCAAAAGTTTAAAACTTTGTATAAAGCCGCCAAGAATAAGGTATATTGGAAACAAGTTTCTCTTATCCAAAGGTTATTTCGGTTTTTTGTTGGTGATGTGTTTCCTATTGAATGGGAAAAAAATATTTTATCAAAAATAAAATACACTCAAATGAAGGCCAAGTATCTTCCCAGAATGAATAAAACAAAGCCTACTTGAATCCTTCGAAAATTTTGAATATTGGCTTGCCAGAATTTTCTTTTGTCTTTACCTAAGAGATAACCGTTAGGGGTGCTATTTCCTTTGCTCTTATGGGCATCAGGGCAGAGGTTTGGCTGAGAAATACCCTTTTTGAACCTGATCCTGGTAATGCTTGCGAAGGGAAACGTGAAAAATGAAGAAATCCAATTAAGGTTTTTTCCTTAGTTTTTAGGGTAGAGTTTTTCTCTCTTTCGTTTGGTCCATTGGGTCTGTTTCCGGTTAAGGAAAACTCATTATGGAAAAGAACTCCACACATCCCATCACCATCCCAGAAACAACCATCACACTTTCGAACCATACCAAGTTTCAATCTTACCGAACGGAAGGTATGTTTTGTATCCATGAAAATGAATACGATTATAAAAATGGAATTCCAAAACTACGAGAGTCTTGGATCCAAACCAGAGAGTCCAGAGGTGATCGGAATTTTTCCCAACTCTATTATGCCAAAAGAGATATCATCACAGAAGAAATGATGTATGTGGCCAAAAGAGAAGGGATGACTCCTGAATTTGTTTTGAATGAGGTAAAAATTGGTCGCGCAATTATACCATCAAACAAACGTCATTTGGAACTTGAGCCGATGATCATTGGTAAAAAATTTTTAGTGAAAATTAATGCTAATATTGGAAATTCAGCCATTCTTTCTTCCATTGAAGATGAAGTAGAAAAACTTCGTTGGGCTTTGCATTGGGGAGCAGACACTGTGATGGATCTCTCCACAGGAAAAAACATCCATGAAACCAGAGAATGGATCATTCGGAATTCTCCAGTTCCGATTGGAACCGTTCCTTTGTACCAAACTTTGGAAAAGGTAAAAGGTAAAGTAGAAGATTTAAACATCAATGTATTTATAGAAACCTTAGAAGAACAAGCCGAACAAGGTGTGGATTATTTTACGATCCATGCTGGTGTTCTTCGGGATTATATCCACCTAACAGACAAACGAATCACAGGGATTGTCTCCAGGGGAGGGTCCATCCTTGCTAAGTGGTGTAACCATCATAAAAAAGAAAATTTTCTCTATGAACATTTTGATTTAATCACTAAAGTCATGCAAAAATATGGAGTTTCCTATTCATTGGGCGACGGGCTTAGGCCTGGTTGTATCAATGATGCCAATGATGAAGCTCAGTTTGCGGAACTAAAGACCTTGGGGGAGCTTACCAAACGTGCTTGGGCCGATGATGTCCAAGTGATGGTGGAAGGACCAGGACATGTTCCCATGCATCTCATCCAGGAAAATGTTCGGCTCCAAGAAGAGATTTGTATGGAAGCTCCGTTTTATACACTAGGGCCCCTTGTCACAGACATTGCTCCAGGATATGACCATATTACTTCTGCGATTGGTGCTGCCATGATTGCTTGGTATGGAACGGCTATGCTTTGTTATGTGACTCCCAAAGAACATTTGGGACTTCCCAATAAACAAGATGTAAAGGATGGGGTGATTGCCTATAAAATTGCAGCCCATGCAGCTGACCTTGCCAAAGGCCATCCTGGTGCCAAAGAAAGGGATGATTTGTTAAGTAAGGCTCGGTTTGAATTTCGTTGGGAAGACCAATTTGCACTTTCCCTTGATCCAGAACTGGCTCGTTCGTACCATGATGAATCATTGCCGCAAGATGGAATGAAAAAAGCACATTTCTGTTCTATGTGTGGACCACATTTTTGTTCCATGCGTCTCACAACAGATTTAAGAAAAGAAACGATAGAAGCGGGGGCGGTAGACGGCTCTAAAACTCAGTAGGGTATGTCTATATTCATTTGTTAAATCATGTTTGTAGATTGTCCAATGAGTATTTCGATTCGCAGAGAAGATTCTGATTTATACTGATTTTAGGTTTATATAATGACGAAGAGAGATCTTTTTGTATAGCCAAAGAGTCAGCATAAACGAAAAAACCCGGCCAAAAATGCCGGGTTTTTCAAAAGAGTTTTCGAATCTATGTTTTGAAAATGGAAAATCTTTGATTTGTGTGAGACTATAATCCCAAACTACGACCAATGATTTCTTTCATAATCTCCGTTGTTCCTGCATAGATGGTTTGGATCCTTGCATCGAGATAAGCCCTAGCAATTGGATATTCCATCATATAACCGTATCCACCAAAGAATTGTAAACACTCATCGGTATGGCGTTTTTGCATTTCTGTTGTATACCATTTACACATAGAGGCTTCGGCAGTTGTGTTTTCACCTTTCATATGTTCCATGACCACTTTGTCACAAAAAACTTGAGCCATTTCTAGTTCTGTTGCCATTTCCGCCATTTTAAATTTTGTATTTTGGAAAGAGCCGATTTTTTGTCCGAATGCTTTTCTTTCTTTTATGTATTGAAGGGTTAAGGATTGTACAAGCCTTGTTGCTTCCACAGCAGCCACTGAAAGTACCAAACGTTCTTGTGCTAGTTTTTGCATGAGGTAACGAAATCCTTGTCCTTGTTTGCCGATGAGGTTTGTTTTCGGAACAATCACATCATTAAAGTACAATTCAGAAGTATCTTGGGCTTTGAGTCCGATTTTATCTAAGTTACGTCCTCTTTCAAAACCTTTCATTCCTTCTTCAATCATCACAAGGGAAATGGTTCCATTATCATGTTTTACTGCTGTGATGATAAGATCTGCTAATTGTCCGTTGGAGATAAATGTTTTTTGTCCATTCACTACAAAGTGGTCACCTTTATCTATGGCACTGGTGCGAAGCGATTTTAAATCAGATCCAGCTCCGGGTTCTGTCATCGCAACCGCAAGGATGGATTCCCCTGAGGCACATTTCGGAAGCCAACGTTTTTTTTGTTCATCACTGGCGTAAGTAGAGATGTACGGAGCGATCACGTCATTATGGAGGGAGATAAAAAATCCACTGTTACCCACACGAGACGATTCTTCGATGATGATGATATTATACAAAAAGTCAGCACCTGAGCCGCCGTATTCTGTAGGGACATCGGGACAGAGTAGGCCGTTTTCACCTGCCTTTCTCCAAACTTCTTTAGGTACGATATGGTTTTTTTCCCATTCTTCGTGGTGTGGTTTTACTTCTGTTTCAAAAAATTTCCGAGCCATCTCGCGGAATTGATGGTGTTCTTCAGTAAAGGGGAGGATACGCTCCATATGATTTGTGACTCCTTGATATGGAAATGTTACAAAAATGGCGAATTGAGGTCAATTATAAACAGTGTTCAGCTTCATGTAGACACCGGGATTTTTCTTAATGTACTGGATGGCATCTTCCTCGGAAAGAACATAGAGTTCTGTCCCCGGCCAGGCCACGAAACTAAAATTGGATGGAAGGTTTTTGGTGAGGGAATAAATTTCCCCAACAAAGTCTCCAGGGCCCAACTCCCGGATGGTTTTGTGGTTTTGCATGACCACAACGGTTCCCGACCGAACAATAAAGGCATTATGAAAGGTTTGGCCTTCTTCGATCAGCGCCACTTCCTTTTTTACTGTTTCGAGTTTGAGGATGAGTTCGAGTTGGGTGACTTGGTAGCTCGTGAGTCCGCGGAAGGTTTGGGATTCCGTGAGGGTTTTCCAAGTATTGGTTTCTCGGATGCTATTCAGTTTGGTAAGGTTTTCATGGAGTTTGGATCCGCGGATGAACTGGAAGAATCTGGTTTTTTCAATGGTAAGCGCTACTACATCCGTTTCAGCATAAACATCCGCTTGGCGGGCTGTATCTAAAATTAGGGAAGCTTCCCCAAAGTATTCATAGGTTCCATATCGTTTAACGGCTGCTTGGTCTCCGGAAAGTCCTTCGAAACGAACATTCCCAGAGGCAATGATAAAAAAGCGATCTCCGTGGGTTCCTTTTTTGATGATTTGTTCCCCGCGGCGAAACTTTTCTTCCTTTACGATCTGCAAAAACTCCTTCGCCTTTTCAATCGGGAATCCAGAGAAGATATCGATTTGCGAAAGAATTTCTAAAAGTTGAAATGCTTCTTGGTGTTTTGGGGGAGTGATTTCCGGATATAAGGTATTTTCAATACCAAATTTAGCAAGTGTTAAGTGAGTTCCTTCCGGCATATCTTTGGCTGCAATATGATATACTGTAATTCTTTTTTGCACTTCTTCTGGAAGGGAAGCAAGGTAACTAATTTTTGTATGTAGAGGAGGAACACCTGCCTCGTGATAAATGATTTTACGATCCCAAGGAAAATCTTTTAAAAACTGGTATCTAGTTTCAGGAAATACACCTTTTTTGTACATTTCTTCCAATGCTTCCGGATCATTTAAATGATCAGAGGTATAATAAAACGATTGGTCTTGGAAAAAGAATTCGAAGCCTACAGAAGGAATGGAATGAAGGGCATAGTGAAAATAGAACTCCCCTCCGTTGATAATGGTTGGTCTTCCAATGACTACAGGAATAAAATCAAACAGGTCTGTGATTTCTCGCCGCGGAATCTTTGTTAAACTGCAATATTTTTTTAAGAAAGATTCCATCACAGTGGCTGTTGCATAGATCGTAATTTTAGATTCTTCCAAAATTTTTTGAAATGTTCCAGCGTCATGGTCAGCATGGCAGTGCGTTAGAATGATGGAGTTGATGAATTTAGGATTTACATTGGATTCTCGTAACCACTCGGTGGAATTCACCGGTGGATCTACCATTATCCCTTGGCCATTCAACCAAATGATAAAGCCAGAAGTGTTGTCAGTCGGATCAAACCCGTGAGAGGGGCCGAGGCAAGTGATTCCAATGATTGGGGGTTGGAAAGGTTCTTCTAATCTTTTTCCAATATCATATTTTACATGGAAGTCAACTTCACCGGGCGTTTTGATTTTTTTATCTCCATCCACAATGAGAAATTCATTAGATGGGAGTTGTTCAATGGTGATCTTTCCAAACTGGGCTTTGTGGTTTTCGTCGAATAAAACAAACTCAACTACTTCTTCCATCGTTTTGTAACTACGGAAATGTGCCATCTCAGCTTTGATATCGGGAAAACCAAAACTTTCCGTTCCATCAATAAACTCAGATGCAAGGTTTAACTCTTGCGGTCCCATAAGAGATTCCCCGAGAACAATCGTTAGCTGCTCTTTTTGTTCTGCGGAGCAAACGATAAACGTTTTTTTACCGCCGCGAAAGAAGAAGTTGAAGTAAATGGGGAATTCTAACTCCGCAATGGAGATCCCTTTTTCTACATGAAAGAACTTATTGGGAAGGACAAACACCAGAGGGGTTTTCTTTTCGAGCCCCATGGTGTCTTTAATTGTTTCCGGAGGGGATCCAATTTGGATGTACCCTTCGGATGTATCGACTAAATATCCCCCTCTAGGGAGAGCGGTAAAACCATTCGGTTCAGAACTGACCATTAGGGGATAATTTATTTCCTACTTGTGATTTTCTATAAATTTTTTAATTTGAGGTTTTGGTAAAGCACCAATTGCTTTATCTACTAAAACTCCGTCTTTATAGAGAAGAAGGGTAGGGATGGACTGGATTCCCAATTCCTGAGCCGTCTTCTGATTGAAATCAACGTTTAGCTTAGTAATTTTAACATCAGCCATTTCTTGCGACAATTCATCAAGAACAGGAGCCACCATGCGACATGGCCCACACCATTCCGCCCAACAATCCACGAGTACTACGCCTTTAGCAGTTTCTGCTTTGAAATTGGCGTCTGTGACTTCTGTTAGTGCCATATTTCGAAATCTCCTTTTGAAAAGTATTGTCCTTTCTATAAACTAGACTGAGGATTCTAGGGAAAATAGTCGATTATTGTTTCTTTTTTTTCTTTTTATCGTCGGATTCGAGGTCTGCAATTTTTTGTTGGAAGGACTCAATGAGCGTTTTTGTTTTTTCTAAGTCCTCGGTTTCGCCCGTAATTTGAAAAATTTTGCGGTTCATCTCTAACATTTCTACAGAATGTTTCAAATCTGTGGAATCTTGTGTAGACATTTCGAATTTTGTCCTATAATCCTGGGCGGCTTGGTTAGCAAGTTCTATGACAAGATTGAAGTGTTCTTTACGAATATAGTAATACGGATTTTCCAAATCCTGTTCTTTTTCATAAGCGATAAAATCGAATAAATTTTTGGTACAGGCTGCCACTCGGAAATGAATGTCCGGCCAGGACCACTTCCACTTAGAGTTGGTTCCAAAAGCAGTCGTTGTTTTTTTTATGGCTTGCAGTAAGCCTTTGATAAGGTTTAGCCTTTGTGTGGGAGTGAATCTTTCAATTTTTGCAAGTTGTTCTTTATTTTCTGAGAGGGATCCATCCACATTGTTTCCCACAGTTTTTTCAATATAAGAAATACAGTTATAAATTTCCTTTCTTGCTGTTTCTAAGTAGTTGTTATTATTGATTTCTAAAATGGCATTGGATAACTCATTGATCACAATACAGGTGTTAATGGTTTTGATCGAATTGATGGCTAAGGAGAGATTAAAATAAGGTTCCATATCCTTACTTTTTTTGGCTTGGACTTTGTAGATATTGGCTTCTTTTTTTAACTCTTCCAGGAAGTTTTTGAAATCTACCAGTTTGTCGTTAAAGTCTGCCTTTTTTTCCTTCGTGATTGCCATAGTCTGGTATCATTTTCGGCAGAATCGATTAGATTTGTCCATAAAAAACGTCGACCCCCGGACCCTTATGGCGAAACTGGAATAGAATGGAAAATTCTCCCAGGAAACAACGGGATCTCCTCGATCTCCTCGATACCTACAAATACATGAACCAGGCTATATTCTGGGATTTTTTAGATTTGGATGGTCGGTGGGATTTTGCCAACGGTTGGTTGCATTTAAACCATCCAGAGGAAGAGTGGAGGGTAAGGGCTTCGGAACAATCTCCCCCCATCCGCCCAGAAGGCACTGACCACTAAAAATCGGAAAAGACTCTTAAGGCCAGCTTGTCGGAACTCCAAGGCCAAAACTTCAGGCCTTGGTAAATCAAATTAGTAAGTAATTTTTAAGTCAGAGATATCGATGAACTTTCTAAAAAGAAGGTTATTGTTCGGTTTCTTTGTATCAAAAATAAGAACAGCTACCTTGTTAAAAGTAAGAAAGTTCGGTCGGTATTGTGTGTAGTGGTGACTTGTGATCGTCGCACGATACTTGTTGTTATAAATTGTATACGTATGTTTGGGAAGAGTTTCGTGCACTTGGCGTTTTTTCTCATCCTCAGTCTGCGCTACATAGTTATAAATAACTTGTTTTTCTTTGGTTGGACCTGTTTCACCAAACAGAGTGAAGGGGAGTGCTTTCGCATTGTTTTTGCAAAGATAGTCCACTACTTCGGTAAAAGTTGGTTCTGGCATTTCTGCTTCAAACCCAGCAAAATGACGTTTTTCTACTTCTGCTTTTTTCTTTGCATAAGTTTCTTCACCCCAGATTTCTTTGGCAGTCACGGGAGTTGGCATTACATTGGAAAAGTATAAAGTTCTTTCGTCTTTTTCAGGATCTGCCTTTCTCCAAGCAGGATAAGGGATGAGTTTTCTTTCATCCGAATTGGTTCTGTCTCCCTCGTATCCAGCAAGGACATAGATTGCATATTCTTGGTTATCTGGAACTCGAGATTCTAATTCCACTTGGACATCCAAAAATTCGCCTTTACCTGTATCAGCATGTCGTCTAACAAAGTTTACACCTTTTAAACGAATTCTTGAATCATAGATAGAAAGTGGATACAAGTCGCGGTTGTCTTTAGAGGCAACAGCTCCCGCAGTTCCCTGTGTATTCCCTGTTTCCTGTGCCAATAGAGCACAAGTGAGTAGGGTGAATGAAATGGCGAATATTGTTTTGTTCATGTTCCGACTACCAATTTGGTTTATACAGTTAGTATCGAAGAAATGCCCTAGAAAAATTAGGGAAATTAGGCTTTTTTCGGGCGATTGTTCTCATCCACGAAGACCACTTTGGGTTTGTAATCTGCGGAAAGGTCCTTTTCATCCACTTGGCCGTAGGTAATGATAATGACTTTGTCCCCTTTCATTCCCAGTCTTGCCGCTGCCCCATTCAAACAAATGGTTCCAGAACCGCGTTCCCCTACGATGAGGTAGGTTTCGAACCTGGCTCCATTATTGACGTTTACTACGCTGACTTGTTCATAAGGTTTCATCCCGGCCAAATCCATAAGGTCTTGGTCAACAGTAAGACTACCTTCGTAGTGTAGCTCCGCTTCGGTAACGATGGCTCTATGGATTTTGCCTTTGCAAACAGTGATGATCATTCTGACCTCTCAAATAAAACTCTAAACATTTTGCCCGATAGATTCAAAAGGCTTTTTTGGACGAGAACATGGATTTTCGTATTGATCCGATCGACAGTAAATGGGATGGCATCGAAAAGCGGTGTGACCACATAATTTTCGTAGAGATTGGGGTAATGACGATTTTCATCCACTACACGGCCACGAAAGGCTTCGAGTAACTTCATCATCACCCGTTTGTCTTCCCGGGAAAGGACGAGTCCTTCCATCGGTTTTAAGAATCGTAAAGTAAATCCTTGGATTCCATTTCCCTCGATTTTGGGAATGGCATCAATATGGCCCTTTTCTTTCAAAAATAAAAGTGCTTCGTTCAGTTTGACGGGGTAAGGGGAGTCTTCTAAGTGGATATAGTCTCCTCTTGTGATCATCTCCGCATGTTTTTGGAAATGAACACCATCCGAATAGTAGAGCAGTTTTGCCAAATCTAGGCGGGCTCTCCCATTGGGTGATTTTTCGAGGATCCAAAGGATCGCATGACAAAGTTTCTCCATCAAAAAGGACTTCCTTCTTACCTGATTCCTTCGATCGTTTCGTACAAAAGATACGTCAATTTCCAGGAAAATTCCAGGAAAAATCGAAGGGAATCCATGCTCTTTTTAGAACACAGTCCATGTTTGACAGGGGGCATAGGTGCGAAAGCGGAAAATCTTTTGGTTTCGCCAGCAATCCTTACTTCCCTTGGGGTAGAGTTGGTTACCTTACAAAGGGGAGGGGATTTTACGGCCCATGAACCAGGTCAGATCGTTGGTTATTTGCATATTGATTTGAAAAAAAGAAACCTCAGTTTGGGAGATTTTTTACGTGCCTTAAACCAAAGTTTGGTGGTCTCGATTCAAAAGACTTGGGGGTTCACAGTAGAAGAAAATCCCAAAGCACCGGGGCTCTATACGGTGGAAGAACCTAAACGGAAACTGGTCTCAGAAGGGATTTATGCAAAATCTTATTTTACTAGTTTTGGATTTGCTCTGAATGGTGTGAACAACCTGTCTACCTTTTCTCTCATCAATCCTTGTGGGGCAAGGTCTGAGGATATGACATCACTTCTAAGGTTGGGAAAAGATATGGATTTCCCGAAGAAACGAAGGGAATTTGTAGAGATTTTTACAGGAACATTCATTGATCTACTCCCTTAAATTCTAACGTATTTTCCTCCGTAAATTCCCTGAATTGGCCGAAAGGTATAAGGGGGATCTATGAAATATTCGCGTTTTTTTCTGTCCTTTATACTTTTCTTTTTCCTCTGTGAAGCCTTGGCTCTCAGTGCAGTGGTTTGGACTTTTTATGAATCTTTGCAAAATGCTCTCACCCAAGAACAGTTTGTTTCTGACCATAGAGCTCGCGATTTGACTTTGGCATTGGCAAAAAGTTCGGAACAAAGGCTACAGAACGAAGGTTATGTGGAACTGGATAAAATGTTTCATCGTTATGTAGAACAATCTAAAAATGACCCCGAAGAGTTTTACATCCAGAAGATCAGTTTATATTCTGCAGATGCCGTTTTACTTGTTTCCACGGATACCATTTACTCACCAGAAGAATTAAAAAATAGAAAACCCGATGAGGCACTCCTACATTCCACATTTTTTAAAAAAGGAATTAGGATGAAAAAATGGCAATGGTCAGAACCGGAAAATGGAGAAAATCCTATCTTAAATTCAAAACGAGATCCGAAAGTCAGGTCTGGGTTTGAATGGGTTCTTTCCTATTTGCCACTTGCTAAGTCCAACACGGTAAGGCTTACTTCTCCTTTATACAAACCAGGAACCTTGGATGTGATTGGACTTGTGATTTTGGTTTATGAAAGAGGGAACTTGGGATTACTTTTCGAAAACCAATGGAAACTTGTGGAATGGATGGTATTGAATTATATTCTATTTGCATTTATCGTAAGTTTGGTTTTGACAGGTGCTTTTGTTATGTATACTATGTTAGTTGCAAGAGATTCTTTAGTAACACCAAAAGAATCAGAGAATCTTCCTTTATTTGAGAAAAAAACTGTAGAAACGATTGTTACACCAGAGAGTCATGTGGAACCAATTGTCGATTTAACTGAAGAGTCAAACGAAGGAATAAATGTAGTAGGTGGATCTGAAAGTGAAGTGGAGATTTTACCTGGAGGACCACTTGTTTCAAATGTTACACCCGATTCTAAAGAAACACCCGTTCGCGATGCGATCTTTTTAGGATAGATTATGGAACCAAAAGATAAAGTATTTTCAATCCAATTAAAAGGTGGTTTAGACGGGACTAGCGCCGATGATTTTTACCGATACTTTGAATCTCAAGTGGGTAAAGGTTATAGAAAATTTTTGTTCCAGTTCGGAGCTTTAGATTTTATCACCTCTAATGGAATTAGTGTGATTGTCAAAATCCATAAACAGATTACAAAGATTGGTGCAGTTTATGCCATTTATGGAGTGAAACAAGAAGTGGAAGATGTACTGACTTTAGTTGGTCTTTTCGATAAACTTCCGATTTTTCGAGACCACAATCAGGCAGAATCCTTTCTTTTAAAGATGGAACCAAAACGTACCAATCCTCCCGAAACAAAATCTACTACGGAGTCTGCACCACAAACACCTGTGGGAGGAGAAAATCGGATTCGCTTTTATTTTACTGGAAAATCCAAAGAGAATGATGCATCTACTCATGGGATAGAACCTGTTTCTCGGTTGGAATCTATCCCTGAAGCAGAAATACAAGAACCGGTAACTCCGCCTAATCCTAGCTCTTCTCCGATGGAATTAGTTTTGGAAGAAAAACTGAACAGCCTAAAGCGGGAAATCAAAGAAACTTTAAACCATGAATTAGAGAGAAGATTTGCGGTTTATAAAACCCCTTCTGGAACGGAAGAAAAAAGAATTACGATTCCAAGTTACATTCAATCTAAAACAAAACAACTAGAAACAATCGAAAGAATCATTCAATGCGAAGTTTGTGGGACGAGGTTAAGACTCCATAAATTTGGAAAACATGAATGTCCGGGATGCTCTACCCAGTTCGAAATGAGTACAAGCGGTTCTGTGCGTTTTCTTGAAAAATTGAATCCTATCTAAAATCTGGTCGTATGACAAAACAAGCCAAGGGAAGTGAGTCAAGTGCCAGGCGTTCACTTGCCCTTTCTTTTTATACATTTTTATCTCGAATTTTGGGTCTTGTCCGCGACCACTTTATGGCTGTTAGTTTTGGTACGGGAATGGTTGCTTCTGCATTCAGTGTGGCCTACCGCCTACCTAATATGTTTCGTAATCTTTTGGCAGAAGGAACACTTAGCCAATCCTTTATGCCGATATTCTCTGAATATGAAAAGATCGGTATTTTGGAAGCGAGGGTGATGGCAGGAACTGTCCTTAGTTTCCTTTTCCTTTGTTTGTCTTTATTTGTGGCTTTGTTTTGGTTTTTTGCGGCTGGATTTTTGCCCGCACTTGTGGGTGGGTCTCCTGAATACGGGGCACTTGTCGTTGAACTTTCATTAGTTTTATTTTTTCTCATCATGACTGCTAGTTTGTCTTCGATTTTTATGTCAATTTCGAACTCTCATCATAATTATTTTGTTCCTTCCTTATCTCCTATTATTCTTAACTTTAGTTATTTGATTGTTTTTATTTTTGTTTTTCCATTTTATCATGAGATTCGAGACAAAGTGTTTGTTCTTGCTTATGGAATTGTAACGGGAGGTGTTTTACAACTTCTGGTTCAAGCTTGGTATGTTTACAAAAATGGTTACGGTCCCATCTTCCGTTTGAATTTGAATCATCCTGCAATTCGTAAAATCTTTAAACTCATGTTACCAGCAGCCCTTGGGGGAAGTTTTTACCAAATTGGACTTCTTGTGGATATATTTTTAGCTAACTATATTCAAAACCAAAACCCAGGTCTTGGGGCTGTGGTTAGTTTGGATTATTCGCAAAGACTTGTCCAACTTCCTACAGGTATCATTGGTGTAGCCCTTGCAACGACCATATTACCTTCCCTTTTGAAAGACCTACGCGAAGGAAGAGAAGAAAATGTTCCAAAAGAAATATCCGATGTATTATCTTTTGCATTTTTTTTGACACTACCGGCAAGCATTGGTTTGGCAGTCCTTGGGGAAACAGTTTTGGATTCTATTTATTTCGGGGGACGGTGGGATCATTTAGCAACAATGACTGCTTTTTATCCTTTGGTATTTTATTCCTTAGCCATTCCCTTTTATAGCATCAATAAGGTTTTGGTTTCTTCCTATTATGCTTTTTCTGATACAAAAACTCCTTTAAGAATCCAATTGGTTTCTTTTTTCTTAAGTGTCCTCGTAAGTATTGGGCTTATGTTCTTTTTGAAACATTCTGCTATTGCTTTGGCTTCGGCCCTCAGTGCTTCTGTGACCTCTTCGTTATTATTGTATTATCTGAAATCCCATCAGGTAAAAATTCCTTTCCTTGTTGTTTGGATTCGCATTTTGAAAATGGTGCCGGCCCTCTTTGGACTTTTCCTTTGGTTGGTGGTTTCTGAGTGGGTGATAAAACCCATCTTAGTTACCTATCTTTCCAATGGCTTAGGACTCGGTTTTGCCAATGTAAGTCGGCTTTGCCTTGTGGTTTCCATTCTCCCAGCGGTGATCATCTATTTTGTTGTGGCAGGAATTACTAAATTGCCTGAGGCAGAAATCATCGTAGGAAGGTTTTTTAAGAAGATTCGAAAAAAAACTTCTTAGTGATTTTATCACAAAACTTTGGTTTGTTGAATCGATTTCATTTGTTTAGAGTAGAAATCGTAAAAATTAAAAAAACCGATGGCTGTTTGATTTTTTAAATAAACACCCATCGGTTTTTAATGTAGAGTTTTGTTTTCAGCAGTTATTTTGACTGCATTTTACTTTTAAAGTTTTGAAACCACGTCTTCACAACGTTTACAAAGTTTTCCTTCTGTTTCAGAAACATGTCTCCAACATCTTGGGCACTCGTGGTGGTGTGGTTTACGGATTTGAATCGATGCTTTTTCACCCTTCCATTCCGAGAACACTTCACCAATTTCCTTTTTATCGAAGGAAACTTCTGATACCACAAAAAATAGGCTTAGGTCGTCTTTGGAAAACTTTGTATCTTTTAGGGAATCACTAGAGACTAAAACTTCCGCCTCCAGTGACTTTCCAAGTTTTCCTAATTTCCTTGCTTCTTCTAAGGCTTTTTGCACCACTTCTTTGGTTTCAAACACAGGAGTAAATTGGGATTCTAAATCTGAATCGATCCATGAAGATAAGTCTGAAAAATCAGAATAAAATACAGATTCTTTTAGACCAAATTCAGTCCAAACTTCTTCTGTTGTAAAAGAAAGGATGGGAGCAAGAATTTTTGTTAACGTTTCTAAAATGACTGCCAAAACAAATTCAGAAGACTTCCTTGTTTTTGAGTCTTTGCCATCACAGTACATTCTGTCCCGAATGACTTCAAAGTAGTCTTGAGATAAATCCACTGTACAGAAAACTAAAACCCGATGATAAACCTGATGGAACTGGTAATTCTCATACAATTTTTTGACATCTTCATTTAGTTTGGCTAATTTATGCAGGTAGTATCTATCAATTGGTTCTATATCTTCTTTTTTTAGATTCCAGCCAAGAACTTCTGCTTTAGTATTTCCTAATAGATAACGGAAGGTATTTCTGATTTTACGATAAGCTTCTGCTACCGTTTTGATGGAATCCTTTCCTATTTTGACATCGTCTCGGAAATCTTGGGTAGAAACCCAAAGTCTAAGGATATCGGCACCGTATTGGTTGATGATGTCTGTAGTTGGATTGATCACATTTCCTAGAGATTTAGACATGGCATGACCTTTTTCATCTAACACATAACCATGAGTGAGTACGGACTTATAAGGAGGCCTTTTACGAATGGCCATTGATGGCCAAAGAGAAGATTGGAACCATCCTCTATGTTGGTCGGAACCTTCCAAATATAAATCCGCTGGTTCTTTTTCTAAAGAGTCACCAAACACAGCGAAGCTGGATACTCCGGAATCAAACCAAACATCCAAAATATCTTTATCTTGTTTTAGGTCATCTGAGCCGCATTTTGTACATTTGGTTCCTTCTGGTAAAAGGTCTTTTGCTTCTCTTTCATACCAAACTTCAATCCCTTCTTTTTTGACAATTTGAATGAAGTGTTTTATCGTTTTGTCATCTAGGTGAGTGAAACCACAAGATTTACATGTAAAGGAAGGAATCGGAACTCCCCAGTTCCTTTGTCTCGACAAACACCAGTCAGGTCTTGATTCTACCATAGAGCGGATGCGAGTGATTCCCCAATCAGGAATCCATTTTACCTTGTCGATTGCCTTTAGCGAATCTTCCCTGAGACCTGCATGGTCGATGGAAAAAAACCATTGTGGGGTCGCACGAAAGATCAAAGGTTTTTTACTCCTCCAGCTATGAGGATAAGAGTGAGTAAATTCTGAATAATGGACGAGTGCATTTTTTTCTTTTAGGAGATCTACAATCTTAGGATTTGCATCCCAAATTTTAATTCCCTTCATCATTTCGAATTCGTCCGTATAACGGCCGTAATCATCTACAGGAGAAAGAGGGGGAAGGCCTGCTGCCGTTCCTACACGGTAGTCATCAGTTCCGTGGCCAGGGGCAGTGTGAACACAACCTGTTCCTGCATCCAAGGTGACATGATTTCCAAAGAGTGGGATGGATTCACGATCAATAAACGGATGTAAGAAGGTCATTTGTTTTAGGTCGGCACTGGACAAAGATTTGATCTTTGTGAGAGTGATTCCAGTTTTTTGTTCGACTGCTTCCTTTAATCCATCGGCCAAGATCAGTCTTCCGTGAGAATCGGATTGGAATAGAGAGTAGTCCAATTCGTCATTAAAACAGATAGCAAGGTTTGCAGGAAGTGTCCAAGGAGTAGTAGTCCAGATTAGGCAATAAGTATCTTTTTCGCCCTTTACGGCAAACTTTACATAGATGGAAGGTGAGACATGGTTTTGGTATTCGATCTCTGCTTCTGCATGAGCTGTTGCCAAATCAATACACCAATAGACAGGTTTTTTCCCTTTATAGATATATCCTTTTTCAAATAAGGATCCAAATACTTCTACGATCCTTGCCTCAAATTCAGGAGCCATCGTTAGGTATTTGTTCTCTTCTTCCCAAAAACATAAAAAACGACTTAAGTCTTCCCCTTGTTTGCCAACAAATTCAGCTGCATACTCACGACATTTTTTTCTCAGTTCACTTGGACTTGTATTTCTTGCTTCCTTACCAAGATTCTTTAATACCTGTACTTCGATAGGAAGACCGTGACAGTCCCAACCAGGGATCATATCGGTTTGGAAACCGGAAAGTGTTTTAGATTTAACGATGATATCTTTTAGAATTTTATTGAGAGAGTGACCAACATGGAAATTTCCATTGGCGTAAGGAGGTCCATCGTGTAATACAAAAGAAGGTTTAGATTTACGAATTTCCTTCATCTTTTGGAAGACTTTTTTCTCCTTCCAAATTTTAATTTGACCTGGTTCACGATTTGCCAGGTCGGCTTTCATAGGAAAGGAGGTCTCAGGGAGAAGAACCGTTTTAGAATAAGGATTTTCCGTTTCTGGTTTGGCCATAGTAAGACCAATGTTTGTGGTCTAGGCCAAAGAGAAAACGGAAAAAAAATCTGGATCTAGAGTTTGACTCGGACCTTGGGGAGTTCGTCCCTTAACCTAATCACATCGATTTTTTCGAGAAGGGTTTTTTGTAAAACGAGTTGTTTTAGGTGGTTAAGTTTTGCAAGGTTTTTTGGGAGAGTTTTGTATTCACGCATGAGGCTAAGGTCAAGGATTTCCAAATGGGGAAGTGCCGCGATTACTTCTACATCAGCTTCTGTTAGTTGCACTTTGGTTTCATCGAGTGCCAGAGTTTTTAATTTTTGTAAACGGCCAACGACTGGCGGAATTTCACGAAGTTCCGTTCTTCCGAGAAGGAGTACTTCGAGGTGTTCCAAATTTCCGATTTCGTCCGGTAATGTTTGGAGAGGATTTCCAAATAGATTGAGAATCTTTAGTTGTTTGAGGTTTCCTATTTCTTTGGGAAGTTTTTTTAGTGAATCGTATTGGAGAGTGAGTTCTTCAACTTTTGTCAAATTCCCTATGGATTTAGGAAGGACTCCCACTTCTTTGTTGGAGAGGTTTATGACTCGGTCTTCTTTGTGGTTTTCTAACCATTCCTCTGCATTCACAACTTCTTTGTTGCATTGAACAGTTAAGGAAAAAACAAAAAGAAAAGATACAGCGGTGAAAACAAAAGACTTCATAAAACCAGATTTATCATTTCAGATATTTGTTATAGCCAAATTCTAATTCTCGAATGATAAACTGGATGTAATCCATTTGGTCACGGTCCGATTTATAAATACTTGCTTCTTTTCGGTAGTATTCCGCAAGTTGGGTTCGAAATAAAATGGTGCGAAAGTCAGCTTTGGAAAGAATAAGCTCTTTGGGTCTGTTTTTTAATTGGATGGCTTCCGGGATTTTCATCACTACAGAAATTTGTATGATGGCATGTTCAATCTCAGCGACAATTTTATTGTTATCTTTTTTTTGATCTACTGCCGGAAGTTGGATTTTGATATCTTCCACACAGTCTTCAATATGATTTCGTAAGCGTTTGAAATCATAAACTTTTTCCGCAATGCTATTAAACTTTTTAGGATAAATAAAGCCCTCTGCTATTTTTGCGATACCTTGAGATCTATTTTCCTTAAAGGAAACATTGGGGATTTGTTTTTCTTGTAAGTGTTTCTTTTTCCCATCGTTACGATAGAGATAACCAAATAATAGTCCTACAAGGAAACTAAAAAGAAATCCACTCACAATGTATTCCAAGGATCCAATAAACAAAGAAATAACAGTGATTAACGAAGCTAATGTTAGAAAACTAAAAACACCAATGGGGACATGAAACTTTTCTTGGAGTGTTGAAAAAGAAAAGGCCTGAGTATTAGAACTGATTTGGTTGGAATCGTTTTCTTCCTCATAATCTTTTTCAAGGTTTTCTTCTTTGTCTATGTTTTCATCGGATCGATTTTTTAAAATCACACGAATTTGATCGAGGATTGGAAGTTCGTTTCTATAATGCGAATCTGTTTTTGCAAGCATTAAGGTATTGGCTTCTACTTTTGATAACTTTTTTTGGTCCAAAGCAAAAAGTATATGGAATGTTTCTTCTTTCATTTCTAAACATCCATAAGTTTCTGAAAGGGAAGAAACGATTTTTGAAATGGCCTCTGCCACATCTGTTTCATTTCTTAGTCCTAATGTTTTTACTTCAGAATTTAAATCAATTTTTGTAAGCGTAAGTGTGTTTATGGTATTGTCTTCGATTTTAGTTCCAAGGAGTTTGATGAGGGCAGTAATGGACTCTTCCGCATTTTCTTTTTTTTGTTCTTTTAAGCGTTTTGAAAGTTTATCTAAAATGATAAGACTCTCCCTGATACTACTTGCCACACGTTTTCCCTCTTCGGATGCGATTTTATCAAAGGGAAATTCTTCCAATAGGGAGGTAAGCTTAGGGACAAGATTACTCCCTTGTTTAAGAAGTTCTTCTGTTTGAGTCGGAAAACCCATTTCCAATTCGTTTAGTTTTTCTAAATAACCAACATATTTATTTTCATTGGCGAATCGTTTGAGGTAAGGAAAAGAAAAGGTTCTTAACCCGTCCAGTTGGACGGCCAGGTGGCGCGCATATTCTGGGTTATGTGATCCATTCGGTAAAATAAGATGGTAACCTGGAATGATCTCCACAAGTTTGGCAGTTTCTTTTCCTCTTGTGATGACATCTTGAATAAAATCTTTCATGGGAATGTATCCAAAAGATTCCATAGTTTTCCGGATCATCAATTCGAGCTCTGTTTCGTAGCTGAGTTTGGTTGGAAAAAAATAGGTATTTCCTTTTTGGTCTGTTCGAACTAATGTCGAACCAGGTTGTACTTCATCTAAAATAAATTCGCGACCGGCTCTGTTTTTGAAAAGTAGATCAACTAAGTCAATACTGTATTTGAAACAGGCTCGACGATAAGGAATAATATCTGTCTTTTCCTTATTTTGTGGTGCAATCATACTAATTCTCATAGTGAGTTTTTGATCCACTTGTAACAAAAAAGGATAAAAATAAACGACGGGTTCTTTGTTATGTTCAGTAAGTCCTGCAAGTTCCTTTAAAGCTTCCACAATGGAGGATTGCGATTTATGGCTTTCGGTAAGTTGCACTTGTTTGGAAAGTAATTCAGGAATGGAATCAACGGTCAAGAGTAGCGAAGGTGTAATTTCAGCACTACCATGCATTTCGAGTCGTCTGTGGCGCACACGAAGTTCTTCCAAAATGGTTTGGGAAGTCAGAGAGTAACTAGCAATATTTTTAGGTAATTGGATAAAAAAGGAAGGATCGGATTTTTCTCCCGTCAGTGGAGATTCCGAATTGATAGGATCTAAGAATGGTTCCAAAATATACCTTCCTTATGCAAGTATCAAAATCTATTTTCGACAAAGCAAGAGAGAATTAGGGATTTCTTGGTTCCCATTTTGCAGAGGGTTCCAATAGAGTTGAAGTAAATTCCCTATTTGTGTTTGTACGTAAAAACTTTATGGGATTTTTTTAATCAACAGAATATCTAAAATATTAAATTATCGAATTTTATGATCAGATAATTTATTGATTAGACTTCTTTCACTTTTTTTCGTCTATTAACATATGGATATTAGATTGGCAGCGGTTCTATCAGAACGCCAAAAAAAAGTAGATACATTTTTTCTTTGGGCCATTTTGGCCCACACTCCTCTTGTTTTTTTTCTCTCTTTAGGTTATGGTGCCACTACCGTTGTGACTCTTTCGGCAGTGGTAATTTCATTTGTCTCTTTTCTTTTTTATAAGATTGCTCGTGGTACTTTTTTCCTCCGGGCCTGGAACGGTGCGACGCTAATGATGTTTAGTGCATTGATGATTCAGGCTCAGTTTGGTCGAATCGAGATGCACTTTCATGTATTTAGTGCTCTTGCCATTTTGTTTGTTTACGAAGATTGGAGGGTATTGCTTGTTGCTGCTCTTACGATCGCCGTACACCACTTAGTTGGAAATTATGTCCAGGAATTTGGAACGGTTATATTTGGTACAAAGGTAATTGTTTATAGTTATGGAACAGGACTTGAAATCGTTCTGACCCATGCTCTTTTTGTTGTGTTTGAAACAGGAATTCTCATAAATTTTTCCATTCGGTCGGTTCTAGAGCTAAAAAAACAAATTGAAGCTCAGACCAATTTGGAAACAGTGATTGCCGGGGTTACGGCGGCTCTGGATGAAGTTTCTTCTGGGACAAAAACATTTATAGAAAATTCCAATTTACTCGCTAAAAAGGTAGAGGAATTTCAAACTTCGTTTCAAACCCAATCCTCATCGATTGAAGCCATTTCTGCTGCCACAGAAGAAACAGCTGCCTCGAGTCAATTGATTTTAGAAGGATCCAACCGCCAAATCGGTGAAGTGAAAACTGTAGAAGAGTTGAATCGAAATTTATTTAGTTTGAGTGAAGGATTTGTTACCTCGCTCGAAGTGATGCGTTCCAAAATCCAAGAGTCAGCGGACAGTGTGAAAAAAACTGAAACCGAATTTACTGGTCTTTACCAATCGATGGAAGTTGCTGTGGACGATTCCGAAAAAATGGAAGAGATTTTGGAATTAATTTCAGATATCGCAGAAAAAGTCAACTTACTTTCGTTAAATGCATCGATTGAAGCGGCACGTGCGGGTGATGCGGGTCGAGGGTTTGCAGTCGTTGCTTCCGAGATTTCTAAACTTGCTGATTCAACGGCAGAAGCTACGAAAAACATTTCTTCCATCTCAGGAAAAATCAAGTCAGCCATTCAAGTGAGTTTCAAACAATCCAATCAAATCAATCAAACCGTCCAAAGTTTTGTGAAGTCCATCTTATCTTCTGAAGAAGGGATGCGAGAACTTACAGTAAAAATTACCGGAACTCTTTCTGCTTTTGAAAAACAAGAACAAGCTTTACTTACTTTGGATCAGATTGCGCAAGAGATGCAAGTTTCGAGTAAGGAACAATCGACTAGTATGGATGAAATATCGAATTCCATCCTTGACTTAAATGTAAAAACACAAACCAATTTAGGAACTTGTGGAAATATGATTGGTCTCATTGATAAAGGAAATGTGATTTTCAATGGTTTAAAGGATTCTGTTGAAACCTTGGCGGCCATTATCGAAGATGAAAAATCCTAATCCAATTCTCATAAGATTCCTAGTTTTTGGTTTTGCGATCTTATTACTATTGGGAATGAGTTATTTGATCACAAATCTAGTTGGAAAATTTCGATTTGTAGATTGTTCTTTCTGCAAAGAAAAATTTTCAAAAGAGCAGAATGATACTTGGGTTTGGATTTACCCAGGTCTTGTGGGCTGTGGGAAAAAATGTCCTTTAGCTCTTGAAGCCCTTCGTAGTTTTAAAGAGAGATTTCCTGAAATCCCCTCATCCTTTTATTTTTTAGTAACCGATCCAAATGAGTCGGAAGAGGCCATTCACTCTTATTTAGCATATTACCAAAAAAGTTTAGAGATCCAAGCACTAAGGCCAGAAACAGATATTGAGATAGGATTTTATCGAAAGTTAGGTGCTTATATGCCGGTTCACCCTTCTTTAAAAAAAAGAGACGAACACGGAACTCAATTTTTTTTAGTTCCACCCAACCGCAAAATTATGTTTTTAATTCCGAAATTGGGTGAGAAGGAATGGATAGATATCAGGAAAGAAATAGAATCAAATTCCAGATAACAAACATTAATGGATCATATGGTAAACTTCTTTCATTTCTTCTCTGAGAAGTTTCATTTTGTTTGGAACATCTGGATGGGAAATATCTGCCGGATTGAGTAAATAGTTCTCGGGACCAAGTTCTCTAATCATCATTTTTGTTTGCCAAGTATTATCTTGCGGCATATTGATGTCGGAGAGAAAGGTATAGTTTCTTTTGATTTCTGGTTTCACAAAATCCAAAATCGAATTGAAATGGTTGTCGTTATAAATTTTTCTTCCGTCCGCTAAACGAGTGTATCCGCGGACAACGTAATCAATATAAACTACATCACATTCAAAGGCCTCAAATAAAAAATTGATGGAGTCGAGTGGAATGATCTCACCACAAGTAGAAATATCAATGTCTACTCGAAAGGAACAAATTCCATCAGGATCGGCAGCATCGGGATAGGTGTGCACTGTGATATGCGATTTGTCTAAGTGCATACTGACCTGTGCCGTTGGGATGGGATTACCGCCACCTTTAACATCGCTCATCAGAACCATAGCAGAAGCACCTACAGGATCGTAGTCTTGTGCAGAGACCGAAAGGATATTGGCATCAATTCGTTTGACAATCTCTTTTGAGATTTCTGTAATTTTGCTAGCATTGTATTTGTCGTGGATATAACTTACGTATCTACCTTTTTGTTCGTCATCCAAAGTGATGCAAAAATCGTAGAGGTTAAAACTCAAAACTTTTGTCAGATTGTTGAAACCGGAAAGTTTGATTTTTTCTTTATCCATTGCTACCTGCTTGTATAAAGAACAGAAATTCGGTATTTAGGTAAGAGGCAACTGAAATAACGAGAAAGTTTTAGAAAAGTCATGGAAAACAAAATGGAATGGTGGAAACAAACTTCAATTTACCAAATTTACCCTTGGTCCTTTCAGGATTCGAATGGGGATGGGATCGGCGATTTACAAGGGATTCTCGGTCGTTTGGACCAAATTCGTGACTTGGGTGTCGAAACCATTTGGTTCTCGCCTTTTTACAGAAGCCCAGGCGAAGATTTTGGATACGATATTTCCGACTATACCGCCATTGACCCTCGATTTGGGACGATGGAGGACTGCGACAAACTCATAAATGAAATCCATAAACGGAAGATGCGAGTTGTTCTGGATATGGTGATGAACCATACTTCTGACAAACACCCTTGGTTTTTAGAATCCAAATCTTCCAAAGAGAATCCGAAAAGGGATTTTTATATTTGGAAAAAAGGGAATCGAAAGAAGCCGAACAATTGGATTTCAATGGTAGGAACGTCAGGTTGGAACTACGACAAAACCACTGACGAATACTATTATAGTAATTTTTTATCGTTTCAGCCGGATCTTAATTACAGAAACCCCAAAGTAAAAAAGGCCATGTTTGGAGTTTTGGATTTTTGGTTAAAAAAAGGTGTGGATGGCTTTCGATTAGATATCTTTAACTCCATTTATAAAGACGAAAGTTTTAAAGACAATCCATTCAGCTTTCGGTATTTCCCCACACCGGATAACCATGATGAGGCGTTTTTTCAGAAAAAAACTTATAATCTCAATCTACCAGAATCTTTTCAATTTGCAAAGGAAGTTCGAAAACATATTTCCAAGTACAAACAAAAACCATTTCTTATTGGAGAAGTGAGTGGGTCGGATAAAGTTTTAAAATCCTTTTTAGGTGAAAAGGCTGATGGCCTCAATTTGGTTTTTCAATTTGAATTAATTCATTTTGATTATCATGCAAAGTTTTTTAAAGATCTTTTAGAAAAAAACGAAAAAGAATTTCAGGCACCACTAACTCCTACCTATGTTTTGGGTAACCATGACCAAAGGCGTTTTATCGACCGGTTAGGTGGTGATATCAGAAAGGCAAAGGTACTTTCTGCTTTTCAGTTTTTGGCTAGAGGAATCCCCGTTGTGTATTATGGAGATGAAATTGGTAGGAAAGAAGGCCGGATTTCCAATTTCCTCGGAAAAGATCCTATTGCCAAAATGAACCGGTTCGTTCCTTTATTTTTATCCAATTTTCTTGGAATTTATATCAATAGGGATAATTGTCGTCTGCCCATGTTATGGGATATAAGTGAAAATGCTGGATTTTCGAAAGGAAAACCTTGGTTACCTGTTGGTAAATTCAAATTAACAGATACGGTGGTTGGTCAAAAAAAGGATAAAGATTCTCTTTGGAACCATTACAAGAGCCTTTTTCATTTAAGAAAGGGATCCGCGGTTTTAAAAGAGGGAAGTCTGAAAACTAAGTCTACTGGTCAGGACGAGTGGCTGTGTTTTGAAAGGATTCTCGGAGACAAAGTCATTACTGTATATTTGAACTTCGGAGAGAAAGAAGGACAGGAACCTATCATTAAAGGAACTAAGTTGTTATACCAGTTCGGTGGTGCGATGATTGTAGGGGATGTTTATCATTTACCTGGTCATTCAGGTTTAGTATTCGAACATAAATCAAAGAAGTAAATGAGATTTAAGATTTAGAATTCTTAAAATCTTTTGAACCTGCGGGTTTACATTGATAAGCATTAGCCGTACACCTTTTTTACTATAAATCATCTTTTTATATAGGAGAAGTCCGAGCACAGCTGAAGATACCTCCTCTACCTGAGAAAAATCTAAGTAGAGAGAGGTAACCCCTTTTTCAAAGATATTTGTCATATCTTCTTCTAAACTTGCTGCCGAGTAAACGTCCAGTCGATTAGACTCAATTCGATAACAACTTTCCTCTACCGTTTTTGTGATCATGATTTCCCTCTCACAACAATGGACGGTAAAAGAAAAAAATACCTGAGAGCTTTGAAAAGAAAAACGATTCGAAATATTTTTTATATCTCAAATTTTTTCAAATTCTTCCTAAAGTTTGACTAAGGATGAATATGTGAATTTCTTCTTTTGAAACGGAATTGAAAAGAGTGAGAAGACCTCCACTGATTCCATTTAATCGAAATTAGGTCCCAAAGGAAATAAAAGATCACTCCAGAATCCAGTTTTGATTGCCCCCATGTGCGGAGACCAAAGGTATAACCGACTTCGGCAATTTTTTCCGTACGAACTGAACCCAAAATTTCAAATAGAATTTTATAACCTCTGGGGCGGAGTTTTTCTTTGGTTTCTAGATAAATGGATTTACGAATTCCAAAGAATCCACTCATAGGATCCGAAATTGGAACTGGAAACAACCATTCAGAAATCTTTGTTGCAAACTGGCTTGCTAACTTTCTAAGAATGGGAAAATTTCCATAACCACCATCGGCACTGCGACGCGACGCCACAACAATATCGTTTTCGTTCAGTAAGCGAATCACATCGGGAATTTTGGTGTAGTCGTGTTGAAAGTCAGCATCTACAACCACCAAATTGTCACCTTCGGCTTTTTCATATCCGTAAGTGACGGCAGAACTCAGCCCTCTTTCAGTCGTACGAACAAAAGGTTTGATTCGTTTATCGTATTCCGCAAGGACTTTTGCAACTTCAAAAGTTCCGTCAGGGGAGTTATCATCTACAATGACGATTTCAAACTCTAAAGATTCTTTTTCTAAAATTTTAGAAATGGTTTCAGCACAGTTTTTGATATTACCGGCTTCGTTATAAGTTGGAAGTATTATACTTGTTTTATTTTGCATGACTGGTCATTTAACTTCTTTTGTTTTTAAAAAAGCCCCTTTGTTTGATTTTTAATACATAACTCACCACTTTCACAAGATGCTGCGATGGCTTTGGAACACTCACCAAACAACTGGAATTGTTTAGTGCAAAGAATTTCACAGGCGAATTGATACATTTTAGGATCTTGTAATTGTTTTTGGTCTTCTTTTAAACAAAGACTTGCTTTTTGACAAAGGGATTTGCATTCCGAAGACTGGTCTAGTTTTGCTTTTTGTCCAAATCTCGGAGCATTGTCTTTGGAAATATCCCAAAGAGAAACCATCGCTAATAAAAGAAAAAGAAATCCGTACTTTTTCATAGAGTTTCTACCTTTTTCCAAACGCTGACTTCCGATTGGAAAAAACGTTTGTCCATTTTCAGTAAGGCTTTTTGGGTCTCTTTTGTATCTAAGTTTAAATGTTGTCTCCATTGAAACCAAGAGGACTCTTTTTTCCAATTCTCAGATAAAGTTGTTTCGGTGAATGTAACAATGATTTCTGCATCAGGGCAGGTTTCCCTATAAGTCAGTGGGAGTGCAAACTTTACATTCGCTTTGATTAGTTTATTTTGAACATCCATTGCTGTCCAAGGATTCTCGGCCACAACACAGATCTCCTTTTCTTTTACATTGATCAATTGTTCTGCGATATCTGGATCAGCCAATGGTCTAATCAAAAAGATCATCATAATGGGAACTAAGAGAAGTTGAGGGATAAAGATTCCATAAAATCTAGTATTTTTGTTTTGAAAGGCCCATATCGCGCTAAGTGATAAAACAATTCCTGTTAGAGAAATTGCAAATAACAAAGAAAGTCGAAGAACGACTGCGATAGCGGCAAATAGAAAATAAATCAAAGGAATTGAGTATTTGTTGAACTTGGAAAGAATGATTCTCTCCCAAGTTTCTTTTGTTAAAGCAGGTAGTAAAAAAAGAAAACTGATAAAAGGAGTTACATAATATGGATCCTTTCTATTGGGCATTAAATGAAAGATAGTCACTGCTAGTAAAAATACCAACAAAACCATAGTCAAAGCTCTGTTTTTACTATTTGCAGATTTTTTTATGGCATACCAAACGGTATGCAATAATGGGATGGTGAATGGGATTGTATAAAGAAGCCAACCTCCCCAAATTCTAAGTCCTGATTGGTTTGCGGCATAAAATTTTCCCATATTTTCTGTGATAAAAAAGAATCGTAACAATTCTTTTCCAGAATTTGTGAACAAATACAAATAAGATATCCAGAAGAATGGAACGAAGAGTGAAAGCGAAAACAAAAGTAATGTTTGTTTTTCTTTGGAAAGTGGTTTGAGTAAAATTTGGAAATGTCCTTTTCTTACACGGACCATTTTTAGATAAAGGAAACTAATTAAAAATAACAGAATGTAGATATGTAAGATTGGGCCTTTCAGTAAGTATCCGAATCCAATCAAAAAACTTCCCCATGCAACATAAGTTATATTATTTTCGGTATTTGACCTGTAGAATAAGTAAACATATAATAAGGTAAAAAATACCATTGCTCCTTCCATCATTAGGAGCCCGAAAAATTTTAAGGAGAGATAGGAAAATGCAAAGGTTAGGGTTGCGAGTTTCGTTTCTTTTTCTGATTTACTAAGAGTTAAATAAAATTTGTAAAAAAGCGTAAGCGTTCCTATCCCAAATAAAAAAGACACCAATCTTTCTGAAAAATAACTTATCCCGAATAATTTATCAAAAAACATACCCAACCAAAAAAGAAGTGGGGGTTTATAAGGATTAGGGAGTCCTGATAAAACAGGGAGGGTATAACTACCTGCTTCTAAACTTTCTCGAATGGAACGAATATGCATAATTTCGTCCCCTTGTGGAAAAGGGGCATCTGGAATACCTAGGGTCATCGCAAATAAAGCAGAAATAAATAGGATAAATGCAAAGTACATTTTCGAAACCTTTTATCCATAAACGAAGATACTGACCAGTCAGTCAACGTAATTTAGTTTTAAATAACGAATGGAATGATAAAATGAACAAAGGTTTTTACTTAGGTTTTGGGCGTGCTATTTGTATAACGGACGCTTATTCAATGAAATATAAGAGAAAGTTCGAGATAGAAAGTGAATTTGGTTCGGGTCTTTATAAGAGAACAGTGTTCTTTTATGGGTGGTTAGGGGGATTTGTTTTTCCGAGGCTGTCGATTTATATATCTTAAGTTTAAATTTAAGGTAAGAGTTAGGTATCTCTTGAAATTTAGTAATCACCAAACGGGAGTGATGTTATATTTTTTTTCGAATTAGTTTGTCGAATTTCTTTTTCATTATATTTAGTTTTATTTTTATCAATTGTACGCAAACAAGTGGAACAAACGATCATCGGTTATTTTCGTTGGAAGATGCTGATGCGGATTTTACGATAGTTTTTTTGTAAAACAACTTGAAAATTTTCCGAATTTTGCAAGTTATACGCCAGTTTCTTTACATTCAAATAACGTATGTAAAAGGAGTATCTATTACGATAAAAGTATATTCCGTAATTGTATGTCAAACTTGGTTGTTACTAACATTGTAGCAGCAGATTTTTCGGATTTATTATTTAAAGTAAAGGATCAGATTAGTTTGTCTTGTGATTTGAAGAAACGAATAATTGGGGAGAATGAGTTATACTCCGGAGAATTGAATGCCTGTGAAGTATATTAAATATACTTTTCTCGTTTTGATTTAGTTCTGTTTTATAAATTGCAATGTTAATAGAACTGTAGAGAAGACTCCACAAAAAAGAGATAAACAACACAATCAATACTTAGCGAGCGGGATATGTAGGGCTTGGTCTGCCAAAGGCAGACGGGAGCGAACGCGCACCCCGGAGTAGCCCAGTCCCGACAATTAAAAAAGTATAATCATAGAACAAGGGTTATACTTTTTTTGTGTGTTCTGTTTGGGACTCGCCCAAATTATTGATACCTAAATGTTACGTTTGTTGTAATTTGGCTTGTAACTTTCTGGATTAACGTATAGTGAAATATACACATTGTGGGAATGTTGTTTAATTCATTGTTCGATTTTTCATTGGACTGGATAGATTTCGTATTTTTTCATTCTAATCAAAACCTTGTTTCCACTTAACTCTTGGCATGATGGTTCGAGATGGATTAGTTTCATTCAGAGGACTTTTGTTTTTTGAAGTAAGTTTCGATTTGAAAAAGGGAACTTGTTATCGTTTACTCAGTTTCTAAAGAGGTTTGCACCGAAGGAACAAATCCTGACGTTACAAGTTCCTACCAGTCAATAGGGAAGTAATCTTTTAGAAATTTTCCGATCCAATGTTTTCCTGTATTGACACCATCAAACAGGGGATCAACGACTCTTGCGGCACCATCCACTATGTCTAGAGGTGGTTGGAAATCATGAAGATCCTGTTTTCTTTTTGCAAGTTCGATAGGGTCTTCATCTGTTACCCAACCTGTGTCCACCGCATTCATAAAAATTCCATCTTTTGCAAAATCTTCTGCAGAGGTATGAGTCATCATATTGAGAGCAGCTTTGGCCATATTTGTATGTGGGTGTCGGTCTTCTTTTTTAAACCTATGGAATTTTCCTTCCATTGCAGAAACATTGATGATATGTTTTTTTCCCGTATTGTCTCTGCGCATAATTCCTACAAGTCGGTTACAAAGAACGAACGGTGCCACCGCATTTACCAATTGGACTTCTAACATTTCAGATGTATTGATTTCACCAAGCTTTAGTCGCCAACTATTTGTTTTACGAAGATCAACTTGTTGTAAATCGGCATCCAATTCCCCTTCAGGAAATACTGCTTCCAGTTCGTGGGAATTATCATGTGAATAAGGAATTTGCGATAACGCCGCAGAAGAACGAATACCAACACCTGGAGTTTTATGATTCCAACTCACTGCGAGGGCTGTGGCTGTGTCTTTCATTTCTGAATCTGACCTGTAAGAATCTAATTCTTGTTTGCAATGTTGGTAAAAACTTAGTAATTTTTGCACGTCTGTTGGTAATTCAGAAAGACTCAGTTTTTCCGTTTCAAGAAGGTGGCCATAGAAACCTGGAGGTCGTCTTACCGTTTGCGCTGCATTATTGATGAGGATATCTAAACGTTCTAAATGGTTTTCTAAAAATTTACAAAAAATTTCTACACTTGGAGTATGTCTTAAATCCAACCCAAAAATTTGTAACCGGTCTTTCCATAAATGAAAATCAGTTTCTTTAGAAAAACGAATGGCCGAATCATTTGGAAACCTTGTAGTTGCAATGACTCTTGCTCCAGAACGTAACAAAAGTAAGGTTGCTTGGTATCCAATTTTTAATCTGGATCCGGTAATGACTGCGACTGTTCCGCGAAGGTCTGCTGTTTGAAACCTCTTGGAGTAATTGAGCTCAGCACAGTTCGGACACATGGAATCATAAAAAAAATGTAATTTGGTAAATGGAGTTTTACAAATATAACAAGGTTTAGGGTTTGATAATTCTTCTGCTTTGTCCCAAGACCATCCTGCTGTATTTGAAATTTGTAGTGGTGCTTGGAAAACTGCTGTTTCTCTTGCTCGCCTAATTCCTGTTAGTGCTGTTTTTTGTTTTTCCTGAACTTTGATAGTTTGTTTTTTTTCAACACGAACAGTTCGGTTTCTCTTTCTAACTTCGTTACGATCGGGGCGAGATATCCTCCCACAAAGGATCATAAGTTCTAAACGTTTTTCTTCCGAGATGGTTACAAGTTCCTTGGGTGAGTCCAAAAGATTTTTTAAATCTTGTAACAAAGAATCTATGTCCATAAAACCAGAATTTTGACTGGATATAGATGAGCAAGTATCTTTGGTCAGGTATAGTAGGGGGGGATTTCTGGCAAAGTCAAATGACTTTGTATTTCTTGACTAATTTTTAAGCTTTAATTACCCTTACTTTTCTTTTTCCTGTAAATTGAATCGATCCATCAAGTAAACAGCTATCTTGCATCTCTGACTTTAGATCAGTGACCTGTTCTCTCATGTTAATAATCATTGAGATTATTTCCTTAGGTTCGCAAGTACCTAATGTCTGAAACAATTTTTCTTTGTCATAATATAAAGAAGAAATTTGTAGATTTAGTTGTTCGGTAATAAATTCGGATTCGTTAGATGTCGATATTTCGTTAGGTTCTTCAATTAAAATTTCACGGATTGGTTTTGTTAAAAATTGTTGAATTTCCTCTAAGTCTTTTTCGTGAATGATTGGTTCGATCGCAATTAAAATGTAGGTAATCAATGATGCCTGAATCATTGATTGCGGATCAGCTGATCCTGTTTTAAAGTTTTGATATTGTATTTGTGTATTGAGTTGCTTCCAAAAACATTTTAATTCAATATACTTTGAAAATAAAATCACTCTAAGTTCTTCTTCATCTTCAATATCTTCAAGAATTTTTAAAAAACTGCGAATAAGAGTATCAAACCATAATTGGTTTTTTTTCTCATCGTCTTTTGATCTTCCAAAGTTCTTTCCCCAATCTTCAATATTCTCTTTTACTGATCTTTCAAAGGATATATTCTGTAATTTGTCTTTGATGATTTTTAATTCCATTTTTTTAGATCCGTATTTTCCAGTTCTATATGGAAAGTCGATGGTTTTGTATATAGGCAGACTGAACTGATTCGATGATAATCTGTTTTACTTCGATTCGTTTGTATTTCTCTTTGAATTGATAAAGACGATTTAATTCAGATTCTAATTGATAAAACTCCGTAATAATCATGTCCGTATCAGAAGTGCCTAATTGGGTTTCTAGTTCTTCCTTATCTTTGTAAAGATCTACAATTTGAGATTCTAAGTTATCCGCGATTTTGCTTTCCATCGCAGATTAGACTGGTTATTTTTTAAGCGCAGAAATTAAATTAAATTCGACCATAATGCTCCAAGGTCGTTTGCTTTGTCCAATTCGGACAGGCTTTAGGATTCTTGCCATGTTCAAATGATCAATAAAAGTATAACTTTCACCCCGTTGGATTGCCTTTTTTGCCTCCTCCGTGAGCACCTCCGCAAATGTCCCTAAGGTTTCCCGTTCCGGATGAGATGCAAAATTTCCATTGTAAGTAAGGAGAGAGGTTTGGCCGATTCCGAAGATCTTTTTCGGAGAGAGTTCTGCTAGTAATTGTTCCAAAGAAAAATCGGCCCCAAGGATACCGGCAAATTTAGAATGTAAAAACAAATTAGTCATGAAGCTTGTCATTTTTACCGTTTTCCCTTCAATTGGATAATCATAAGGTTCCATCATAACGTCCTCACCTAAGTCACGAGGTAATGTATACCATTCGTTTTCCCCAGGAGTATCATAACCTTGTAAAGGTTCTATCGATATTCTCCCGGAATGTCTATGGCAATACGGAACAAACCTTCCGTTTGAATCATGCCCCTCTTTGTTTGCATAATCTGAATCCAGTAAATCAATTACATTTGGTTCGCAACAGATTGCATAGGCTAGTTGTTGTTCATTCTGGATTAAGTATTCTTGTAAAATTAGAAGTAAATGTTCTCGCTTCATTCCTATGTTAGCATGAACTAAACTTTGGATCAAAAATTTCAAACCATATAAAGAAGTGGCCATAATATAAAATTTTGATTCGAGTTCTTTTGCAATATTGTTTGTCCAGAGTTCTGCAAAGTCTACCACTGATTGTTTTTCCATTTCAAAAACATCAGCATTTGCGGAAGAATTTTCTAAATTGATACGAGATAAAATTTCGGAGATTTTTTTCGTAGCTTCGGAGGTTTGATAAGATAATTTTGTTACTTCATTTGCTACAATTTCAAATCCTCTTCCATGTTCGCCGGCTCTGGCTGCTTCTATAGATGCATTTAATGCCAGTAAATTTGTCTGTTTGGCTACTTGTTGGATTGAAGCAGCAACGAAACCTATCTCTTTGGATCGTTCTCCAAAAGAGTCGATAAGAACTTTAAGTTTTCGCATTCCTAAATTAGAATAATTGTCATCCATGTTCTATCCTATAAGGTTCGTTTTGAACTTTCATTATAATATCGGATTTTTCTAATGTCCTATTGATATCCAGCTTGCTGTAATCGAAAGAGTTTTTCGTATTTCCCTTTATTTAAGAGCAGTTCTTCGTGGCTTCCCCATTCGGTTTTTTTGCCTTGTTCAAGCACTAAAATTTGATCTGCCATTCTAACGGTGGAAAATCGATGCGAGATGAGTATTACTGTTTTACCTTGTGTATGTTCCCTAAAGTGTTCAAAAACTTTCATTTCAGCTTCTGCATCGATTGCAGATGTGGGTTCATCTAAGATAAGAATGTCTGCATTTGTACGCATGAAAGCTCGGGAAAGCGCCACCTTTTGCCATTGACCCCCTGAAAGTTCACGACCATCTTGGAACCACTTGCCAAGTCTCGTAGAATAACCTTTTTCTAAACGGGTCACAAAATCATGAGCCATACCTAGTTTAGCAGCGGAAATCCATTCGGTTTCTGATTGGATTTTTTGGACATCTCCCATTCCAATATTTTCTCCGACCTTGAACTGGTATTGAACAAAGTTTTGAAAAATGACTCCGAATCTTCTGCGTAAACTTTCTTCATCCCAATCTTCTAAATTAATCCCATCTAAATAGATATTACCCGATGTAGGTGAATATAACCGAGTTAAAAGTTTGATAAGAGTTGTTTTTCCTGATCCATTTTCTCCAACAATAGCAAGTTTTTCCTCTGCTTTTAATTCAAAGCTAACATTCGAAAGTGAAGGTTCTTTAGCTCCAGGATATAAAAAGGAAACAGAATCAAAAACTATTCCTGTTTTATGATGATTTCCTTTTTTATTTCCATATCGATTTAAGATTGGTAGATCAAGAAACTCCATTAGGTTTTCTATATACAAATGATCTTCGTAAATTCCACCGAAAGCAGACAGTGCATTTGAAAATGTATTTTGTCCTTGTCTGAATATGACAAGATACATTGTCATCTCACCTAATGAAATTTTATGCACTAAGGCAAGGCATACGATCCAAACATATGAACCGTAAAAAGCGAATTGACTGAGTAGTCCAAGAAGAAAACTAAACATACCTTTGCGGATTGTTAGCTTTTTGTCTTCCGAATAGATTTTTTGAAAATTTTCTTTATATCGATTTAAAAATTCTTTTCCTAGGTCGAAGAGTAAAATTTCTTTTGCATTGTCTTCTCTTGCCATAAGAGTTTCTAGATAAACTTGTTCTCTTGTTTCTTTTGCTTTCCAACGAAATAGTCGAAAACTATGATTGGAAAATTTAGTTTCAGCAATGAAAGAGGGAATCGCGGCAATCACTAAAATCAAAGAAGCCAATGGTGACAGTTTAATTAATAGTCCAAAAAAACTAATTATGGTGATTGATGATTGTGCAATGGTAAAAAATCTTGTGACCATCGAAAGAGGTTTGGAAGAAGCTTCGGTTCTTGCTTGAGTCATTTTATCGTATGTCTCGGAATCTTCGAATTGGGTTAGTTCCAAACGAATCGCTTTTGATAGTATTCTTTCATTTACTTCTTGGCCTAAACGAATTCTTAGTAGTGTATAAGCAATGTTATATAATTTCTGAGTACCAAAATAAAGGATTGTAAATAAACCTTCTGCATAAACTAACCAAACTGCTTCTGATTGTAGTAAATCAATCCAACTACTTGATGTTTTTTGGTTTTGTAAAATGGAATCAATAATTAGTTTACCAATCCAAACCAAAGTGGAAGGAAATAATCCATTGGCTAAAGTCAAGATACAAATGAGCGCGGTTAATACGGGAGAACTTTTGTAAGCTAAGTCAAAGGCAATGCGAGAAGTTTTCAAAATCCTGAAAAAGGTTGAGGACATACTCGTTAGATTGTTTTTGCCTTTTGTTTTTGATACATTTTTTTAATGCGATTGCAAACAATCTTGGTGAATTCCTGGTTGCCATAACTATTTATGATTTAGAAGTTGAAAACAAAATATGACAAAAGAACGGTTAGATAAGGTTTTAGGAAATTATGGATTGGGTTCTCGGTCCGATGTTAAAAAGGAAATCCACCAGGGTCTTGTTAAAGTAAATGGTTCGGTGATTAAAGATCCTGGTTTCAAAGTCTCTCTCTCTGATGAAATAGTTTACTATGAAGAAGTTCTTGTGCGAAAAGAATTCTACTATTTTATGATGAACAAAGCTCCTGATTGTATCACTGCAACGGAAGATATTCGGGAAAAAACGGTAATGGATTATTTGAGTGAAAGACATAGGAATATGAATTTATTTCCAGTGGGTCGACTGGATAAAGAAACAGAAGGTCTATTACTGTTTACAACAGACGGAACACTTGCTCATTATTATACATCTCCCAAACACTTTGTCGAAAAAGAATATTATGCAGAAATTTCTGAACCCGTAACTCTCGAAGATATTCAAGCTTTTGAAAGTGGAATTGTTTTAGATGATGGATATAAAACTTTACCTGCTAGGTTAGCGGTCCCAGATCCTTCCGAACCACAACGAGTTACCGTTTGGTTAAAGGAAGGCAAATACCGACAAATTCGCCGAATGTTCCAAAGTTTAGGAAAAGAAGTTATCTATCTAAAGCGAATGAAAATGGGGAATTTAGAGTTGGATCCGAACCTTGCTCTTGGAGGCTATCGAGAATTGACCGCAGAAGAAGAAGCCCTTCTCAAACAAAAAATACCTCTCATTCAATAAATCTTTCTATTTTATCGAAAAATGCAGCAGGTGCTCTTCTTGGTCTAGAATTAGATAGGGAAACAAACAGTTGTTCGTCCTTCATACTTGCTAATAGATTTCCATTTAGATCAATAATGTCTTGTCTAAAATAGAATCGTATTTTTTCAAAACTTTCGATCCAACTTAATATTTTCACATGTGAGCCGGGATCAGGTTGTTTATAGATTAAAATTTCACCCCCCATAAAAAAAGTGGTGGAATCGGTTTCTTTGATTAGATTGAGATCAACGATTTCTTTAAAAAATAGGAAACGACCTTCTTCGAAAATTTTCCAAATAGAGTCTGAAGGTAGATTCCAAAAACAATTCATATCACTGAAAGGTATATAATAATCATGTTCGACAGTGTTTTGTAATGTTGGCATTGGATGGATTGTAAACTGGTAAGTGTTGATATTGATCTCTGAAATGTTCGCGATTCGGATATTTTTTCCATCCTGAACCAATCTAGATCTTGTTTCTATTTCACATGCTTTTTTTTCATCGGATCCAAAGATAGTTTGTTTCCAAAGAAGGATTCCATCTTCCAGACGATAGACCTGAGTCTCCACTGTCAGGTCTGAATTTACAAATTGTTGACTTAGGAAACGAACATTGGTTGAACCAGGAATATAACTAATATTGTTGTTTAACATTAGTTCTATGGGATAACCAAATTCTCTTAAAACTTCACAGCGCGCATCATAAGCAAACCGTTCATATGTTCTACTTGTTACATGACGGTTCCAGTCCAAATCAAAGTGCCGAGTAGTTAGGGTTTTACGGAAAATTTGACTCATTCCACCTTTCTTTCGATATCAATTGAATGGTAAACAATAATTCCTAACAGGATTTACCATTCAATTGATTAATTTAATTAGTAACCGGGGTTAAGAATGAAAGTGAACTTTATACCACTCTACAGTCAAAAGTATAGCTGAAAGTAAACAAGTAACTGCGGGAACAGGAAAAATGTAACGGAAACTCAATGCAGCTATAATTGTCATCCAAAGAGAAACTCATACAGTGGTAAAATTTTTCGATTGTATGATTAGGTAATTCGCTTGGAAGCTCAACAAATCTAGTCTCCATTTATGTTTCATTTTTTTAACTTCCTATGAATTGAAATATTTGTGTTTTCTTTTAATTTACAAGAAAATTGAATTGTTGTACCAAATGGTAACAAAAAAATAATTGTTCCCGTTTTGGAACAGCTAAAAACAGAAGAATTCACTCTAAGCCAAGAGTGTTTAGAATCAAAGATTTTAGTCTCAGGAATTTGGGATCGACGTGTATCTATCCACACTTCTAATTTTCGGGGTAATATATTTTTTTTCAGTTAACAACGGTTTGTGGATATTAAATTTTTCCTTTTCCCATGTATGAAGCTACAAATAAGACAATATTTTTTTCTCATATTTTTGGTAAGGAAGTAGAAAATTTAGAAGAAACAATTTGTTACAATAAAGATCCATATTAAATCTCCGAGTTGATTCAAAAGTTTTTAATTTTGTTAAAGAATTTATTGAATAGAGATAACCGGATCACTAATTATATTGTAGAACAAATTCAGTCAAATATTAGTCAGCATTTGAATCAGAATATTTATAAAACATGGGCCAAAATATATGTTCTCCATTTCAAAAACAAGGATTGTTAGATTTATATTATGATCAGTTTCATTTTAAAAATGAATTTAAAAGGTATACAGGTCAGAGTCCTAAGAAATTTGATTTAGCGGACAATCGATTCAGTAAGTTATTTTATAAAAATCTCTAATTGTTTTTTTAGTGTATTCAGCTCTTGCCTATTTTCGATTATTTCGTGAAAATAGGGTATTTGCCAAATCTGGGTAGTATTGCCTTGTTTATTTTTGGGTTTGTCCCAGGAAGGATACACTCTAAATCCTCTTTTACCTTTATGTTTACCGAAAAGAATTCCCTTTTCATTTAGTATTTCTTTTGCAAAAAGAAAATAACCAATTTGATTTCGATTGATTGTTTCTATAATATAAAGATCAGCAGATTCTTGGAAACGGAATGGTTCAATTGGCCCATTTTTATTGCGTTTCCACAAGGTTACGAATTGTCCGATTTTTTTGGGAGTGGTCTTGGCAGTTCTAAATACAACATTTTTGTTTTTTAATTTAAAGTAACATGCATTATAATCTTTACTCTCAGTTTCTAGATGAACTTCTTTAATGAATAATTGGTAAGGATCAAATAGTGAAATTTGCAGACGGCTAAGAAATTTAGGTAATTTGGTGATCGCGGCGGAGGATGATTTCATTACTGAGTTTTAATGTGATACGAATTTGAGACCGACAACAGACAAAATTAATGTGGATAAGAAAAAAAGTCGCAAGAATTCTATTGGTTCTTTGAAAAAGATGATTCCCATGATTACTGTTCCGGCAGCACCGATTCCAGTCCATATCGCATAAGTAGTGCCAATAGGCAAAGCTTGAGTCACTTTTATCAGTAAAATCATGCTTATGGAGAGTGAAATCAAAAATCCCAAATACCAAAAATAGGTTTCATTTCCTGTAGTTTCTTTTGCTTTTCCGAGACAAAATGCAAAGGAAACTTCAAATAATCCCGCAACAAAAAGTAAAAACCAGTTCATACAATCTCCGTTAGTAGTTATTTTTCGATTACTGCGGGACTTGTAAATTTGATTATTCGGACAGTTTTGTAAAAAAATTAGCCTGCTGACATAAATTCGGACACTTTTTTGCAAGAAAAAAGCAAGAGGTGTAAGATGAGGAAACGAGGAAAATACTCTCCAGAGTTTAAAGAGCAAGCGGTAAAGCGAGCATTGTCAGGAACATTCACAATAAAAGAAGTTTCAGAATCACTGGGAATCAGCTATCATGTCTTACGACAATGGAAGGCTGAATTCATGAAAAAAACAGATCAGACGAGTCCGCCAACGGACAAACAAATTAAAGAAAGTGAAGAGCTACGAA
>NZ_JAMQPN010000059.1 GCF_026151655.1 Leptospira soteropolitanensis | reverse complement strand
TGGTATTCCCCCAAAAAACTGGACACAAAATTTGGATCTTCGCTAAGGAGAAACAAATGTATAAACAAGCAAAGGACTACCCTCATGAGTTCAAAATCCAAGCGATAAAACGATATTTGGAAAATGGAAGGAGAGTAAATTTTACTGCCAAGGAATTAGGAATACCTGAATCTACCCTTAGAGGCTGGCGGGATAAATACATGGATGAAGTAAAAAAGGAAACCACTCCATCAAAAAAGATAAAGAAAGATTATGAAGCTTTATTGAAAGAAAAAGAAAAAATAATCAAACAATTGGAAGAAGAGAATTCAATCTTAAAAAAGTCCATAGGCATTTTCACAAGAGACCCGCTACAAAAATAGGGAAGTATCAGTTTATTCGAGATAATGTAGAAATCTTTGGAGTGGTGAAAATGTGTAAGACGTTAGAAGTCTCTAGGTCTGGTTTTTATAATTGGAAAAACAGAAAGCTAAGCAAACGAAAAGCTTATAATATTCTCTTACTAACCGAAATAAAGAGAATTCATAAAGAGTCTGAAGAGAGATATGGAAGTCCAAAGATCTATCAGGAGTTGCTATCAAAAGGATATTCTTGCAGTAAAAAATTGGTAGAGAAATTGATGAAAATAGGCAATATTCGCAGTAAAATCGTAAAAAGGTTTACAGTGGTAACCACAAACTCAAATCATTCTGCGACAATTTCGCCAAACTTACTTAATCGGGAATTCAAGGCATCAAAGCCAGGGAAAGTATGGTGCTCCGATATAACTTATATCGAAATTGATTCAAGATGGTTTTATCTAACAATGATCATCGATCTATTCAATCGAGAAATCGTTGGCTGGGATTTAAGTGAAAGTTTAGAAGCAAAATCTTTGTTAAATTGTTTTGAAAAAGCGATTTTACTACATCAACCTAAACCCGGTTGTATTTTTCATTCAGATCGTGGGATCCAATTTGCTTCCAAAGAGTTTAGAAATAAAATCACTGAACATAAAATGAAACAAAGCATGAGTAGAAAAGGAGATTGTTGGGATAATGCAGTAGCAGAATCATTTTTTAAAACACTAAAGAATGAATTAATAAGACATGTTAAATTTAAGAATATTGATCAAGCCAAACAAAGTTTGTTTGAATATATCGAAATATTTTACAATCGCAAAAGAATTCATTCTACTTTAGGCTTTACTTCACCTGTAGATTTTAGAAAATTATATGAACAGCGAGCCGCCTGATTTTCTGTCCGAAAAAAAGGGGGAATACCA
>NZ_JAMQPN010000058.1 GCF_026151655.1 Leptospira soteropolitanensis | reverse complement strand
CTAGTTCGTTATCTGCAATGCCCTAAAAATAATTCTATGAATGAATTCCAACAAGTCCTATATAAGCAAATAGATAAGATTCAAGCTTCCAACCTGCCTACTCATGTTAAGAAGGTTGTTTCGGCTGTTACTCTTTGCAGAACTAATGCAATGAAAGGAAGAGTCTATTCTTGTCCCAACGGACACTTCTCTATATTCATGAGAGAATCTTGTAACAATAGATCTTGTCCTACTTGCCAATCAGAAAATAAAAGAGAGTGGAATTCCAATACAAAAGATAAAGTCACTAATTCTCCACATTATCATCTTGTTTTTAAGTTACCTGCTTTTCTATATCCATATATTCTTTCCTATTATAAAGAATTTATAGAAATCCTTTTTGATGCTTCTTCTAAGTCTATTCTCAAATTAATTAAGTATTCTTTTGATATAGCGCCTACTACGGCATTCATTTCTGTTCTACACACTCATGGTGATGCTTACCAACTTCATCCACATATTCACATCATTCTCAATTCTATTGCTCTATCCAAAAAACAGGACAAGATTCTCTTACTTGATGAAACTCTCTTCAAACTTGATAACTTCAATTCCATCTATAACCAAATTCTAAAAAAAGAATTAATTCTTCTCTACAAGAAACATCCTGAACTTGGAATTGACTTCAGACAAAATATTGATAATATTCATAAAGAAAATATATTTATTTCTAAGAAATACGAATCACCTTATCCTATCATTGACTACCTTTCCAAAACTATCAAAGGAAATGCTCTCGATCTTAATCAGGTCGATTTTCTTGATAATGGTTCCATTAATCTTCATAATAAAGATAAATCTTTTTCTTTTTCTAACAATGAATTTGTAATTAGATACATCAAACACATCATTCCACAAAACATTAAATCTATTCGTTATTCCGGTTTCTACAGCTCCGCTAGTAGATCTAAGTATGAAATAGTAAATCAACTCTTCGAAGTACTTAGTAAAGAAGAAACAGAATCAAAATTCAATGATGATTCGATTCTCGATGAGAATCTTAAATTCCACAAATCTTGTCCTTTCTGTTACCAAAAAATGATTCTGTTAGAAGAAGTTGACGAATTCAAAGTTCCAGATATTGTTTACATCAAATTTGGAAAGGATCCACCTACAGAAGAACTATTCACAAGACTTGTTGCTTAACTTTGACTCAATTTTGGTCTATTAAATTCCTTAGTGAGAAATAACAAACAGCTAGTCAACTTTAGCCTAGGGCACTGCAGATAACAGCG
>NZ_JAMQPN010000057.1 GCF_026151655.1 Leptospira soteropolitanensis | reverse complement strand
CTCAACTTATTGCCTTGGTTGGTCTGTTGGTGCAATTTTCTGTACTTCACCAAATACCGAATTAAATTTTCCTAATGGTGAGATAACTCAGATTACTTATGAAATTACTTCAATTTCTGCTATCTTCCTTAGATTAAAAGTGTTATTTTACGGTAATAATAATTGAAACTAATATATACGGACGTCGTATAACAGCGACTTACCGCTACGCTTCGGCACAAGGCCTCGCTCGGGCTACGCCAAATTGTCCTTCTGTCACTCGCCTTGCTTGCGCAAGCTACGTGCCAGTCCCTAACGTCCCGTTAACGGGACTCAGGGTCGGACAACTTCGGTAAGTCTAGTTCGTTATACGAAAGAAGCGCAAAATAACACCAATCTAAAAATTCTGTAAAATGATAAAATATGTATTTGACGACATATGTCATTTCTGATATATTTTTCTTGTGTGGCAAGTATTACAGACTGAAGAATTTGAAGGTTGGCTCGCAACTTTAAATGAATCTGTAAAAGAAGACATTTTTGCAAATGTTACAGTTTTAGGAGTTCATGGACCCTCGTTGGGAAGACCAAGGGTTGATACTATCAAAAATAGTATTCATAAAAACATGAAAGAATTAAGAGTTCAAAGCTCCGGTAATCCTTATCGAATTTTCTTTGCTTTCGACCCTGAAAGAAGAGCAATTTTACTCATTGGGGGAAATAAGAAAGGTAATAACCGGTTTTATGATAAATTCATTCCAATCGCTGATAAACTCTTTGACCAATATTTGGAGGATATGTGATGAAAAATAAGAAAAAATATTCTGACTTCTTTGAAAGTGCCAAAAAGACAATGTCTCCAGAAACTATCGAAAGGGCAAAAAACAAAGCCAATAAAATTATATTTAGCATGAAACTCGCCGAACTTAGAAAACAATCAGGAGTTAAACAAACCGAGATCGAAGGATTCAGCCAGACTAGTATCTCTAGAATTGAAGGAAGAGAAGATATAAAATTATCTACACTCGTTGATTACATTCATGCTCTCGGCATGGAAATTGAGATAAAAGTAATCAACAAAAAGAAAAAAACTCAGAATAAAGAAATATTACTGATGAAAGCTTAGTTGTTTCAAGCGCTTCCTTCGTATAACAGCGGGGAAACGCTTCGCTTCGGCACTTGCGGCCTCGCTCGGGCTGTGCCACATTTCCCTTCTGTCACTCGTTTGCATCCGCAAACTCCGTGCCAGTCCCTAACGTCCCGTTGGGACTCAGGGTCGGGAAACGTCGTCTCCCCTAG
>NZ_JAMQPN010000056.1 GCF_026151655.1 Leptospira soteropolitanensis | reverse complement strand
CGTAGGCTCAGCTACGAGGAACGTCGGTAAGCTTTTTCGTTATACGTCATTGCTTAAAATAATAATGTTAATAGAGCATTAAAATGGAAAAAGAGATATATTTACTTCTTGGAAACGCAACAATCACAATTATCATATCAGTTGCAGTAATAAAGTATCTAGCAAACAAACTCATAGAAGATCAATTCGTAAAATCTTTGGAAAAATACCGACATAAAATTAACCTAGACTTCGACCGAATACAAAAAATAAATCAAAAAGAATTCGAAGTTTTGCCGGAACTATGGTATCTACTAAATAGATATAAAACAACAGCCATTTTCTTTCTAACTAAAAAGATTTTAACAGAAGATATTAATAATTATGTAGAATTAGACCTCGAACTTTTCTTAAAGAGCATTCCCATTACCGAATCTCAGAAACTATATATACGTAACTCAAATAACAAAAAAGCAGCTTATTTGCAAATAGTTCAAGATGCAGGTGATGCTGCTCTCCAAAGAGATTATGATCTCTTGAAAATATTTTTCAGTAACAATAAAATATTTTTTACAAACAGAATTTCCACGCTAGTGTCAGAAATAGACAAATTCTATTTCGAGACTACGATAATCTACCATACGCTTTTAAATGACCAAATCCAAAGGGAAATTTTTGCGAAAGATTTTGAAAAATCATCCCAAAAGATTTTGAATCAAATATATCCTGAAATAAAATCCAGACTTAAATTTACGGAAGAATGAAAAGAATATGGAAATCGAAAAATCACCTACAGATCAACCAGTTGAAAAAATAACCTTAGCATGGTTACTTCACTACGTACCAGCAAGTTACTATATAGCACTAATACCAATTATGTTCTTTTTAATAACAATAGGAATAGTAATTGGACAATCACCGTTTGTTATCAGAACATTAATTTCTCTAAAGATAATTGATAAAAGCATTGGAAAATTTGATAGTCAAAACCAACAAATTAAGTTAGATAATCTCTTTGAAAATCATCAAAACAACGTAGCTCAAATTCAAGCTGCCATAATAGAACAAGAAAGAGAAGCGGGAAGATCACATTTTTCAGATGAACGAGCAAATCATCGCGAAGCAGCAAAAAACCTTCGGGAATTATTAGCTGCGGAAAATGAAAGTTTTAACAAAAAAATTTCCGAATTAACGCAATAAGCAACGACGTATAACAGCAACTAACCGCTTCACTTCGGGACTTACGCCCTCGTTCGGTCTCCGACACATAGGCTTTTGTCACTCCTCTTGCTTACGCAAGCGTCGTGCCAATCCCTAACGTCCCGTTCCGGGACTCAGGGTCAGCCTACGTCGGTTAGTCTAGTTCGTTA
>NZ_JAMQPN010000055.1 GCF_026151655.1 Leptospira soteropolitanensis | reverse complement strand
GATTAATCATAGGAACTGTATCTGTTCTTATAAGCTCGATTTCGTCCATCTACTCTCTTTTATTAAATTATTTAAATAGAAGTAACCTAAAAAAAGAAAGTATTGAAAAAATATCAAAGTTAAAGAAAACAATTGAATCGACCATTCAAGAAATAAAAGAAAACACTCTTTTTATTTTCTTTGCCTTTGTAATAAATTTCTTATTAATTATTTTTATAAACGTAGACTTACCATATTTATCTTGGCCAATACAATCAATCTATTTTACTAAAATTAAAGTATTTTACTCAGTATCAATAACATCAATTTTTCTTTCTCTATTTGCAATTTATGATATCATTCTAGCAATATTCACGGTTCATGAATGTCAAAGCAAACTATTAGTTTCCTAAATTCACTGCGCATAACAGCGACTTAACGCATCGCTTCGGGACTTGCGCCCTCACTCGGGCTAAAGCCACATTCCTCTTCTGTCACTCGCTTGCATAGGCAAGCTACGTGCCAGTCCCTAACGTCCCGTTGGGACTCAGGGTCGAGGAACGTCGTTAAGTCTAGTTCGTTATACGCAAGCCAGAAAAAATATATTCTGAGGACAAAAAAAAATAGAAATAATACTCAAGAATACAGTCAAATATATGTATTGACATACATACGAATGTATATAAGCTAAGGATGTGGAATTTGAATGGGATTCTAAAAAGAATCAGGAAAATCTAGAAAAACACGGTGTTGACTTTTATACTGCCCAATTCGCTTTTCTTGATAAAAATAGAATCATTTCAAAAGATACTGTGCATTCTACAGAATCAGAAGAACGTTTCTTTTGTTTTGGTTTAGTGCCTGAAGGAATTATTACGGTTCGATTTACTTTAAGAGGAAAGAATATTAGAATCTACGGTGCTGGATTCTGGAGAGAGGGAAAAAAACTTTATGAAAAAGAAAACAAATTACACTAAAACTCCTAATGATGTAATGAAAGCTATTAATTCTTCTCTAGTTATTAACGATTTCTTACCTCCTCCGGATAAGTTGATTACAAAAGAAGATAACTCAAAAGTAACCATTTTACTAAGCAAGAAAAGTATTAGTTTTTTCAAAGCTCAATCTAAGAAATCAGGTGTACCTTACCAATCTATGATCAAAAAAGTTTTAGATTTATATGCTGATAGATTTGCTCACAAATAAAATAGAAATTATAATAAGTAATCCGTATTTAATTCAGAATCCTCAATCAGTAAAACCAAAAAATTTTAGTAAAGAAAAACAAGCATTGCAATATTTCTGGCCAGCGTATAACAGCGTCTTCCCGCTACGTTTCGGGACTAGCCCTCACTCGGCCTGCGGCAAAT
>NZ_JAMQPN010000054.1 GCF_026151655.1 Leptospira soteropolitanensis | reverse complement strand
AAGACTAACCGAAGTAGGCCTGCCCTGAGTCCCGACGGGACGTTAGGGACTGGAACGACGCTTGCGTAAGCAAGAGGAGTGCCAGAAGCCTATGTGTCGCAGACCAAGCGAGGGCGCAAGTCCCGAAGCGAAGCGGTTAGTCGATGTTAATTGCAGTGTCCAATGAATAGTAAAGAATTCGTATAGGAAGGTAAAGAAGTAATATCTATTTTCTTGAAATTAGATCTTCTTAATTTCTTAAATTAATTTTCGCGTGAATATCCCAAACAGAGTAAGGTAAAACAGAACTGTGCGAGAAAATAGCAAGTTAATATAAATAATGAGAAAGACGCTAAAAGAAACTAAGCTTTGATAGAATTCTTCAATTTTTTCTTTTCTTATTTCTTCGTCTTTCTCATTTCTTTTTTCTCTTTTCACACGCCTTGAATAAAAAGATTCAGCGAAAATTTGAAAGAAGAATATCTTAAATTCTTTTTTCTTGGACATTGCAATTAACGAACTAGACTAACCGACGTAGGCTGACCCTGAGTCCCAGCGGGACGTTAGGGACTGGCACGGAGCTTGCGTATGCAAGCGAGTGACAGAAAGCCTATGTGTCGCAGACCAAGCGAGGGCGAAGTCCCGAAGCGCAGCGGTTAGCCGCTGTTATACGTCGTCTGAAACTAAGCCGAAAGTTTTCTGTTTTTAATTGATATTTCCATATCTAATGCATGGCATACTTTCAAAAATGTAGATAAGTTGCAATTAACGCCATTTTCAATTTTTGATAGTTGCTGTTGAGTAACATGTGCTTTTTTCGCTAAATCAGATTGTGATAATCCCTTTTTTTCTCTCAAAGATTGTAACTCAATAGAGATATTAACAAGTTCTTTCTCTTCCTCAAATTTTTCCTTAAAAGATCTACTTTTTAATTTAGTATCTAAATGATTCTTTAACGATCTCATAAATTTAACTCCTTTAAGTTTTTTTCAGTATATTTTTGTAAGAAAGTTTCTCTTCTTTTAATAGCTTTGCTAATTTCAGCTTTAGGAACTTTTTCTGTATTTTTAACAAATTGATTTGTAAGTATAATATAGTCTTTATAACAAAAGAAATATAAAATTCTAATCTGCGATCCAGAAAGTTTAATTCTTAATTCATGAATTCCATCAATTAAAAGATCTGCGTATGGTCTAGGGAGATTTGGGCCTAACTCAGCAAGTTTATCTAACCAAGCGAATATTTTTGCCTGGTTTCTTTCATCCTTAGAATTTATGAAAATCTCAATTTCGGAAGGTATATCCTTTTTTTCCGAAAAATAGAGAATTTTCCATTTCTTTTGCACACTTGACATTACATCGAAAATGATGTAATGTCAATCCTTATTTAAAGTTTTGTATTTATTTTTCAGATGTCGT
>NZ_JAMQPN010000053.1 GCF_026151655.1 Leptospira soteropolitanensis | reverse complement strand
TAATGACCCAAATCTTATCTTTATGACTGTTTTGACACAGAAAAATAGGATACCAACTCTGCACTTTCTGGACATGTTAGTGCATGGACATACAAGACATCTTTATCAAAAACATCGATTTCATTCAATCGGCTAACCTGCCTAAGCATGTTAAAAAAACTGCTCTCGATATTGCTCAATGCAGAACTAATGCCATGAACGGACATCTTTACCAATGTCCGGAACAACATTTCTCTGTTTTTCTTAGAAATTCTTGTAATAACAGATTCTGTCCTAAATGCCAATACAGAAACAAATCTCTCTGGAACGAAGCTACTAAAAACTTGGTTATTAATACGGATCATTACCATCTTGTTTTTAAGTTACCTACTTTCTGTTATCCCTTTGTTACTACTTTTTATAAAGATTTTCTGAATCTACTCTTTGAGGCTTCAAAGAAAACTATTTATAAAATTATTAGACTTTCTCTCGATAAAGATGTTATTCCAGGTTTTATCATGGTTTTACACACACATGGAAAACTAAATCAGTTCCATCCCCACATCCATGTTCTCATTACTGATGGTGGATTCGATAAATCTAATAACAAATGGGTTCTTTCTCAAAATAACCTATTTGATTTATTCCAGTTCAATTCTATTTACCAAATCATACTTAAAAAAGATCTTCTCGCTTTCTACAAAAAACATCCTTCTTTAGGAAACTCTTTTCTAGAACTTATTAATTCTAATTACAAATTGTTCGCTTTTACTTCAGAAAAAATCTCTGATCCATACAACGTCATCGACTACTTTACTAAATCAATAAAAGGATCTAACATTAACGAACAGGATCTTAATACCAATGACCAGATCGTCTCCATTAATGTAGGTAAGCTTTCTTCTGTTTTGTCCCAAAAAAACTTCATCAAACGCTACCTTTTACATGTTTTGCCTAGCGGAACTAAATCTATTCGCTATTTTGGGCTCTATTCTCATAAAGCTAAGAATAACCTTAATTCTGCAAAACTGCACTTCCCTGCGACCAAAAACTTGGATACTATTACAAACATTCATCCAGAAAACTTTGAACATGAGTTCGATTATTTGCCTTACAAGTTTTGTCCTATCTGTAGGAAACATATGATTCTCATTGAGAAAACTTTACCATTCGAGATGCCTTTATATGTCGGGCATACTTTTGGAGACGATCCACCTAATCTGGAATTCTTTAACTCCATCGCGGCTTAAATTTATGACTCATTTTTGGGTATACATTCTCCATTACTCTCCCAAACTGGGTCACTACGTATAACATCCGCTAACCACTTCGCTTCGGGACTGGCGCCCTCGCTCGGTCTACGACACATAGGCTTCTGGCACTCCCCTTGCTTACGCAAGTGTCGTTCCAGTCCCTAACGTCCCGTTGGGACTCAGG
>NZ_JAMQPN010000052.1 GCF_026151655.1 Leptospira soteropolitanensis | reverse complement strand
CTAGTTCGTTATACGTAATGACCCAAAATCTTATCTTTTTGTCAGTTTTGACACAGAAAAATAGGATACCAACTCTGCACTTTTGGGACATCTTTGTGCATGGATATTCAAGACATCTTTATCAAAAACATCGAGTTCATTGAATCGGCTAACCTACCTAAACATGTTAAGAAAACTGCTCTCGATATTGCTCAATGCAGAACTAATGCTATGAACGGTCATCTTTACCAATGTCCTGATGAGCATTTCTCTGTCTTTCTTAGAAATTCTTGTAATAACAGATTCTGTCCTAAATGCCAATACAGAAACAAATCTCTATGGAACGAAGCTACAAAAAACTTGGTTATTAATACGGATCATTACCATCTTGTCTTTAAGTTACCTACTTTCTGTTATCCCTTTGTTAATACTTTTTATAAAGATTTTCTGAATCTACTCTTTGAGGCTTCAAAGAAAACTATTTATAAAATTATTAAACTTTCTCTCGATAAAGATGTTATTCCAGGTTTTATCATGGTTTTACACACTCATGGAAAACTAAACCAGTTCCACCCTCATATTCATGTTCTTATTACTGATGGGGGATTCGATAAATCTAATAACAAATGGGTTCTTTCTCAAAATAAACTTTTTGATTTTTTCCAGTTCAATTCTATTTACAAAGTCATTCTAAAGAAAGAACTTCTCTCTTTTTACAAAAAACATCTTTCTTTAGGAAACTCTTTTCTAGACTTAATCAATTCTAATTACAAAATGTTCGCTTTTACTTCAGAAAAAATCTCTGAGCCATACCACGTCATCGACTACTTTACTAAATCAATAAAAGGGTCTAACTTAAATGAACAGGATCTTAATACCGATGACGAGATCGTCTCCATTAATGTAGGGAATCTTTCTTCTGATTTGTCCCAAAAAAACTTCATCAAACGTTACCTTTTACATGTTTTGCCACTAGGAACTAAATCAATTCGCTATTTTGGGATCTATTCTCATAAAGCTAAGAAATGTCTTAATTCTGCAAAACTACATTTCCCTGGATACAGTAACTTGGATGCTATTACAAACATTCATCCAGAAAACTTCGAACATGAGTCCGATTATTTGCCTTACAAGTTTTGTCCTATCTGTAAAAAACATATGATTCTCATTGAGAAAACTTTACCTTTCCAGATGCCTTTATATGTCGGACATACTTTTGGAGACGAACCACCTAATCTGGAATTCTTTAACTCCATCGCGGCTTAAATTTATGACTCATTTTTGGGTATACATTCTCCATTACTCTCCCAAACTGGGTCACTACGTATAACAGCCGCTAACCACTTCGCTTCGGGACTTGCGCCCTCGCTCGGTCTACGACACATAGGCTTCTGGCACTCCTCTTGCTTACGCAAGCCTCGTGCCAGTCCCTAACGTCCCGTCCGGGACTCAGGGCCAGCCTACGTCGGTTAG
>NZ_JAMQPN010000051.1 GCF_026151655.1 Leptospira soteropolitanensis | reverse complement strand
ATTCCTTTTTAGAGATTTCATAAAAGGTTATTAATTCTTGATGTTTGATGCAGTTTTTACAGAGATACCAGGTCATTTTTTTCTGATTTCGCATAACGAACAAGACTTACCGAAGTTCCCCGACCCTGAGTCCCGCCGGGACGTTAGGGACTGGCATGTAGCTTGCGTAAGCAAGGCGAATGCCAGAAGGGGAATTTGCCGTAGGCCGAGCGAGGGCTAGTCCCGAAGCGTAGCGGTAAGTCGCTGTTATGCGAAGTTCTTTATCTGCTAAATGCAATAAACGTCCAGATGAAAGCAGAGACAGTTATCATTATAGGAGTTATAATAATATCAGCAGCAACAGTAAATGGAATTTTAAGATATTTGTAAAATTTTCTAGGTTCGGAAACTGTATTTTTTGAATCGCTGAAAAGTATTATATTAAATTTATTTTTAAATAAATTGTCATCAAGCTTATACTTATAAATTTCACTTTTTGGAAACAATGTGTCATAATATTCACTTTCTTTTAAAATAGTAATGTAAGTTTGGTTATTATCTACAATTTGAGGTTTTACTTTATTAAAGGGATTTTGGTTTCTGACCCAAAAATCTTCACTTTTTTTATAGTTTTTTAAAGAATTAAATGTGCAATTTCCTGTTACGACGCAATCTTCCTCTATGAATTCAGATAACTTCAGATAAGATATATTTTTTAAATAAAATTCAATATTGATTTTTTTTATTTCATTTTCAATTGGAATTACGTAGGTAGTATAATCTTCAAATACGAAGATGTATCTTGCTTTAAAAAAATCAGTTTCGGGAGGATTTACAAAGACATGCAATATTTTCTTTTCACTAGGGAAATTGGAACACCTACAATATCTTTCTATATTTTTGAATGATTCAGACTTTAAAATTAAATTATCATTAATAAAAAGAAGTTCCGAATTTTTATCTAAATTTTCGAAATACTCATTCCCTTCTCTTTTTTTACATAACTTAAATTCGCTTGAATTTACGAATAATTTAGAATTAGGTAGCTTGTTAGAAATTTTATAACAAGATTCTAATTGTTCTGAATTATATTTTTCATTTTTTACGGAAGACTGATTGGTGGTTGCTTTTATTATAAGATAATTTTCTTCAAAGTATAAATTTTCAAAACTTCCAACGCTTGTATTAATAATTTTTTCACCTGGTGCAGCATCCTTCAATACTTCGCGAGTAAGTATACAATTAAACTGTAAAAGGAATATAGATATTAAATAAAGATTTCTTTTCATGAATTGTTTAAAGAATTTCGCATAACGAACTAGACTAACCGACGTAGGCTGGCCCTGAGTCCCGGAACGGGACGTTAGGGACTGGCCACGACACTTGCGTAGGCAAGGGGAGTGCCAGAAGCCTATGTGTCGGAGACCAAGCGAGGGCGTAAGTCCCGAAGCGCAGCGGTTAGTCGCTGTTAATTGCAGTGTCCAATGAATAGTAAAGAATTCGAATAGGAAAGTAAAGAAGTTATATCTATTCTCTTAAAATTACTTTTTCTTAAATTCTTAAATTAATTTTCGCGTGAATATCCCAAACAAGGCAAACTAAAACAGAACTATGCATGAAACTAGACAATGTAAATTAATAATGAGAAAGACGTTAAAAGAAACTAAGCCTTAATAAATATCTTTAAATATTTCTTTTCTTAATTCTTTGTCTTTCTCATTTCTCTTTTCACAAACCTTGAATAAAAACATTTAGCGAAAATTTAAAACAAAAAAATCTTAATGTA
>NZ_JAMQPN010000050.1 GCF_026151655.1 Leptospira soteropolitanensis | reverse complement strand
CGCTGTTAGCCGCAGTTCATTTTAACCCATTAATTTTTTCTTATCTTCCTCAGTTAATTCTTCAAAGTGTTTTTTAGGTCTATTATACTTAAAGAAAGTAATATCGCTATACTTTGATGTTTGTTTTGAAAAATAATCAATTTCGACTTTTCTTAACTTTTCAATTATTTTCACAGCGATAGGATAGAAAGTTTCTAGTATTGAAAGATTTTGAATTGTAATTGTAACATTTTTATACTTTGCTATTTCGCCTATTAAGAAAAGAATCCAATATGAACAATAGGATAAGAACTTTTTCGTATTAATTTCTTTTTCTTTTTCCTCTTCTATAAAATCAAAAATTTTATAGCCTGTTATAACTAATTCTGCATTTAGTGATTCATTGAAAATTTCATCATATTTCTCTGCAAATATTGATTTTTTGTCATTCTTTGCTTCAGATGGTAACCCATTCACTAGTGACATCAATATTTGACCCACTTTTTCTGCATCTAACCTTTTGCTTCGAGGTTTATCTGAATACATTCCTTTTTTTCTTTCGTAATAATAGTCTCTTTGAATACATTCTTTTTCGATAATTATTTGCACATAATCGATAGAACGAATATCTCTAGAATTAACCGGATTTTGACTGTTAGTATATTCTGCAATTTTATTACTTAATTTTTCGCTTTGGGTTTGATATATTCTGCAAAGGAGATCAATATTTCCGACTTTCTCGCTATCTTCAAGAAATGCTTCATACAAAGCGTGGATAGTTTGTGAACCGTTCACTACTTGGAGGTTCTTTATTTCAATTATGGGTGAATGAATACTTTTGTTATAGGTAAAGCTATCACAAGTAAATGTAAGACCATTATTAAAATAGAAAAACTGGTGATTTTCATTAGATAAAGCAGTTTGTTTTATATTTTTATTTATTTTTGACCTTTGCTTTAAATATATTCTAACATTGTCTTCAAAAGCTTGCTCCTCTATTTCAGTTGTTTTTAGAAGCTCATAATTTTCGATACCACCATCCTCTCTCAGATCTTCACTTGAGGATACAATCCGTATTACATCTCTTGCATCTAAATTTACTATTAATGCTCTAATGTCTCCATCAGATTTTTCGAAGAAATTCTTTCCTATTGCTCTTAATTTACAGTTTATTTCTTTGTGACTTGATTTTGAAACTATTTGGACTAAGTCTGTTAATGTATAATATTTTATTCCAAAATTTGAGTGTTGATTTATACTTCTTTCGAACCTTTTCTTTTCATTTATTTCAAAGGTGTGATAGTGATTAGATAAAATATGAACTACAAATACAGGATTTTCACTTTCAAAAATTTCCCATATTTCTTCTATTTTATTTCCCAGTGATATATTAACGTCATCAATTAGCTTAGGATCTTTTGCAAAGAGGTCAGTCAAGAAATTTACGATCTTATCAATTTCTGTTGAAGGGAAGTGGTTTTGGGTTTTCTCGAAATTTTCCGTATATTTGAAATTGAAAAAATGGATAATTGTGGTTTCGCCAGAATTGCTCTGTATATATACAGCATCAATACCTCTATCGTGACCAGAGGGAAAATTTCTTTCTTTTAAAAAATTAGTATCTGTTATTGACTCGTGTATTTCATCAGGCTGAAGGTTCAATAATAAATCGAGTGCAAAATGTGAGAAAGCAGAAGACTTACTTTTTAATGAAAAATCTTTTTGAGTCTTTGATACATACGTATTTATTAAAGAAAAATTTTGTATATTTGCCATTTTTTATTGTTTCCTATTTTATTTAATGAATTGCGGC
>NZ_JAMQPN010000005.1 GCF_026151655.1 Leptospira soteropolitanensis | reverse complement strand
ATTTACATGTCGTATACAAATGTTGGGAAGAGCCTTACGTCGAAAGATGTGAGGCTTTTTTTATGTTTGGGGGTAAATTTGTCCTACCCATATTAGATAATTCGAATTATGAATTCTAACAATTGGAGTATTTTTTTGCCAATGGTTGACGCTATCTTTGAAGCGAATGGAAATGTGTATGTAGGAATAAACAGACGCTAAATGGAAGATAAAAAAGTTACCTTATCGCAACTGGAGCAGTATTTATCAAAAGCGGCTTGGATTTTAAAAGGTCCCGTTGATGCTTCTGATTTCAAAGTCTATATTTTCCCATTATTATTTTTTAAACGTATTTCAGATGTTTATGATGAAGAGTATCGTATTGCATTAGAAGAGTCTGGCGGCGATCAGGCGTATGCTTTGTTGCCAGAAATGCATCGATTTGAGATTCCAGATGGATGTCATTGGAAGAATATACGTGAGAAAACAACAAATGTCGGTTTAGCCATTGAGAAAGCACTTCGAGGTATCGAAAAAGCAAATCAGGAATATTTGTATGGAATATTCGGTGATGCTCAGTGGAGCAATAAAAATAAACTTACCGATAAACTACTCATCAATCTAATAGAACACTTTTCTATGTATTCCCTTGGTCGGGAAAATGTGAATCCAGATATGTTAGGTGAGGCATACGAATATTTAATCAAACATTTCGCTGATCTAACCAATAAAAAGGCCGGAGAATTTTATACACCGCGTTCGGTAGTGCATCTTCTGGGACTGATCTTGGACCCTCACGAAGGAGAAAGTATCTATGATCCCGCATGCGGGACAGGTGGCATGTTACTGGAATGTGTGGACCATCTCAAACACAATAAAGAAGACTACAGAACTCTTAAATTATTTGGTCAGGAGAAAAACTTAACATCCAGTGCCATCGCAAGGATGAATATGTTTTTGCATGGGATCGAAGATTTTCAAATTTTGCGTGGTGATACTTTGCGCAGTCCCGCCTTTTTTGAAGCGGATGGTTTGAAAACCTTTGATTGTGTGATTGCCAATCCACCGTTTTCATTAAGCGATTGGGGTTCCGAAAACTGGGCCAATGATCCCTTCGGTCGCAATATTGCAGGAGTGCCTCCGCAAAGCAACGGGGATATGGCATGGGTCCAACATATGGTCAAATCAATGAACCAAAATGGTCGTATGACGGTTGTTTTGCCCCATGGAGCCTTATTTCGGAAAGGTGCAGAAGGAAAAATTAGACAAGCACTATTAGAACAAGATTTGCTTGAGGCTGTGATTGGACTGGGTCCCAATATCTTTTATGGAACACAGCTTGCCGCCTGCGTTTTAGTTTTTAAGAGAAAAAAAGAAAAATCAAAAAAGAATAAAGTTCTATTTATCGATGGTTCTGACCAAGTGCGAGTGGGTCGTGCGCAAAACTTTTTAGATCCCACACATGTGGACCAACTCTTCGCCTGGTATAAAGCTTTTAAAGACGTAGATAATTATGTGAAAGTTGTCAGTTTTGAAGAGTTAAAGGAGAATGAATTCAATCTCAATATCCCTCTCTATGTCGAAAAAATCATAGAGGACAGTTTACCCGCGGTTGAAGAAGCAATGAAGGATCTGAAAGAGGCCTGGCAAGCAAGTCTCGAAGCCGAAGAACGTTTTAAAAAAATCTTAGAGAAATTTATCAAATGATGACCCAACAAGAATTGGAAAAATACCTTTGGGGCGCTGCAGTTGCGTTACGCGGAACGATTGATGCGGGAGACTATAAACAATACATTTTCCCACTTTTATTTTTTAAGCGAATATCGGATGTCTATGATGAAGAATTCGAAACGGCACTTGCGGAAAGTAAGGGGGATTTGGAATTTGCCTCCTTTGCCGAAAACCACCACTTTCAGATCCCAAAAGGGGCGCATTGGAAAGATGTTAGAGAGGTCACAACCAATGTAGGAGTCGCATTGCAGAAGGCAATGCGAGCCATCGAAAAGGCCAATCCAGACACACTTCATGGAATTTTTGGTGATGCGAGTTGGACAAGCAAGGAACGGCTTTCTGATGCGATGCTCACAAACCTGATTGAACATTTTTCTAAACACAAACTGGATTTAAAGAATGTCCCCGATGATAAATTGGGAAATGCTTATGAATACTTGATCAAAGAGTTTGCTGATGACAGTGGGCATACAGCGGCTGAGTTTTATACCAACCGAACGGTAGTAAAACTAATGACCATGATCATGGACCCAAAGCCTGGTGAGAGTGTCTATGATCCTACTTGTGGTTCGGGAGGACTCCTGCTGAACTGCGCCTTACACCTGAAAGAAGAAGGAAAAGAATACCGCACACTCAAGTTGTATGGCCAAGAAATCAATTTGTTAACCTCTGCCATTGCCAGAATGAATATGTTTTTGCATGGCATCGAAGAGTTTCAGATTGTCCGCGGAGATACTTTGGCTAGTCCTGGTTTTCTCGAAAATGATGAACTAAAGAAGTTCAACGTGATCCTTGCCAATCCCCCCTATTCGATCAAATCTTGGGATCGGAAAAGTTTTGAGAGTGACCCCTATGGCAGAAACATTTGGGGAACCCCACCGCAAGGTTGTGCCGATTATGCCTTCCAACAGCATATGCAAAAAAGTCTGGATCCGAAAAATGGTCGTTCGATTTCTCTTTGGCCGCATGGTATTTTGTTTCGCGATGCAGAAGCGGATATGCGTCGCAAAATGATCGAAGAAGATTTAGTAGAATGTGTGATTGGCCTTGGACCGAATCTATTTTACAATTCGCCTATGGAAGCCTGTTTGCTAATCACCAAAACGAATAAGGAGAAAAGTAAGAAGGGCAAAATATTGATAATCAATGCAGTGAAGGAAGTCAAACAGCAAAGTGCAATGGGTTATTTGGAAAAGAAACACATCGAGAAAATCTATTCCACTTACAAAGCCTTTGTTAGCCAGGATAACTTCGCAGTGTTAGTTGATACAAAGGATGTATTGGCCAAGAATGCCAATATGGCGATCAATCTTTATATCCGACCCGATTCGCTGGCAAACCAAACTGAGGTTTCTTTCGCAAGTGCCTATGAAAAGTGGCAAGAGTCATCAAATCATTTGAAGGCATCCATGGAAAAGCTGTTCAAGGAGTTGGCCTAGGCATGGATAAATTGGAAACGCCGAACCTCTTTATTGATAAAAGTAATTGGACCAAAGTTAAATTAGGCGATGTAGCATTTGAGCCGAAAGAAACGGTGAAAGACCTCGTGACAGAAGGTATAGAGCATGTTGTTGGGTTGGAACATATCGATAGCGAAGATATTCACTTACGTCGCTCCGCCGGAATTGAAGAAAGCACAACTTTTACCAAGAAATTCTCAAAAGGTGATGTGTTGTTTGGTCGTCGCAGAGCTTACCTAAAGAAAGCAGCGCAGGCAAATTTTGATGGGATATGTTCGAGCGATATCACGGTCATTAGAGCAAAAAAGAATTTGTTAGCAGAGCTCTTACCCTTCGTTATGAATAACGATAAGTTTTTTGATTATGCGATCAAACATTCCGCCGGTGGATTATCGCCACGTGTGAAATTTAAAGATTTGGCAAACTACGAATTCCTTCTCCCCCCAAAAGACCAACAAGCGGAGTTGGCTGAATTGCTTTGGGCGATGGATGAGGTGATTGAAATGAATTTGGCTTGCTTGGGGAAAATCAAATTAAATCGAAATCTCATCTTTACTAATTTGGTAAATATGTGCGAAGGAATTGAAAAACCATTTTCTGACTTGTTGATCTTGAAAAAAGGAAGAAGTGTAAACCCACATCAACGTGATAAATATATTGGGTTAGAGCATGTTGACTCAGGTGCATTTGATTGTGAAAAATATAGTAACGCTTCAGAAGCAGAATCAAGTTGTAACATAGTCGATGCCGGAGATTTGTGCTATTCCAAATTGAGACCATATTTAGATAAAGCTTTTATCGCTTCATTTGATGCTATTTCTACTACAGAAATTTTAGTTTATGATACTAAAGAAATTTCAAAAGAGTATGCTCTTCAGCACTTGCATAGTGAAAATTTTATTTTATATGCTAAAGGTAAGGCATTTGGTACAAAAATGCCGAGAGTTAGCAATGAAATCGTTGGAAAATATTTCATAAAAGTTCTCAAAGATGAATCAATTTTACTTTCAAAAATGAAAACGATAAGCGAAGCTGAATTAAAACTAAAATCCAAAATAACTACGTCCAAGTCCCTCCAGAAATCCCTCCTTAATCAGGTATTTTAGACATGTCATTTACCGAACTCAACAGTGTTGAACATTATATCATCCATCAGCTCAGTGGTGAGAACCTTAACGATCCTCAGGGAACGCCAAAGGAAAGTTATGCTGGGAAATGGCAATACCAATCCCCAGAACAGTTGCAACGTAGCGTTAACGAAGTGTTGCTTGAAGAAGAATTAAAAGCGGCACTACTTCGATTAAACCCAGAGATCCAACAAAGGCCAGAACTGGCAGAGGAAGTGATCTACAATCTCCGCGACATTTTAATTTCTGTGAACCAAATCGGTTTGGTCCGAGCCAATGAAGAGTTCTTCCAGTGGATGACTGGTGAAAAGACCATGCCCTTTGGAGAAAACAACCGCCATGTCCCGGTTAGGTTGATCGATTTTGAATTACTAAAGAATAATTCCTACACCATCACAAATCAGTTTCGGATCCACCACCGCGAAACGAAAATTCCGGATCTTGTGTTCCTCATCAATGGAATTCCTGTTGTTGTGGGAGAAGCCAAAACTCCGATCCGACCTTCTGTGAGTTGGCTGGATGGGGCTCATGAAATCCATTCGGTATATGAAAATGCAGTGCCTCAATTGTTTGTGCCCAACATATTCTCTTTTGCGACCGAAGGCAAAGAATTGTTTTACGGAGCGGTTCGTTGTCCTCTGGAATTTTGGTCTCCGTGGAGAATTACAAAGAAAGATCTGGGCATAGCCAAACAGCTGGGACTTGCCGAGATCGGAAGGGAACTTGTGGATTTACTCAGTCCGGTTCGTTTACTCGATATGATGCGAAACTTTTCGCTCTTTACGACCAATCATAAAAAACAAAGGATGAAAGTGATCCCCAGGTTCCAGCAGTATGAAGGAACCAATAAAATTGTGGACCGTGTGATAGAGGGACAAATCAAAAAGGGACTCCTTTGGCATTTCCAAGGATCAGGGAAATCACTCCTTATGGTCTTTGCAGCTCAAAAATTACGAAGAAATCCTTTGTTAAAAAGTCCGACCGTCATTGTTCTTGTAGACCGAACGGACTTAGACACACAAATCAGCGGGACATTCAATGCGGCAGACATACCAAATGTAGAAACTACAGACAATATCAATGAACTCAGAACCCTTTTGGAACAAGATACACGAAAAATCATCATCTCTATGATTCACAAGTTTCGAGATGCCAAACCAAATCTAAATACTCGGGAAAATATCATAGTTCTTGTTGATGAGGCCCACCGAACACAAGAAGGTGATCTTGGTCGCCAAATGCGCGCTGCATTGCCAAATGCCTTTTTATTCGGATTAACGGGAACACCAGTTAACAAGGTAGATAAAAATACATTTTGGGCGTTTGGTGCCGAAGAAGATCGGGGTGGATATTTGTCTCGTTATACGTTCCAAGATTCAATTCGAGACAACGCAACCTTACCACTTCACTTTGAACCTCGCCTAGTCGATGTTCACGTAGACAAAGAAACAATCGATATTGCCTTTGAGGAATTTAAAGAAAGTGCTGCCCTGACGGATGAAGAAGCAGATGCCCTCAATCGAAAATCGGCAAAAATGGCTGCCTTCTTAAAAGCACCGAAACGAGTTTCCAAAATCGTGGAAGATATAGCTCGTCACTTCAAGGAGAAAGTCGAACCGCAAGGTTTTAAGGCAATGATCGTTACACCTGATCGTTATGCTTGCGTGCAGTACAAAGAGGAACTAGACAAACATTTTCCTGCGGAAGCAAGTTGTGTTGTCATTTCAACAACAGCCAATGATGATTTTGATTTCAAAAAGAAATGGGCTTTGGATAAGGGCAAACTGGAAAAAGTCGTCGATGAATTCAATGATTCTCATTCTTCCTTAAAATTTCTCATTGTTACCGCAAAACTTCTGACAGGTTTTGATTCTCCCATTTTACAAACGATGTATTTGGACAAATCGCTCAAAGATCATACTCTTTTGCAGGCAATTTGCCGAACCAATCGACTGTATCCACACAAAACGTTTGGATGCATCGTCGACTATTTTGGCGTTTTTGATGATGCCGCCACAGCCCTCGAATACGATGAAGCGGGCGTCGATAAAATGATCACCAATTTATCTGAGCTTCGCGGGAAATTGCCGGAGGCTATGAAAGATGCCCTGTCTCATTTTCCAAACGTGGATAGGACGATCGAGGGTTTTGAAGGGCTCGAAGCGGCACAAAATGCCATCAATACCAATGAAAAGAAAGACGCCTTCGCGAATGATTTCAAATTTTTATCAAATTTATGGGAATCATTATCACCAGATGCAATTCTTGACCTCTATACTCAGGACTACCGTTGGCTTGCTCAAGTTTATGAATCTGTAAAACCTGCTTCTGATACTATTGGTAAGTTGTTATGGCTTACTTTGGGTGCACAAACTACGAAACTAATTCATGAAAATATCCATGTCGGGAACGTTCATGTGCTTGATGAGTTTGTCTTAGATGCAGACATCATAGATGACCTTGCCAACAACCAAGATCCAAAAAAAGTTCGCCAATTGGAGAAACTTCTCATCAAACGATTCCAAAAAAATGCAGGCGATCCTAAATTCAAATCCTTAAGCGAGAGATTAGAGGAACTTAGGAAAAAAGCGGAGCAAGGTCTCATTTCATCGATTGAGTTTGTAAAAGAATTATGTAAACTTGCAAAGGAAACAGTCCAAGCCGAAAAGGAATATGAACAAGAGATTCTAGCTAAGTCTCCCCAAGCCGCACTTACAGAATTATTCTTAGAAATTAAAACCGACCAAACGCCTGCTGTAGTTGCGCGCATTGTTGCCGATATCGATGCCATCGTACGAGTTGTTCGCTTTCCTGGTTGGCAAACTACGACAGGAGGTGAACGTGAAGTGCAAAAATCTTTACGGAAGGCACTCCTAAAATACAAATTGCATACGGATCAGGTATTGTTTGATCGGGCGTATGCGTATATTAAGGAATACTATTAGGTGGATCGGTTTGAATCGTATTCGGAAAATATTTTAAAAGGCAAAAATGAAAATCTTCTTTTTCGATTCGAGAAAAATGAAGAAAAACGTTTAAATTCAGTTTTAGATTCAAAATTGTTTTTCAGTGGTATAGGAAAATTTAATGATCCTTACGAATTCACTCATTTCCCGATTGCAAAAACTTCATCAAATTTATTAAGTTTTAAAAAATCGATGGAAGATGCTGGAATTTCTTTGGAAGGAATTGATTGGAAGTCTTTTCTTTTGCAAAAGAATGACGATTCCGAATTTCTCAAAGAAAACATGACTGCATTATCAAAAGAATATTCAATAGTATGTTTTTCTAAAGTCTGGGATAACCATCTTTTATGGTCACATTACGCAAATGCACACAAGGGTCTTTGTTATGCATATGGCTTTGATTCTGGAATCACAGCGGATATGCGATCGATTGTCGAAGTTGGAAACATATATCAGGCAACATTGTTTGATATAATTTATACAAATGTTTGGCCTGAATATTTGCGAGATCATGAGGAATTTAGCCGACGAATTTTATATACAAAATCACTCGTTTGGGAGTATGAAAAAGAAGTCAGGCTTATTCTTAGGAAGGAACGAGGTCTTCAAACTATCAAAAAGGAATCATTGAGAGCTTTGATTTTTGGTATGAAGTTTGATCCTGATTTAATTGATCCGATAATTAAACAGTTTCAAGATCGTGGATACAAAATAGAATTTTATATCATTAAAATGAAACTGGGCTCTTATGAACTTGGTCTCGAGAAAATCTAATCTCCCCCGCGTTAGGGATCTGCAGGGCTTGGTCCGAAGGACGGAAGCGAGAGCGCACCCCGAAAGAGCCCGACCCTTACACATTCCATTTCCGAAACTCTAATCCAATCGGGAACGCCCATTTCTTTTAACTGTGGTCAGAGGACCGGGTTGGTCGAACCATTCGCAGCGACCCATAGGGAGCGAGAATGCGAGTTTGGCGGAGCGTAGCCTAGCCAAAACTCGTCTGGCCCGAAGGGACACTGTGCATCTGTTGTCACACCAGTGGCATGGCAGAGTAGCTACGTTCGGTCGGGATAACCGCTGAAAGCATATAAGTGGGAAGCCCACCTGAAGATAAGATCTCCCTGAAGAGTCCAGGCAGACGACCTGGTTGATAGGTCACAGGTGTAAGTTCAGTAATGGATTCAGCCAAGTGATACTAATCGCTCGATCGGCTTGACCATATTACAATATACACGTGTTAACGTGTATGTATAGATTATAGCGTTGTTTGTTTTACTTACATGTCGTATACAAATGTTGGGAGAAGCCTTACGTCGAAAGATGTGAGGCTTTTTTTATGTTTGAAAACAATTCTTTAGATTTGTCCTACCTATATCATAAAATTAATGAAGATTGATCGATAGGTTCTAGTTAATTTCTGGGTAATAAAATACTTTGTCTTGTAGGTTAAAGTATGTTTTTTTATCAATATGGTTTTTAATTTCTATTCTATTGACTTTTCAGCAAACTAAGGTAAGGTTAGACGGGAAAATTCGAAATTTTGAATATTCCCTGGTCAGGCAAATTAAATGGTCAACGAGTTAGCCTGATTACATAAAAACGGACACCTTTTTTGCAAAGAAAAAGCAAGAGGTGCAAATGAGCAGACGATCAAAATACTCACCCGAGTTCAAAGAACAAGCAGTAAAACGAGCCATGTCAGGTTCGTTTACAATAAAAGAAGTTTCCGAATCTTTAGGAATCAGTTACTTTGTCTTACGACAATGGAAGGCTGAATTTTTGAAAAAATCAGATCAATTAAATCCCCCAACAGATAAACAGATCAAAGAAAGCGAAGAGCTTAAAAAACTTCGAAAAGAATTGGTGAAACTTCGAGAGGAAAACGCTATCTTAAAAAAGTTTGCAGCCATGCTCTCAAAGGAACAAAATCCCGATTAGAGTTCATGGCTACGTACAGAAATGAGTTTAAAGTAACGAGTATGGCGACCTATTTGGCGGTTTCTCGATCAGGATTCTACGACTATGTTAAACGGTTAAAGAATCCTAATGGTAAGCTTGATTTAGCTTTCATTGATTTCGTAAGGGAAACATGGAAGTCTAGTAAGCAGAGCTATGGATTGATTAGAATTCTCAATGAAGTCAGAAAAAATTCCCTAGGCTATGGATCAAGAAAAGTAAAAAAAGCCATGAATCTATTGAATATAAAGGGTAAACAAGATAAGAAATTTCGCATCAGTACCACAGACTCGAAACATTCAAAGCGAATTGCACCTGATTTAGTTCAACGTAAATTTCATGTCGAAAAGAAGGATGAGGTCTGGGTCTCAGACGTTACCTTCGTTAGAAGTTTCTCTGGTTGGTTGTATCTTTGTGTGATTTTAGATTTATATTCTAGAAAAGTAGTTAGTTGGAAGATAAGCACAAGAAATGATTCCGAATTAATAGTCGATGCACTTAACCAGGCGATCAATTCTAGAAATCCAAACAAAGGAATAATTTTTCATACTGACAAAGGCTCAAACTATTGTTCTGGAGAGGTTCGTAAAATCTTGGCAACCAATCGTATTAGAAGAAGTAACAGCCGTAAGGGAAATTGTTGGGACAATGCCGTCGCAGAATCTTTTTTTGCTACCTTAAAAAGAGAAATCGAATTCAATGTTTTTCAAAATCTAAAAGATGCAAAAAACAATCTCTTTGATTACATTGAAGTATTTTATAATAGACCGAGATCACATTCTTTTCTAGGTTATGTGAGTCCTGAGAAATTTGAATTAAAAATGAATTAGAAAAGTGTCCGACAAAACGTAATCAGGCTAAATATGGAAAAAAAAAGATATTGGAGAAATTCGGAACCTTATCACTTAGTCGAAGTTATACTTGAAAATGATAGAGTTGTATTTAAAGATTGGTTCGATTCAGGTAAAGATCCCAATCGCTATGATTGGAACTTTGAAGAGTTTTTGATGGGGGAAGGAAAGTCGGAAATTGTATATCATTTAGGATCAAATTTTTACCTCGAGATTATCGAAGAAGTAAAGTCTAGGTAACTAATATAAAATATTGAATTTTAATGTATAACATTACTAATGTTATACTAACAATAAAGATAAATGTTTCCAGAAAGATTGATTGTTTGAATAACAAAGACAAATAAATCAAATTCCATTTTTACTTTTTGTTATTGAATCGGTTGCCAATAGATGTAAAGGAAAGGGGTATAAGCACAAACGAACCTTTGCCTTTGTATGAGAACTTTTCTACATGCACTCGCGCAGTTTACTCATGCTAGTCCATTTCTTCCTTGAGCAGCTAACTTAGAACAATTCTATCTTTTGGTGACTTTGTTTTGTCTTTCCACATCATCCGCTCTGTATTCACAAACTGTGTTCAGTAAAAAATCTAAAATAATATCTTTTCAAAAAAGAATTTCTTGCAATTTTTTTTTGATTCAATATACATATAGGGGTATAGGTATTTGGTTATGAGAATTGTAATTATGGGTGCTGGTATTTCGGGACATACTGCTGCTACGTTGTTAAAAAAATACTTGGGAAAAAAACACGAGGTAGTTGTGATTTCTCCCAACGCCAATTGGAATTGGATTCCTTCCAATATTTGGGTTGGTGTGGGTGCAATGAAACCAAAAGAAGTTACATTTGCGTTGAAACCTATTTACGATAAAACGAAAATCCAATTCATCCAAGCTAAAGTCATTAGTTTGTACCCGGAAGGCGATGAGAAATCCGAACAGGCATTTCTCGAATTCGAATCGACAGCACTGGAAACAAAGGGACAGATCAATCGAATCAGCTATGATTATTGTATCAACGCTACGGGTCCCAAACTCAATTTCTCTGCCACACCGGGTCTTGGTCCTGAAGAAGGAAATACTGTTTCCGTGTGTACCTTTTCACATGCTGAGGAAGCAAATGAAAAATTACAAGTTCTGATTCAAAGAATGCAGAACGGTGAAAATCTGAATTTTGTATTTGGAACAGGGCATGGTATGTGTACTTGCCAAGGTGCCGCTTTTGAATATCTTTTTAACGTAGATCATGAACTAAGGAAAGCTGGCGTTCGTGATCACGCCAAAATTCTTTGGCTTTCCAATGAATATGAGTTAGGCGATTTTGGGATGGGCGGAATGCATTTAGAACAAGGTGGATACATAACAAGTAATAAAATATTCGCCGAATCATTGTTTACTGAAAGAGGGATACAGTGGAAAACAAGGGCACATGTAACTAAAATTGAAAAAGGCAAAATTTATTACACAACACTTGAAGGAGAAAATGGGTTTGTCAGATTTGACTTTTCGATGTTGATTCCTCCCTTTAGTGGGGTAGAATTGAAGGCCTTTGGAAAAAATAAAGAAGATATCACTGCAAAATTGTTTGCTGCCAATGGAATGATGAAAGTGGATGCAAACTATGAAGTTAAATCATATGAAAATTGGGATTCTAGAGACTGGCCGAGTACTTACCAATCGCCATTCTATTCTAATTTATTTGGGATTGGCATTGCTTTTGCGCCTCCTCATCCCATTTCGAAAGTGATGAAAAATAGCGAGGGAATTCAAATTTCTCCGACCCCACCAAGAACTGGAATGCCTTCTGCGATTATGGGAAAGGTTGTAGCACAAAATATAACTCTCCAAATCAAATCAAAAACCAAGGAACTAAAACATAGAGCTTCTATGGCGGAGATGGGAGCTGCTTGTATTGCTTCTGCAGGGAATGGTTTCTTTTCTGGAACTGCTGTCTCTATGACAGTTTATCCGATTGTTCCCGATTTCAAAAAGTATCCCAAGTGGGGTAGATCTCTTCGGTATACTACGGGCGAGATAGGGCTTGCTGGTCATTGGATCAAGATGGTACTCCATTATTTGTTTATGTATAAAGCTAAGTGTAAACCTGGTTGGTGGTTGATTCCTGAATAAAAAAATATCGGAGAAAAATATGAAACAAGATGAATTTGTAGAATTATCACTTCTGGATCAAAAGGAATTAAGTGCATCTTACAGACAAGGTGATTTTGTAGCACTTCCAAATAATAACACAAAATTTTTTAGAACCTTTTTCCCTTGGCAATTGGTAAGATTTATTTGGATAAATATTCGTATGGTGGTAATGATTTTTAAATCTCATCATTAAGTGATAGAAATTAGTTTTTTCCAATTCCATTTCTCAGAAAACTTTTCCAGGAAATCTTTTTTGGTTGATCGATCTTTCGTTTGTTAAGGCAATAATCTATATATTTTTATGACAACATCTTCAAAAAAAGACTATTGGATCATTGGCTCTCTTCTTTTCTTAAGTTTGATTCCTGCCATTGCAGGTATCATTCGTTTCCATCAAGTCATGACAGGGAATGGTTATACGATAGAAAACCAACGGTTTTTTAATGATCCGATTCCTGTTCTCACACATATTTTCAGTGTAGTGTTCTTTAGTATTTTAGGTGCTTTTCAATTTGCACCAGGTTTTCGAAAGAAACATATTATTTGGCATAAAATTTCTGGAAGATTCTTAGTATTAGTGGGAGTTGTTTCTGCACTCTCTGGTTTATGGCTCACCCTAGTTTATCCGAAAGTACCAACGGATGGAAATTGGCTTTTTGGAATTCGTTTGGTCGTTGGAATATGGATGTTCATTTGCATATTCGTTGGGTTTATTTTTATATTAAAAAGAAATATTTCCAAACATAGCCATTGGATGATTCGTGGTTATGCGATTGGAATGGGTGCGGGAACACAGGTTTTTACTCATTTACCTTGGTTTATCATTGTCGGTGGAGATCCTTCCGGTGTTCCCAGAGATTTGATGATGGGTGCTGGTTGGTTTATAAACTTTGTTTTTGCCGAATGGATCATTCGCAAAAAAAATTCCTAAGATGGCAGTTTCAGTTTCTATCAGTTTCTTTCTTTTGTTTGTAAATTAAGTAAAAAATTCTCTTTTTATTTGTTTGAAAGAATAGTGTATATACACTTTGAATTAATGCAGGTGATTGGAAATGAAATACACTCATGAAGATTTGAAGCAAATTGGGTTGTCCTGTTTAAATTTAAGTCTTAGGCGTACAAGTCGGCTAATCACCAGTTACTATGATTTGAAGTTAAAACCTATTGGGCTTAGGATCACTCAATTTACGTTGCTTGCAAGTATCGCTTATGAAAATGATCCCAGTATCTCTGATCTGGCACGTCTTACAGATATTGATCGAACTACATTGCAGAGAAGTTTGGAAATTTTGAATCGAGATGGTCTAATTACTGTAGAAAAAAAAGAGATTGGAAATGTTAGAAGTATCGCTCTCACCAAAAAAGGGGAGCTGAAACTTACAAAAGCAATTGAACTTTGGAGAGAAATTCAAAAATCAATTATGGAAGACTTAGGAAAATCTGAATTTAAACAAACCTTACAAATTCTTTCCGAACTACGTAACCTACCTGGCATACAAATAGGTATAGAAAAAGAATAAACAGCTGGTAGTGCATCTACTTTATTTTTAAATTTTGGATTTATGGTGTATATACACTATAAAAGGAGTCGGTAATGGTAGTATTGGTTGATGGAGTTCGAACTCCATTCGGGAAATTTGGCGGTGGGCTTAAAGAATATAGTGCTTCGGAGCTAGGTGTTATTACAGCTAAAGAGGCGATTCATAAAATTGGATTAGACCCCAGAGAAATCGAGGAATCCATTTATGGGAATGTGATCCAGGATGATAAGGATTCCGCTTATTTGGCCAGGCATATCGGGCTTAAATCTGGACTTAGTGAAAGTTCGAGCGGTCTCACCGTCAATCGCCTTTGTGGTTCTGGAATGGAAAGTGTAATCATCGGATCCCGGAAAATTCTTTCTGGAGAAAATCACCTTTTGTTAGTCGGTGGAACAGAATCTATGAGCAATGCTCCTTTTGTCCTAAAGAATGCTAGGTGGGGTAATAAATACGGTGACACAATGACTGAAGACCGTTTAGCGCATAGTTTAACAGATACATTTGTAAATCTTACAATGGGTAACACTGCCGAAAACATTGCACAACAGTTGCATATTTCTAGGTCGGATCAGGATGATTGGGCTGGACTCTCACAGGTTCGAGCAGAAAGAGCAACGGAGACCGGGATATTTTCTGAAGAAATAATACCCGTCTTAAGCAAAAGTAAAAATGCCAGTCTCCACCAAAAGGATGAACAGATTCGTGGAGTTTCTTGTATCAACCAATTGAAACAACTTCCTGCGGCTTTTTTGAAAGGGGGCAGTGTTACAGCAGGAAATTCATCAGGGATTAATGATGGAGCAGCATCTCTTCTGATTACCTCTCAGAAGTGGTCTAAAGTAACAATTTCAAACCCTTAGCAAAAATCTTGGGATTTGTATTGAGGAGGTTGATTTATTCGAGATCAACGAAGCTTGCACATCACGAACGTTAGCTGCCATTAGGGAATTAAAGTTAAATCCTGAAAAAACAAACGTAAATGGAGGTGCAATTGCCATTGGACATCCTCTAGGTGCGAGTGGGACCGCGTGGTTTTGACGCTCGCCTATGAACTGCGAAGAAAAAATTTGCGTTATGGAGTGGCTTCGCTTTGTTAAGTAGGAGGACAAGGCATTGCCTTAGTTTTAGAGAATCTATCGGAATAAATTCACAAAGGATGGGGGTATTGTGTTGCGAAGACCCTCAGATTTCTTTGAAAAATTATAAAATTGTCATATAGCGATAGTTAGACTATTTGTTATCATCATTATGATTTCCCTAAGAAATTTGTGAGTATTTACTCAGTGATCGGTGTTCTTTAAAATTAGAACGTTAAAAGTGTTTTTGAATCCAGTTCAAAACGTTTTTAACGGTATTTTATAAAAATTTAATTCTCTAAACAATTTTCACATTGCTTTATAGATTCTCGAATACCAGATTGCACCAGTAACGAAAATTATATGCTGAAACCTCGGAGTCGAAAATGGAAAATTTCTTTAAAAGGGTATGCGTTAGCTTTACTCTAATTCTCTCAACTATTTTATTTGCATCCTGCGCTGCGCTAATGGATGGAGAGGGAAATTTTAAACTTTTCCAATCAAATAAAGCACAGGAAGCTTTGCAGTTTAGAAATCAATTTTTATTAGCTTCTGTTTTCTTTTCGGGGAATGGCTCGGTTTCGAAAACCATCGGTAAAAATGGTGGCACCATTGAAAACCAAGCATTTTCTTTAAATATTCCCAAAGATGCATTGTCTCAAGATATAGTCATTACGATGAGGGTTGAGGAGATGAAGGGAACGGAGATTCCAGGAATGACTCCGGTAGCTTCAAAACTGGTATTAGAACCAGAGGGGACCACATTCGCAAAGCCAGTGACTCTGACTACGAAATACGATCCAAAGTCCGTACAATCTCAGATTCAAAATGAACTCACCCAAATTTACTATTTTAACCCTTCTACAAAAGAATGGGAACAACAGAAAACTAGTGTGGATGCTATTGCTGGAAGACTCACTACAGAACTAAACCATTTTTCGATTTACGCAGCACTCCATGTAAATATTGAAATGATTGTAGCTCGAGTCATTACCGATTCAGCGGCCATTCGCATGGCTGCAATTCAGTTCCGTAATTATTTGGATGATATAAACCAACTTAGCAATAGAAACAGGTTTTATTCCTTATTTTCTCGAACCTTCCTTCCATTCCTAAACATTGTTAAAGCTGAATATGCACCTGGAACAGATCCACTCCGACTTACTTTTCCTCTGGATGACTTTGATCAAGATGGAGCTCCCAATATCATTGATTCTTTTCCGTATGATCCAACGAATAACAATGATACTACGGCACCTCAAATCGTTTCAGGAACTCCAAATTCGAACGTGCTTCCATTGCAACCAGGGAACCTTTTTACAGTTACCTTCAATGAACCGGTAAACGAATTAACGGTCATTCATTCCGGCTTTATTTCAAGAGATCAAAATCTCTATGCACCCTTGAAATTTGTTTCGATTTCCTTAGACAGAAAAATTGTTACTTATAAAAACGAATTCACCCTCGATTCTGATGCCAATTATGCTTTGTATGTCAATGGAGTTACAGATGAAATTGGCAATTTAGAAAATGGATATAGGCTTGTGACAGCGTTCCATACGGTAGATATCATTTCACCAATGGTAACTTCCATTGAACCAGAAGGACAAAACGTTAACCCAAACGTCACAGAGTTCAAAATTCATTTCAGTGAACCGATGGACCCAGCTACAATAAAAGGATTTGGATTGGTTGGTTACGGCGATCCCGAAATCATCTTCTCCTCTCTAAGTTCAGACCAAAAAACAGCCATTTTTTCCTTTAATCCTTCCAAACCATTACGGAGTGATTCGGCATATCTCTTGGTTTCTTCTTCGGAGGCAAAGGATACATCTGGCAATTTGTTAGCTGTGTTAACGAAGCAGTTCTTTTTGATCACACAAGATACGGAAGCACCTTACGTCCGTTTAATCCTACCGGAAGGGGAAAGAGTGGATCCATCGATCACTAGTTTTCGCGTAGACTTTAGTGAAGCATTGAACGCGTCGAGCGTCCAAAATAAATTTATCTTACGAGCAAAACTATCAGGTTCCTTAATCGCGATTAATTCTGTTGATTACGATGATGCAAACCGCCGAGTGAACGTTCAGATTCCGGCAAACGCGCTAATAGAAAAAACGGAATATGAATTAGAAATTCTTCCTGGAATTCAGGATAGTTTCGGAAATGCGATGACAACGGGAAAGTTACATCCTTTTAGAACTACTGATGTAACACCTCCGCAAGTAACGTCCGTTTCTCCAGATCATGAGAGGGATGTTTTTTATTTCAGTGGTATTAACATAAAAATAAAATTCAATGATGTTATGGATCGGAACTCTCTCGAGTTCAATCCTCTTCGTTTGGAAAATCTTTCCGATGGGGGAGTGCAATATGTAATTTTGACGTCTTACGATCCGATCATCGGCGAAGCCATTTACTATTTGAATCCAGACCAAGTATTGAGTGACAAGGAATACGAGTATACCGTTCCTTCTGGGATTCGTAACATTGATGGAATTGCGTCCGTAACCACTGCAACATCTCGATTCTTTACAACAGCAGACAGGTTAACTCCTTCATTGCCTAAGATCAATAACGTGAATCTTGTAAATTGTCCGAACAATGCAAAGTTAAACGTTAATTTTTCAAGATTGATGGATTTTGAAAATGTAAATTCTAACCCACCAGCTTACTTAAAACTCAATTTAAAGATTCCGGAACTTTATAAGTATGAGCGCCAAACTAGTTCCATTTGCAGTTGGAGAACGGTAGAACGTAGAATTGAGAACCCTGATTTCAGAACTTGTTTGAATCTTTCTGTGGTCATTCCTTATGGATTTCTATGTATCTTAATTCCTCAGCAAATTTCAGTTTATGATTCCGTACCGGTATATTGCACAGTCCCGGATGTTGCGATGAGTTATACGAATAAGGACATTCGTGTTCAATTTGAAAAAGGAACTTTGAATCGAAAGGCAGCGGTTTACAAATACAATGCGAATATTAAAAAGAGTTTCTTTGATATTCAATGGACCAATGCACCTGTCCAAGATGGAAAGATTGTTACTTCTACAAGTTATTATTGTCCAAACTACGGTGGGCCATTAAACATTACACGATGTGATTACTCTCCAAGTGCAGTATATCAATTGGAAATTTCTGATCCTTGGAAGGTAAGAGGAAAATTTTTCGATGTCGATAACCAGGAGTTTATTTTTAATGACAACCTGACTATTCGTACAAATCAAAAATTGTTAAATCCAATTTCAGACGAGTGCGTGGAGTAAAATATATGCAAATTAAAACCACTTTAGTAATATCCTTATTTTCTTTAGTTGCGGTCTCATGTGGCCCAGCTAAAAAGAATGATCTTTCGGATGAATTGTTACTTGGTTTGTATCTGCTTTCCCAAAAAAATATAGTTTTTCGGATTGTCGATTCTGGCAACGCTCAAGCTTCTCTAAAAAATATTAAGGCGAGTGGGAGTAATTCTCTACCTGCTCGTTTCTTAAATGATGGAAAACTAAACCATTCTGTCGGATGTAAAAAAGCAAGATTGAATGTTTATTCTATTTTGTTATGGGAAAAAGGCATTGTTGCGTCGGGTAAAGAACGGATTTCTAATGCCTCTGCTCTTGTTTATGATGGCGATTGGATTGATAATCAGAACGGCGGACGTATGAAAGTCAGTTATCCTTTTGATTCGGGTAAGGCGTTTTACGGTGTCAGTGGATCTAGTAATGTAAGTCCCTTTGCTTGGAAAGAAGGAAAATACGATCGGATTGGGATCAGGATTGGCTCTATCAAGTGCGAGTTAGATGATTCTAAATTGGCAAATTCCCATAACAAATACATTTCCTATGTGATGTGGAATGAATCTGAGACAGGAAAGTCCGATCCGCAATATGGAAAACGAAATATTTTAAACGCCTATCCATTTGACAATAGTATTGAAAAAGTAAATTCCATTAATTACTTTATTTCTGCGACAACAGGATATCTAAGTCTAAAAGATCATGCTACCTATTCTCCTCGAATTCATAGAAATTCAGGAACAGAAGCCCAAGAATTAGCAGATCCAAATAACAATCCTTTTTGGGATTTATTAACAGCACCTTTCACTGATCGTTTGGATTTTGAATACCTAAATGATGAATACACAATGGACCGTTACAATGAAGATGGCCTGATTGTTTTGGATTTACCTGAAGGGAATAGAGAGAGTTTAATCTTGGATATGTATGCAACCAACAACTTTGTATATCAAACTGAACCTGGATTAACTTCTGCTAAGTTCTCACCAATTGATTATATTAAATTTGATCACAAAGAAAACGACTTTCAAACTTACTATCTCAATGCAGATTTCATAGCAGCAAACGGAAAGTATTTGGACTCTTGGACACTTCCGACACCTGGTCCCAATCAGCCGAATCCTGCTGATCCTGCTGGTGGAAGGCATATTGGATATTTTTTGCCGAAATTTGGGGTAAGCAAAGAATAAAGGCCATAAAACGGTTTCCTTTTGCGGCTGAAGAAATATTAATAAATAAGCATTATGGTTTTTCAAAAAGAAAATTTTAAAAATAGTATCTTTCTTATTCTTCTCATTGGTTCTTTGGCCGTATCTTGTAATTCTTTAGGAATCCCTTTAGAAAAAAAACGTCACTTACCTATAAATCCAACAAATGGCTGTGAGATGACATCGGAAGAACGTACATACCGTGTACTCTTCTTGTTACCGATTTATTCCCATGTTTTAGATTCTGATTCCGCTTCAAGTCATGTTGACCAGTTTGAATTGGAATCTAATTCTTATGCAAAACCTTGGGATATTGTTGTGACAACTTTGGGTTTTTTATTATCCTTTAACTCGTCTACTGAAATTAAAGTTTATTGCCCGAAGTCGGTAGTTTTGGAGTCCATCAAAAGAGAGCCAAATTCAGACACATCTTCTTCCAAGTTATCTTATTGGAAACCAGAGGGTCAACCAACGCCGATACAAATGGTGTCCTTTGTTCCTGATGATTATAAGATTACAGAGGAATCTAAGTCAAAACTCATCGCATTGTCTCGAGAAATCTTAAAATCGGAAGAACCTTTTAAAGTTGTGTTGGTTGGTAAATCACAGACTACCGGTGATTTGGCCTACCAAGTTCGTCTAGTGAAACGTCGTTTTGATGAAGTAAAACAAGTTTTAAGTAAGGAATCAATCGATGAAAACCGAATTCGCACATTTATATCTGATCGCGAAACCAGCGGAAGTATAAAAGAAATATCTGGGGACACCCCATCAACAATTCATATTTATCTAATAAAAGAGTGATTTTTCGCTTTTCCTGTTTGTATTGATTCTTCAACTATAGAATCAATACAAACAAAGATGTTGAGCATTGTGATTCCTACAGATAGCGGAGAGAATACTCTGTTTCAAAAATCCCTTTTGGGTTTTGAGAATCATCCAAAAGTGGAAATCCTTCCTATCGGTCAGCAGGAAGGAACCTCTCGTGCGGAACGTTTAAACATGGGCTTTCACAAAACAAAAGGAGAGTTGGTTCTTTTCCATCATCCTCGCTCGTTTTTACCTCCAGAAGCAATAAACCATTTAATCGAGTTAAGTTGTAAAAAAGTACCTGAGATTTGTTGGGGGGGATTCCTACACCAATTTGATAAAGAACATATGTTCTTACGATTGGTATCCTGGTATTCGAATTCGATACGATTTCGAAGAAAGGGTATTGTATATCTGGATCATTGTATTTTTTTTGATCGAAGACTTTGGAAAACGGATTTAAAAATACAATATATCTTTGAAGATACTGAGCTGAGCTTAGAATTTTGTAAAATTTCTTGGCCGATTCTTTTACCATATCCAGCCATTACCTCTGCCCACAGATTTGAAAAAAATGGAATTATGAAACAGTTGGTACTGAATCAAATTTTGAAATTGGGATATTTTTTAAAAATTCCATCTTCGTTTTTATACTCACTCTACCAACGGTAGAAATTATAAATGGAATTATTTTGATATCTCCTATAGAATCTAAAGACCTGGTAAAAGTATAAATTTTGACCAATGAAAGCTTCAAATTTGTAATATAATGGAGTTGTATTCTTTCTATAAAAATAAGGAATTTGATTTGAAGTCATAAATTTTAAACCATAGTTTATTAAGGATTCTGGATCAAATAAAATATGAAACTATACTCAATTTTGCTTATTTTCCTTTTTAGCTTTACTCTATTTGCAGAAACTAAATCAATTTATGATGTTTGCAAACAAGAAATAGTAACCTACTGTCAAGGAATCAAACTTACGAAAGCGAGCGTTTTGCAATGTTTGAAAGAACGTGGAAAAAATCTTTCAGATGTTTGTGATGCAGGCCAAAACGCACTTTCGGAATCGATGAAGAATCGGTCACAAAATTTTTGCAAAGAGGATGTGAGTGAATATTGTCGTTGGGTCATTCCTGGTGGTGGTCGTATCTTAAAGTGTCTGTTCGAAAATGAAAAGAAAATCTCTAATCAATGTAAAGTTATACTCAACGAAATATGACTCGCGTTAGTGGATCCGTAGGGCTTGGTCTGCCGAAGGCAGACGGGAGCGAACGCGGACCCCGAAGGAGCCCGCCCCTTATTTTAAGGGATTACCATAGAAAATTGAATGGGGAACGCCAAACGGAAAAGTGAAATTTGTAATTAATTTTAACTACAGATGGTAATCACCGTTAGCTTCTGGTTGGTATTTGATATTTGTGATTTGGAACTGATTTACGCCACTTGGAATTTTCCATTGAATCACGTCCCCAATCTTGTAACCAAGGATTGCAGTTCCAATAGGTGCTAAAACAGAAATTTTATTTTCATCTGTGTTCGCTTCTTCGGGGAAAACTAATCTAAATTCTTGGAATTCCAACTCGTTTAAATTTTTTAGCTCAATCACCGAATTCATTGTTACAAAGTTCGGTGGAATAACATGTGAGTCCACTTTTTGCGCTCTTTCAATTTCACCGAGTAGGTCTTTTATGTTTGGATCCATTTTGTTTCTTTTGGTATAATCCGAAATCATTAGTTTTATTCGGTTATAGTCAAAATGGGTGATACAAAGTTTATTTTTTCTATTCATTTTATACTCCTTTTTGTTTGTGCAAAAACTTTAGACTATAAATAATAAGGATTTGGTGTCAAGATAGATTGTCCAATGCTTAGGGCAGTTACAAAATACTTGCATTTTACTTGACTTAATAATCACATGCAATATTGTTGCTATAGCAACAATATGAACGAACCTTTTGATTTAGAAAACTCATACGCATATTTAATTTATCGAACCGTAAGAGCGTTAAGGCGTCAGTTCATGCGGTTAGCTTCTGCCAACGGGTTGGATTTATATCCTGAGCAGTGGTTTGTATTGGTTCGTTTGATGAAACAACCGGGATGTAGCCAATCGGATTTAGGTAGAGATTTTGATGATAGACCTTCGATGGCAAGGGCCTTGCGAAATATGGAAGAAAAGGGGTGGATTAAAATTCAGTCAAACCCTGAGGATGGTCGTAAAAATCAGGTTTATCCTACAAAGAAAGGTTCTGAAATTTATCAATTGATGGTTGCTGTTGTTACGGAAGAGCGTAAACGAATGTTTAAAAAACTATCGTCGCAAGACTTTAAAACCTTTAAAAGGATTATTGATCAAATTTATGAGGAGTCGATAGATTGATTTTTTTTGTATATATTGTTGCTATAGCAACAATATATAATCGGATTTGAGTGCGAGTGTGTTTGGAATTTTAGTGATTTTAGGAGGATTTATGATCACAAATGAAGTCGTTGTAGGAAAGGATGAGGAATCGTTAAGAAAAGAGTTTCTCTTTATTATGAAAAATATTGATGGAAGGAATGTTTCCGAGATTGAATCGAAGTTTCATTCCGATTATTCAGATAGTGTTTATATTAAAGGAAATGATCAGGTATTTAGTTCGAATAAAGCGAATTATATTCAATCATTAAAAGAAGGAAAAATCGGAGGTGTAGAAAGAGCGGTTCTGATTCATTCGATAGATTTTATAGATCAGTTTGGTTTTGTAAAAGTTGATTTAGAGAGTCATGTAATGAAATTCCGATCAATGTACATCCTTTATTTTGAAGGTGGAGAGTGGAAATTGATTAAGGCAGTGGTAGTGGCGGAGAAGAAGTAGTTTGAAATTTGAATATTTCTAAATTGTTTTTGATAATTGAAGAGTTGCTTTAAAAGATTTATACAACTCTTCAATTATCATTTGAAAATTCACTCAGAGTTTTGATCGGTATTATAAGGATTGTTTTTTTGTTGTGAAGACAAAAAATTAATCTCTTTATAACGAAAACAATCTTTGATATGATCATTGACAAGTCCACAAGCTTGCATATGCGCATAGATTACAGTGCTTCCAACAAACTTAAATCCACGTTTGATTAAATCTTTACTCAACGCATCAGACTCTTTGGTTGTTGCGGGAACTTCCCTTAGGTTTTTCCATTTATTTTGAATTGGATTGTGATTTACAAAACTCCAAATATAAAAATCAAAAGAACCAAATTCTTTTTGGATTTCTAAAAACCGTTTTGCGTTGTTTACCGCTGCATATACTTTTAAGCGATTTCGGACAATGGCAGGATTGAGAAGGATTGTTTCTATTTTTTTATCGTTGAATTTTGAAACTTTGTTTGGGTCAAAGTTTGCGAAAACTTTTTTATAACCTTCTCTTTTTTTTAAGATGGTCGACCAACTAAGTCCTGCTTGTGCGCCTTCTAGGATTAAAAATTCGAAGTGGGTTTGGTCATCATGAACTGGAACACCCCATTCTTCATCATGATACTTTACGTATTGCTCAAATTTGAGACACCAGGAACATCTTTCTTTTTCAGGAGGAGTCTTAGTCGGCATTTTTGATAAATGAAATTATACTGGATTTTTTATACTATCTATTTTATCTTTATAAAATTTTATCATGATTTCAAAGGCAAATGAATCTTCAGCTTCTAATATGTTTAATAATCTATTTTTTTAAATTCTTCAAAAAAAGATCAATCGCTTTGTCTCTTTCATTTAATTCTTCAAAAAGAATGCCATAGTGATTTGTTTTGATTTCCTCTCCTCTTGCAAATGGAATTCGCTGCAACATAGATTGAAAGGAAGTTTTGGGTAATAAATCATCCTTTGGAAATAGGTTCATTTCTGTGGCTCGTAGGATTAAGGTTGGTGTTTGTATTTTCTCGAATTCTAATTTTTTGTTTTCGATCATTTTCGAAATCACTTTTTTGGGGTTTTTTAGTAAGTATTTGATAATGTTTTTTTTGTGCATAGATCCACCCATTTCTTTGAGTTCTTCTTCCATCACATATCTAGGCATATGGCATACATAACCATTGTTTGTTTTTTCTAGTTCCAGTCGGAAGTATTCTTCGATCACTTTTGTCCAGTTCGGTACTAAAGGTGAGTTTTTTACTAAGTTTAAGTATTCGGAAATGTTTGGATAGATGACATCTAATCTTTCGAATGATTGTTGTAGTACCTTTAGGACTTGAAGTCTTTTTTGTACGGAAAGTAACCCTCCTCCATCCATTAGGATCATCGCTTTTACTTCATTGGGATATCGGATTGCAAAACGAAGAGCTATCATACAACCAAAAGAATGAGCAAAGAAAATGGGATTTTTGATTTTGTAATGAGTGATGATACCTTTTAAATCTTCGATATGATTTTGGAACCCATAACCCGATTTTGGTTTGTCAGATTGCCCTCTGCCTCTTAAATCATAGGAGATAACTTTGTATCCTTTGCGGTATAATCTTTCCGCTAGAGGTTTCATTGAGTAGAGATTTCCGGATAATCCATGTAGGCAAATAATCGTTTGCCCGCGTCCAGGCCAAATCCCTAAATGAATTTTGACACCTTTGGTTGTGATAAAATCTTCTTTGTATTTTTTTTGTTTAGTTTTGGGTGTAGAAGGACTCATTGATTCATGTTGAAAAAATTTCTATTCTTTCGTAAATGAAATTTGTGTAAGACACTTCTTTAATATTTTTTTTACCAGTCTTGTCCGTTTCTTTTTACCTGTTTTTGTAATCAAATTGTCATATAACTTTGTTAAATAGAATTTCTCTAAAAGGATTCAGTTTGAGACCATGAGTTCTATCGGCTATGGATCATCTTAGATCCGTGATTGTTAGTGATATAACGAAAGGTTCTTAGGTTAATATTAATGCTTAGAGGAATGAAACGCCTTAATCGATACGAAAATAGAATACTCAGGATAGTTAAGTTAGGTGGTAAATTAGTTCGATTCAAACAGTTTGGATTTTCCACAAAAACTGCAGACGGTTTTCGATTTCCAATTTATGTCTTAGAGATTGGAAAAGAAAAGGCAATCAAACGTAATGTAGCTGGTTTGGTTGCAGGTGTTCATGGCTTAGAAACGATAGGAATCAGAGTATTGTTAGATTTTTTGGATGATTTGTTTGCACGCAAAACTTCCGAACTGTATCAAGAAATCAAATCTGGTGAACTTGGAATTGTTTGTATTCCCATTCTAAATCCGGGTGGTGTTGCCATGAAACGTAGGTCAAATCCTGGTGGAGTGGATTTAATGAGAAACTCTGGTGTGGAGGCTGTGAAGGCTCCTTTCTTTTTTGGCGGTCACAAAATTTCTAATTTTTTTCCTTATTATAGAGGAAATGTTCTACAAGCTGAATCCAAGGTATTGGACAGGTTTTATGCAGAATACCTATTCCCAGCTGAGAACTTAATGATTCCCGTTGTTGATATCCATTCTGGATTTGGTGCCATTGATCATGTCTGGTGGCCATATGCAAGTACCCATGAACAATGTGTCGATGAGTCTTTGTTTCAAAAAATTGCAAATCATTTAACCACTAAGTATAATCATATTCTTTATAAATTTGGCCCGCAAAGCGAAACATATACGACACACGGTGATCTATGGGATCGTTTGTATAATGAATACCAAAAGGCAAAGGGGAGTGCCAATCCGAATAGTTCAAGGTTTCTTCCCTTAACATTAGAAATTGGTACATGGTCCGATATTCAAATTGATCCTTGGAAAGTTTTTCGAAAACGAGGAATTTTTAATCCTGCACGTGAATCAAAACAAGAGTTAATCATTAGTCATCGAAAATTTTTGACAGATGTATTAAGGTTGGCAAAAATGAAACTCATAGATTTAGATTAATTCCTTTTGCAAAGATGATTAGCTAAGTAAAATCTGGCATTTTAGTTCTTTTACTAAGTTTAATTGCTTTTATCATTTTTTTTGAACTTCTCTTAGGGGACTTGCGACGGATATTTATGTTCCTTTTTCACTAAAATTATCACTTTACCATAAACAAAAGTCTGTTATAGTTTGTCCTCTAGGTTAATGTACAGGCAACGTGGCCGCGGTAAATTATGTATCAAGTAAGTGAAGTCTTAAATCTTATTTTTGATAGCGTAGGGTTACTCATTACTCTACGGTTACTTACTTCCGGATTGATCCCTAAATTTTACTTTTTGATCTTTGGTTTTTCATGTATTTGGTTAAGTAATATTTTTACTGTTGTCGAGGGTTTTTGGTTTCATGATTTTTTTAATCTTCTCGAACATTCGTTTTATTTTTTAGCTTCCATCCTTTTTTTAGTAAGTTTAAAAAAAGAAATTTTGGTTTAGGACCACTAATATGAATTTTATATCTCTACTAAATCTTTCCTCTTTATCCGTTTATATAATTGCCATTTACATTATTATTAGAAGACTAATTGAGCAACCTAGTTACAGAGGGGAAGGTTCATTCGTTTTGATTCTAGCTATTATTCCATGTTATGTGAGCGTTTCGAATGTATTTGAACATGGATATTCGATTGATTATTTTGATGACTATGAAGGTTTTTTTAAAGACCTTTATGCAATGTTTTTTTTAATTTTTTTATACGTCCATTCGCTAAAGAAGGAACAATCCAAAAGAAACGAACAAGAGAGACAAATTAAGTCAGATCTAAAATTAAAATCAAAGTTACTTACAGAAATCCATCATAGAGTCAATAATAATCTTCAAATTATTTCTGGGCTTTTGGCTATGCAGGTAGAGTCTGAGAATGATATCAAATTAACTACTTCGTTAGGATTGATACAAAATAGAATTATGGCGATTGCCTCTGTTCATAAAATTATTTACGAATCACCAAATCTACTTTATGTGGACTTGAATCTGATCTTTAATTCGATATTGGGAAATCTAAAAGTCACCTATATAAACGAAAAAAGCAATATCGAATTACATGAATTGATTGAGGAAGGTTTGGAGATGGACTTAGATCGTGCCATTCCTATGGGACTAATATTGAATGAATTAGTGTCTAATTCATTTCGTCATGCTTTTATGAATCGTAACGAAGGTAAAATTGAGGTAAGTTTGGGTAGAATTGCGGATCAATTTTTACTTATCGTAAAAGACAATGGTGGTGGAACAGAAAATGTGGAGATGGAAGTAAAAGGAATGGGATTAACACTTGTAAAAAATCTTGTGAAACAACTTAGGGGAACCATTAAAATAGAAAATGAGAATGGAATGAATATCGAAATTAAATTTCCTATTTTAAACGAAAATTCCATTCATATTTAGATTTATCGTTTTCTAAATCAAACTAAGGTACGTTTACTTTTCCGTTGATATAATGATCAGAAAACCCACTTGGTCCATCCTTTACAAGATAAGATGATATAATCATACATGCATGCGGATAGGTAGTAACGTCAAAGGTTCGATTTTCCGTTTGATATTCGCCGGCTCCAATAGGGGACTCATGTTCAGTCCAAGAAAAATTAGCTGGACCTGAGCCGCCACTAGGAGTGGAACTGGTTGCATCTAAGTAAATATATTCCAGATTAGATTCAATATTTGATTTTGCTATGTAACTCATTTGATTACCAGCTAAATCGACAACCAAACAATGTGTAGAACAGTTTCCGATAGTGGTGGGAGCGTTGACACTTCCTTGACATGGGGAAGGTGGTGGCGGTGGGGGAATTGTATCAAGGCTACGATTTCCTTTTGCATCGGTTGTAGCACCAACAACAAAAATCTTGTAGGACGAATTCAGCTCAGGAGTTAGAAATAAAAATTCATTAGATGATGAATTGTAATAAGTTGCTGAGATATAATTGATTACATTATAGTTGTCCGGAGCAAGAGCAATAATAGTCGGTCTTCCAATATAGGCATCGAGTTTAATGAACTGACTGAGGTCTGCACCTAATTGGAATTTTACTCGAATGACTTGGTACTCCGTACCGCCAATGAGCGAACGTTTTGTTTCATAAGTAATTGCAGGTAGAGCTATAGCATTTGGTGGGATAGTAGGTGGGTTCGGTGGAGTCGATAATATTTCGCGGTAAGAAATGATTTTACCTTCTTTTTTTAAGGTAAGGATAATTTTGAATTTTTTTGTATGATCAGAGAAAGAAAAAAGTATTGAGTTTGTTTGGAATTGATCTTCTTTTCTGTTTAAATATCCTGAAATAGTTTTTGTTTTTAAGTCGAAACTGATTTCGCTTGGGTTACCTAGATACGCCTCAATTGTTTCAGAACCTTCTAATAAATTCTTTAATTGATACTCTATTAATATGTCTTGGAATTGTAAGTTCCCATCTTTTCTATAATAAGTTGTAGATTTTAGGGATTGGAATTTATCGTCAAGGGTTTGGAATTTATCGTCAAGGGTTTGGTCGGTCTGATTTCCAAGGATCCCCAAAAGGCCGAGTGCAGATATGTTGTCTTTTGTAGACCGATTGTTACACGAAATTAGAAGAAGTGTAAACAATAAATAAGAACAGATTTTAATAATACCCATCTATTGTTATTAACAATTAGTTGATGGATAAATTTCATTCAATTTATTATTTATTCAATTTCCTGTTTTTCGAATTTGAGAACATTAGAATACATTGAATTATTTATTTTTTTGTAAGGTTATTTGAAGAAAAAATATCCTAGATTATGCTACAAATACTTTCTATAATGATTTTGCTGCCTTAATCGTTCAGAGATTTAGGATTTCGCCTAAGTCTCTAATACAATGGGTTGCGAATTCTCTGAATGGGAATTTTCCTTCTGGATCTATATAAATGGTTTCTACACCTGCTGCCTTACCAGCATCTAAATCAAAAAGGTAATCTCCAATCATAACGGTTTCTTTTGGGTCGGCTTGCCAAAGTTCCATTAAACGAAAGATTCCTTCCGGGTTGGGTTTTGGTAAGGCGTGTTCTCGACAAAAGATATAATCGGATTGAAAAAAATGAATTAAACCAGCTGCCTTCAAGGTTTCAATTGAATTGGAGAAACTATTTCTTGTTAGTATGCCTAAACGATTGGTTTGGTTATTTAGTTCTTTTAACAAATCAAAACATCCGGGAGAAGGAGTGGATAACTTTGCAATTTTCAGTTCAATCGAATCTAATTGGATATGTTTTAATTTAGCTTCCTCTTTAGGTAAGTTGGACAAAGAAGTGAGTATGTCTGTATCAAAAGGAATTTCTAATTCTCGTTTAATAGCATCAAAGTCATGTTTGGCGATAGTGAGTGTTCCGTCCATATCAAAGATCCAATTCTTTTTCTGTTGTAAGAGGTGCATGTCGTTCCTTTAGAATCTTGTTTTGAATTTGTGCTTCTGATAATGGAAGCTTTCTTTAAAGGATGATTCAGAAAAACTTTTTTCTTCGTTCACATAATTTTCGATTGATAAGGAAAAAGATCTTCGTTGTTTTTAAGTCGAAACTATTAGTCCAAGCTGTAAATTCAGGGGAGAGTGGTTCTCAATAAGAAAGACCCTGTGGCCATTGCTTGTCAAAACTCGTCATTTGTCTATTCATAAACTAGAAAAAGACTAAAAATTATCAAATTAGTTTGATTGGATTTGAGGCTACAAGGAAGAGAAAAACATCAAAAGAGCGGAGCTTTCGTCTAAATTTGTATGAATCAAGCTAACACTTTTAAACGATCTGTTTTTCAAACGGCATTACGAATTCTTCTTGGTGCCTTTTTGGCCTTTGCTGGGACAGGTCACCTAACGTGGCATAGAACAGAGTTTTTGGCACAAGTCCCAACTTGGTTACCAATAAATGCGGATTTAGTAGTGTTGCTATCGGGAGTAGTAGAGATCACATTAGGTCTGTCTTTGATTTTTCTTCGCAGCAAACAAGTGCAAGTTGGTTGGATAGTGGCACTGTTTTTTGTGTTGATTTTTCCAGGGAATATATCTCAGTATATGAACGGAATCAGTGCTTTTGGCTTAGATACTGATAGGGCTCGACTGATCCGTTTGTTCTTTCAACCTGTGCTTGTTTTGTGGGCACTTTGGAGTTGCGGATCCTGGGCAGATTTTCGAGAGAAAAGAAAGAACTAAAAATTCTAAAAATACTTTTTGTGTTCTATGATGAGACAGCGATTTGATACAACACGCAGTCCTGCCTCTTCTGCTTTTTTTTCAGCTTCTGGATGAGAAATTCCCAACTGAAGCCAAATAACTTCTGTACCACCTAAACTTAAAATTTCATCGATTACTTCGGGAATTTTATCGGAGCTTCGAAAAACATCGATGAATTTCCGGTCTTCTTTTGGTATCTCATTTAAACTTTTAAAGATAGCAAATCCACCTACACTGTGTTCTTTGGGGTAAGTTCCGATTACTTCCCAACCTTTTTCACGAATGTAGAGAGGTACATAATGACTTGGCTTAGAAGGATCATTGCTTAAGCCGTAAACTGTGATTTTTTTATAAGTTTCTAGGAGGGATTTAATCTCGGAATCTGCTACATTCATAAGTGCAGTATAATGGAAAGATTAAAAATTGCAAGTGAGGAAATCATGTATTTCCCTAACTGGATATCCAATATTACATAGATTTATTATCTTAAATTAACAAGAATCAGTTGACGATGAGAGGAGTAAGTAAAAGATTCTCGCAGAGGTTAGTTGATGAAGTATTCTTTTTTGAAAAAATTTGTTTTTTCTTTGATTTCCCTAGTTGGAATTTTGGGATGTGATTTAGTTTCTAGTAAAGATGATGGGAAAAACATTCCTGTTGAATTAGTTGCTTTGGTTGTTGCAACAACTCCAGCGAGTCCTTCAACACCGCCATCAAATTTAAGTTATGCTGGCACACCAACCGTCAACCAGGCTTTGTCTAATTATACTATCACAGCAGCAAATAGTTTTGGGTCAACTTCAGCAACAATTTCTATACAGGTGAAAGACGCAGTGTGTGGGAATGGCGTAATCGAAGGAAACGAAGTTTGTGATGATAATAATGCAACTAATGGTGATGGTTGTAATAATACTTGCAGTGGTGCATAGCCTTCTTGTTTGTGATACCAATGCGGCGGATCGAATTTTTAAAAAACCTTTCTTTTACTGCCTTACTTGTTGCGGGAATTCGTAATGAGATTGAGGCAGTATCTGTCCCGACGCATACCTCGTCGTTAAAAAAACCTCCAGAATCTATTTCTCCTTATCCCATGAATGTTGCTGAAGAAATAACATCATCGATTATTTCTAAAATTGATAAAGTAGGAATGGAATTAGATTTTTTCTTGGATATGTTTGCAAAAGAATTACAAACACTCTATCCTTTTGAAAATAATTCTAAAATTTCAAACTACCGAGAATTGTACTTAGCATCTGCACGTTCTGAAGTAGTGTTTCAACTGACGATATTACTGGTAAAAGTTTGGCAAAATTTGTGTCTTCAGTATGGATTGGATGGATATGATAAAAAGCAACTGGCAATCGATTCTATTCAAATCCAAAATGCAATTATTCGATTTGGAAAAAAATTTAAAGTTGGTGAAGTAGATCCTTTTGTGATTGAGGATTCGAATAAATCTTTTCCGATGCGGTCGAGCATAACATGTTCCGTTTTATGGTTTGGATCTCAAAAAAAAGAATCTATCGTGAGTGATACCCTAGCCATTAATGTAATCAAAATAGGGAAGGAAATCAAAGACTTAGAAGGTAGCTCTGAATACAATCAATCATTTGTTTCTCAATTGTTAGCCTTTACGAATCAGATTTTATTTGATTTGGACTCACTTAGAGCTAGATGGCATCAATATTCTGTTCGATTTTATTATTTAGACTTTGCACAGACCAAATTTGAAAACCAACAAAAAATGCTCTCTAATGCAGATGATAGGAACAAAGCAGATATTAGTTTTTTGATTCAATCTCTTTCTTTAGAGTCTGCTATTCGGACCATAAAAGAGAGAGCCTTTCATATGCAAAGCGGAGTATATCATAATTTAGATCGACAAAACCAACAAATGGTGGTATCAACTCTTGTTCAAATTGTAGATCAGATTTCCAATGCAACTCGAGGAAAAATAGATGTCATTAAAAGGCTACGGTTGGTAAACCAATACGGCGGTATCATTACCGTGTCAACGGCAGCAATGGCAACAGATTCCCTGCCTGTCCTAGAAGAGGCAATTTTACTTTTGCAAAAAGAAAGAAAATTACATTTCCCGTGAGTTGTTTATGAAGCTAATCTATAACCTCAAATTATCTTTAAGTTCGTTTCGAGAGTATATTATCTATAAACAAATTCTCTACACTCAAAAAAAAATTTCTCGTTTTGTTGTAAATCGATTCGATTTAAAATCTGAAAACATTGTTAACTTTCGAACCGATACAAATCCGAACTCTGCTTTTACTGTAAAAGTGGATAAAAAAAATTCACAATCTCTTGAATCCAGATTAAAATTTATGGCTATTACAGCAAAGTCGTTGGAAAGATTGTATCAGATACAACCACAAAAAACCACTTTTCAAAAACAAAACTTACTAATCCAAAAGACTTTGGTTTATTTGGATACTTTACTTGCCATTTCCCATCGTCTATCATTCCTCTTCCAATCGAATGACACCAATCAGGAATTGCAGGGAGAAGTGCAGGCATTGGTTGACGAAGTAGACAGAATAGCTTCAACGGCAAAGTTTAATCGAATGAAATTGTTTGAAGGAGACTTTGCAAAATCTTCACGAACGGCGTCTATGTGGTTTATCAATGAAAAAAATGGAGAACTCTTTCGAATGTATATTTCTACTATGACATCCCATTCTCTTGGCTTAACTTCTTTTAATGGATTTCCTTTGACTTTATCCAATCCTATTCAGGCGCAAAAAAAAATCGAAGTCGCAATTAATCGAATTTCCGAAGAACGAAAACGGATTCAATCCGTTCTTGATTGAAGGTTGAAAATCTAATTAAACTTTTGTATATTTATTTCATCCTGGCGAAGAAAAATAAATATCGTTTTAGGTTACAAATTATTTATGAATACTCTTGAAACAAAATTTTTTGATATGCGTGCTAAAAAGAACAATTCTACAGAGGATTCTTTTGCACTTTTTGATGCGTTGGAAACTGTTACTATAGAAGACACAATGGGTATGTGGCATGGCTCTGGCTTTCACACTGGACACACTATGGATGGAGCATTAGAAACTTTCAATTGGTATGGAAAGGAATTTGTGGATGCAGATAACGTTCATCCATTGGTTTTTAAGTCATTTGGAAAAACCTTGTTTAAGGTAAATCCATCTTTAATGCCCGTTCGGTTAGCAACATTGATTCCATCTACGAATTTATCGCCATTAAAATATGTATTTTTGTTGATTCGGTTTTTGTTTCAAACGTCTAAATCGAAAGCTCGTGTTCGCCGTATAGAGTTTCGCGGTAAAATCACTGCTGCGATGATTTATGACAACTTACCAATTCATGATGTGTTCAAAAAAGTAAATCAAAACACTTTGTTTGGATGTATGGATTATAAAGGGATGAAACAACCTTTCTTTTTTGTATTAGAACGAGTTAAATGAAATAAATTAGATCATTGTTTGTATTTTGTTGAATACAAAAACAATGATCTAATTTATCTATTCGTTGTTAATCGTTTAACCAAGCGATACCCGCTTCTAAACTAGGTACGGATTTTAATTCCACATTTCCTGTTTTAAGAGTTTGGTCATCAATGGAAATGGCAGCTAAAGCTGAGTTTGGTACAACAACTGCCATTTTTCTTAGACTAGAATTACTTGCTTTGGGGAACCAATTGACATTTACCCATTCTTGTGCTGAGCGCGTCACAAGCCCCATTCTTCTAGTGTCTGCGAGCCATTTACGAATTTCATACTTTTTGATGATTTCTAAGGCTTCATTTAAAATTTCGATATACTTATCTTCACTGAAATTGGGCGTCCATACTACTTCCAAAAGATCTTTTTCTTTAATATAATAAATACTACCGATTTCGGATCTAAATTGAAGTTTATGTGTAGTTTCATCTCGATGCGAAATAGATGATTCATCCGAGATGATATTTGTTTTAAAAAGATCTACCATTGAAATTAATTTGTCAGCAGTATTGGCAATTGTTGTAATTTTTTCTGCAAATAAATCACTGCTTTCTGAATTACTAAAAGAAGATTGGCTAATGGAAGATACAGAAGCCATTACTTCGTTTGTTGCCGTTTTGTGTTCTGTTACCGCATCTTTGATTTCTTCTGATCTTTCTTTTACAAAAATTGCTTCTTTTAGAAGTTTAGTTTTTAATTCTTTTTGCGTATTTACAGAAGAATAAACTTCTGAAATTTTTTCTGAAATGGAATCGATGTTTCCTATGATCTCTTGGATTTCCATTGTTGTTTTTTCGATTCGTTCCCTTCCCAAAGAAACATCGTTTTGATTTTTCTTCATTAACGAATCGATTCCTTTAACGGCACTTGCCGTTCTTTCTGCTAGTTTTGAAACTTCTTCTGCTACAACTGCAAATCCTCTTCCGGCGTCTCCAGCTCTTGCGGCTTCAATAGACGCATTGAGTGCTAACATATTAACTTGTTCGCTGATTTTTGCAATGACATCCACTGTTTTAGAGATTTCTAGCGAGCTTTGTGATAAATTATCCATAGCTTCGTTCATCGTTCGTAATGTATTTTTACCTGCTTCCGCACGCTCAATGATATTTTTTATGGAATCGAGAGTCCCTTCCACATGTTCGCTAGTTCTATCAATTGCAAACGAGAGGTGATCTACCTCTGAAGTTAAATTATTCATACTTTGCGAGTTAGTCTCCGCAATATTAGAGATAGATACTGCAACTCCTGAAATTTCTTCTATAGATGCTGAAACTTCCTCTGTCGCTGCTGATTGAGATTGTAAATTGCTGGAGAAGTCAAGAGTCACCAACTTCATTTTTTGTGAGTCGGAGGAGAGCATATCTGCAGAAGTTTTAATATGTTGAATGAGTTCACCTTGCGCTTGTAACATTCTATGGAAACTTACGTAAAATTCTGATAATAAATCATTTTCTTTGTAAGGGATTCTAACCTGTAAATTGCCAAGTCCCACTTCTTTAAATGCAGCTTCTAATTTCCCGAAAATATTGCTAACCCAGGAACTTAGCGACGACCCAAATATAAAAATCAAAATCATTAGAATGAAAATTCCAAATCCGATAGTAATTGTGAAATTTTCTGGTAATGCGTTTTGCAGTTTTAAAATTAAGATCATACTTAAAAGTAACGCAGAGCCAAAAACCAAATAGGAAAGGAAAAAATATAATTTTAGTTTCGAACGCATAAGTTTTCTCTTTCCAGTTTTATCATAAACAAATGGGATGCTAGCCTAAAAATAAAGAAGATGAAAATTTGGTTTATATAGGTGACATAATGGAAACTAATGACCTGGAAATTCCAATTGAGTTTTTACGAATCGTTTTGTACTGAGTCCGTATCTTTTTTCAACATCAGACAATGATTGTTCAAACCACTCGAATGCCTTTTTCTTTTCTGTTATTTCAAAGAGAGTTTGTTTTTTCTTTTTTCCTTCTTCGATAAGTTCTGATATAAACTTGATTCCAGATTTTGATTGGCTGGGTTTATTTTTATAAGTAATGGTAATTGCCTTTGATTGATAAGTTCTAGAATAAACATCGGCCACTAAAGCTAAAGAAATTTCATCAATACCTTCATAAACAGGAATCTCTATCGTGTCATAATCCCAAAAGAAAAATAGGTTTTTCGCTGCCGTTAGATATTGTTTCCAATCAAAATTAAACTCATCAGTATTATGTTGAGAATCCCAATGCCGGATACCCAAACTTTGTGCCATTTCTTCTGCTTTTTTTCTACCTCCAATGGATTCAACCAAGGCTAATGAAATAGGTATGGAAGCTGTCACGCCAGAGGTAGTAATGATTCGCTCGTCTTGAATGTATCTTTTGTTTTTGTGCCAAATGGAATCTGGAAAAACTTCTGATAGTTTTTCTTTTGAATACCAATGTCCAGTCACATTTTTATTCTTTAATAATCCAGCATATCCTAATGTCCAGACTCCGTCGCAAATACCAACTATGGTTGCTCCCGAGTTATATTGTGTTTGAATCCAACGAATGATAGTTTCATTTTTTGCATTGTGGATCGCAGGAACGATCACAAGGTCTGCGCCTTCTGGATGCAGATTGTTGAAATCTTTCAAGGATGAATTGATTTCCATAGAGAGTGCGGGGAAAAAATCTATTTTTCCTTTTTTCTCAGCGATAGCATAAACTTTTGCTACATGAGAGCGTTTTAAAATTCCATAAGGGACGATAAAGTCAGTAAGTTCTGTGTATTGATTTTCTCCAATAACAACAACGATTGGTATTTTATGATTTGGTTTATTTAAATGAACTTTTAATTGGTCTTCATTCCCTACAGGGGAGTCTCCCCAAAGATTTAATGAAAGAAATACAAACATAAAAAATGTAAATTGATTTAACGATGGGAAGATACAATTTTTGTGATTGAACTTTGGATTGATTAAGGAGGTTTTAAGTTTCATGCAAAGAGTATCTCATTTTTATTGGAACCTGTCGTCCGAGTGTATACGGATGGAATACAAAGTTTTAGATTTTCTATAAAAAAATAGACAAGGGGCTTTTTCTTTTCTTAATTGTTTTATGAATTTGATTCCTTTGGCAGGAGCTTTGGTTGCGTTTCTTTTGGCGGTTTCCCATTGGATCGAAACGATGCAACGGAGAATCATTGGAAAACAAAACGCTCTTTCTCCTGTTTTGGCTTCTCGAAAACAAGAGATGGGTCTCGTTACTTTCTTTTATCACTATGCTGCTACGTTATTATTCCTTACTTTAGGAATATTACAAATTCATATCTATTTAGAATTATCCGGCGAGATACAGTTTTATCGGTATTTTTTTGGGATTCACATTCCCTGTTTATTTCTAATTGGTCCTTTAGTTTATATTTATTTTGAAGAAATGGGTGGAGGTGATTTTTATAAAAGTAATCCATTTCATTTTTTCCCTAGTTTGGTAAGCTTATTTTTTATTTATTTAATTCGTCCTACTGATTTTTCATTATTTCCGCTTGGTTTGTCTATTTGGAATCAAACGGATAACTTTGAATCGATGATCCATTTTTTACTTGGTTTTGCTATTCTATCAATTTTGGGTTATATGGTTTCTATTTTTACTCGAGTGGTTCGATGGAAGTTCGGATCTAAGGGAAAACTCGAATCCTCTTTTTTTCCTTTAATTTGCCTATTAGTTTATTCGTTGTTTGTTGTTGTTTCTTTTGTAATTTCGCAGTTATTTTTTATGTTACTTTTTGGTGTGGCCTGCTTTGCTTTAACATCTCTTTTGATTTTAATTTTATTGTTTAAAATGAATCATAAAGAAGTCATTCCTAACTTTCAATCAGAAGTAAGGCTTGCTCGGTACAAAGAAAGTAGGCTTAGAGGTTTGGATATAAACCAAACTTTGTAGAGATTGGATGATATCATGAACTTAGAGCAGCTTTACCTGAATGAAAACTTAAGTTTAGCGATCTTAGCAAAACGATTGGATTTACATACCCACCAACTTTCGGAAATATTAAATTCTCATTTGAATTCTACGTTTCGTAATTATGTAAATCAATTCAGGTTGCAAGAAGCAGCAAGGCTTCTTTTGGAAAAACCTGAAATGAGTATATTAAGTGTCATTTATGCTTCCGGGTTTAATTCTAAATCCTCATTTCACAAACTTTTTTTAGATCGTTTTGGACATTCACCTCAAAATTATCGATTGTTATCTAAATAGAGCTACATTCGCTTCTTTTTCTTTTTTGGATTTGGCGAAAGTTTTTGTTTTGGTAAATTTTCTTTTTGAACTGCCGCAAAATATTCTCCGATCACTTTGTCAGACCATGAATTCGCCTTTATACCTTCAAAGTATGCAATATGACTACCTCGTTTAGTGTGAACATGAATAGTGTTGGGAAGAGTTTCTAACCAATGAAGATTTTCCAATACATTTTGATTTACACAGATAGGATCATCCGCGGAATTTAAAACAAGAAGAGGTGTTTTGATATTATTTGCGACTAACACTGGATTGGAATGATAATAATAATTTTCTCGGTCTTTGAATCCAGAAATAGTGTGTAGTTTGTCTTGGAATTCTCCGATGGTTTTAATTTTAAAAAGTTCATCAACCCCCTTCAATTTAGAAAGGCTCTCATAATGATTCTTTAAAAAATAATTAATCATTCTCTGGCCCATAATTTTACTATAAACTGGATGAACACGGTGAAAGGCTTTTTCTATATCATAGGCTGGTGAAACGGCTACCGCAGCTGCAAATTTACTTTGGACTCCAGCCTCTCCTAAGTATCTGGCGAGTAGTCCTGATCCTGCTGAGATACCAACTCCAAACATTTTTCTCTTTGGGAATTTTTTTTGAATATAAGCTAATTGTTCCTTAAGGTCTGAGGTGGAACCCATTGTGTTTACTTTAGGTTTAGTGAGTGGAAGATCTCCATGTCCCCTTCGAATGCATACAACAACTATCCATGCATAACGTTCCCTTAAATATTTGACAGTCGATTTAACATCCTGTTCGTCACCGCTAATTGTATGGAATACTACAACAATCGGTGAATCACTTTGAGTTGTTAGTTCGTCTGTTCCTGACCAGGCAAGACCAGTAATTCCTCCGTCTTTCATTTTCAATTGTTCTAATTGATCATAAAGGTAAGGTTTTGTTCTATATTCACGTAACATTAGTAAAAGTAACATAAGGTGTTGGTTGAAACACCAAAATGTTGGATAATATTTTTTTGTTAAATGAGGTGTTCTCTCAATCACTCTTAATAAAAAATCAGATTCACTAAATCTAAGAACAGGAGTTTCTACAACTTCATGAAAATAATAAAAAAGAAAAAGTACCGTAACTAGGAAAGAAAAAATGAACAATGGATGACTGGATATAAATTCCATTTGATACTCTTATTTATACACTAGTTTAGAATTTAGTTCCCGCATAAATTCGATATCAAACTTTATCACTTTGCGGTCATAGGTGACTAGGCCGTTGATTTCTTCTTCCACGTCGCTGACTTGTGTGTAAATGGAAGCGCTAAGCCCTTTCTCTAACAGGGGTAAAAGTTCCTTTTCGAATAGGTTTCGGTATTCATTTTCTAAACTTTGTTTGTCTGGAAGAATTTTGTAACCAAACAGTTTTTTCTCATCAAAGACATGACCTTCGGTTTTTAGCGAATATCCACCAAACTCAGATAATACGATAACTCGACTTTCGTGTTTGGGCACTTTTAGTTTTTGGTAATAAAGGTGTAGACTTTTTAGGTCACTACTATTGGGGCCTTGGTCATACCAACCACTGACACTATCGATGGTCCTTGTATTGTCTAGATTTCTTAACTTTTCGGTGAGTTGGATGCTATCAAATTGTCCCCAACCTTCATTAAATAAAACCCAAACGGATAAACTGACAGTATTTTTTAATAAAGCAACGGTTCTATCCATCTCTGAAATAAATTCATTTCTACCTGCTTCATCCGTTCTATTTAAAAATTTATATTTAGTGTCCTTTGTTTTCCAGCCAATAAAAGGCAAATAAGCAACTTTCCAAGTTTCATAGGCACCACCACCACAGACAAAATCTTGCCATACTAACATTCCTAATCTGTCACAATGGTAATACCAACGTAATGGTTCTATTTTAATATGTTTGCGTAACATATTAAAACCCATATCTTTCATTAGTTTGATTTCTTTTTCCATTGCATCGTCGTTTGGTGGAGTGAGAAGTCCTTCTGACCAATAACCTTGGTCGAGTAAGCCATTATGGAAATAAGGTTTGTTGTTTAAGAATAACCTTTTGAATTTGCCATCAAATCCGATGGAAAATTTCCGCATTCCAAAATAGGATTTTATTGTATCACCATGCGTTTTGATAAGTATTCCGTAAAGTTTTGGATGTTCTGGCGACCAAAGTTCCATGTTAGGTAAATTGATATTCGCATTTTTTTCGTTTGATTCTGCAATTACGGTTTTACCATCTAATACCTGTATGGTTATTTTGGGACTTTCTGTAGTTACCAATATTTCCACAGACTTTGAGTCGATGTCTGGCGTTATTTTTATGTCTTTTACAAAATCTTTAGAAACACTTTCAAGCCATACGGTTTGCCAAATACCTGATTGCGGAGTGTACCAAATTCCACCACGTTTTAGTTTTTGTTTGCCTCTTGATTGGGTTCCCGCATCAGTGGGATCTGTCACTGTTAATTTAATTTCATTTTTCCCGATTTTTAGATATTGGGAAATATCAAACGTAAAAGGTAAAAAACCTCCTTTGTGAGAGCCTACCTCTTTGCCATTAATGGAACAAATGCATGAGTAATCAACAGCACCAAAATGAAGTAAGGTGATATCTTTGATAAAATCAGCTGTTAGGTCAAATTCGCGATCGTAAACTAATTGTTCTTTCGGCTGAAGAATAAAATGCCCTAGGCCACTGGCTTTTGATTCAGGTGAAAATGGAACAATGATTTTAAATTCTTCTTTAGAATCTAAATCTGGTTTTAAATGAGTTAAATTCCATTCACCGTTTAGATTTATATAACTATCACGTTCTAACTGTGGTCGTGGGTATTCTGTATGTGAAATGGTTTTCATTAAGCTTGTTTACCTCGGAATAAAAAGGAAAGAGGGAAAAATATCAGTAAACAAAATAAAGCACCAACTAAAAAAATCTCAGGTGCAGGAACATGTGCCGTAGCACCGTTGACTGGATCAATGTATGTAAGGTTTGTTCTTTCGTTGATGGTTTCACCGATCATGGGACCAATATACATAGGAATTAATACAAAAAAAATCATTCGGATTCCCTGGAGTTTTCCTGTGTTTTCTGTGGGAGTATTGTCACGAATTTGCGCACTAATTAATGCCAATACTTGTACGAAACCTGTAATTAAAATCAAACTTGTGAATCCTGTGATCCACATAACTTTTGTTTTGAGATTTATGTCGATTGTTTTTGACATTATATACAGAGATAACATTCCAATTATGTATAGTAACGAAAAATAAATTAATAACTTGTCTTTGTTTTTTCCATCAAACTGTTTGCCTAGGAATATTGTAATGATACTAGCTCCTAGTATCACTCCAGCCAGTACAATCGAATATTGAATGGCATCAAACTTTAGATATTCTTGCATATAAATAATGAGATAAGGCATATAAACTTGACTGGCAATTCCATATATCCCCATAGCAAAAAAATACAAATATAGTTTTTTGTTTTCTAACATGACGCTAAATTTGAATCCGTAACTTATGTCTGAAATAAAGTTTGTGTTTTGTTTTTTCAGGTTTGGGTTGTCTTTGATAAGCCAAATACCAATGATTCCAGATACAGACATCATGGTTCCAACGGCAACAAATAGCCCCGGATATCCTAGAGCATTCACAATCATACCAAATCCACCGGCCACTATCAGCATCGCGACAAGAGGCATTGCGGATAATACACCTTCTGCAAGGCTTCTCGCATTTTCTGTGTTATCTGTTACGAATGCATTAAAAGCTGCATCATTTGCGGTTGATCCGAATGCAGTCATAATACAATCAAGAGTAATGACTATAGCTATAGTGAGGCTGACAATTTGGCCACTATCGGTTAATTGAAACCAGTTAGCCGTATTTTCTTTGGAGATAAAAGCGAATGACAAAGTAAGTAGACCCCAAAGTAAGTAACCAATAGAAATGAAATACCTTCGGTTCCCTGCTTTGTCGGTTAGAATGCCTGCGATAAGGGTAGTAAAAGTGGCAACGATTCCACTCAGTTGGACCATCAAAGTTACAGAAGAAGTGCTTTTAGCGATTGTGTTGTATATGAATAAGTTAAAATACATATTCTCGACAGACCAAGCAATTTGCCCAACAAGTCCAAAAAGAATTAATACTGACCAAAGGCGGCCGCTTAAATTATGAGTGTTCATCATCGCATAGTGTCGGAGAAGGATAGGTTGGCTGGCGACAAAAATTTATACTCTCGCTCTATTTTCTTTGATAGCGGATCTAATTACATTCTTTAAAAGACTTTCCCTAATTGGAAACCTAACCACTGGTGTTGCTGTGGTAATCCCTTGCCCGATTGGAAGTCGATCGTTTGATAGTTATAATGAATGCCTGCTAGAAAGCCCGTATTGGATACGGATACAAATCCTGCCTTGATAAAACCAACAGCTCGTTTCAAATCGGCAACATACGTTTTTTCATCTCTGAATTCAATTTCATCGCGTAATAGTTGTAATAATATTTCTCTTTGTTTTGGGTCCAAGATAAATTGAGATAACACTTCGTAAGAATAAAGTCGTATTTGTGGCGGTAACTTTCCGCCTTCAGGGCGAAAAATAGAATATATTGCCAAAGCACGAGCGTTATCTGGCATTTGATCCCATTGTTCTGCTAAATTATTTAAAAGGAATAAACGTGTCGATTTCTCGATGTCCTCGGCTCCGTTAAAAATATTATTAAATAATAGATAGTTAAGCCCAATATTATAAGGGTTATTCGTCCCTTTTACTAAGAATTCATTAAACAAAATATATCTTTGTAAGGAATTTTTTCCATTATCTTCTGCTAAAGCTCTGTATTGAATCTCTCTTTCACCTGCTTCTCGTGTTGGATTATTTAAGTAATTATCCCAATTGCTAAAGGCAGTACTTCTATTTTGTGTTTTATAGGATTTGTCTGATCCCATCAAACCTTGGATAGTTGCATTATAAAATTGAAAAGTTCCACCTGGGTTCACATAGAAATACCAATAACCTTTGCCATCTTCATGAAGGATAGGAGGACCTGGTTGTAATGCAGAACTTCCTGGCCCCGGTGTTTTGTCTACGTTACCAAATCGAAAGATAAGACCAAAAGATGCATCGGCTTGAATATTTCCTAAGTTCAAATTATACTGGGTTCCAAAAAATCGATGATGAAACTTTCTTACATCCGTACGAAGTGCACCAGAATAAGAATTTGGAATTTGTGTGTCCCAACCTTGTGGGGTAGGTGAGCCAATAAAGTTGTGAAAATTCATTTGTGCCGATTTCCCACCGACAGAAGGTCCGATCATTCCAACTTCTAGTTCCGTAGTAATACTTGTATCTTCCGTAGCAGTTGTTAATGAATTACTAAAATATGCTCGGCTAGCATAAGGTCTGTCTCCATAAGATACATCCGCTTTTTCTATATTAGTTGGTGTATAAAATTCTTGGCCAAGTGCAAATCCTTGAAGATATTTGGTCGTTTTTGATGGCGTGAAAAATAAATCATTCCAATAACTTAAAATTCTTCGGGTAGGATTGGTTTCTCCTGCAGATTTGTTAAATTCCAAACGTGATCCATTTGTATAATATTGATCCGAAAAACCTCCAAATGCGTCGTTTTCCATAATCAAACGGATTTGGTATTGGTCTTTAGGTATTGGCTCGGTCTTCTCAATGTTAGATAGAGAAGACGTAGTAGGTTTTACCAAATTTGGTTTTGGACTTTCTTTCTTTGGTGCTGCGTTTAGATTCGCAAAAAAACTAAAGCTACATAGGAAAAAAAATACTTTTGTATTTTGAAAAAAGCTTAGGATTCTTTTGAACTTTCGGAATCGGATTTTAAATAAAGATATTTTTCTGCAATAAAAGTTCCGAAGGGAACAACGGATGCGAGCGCCGCTAACAAAGTTTTTTTCGTTTTCCATTCTAACTCTACTTTGACTTGAAACAATTCTACTAAATACAAAAGGAATAATAAACCATGAATGAGTCCCACAATTTTGTTTGGTTCCGGGTTTTTATATATGTATTTGAGAGGCATGGTAACAAAAAGAATCGTGAGAAAAGAAAGACCTTCTAAAAAAGCCAGAATACGAAATCGTCCTAGTTTTGTTTGGAGTAAAGAAAACACAGCCACTTCCTTATAGTTCAGTATTTTCCAATTTCTTTAGGTTTCCTTGTTTCGTCCTTCCTTTCTTCAGAGGCATTTTGGAACCGAACCACCGGTAAAACTTTTTGCCTTTTTTAGACAAATTTTAAAATCAGCCCGGAAAAACGTAACTTTCCCTGAGATTGATATCAGAAATTAGTCGACAATTGTTCGGGATTGACAAGGAAAAGGAAGCTCTTTAGAGTTTGAAAGATGAAGTTTCGAATTTCTTTCGTCGTTCTTTTTTGTTTTTCTCTTCCACTCCTGTCGGAAGAGAAACCGGTGTATCTTGCTGCTATGGCAAAAAAAGACATCACTGGTCCGTCTGTGGGTGTTATGTTCTGGGGTTATGCTAGAGAGGACCAAACGGGACTTGGGATTCATACAAGGCAGTTTGCCCGTTCTCTTGTGATTCGTGACATAGGTACCAAAAAACTTTTAGCTTATGTTACGGCGGAAGTGGGAGGAATCCCTTTTGAAATCCAAAGAGATGTTGTCAAAAGATTGCAAACAGAATTAGATTCAGGGTTTAACTATGGTAATGTTCTAATCAATGCATCACATACACATAGTGGTCCCGCTGGACATTTTCACTACTCCGAAGTTTCGTTTTATTCAAAAGAGTTCTATTCAGAATCTTATGCAGTTATAAGAGATGGAATTTTTGAGTCGATAAAAGATGCTTATCAAAAAATGAAACCAGCTGAGTTAACATTGGGAAAAGCAATGGTAAAGGAAGCGGGTGTCAATAGAAGTCTTTCTGCTTACCTTGCTAATCCTGAAACTGAAAGAAAATCATATTCTGATAATATTGATCGTGAAATGTTACAACTCAGCGTATCTGTATTTGGTGTTCCTATCGGTTTTGTCAATTGGTATGGAGTTCATCCAACGAATATTACTTTTGACAATCGACTTATCTCTTCCGACAATAAAGGAATTGCATCATTACTTGCTGAGGCAGAGGCCAAAAAACAAGGATTAAACGAATATGTTGCTATTTTTGCTCAGGCAAACGAGGGAGATGTTTCTCCGAATCTGAATCTAAACAATACAGGTCCAGGAAAAGATATTTACGAGAGTAGCTTTATTATTGGTAAAAGACAGTTTGTCGCAAGCCAAGAAATATTAAAATCAGAAGGCAAGCGTTTGTCAGGTGGAATTTCGTTCACACAGCGATTCATTGATATGAGTAATCATCCTGTAAGCAGTGAATTTTCTGGAACAGGGAAGGTTGAAACTACTTGCCCATCTGCTTATGGGTATTCGTTTGCTGCGGGATCTACAGAAGAAGGCGGAGGACATTGGTTATTTCACGAAGGGATGACGAATCAAAATCGTAGGTTTTATATCGATTGGATCGCCAAATTTATGTTACAATCTCCATCAGATGAACTGAGGGAATGCCAAAACCCAAAAGCTGTTTTATTTCCAATGGGTGAAACAAAACCAATTCCTAGTTTACCTCAAATTCTTCCTTACGGATTGGCGATGTTAGGTGATTTAACTATTTTGGTTTTACCTCATGAAGTCACAACAATGTCCAGTAGACGACTTAAAAATGAAGTTAGATCTGTTTTAAAAGATAAAACTTCAGAAATTGTTTTATCAGGTTTAACGAATGATTTTTCCGGATACATTACTACGCCTGAGGAATATTCTACTCAAAATTATGAAGGTGGCCATACCTTACACGGACCTCAGAGTTTGAATGCTTTAAGGCAAGAATTTCATAAAATGTCTCTAGAATTGAAAGATGGAACCCAAACAAAAGCACCAACTGTTATGCCTTTGGATTTATCGGATCGTATTCATCCTTTAAAAATACCATTCGCGGATGTTGTTTCAAACAAACCGCATTTGGTGATCCAACCAAATTCTGAGTTATATGAAAAAGGAGAGGTAGTGTCTTGTCGAGTGGCTGCAGCAAATCCTAACGTAGGTTATCCGAAAGTTCCATCTTATTTAGGTGTAGAAATACTCGAGAACTCTACTTGGAAACCGATTCGTTCTGATGCTGACTTTGATACAAAATTTTTATATCAAAAACGAGGCATTTGGGCTAGAGCTGAAGAAAGCCTGGATCTAATTTGGGAAACTCCTTTGGACACAAAACCTGGCGAATACCGTTTGGTACATGAAGGAATATATCTTGGATCGGATGGGAAAAAATCTACTTACCGAATAGAATGTCCCAGTTTTCGAGTCACCGAGTCTGGAATATAAGTAATAAAATTTTAGTTCTATAAAATTTCCTGCCTCGTTTTTACTGAGTCCTATGCGGTTTCGATCCTCGGGACTCGGTTTTTTGGATCTTCTATTCCAAATTTCTCTTATCTCTTAAATACCTTTTCGATTGAAAAACAAGTTGTGGGAATTTTGTATTCGGACGAAACCATAGCAAAAGGGAACAAAGGATAAAGGTGTGCCGTATGAATCAATTTTATAAAGACGAATGGGTTTGGATTACGGGAGCATCTTCAGGGATTGGAAAAGAACTAGTCATACAAGCTTATAAACAAAATGCAAAAGTTTTACTTGCATCCCGGAAAGTAAAAGATTTAGAAGCGATTGTTAAAGAACTTCACTTAGAAAAAGGGCGTTATGCGGTAGAGAAATTAGATTTAGAAGATTACAAATCTGCTGGAGATTTTGCTAAACGTTGTTTGCAGAAGTATGGAATTCCCAAGGTAGTCATTCATAATGGCGGAATCAGCCAACGTTCCTTAACAAAAGAAACCGATTTAGTGACACTAGAAAAAATCATGAATACGAATTTTTATGGTGCCGCAGAAATGACTCGAGCTATGATTCCAGAAATTTTAGGCAAAAAGGAAGTATATTTCGCCGTAATTTCTAGTGTTGCAGGAAAAATTGGCAGTCCACTTCGATCTGCTTATTCTGCCTCCAAATTCGCGTTAGTTGGCTTTTTTCATTCATTACGGTCGGAAGAAGAAAAGTCTGGAATTTTCGTAACAATGGTTTACCCAGGTTTTATCCAAACTAATATTTCTAAAAATGCATTGAAGGGAGACGGTTCCTCAACAGGAACTATGGATTCTGTGATTGCAGCAGGTTTGCCAGTTCAACTGTGTGCGCATAGGATTTTACATGCGATTGCAAATAAACAAAGAGAAGTTGTGATTGCTGGTATCAAAGAAAAATTCGGACTGGCTTTGCAGATGTTATACCCATCGTTATTTTTCAAAATGATTCAAAATGCAAAGGTTAGGTAGAATAAGATGCGTTTTAAAAGCCGGCTGTTTATTGTTGGAATGATTCTAGTTTTTGGGTTAGGAGTTTTTGCAGAGACTCCCGTATTAAATTACAAAACGAAAACAAGTTCGAATGAAAAGGAACGTAGCTATCTTTTAGATCTTTTACGAACAAAACTATCAAATGAGTTTAAACTAGAATTCATATTTGTAGTAGAACATTTTAAAGTTTCTGGAGATTATGCTTGGTTTCGCGGAACGGCCCAGAGAAAGGACGGGAAAGAAATTTCTTTGTCTGAAGAAATGGCCTATGATTGTTGCCATGTCGAAGCTTTATTCAAAAAAACAAACGGGAAATGGCAAATTTCGGAATCTGCTGCATTTAGTACAGATGTTTGGTGGGAAGGTATCCAATCGCGATACCCGAAAGCACCCAGAGATATCTTTCAGTAAGATCTGGAGACAACTTAAGTTTCGTTGTGATTTTTTTCGGAAAGAAATTTATATTTTGATAGAATCTCCTTTTGTTCGTTGTTTGATTGGAGTATGCTCCTTGAATATTTAAACGTAAACTCAATTCATATTCTTCCTAAAGCAAAAAAATGGGAGGATGTAAGTTTTGAGTTGTTACGGAAAATGGATGAAGGACCATTTAAGGAGGATTTACAAAATCGTATACAGTCCTTCCCAGACAGTTTATTCGGAGACCTTGGACCTCATATTTTAATTCCGCATTTTCGCTCCTTACATATTAAAACTCCCGAAGTTTTTTTGTTTTTGATTCCTCAAGGGATTCTTATGGGGGAACGATTTGTTCAATTGGTTGTATTCCAAATCATTCCAGAAACACAACCTTCCTTGCATTTGCGACTGTTACATGGTCTTTCTTCATTACTCCCTCAAATTTTTGATGAATTGTTAAAATGTGATTCTGAATCAAAAGTTCTTTCTGTGGTGCAACGTGGTGAATCGGACATGAAACCAAGTTATAAAAATCTAAACCAGTCCCAGATTGCATTCGAATTACAAACAGATTTACTAAATGGTTTAAATCAATCTGAAGCAAAGATTCGCTTAAAAACTTTTGGCAAAAACGCAATTGAAAAAGAAAAGTCTACTCCAGTTATTTGGAAATTGTTTCGAAGTTTTTTTAGTTTATTCGCTGTTTTGTTATGGGTTGCTATTGCTCTATGTTTTGTACCCGGCGTAGATATGCCAGAATTGGGGATCGCTATCTTTATTGTAGTTATCATCAATGGTATTTTTTCTTTTTTTCAAGAATCTAAATCAGATCATGCAGTGGAGGCATTACGTAAGTTACTCGCTCAGGAATGTCCTGTGATTCGCGATGGGATTACAACAACAGTTCCTGCAGATGAAATTGTTCCCGGTGATTTGATCGTCCTTTCAGAAGGCGATATTGTTCCTGCCGATTGTAGAATTATAGAATCAGAGGACGTTGAAGTTGATAATTCTTCTTTAACGGGAGAGTCTACATCTGCAAGGCGTTATAAGTCAGATAGTGAAATCGTTTTAGAAGGAAAGTTTCTTTGGTTGGAAATGCCAAATATCCTTTTTGCGGGCAGTTCTTTAATAAAAGGAAAATCGAAAGCCATTGTTTTTGGTACAGGCCAATCAACAGAAATTGGTCAAATTGCTGGGATCACTTCCAAAATCAAACGAGAAGAAAGTCCATTGCAAAAACAATTGAGACAAACAGTTATTTCTATTTCGTTATTTGCCTTTGTGGTTGGTATTGTTTTTCTTGTTCTGGGATATTTGGTTGCAGGACTCAGTTTTGTACAAGCTTTCATTTTCTTTATCGGAATTTTTGTCGCGAATGTTCCAGAAGGTTTATTGCCAACAGTAACACTTTCTTTGGCGTTAGGTGTTTCACGGATGGCCAAAAGGAATGCAATCTTAAAAGATCTTTCCAGCGTCGAAACATTGGGATGTACTACTGTTATTTGTTCGGATAAAACGGGTACATTAACACAAAATCAAATGCGTGTGATTGAAGTTTATTTCGATTCTTCATCATTTACACCTCAAGAATTAGAAAAAAAAGAAGGTAACCAAGCTTTTCTAAGTTGCGGTTACTATTGTAATAACGCAAGTTTAGATCCAACTCCTTTCGGTGATCCTACCGAACTTGCTTTGTTGTATTTATCACAAAGTAAGTTAAACGATAGAAAGGGACAACGAATTTATACGAATGCATTTGAATCAGTAAGAAAACGAATGAGCGTTGTAGTAAAATCGAATAACTTTACCACTGCTTATGCAAAGGGTGGTCCAGTAGAAATTCTTTCAATTTGTACACATGTTTATGAGAATGGTTCAGTAGTTTTGTTGGATGAAACTAAACGATTGAATCTTAAGAAGGCATCTGACCATTCTGCAAGCCAAGGTTACCGCGTTCTTTCTTTTGCATATAAACTCGTAAACGAGGAAAATTCATCTTGGAGTCAAGATTCAATTGAATCCAAGATGGTTTACTTAGGTCATTGTTGTCTTGCTGATCCTGTTCGTCCCAAAGTTCCTGAAGCAATTGCAAAATGCCACACGGCAGGGATTCGAATTTTAATGATTACCGGCGATCATCCGCTTACGGCTGAATCTGTTGGACGGTCCATAGGTATTGGAGGAGAAAGTCCTGTTGTCATCACTGGAGTCGAATTAGATAAAATGAATGACGCCTCTCTCAAGGAATGGATCAGAAAAGGGGAACCTATTTTTGCAAGGGTATCTCCATCGCAAAAACTACGAATAGTTACCATGCTGCAGAAGTTAGGTGAAATAGTTGCTGTTACTGGGGATGGAGTCAACGATGGTCCCGCATTGAAAAAAGCGGACATTGGAATTGCAATGGGAAAACGGGGGACAGAAGTTGCTAAAGAAGCGGCTAGGATGATTATTGTCGACGATGATTTTGCGACTATCGTTGATGCAATTGAGGAAGGAAGAGGAGTTTTTGATAATATTAGAAAATTTTCTGCGTACGTTTTGAACTCAAATCCACAAGAGCTAATTCCTTTTTTACTTTGGGCATTGATACCAGGTTTTCCTTTGCTTATGACTGTTATGGGTGTTCTTGCGGTCGATGTCGGCACTGATTTAATTCCAGCGATGGGTTTAGGAGCCGAACCACCTGAAAAGGGGATTATGTTCCGACCACCAAGGAATCGGAATGAAAAATTAATTTCTATTCGATTTATTTTACGATCTTACTTTGTAGAAGGAATGATTTTGTTTTTCTCTTGTTTAACTACTTATTTTTACTTTGTATATACAGAGTGTGATGGTGTGATGCCACTTTCTCCTGAGGGATTAAATATGGCTCATGCAAGTCCAATGTATCTTCAATCGTTAACCGCATTTTTTTTCCCAACGATCACTGTACAAATAGCAAACGTACTTTGCAAACGTTCAAGAACCGAATCTGTTTTTCAGATGGATTTGTTTTCCAATAAAATCATTTGGATCGGAATCGGATTTTCTTTGTTTCTTTGTTCGATTTTCTTTTATACTAACCTAAGTTCTATATACTATTTTGCTCCGATTCCTATGCATGTATATGTTTTCGCATTTCATGGAACAATAGTTATGGTAGTTTACTCAGAGATTATAAAATATTTCCGACGGAAACGATTCGCTCAAATTTAGAATAATTCTATTTTCTGAATCCTAGGAAATTTATTAATTTTTCTCATTAACTCTCAATTTCGTTCGTATCTGTTGACCAAAGAATGATTTATTTAATCATGCAATGTAAGATGGTTTCAATGAGGGATCCGGAAATATAAGTGAAAGAAAAAAGAGTGTTATTGGCTGAAGATGAATTGGTTTCTGCAACATTTCTAAAGGACAGTTTGTCCGATATGGGTTATAAAGTAACACTAGCAAACGATGGAAAACAGGCTTTAGAATATTATTTAGAGAATCCATTTCCCGTTATCATCACCGATTACGAAATGCCTGGTTTGAATGGTGCAGAATTAATTCAGGAATTAAAATCAGATGAAATTGAACCAGTGATTTTTATGTTAACTTCTCATACTGATCCTAAGTTGATTGTTAACGTTATGAAATTGGGGATTTATGATTATCTGGTAAAACCATTAGAAGAACAAGAGCTTTCCATTAAGTTAAAACGTGCGTTTGAATATTATGAAATGAAACGTATTGAAACGATCACAAAAAGGGAACGTCAGCTTCGATTGGAAGGCCATCTGGAATGGGTTCAGTGGAAAGAGAAGATGGCTGGTGTGGGTGAATTCAATCGTCTGAACCAAAATTTATTTGAAAGTTTGAAAAATAGTTTTTGTCAAGGTGCTGGTTTTGGGGCTCTTGTGACTCTCTTAAAATTAGTTTCAGACACTACGGTGAAAGAAGGTAACCATTATAAAATTGAATCAGACTTAATGGAGCTCATCCAACTCAATACGGAGATGGCTGAAAAAGCTTTAAAAATGTTTGCAGATATTGATTTAATTGTTTCTAACCCGATGCAGTTTGAAGAAATCACTTGCGAGAAGTTTTATGAGCAGTTATGGGCTTGGCTTCAAGAGATAAAACCTCTATTAGATTTAAAAGGACAACAAATATTAATTAGCGACCCGAAGCCAAATCACACAAAATTTAAAATTTCTTATAATCTTTTTACCATGCAGAACGCTTTTAAAGAAATTATTATTAATGCCTGTAAGTTTTCGGAAGCTAATTCTAAAATAACAATCGTAACCAATGTAGAACATGATTGGTTTAAATGTGTCGTTTATAATCAACCAGTTGTCAATGCAGATGGTACTTACGGAGTTCCATTGCAATATGAAAATTTGATATTTGAACCATTTTATAGATTATCGAAAAATGTTTTTGATGAATATGGAACTTTAGATTTTGGTTTAGGACTTAGTTATGTAGACAGTTGTTTTAAAAAACATGAAGGAAAACTTTCTGTTCATAATGTGATTGACCATTCTGAATGGAGTGAAAATCCCATAACCAAAGTTGCTTTTCAATTCTCCTTACCGGTAAACAAAATTTAAAATTATGCTCCAAACAAATTATATCGACTTACTTTCGAATGTTCCTGATTTAATTTGCGAAATAGACGATTTAGAGAAGATTAGTTACGCTAATGTCTATCATAAGGATAGATTAGGTTATGAGCAAGATGAAATACTAGGTCATTCGGTAGACGATTTTTTTCATCCGGATGATCGACATGAACTGCGTACAAAAATATCGAAATTGCAAATTCCTGGATCAGAAACTAAAGGTATCTGGAGGATCGCTCATAAAAATGGGAATTTTTTAACCTTCGAATGTAGAGGTAAACTTACAACTACTTCGGATGGTAAAAAAAGAATTGTTGTGATCGCAAGAGACATCACAGAAGATCTCGGATCAGAGTTTAAGTTGCATTCGAAATCTAATCCGAAAATTCAATTAACATCTAATCTTCATTACCAAAGTTTTTTTGAATTAAAAATGTCCCAATTCGAATTTTCGCAATTAAAATTTGCTTTTGATGAACATGCAGTCATTACGATTACTAATCGGGAAGGAGATATAACTTACGCGAATGATCGGTTTTGTGAAATCTCGATGTACTCTCGAGATGAATTAATTGGGAATAACCACCGTTTGTTGAATTCAGGGTTTCATTCTTCTGAATTTTTTGAACGTATGTATAATATGATTCAAAATGGTTTTGTTTGGAAAGGCGAAATTAGGAATCGAGCTAAGGATGGTTCAATCTATTGGGTAAATGCTACGATTGTTCCCTTACGTTCCATTGATGGGAATATTAATCGTTTTGTCGCTTTGCACACTTTGATTACCAGAACCATCGAATCAGAAGAAAAAGTGAAACAATTATTAAGAGAGAAAGAACTTCTATTGCAAGAAGTTCATCATCGAATTAAAAATAATCTCTTTTCAGTTTTTAGTTTGTTAAAGATGCAGGCAAGTTTTTCTTCAGACTCCCATTTGAAGGAACAATTTGATGAGGCTGCCGGCCGATTGCGAAGTATGATGGCCCTATATGATCGATTGTATCGATCGCAAAATCCTAATGAAATTGATCTAAAAGAATACATTCCTAACCTGGTTCGTCAAATCCTTTCGACTTATCCTAAAGATATTAAATTCGATTTTATTTTGGATAGTTCTCTGATTGTGAAACCTGATATCGCCAATAATTTAGGAATTATTTTGAATGAACTTATATGTAATTCAGTGAAACATTCTTTTTTAAATAAAGATGTTGGTCAAATCAGAATCAAAATAGAAAAAGAGGATCAACAGATTCAATTTTTATACAGTGATGACGGAGAACCCCTTCCAGATTCTTACTCACTGGAAAATATGAATCTGGGATTTGGTATTAAACTAATGAATTTACTAGTCCAACAATTAAAAGGAAACGTGAAAGTAATTCCTGGACAAAGTGTTCAGTTTAACTTATCGTTTCCATACTAATTAGTTTTTCCGTAGCCAATGTTTCCACTTTTTATTGTAAAAATAAAATATCATAATGAGTGAAGGAATCAAAAACCAAAAAAGTAAGATACTGTTGGCAGGTAAAATTGCCATTTGATTTGAACTAACAAGCTGGCGAAAATTTTCAATAGTCCATTGAACTGTGTGTTTATAAGGGCCTTGTCCTTTAATTACAGATAACGTTATCTCTGATTTGGCTAGAACAATTTCTCCGACAGGGATGTTAAATTGGTTTACTGGTGTAGATTCAACTACAATTCCATTGATCGGATCAATTGAATTACAATAGTTAAACTCACATTGAATACAATATCCATTTCTTCCTTTTGCATCTGGATCACCAGAAATATATGCATTCTTTGTAAAACCTTCGACACTTTTATGTTCGTTACCAACATAAGTACAAGTGGTATAAAAATTTTCTTCCGTTACATAGTTTAATTCTAATGTATGTGATCCAGCATGACCATTCCCATCAGAGATCAGAATAGGGAATTCCTTTGGCATTTTAAATTCTACACTTCCTAAAAGTGGAATCTTATCAATACATATATTGTCATTCATATCATTGTAACAATTGTTTAATGATATGTTCTTTGATTGATTTTGGAAACTATACATTTTTATATGATTTGTGTCTTGGGGAATCGGTCTTGAAAAACAAAATAAATTAGATCTTTTGTCTTTAGGAAAAAAACTTGGGTCTACCTCTATGTTAGTTGAAAAATCAATCCCTATATAAGTACGGGGATCTAAAATGGTTTGGGTTCCATTTCCATTGATCCCGATATTGATACAACTTGGATTCCAATCAATAGGGCTGCAGGTTTTTTCTGCACCTTGTGTGAACTGGATAAAAAGCCCACCATACATGGGGCAGTAGGTATCTACTGATTCGGGCTTTAGGATGGTGATTTGAATGAAAGTTGGAAGGAGAGAATCCGGAGGATTGATTGGACCTTCTGGAGTGGGCTCTGATATGTTATTTCCACTTCCTAAAAGTGGGATAAGCCAAAGGAGAGAGTCAGGTTTTTTATGAGTGCATGTGGTTGACAGGAGAAGAAGGAATACAAACGAGATACGCTTCATCTAAAATGAGACGAACGAGAATGGCTATTTCAATATTGAGTTAGAACTGTTTAGGAAATCCATACGTACTCATACGTATAGGTTAATCAATTAAATGCAAGATGGTGTCGAGTTTGTTCAAACGAAAGACTGTTCTGATGAGTTTGTTGACCCCTTGGATTTGTAGCTGTAAATTCTGAGATTCCATTGCAGAGTGAAACTTCATCAATTCTCCGATAGTGGCACTGTCTAGGGACATGGAGATGTCCGTAAAATCCAAAACAATGTCTTCCTTGGCATTGTTGATGTTGGACATAATTCTCTCCCGAAAAGCAGTGAGGCCATCAAAGGAAAGATCGTTGTTCTTGATTTCGATTACAGTAGCCAAGGTTTAAATCTATTTTTAATGGATCGGATATTTTGAAAGAATTTTTCCATTTTTAGTTCCTGTTTCTGGGTTGTTTTTCGCGTTCTTTTATGATGTGTTGGTTTTAGATTTTATGTCAGTCAGTGATCGACAATTAAGATTAATCAAAGAAGCCGCAGAACTCCTGGTTATGGAACACCGCCTAACGGTCGAAGAGGCAGTTGTCGTTATTTCCTCTGCGATAAAAAAAGAATTATCTCAACGTAATACTAGTTTTGAGAAATTGGAAAGCGGATCTAAAATTGATCGAACAAGTTTTACACGTAGTGTTGTAAAGACAGTTCAAGATAGTCTAGAAGCAAATCCTTATTGGCGCTCTCATAATTTAGAGAAATCAATCGATAACTTTTATAAAGTTTTACACAAACATTTGGACTAAATAGAAAGCCTCCATATCGTATTAATTATTTTTTTTATGAAAATACAGAACCTTTTTATGGGTTTGTATTCTCTTTTATAATTGCGTCAGTCTCGCAGTAATATGAGTCAGGGATTTGTTTTGCTCTAGAAAAAATCATTTCGAAATTTTGAACCTCTTTTGGTAGGAAATCTTCTTTTTGTAGACTTACCGTTCCATAATCTATCGTTTTCTCTTCTTTGTTGATTAATAAACAATTGATCCGAGTAAAATTTGTTATGGAATTACTTTTGTTTTGAATTTTTCCTGCCAGTACAATTTCTTTATGTTGGTTACGTTTAAAGTCCAACTTTTTTAATGTAAGTTCTGGTTTCTCTGTTTCCTTGGGAATCGTAGTCGCCGTTACTTGGATTTCAAAATGATCATAACTTGGTGCTTCTTCTACTAAAACTTGAAAACTAACGGACTCTCCGTCATTAACTAAATTTTTTTCAGCATAACCAAAACTTGTTTTGATGTTTATATTTCCATTATTGAATAATGAAACGGTAAACTTTGGCATTAGAAGTGATTGTCCGCTTTGATTTGTAAATTTTCCTACTATGTAAACATTTCCAATGACATCTGGTATTGCTGACGTATATTGAAATTCGCCTTCTGGAACGATTTCAACGGAATCTAAATTAGGATCTAGTGAAATAGATGTTGCTTCTTCTTCTAATGTTGTTTGGACAGGTTTTATATTTTGAAAGTAAGTAAAAACAAAAGAACCTAACAAGAGCCAGGCAAATGCTGTTCCTGTAATGAGGGTTTTCCATTTTTTTAAAGAGTCAGCTTTCGAATTTTGTTTGGAGGTTCCAAAGACTTTTGTAGGCGGGGAATTGACCATAACACCAGTCGGCAATTTATCAAAACAATCACCGCAACGATAAATGGTTACCGATTCTTGGTAAATATTTGTGCTCCCGCAGTTGGGACATTGTTTTGAGTTCATATACCGAATTCATTCCAATAGGTTCAAAAAACCAAGGAGAAAATTTTTTAGTCAATATATTTCTTGGTTAATTTCTTTGGTATAAGGTTTTGGAGATGGGTAGAAGTGCCCCTTCTAAAATGTGAGTTTCCCTGCGTCGAAAAGTACATTCTTTTAAACAATTGGATATAGGTAAATTGTCAGGTAATACAATGGGAGAAGGTGGAAGTTCTAAAAAAGTAAATGTTCTTATATTTTCCTTAAACAGTAGGTCTGCCATTTCTTTTTGATTGAAATTTTTTCTTAAGAGGAGTAGGTCTTTTTTTTCTTCGAGTAGAGGTAAGGAAACAAATGCAAAATCTGGGTTACTGAATATAAGGACAGAATCCTTTATTTTGCGAATTTCATTTAAGGTATTTGATTGGAATTTGGATATTTTTTTTAGCTCTTTGATTTGAAAGTTTAGATTCCAAACTGTGTAAAAGGCAATCAAGGCGATGAGAAAGATCCACCCAAACGAAATGTACGGTGCTCCATTTTCTTTCTTATTGCCAATAAGCAAAACATAAAGCGGAACAAGACCGAATAGATAACGAGGTGTGTTGTGGCCACCCGAATTAGGTGCCAATAAAATCATAACAATTGTTATAAAGAGTAAAAGAAATATTGATAATAGATTTATTTTGGATATTAAGGACTTTAAAAAAAATAAACAAGAAATGGTAAAGATAGGAACCTGTAGAATCCAAATCTTACTAAGATAAACAATATTCTCTGGGCGTAATTCAATGTCTGAATTTTTTAATAGACGGAACGGGAGAAAAGAACCGGTCCAATATAAATTACCGAGGGCAAACATGCAGAAACCGGAGAACATAGATAAATAAAAGGAAATCGGAAGGCTCTGTTTTTCGAAACAAAATGGAATCAGAATCATCACAAAACTCATTTCAGGTCTAATCCAAATAATAATCGCTGAAATGATTCCAGAAAAATTTTTTAGTTTTTTGTGATATAGATACAGAGCAAAAATTTCTAAGGTAAAAATAAAAACTGTTTCATGGATTAAAAAAATATAAATTGGTAAGGTTGACCCAAATAACAAAAGTAAGGTAGTCTTAGAATTTTTTTCTATTTGATGGAAGGTGTAAATAGCAATAAAAAATAAAATACTCTGTAATGTTATAATCCCAGATAAACCAAAAAATTTCAGAATCGGAGAAATTAGGATTGGATAAAGGTTTGGAAAAGTAGAATATGCAAATCCTTTTGTTAGTTGGAAAAAAAGGTCTGGTAGCGGAAAAAAAGAATAACTTGGATCCTGAATCTGATGATTATAGGGCAAATGAAAAAGCCCTTTAGCTGCTAATTTCGATTGCCATTCCAAAAGGGCAAAATCGGCAAAGGGTTCGATTCCTTTGGCAGTGGAAGCAAAAAAAACGAATACCAAAATTGCAAAACTAAAGAAGAAACCAATTGCTTTTTTGGAATGTATCATATCGAATCGAAAACAGGGTACAGTGTTTTTAGTTTCCTACCTTATGCAATGAAAAAAGTAAATGATGTATCCCTCTTTCCTACATCAAAATTCCGCAAAGTAATTCTGTTCTTTGGTATTTTGGTGGGACTTTTATTTGTTTGTCGTTTTTTCGATTTCGTAAGTTTATATTTTGAATCTCCTTATGGGCATTATCATTTTCCTAAAAACAGAGAAATTCCCTTTTTTCGTTTGGGAGAAAAGGAAATCGGGAAAATGGGGGAATTTGGGACTCGCATAGGCAACTGGAACAAAAACTCTCAATGCAAGTACTTGCTGTTAGGTGATTCACAGGTTTTTGGTTCTGGTATTTTTTGGAAAGATACTTTTCCCGAAATATTAAACCGAGAAACGAAGTGTTCTTGGATCAATCTGGGAATTCCAGGATTTACACTTGAGAATGAACTTTCATTGTATCGAACGATTCGAACTCATATTTCTTTTGATAGGGTATATCTTTTTGTCTATGGAAATGATATATTTGAAACAGGCGATACCCCTGATTATTTACACTTTGTAAAAAGACAATATTGGTACTTTCGGGCTCTCTCTTTTTTGTTTCCTGAACAAACTCGGATTCACTTGAAGAATAAATATTTTGAATCTATCCAAAAGAGGATGGAAGTCGAATTAGGAAAAATCGCCAAGTTAAATAATCAAGTTTCTCCAAACTCTCAAATAAATAAGGAAAACTTTGTTACTTTAAAAGGATTATTTAATCTTAGTCCGGACTACTTACGTGGTTCTTTGGATACTAAGTCGTATGCTGCCACTAACTTTAATCGTTGGCATCGCATTTTACGACAGTTTAACGGCAATATCCTATCGGACAAAAAAGAATTAGTGATGGTTTATATTCCCTTGGAAATCGAATACGATCCAAAAATGTTTCAAATTTATAAAGAGATTGGCTTTGTTATGGATTCTCGGTGGTTAGATTCTGATTCAGAATTCATAACTGATTTAAAAATCATTTCTAAAGAAGAGAGAATTCCCCTAATTGACTTAAGGGAGTCAATGCGTTTTCGGACTGATTTATTGCAGTCAGGAGATATCCATTTGAATGAATCGGCCCATCGTATGATTGCTAACACTTTAAAACAAAGTTTATAAGCTCATTCATTTTCTTCTAATCTTTTTAAAATAGGGCAATCGGGTCTATGGTCTCCGTGGCAATGTTTAATAAGGTTTTTCAAAGTATCAGACATATCTTTTAACTGTTTTAGTTTTAAATCTAATTCATTTAAGTGTTTTTCAGCTAGAAGTTTGACTTGTTTGCTGCTTCGTGATTTATTTTTCCAAAGTCCAAGTAAACTTTTTATATCATCTAATGGAAAACCAAGTTCTCTTGATCTTTTTATAAATCTTAAATAATGAATATCTTCATTCGTGTAAGACCTGTATCCGTTTTCTGTCCTACCTGCTTCTGGAATCAAACCTATTCCTTCATAATGTCGAATGAGTTTTGTGCTGACTCCTGATTCTTTAGAAAGTTCTCCAATATTCATTTTATCCTCTCCTTTTTTTATAAAAAAAAGCTAAAAAAAAATATTTCGCCTATTGACCTTCCAACGATTGGAAGGTTTAGACTGGTTATAGGTTAACAAAGGAGTTACCATGAAACCAATCAAAAATTTACTAAAACTAGCTATTTTTGCAATGTTTTTGAGTTCGCAGCAAATGAATGCTCACGGGGAACACAAACCAGGGCCTCATGGTGGTCTGATAGGGATGCCTGGGGCTTTTCACACGGAGGTGCTTCCTTACCAAAATAAAGGATTTAAAATATATTTACTTGATATCAATTTTGAAAATCCTACTTCCAAAAATTCGGAGTTGCGTGGTAAGGTAGTATCAAATGGTAAGGAATTCCCTTTGAAATGTTCAACTCATCCGGATCATTTTTATTGTGAAATTCCCAAAGGAAGTTCGATGGAAGAAGGAGATCTGATTCTTTCTCCCGTCTGGAATTATCAAAAGGGGGCAGAAGTTAAATACAAACTTCCCCTTTTTGAATCTAAAGAACCTAAGAAGGAGCATCATCATGGTTAATTATGAAGTAGAAGGAATGACTTGCGGACATTGCAAAAAAACGGTAGAGAAAGTATTTGCTGAATTTGGTACGGAAGCAACGGCTAACCTCGATGACAAATCGGTAACTGTGAAAGAAATTCTAACGGATGCAGAGTTAAATAAACTGCGGGACCGTTTGAGTGAGGATGGATATACCCTTGGAAACGTCAAATAACACCACAGAACGAACGTTAGATCTTTTTGGTATGACCTGCGCCAATTGTGCCCTTCGGATTGAGAAGGGCCTTTCTAAAATGGAAGGTGTATCAGATGTTCGAGTCAATTTTGCTCGTGAATCGGTTTTTTTACGGAGTTCAGATTCTGTAACACTTGATTCCCTTATAAACAAAGTCGAGTCTCTTGGGTATTCGGCAATCGAACACGACCCAAACAAACAGTCAGAAACGGAAAAAAAACAAAAGGAACAAATCCGCAATTTAAAAGTTCGTTTCCTTCTTTCTGCTTTTTTGTCCTTACCATTGTTTTATGGCATGGTAACACATTTTAGTTTCCTTAATTTTATGCCAATGCCACATATTCTGATGGATCGTTTTGTTCAAATGGCCATTGCCTTTCCCGTTCAGTTTTTAATTGGATTTCCATTTTATCAGTCAGCGTATCGTGCATTACGAAATGGATCAGCAAATATGGATGTTTTAGTTGTCATTGGTACCAGTGCCGCCTTTGGATACAGCGTGTTTGGAAAAGATCTTTATTTCGAAACCTCCGTTGTCCTTATCACTTTTATTCTGGGTGGGAAGTGGATCGAACATTATGCCAAAGGGAAAAGTAGTGATGGGATTAATGCCCTACTAAAACTTCGTCCAGAAGTTGCTACTGTTCAATCCAATGGTGTTTGGACAGAAGTTCCCAATGAATACTTAAAACCGGGAGACTTAGTTTTAGTAAAAGCGGGTGAGCGTTTCCCTATGGATGGTTTTGTTTTCGAAGGAATTAGTTTTGCCGATGAATCTATGTTAACTGGTGAGAGTTTGCCTGTGGAAAAAAACGTGGGTGATAAAATTCTTAGTGGAACTGTGAACGGAAGTGGATCATTAGTTGTGAAAGCTAATAAAGTAGGGAATGATACTACTCTTTCGCATATCATTCGATCTGTGGAAGAGTCTCTAGGAACCAAAGCACCAATCCAAAGGATTGCCGATCAAATTTCTGCATATTTTGTTCCCGTTGTGATTGCTATCAGCATTGTTGATTTTTTTGTATGGTATCTTCTCATTAATCCAGGTGTCATTACTTCGGCTATTGAAACAAGTATTGCCATTCTTGTGATTGCTTGCCCTTGTGCTTTGGGTCTTGCTACGCCCATCTCATTACTTGTTGGTACTGGAAGGGCTGCGAAAAGGGGTATGCTTTTTCGCAGTGCGGAGGCATTGGAATCTGTTTCTAAAATCAATTGGATTGCCTTTGATAAAACAGGAACATTGACAGAAGGAAAACCTAAGGTAACAGAGTTTACACATTCTTTTTTTGATTCTAACAACATTGATTCTGTCCTAAAAGACATTGTTAGGATGGAAGAAACTTCAGACCATCCTTTGGCTAAAGCAATTGTTCTTTTTGGAAAAGAAAGAAAATTAACTCAAACAGATTCTGATCTGATTTCGACTAAAACCTTCCCAGGTGGCGGAATTGTATCGGAACAAAACAAAAATTATTACTTCGCAGGCAAACGTTCGTTTGTGGAAGATAATGGTTTTGTTTTACCAGAATCCATACAGAAAACAATTCAACCTTGGACAGAAGATGGTTCTAGTTTGGTTTTTGTAGGCATACGAGGTGAGATTGAAGGAATGGTGGTATTTCGAATTGAGGATAAACTGCGAAATGAGGCTAAGGATGCAGTCAAAAACTTAATATCCATTGGTGTGGAACCGGTCCTCCTAACAGGTGATAATCAGGCTTCCGCCGAAAAGGTAGCACGTTTAGTTGGGATTTCTTCTTTATATTCAGGGCTTTTGCCTGAAGAAAAGGCAAAAATCATCCTTCGACTCAAAACTGAGAAAATACATTCGGCAATGGTTGGTGATGGAATTAATGACGCACCAGCGCTTGCTTCTGCGGATGTAGGCATTGCAATGGGAACCGGCTCTGATGTTGCCATTAACACTGCTGATGTGGTGCTTGTAAATGGAGATATCCAAAGAATTGTGGATTTGATTCATATTGGAAAAGATACTGTATTAAATATTCGACAAAACTTTGGTTGGGCACTTGGATACAATTTACTGGGTATTCCGATCGCTGCTTCTGGTTTACTTGCGCCTTGGGTGAGTGGGGCAGCAATGGCATTTAGTTCATTGTCTGTAGTTTTCAATGCTCTGCGTATGAGTCGTTGGAAATAAATCATAACTTAATGATGGTGAACCCTTGGAAATTTTTTTTATAAAACCACCTTCTTTTTTGGAATTCAGCATTAAAGAATTCTGGATTTGGAAAGATGTAAACGTTAAGGAACTTCCTTGGATTTTGCCATCTTATGAGTGTGAGATGGTGTTTCATTTGGGGAACCCACCGATTGTGGAAACAGAAGACAAACAAGTGATTTGCTTACCTATGGTTCATCTTGTGGGGCCACAAACAAGAAGGTGGCGGATTTTATCTGATTTTAATCTTTCCTTAATTGCAATTAGATTCTATGTTGGTGGTCTGTATTCCTTATTTTCAAAACGTGGAGATGAATTACAGAATCAATTTTCGGAAATGAAACTTGATTTGATGTTAGGCGGTCTTTCCGAAATCAAAAAAAAGATTTTATTAAACGAAAATAGTAGTTCTAACATAATTTGTAAGGATGATATCGTTGTATTTTTAACATCCTTTCTGGAAACGTATCCGGGAAAACCTCGAGAAATTCCCGCATTCATTCGTTTTGCTCTTTTCGAATTAAAGGGCCCTAATGTTTCCATTGAAAGTCTTTGTAAAAAGCTGGGAATTTCTAGAAAACAATTAGATCGTAAATTTAAAGAGATTGTGGGTATGGCTCCCTCGGAATTCAGAACGGTGCACAGGTTACTCGAAATGGTGAGAAATCCAGAACATTATCGGGAAAATAATCCTAATTTAAGATTCACTGATTTGGCTCAGGAATTCAATTATTCGGATCAGTCTCATTTTAATCATGATTTCAAAAAAAAATCTGGGAATATTCCGAACGAATGGTTTGCTGAATACGAAAAAATGTCCCATTTTTACAAGGGAGATTCGTCTTATACTGATAGGATAAACAAATGATACAAAACATAATTGATTTCGTTGGTAAAACAAAATCTAATCTTAGGTTGCGCACCTTGTGTTCTGCCATCACTAGAGAAGATAAAGAATCATTCGATTTATTATTAGCTGATTCAGATCTGAAGGAAGTTTTGGTGTCGGAATCTGCTTTGCTATTAGGGATAGCGGTTACTGAAGTATCGGATGTTTATTATCTAAAAAAATTGTTATCCATTGGATTAAATCCAAATGAGCCAGATAACATGGGTTTGTATCCTATTCATAAAGCGACAGAAACTGGAAATGTGGATGCGGTAGAAGTTTTGCTGAAATCAGCAGCGGATCCTAATGCGGCAGACCCGAGTGGCGTCACGGCTCTCCATATTGCAAATAGTTTTGATGGACTTAGCGAAATTTCCGATCTACTCATTCGGATGGGAGCCAATATCTATCAAAGAGATAAACTTGGGAAACGTTACCTAATGTAATTCCAACGATTCATTTACTTGGGCAGCTAGATATAATCTGTTTGTCTGATTCGCCCAGTTTTCAATCTTTGTGAATATGATTGGAACTCCTTTTACAAAGACTGCCACAAAACTTTTACTCCTGGGATCAGGGGAACTAGGGAAAGAGGTTGCCATCGAGGCCAACCGTTTGGGAGTTCATGTCATAGCCGTTGATCGTTATCCCAATGCACCAGCTATGCTTGTGGCACAAGAATCTCGTGTCATTAATATGCTCGATCCAAAAGAGTTGGAAGCCACCATACGAGAGTTAAAACCTGATTTTGTTGTTCCAGAAATAGAAGCCATTCATACAGAAACTTTAGTCCGACTAGAAACTGAAGGATTTCATATCATCCCTTCTGCAAAAGCAGTAAACCTTACCATGAACAGGGAGGGTATCCGAAACTTTGCAGCAAAGGAACTTGGTTTAAAAACATCCAAATATCTTTTTGCTGATACGGAAGAAAGCTTCTTAAAAGCGGTAAGTGAAATTGGATTTCCTTGCGTAGTCAAACCCATAATGAGTTCTTCTGGAAAAGGACAAAGTATGGTTCGTAACGAATCCGAAATTCTAAAGGCTTGGGAATATGGCCAAACAGGAGGAAGGACAGGAAAAGGAAAAATGATTATCGAAGAGTTTGTTCCTTTTGATTTTGAAATCACTCTTCTGACCATACGTCATATAGGTGGAACTTCCTTTTTGCCACCCATTGGTCATAGACAAGTAAACGGTGATTATGTGGAGTCTTGGATGCCTCAATCAATGACGGAGAAAGCACTCCTTGCAGCACAAAACATAGCGGAAGCAGTCACCACAGGCCTCGGAGGGAAAGGGATTTTTGGTGTCGAACTTTTTGTCAAAGGAGACGAAGTATACTTTAGCGAAGTCTCACCTAGACCGCATGACACGGGTCTTGTGACTCTCGTCTCTCAAAATTTCTCTGAATTTTCTCTTCATGTTAGGGCTTTACTTGGTCTTCCCATTCCGGAACTAATCTTTCATACTCCCGCTGCGAGTTCAGCCATCCTCTTAGAAGGAAAAACTAAAACTCCTATATATACTGGTCTTGAAAATGCCCTTCAAATCAAAGGAGTGGATGTCCGAATTTTTGGGAAACCGGAAATTGAAGGAAAACGTCGAATGGGTGTTAGTTTGGCATTGGGTGGTACAGTCGAAGAGGTAAGAGAAAAAGCCAACCGAGCAAGAGATCAGATCAAACTAAAAATGTAAATGACTTATAAAATTGATAGAGACATCAACTTCTCTCGGATCATATAAAGCTATATTTAGTTAATCTTTTTTGATCTCCGATGATTTGTAGTTGGTCATCATCGACTCATAGATACTTTCTTCCCCAAAAGGAAGAAAGGAATTGTCATAATGTAGTGCCAGTAATTTATTATTTTCTTTCCCAAAACCGCGAATGAGTTCTGATTCAATGGAATCAAAATCAGAAAATTCAATGGAATCCATAAACTTTCCATCGTGCAGAAGGTTTAAAAAAACAACAAACTTCCCTGCATGTTTTAAAATTTTCAAAGAAAATAACATTTCTCTAAGTTTTAATAAATAGAGAAGGGGACGAGTGTTTCTCGCCATTACTAACTTCTGTTCAGCTTCGCTGATGTCTCTTAATGCTAATCGTAAAAACGCTCTTGTTTGTGTTTTCTCTTTATCTCTAGATTTACCGCCGAGTAAAATCAATTCCGATCGAATAAGGTTTAAGTTTTTAGTTAGAATTTTGTCATATAACTTTATAAGTTTGAGTTGGGTAGATCTAACGGCCAAATAAGCCTCGCTGTACTTGCCTTGGATATGCAGACTTTTGAATCGCAAATACTCATTTATGATTTCTTTGTATTCTTCTTTTTCTTCAGGACTTCCTAAATGAATGATGCTGGAATCGATCGAGCGAACTAATAGATAATTTTCTTCCGCACCGAAAGCAACTTGTAAGTTACCATTGGCATAGCTACCCCAGCAGAAACTAAAGGCTAGGAGAAGAATGAAAAAAGTTCGCACAGTACAGTTTCGGAATTTTTACCGATGAAAAAAAGTCCATAATCTCATTGGTAGTTTTCTTTCCGATTATGTCCTTCTAAATTGGGAGAACGCACAATTCATAAGAAAACTACCAGATTTTCTTTGCGATTCTACTCGTCGTTTCCGGTTCTTTTTTGATCCTGGTTCTATACGAAAAAGGGAAACCTTTAGGAATTATATGATTAAAATATCTGGTTTAAACAAACAATTCAATGGCAAAGTTTTATTCGATGATTTACAATTTAGCGTCAACCGTGGCGAGCGGGTTGGCCTTGTCGGTCGCAATGGTCACGGGAAATCGACCCTTGTCCAAATCATTTTAGGTAAAACGGAACCTGACTCAGGCAATATCACCATCCCCAAAGGATACCGAATCGGACATTTGGAACAACACTTAGTTTTTACAAAACCAACAGTATTAGAAGAGTGTGCTCTTGGTCTACCTGAGGGAGACGAATATGAAACTTGGAAGGTGGAAAGAATCCTTTTTGGACTTGGTTTTTCTGAAAAAGACATGGAACGAAGTCCTGAAGAATTTTCTGGCGGTTATCAGATTCGGATGAATTTAGCCAAACTTCTTGTATCGGCACCGGATATGCTCATTTTAGATGAACCGAACAACTATTTGGATATTGTCACCATACGTTGGTTAGAGGAATTCCTTCGTGAATGGGAAGGTGAGATCATTCTTATTACGCACGATAGAAGTTTTATGGACAGTGTTGTAACTCACACAGTTGCCATTCACCGAACTAAAGCCATTAAGGTGCAAGGTGATACAGAAAAGTTATACACACAAATCAACCAAGCCGAAGAAATTTACGAAAAAACTAGACTTAATGAAGCCAAAAAACGTAAACAAGAAGAGATATTTATCGCGAAGTTTAAAGCAAAAGCAAGTTTTGCCAGCCGCACCCAGTCTCGTGTTAAAAAATTAGAAAAACAAGGAGAAATGAAAGCACTAGAAAATATAGAAGATATGGAACTATATTTTAATAGTGCACCATTTTCCGCCAATCAGATGTTAAGTGTTGAAGATGTTTCATTTTCTTATAACGGAACTTCTCCCTATTTGTTTGAAAATTTTTCTCTGAGTGTAGGACCGGAAGATCGTATTTGTATTATCGGGAAAAACGGAAAAGGTAAATCTACTTTACTTAAGTTAATTGCAGGCGAACTTAAGGCCGTTTCGGGTGAAGTGAAAAAACATCCTATCTTAAAAGAAGGATATTTTGGACAAACCAATAAATTGAATATGAACGAAAGTAATACAGTTGTTCAGGAAATTATGAGTGCCGATCCGAATTGTTCAGAAGGAAAGGCTCGTAACATTGCAGGTGGACTTATGTTTTCGGAAGACCTTGCTCTAAAAAAAATCAAAGTTCTTTCCGGGGGAGAAAAGAGCAGGGTTTTACTTGGGAAAATTTTAGTCACACCTTGCCACCTTTTGTATTTGGATGAACCGACAAACCACTTGGATATGCAGTCTTGTGACTCCCTTATTGAAGCTATCGATAACTTTGATGGTTCTGTGATTATGGTAACACATAACGAAATGCACTTGCGCGCTGTAGCCACGAAACTAATAGTATTCGATGATGACCGAGTTTTTGTCTATGATGGAGGTTATGACGACTTCCTCTCAGACATTGGCTGGAAGGATGAAACTGTTTGAAATCGATCCTAACTCTAAAAAAAGTTTCTAAGTCTTATGACAACGGATTCCAAGCATTAAAGGATGTTTATTGGGAAGTAAAAGAGGGCGAAATCCATGCTCTTCTTGGTCCGAATGGGGCAGGGAAAACCACTTTAATCAATTTGATATGTGGCATTGTCTCACCAAGTTCAGGTGAGGTGAACGTGGATGGTTTTGACATCATAAGTGATTTCAAAAAAACAAGGTCTTTCATTGGCCTTGTCCCTCAAGAACTGAGTGTTCATGCTTTTGAAACTGTTTGGGCCAGTGTATCCTTTACTCGTGGTTTGTACGGAAAACCAGCCAATCCAAAATACATTGAAGAAGTTCTAAAATCGCTTTCACTTTGGGACAAAAAAGACCAAAGAATTATGACTTTATCTGGTGGGATGAAACGAAGGGTTCTCATCGCCAAAGCATTGTCACATGAACCAAAAATTCTTTTTTTAGATGAGCCGAGTGCAGGTGTCGATGTGGAACTCAGAAAGGATATGTGGAAAATTGTAGAATCCCTCAGAAAAAATGGGGTAACCATTATCCTCACAACACATTATATCGAAGAGGCGGAATCGATTGCGGATCGGATTTCTGTGATCAGAAAAGGCCAAATTTTCCTAACTGAAGATAAAGATCGGCTCATGAAACAGCTCGGAACCAAACAACTTCGGATTGAACTTAAGAAAAATCTAAAACAAATTCCGAAATCTCTTTCAAAGTATGAATTAGAACTTGTTGATAACAATTCTGCTCTAGTATTTACTTATGATCGTTCGGATGATAGCAGTCTTATTACCAAACTTTTGGATGATTTGAAAAAACTAAAAATCCAATTCAGTGATTTAAGCACAAAACAAAGTTCACTGGAAGAAATCTTTGTACAATTGTTACAGGAGGCTGTATGAATTTTTACGCAATTAGCTCTATTTATAAATTCGAAATGGCTAGAACCTTTCGAACCCTTTTACAAAGTATTGCCTCTCCTGTACTTTCTACTTCTTTATATTTTATTGTCTTTGGATCGGCTATAGGTTCGCGGATACAAGAAATCGACGGAATCCATTATGGAAGTTTTATTGTTCCGGGTCTTGTGATGTTGTCGCTACTCACAGAAAGTATTTCCAATGCGTCCTTCGGAATTTATTTCCCTAAATTCAATGGAACGATATATGAAATTCTCTCCGCTCCTGTGACGATGTGGGAAGTGGTGATTGGATATGTTGGTGCAGCGGCTACAAAATCACTAATGCTCGGTGTTTTAATGCTCATTACCGCATCTTTTTTTGTCCCAATCCGTATAGATCATCCGATTCTAATGGTATTTTTTCTTGTTTTAACGTGCGTTAGCTTTAGTTTGTTTGGTTTTGTGATTGGTATATGGGCAGACAGTTTTGAAAAACTTCAAATGATTCCGATGCTTGTCATTACACCACTCGTATTCCTTGGAGGAAGTTTTTATTCCATTCAAATGTTGCCACCATTTTGGCAAAAACTGAGTATGTTTAACCCAGTTTTGTATTTGGTTAGTGGATTTCGATATAGTTTTTTTGAAAGAGCAGATGTAGCCCTGTCAGTGAGTATTTCCATGATCCTTGTGTTTTTGACTTTATGTCTGACTGTGACTTGGGTTATTTTTCGCACAGGATATAAAATCAAAAACTGAAAATGAGTATGAGTTTTGGATCTTAATAGATCTTTAAAAGCTCTACCTCAAAGATGAGAGTAGAATCAGGAGGGATGTTTCCCACTCTTTTACTACCATAACCTAATTCTGGCGGGATGATGAGTTTTCGTTTTCCGCCTACTCGCATTCCTTTGATTCCTTTGTCCCAACCTTTAACCACTTCTCCGGCACCAAGATTGAATTCGAAAGGTCGGTTGCGATCGCGGGAACTATCAAATTTAGTTCCGTTTGTAAGTTTACCCACATAGTGAACCGTCACATAGGAACCAGAAAAGGCTTCTTCTCCTTTGCCCACAACAAGATCGATGATTTGGAAATCTTTTTCTGCAGATTGGATGGGATAGACCAAAACTAAGAGGGAAAATAATACGATTCGGAATATGATCTTCATACGAAGTAGAACTTTCATGATTTAGATTTCTTTGCCAATGAAAAAAACTATTCGTATTCCAATCAAATTTTAGAATTACCAAATGTTTTATGAGTTTATTTTCTATTGTCGGGAGCTTGAGTCCTTCCTCTTCAGAAATCAAATCCAAGAATTTAAAGAAGGGGATCACGATAGTTTTTTTGCTGAGGAGATGCTGCGTTATATCCAGGCTGAGTCTTTAAAAATCCCACAGACTGAAAAACAAAAGTACCCAAACCTTCCTTGGGATAAAATTGATAGCCTTTGGGAAAAGGATTTAGCCAGAGCTTATGATTACATCGACCTAAAAATGTTATATTATATCTGCGCTTATGAAATTCCCAAAATTACAAAAACAATCAAATTAGAGGCCCGCTAACAATTATGCAGCGGACTTCCCACTATTTTTGATTATTTCTATATTTTCTTCAAAACGAACTTTTTCTGCATAGGTTCGTTTTCCAGAAAATTCTACTCCGACAAGTAAATCCCCAGATTCTTCTTTTTTGGCCCAAGCAATCTTTCCAAAAAAACGAAAAGGTGTTTGGAGTTTGAAAACCAGTTCCAAAAGAATACCTTTTTGTTTTGGTAATGTTTCCACCAAACTACTGTTAGCAATACGTAATTTCAGACCTGTTGTGGATAAGTCCAAAACTGGAAATCTTTCTACGGTTGTCATTAGATTGGCATCTTTAATTCTTTCGATCATTTCGCCAATTTGGGTTTGGTAGAATGTTAAATCATCTGTCGTAATGAAGTTCTCTTTCGTTTGTAACCAATAATATCCAATGGGGATGATTTCTTCTAATTCATTTTTGTAAAGTATGGGTAGAATGAGTTCCGACTTTATTTTTTTGTCACGAGCCATCATTGCAAGTTTATCGACTTGTTCATCAATTTCGTCTTCATAATTGATAAACCCCTCTTCGTCGGAACGGTAACTTTCTACACTAGTAGCATCTTTGATGAATAGGATTTTTTGAGTCGATTTGACAACATCAAACTTTCGTTCCATACCTGATTTGAAAATATCCATTGTACCAGCTTCGCCGGATCTGATCATCATTCGTTTGCGATAGTCTTCAAAGTTAACTCGTACAAGAGTTGGGATATTAAACATGTTGGCTTCAATGATGGTTTTAGAGCTGACAATATTGGTTACATTGACTAAACCTTCTTCAGTAATCGTAAAACGTGGGTTTAATCTTTCTTTTTTGGCGATAAGAACTTTATCAACATGGAGTTGGATTTTATGAGGAGAAAGTTGTTTCACAAATGTGCAATGGAGTTCTAAATATCGCGCGAGTAATTTCGATAGGATAAAAGAAGATCCTGGTCCAATGGGCCAAACCTCAGACCAATCCACTATGATTTCTTCGCCACCAGGTAACTCCTGTGTGACGGTCATGGTTTGGATTTGCCCATTCCAATTTGCCTTCATTTCTTGATTCATGAGGTAGTGTAGTATCACATGGTGTTTTTGTTCTTTCCCTGTGATTTGATCCATTGGTCGCATAGCTAAATTCCGAGTTCTATTTTTTAGGAAACGGAAATAAATTTCTGTCCCTAATGGAAAGTAAAGAGTAAGCTCGAATCTTTGGCAAGAAAAAGGAAAAATTAAAGTAAGAGTAGGTGTTTTTTTTCCGTTAGTTCATAACAAAATTGAATCCAAGAAAAATGATTTTGAAGATGAGAATACTCGGGAAGGTACTGAGATAAAAAAGCTTCGCATCGTTTCTCACGTTCGAAATATTTTTTTTCCATTACTATTGTTAGATCGTTTAAAGTTTTCTCGTATCTGTCTGCATCCATATAACCTTCTTGTAAGGCCTTTTTTAAAAAGTTACATTTTTCATTCCATTCGTATGGGGAAAGTACTGAAATCGTTTCTATTTCTAACCAAAACTTTTTTAAATCTGATTCGAACTTAGGAATTTCCTTTTTGAAACTCTCACATTTAAAAAAAAGTGTGCGGAGGTGGCTTATGGCATATTTGTCAATTTCGGAAATATGTCCCTCTCCAAGTGCATGATAAATCTTGGGAAAGGAAAAAGTAAACATCGGTCCTTTGTAAGGAGAGATCAAATCCAATTGGTATGCCCCCATCGCATTCAATTGCAAGGTGCCTTTGACAATGGTTCCATTCACCTCTGTTTGCAACGTTTTGATCCCGAGCATCATATATTCAATTGCTAATGTAGTGAAATTTATTGTATGGACGGAAGTTTTTTTACGGATTTTCGATTGAAAGGGATTTCACCCAGATTGTCTTTAGTGATTCCCCTAAGGAGGGAAAACCTTCGGATGTTATGAATTATTTTTTGCAACCGAAAGTAGACCAAAGACCCTGACATTATTGTGCAGTCATCTGTTGTAAGTGAATCATCAAACCAACCCAAACTCCCGAAAGCAAAAGGTACCAAAAGAGCCCTTCTTGTGGAAGGTGGGGGGATGAAGGGTGCCTTCTCGGGTGGTGTTTTACACGCTTGGAACCGGTTTTTGCGTCCGAATTACTTTGATTTGGTGGTGGGTGTTTCTTCGGGAGCTTGTGCGGCAGCCTATTATGTATCCATGCCAAAAGAGGAACCTGTTAAAAGTGAAAAGGCACTGGCAGTTTGGTACAGAGATCTGTCAGGAAGGAAACTGATTTCATTTTTTCATCCTTTCCAAGGTAAAACTCTACTGAATCAAGAATACTTAATTGACTTTATCTTTCGAAAAAAAGTGCGATTGGAATCGGAAACATTGGATAGGAAAAATGTTCCGCATTTTGCCATCGCTGTGAGTAATCTACACACACATTCTATTGAATATATTAAAGCTACTTCCTCGAATGTTTTCGACCTTTTGAAGGCTGCTACCTCTCTACCTATTGCGACTCGAGGTAAACATTGGTTAAATGGAAGATTGTATTCGGACGCAGCGATTTTAAATCCACTCCCTATCCAAGATATTATAGAAGCTGGTTATAAAGAAATAGTAGTGATTATGAATTCGCCAATTCGTCATATATCTGGTCCGTTAACTCGTTTCACTAGTTTACTTGCTTTTCCAAAACATAGGACAATTCGGAAGATGATGCGTAAACTTCACCACTTCCACTTCAATGCAGCAAGAGAAATAGCAGTGAAACCTCCCAAAGGTGTAAAAATCATTACTGTCGCTCCAGATGGACCTTTGCCGGTCAAACTTACCACAACGATTCGAACAAAATTATACAAAACTGCTCTTCTCGGTGTAAGAAAGGGCGAAGAAGCTTTACAAAAAATTCTGAAACGAAAGTCTAAAAAATAGATTTTATTTTTTTTCGTTCATTTCGCTAATAAAAAAGGCTCCGTATGGTTTATTGAACGCATTGTTAAAATCTCCGCCTATAAACCATTTTCCGTTTTTATAATAACTTGCATTTCCCACATCACTTGGGTTAGGAGACCAATCGAGAATGGAATTGGTTTTGGCATCAAAAGCAGCTATGTATTGACTTGCTGAGTTACTATTAATTGCACTAAAGGAACCTGTAACGATTACCTTTCCTTCTGGGGATGCTGTTAAAGAAGAAACCATCCCATCTGCATAAATATAATTAGGTGTGGAATAATTTTGTGTTTGAGTATCAAACACTGCAATATGATTAAAGGATCCTAAACTACCTATTGATGTAAATATTCCGCCCAAATAAATTTTTCCTTCGAAATAAGTTTGTCCGTTGACTCCGTTTCCTGGATAATGAGTATTTGATGGTATAGGGCGCATAACACCTGACGCCGTGTCTACAGCACGGTAATTGATTACGGTGCCATCACCATTAAGACTATTAAAAATTCCGCCAACAAAAATAAGATCATTTACAACAAGTAAAGTGCTAGCACTTCCACTAACACCTAAGTCCGGATTCCAGGCAGTGAGGCCAAAAGATTTTGAATCAATAGCAGCAATAGCATTCCGAGATTGGCCTCCTACAGAAGTCATTCCAAAACCGCTAAAGAAAATTTGGTTTTCGTTACTTGTAATGGTTCTTATATCTGTCCCTGCTGGAGAAACACCAATGTTGGTAGGATTAAGATGGTAAGAAGGCAAATCTAAAATGGCAAATGAAACCCTAGGGATACCGTTGATATTCTCAAAGGAGCCTCCAACAAAAAGATGGTTATCTTTGATATGAAGAGCTTTGATCGAATAATCGAAGTTTGGTGTGTTATCTACAGGGTATCCTGTTTCTTCATCAAAAACAACAAAATTGTTTCTTAATTTTGTATTGATTGCAGAATGATTACTTCCAATAAGAATGGTAGAGCCTGAAAGAACGATATCTCCGGCTGGAAAGTAAATAGAAGAGTTTAAACTTGGATCCCACTGATTTAAGTTTTGGCTTGGTAAATCAAAACTCGCCGCATAGTTTCTTTTTTGTCCTTTTGCCTCAGTAAATTCTCCAAGAATATAAATTTTGTTTCCGATCACATTTAAGTTCCTAACAAAACTGTTGAGAGCAAAGGAATTTTCTTTGATGGCACCCAATTGATTGTCTACGCCAACAAGATAATTAGAAGGTGAGACTCCGATCGTAGTGAATTCACCTCCCAAGTAAATTGTGTTTTCAAATTGGTTGATTTTATAAACTTCCATGTTTGGGTTGGGAGCCCATGAAGTTTGTGTTCCATTTAAATAGAACGACATAGCTTGACCTGTAAATGGTCCTACTATATATAAAACGTTTGAACCCGTGTGGTCTGTCCCTAAATGTAAATCGTTTACTTGTCCACCTGCAGGAGCTTGTCCTGTGAATGACGAATCAATGGCTCCAGTGATTGGAGATAATTTAACAAGTCCGTAACGAGGGTTTCCTCCTATGCTTTGAAAATGTCCGCCAACATACAAAGCGGAACCGTCAGTTACGATATCAAAAACAGAATTATCGTATGACGGACTGAGAAATCCAGGGTTGAGATGGCCTGTAATTCGATTGATTGAAGCAATGTTAATTTGTGATCCAGATCCCCAGCCTGAGAACATTCCTCCTACGTATAAATTATCACCTAATAAAGATAAGGCTGTAATGTTTCTTGTTGGATCTTCGACTGGTACGAAATTTGGGTCCAATTGGCATCCTGGTAAAATATGGGCTATCTGGCTTCGTTTGATTCCTTGGACATGCGTAAAATCGCCTCCGATATAAAACCCACCTGATCCGTCTGAGATGGCAACGTTAGTAAGGCCTTTCACCTTTAAATGAGGGCAGGAACGATTGGGAATGACTGCACCTGTTATAGGATCTACCATAGAAGCACTTCCCGTAGGGACTCCTGTCATCGTAAATTCCCCACCTAGTATGATTTTTCCTTCGTAGCTTGTAATGGCATTGACCCTTGCAGTTGGGCCATACACTCCCCATTGGTCGAAGAAAGAAAAAGAGGGGAGGCAAGAGGGAGAATGATCACCGGTTACATACCGAATGATAGTTCCTAAAAGAAAAGCCTTGGATTTAACATCACATGCATTTTCAAGATCTGCTGGTTTGCAATGAGAAGCCGAAAGAGTGAGAAAAATAATCATTCCAAAAAATGAATACAAGCGAGCCATAGAAACAAAGTCTGATTCTTAGAATTTGTGTCTAGTCTTTGGGAGAGAATTATTTAGGTCATTCTGCTAAAAAAATTATTTCTGCAATCATTCATTAAAGTTCGATCGAACGAGACCACCATTGCTTCTTCTCAGTGCGTTCGTGAATGCACCTCCCAAATAGTATTTTCCATTTTTATACATGGAAGTATAAACTACATCATTGAACCCGCTTTTCCAAGGTGATACAGTATTGGTGTTACTATTGAAAACTCCAAAAGAATAGTTTTCAGTGGCTCCATTCAGACCAGTGAAGGATCCTCCAATTAGGATATTTCCATCTGGGTAAGCTGCGATGTGGTATACAATACCGTCACCATACACTTGGTTAGGTTGTTCGTAAGATTGGTTCGTTAGATTATAAACTGCTATATTGTTAAAAGTTCCTATGCTGCCAATAGTTGTAAATTGCCCACCAAGAAAGATTCTTGAACCAACTAGTGCTTGCGCATAGACACCGCTATTTGGAAAATTAGTTGAGGATGGAATGTTTCGTTTAGTTCCTGTGAGTTTGTCCACTGCTTGGTAAGATGTAGTTACACCATCCCCGTTTATTCCAGAATATAAACCTCCGAGAAACACTAAATCATTGGCAACAAGAAAGTTCTCCCCACTACCAGCGAGATTGGGATTCCATCCACTAACGGAAAGGTCACTTAAATTTAATGCAAAAGCACCATTTCTTGTATTTCCATTTACGTTCGTTAAACTATCACCACCAACATAAAGTTGTGATTCGTCACTGGTGATGGTTCGAATTTCTGGAGTGCCTGATAAAATATGATTCACCGGACTCACTTGATAGGATGGCAAATCCAAAATGGCAAACCTATTTCTGGATTCTCCTGCCACGTTGTTAAAGGACCCACCTACAAACAGTCGATTTCCCACACGGTGCAGGGCTTTGATCGCAAAATCAAAATTAGGTGTTCCTTCAATTGGTGCGCCTGTCACTTCATCCAATACTGCAAAATTACTTCTCGGGAGAACATTCACCGTAGAACGAATGGAGGTGGTGACAAATACAACCCCATTTTCTGCAGAGACGAAGTCAGAACCTGGGTTTGTGATCGTACCATCAGGATTGGGATTAAATGCATTGACTGACTCACTAGGTAAGCTGAGTGCTGCCATGTAATTTCTACCAACGGATTTGACCGTAGTAAAACTTCCACTTAGGTATAGAGTGTCCCCGAGCAATCCGAGGGAGGCAACATTGCCATTCAAATTATAATTTGCAGTAATAATACCACCTGTGCCATTGTTAACCGAAGCTAAACCAGTTGAGACACTAGCTCCAACCAAACTAAACTGGCCCCCTATATAAATTGTATTTTGATACTGTTGGATCGAATTGACTTGAGCATTTGGACCTGGATTCCATGTTGTTAAAGTTCCATCGGGATAAATGGAAAACGCATAGTTATAAGTCGCCGTAAAATCCCCACCTACAAAGAAGTTCGGACTTCCATTGGCATCTGTTCCATAATACAAATCAAGGCAAGTACCTGCAGAAATAATTGGACTAAAAGAGGAAAATAAGGAACCTGAGTGGAAAGATAACTTTGCGATACCTCGCTGTGCCCCTCCGCCGATACTCGTAAAGTCCCCACAGACATAGAGTGCTTGGCCATCTGTTTCTAAATCAAATACCCCCGAAGCAGATGGGTCTACGTTTGCATTGAAAGAGTTATCAATGGCACCAGTATAACGATTGAGTCGAACTAAGAATTTTTGGTTTGAATCACTCCAGGTTGGAAACAATCCTCCCACATAGAGAGAGTCACCCATAAGTAACAAGGCTCTTACTTCTCTACTTGTATCTTTTGGAACATTAAAGTTGCGATCCAATTGGCAACCGGGAAGGATATGGGCAAGGCCGTATCTTTCTTCCCCTTGGACCCAAAAAAAAGAACCGCCAATATAGAATCCGCCATTTCCATCGGAAATCGCTGTCTGTGTACCTCCCACAACTTTCAAATAAGGGCAATAACGATTAGGTAATACCTTTCCCGTGGCTGTTTCTAAATAAACGGCTTCCCCAGTAGAGGGGCCAACGAATTGGAAATTACCACCAATGATGATTTGGTCGTTATAACTAGTCATTGCATTGACACTCGTTGTGCCTGAGGTTCCTTGAAAGACACCCCAAAGATTTTGAAAATCGAAAGATGGATAACATGAAGGAGAGCGATCTTCTGTGACAAAACGGATTAGCGTTCCGAAAAAATAATCTTTTGATTTTATATCACAAGGGTTCGAAAGTTTTGCGGGTTTACAACCGAACAATAAAACCATAACCATTGAGTAGATGAAAATCATTTTTCGCATATTGTCCATAATGCGATATTCTAATAAGAATTTTAGAATTTGTCTACTCGTTTGAAATAAATTTCTCTAAACTTGGGTCTGTCTAATGAGAAATGTTTTGGATTTCCCTAATGTTAGTCGGAACTGGAGTTCTTTTGCTTTGGTTTTGGAGAAAAAGTTTAAAAAACTAAAAGCACTGTACCTGTTTTACGCGTAGAAATGAACCTTGCCACTGAAAAAATACAACTGTTATAGAATCGCCGGTAAAGGAAAGGGTTCGAGCAGTGGAAAGATATTTGATTTCTTTAGGAATTCCCAAAGGTAAAATAGAAAAAGTTTTTTTGAACCCTAGTTTTGGTCGAAGTTTCGAACAACGAAGATTGCTACGCTCTGTTCAAATTCAGTATAAATTAGAAACATTGAAGTGACGTTTAAGTTTCGTTTTAGTCTGATGTTAAAGTAGTATGATTCAAACGGACATCCAAATTCGATTTAATGACATGGACCCTATGCGTAGAGTCAATAACGCAAGTTATTCGGCATACTTGGAGTTAGCAAGGTTAGATTTTTGTAATCGTTATCTATCTGTTAGTGAACTCGAAGACATTCCTTTTGTTCTTGCTCGAGTGGAAATGGATTTAATAGCATCGGTCCTGCCTGGGACATCCATTTATGTTGAAACTTGGGTATCCTCCATTGGTACTACCTCTTGGGAATTTTCTTATGAAATTCGAGACAAAAGAACGAACAAAGTGTATGTGAAAGCAAAAACGGTTCAGGTATACTTTGATTATAGAGCACAAACCAAAAAACAAATTCCTCTTGATTTTTTAAAATCTTTAGAAAAGGAACGATTGTAATTCAGAACAACTCTCTGGAATCAAAATGTTTCCATTCCCAATGATAAGCGGATTTGTCTCCGTATTGGATGCATTCCTCGAGCCAATTAGAGGAGGCATCGGGACTCAAGACAGAATAGGTTTCAGAAACCGAACGAATGAGTTCTCCATATTCAGGTAGAATTTCAGGCAGGAGAGGGTCCGTGTTTCGTTCGAGTAATCTCACTACCGATTGGAGCAGGGCAAAATAAATTCCCTTTCGTAGAAGTTCCGGTAATCCCTTCGGAATTGTCACCAAAGCTTCTATTTGTGGAAATAGAGAAACTAGTTTTGGAAGATGGACATACAAATGGCTTGGCAATTGGCCTTGCAATTCCATAAGATATACTTCATTCTCTTTATCACCCATGACCAGTCCACTCTATCAGATCCGTTCTCAAATTAAAACCATTTGTGAAGTGGAAGGGTTTTCTTTGGTAGGGTTTGCCGAGGCAAAGATTCCTGAATCCGACTTAGCAAATTTTGAGGTTTGGATTCGTGACAACCGATATGGAAATATGGATTGGTTTGCAAAAGATCATGCTCTGGCCATTCGGAATCGTTTTGAAAATTTAGGCCTTACACCTCGTTCTGCAATTTGTCTTGGATTTATTTACCGTTCGAAAGCTGGTGAGGAGATTCTTACTAAGATGGAATCTAAAGTTTCTCGTTATGCGTTAGGTTCCGATTACCACCTCATTTTGAAGGAAAAAGGAAATCGCATTTTAAAAACTTTAAGGGTAATGTTTCCAAACCATAAATTTCGCCAATCGGTGGATAGTTTGCCCGTGGCAGAAAAAATTCTTTCGAGAGAATCTGGGATAGCCTGGCAAGGAAAAAATACAAACCTCATTCATCCAAAACTAGGATCTTATTTTTTTCTTTCTACGATTCTCACAGACTTAGAGTTAGGTGGGCCGGATCCAAAAGAAATTATCACGGATCATTGCGGGAGTTGCCGGAAATGTTTGGATGTATGTCCTACCGGTGCACTCGAAGCCTATCAAATTGATGCAAAAAAATGTATTTCTTATCTAACCATTGAAGATAGGCGAGAAAGGGAAGCAACGGAAACATTTCTAAGCTGGGATCGAAAAGGTTGGGTGTATGGATGTGACCTATGCCAAGAAGTTTGTCCTTGGAATGCCAATGTCGCCAAACGAAATGAAGTGGAAACCTCTGAACCAGGTTTTTTACCAAGAGCCTTTTGGACAGATCCTGAGTTTATCAATAAAACATCACTCACCAAAGAAGAGTTTGATTCTTATTTTAAAGATTCTCCGATGGAAAGGATTGGATTTGAAATTTGGAATCGAAACTTACAACAAGGGAAGGCCAAAAAATAAAATTAAAAATACTCTAAACTACTAAATGATTTCGATTTATATGAAAAGATAAACTTTATGAGTTCAGTTGAATACAATTTGTAACCATTTCTTTTTTATGAATGAAACTTATCTGATAAAATTTCCGTTGCCAGTTTCGGATCTTTAGCCGAACAAATCGCACTCACTACTGCAATCGAATCTGCACCTGCTTGGATCACTGCTTCTGCATTGGATTCTTTGATTCCTCCGATGGCAACGATGGGAATTGTGGTTTTACTTCGTAACCATTTGAGTCCTTCCAGTCCCCATGCTGGTTTGGTATTGGTTTTTGTATCGGTATCAAATACAGGAGATACAGCCAGATAATCTAAGGAAGGATTTGGATCCAATTGGATGAGAGAGTGGTAATCCTCTTTTGTTTCTAAGGATAAGCCAATGAAGGCATCATTTCCTAAAAGTCTGCGTGCTTCCCACCAAGGTAAATCGGATTGTCCCAGATGGACGCCATCGGCTCCTGCCGCCAAACAAATGTCTAGGCGGTCATTGATGAGAAGGGGAATGGAAAATGGAGTTAGGATTGTTTTTAAATGTTTAGCGAGTTCTAAAAATGTTCGGCTATCGGCTTCTTTTTCCCTCAGTTGGACAAAAGATACTCCACCAAAGGCGGCAAGTTTTACGACTTCTGCTAAATTGTGGTGGATACATAAGGGTCTATCGGTGACAAGATAAACCCCTCGGATCTGTTTTTTATTCACCATTTAACTTTTGTTTAATGGCATCGGCTCCGATTTCATAGAGGGCATCTAAAAAAGCAACTTGGAAACTTCCAGGAGAACTTGTTTTGGATTTTGCCATTTCCCCAGCAATACCCATCACAGCCATAGCAGAAGTAGCCGCGCGAAACTGATTGGGTTGGATGGCAGCAAAGGCCCCACAAATGGCTGAAGCAGTGCATCCAAGCCCAGTGACCTTTGTCATCAAAACATCTCCATTGCGTATTTGGGCTTTTTCTGTTCCACTTAAGATATAATCAGTAGCTCCTGAGATCACAACCACCCCACCCGTAACTTTCGAGAGAGACTTCCCTGAATCCACTGCCGACTCGGAGGAATCTGTTGCATCGACACCTTTTGTTTTTCCAGAAGAATTGAGAGTCGAGAGAATTTCAGATGCATTTCCTCGGATAATGCTCGGACTTCCTGCACCGAGGATACGACGAATTGCCATATTACGCAAGTTACTCGCTCCTGCTCCTACAGGATCTAAAATGAGAGGTTTGTTAAGAGACACCGCTTTTGCCGCAGCTTTTTCCATACTTTGGATCCAAGGTTCAGAGAGTGTTCCTATGTTGATAACCGTAGCCGAACAGATTGTAACCATTTCTTCCACTTCTTCAATGGCATGGGCCATAATGGGAGAAGCACCAATGGCAAGAAGAGCATTGGCTGTGTTATTCATGACTACATAGTTTGTGATATTATGAACGAGAGGGGACTTAGAACGTAAATTTTCCAAGTCTTCGATAGTGTTTTGAATGATTGATTGAGACATGCGGAGGTATCCTAGGAAAACCTAGGCAATCTTCGCGATGGCGTCTTCTACTTTTTTGATTAAATCCGATTCAGACCAAGGTTTGTTTAAAAAACTATGTAGGTCTACTTCTCCTCTCAATTGGTTGAGTGAGAGTTCATCGATATGACCAGAAATAATTATTTTCTTAATCTCTGGATATGTTTTGTGGACATCCCTAAGAAACTCATCACCTCTTTGGTTGGGCATAAGCCAATCAGAAATGATGATGAGGATATCGATTCCTTCTTCTGCCAATTCTTCGATGATCGACCAAGCCTCTTCCGTATTTTGGGCGGTTTCATAACGATACTCGTTCCCAAAATGTTTTTTGAGCTGAGACTTCAGGCTCATTAGAATGATTTGTTCGTCATCAACGAAGAGAATGGCTTTGTTCATTGCGAATTACTTTCCGTCGTGTGGGCATTCAATGAGTTTGTCATGGCCAGGGCAGGAACGTTTTTCTTTTCCTGGGCAAATCGCAAAAGATGCAGATGTGATGACAAAAAGGCTAAATAGAGTGATGGTTAGTTTCATAAAAAATCCTCTTTTGAAATTAGACGATAGAATGGAAGCGAAAGCAAGAACGATTTCTTCAGACTTTTGTTAGAATTTCATAACCTTTGTCTGTGACAAGAACGGTATGTTCAAATTGGGCTGAGAGTTTTCCATCTTTTGTTCGGACAGTCCATTTGTCGGACTTATCGAAATTCACTTCCCAAGTTCCTAAGTTGACCATCGGTTCTACTGTGAAAATCATTCCTGCTTCAATTTTTGCCAGTTTTCTGGGAGACCGGAAATGAGGAACTTGTGGTTCTTCATGGAAATTACGTCCTACTCCATGACCCATTAGGTCCCGAACAATTCCATACCCAAGGGGGGTAAGAAAATCATCAATGGCATTGCCGATATCATCAATTCGGTTTCCTGGTTTCACTTGTTCAATTCCGATCCACATGGCTTTTTCGGTATCTGCCACAAGTTTTTCCGCTTCGGGACTAGATTTTCCACCCACGATAAAGGTTTTAGAAGTGTCTCCAATGTATCCGTCGACTATTGGTGATACGTCTAGATTGACAATGTCTCCATCGGCGAGAACATCCTCTTTTTTGGGAATTCCGTGGCAAACCACGTGATTGATGGAAGAACAGATGGATTTCGGAAACCCTTTGTACCCAAGGGGAGCAGACCTATGACCATTTTTTTTGGTATAGGCCTCAGCAAGATCGTTCAGCTCCAGGGTCGTGACCCCAGCTTTGACAAAAGGTTCTAAATAGACGAGGAGTTCGGCGGCAAATTTTCCCGCCTTCCTCATCTTTTCAATTTCAGATTTGTTTTTAATGTAAATCACGGATTAGAAATCTGTGGAGCGAACCGTTGTTCTTTTGTTGGCAGAGGTTCTTTCCAAAGCTTTGTCGATCAATCGGTAGATTTCTTCATTGATTCCTTCAATCGCATCGCCAGAAGTCATAAATCCCTTACTTTTGATGTATGCTTTCACTTTAGAAGTGACAATTAGGGATTCCTTCGACGTTGATTCTGTTTGTTCTTCGGACATGGATACCTCGGTTATTTCTTTCTAACTCCGAGGATGTTATCTACGAGGGATTTTTCAATATTTAATTTTTCGCTAATTGCCTCAGAAGACCACTGGTAATTGTCGTGGAGGCTCTGGATGGTGGCTCTTTTCCTCTCGACAAGGGGATTTCCCGAAACTTTTCGGTCTGATTTCCCCGTTGGGACCGGATTTTGCATGGCCCCTTGGACAATGTCCAGGAATTCGGAGAGTTTTTCGAAGGTTTCGTCTGCCTCTCCGAGGAGAGATTCCAAATCATCCTTGGTTTCGCGTGAGGATTCTTTCAGGTCTTCCAGACGTTTTTGGAGGGTAAGGATTTGGCGGTGGCGGTCGGAAAGATCACCTAGCAGCTCTTCGATTTTGTCAAACTTACGTTCGACCGAATCAATTTGAGCTTCTCGTTCTACAAGGAAGGAAGTGCGGTTTTCCGCTTGGCGAATGGTTTCTGTGAGTTCCTTTTCGCGGGCTTCTACCACTTCGATTTCGCGGTCAAGGATGTCGAGGCGGGCTTGGAGTTCCCGTGTATTGTGTTTTTGGCCTTCTAAGTTTTCTACCAAATGGAAAACGGAATCTTGTGACTCTTGTAGGGAAGAAAGGAAGGATTCAATTTTAGATTGTTCTGCTGTGAGTTTCGTTACCCGAGTTTCAATGGAACTTACTTCGCTTAAACTTTGTTCAAAACCTTCCATCGTTTCCGATACATGGACTAGGTTTGAGGCAAGGATTTGTATTTGTTTGTCGATGTCTTCGGTTTGGAACTGAGCTTCTTTTAAAGTTTCTAATTCGTTTGCGATTTCTTTTCGAAGTTCAGAAAACTCGGAGATTGCCGATTGGTAGAGGTCAATGTCTGGTCGATTTTTTTCAAGGGATCGGAGGGCTTCAGAAATTTCTTCTACAGCACGATTGGATTCATCTGCAATCTGTTTGGCGGAAGCAAATAAATCAGAATGTTCTTTGACCGTTTCTAACTCACTCGAAAGAGTTAAGATATCTTCTTTTAATGTTTCCATCTCGGATTGGAAACTAGAAAGAGTTTCTTCTTTGGTATCGTTTAGATCCTCCAATCCATTTTTGATTTCTTGTTTTAAATCCTGGAAACGATCTAAACTTTCTTTTAAGAAGTCTTGGCTTTCTTTTGCAATCTCTTTGAAAGACTTTTCGTAGTCTCTTTGATAAGTTTCAATTTGTTTTTTAGATTCGTCTTTAGAACGTTTGATACTTTCGTCTAAGTTGCGTTTGACGGTATTTAGATGGTTTGAAATTTTTTCTTCCAGTTGGCCTAATTGGACATTTCCTTTATCAAGGAGTTTTGTCAATTGGTGAGAGATTTTAGAATCAATGGTTTCATTGAGCCTATCCATTTTCTCTTCTTGTAAATTGAAAAAGGATTCACCCGATTCTTCTAAATGTTTGAGGATTCGTTCGACTTCGCTACGAGCCAGTTTCGCTTCTTCTTCTAATCGGGAGATACTTTCTTTGGTTTTGGACTCTGCTGCCATATCCAAATTAGCTTTTGCTTTTTGGAATTGGTTTTGAAATTCACCGAGTAGGTCAGCACCTTCTATATGAATTTCTTTTAGGCGGTCTTGGAGTCTTTCAATACTATAATTTTGGTCTTCCCGAATTTTACCGAGTTCGTCTTCCCATTTGCTGACAAATTGTTCTAAGTTGGCATTGGCGATACGAATCTTTTCTGTGACGATTTCTTCGGATTCTTTGGCTTTTTCTTCTGCTGTTTCTAAAATTTCATGTGCGGATTCTCGAAGAGCCGATTTTAACTCTTCCACATATTCATCCACATCTTTGGTTTGTGCTGTAATGGATTCGTTTAAGTTTTTGATTTGTGATTGGACTATCTCAAGATCTGATTCCATTTCACTCTTTTGGAGTTTGAAATCAGAATTCATTCTTTCTTCGAGTTCTTTTCTTAATTCAAAAAGAGAAGTTTTAATGACTGTTTCTTGGTTGGTGCGAACCGAATCTAACTCACGATCAAAATCTTTGAGTTCTTGCAGGGCACTTTTTTTGAGAGAACTTGCTTCTTCTTTTAGATCTTCCGAAATGCGGTGGAATTCTTCGGAGAAGGCTTCGATTTCGCGAATGAGTTCTTGTTTGCGTATGTCTGCCTGGCGAAGAAGTTTGTTCTCTGCTTCCAAATATTTTTCTTGGAACTGGATTATGGTTTGGTTGATCCCATCCGCTTGCCTTCTTGTTTCGTTGATGATGTCATCACGTTTCGAAAGTGTTTCGAGGGACAAGTCTTCAATTTCACGTTTGATGGCATCTGTCTCTTGGTTGAGACCCTTCATAAAAGAATCTTTTGTATGGGTAACTTGGTCAAAGATAGAATCAAAACGTTCTTGGATTTTTTTCTCAAGTAAGTTTACTTTCTCTTCCAACTTACCAGAAGCGCGTTGGTATTTTTCTTCTAACCTTTCATCAAACTTATCGACTTTATCGGAGAGTAGGGAAGAGGTATCTTCGAACTTTGTGAGGCGAACATCTAAGTCACCTTGTGCGTATTTCATGGACTCGAGGAGTAGATCCATTTCTTTGCGAGCATGATCTAAACGACCCGCGGTTTCTCCCACCATCACATCTGCATGGGATAAAAGTTTTTCACGAGCCGTTTCTGCAATTTTAGAAAGAGAGTTATCGAGAAAGTCTGATTTGGTTTCAAGAAGACTTTCTAACTCTACCATCTTTTGTGCAACAGATTGTAAAATTTCATCACTTCTATGATTGAGTTTGTTTTGGAAAGTATCCAACATGGAGATGGATTCATTATGAAGGGCTTCCATATCTTCGGACACTTCACGTAACTCTCGTTTGTGGGTATTGATTTGAGAGAGTCCTTCTTCCATATATTGTTTTTCGCGACGGACTTGGGTGCTCAAATCTTGGATTTGTTCCATCTCACCTGACAAAGAAGAGAGGTAGTCTTTACTTGCGCGGATTTTTTCGAATAGGTCGCGAGATTCTGAACTTAAAGATTGGATGTCTTCGGCAACTTTGCGAGATTGTTTGACAAGGATGTCGAGGTCAATACCGGCATCTTTGACCAATTGGATTTTTTGAAGGGCGACACCATCGATTTCATCGGTCAATTTGGACGCATAACGTTTGAGTTGGGAGAGTTTGGTGTTCGATTTGTCCAAACGACGAAGTCCGATGGTCACGGCAACACTTGCCAAAAAAGGTAATAAAAAGACTTCTAAACCCATTTTCTCAAAGATCCAATAATAGTATTATGTCGCATGAAGATGGTTGAAGAAAACCAGGCTCGGATTTTTTCCGCAAGCCTTTTTTAATTCAGTGAGAATTCACGGATTTGGAGCCAAAATCGGGCAAAAATCTTCGCTTCTTCTGCCTCGAGAGCCGCGAGTCGTTCCTTCGCACTTGGGTCGAGTCGGAACATTTCGGCACTCATATCGGAGAGGTGGCCTTCTTCTTCCAAAATCAGGTTGGTTAGGCGGATGGGAGATCCCGTACGATCCAAAATTTCGTCATACGCAGCATAGACGACCATAGCCCTTTTTTCGATGACCGTGGTGGTGTACAAATAAGCAAGGTAGGTAAAATCTTTTTGGTTAGGGAAAACCTTTCGTAGGCTTCGCCGTACCAAGGTATCTAATTTCGCGAAATAAATTCTTGCCGCAGTCCCACGAACGAGTGCGGAGTTTTGGTATCCTAATTGGAAGCTAGGCTTTATCGTGCGGGCTGCTTTTTTAAAAAATAGGGCATGCCGTGCTTCCTCGGTGGCATGTTTTAAAATCATCTCCGAAGTTTCTTCGCTCGATTGTGTGAGGAGGATTTTTCTGGAACCCAGATGTTCTAAGAGAGAAAGAGTGTTTAGCCAGAGGGCATGGTTCGTTTCATTGGCAACAATGTCAGACAGAACTTTAGGAATGGAATCATTCGAGAGGACAGTAGCAGAACCCATAAATCCAAAATGTGGGAGTTCGTTCTTTGGGCTAGCTTTTCTTTAGAGGAATGGAGAGTTGGGCAATGGTTTCTCCATCCTCATGGTAGATTCTAAATTGGTCCGTGGGAAGGCCTTCCCCTTTCAGAAGGATGACACAAAGAGCAATGCCAATCCCTTCTCCTTCCGAATTGTCTCCACGTTCAATATAATATTCCATGATATCGTTATAGTTTTGTGCATGTAAAAGTGAGTTACGAATTTTTTGCATTTCTCCGCGCACAAGAGTGGTATTGTTCCTTACATCAAATTTGATTTGGTTCTCATTATGTTCGATTTTTAAATGAACGTACAAATTTTTTTCTCGTGCGAGAGGTTCAAAACTGTTGCCTCTTCCGGAGAGGATAAGGCTTTTATACATTCTTACACCTAACTCGTAGTCGGTGGGAGAGTGGATGTCTAATTGATTTTCTTGAAAAAAGATTCTTTTAAAGTTGGCTTTAAAACCATTGAGGATTAAGTCCTTTACAATCGTAAATAAAATTGCCGATAAATCAAGAATCCCGTATTTTTCAGTAAGAGTATCTAGAATTTTTACCAAATTTTCATCTAGAGCCTTGGATGCACCATAGGCACTCAGTTCAATCGGAGCACCACTTGCGATTAAATTTTTTACCTGCTCCAGGCTAAATAAATCCATCAAAATATATACTGGCTCGGAAATAGAGGATTGGATTTTGACTTTTCTTCCACAAGCATTGTTTGTAACTCTTCTCTTAGACGTTCTGTAATCGAATCTATCGTTTTCTTTTTGTCTTCTTTATAGGAACTAAAATACTCATTGATCGTAAATGGCTTTCCAAATCTAACAACTGCTTTGTGTGGGCGCGGTTTGAACTCACCAAACAGTTCGTTTTCATAACGGTATAAAAATTCGTAAAGTCGTTCGGCACTTGGCAATTCTTTGATATAAGCGGTTTGGATAGTGATAAAATCATAGGCTTTGGTGGCAGCTTGTTTAGCCCAAGTTGCCATTTCTAAACTGGGGAGCTCACCTTTTGGATCGGGCATTCCTACAGAAACCATTTCGAGAACGCTTAAGATCCTTCTTAACTTTTCAATGGCATTGGAATCATTATCCCATTTCGGAATGTTGGCCTTTCTTGCAATATTGTCGAGCATGGCATGACGCATCCGTCCCAATCGATAATCAAAGTCATCGGCTCTGTTTTCTTCGACAGGTACTCCATATTCTTTTTCTTCCCTTTCGATCATTCGTTTTCCCACTGACAAAAAACGATGTACAATGTCTTTGCCGGTTTTTTCAATTCCTAACTTCTGCTCCATCCTAGCGATGGTTTGGTCTATGTCCTTTTGCATGGAGCTTAGTGAACCGGTCATTCTGTACTTAACATAGGTGGGTAAAATCCAAATTATTGCTTCTGGATCTTTTTTGAGAGCATCTTCCAGTCCCCAAAAACCAAGTTGGGCGACACCTGGCTGGAAGGGAAGTAGGGTATCATTCATACCACTGGTTGGCTCGCCTTCCGGAAATAGAGCAAGTTTCCCACCTTTAGAAGAAAGAATTTCTCTTGAGGCTTTTAAGGACTCACGGTCGGGGGCGCCAGCTAACACGGAGTATGCACCAATGGACTGTATGAAGTCACCAACGAATCCGAATCCCCATTCAAATACCTCTCTTGCTGCCATATAATGAAACCTTGAACCCATTATGTTTGCCGCATGATACGCAATTCCGGGTTCTTTGGTTGTGGGATGATTGGAAATATAAAGGAGTCGTTCTTTTTGAAAGGATTTTAAAGTCTTTTGATCGGTTTCGGATATCTCGATGGAATCAAGATTGTGGAGCATTTTGTTAAGAACAGGAAGCGTCAGATCCGTAAACCATAGAGCAGGAAGATTGAACTTTGCGGGGATGAAGGATTTGATTGACATAGGACGAATGCTGACAGCTTAATCAAAGGAAGCAAGTACGAATTCACATGGCACTTATAGAAGAACTCAACCAACAAGGCAACTTTCTCTTCCGATGGCGCTCCTACATCCCAGGAGTCATTTTGTTTCTTTCCTTACTGTATTTACCGTATGTCCCTTATTTCCAAGGGAGTTACGAATCTAATTTGTATTGGTTATCTGGTGCATTTTTAGTCAGTATTGCAGGGCTTTTTGTTAGATGTTTTACGATCGGTTACACTCCTAAAAACACTTCCGGAAGGAACACAAAACAACAAGTGGCTGATGTCGTAAATCAATCAGGAATTTACTCTCTAGTCAGACACCCGTTATATGTAGGGAATTTTCTTATGTATCTTGGCCCGGTATTCATCCTTCGGGATTTTGCCTTTGCGCTCGTATACATTATGTTTTTTTATCTCTATTACGAACGTATTATTTTTGCGGAAGAATACTTCTTACGTGGTAAATTTGCGGAAGGATACTTAAAATGGGCAGACAAAACTCCTGCTTTCATTCCGAGACTTTCTGGATATATAAAACCAAACTTAGATTTTTCATTTCGTAATATTTGGAAACGTGAATACCCAAGTTTGTTTGGAATCATTGTTGTGTTCACAGTTTTTGATTTGATTCAAGTTTATTTCCAAGAGCCGGCACTTCGAGCTGTAGACATCACAGGAATTTGGAAACCATTTCATACTTGGTTTTTCGGATTTGGTTTTGTCTTTTATGTTGTGACTCGTATTATAGTAAAAACTACCAAACTTCTGGAAGTTGAAGGTAGATAACTTTAAATGAGCCGTTTGTCCAATGGTTGGAAGGTTCCTGAATCTCTTTTAGATAAAAAAGAACTGATGGAATCTTACCAGAAAACAGTCGAAAGTATGGAGGCGGAAAACCCACTTACCATCTTTCGGGAACATATGGACAACGGTCTTTTATTTAAGGCCGGATTGCAAGATGCAATGAACCAACTCACAACTTTTGCCAATCTTTATATGAGTATCATTGAACTAAAAGCTGAAATAGAAAAACAAACAAAAGATCTTTGATCCAGACTTTTCCCTTTTGACAAAATGTTTTTCAATGATCTCCCAGAGGCCTTTCCTTTATTGAATTACCAAATTTAAAAAAATATAAATTTTACTTAGTTTCTTCTAGTTCTACTTCCGAAATACATCCATCCTTAGAAAGAAGTTTAAATTCAGGTGTGAGAATATGAATGTTTTCAGGATAATTATTTTCTTTTTGGAATTTGGGAAGATTTGATAGGGGAATGGCTAAATTCGATTTGTTTTTTTCTTTAAATATATAAACAAATGCTAGCTGGTCTTTCGGCATTCTAAGTTCCTTATCTACGTTGATACTTTCCCGTAATAAAAAACGCATTTGAAAGGTTGGAAGATTTTCTCCAGGACAGGCAAAGACTTTCAAATTTTGAAATTCTCTAGGTGAAAATTCTTTTCCATTCCAAAAGTGAGACAATTTCATTTCTAAGAAAAAGTCAAAATCTTCATTTCCTTCTTGTTTCTTTCTCCAAACTGTATTTTTATCTTTGTCTAACAAAAGATGAATTCCACCGGAGCCAGTTGCATCTTCGATGCGGAAAGGTGGGTTGTCTTTGTATTGGTTGATACTTTTTATTGTTCCAGAAAACAAATAATAATTCCCGAGGAGAACAAAAAGTATGGCAAAGAAGATAGGGAGGACAATGACAGGTTTCATAACAAAGAAAAACTTCTACTGCCTCGGAAAATGGGCTACTTCTTTTTTATGATTCGATCCTAAAGGAGATCAGATGAAAATTGGGATTTTAGGTGGTACCGGCCTTATAGGTAAATCATTCATAAAAACCGCAATCGGTAAGGGACATCGGTTTCGTGTTTTTTCGAGACAAACTTCATTGCCAGATGAACTATCTTCCTTTAAAGAATTAGAATTTGTCTCTTGCATTCTCCCACAGACAGCAGATTTAGAAGGTTTAGATGCAATTGTCAATTTGGTTGGTGAGCCAATTGCTGGCGTTAGGTGGACTGAAGAACGCAAACGCCTCATTAGAACTTCTCGTGTAGATTTTACCAGGGGGGTTGTGGCTCGTGTATTGGATTTAAAATCTCCACCGAAAGTTTTTGTGAACTCAAGTGCAGTAGGTTATTACGGAATGTCGGAAGATCACCATCCTCCTTATTCTGAGAACTCGGCACCTGGGCAAGACTTTCTTGCCAAAATTTGTGTAGATTGGGAACATCAAACCCTTCCTTTACAATCTGCGGGAATTCGTTCCTTAATGTTAAGGACAGGGATTGTTTTGTCACCTCAAGGGGGTGCCTTGGAAAAAATGATTCCTCCTTTTTTATTAGGAGTTGGTGGATCGATTGCATCTGGAAAACAAGGAATGAGTTGGATTCACATATCTGATTTTATCTCTGCTATGTTACATTTGATGCAGTTGGATTCGGCTTCTGGCGCTTATAATTTAGTATCTCCTCATCCTGTAAGTAACGATGAGTTTTCTCGATCGTTGGCCGAAATTTTACACCGACCGAACTTTTTCAAAGTGCCTTCCTTCGCCATACAAGCGCTTTATGGAGATGGTTCAGTGGTTGTGACAAAAGGGCAATATGTGATTCCTGAACGGTTACTTTCTAGCGGTTATGAGTTTCAGTTTCAAAATTTAGAAAAGGCACTCGCAAATCTTTTAGAAAAACAGTGATTTCTTCTTTTCAAAAGATAAGAAGGGTGAGAGACTGGAGCCAACCTTATCTTGGAGTAAGAAATGAACTCAAAAAAAGTCCTAGTCTCTCTCTTCGCACTCTCCTTCGCATTCGTGATGGTAGCTTGTGGCGATTCCAAACCAAAAGAAGAAACACCTGCTGCTGTTGAATCTAGCGCAAGTGCTGATCCGGAACTTGCTAAAGGGGAAGAACTTTACCTACAAAACTGCTCTTCTTGCCACGGTGAAAAAGGTGCTGGTGATGGAGCTGCTGCAGCTGCTCTCAACCCAAAACCTAGAAACTACAAATCTCCAGCTTCTGAATGGAAAAATGGAAACACTGCTGCTGGTGTGACTAAAACTTTGAAAGAAGGAATCAAAGGATCTCCAATGGTTGCTTACGGACATTTGGGTGATGATAACATCCGCATTCTCGCTAAATACGTAGAACACCTTTCTAAAAATTAATCGTTGTCTTTTTCGGTTCCGCCTACGGGTTGGAGCCGAACACTTGTCTTTATGAACCAAATCATTAAAAAAGCCGATCGACCCACTTGTGATTGTGGAACCACTCGTGACGATGAAAATGCACGTAAAGTTGTTAAGTATTCCACTTGGGGAATGATCGCCATGGGTCTTGTCGGGATATCTGCTACACCAACCGATATATACTTTGTTTGTCGAAAGTGCAAACAACCCTTTGGTCGAATGACGAAAGAAGAAAGAAAATCGAAATCCTAATTTTAGTTGACCCGCGTTCTCGGTGGATTTCCCTGGAAGCTAATGATGGAAGAGTTTAAGATTCGGTTGGGATTTGAAAACGGGGGAAATTTACCCGTAATTCATATATCTGGCGAAATCACATCCGAAGCTGAAGAGGAAATCGTAGAATCTTACGAATCCATCCCGGCAGATAAACGAAATCGTGTCATTTTGAACTTTTCGGAAACATCATACATCAACTCTGCCGGAATTGCGACTCTTATCAGTCTCATTACAAAATCATCAGAGAATCAGGGTAAAATTGAATTTGCAGGACTCAATACTCACTTTAGAAAAGTGATGGATATTGTTGGTCTGACTGATTTTGTCCTCATTCACGATTCTCTGAATTCTGCGCTCACCCAAGTCTAAATTATTCTAGATTCCAAACTTCCCTTCCGTAAGATAGGAGGGAGAGAGGTCTTTTCATGAGTGAAGTGGAAATCCACGTCAAGGGCAAAACATATAAATTACCGGTCATTGTTGGTACCGATGGAAAAGAAGGAATCGACCTAACCGATTTTTATAGAAAAACGGGCCTAGTCACTGTTGATCCAGGTTTGTTTAATACAGCTCTTGGATTGTCTAAAGTATCAAGACGTGATCCAGAAAAAGGGGAGCTAACCTATCGCGGTTATGACCTAAAAGAACTCGCATACCAATCCACATTTGTGGAAACTTCGTTTTTATTAATTTACGGGAACCTCCCCACAAAACAAGAGTTAAATGACTTTTCCGGTCGACTTTCTAAACACTCTATGATCCACGAAGATATGTTAAATCTCTTCGACGGATTTCCTGGTGTTGCCAATCCATTGGCAGTTTTATCTGTAATGGTTACTTCACTTTCTAGTTATTATTTAGAAGACTACGAAGAAAAATTAGATATGGGTGTGGACTTAATTGCAAGGTTACTTGCAAAAATTCGCACCATTGCCGCTTTCACATACAAACATGCAGTGGGTCATCCTTTCGTATATCCTTTGGATAAAAATCCATATTGTACAAACTTTCTTTATATGATGCATAAAATGCCTGCGGACAATTATACAGTTCCGGAAGAGTTTGATCGTATTTTAAACCAAATGTGGATTTTACATGCGGATCACGAACAAAACGTATCCAACACTGCAGTCCAAGTGGTAGGTTCTACTCAAGCCAATTTATTTGCCTCTATCTCTGCAGGGATTATGGCACAATGGGGAGCACGAGAGGGCGGACGTCCTACAGCAGCCATTGGTCTAATTGAAGACATTTTAAAAACTAAAACACCTGTTAAAGATTATTTCGAAAGATTCAAACGCGGTGGTTTGAATATCCAAACTAATGGTTTTGGACAAAAGGCTTATGATGTAGTGAGTCCACGTGCTAAGGTCGCTCGTGAAATCATTCGTGAATTCTACAAAGGTAGAAAGTTGTCTGCTGTGGAAGACATTGCGCTACAAATAGACGAAGTGGTTTGGAACGATTCCTACTTTATGGAGAATCTTCTTTATCCTAATTTAGAATACTACTCTGGTCTCGTATTTCACACGTTGGGAATTCCTAAGAATATGTTCTCAGTGATGCAGGTCATTGGCAGACTTCCAGGTTGGCTTGCTCATTGGAGAGAACAAAGAGTGAAGGGAGACTTCTCAAAAGTTCGTCCAAAACAGATATATGTGGGTGAAAATCAAAGAAAGTACATTCCTGTTCAGAACCGTCTCTAGGTTTATCAAACAGCATCGTCTTATGAATTTCCGCTGGTTCGGACTTGTATGGTGTTTGCTGCTTTTTTCGTGTATTGCGAAAGAGACACCACCCAAGGTGGAAAAAGGGGTCCTTTCCGCTGAGTCTTATTTAAGTTCCTCCTCCAAAACGGTGGAACTTAAAGGTGAATGGGAATATTATCCGGGACTTCTCATTTCACCTTTAGAGTTGGAAATATTAAATGCAAACAGGGAACCCCATTTTTTTGAGGTCCCTGGGGTTTGGTCCGACTCTTTTTGGAAAAGAGGATTTCTAGCTGGGGATGGATATGCCACTTTTAGCATGAAAGTTCATCATGGACTGAAGGGTGTTCCACTTTCTTTAAAGGTTCCTGAAATGGAAACCGCCTATAATCTGTTTGTTGATGGTGTCAAAATAGCATCAAATGGAATTGTAGCAACGTCTTATCAAACTGGAAAACCTGAATATCGTCCACGAATAGTCGATTTTTTTCCCAAAGAAAACCAGACTTCTATCGTATTACAAATTTCCAACTACCACCATAGAAAGGGTGGTCCAGCACAAATATTAGTATTAGGAAGGACTCCTGATATTCACCATCAATATGAGGTAGAAATCCTACGCGATATGTTACTTGTGGGTAGCATTTTGTTTATGGGTATTTATCATCTGTTTTTGTTTTTGAATAGGAAAAAAGATCCTTTTACATATTGGTTTGCGCTTACTTGTATCCTTGTCGCCTTACGGGTATTTGTTACGGGGAATAAATATATCGTTCAGCTCTATCCTGAACTTCCGTGGGAAATTCATTTAAAGTTAAGTTACTTAAGTTTTTTTCTAATTACACCTATATTTGCACGTTATGTTTATCTGCTTTTCAAACCGTATTTTTCAAAAAGAGTTTATGAGGTTCTTAAATATTCAGGTTTTGCTTTTTGTTTTATCGTTCTTTTGACTAGGTCTTCTTTTTATACATATCTGATGGTTCCATTTCAGATATTTACTTTGTTGGGTGCAATTTATACATTTTTCGTAATAGCAAGGGCTATTCGTGATTCATCATCCGATTCGATCATTTTTTTGTTTAGTTTTTTCATCTTCATCGCAAGTTTTTTAAACGACATTCTGGTTAATAATCTACTCATTTATGGGCCACTTTTAATTCATTTTGGAATTTTTACAATGTTCCTTGTTCAATCCGTTTATATAGCCAGGAATTTTTCCAAAGGTTTTGTGGAAGCGGAAAACCTAGCTGGTGAACTGGCAAACAAAAACAAAACATTGCAAAATGTACAAAATCAATTAACCGAACTAAATGAACGGTTAGAAACCAGAGTCAAAGATAAAACTGAGGAACTCCAAGGGAAATTAGATCAGATCGGAAAAGATATGAGATTGGCCAAATCAATCATCCAAAGTGTCACCAAACCACCTGAATTAGAGCCTTACCTCAAAGTAGATATTTTATATAAACCAATCGCTGAAGTGGGTGGAGATATATATTTCGTAAAACGAATTCAGGATTTTTATTACCGCTTCTTTTTAGGTGATGCTACAGGGCATGGTTTACAAGCAGCTCTATACTCTATGATGATACAATCAGAGTTTGAACGTGTATCTGCTGTGGCTATGCGGCCAAATGATGTATTGTTTTATATGAACCAGCATTTTTATGATAAAAACGCTGATTTACAAATTTACTTTCCGGCGATTGTGATGGATTTTGATTTTCATCAAAAAATACTTCGTTACGCAGGTGGCGGAGTCCAAAACCAAATCCATCTGAAAAAAAATGGTGTGACTGCCATGTTGGAAAACACAGGTCCCATCATTGGAATTTTGGAACACTACCGTTATGGGATTACTGAATCTAAAGTTGATTCAGGTGACAGAATCTTTTTATTTACAGATGGTTTATTTGAAGAGTTAAACGAAGCCGATGGAGCTCAGGCCTGGGAGGATTTGTTAAATATAATTCAGAAAACATCTTCTTTGCCTTTTTCCGAAGTCCTTCCCGCAATTCAAAATATGTTATTCCAAACGATGAACAAATCTCAATGGAAGGATGATTCTACACTCATTTTCATTGAAGTCACCTAGGAATATTTCTGCGTTAGGTGACTACTTCGAAACGTTTCTGATATTTATTGGAATTTACAATTTATTTGATTGTGGTTGAATTACCAATCTCCAGAAGATCCTCCACCCGCAGAATCTCCGCCGCCACCGGACCAACTGTCTGAACCGGAAGACCAAGAGTCTCCACCACTGGACCAACCTCCACCGCCAAAGTACCCTCCATCTGAACCTCCACCATTTCCGATACCCAGTTTACGTTTTAAAAACATAACGAGTATAAATAACAATACTGCAATCATTAGGCCGAACGTACTACCGAAGATAAAGGTTAAAAGTGGAAATAAAACGAGTAGTCCGATGATAGTAAAAATCATCCCCCCAATCGAAGGCACAATTAAGGAAATGAGAGTAAAAATCCCGCCCACAATTCCAGAGGAAAAAACTTCTTCCTCGGAATTATTACCCGTTGTATCTACATCATCTTCTGAAGGTGCATATTCTCCTCGGATTGTTGCCATAATCGCATTCACTCCTGCTGTGACACCACCATCCATATCTCCTGATTGAAAGCTGGGTTTTAGTTCATTTCGAATGATATGTTTTGCTTGAATGTCAGTGAGTGCTCCTTCAAGACCACGTCCCACAGCAATTCGCATCTTCCTTTCGTTAGGTGCAATAATTAATAGTACTCCATTGTTTTTGGATTTTTGCCCTAACTTCCATTCGTCAAAGATCTCAATGGATACATCTTCAATGGTTTCACCTTGTAAACTTGGGGTTGTGTACACCGCAATTTGGTTGGAAGTTTCGGCTTCGAATTGTTTTAGGTTGGATTCTATTTGGTTTACCGTTGCTTCCGATAAAATTCCGGCATGATCCATCACTCTTCTTTCCAATTTTGGAACGGGATAGGACAAAATTTCTGCTAGGGTAACAAAAAAAATAGATAGGAATAAATACTTTTTCCTTCGATTCAATAGAGATAAGGTTTTTGAATTTTTGAATTTAAAATTGAATTTCATTACATCAATTTCCCACCGTCACGGATTTCGTTAGAGATTTCGTTTTTGTCGTCTTTTTCGATTTGAATATTATATTTTTGGAGAAGTTGTCCGCAAAAAAGAATACTCGAAACGATTCCTTCTTTTTTTTTGTTTGATTTCATACCTTCTACAATCAATCGAACTGCTTCATTCCATTCTGATTTCGGAACTACCCTTGCTATTTCTTTATCTGGTAAAATCCTTACAAAATGTTCAAACAAAGAAATATAAATCAAAATACCTGTTCTGTTTTTCGTCCGAAAAACTTCTTCATCTAAAAAAGCTTCTTTTGCTCTCAAATCAACAAAGTATTGTTTTGCGGCCCTTGAAACTAAGTTGATTCTAATTTTAGGAAATAATGCGACAATGGCTAAGCCGAAAAGGGCACCAATCCAAACAGATAAAACGGCAAAGAAAGATTCTCCACTCCATATAAGGCTGTAGAATTTTTGCGCAGTATAAAATGTAACACCTGAAAGCCCGCCCATTAGGAAGGCACCAAGCCAGGCCCACTCTTTATAATGGTGTGAGGATTCTGCAAAAAAGGGAACAATTTCTGCTGAAGTTTTTGATTCAGCTTCTCCGACAGCAGATTTGATCTCATCTAAGTCGGATTTTGAGAAATAACGTGTTAGTATACTCATGGCCAGTAGAAAAACAGGAAATCCTGACCAGATCAACTAAAAAAACTAGATTTTCGAATCGATGACGATGACCAAACTCACCAAAAATAAATGAAGAATGCTAAAAAAGAAAAATCGTTTTGCAAGAAGTTTATCTCCTGAAAGTTTCAATCGATAAGCAAAAGTCAAAATCAAAACGGTTAGAATCATTGCTGAAATTAAAAATAAATATCCCATTCTTTCATCAGCAAAATAAAATCCAATAACAGATAAAGAATAAGCAATGGCATAAAGAAAGATTTGATTTACTGTCTTTTGAATTCCTGAAACAACAGGCATCATTGGAATTCCTGCATAGGCGTAATCATCTTTTAGGAAGATAGCGAGTGCCCAGAAATGTGCTGGTGTCCAAAGAAAAATCATTAAAAATAATACCCAAGAAGGAACGGGAAGTGTATTTGCCATTGCAGCATATCCAATGAGCGGTCCAATACATCCAGAAATCCCACCGATGACTATGTTTTGTTCTGTTCTTGGCTTTAGCCAAATTGTATATAAAAACACATATAAAAGCAGAGCAGAGAGAGCACAAACGGCCGTTAGGAGATTGATGTAATAAGTTAAAATTCCGAATGCCAAAATGGCTACAAAGATGCCCAAAAAGAGCGCAAAACTTGGAGAGATTTCGCCAGCAGGGATTGGTCTTTGTTTAGTTCTGTACATCACAGCATCTCTTTCTCTTTCAATATACTGATTGAGAATAAAAGAAGCAGAGCTCATTAAGTAAGTTCCAAGAAGAGTAATTGAAATCTCCCAGAGGGAAGGATATCCATTAGTCCCTAGATACATTCCAGGAAGAACTGTCGCAAGAACGAGAACAGTGACTCTAGGTTTTGTGAGTTGGTTCCATAAGCGGAACATTATATAACCTCTTTCCTTGGAGACCTAAAATGGTAAAAGGCAGCAATAAAACAAAACATAAATACCAAAACACCGTTTAGCGTATGTAATCCGGTGATTAGTTTTGGGAGTTGATATAAAACGTTCATAGCACCAAGGAAAATTTGAAAAGAAATCAAATAAGCTGCAATTTTAAGAGATTTTTTGACCAGGTTATCTTTTAAGTAGAGAATCGCATAAGCAGACAACGAAAGTACAGACAAAGCAGCTAAATAACCAAACAATCTATGTTCCATTTGAAATCGGATCGGACCAATCATTTTTGGGAACCATTCTCCGTTACAAGTAGGGAAGTCAGAACAAACGAGACCCGCATAGTGAGAACTCACTTTTCCTCCAAGGAAAAGTTGGTATAAAACAATAATGAGTACAAATAGAAAAAAATACTTACCTGGTCGATTCCATTGGAATTTCGATTCACTTCCTTCGGCGATGAGTAAACGAACCGTCAGACAAGAAGATAATAGTAATACTGCATTGAGTAAGTGTAGGTTAACGGTTGTTGGGTGAAGTAGCTTTGTGACAGTCAAACCGCCTAAAATGACTTGGGAAACAAGAAATACTAGTGACAGCGTTGCTGCCACCCCGAGGTATTTCCTCGTATCTTGGTTTCGTAAAATCCAAAGAAATCCAATCCCCACAAGGATCCCTAAAACCCCAGAATAGTATCTATGACCCACTTCCATAAAAATTTGGAATGTAAATTCTGGTACGAATTTCCCGTGACACAAAGGCCAATCAGGACAGGCGAGCCCAGAATCAGTTGCTCTTACGAGAGGTCCGTAGAGGAGATTGATAAGGATCATAGCGGAAAGGATGGTGTAAAAACGTTTGAGTGTCATACGTCTATCTGTTTCCTCCAGGTTTTGTGACCTGAGTTTAGGGAAAATAAAATTAATCTTGCATCTTTTAAAAATTGTTGGATAAAAAGAGCAGTTTTTCGTATAGACTATATCAGGTAAAATTATGCAAAACACAGACCTTTACAATAAGGGTGGCTATTGGACTTTCCTTGTCACACTCATACTCAACATTCTTTTCTTCGCTTATATTTCCTTTGTTCATCCGGGCACGCCGGACAACCCAGGAATGGAATCCAAAAGCGTTCAGTCCAAATAGGGTAACCACCAAACCTTCGTGAACATTCGATTCTTCTTTTTTCTTTTTCTGTTATTCGGAACTAGCGTGTTTGCGTATGACCCGCATTCCAACTTGACTCGGGAAAATAAACTCCCGAAGGAACTAGAAAATATTGGATTTTCTGATGTCACAGGGAAGTCACTCAATCTCGAGATTCCATTCCGGGATGAATCAGGAAAAACCGTTAAGTTTTCCGATTTTCTCTCGAAAGGGAAACCTGTCCTTCTATCTCCTGTTTACTTCAAATGTCCCACTCTTTGTAATTTCCACCTCAATGGTGTGTTTCAAGGATTAAAAGCACTCGATTGGTCTCTTGGAAAAGAATACCAATACATTGCCGTATCCATTGACCCCAAGGAAAATGAGTCGGTTGCTTTTCCCAAAAAGGGTGCTTATTTGAAGGAATATGGTAGGGAAGGTGCAGAATCTGGCCTACATCTCCTCACTGGCTCACAGGAATCCATTGATGCATTAACCAAACAACTGGACTTTCGGTACGCATGGGATGCAGAAGCAAAACAATACATCCACGCCAGTGGGGTTTATGTTTTGACTCCTGAAGGTAAGGTCTCACGCATCTTTCAAGGAATCCAATTAGAACCGAGAGATTTAAAATTTGCCTTTCTCGAGGCATCTTCTGGTAAGATTGGGAGTTTTGTAGACAAGTTTGCTTTATTTTGCTTTCAATTTGATCCGAGAAAAAATAAATATACGATATACGCATACAGGATGATGCAATTCGGGGGGGCGGTCACCTTACTCCTTCTCGGTGCGTTTTTATACATAAACTGGCGAAAAATAACAAATAACAACCGTCAAGGAGTCACATAGATGTCTTGGAGCAGTCTCATTCCAGCGACCTCGTTCATGCCTATCCAGGCAACTGAAATCGCAAAAGAAGTCGATCTTCTCTATGCGTTTCTGATCATAGCAAGCCTTGTTTCGTTTGTCATCTTGGTTGGTGGAATGACATGGTTCCTCATCAAGTTCAAACGTACAAGTTTAGACCAGAAATCCGCATACATTACTCACAATAATTTTGCAGAATTTCTTTGGTCGTTCATTCCTCTCATCATTATGATGGGGATTTTCTACTGGGGTATGGTCATTTTTGAAAAACTCAGAACCCCTCCAGAGGACATTGCTGCTGAAATCCACGTCACTGCAGAGCAGTGGGCTTGGACTTATCGTTATGCAAACGGAAAAGAATTTTATAGTTCTGCAAATGATCCTATGGTCGTTCCAGCAGGAAAAGCTACAAAACTAATCCTAACTTCAAAAGATGTGATTCATAGTTTCTTTGTGCCAGCATTCCGAACCAAACAAGATGCGGTTCCGGGAAAACTCACTCAGCTATGGTTCGAACCAAAACAACCTGGCGAATACATTGTTTTCTGTACAGAGTATTGCGGAACTAAACACTCTGGTATGATGATTAAAATCAAAGCGATTCCTTCTGAGGAATATGCGGCTTGGTATCATGCTGAGAAAAAAGGTGCAGATAGTCCTGCAGATTTAGGAAAAACTCTTTTTGCTCAAAAAGCTTGTGCCTCTTGCCACTCAATTGACGGATCTAGAATTGTTGGACCTACAATGAAGGGACTTTTTGGTTCTAGTAGAAAGTTTGCTGATGGTAGCCAATCCAAAGCAGATGAAAACTATCTTCGCGAATCCATCCTAGTTTCTTCTGCGAAAATCGTAGAAGGATATCCACCAGCGATGCCAGTGTTCCAAGGCCAACTTTCTGATGAAGATGTTGCCAACTTAATTGAATATATCAAATCCATTAAATAAGGAAGAGAGATGAGTTCAGCACAGACAAAAACCGAACATGGTCACACAGACCATAATTATCTGAACCACGGATCTGGAATCTGGTCTTGGATGACCACTCTAGACCACAAACGTATTGGCCTTATGTACTTTGCAACAGTTGCTACCCTTTTCTTAATCGGTGGTTTCTTTGCTTTGGGAATCCGTCTGCATTTAGCAAAATTTGGTGCAGAGCCACTTTTGGATCCAGACACTTATAACAAGTTTATGACCTTCCACGGTGCCATCATGGTATTTATGGTGATCATTCCTGGAATTCCTGCCTTTCTTGGAAACTTTGTCCTCCCCATCCAATTGGGAGCTAAGGACGTTGCTTTCCCTAGATTGAACTTAGCGTCTTACTACATCTTCATTGCAGGGGCTCTCATTGCAGCTTCCTCTATGATCTTTAACCAAGTAGACACAGGTTGGACATTCTATACTCCATACTCAACTTCAAAGACTTCGAATGGAGTAATTTTGCTTGTTTTGGGTGCTTTTACAATGGGTTTTTCCTCTATCCTTACAGGACTTAACTTCATCGTAACCACTCATAAATTAAGAGCACCTGGAATGACAATGGATCGAATCCCGCTGATGATTTGGGCTTTGTATTCTACTTCCATCATTCAGATCCTTGCAACTCCAATCCTTGCCATCACTCTACTTCTCATTGGAGCAGAAAAAACTCTTGGTGTGGGAATCTTTGATCCAGACTTAGGTGGAGATCCAGTTCTTTTCCAACACTTCTTTTGGTTCTACTCTCACCCTGCGGTGTACATTATGATCCTTCCTGCGATGGGAGTGATTTCTGAGCTCATCACAGCATTCTCCAAAAAAACAATCTTCGGTTATCGTGCGATTGCTTACTCTTCGGTTGCGATTGCAGCAGTATCCTTCCTTGTTTGGGGACACCATATGTTTGTTTCTGGACAATCCACTTTAGCAGGACTTGTATTTTCCATCATCACCATGTTTGTTGGGGTTCCAACAGCGATTAAACTTTTCAACTGGATCTCCACAATGTATCGCGGAACTGTTACCTTCGAAGCGCCAATGCTCTTCGCTCTAGGTTTCATGTTCTTATTCACGATCGGTGGTTTGACAGGGGTTTTCCTTGCCTCGACAGGAATGGATGTTCACTTTCATGACACTTACTTTGTGGTAGCACACTTCCACTATGTAATGGTAGGGGGAACGCTTATGGCACTCATGGGTGGTATTTTCTACTGGTTCCCAAAAATGTTTGGAAAGATGACTTCCGACCTTGGTGGTCGCATTTCTTGGGTTTTAATTTTTACTGGCTTCAACGTAACTTTCTTCCCGCAATTCATCTTAGGTGCAATGGGAATGCCTAGACGTTACTTTGATTACCTTCCTGAATACACTAATCTCAACCAAATCTCTACTGTGGGTTCTTGGCTCATTGGTCTTGGATTTTTGGTGGGTCTTATCACAATCATTCATGGGATTTTGAAAGGAGAAAAAGCTACTGACAATCCTTGGGGTGCAAAAACACTCGAATGGCAAACGTCTTCTCCTCCTCCACACGAAAACTTTACAACTACTCCAACAGTAACTGCAGGGCCATATGACTTCCGTTAGTTCTTCAAGTGAATTTCATCACCAACACCATTTTAAGAGTGCAGATCATCAATATGCCTCTTCCAAACAAGGAATTTGGTTATTCCTTTGCACTGAGATCCTGATGTTTGGTGGCCTCTTCGTAGGTTACCTCATCTATCATTCTCTTTACCCAACTGTTTTCAAAAACGGTTCGGAAACATTGGATTGGAAAATGGGAGCTGTAAACACAGTGGTCCTTCTTGTCAGTTCCTTCACTATGGCTGCGGCAATTAATTACGTGCAACGTGGTTTGCATAAAATTGCTGCCATCATGTTAGCTCTTACGATTGCTTGTGCTGGTGCCTTCATGGTAATTAAATACTTTGAATACAGTCACAAGTTTCATGTAGGAACCGTACCTGGAAAATTTTCCCTTGTGGATCCTTCTTGTGCTGCTGGTGGAAAAAGAGCTGAGTGTGAATCTAAAATTTCCGCTCTTCTTAAAAACCCTGCTGAACTTGAAAAAAACCATGTGAGTGCAGAAGAAGTCACACGTTTGAAAGCAGTGATCTCTCAACCAAAATGGGAAATGTTCTATGGATTTTACTTTGTAATGACTGGTCTTCACGGGGTTCACGTGGTAGCTGGTGCTTTCCTAATCTTCTGGGTTTTCATCAAAACTTTAAGAAGAAAGGTTGGTCCTGAATACTACACTCCTGTGGAAGGTGTGGGTCTTTTCTGGCACGTTGTGGACTTGGTATGGATTTACCTCTTCCCACTTCTTTATTTGGTAGGATAAAAGGTATTATAGAATGGAATACGTAATCAATTACGGACTTTACTTCATTGCGCTTGTGGCGGTTTTCACTCCAATTCTTGGATTTGGAATCTTTGCTCCAGGGATTGCAACCGCTACCATTTTAGGATTTATCGTAAACTGGTTTGGTCAGTTCTTCCAAACTGATCGATTTGCAAAATTTACTGAAGAAAACAAAGATAACAAATTGTTAAAATTTGTATTGGGTGATGAAGATCACAAAGAAGACCATGCTTCTGCTTCCATGTGGGTAGAAGATGGAGAAGAGGAAGAAGAACATGATCACCATGTAATCTCCATTAAAACATATGTATTTGTTCTTTTGGCTCTATTCTTTGGAACCTTTGTTACAGTTTGGGTAGCACAATACGATTTAGGAAAGTGGAACATGATTGTTGCAATGGCTGTAGCAACTTGTAAAGCTTTTTTCGTTTTGGCTTACTTCATGCATTTAAAGTATGATAATATGTTGAACCGTGTTATCTTCCTTTCGGCTTTTGCCTTTTTGGCATTGCTATTTGCTTTCTCTTTCGGAGACATCATTTCACGAATTGCTCCGTCAACAGAGTTCCCAGCAAAACCTTTCTTCTAGAAAAAAAATTTACAAAACTATTTCAAAGAAGCCCGCCCTCGTGCGGGCTTTTTCGTCTAATGAAGAATCGTGTATCAGTATCTTAAGGCGATTTTATCTCTCTTTTTAGATCTAATTCCTGAGCGGAAAATCTATAACGACGATTATATTAAGGAATTAGACAGACACACACGAATCATTCAAATCCCCGGAAGTATCATTGGCGTATTTGGAATGTTAGGTTTTGCATTTGATACTGATGCCAAACTTCATCCCGAATTCCCTGAACTTTTCTATTTCCGTATTGGATATAGTCTCTTTTGTTTTTCCTATATAGTTTTTATCATATATAATCATTTTAAAAATAAATTTTCCTCTTGGGAAGGACTTACCTGGGCGTATTTAACATACGCATATCTATTGTTTACGGCTGCGTATTATACGGGTCGGATCGCAGATGATGCAGCTTATGTTTCTGGATACCAGATGCTCGTGATGATCCTTCCCTTTTTGCCACTCCCAAGAAAAACATTATTCATCTATTATCCTATATCGATTTTGATTTTTTTTATTTCTGTCATTGTTTATAAGCCGGATTTAGACACAGCTTCTGCAAACTATTCAATGCAAAACCTTGCGATTAGTTACGTTCTCGGTATTTTCAGTGGTTTAATTATGGAAAGATATCGGTTCCATTCTTTTTTAAACCACAAAAGAATTATTAATAAAAATGAAGAAGTTACTAAAACTGTAGATGAAATTCAATCCTTAAAGTCACAGCAGGATGGAGATTATTTTCTAACGTCGTTGCTTTTGGAGCCATTGTTAGGTCATGAAACTGACGGCAATGCTTTGCATATAGAAACGATTGTGAATCAATATAAAAAATTCAAATTTAGAAATAAGGAATATCAGTTAGGTGGTGATTATGTATCTGTTTATAATTTGATCTTACAAGGAAAACGATACAAAGCCTTTATTAATGGAGATGCAATGGGTAAGTCGATCCAAGGTGCAGGTGGTGCCATTGTCCTTGGGGCTGTTTATAATTCTATAGTTATTCGTTCGAAAATGGATCCATCTTCTTCGAATAGGTCTCCCGAAAGATGGTTACACGATTGTTATTTGGATCTTCAGAAAATATTTGAAACTTTTGATGGAGCCATGTTGGTCTCGGCGGTTCTCGGACTACTTGAAGAATCAACGGGAACTTTATATTTTATAAATTTGGAACATCCATGGGTTATTTTATATCGAGATGGGAAAGCAAGGTTTATTGAAGATGAAATTCATTATTATAAATTGGGGGTGATGGAAGTTCCAACCAATCGATTCATTTCTGTTTTTCAGATGCAGAAAGGGGATAAAATTATTTGTGGTTCAGACGGAAAGGATGATTTAGTCATATCTGAATCAGGAAGGTATCGTGAAATCAATGAGGATCAAAATCTAATTTTAAATTGCCTTGAAGAATCAGGTGGAGATTTGAATAACGTGATCTCCGTATTGAAAACAAAAGGGAAGTTTTCAGATGATTTAAGTTTGATTTCATTGGAATATAAGCTTGGTCCTTTTTCTAAACCAGGAGTTTACTGGGATGAAGCTAAAAAACTAATCAAACTAAAACAATATAGTAAAGCTTTGGATGTACTTTTGTCATATAATTCCGCCTTAGAAATATCGATTAAGGAATTAAAATATATCACTAGATTATATGAAAAAGAAGGCGTTTTGTTAAAAGCAATGGAATATGCAAGTTTGGCGTTGGAAAATTTTCCATCCGATACAAGATGGATGTTTCATACCTCGGTTTTATACAAACGATTGTATTCAATTCACAAATCAAAATCTTTTTTGGAGGAATCGCAAGAGTTGAGCGAAAGGGTCAGGTTGCGACAGCCCTCAAATATCGGAAACTTGATTCATTTAGCGGACGTTTGTCGGCTTAGCGGAGATAGGGACCGCTTTGTATACATACTCAAACAAATCGAAGCACTAGAACCTAATAACGCAAAATTAGTCGAATTAAAAGAAAAAACTTAAAAAAACTTTCAATAGGTATTAATTTTAAACTTGAGAAGAGTCCTTTGGTATTATACATCCTATTTTATAAATCGAATGATTCGACCTCCAATCTCTAAGTGATTAAAACCAAAGTGATTTCGAATCCATTCGAATGAATCTTTGGTATAAAAAAAAGTATGTGTTTGGTCATTTTTATAATACCATTTTTCGAAATTGATCGAGTCATCGTACGGATGAGTAAGTATATATAGATTTCCGCTTTCGTTTAGTAATTTTATCAATTTTTCAAACTCAAATTTTGGGTTATGAAAGTGTTCGACTACTTCTGTAAGAATAATATAATCATAAGTTTGATATAAATTGTCTACGTGATTATGGAAAAAAGGATCGAAAAGTTTTATTTTGAATCCAGCTTGTTCTAATAGGTATTGGACCACTGGGCCCGGACCTGCACCATAATCTAGACCTTTGTCTGTAACTTTTTGGTTTGTTATAACCTGATCCACAATTGGCTTTAAAAAATTTTGGTAACGAGTGTCTTCTACATCGTTATTGTGTTCTAGATACCTTTTTTTTTCTTCCTGAGCGTTTGGCCAAAATTTTGAATCCATAAAAACAGAAAGGCAATTTTTGCACCTAAGGTAGGAGCGAAACCGATTTGTAAAAAACAGATTTGATTTAGATTCGCAAAGGGGGCAATTCATGATTCTATAATATCACTTTAGAAAGACAGTTAGTGCTTTCAACTACGAACCATCCATTCGTTCTTCATTTGTATTTTATAAAAAACCATTCTATTTTTTTGATTTGTTATCCGACAATTAGAGTAATAGAGATACCGGAACGCCCATGCAAAATATAGATTATTCCAGAAAGCTTAGGTCCGGCCGGCCCTTTGAAGGCGAGGTTCCCTCCTATTCTCCCCAAACACATTCCTATTTAGGAAATACTCAAAAGCCAAAATCAGCATTTATCCTTCTGATTGGTGGGATCTTACTTTTTACTTCAGGGATGGTGGTAGGAATCCAACTCGGACAAAAAGAAACAAAATTTAAAGAAAACTCGGAAACATCATTTTCGAATGTAGGCACTCATAAATTGCCAGCGCCCAAATTGTCTGAATCCAAAGAAGAGGGAGGAAACCAGGAAGAAACAGGTTCACAAGGAACTGATTCTCCTTCTGGGTCTCCGTTTCCAGCCACTTTGAAATTCCCTCCCAAAAATGACCAAATCAACTATATGGTTCAAATTGGGGATTTTACACCGGAAGAAGCGGTAGCTGTCGGAAAACAATTGATTGATGCCAACCCCTCTTTGCGTGGAAGGATTTTCCGTACCTCTACGGGGAAACTTTTTGCAGGGTATTTCTATCGATTGGATGATGCGAAAGAAACTTTAGAAGCAGTGAAGTCGAAACTGCCCACATTGACCGACGCCCAAGTAAAAACCATTCGATTCTGAACTATTTTTCCCAACTTCCTTGACATTCGTCAATTTTCAGGTATACTAAAGGACAAGAGTATTTACGGAAGTTATTATACTTACTTGGCTACAAAAAAACTAAACGAAAAAACTAAAGAGCCTAAATTCAAGGTGGGGGACTACGTTGTATACCCTATTCATGGAGTAGGTGAAGTCACAGAAGTTGCGAAAAAGCTGATTCTGGGGAAGAAAAAGGACTGTTACAGTTTGGAAATTCAAGGTTCCAAAATGAAGGTCTCTATCCCTGTGGATCGGGCAATGGATGTGGGTATCCGGTCGATCATTGATAAAAAAGAGATCAAAAAAGTTCTCACTCTCCTAAAAAAGGATGAGGTCGACACGGAAGAGGACTGGAAGGTCCGTTACCAGAACAATATGAACAAGATCAAATCTGGTTCCATTTTCGAAGTGGCTGATGTTTGCCGTAATCTTTACAGACGTGCCTATGGCAAAGAACTTTCCATTATGGAAAGAAAGCTCTATGAGAGCGCCTATAATTTAGTAAAGATGGAAATTGCATTGAGTAAGGGTGTACCCCAAGAAGAAGCAGGAAACATAGTTTCCGATGTGCTGGCAGCTTCAGTGCAAGGTATGGCTCCACCACCACCTCCAAAAGAATTGGATGATGATCTAGATTTAGAATAGACTTCCGTTTTTGCTCAACTCTTTTACAAGGATTGAGTTATGAAACACTTACTTTCAGCCCTTGGGACGATTCTCGTCTCTTCGGTATCATTTTTCTTCTTATATTCGGAATCGCAAAACCTCGTTTTGGCGGGGACGCTTGCTGGAATCATTTTTCTTTATGCCTTATTCCTCGCGTTAGGTGAAAGAAAGTTATTCCCTGAAATCAAAGCAGATGTAGTACTTTGTGCTAGCATTGGGGCCCTCCTTGGGTTGTCCATAGCCGCTTTCCCTGTCAGTCTTTTAAATGATTACGGATTTAAATCTATTGCCATCTTTGTGGCAGTCCTATTGTTTTTAACAGGAATCAAAACGGGAGTGGCATTTGCAAAAAAACCAGGACTTGCTATTTTTGGCGGTGGAAGTGGGACTCCAGGTTCTAGTTTCCAAATTCCTGGTCTCGAAACTGGCAACACGCAAATTAAAGACAAAATTTTAGACACCTCAGTTGTGATCGATGGTCGTATCTTGGATATTGCTGATACTCACTTCTTAGATGGCCCACTCATTTTACCAAACTTTGTTTTAAGAGAAATCCAACTTATTTCTGATTCTTCTGATCCTATTAAAAGAGCACGCGGGCGCCGTGGGCTTGAGATGTTGAACAAACTCCAAAGAAAAGGATCCATTGAAGTTAAGATCACTTATACAGATTACTCTGATACGAGAGAAGTGGATGCAAAACTTGTCAAATTAGCTCGTGATACGGGAGGCGCTGTTGTTACCAACGACTTTAACTTAAATAAAGTGGCTGAGTTGCAAGGGGTTCGTGTCCTTAACTTAAACAATCTTGCCAATGCATTAAAACCAGTAGTTCTTCCTGGCGAAGAATTCCAAATTTCCGTTATTAAAGAAGGAAAGGATGAAAACCAAGGGATTGGTTACTTAGAAGATGGGACTATGGTGGTGATTGAAAACGGCGGTCACTTAGTTGGAAAAGATGTGCGAGTGGTAGTCACTAGTATCATCCAAACAGCTGCTGGTAAAATGATTTTTACAAAAGTACAAAACGGTAACAATAACTACAACAAATCGTAATTAATTTTTTGTAGTCTAACGGGTATGAAACTGGTACGTTTTTTAATTTCACGGGAAGGGTTCATATCCGTTTTTTGTTATGCGATTACTGCTGTATTTTCCTTTCTTTCTTTTGCTCCTTTAAATTTACCTTTTTTTGTTTGGTTAGCTCCTTTTGGTCTTTTCCTTGTGGAAAAACGAAATCGAGGGGTATGGAAGAAACTCATTTATCATGGGTTTGGTTTTTCTATTCTATTTTATTTTGTTTCCTTCCATTGGATTTATCATATGACCACCGTATTCGGAGGGTTTGATTGGTATTTGGCAGTGCCTATTTTTATTGGTTCTGCGATTTTACTAAATTTTAAATTTCCTGTTTATCTTTTGTTATTTTCCTTTTTAGCAAAACGGGTGGGAAAATTTTTTCCTATTATTGCATCTTTTTCGATATTATTTGCAGAATTTTTTACTCCGCAAGTATTCCCTTGGTATTTTGGAAACGTTGTCGCTGAAAACCAAATTTTGGCACAAAACGCAGAGTATGTGAGCGCGTACGGACTATCCGCATTTCTTTTTTTTATTTCTTATTATTTATTTTTACTTAGAAAACCAAAAACTTTTTATCGTTTCATTACAAGTTTTCTTTCTAAACACAAAGCTTTTCAAAAACAATTTTTGTTTGGTGCAGTTAGTTTTGTTTTGGTTCTCATTTTGTTTTTTGGAAATGGGTATTATTTATTCCAAAAATGGTCGAATGTGAAGCCGATTGCCGAAAGGGATGTATTAATCGTGCAGCCAAATGCCCCTTTGGAATTTCGCGACGGACGTAATCCTGCAGAAGAGATTCGCAACTTGATGAACCGAATCGATGTAATGACTGAGAAGGAATTGAAAGGGACACCTGCGGATTTAGTTGTATTACCTGAATCAGGTGTTCCATTTTTTACAACTCACGATACAGAAGTGACCCGGTTTAGTCGTATTTATTGGCACCAATTCGAATCGTTAATGGCTATCATTAGTTTACGTCATGGGACTAACGTTTTTTATAATGAGTTGGATGCCGATTTAGCAAAGACAGAATCTAATGGCCGTATTTCCAGACGAGATGTTCGTATGTATAATTCTTCGGTGATTATGAATCCGAATGGAGAAAGACGGAATAGTTATCAAAAAGTTTTTTTACTAATCTTTGGCGAATACATGCCTTTTGAATGGATGTATGCACTGTCTGGACAAACGGGGCAATTTGCACCGGGAACTAATCTTAATTTAATTCCCTATTATGAACCAAGAAAGACAGCTTCTACGCAAACAAAGGATCTGCACTTTGAAGATACAGTGACGATGGGTCCTGCTGGGGTTAGGGAGTATTATTCCAAAGACAAAGTGGAAGAAAAACAAATTGGAAGTTTTTTGCCTTTGATTTGTTATGAAGTTATCATTTCTGAATTCGTGAGAAAGTTTGAGGGAGATCCTGATTTCATTGTCAATGTTACCAATGATAAGTGGTATGGGAACTCAGTAGAGTCCTATCAGCACCATACTTTGGGACGGCTTAGGGCTATCGAATTTCGCAAATGGATTGTTAGGTCTACAAATTCAGGAACGTCGGTTTTTACAGATCATCTCGGCCGTAATATCGATAATGATTTTACTCCTATTGAAACGACCGCTGTGATTCGCAAAAAAGTACAAGTGATTCCAGGGGAAATGACATTTTATAGGTTATATGGAAACTTACTTTCTTATTTGTACATGGGAATTGTGGGGTTAGTATTTTTCTTTTATGCGAAAAGGAATCCTTAAAGCCCTCTTTGAAAGTAGATTCTATATTGCTCTCTATATTTCTATTATCTTCCATATAACATTAATTATATATTCATTCAACAATGCAGATTCGCCTTATCACAAAGTCCTTTGTGGTCCGGCCTGGATTTATGGGCAAGAAGAAGGAAAAGAGCTCTCTTTTCAGATGAATTTTGGAAAAATCGGTGGGGAAACTGGAAATGCAGAAACTTCCGATGAGCCAGGTGAAGGAGAGACCGGAGAGGATGGAGAAGGGAATGGATTTTCCAAAGGTAAGTATAAAGGGAGCCAATGGGAAGAATTAGTTAAGGATCTGGAAGGTACATCATCCTTACGGAAACAATTCAAAAATGATTACGACCAGATCAATGAAAACTCTGGAGTGGCGGATTCTTACATCAAAAGAAATCGTGATTATGAAGATATTATCGTTAAAGATGTTTTTCCAACGGTAAAAGGAATCCGTGATCCTTTTCGTGTTGATATAGAAAGCGCAGAAGACAATTTATTTGTTCACAAAGAACGAAACCGGATCATAGAAGAATTTAGAAAAGGAGATGAATCCTCTCCTCCGATTACGATGAGAATTTCTAAAGAAGGGGAAGCAGAACCAAAGTCTCCGCTGACAATGCCTCAAGGAGATCGTATTCGTTATTTAGATAAGACACTCAAACAAAAGAAAGAAAAACAATTAGATGAGTTTATCTCTCGGTTTATGGGATATGATCCTGATAAAGGGGATCTAAGTTTTTTTGTTAGAGATTTATATTACGAAAACTTACAAAGATTAGCCTATCCTTTTAGTAGTGATCCCAGTTACTTTGCTATTGATTACTTTCAAGAAAATCTAAACAAAGAAGATTTCCTTAGACAAATGATGGCAGCACTATCAGAGAACTTAGGAACGAATACCGGCACAGAGATTCTTTTTACTATTGAAAACATTTATGAAATTCAAGGCAGAGCTCTCGAACAATACTTTCAGGCAAAAGAATACTTAAAACTAGCAACCCCTGAACAAAAACAAACTCTTCGTTATGAAACTTTGCGAAGAATGTCCGAAAAATACAAAAAGTTATTAGCAGAAAAGAAACTCTTCGCGCCCAAGGATGTGGAGGAAGCCTATTCCAAAAAGAGAGTTGAAATTTTAGACACGCTGATTGCAAAAACACCGAAAGGATATAGGATCAAAGATGGATACTTTGAAAAAGGAAGGATTCTTTGGGAAGCGGGAAATACACGCAAAGATTCTAAACTTCAAACGGATGCGATCAAAACTTGGAATCGAATTACAAGTTTACCGGCAAATGGTGATTTTCTAAATGAAAAAGCTTTTGAATCGATCCAGCTTTTGTTAAGAGACCTCGGAAATATTTCTAATGCGGAGCAGTTGCCTTTTCAGACAAAAGACCAAATTGAATTTATTTTACGCACAAGACTTAGTGAATCAATGAATCGAAAAAAAGAACGAGAAGATAAATTGCTTTGGCCTAAAATAAAACAGAAATAGGATCATTTAGAAAGTTTGAACTCTTTATATGTTCGCCTAACAGAGAGTTTAGTGTTTTTAGGGGCTTTGTTTTCGCAGGACGACTAATAAGGATAGAGGGATTAGATTTTTATATTTTCCAAACCGTTTTCATGAAACTCTTGGGCCCATTTGTCATGAAAAGGCGTTTCTTTTTCGATCCGTTCTTCGATTGCCATTTGGGAGATGGCTGTTTCTCCGTAATGACGAAGAAAATCTCTATGAGCAAGTCTTTCGATGAGAGCTTGCCAGAATACTTCGTCCTCGTAGTCTTCTAAGATATCTACGAGTCCACTTTCTTCCTCAAATTCCCTGGTCAAATACGGCTCTCCATTGTTTTGGTCAATTTGGACAATGTTACCAAGACCAGCATGGTCCGCTTGAGCAAAAACATGACGTACCACATCGGCAAACCGAGAGTCTGTGTCAGGCTCATCTTCAGAACGATCTTTGGCTTGCAGGGTAGAAATGACCCAGTCGCCCATATACACTAGCTTTAGCAGGGTTTCGTATTGTTCTAGGGACAGTTCCATTTCCATTTAGGATCAGGTTCGGTCATGAGGTTATGAAGAAAAGAGTTTTTTTAACAGAAGGATCCATCCATCGGTCTGAAAATTCAATCTTCAAGAAGGATTTCTTTGTTGCGAAGAGGCCTATATTTATCTCGCACAATGGCAGTTATATCATCGATGGCAATCAGGACCTCTTGGTTCGGGTCATTGTTTTCATAAGGAAGATAGAAAAATCCAAGAATTCTGATAGAGCTTTTTTGAAGAAAAACACGATCATTTTGATCAAAATTTTTTGATATGGATACGGTAATGGTTTTCCAACCTCTATAATTTAGCGAAGTGAGGTTTAATTGTCTTACCTCCGCATCTTGCGATTCTATGATCAGTGTTAGGTTCCCGTTGGATTGTGATGAATAAATGGGAATGGTGATTTCTTTGATAAATGCATTCACTTCGATGGGTTTCGGAAAATACAATGAAAAAGGAAAATTTGCGTCCTTGGGAATCCGAAGCACTAATGCTTGTTTGGAACCCGGAATAGGCGCTGTAAAATTGCTAGAAAGGGAAATTTCAGGAAGTTTTGTACCTTTTTCTAATTTAGTACGCAAGTTTCCTTGGTTGTAATTGGATAATTCAAAGTTTTCGAGGAGTATTTCCCGCCAAATCCCGCTCTCGCCCCAATTCGGAACCATTCCAAATAAGAAAAGAAAAAGTGCGAGTTTCCTTAAGTTTCTTAGCGCAATCATGTTGACAATAATTCCTTAGAAGGGGGATATATATGTTTTATCTGTAAAAAGGAGACTTATACAAATGCAGGCGCACAAATACCTTTTGGCCATACTGACTATTACTTTCGCAGGCCAAATCACAGCACAAGTTGCTGCACCAAAAGCCACTACTTCCACAAAAGACCAGGCAATCACAAAAACAGAATCTACCTCTACTCAAGCCAAAGACGGTGTTGATAAAGTTGAGACAACTGTAAAAGACATCTTGGGTGACAAAAAAGAATCAGGAGCTTCTACTTCTGATGCGTCTGCTCTTTTCATTACTAGCAAAACTTCATTCTCATTAGATGCAAAAGATGAATCATCTACAATTGATTTTATTGAGTGGAAGCCAAAAAATGGCGAATACAGAAAATACACTCAACCGATCCGTCTTGCTGAAGAAGGTCTTACTGAAATTTACTATCGTTCTGTGGATAAAGTAGGAAATGCTGAAACTCCGAAAATCCTTGTGGTTCATGTGGATAATACTGCTCCAAGAGTCAATTTAGTCCCCCAAGAACAATTCTTTGTATTAGATGGCGTTCCTTTCGCTTCCAAAAATAATACTTATACTCTTGTTGCAGAAGACCAACAAACAGGTGTTGAAAAAGTACAATTCAGCATCAACCAAGAAGCTGCAAAAGTATATGCTGATCCAATCAAGTTAGAGAACGGTGGAGCAAATGTAGTTAAGTATTCCGCTACAGATAAATCTGGAAATTCTTCTCCTGAATCTTCCATCATCATTACCGTAGACGATGTAAAACCAACCATTGAAATCGTACCTTCTTTCCCGTTAGTGGATATCAATGGAAAAAACTTCCAAAGAAAAGGAAACGTATTCTACGTAAATGCTACTGATAAAGAATCCGGTATCAAAAAAGTTTTAGTAAAAATTGACGAAGAAGAATACAAACCTTATGTGGAAGCAATTGCCATTGAAACACAAGGTGATCACGTCATTAAAGCTATGGCGGTTGATAATGTTGGAAACCAATCCGATGTCGTGGAAGTAAAGCTCACTGTGGATTTAACTCCTCCAACATCTACGATCCAAAAATCAGCTGAGGAAACAAAAGTAGAAGCTCCACAAGCAACTACCCCTGCTAAGTAATTCTATTAAAAAAAACTAGAACCGCTCATTTGCGGTAGAAACCCCTTTCGATATGAGAGGGGTTTCTTTTTTGTCCTTCATTTTCCCAAAGCCTTGTGTCAGTTGCGGTAGGATTGATTTCTTTTCCGAACTCTTGTCCGTCTGTAAGTTTTGTACGAAACAACACTATCTTCCTCAAAAACAAAATTTAAAAACAAACCGGATGAAAAACCCCTTGGACCGATTTGTCTTTTACGACCAGGTCTTCTATTTACAAAGGCGGGGGAAATTTGAGAAGGGTCTTTTCCAATCTTTGAAGTTTGAAAACGAACGTTCTCTTGCGAAATACTTTTGTTTGGGACATAGGTTCCTTGCACACGATCTAAAAAATGATCCGCCAGACCTTGTCAGCTTAGTTCCGTCCTCATTAAAAAGTGGACCAAGGCCTTATCATTCTTCCTACGCCCTTCTAGCTAGATGGACGCGGCTATGGAAAATCAGGGAAGATACTAGTTTGTGTAAGGTTTCAGCGGACAAACAGTCTTCCCAAGGATACGAAAAGCGTTTTTTTCATGCAAAAAAGGCCTTCGGATTCATAAAAAGTGATAGAATCATTGAGGGACTTCATGTTCTCATTGTAGATGATATATTTACGACGGGCGCCACTGTAAACGAAATTGCTAGGCTATACAAATTGGCCGGGGCAAGAAAGGTGACTTGCGTTGTTCTACTGTTAAGTGGGGGGTGATTGAATCGAATGGATGTTCAAGTCAAGGATGACATAAGGATTATTAAATTTTCTGGGGCCATCCTCAAGGTTGATTCCGATGAAATTGAAAAGGAACTTTCGAAACTCACTCAAAGTTCTGTTAAAAAAATCATTCTGGATCTAACGAAAGTTCATCATATTTGTTCCACTGCACTTGGAATTTTCGTCGCCACCAAACGTAAATTAAAGCCGATGAATGGCGATATCAAGGTAATAGTTGTTGATGAGGATTTGATACAACTTTTTGAAATTACAATGCTCGACAAAGTATTTGAAATTTTCCCTGATTTATCTTCTGCTATGGAAGGCTTTCAACTCGACGAGGAAGACTCCCACTGACAAAAAAAACTTTAGCATTTGCTTCCGGCAGTTTACACAAATGGAAGGAAATGCAAATGTTGCTTTCCCCTTATGGGTATGATGTTGTTCTTCCGAAAGACTTAGGAATCAACTTCGCACCAGAAGAAACAGAAACCTCATTTACTGGTAATTCATTTATCAAATCAAAAGAACTTTTTCGACTGACCGGTCTTCCTTCCTTTGCTGATGATTCAGGAATTTCAGTTCCGGCCCTCGGTGGAGAACCGGGGGTGTATTCAGCACGATTCGGAGGTCCAGGACTTAGCGACAAAGACCGTGCTCTTTTCCTTTTACAAAGATTAGGTGCTAATAAGAATCGTGATGCTTATTATAGTTGTGTGGTAAGTTATGTAGATGGAACTCATGCCGTTTCTTTTGAAGGCCGAGTGGATGGTCTGATTTGTACTGATTATGACGAAGAAGGTAAATATGGATTTGGGTACGATCCCATTTTTTTCTACCCTCCCTTCGAAAAACGATTTTCCCAGGTTCCTGAATCGGAAAAAAATACAGTCTCTCACAGAAAAAAGGCTATGGATCTTTTTTTGGATTGGCTTTCTCATAAAAAGTAACAAAGGTTAGATTTATCATTTAATAAACCTATTTGGCATTATGAGATTTTTATTCTCTATTTTCATTTTAAGTTTGGCAATCCCCTTGATTGGGAACCGCATTGAGGCACAGGTTCTCTGTTTAGGTGGTGAGTGTTCTAATATTCCGAGCGAATACCAATTATTAGGAAATTTTGCAGAACCCGTATTCGATAAAATTTATACCAATGGATTTCTTCGATCAATGGGTGATAATGCTGTCTTACAGAATTTGAATTCGAACCAGTCTGGTGGCATTAAGGTACAAGGATACCGAATGGGACTTGGTTATACTATTTCGCAGGGACAAGAAAAGGCCAGAGACTTTTATTACGAAAATTCGGAACTTAGGACACTACCAAAAAAAGGGGCAGCTGCATCACCTTCACTCAGTTTTACGGCCAACTTAGGGCAATGGTTGGATGGAGCTTTTGCAAAACAGTGGAACCTAACTACCCATTTTTTCCCATATGAGTTTAGAGAAGCCAATGTACCATTTGTAAAAATTAGAAACACCGATGTTCGGGGAAGAGTTTTCAATTATGGTGCTGTTTTTCGATATTTCCCACTTGATTCTGGGTTTTCCTTTGGATTGGGAGTTTTCCAAACCAACCAAGATCTTTATCTAAGTTCGTATGATAGAAGACCTACCCAAATTAGAATTGATGGAGATAAACGCCGTTGGATTGGTCAAAACGATTTGTTTTACGAGTCAAGAATTGTATCTGGGTCTTTGGATTTGAAATACAACTATACAATTGATTTTTTCTCTATCATTCCAGGAATTGGATTCGTATATAATCATGGTTATACTGCCATAGAGGCAAGTCGATTTGCTGCTATTTCTACTAGGGCAAATCCAGATGATTTTGGTTCTGTTCCTAGTGCTATAGGAATTCGACTTTCAACGAGGCACAACCATAGATCCGGTTTTGGGTATGGCAGTTTGGGCTTACAAATTGGTTTAGGAAAATACAGTTTAGTGACGGAATTAATGGCAGGGAAAGAGATTCAGTCGATCAACCTTTCCCTGCAGGTTCAATTTTAAGTAGTGAGAATGGCACCGCCGGTAAGTCGTTTGTAAAAATCGTTTCCTTCCCGTTCCAAAAATTCTTCGTAATTTCCTTTGAAATCTTTGATCCCTTCAGGAGTCACTTCGATGATTCTTGTACAAAGCGAGGAAATAAATTCCCTATCATGGGAAACAAGGATAACTGTTCCGTCAAACAAAGATAAGGCGTAGTTGAGAGCTTCAATCGTTTCTAAATCCAAGTGGTTTGTTGGTTCGTCAAGAGCAATGACATTGTCTCCTGCAAGGATCATTTTACCAATGATCATCCTTGATTTTTCACCTCCAGAAAGAACTGTAGTTGATTTGTTTGCCATATCACCTGAAAAAAGCATTCGTCCAAGGATCGCACGAATTTCTTGGACTTCTGTTCCTTGAGGCGAATTTCGTAACAGCCATTCCACAAGTGTATCTGCATCAGGTTCCATCGCTTCGCGGTGGTCTTGTGGAAAAAAGGAAGTTTCTACAGAATCTCCCCATTTTACCTGACCAGAATCTGGCTCTAATTTTTTTAATAACATTTTGAGTAGGGTTGTTTTACCAACTCCGTTCGTACCTACGATCCCAACTTTTTCGCCTTTTGTGATAGATGTACTAAAATCTTTAATGACTGGTTTCCCATCATAAGCCTTGGAGATGTTGATTGCTTCGAACACATCCTTTCCTAGCGTTCGTTTTGCCTTAAAACGAATGTAAGGTGCTACCCTGGAAGATGGTTTTACATCCACCATATCAGCTTTGATTTTTTCGATCATCTTTTGGCGGGAAGTTGCTTGTTTGGATTTACTTGCGTTCGCAGAAAATCTGGAAACAAACTCTTGTAAGTCAGCGATTTTTTCTTTGGCACGTTTGCTATCACTCATTAACTGTTCACGAGTTTGTTCTGCGGCAATCATAAAGTCATCATAATTCCCTGGGAACATACGGATGGTATTATAATCTAAATCGGCAATATGCGTGGAAACGGAGTTGATGAAGTGACGGTCGTGGGAAATCACAATGACCACACCTTCGTAATTGATGAGAAGTTCTTCTAACCAATGGATGGTTTTGATATCTAAGTGGTTGGTTGGTTCATCCAGAAGGAGAACATCTGGTTTTAAAAATAAAACTTGAGCGAGAAGAACGCGGAGTTTGAATCCACCCGTAAGAAAATTCAATGGTCGGTTGTGGGCGGATGTAGGGATTCCTAGTCCTTCTAGAAGTTCTCCGGCTACAGATTCAGCTTCGTACCCTCCCATATCAGCAAATATTTCCTCAATTTCGGAGATACGCATTCCGTCTTCATCTGTCATTTCTTCTTTGGAATAGATAGCATCCCTTTCGGTCATGACATTCCAAAGTTCTGGATTTCCCCGTAGGACGGTACCAAGAACGGTCTCATTTTCGTATTCGTAGTGGTCCTGTTTGAGGTATCCAACCTTCTTGTCTTTGTCTACAACGACAGAACCGGCTGTAGGCTGCAAAATACCGGCTAAAACCTTCATAAAGGTCGATTTCCCGGACCCGTTGGCCCCAATCAGACCGTAACGGCATCCAGGCTTGAATTTAATGGAGACGTTTTCGAAAAGGGGTTTTTTCCCGAAGGAAACTGTAATGCCGCTAGCTTGGATCATAAGTCAATTTTCTAAGGGAATCGGAGGTTTCAACCGACATTTCGTATGGTATGGCACGGATTCTCATTATCATTCTCCTCTTTTTCGGGAATGGGCTCATTAGCTCACAAAGTGTAAAAAATGGAATCCAGGTTTTGGAGGGTGACCTTCTAAATTCAGGCCATCTGCTTCGCACGGACAAACAAGTTCTTCGTATTCATGGAGGTGTCCTGCAAGAGGAATTAGCTTATTTGGCCGGGAAAAAAATACGGATGTTATGTGATGTGCAAGGTGAAACCTGTAATCCCATTCGGTATGAAATGGAACCGTTTGAATCAGGCAAAACACCGGACTGGACTTTAAAAAAAATCCCTCGTTATGTAACTGGGGGCCTTTTTTCTTTTAACCCGCAGTGTACACCCGATGGAAAAATTTTATTTTGGACTGCCCTTGTTAGAGAGGGCGGCCGATCTACCCAGAAAATTTGGGCCGCCAAACGAGACCAATACGGGTTTTGGATGCAAGGGGAGCAGCTTCCCACACCTCTCAATAATAAATTTCCTTCTGCGGTGATTTCTGCTCTTCCCGGTGGGAATGAACTATTTGTTTTCGGAAATTTTGGTGAAGAAGAGTTATTGGATAACTTAAAACGAGAGATGATGTACAAATCTCAAGTAGCATCTAGAGAAGCACAAAACCCAAAAGAGTTTCATCTAGTTTTGACTAAGTTAGAAACAGAATATAAAGAAAGAACTGAGAAAATCCAAAACCGCGCACCTTTATATAAAACACGCAAAACAGAAACCGGTTGGTCTATGCCCACCCCCATAAACTTCCCAAGTTTTTATAATTGGTATAAAAAGGCAGATAATCCCAACCAACAAGTATTTGGTGGATCGGCATTGGCTTCTAGTGGTCGGACTCTACTATATTCTGCTCAACAAAAGAAAAATTTTGGAAAGTTGGATTTGTATGTCAGTTTACAAAATGATTCTGGCGTATTCGAAGAGGGAATTAACTTAGGAAATACTTTGAATACTGTTGAAGAGGAAATGGCACCTTTCCTTGCTCCGGATGACAAAACATTATACTTTTCTTCTTCTGGAAGAAAGGAAGGGATATCCATTTTTATCACAAGAAGGTTAAATGATTCTTGGACTTCTTGGTCAGAACCACAAGAGTTATCCGCTAACTTAAGAGGTGTAAACTTTTTTAGTATCCCGGCTGTGGGGAATTGGGCTTATGTTTCTCGCGAAGGGGAATTGTATATGGCGGCCATCCCTCATCATTTCCAACCAGAACCAGTCGTTGTGATCAAAGGAAAGGTGGTAGATGAAGAAGGTAAACCTCTTTCTGCTTATGTTCAATACGAATCATTAAATAGAAAAAAATCCATTGGTTCTACGATCAGTGATCCTACCACTGGTGAATTTAGCATTATCCTTCCTTATGAGGAAAACTATGGGTTTTATGGAGAGAAAGAAGGATACCTCCCTGTTTCACAAAACCTCAATTTGGTGGGAAAGGAAAAGGAGGACAAAGAAAAAACTGTCCTACTTGTCCTTCCCAAATTGAAAAAGGGAAATCAAATTGTGATGAACAATTTGTTTTTTGCCTTTCGATCCGCGGAGCTCACCAAAGAATCGGAGCCAGAACTAGACAGATTGGCAGGAATTTTAAGAAAATCTGCGAATTTGAAGATCCTCATTGAGGGTCATACCGACAATCTGGGAACCAAATCGGCCAACCAAAAGTTATCCTTGGAAAGAGCAAATTCGGTTGCTAATTATTTAAAGTCTAAACATAAAATAGAAGAAACTCGCATTGCTGTAGTGGGATTTGGTCCCACAGTGCCAATTGCGGATAATCAGACCGAAGAAGGTCGCGGGACAAACCGAAGGGTCGTCTTTAAAATTTCGGAAGAGTAACCAGTGGACATTAAAAATATCAATATACCCAAAGTCAATGTAGACACCCACAAGATGATGGGTGCTGTGGATGGACTTGTTGACAAAATCCCTCCTCAAGTACAAGACCTGCTTAAGAAAATTGCCATTTCACTTTTTGTTTTTTTTCTTATTATGGCAATTTATGTGGGTTGGACCAATGGTTGGGAAAATGCAAAACCGCAAGGGATGCAACTGGCCCAAGATACTCGAAGTTTATTTTTAACGGAGATTGAAAGAGATTACAATCGAAAACGTAAAGACGTTCGTATGTCTGATCCTGAAGATTTAAAATATGAATCCAACCGTCGGATGCAATTTGATTTTATCAGTGAAAGGGAATCAAATGGTTACACACACGATACAATCCCTGAAGAACAAGATTTTTTAGGAAAGGAATATGACTTTAGAAATCGTAAAGCAGAAGATACTTCGGTTCCTCCCATCTACACTCCGTCAGGTGATGGATTGATCCCATCGCCTATTGATATCCAACCGGCAGTCCCAAAAGAAGATACAAAATCTGGTTTGGATTCAGATTCCGATTCTGAACTTCGGATGCAAAAAATGTTGGAACGGGTGTCTGACTTAGAAAAGAAAGTGAAGGCAAAAAACGAGGAGAAAAATTTGGAAACTTTAAAGTTGCCGAAACCTCCTGAAGCAAGTGAAGGTCTCGGGAAACCAAGAAGTTTAGAGCGAATTCCAAAGAACTTACGATGAAGGGGAAATTCCTGTTTTTTACTTCTAGATTTCGAGTTTTGATCGAAAGATCTAGTTTCCTTGTGATTGTTTTATTTCCTCTTTTGAGTATGGGAGATATTTTTTCGCTACATGCTCAAACAACTGAATTGTTTTTGCCATTTCCTGAAACTTGGAACAATGATAACTCTAATTCAAAATTTCAGCCATCTACATCTACAGAAATAAATTCGAAAACACCTTCATCAGCAGTTGCAGCAGACAACCAAATCTCTGTTACAACAAAATCTAAACCAGTAGAGAAAAAGAAAAAAAAGAAGGAAGTCATTGATCCTTCTCTAGCATCTTTTCAAAAAGGTAAGGCCTATTTGACAAGAGACCAGAAAAAATCCGCCGAATCCGAATTTGCTGACTCTTATGGAAAGGAAGGAGATGTTGCAAAGTTCTCTCGGGTTGAGAATACTAATTTGTTTGGTTTGGATGGCAACGATAAAGATTCGACAGCACTTGTTGAAAAACAAGAAGATCCAGATCTCAAAATTAAAACGCAATTTGAACTGGCACGTTCTTTGGATCGGATTGGGAACACTGAATCGGAAGAAAAGGCTTACAAAGAATATCTAAAACTTGTTACAGAGTATCCAAAACATCCAGAACTCACACCTAGATCACATTATGCGATGGCAATCCTTCTTATTCGCAAAAAGGAATTTCGTTCTGCAGCTCACCAATTGGTGAATATCATTAAAAATTTTAAAGAATCAGCGGAGTATCTTCCTGCTCATTATTACTTAGGTAAAATTTATGAGAGTAGTTGGGACGAAAGGGATTTAGAACGTTCTTTAAAATACTACCAGCTCTATATGAATGGAGTGGAGGGAAAAACAACGGTTCCAGGATATGATTTTAAAAAAGAAACCCGCGAAAGAATGCGGGTTTTAGGTTCTTCTATTTAAGACTAAGATTTTAAGCAATCGCAACGTTTACTTCGATTCGTCCAAATTTAGAATATAAGTTGATGGAGAGTGTTGGTTTTTTGTTAAACCTTACAGAAGTGTTGTTTGTTTCTTGGATGTTCGGAGTTGTAATCTCTACAGATTGGCCTGCCGATGTAAAAATATTCATCGCATTACCTGTAGTCATGTTGGCGATCTCACCGAGGATGTCTTTGTACTCGTTTTTGACATCATCATCAGAAAGACCTGGAACCAGTTTGCGAGATATTTTGTAGGCAGCATCGAGGTTCATACTATAAACCACTTCACCACTAAAAGAACCTACTACGCCAATGATGATTGCAATTTCATGACTCGGTGCAGGTGAATCTTTGATTCCGATTTTTCCTCGGATGAGATCCTGTTGTAGGACATCGCGAAAAACGATGGTGGCTGCTTCCAGGAACGGGTTGATGAAGTCGGCTTTAATTTGCATTTATTCTAAAGAGAGAAGGCCTTTTTTCTCTACGTTGTATTCTGCTGCTAGGGACTGGTTTATTTCAAGAAAAAAGCTAAGAAGTTGCCTTTGTTTCAAAAAATCTGCAGCTTGGTCAGACGGTTTTTTGGCTGTGGTTTGTCCGTAAGTTAAGTCCCCAAACTCTACATAAACCTGTTTGTCGTTATCAGAAAAAGGTCCCACTACCGTTTTTTTGGAAAACGGATCATTGGCTAGAGTTTCCCAAAATTTGGCAGAGTTCGCCAAACGGTAGCTATTGCCACGGTTCGAAGTGACAAGTTTTAAATCAGATAAGGAAACATTAGAAACTGTCTCTATTGGTTGGAGAGTTTCCTGAGCAATGGCTTCCAAAGCATTTGGCTCGGAAATTTTTGCAGAAATTCGACCTTTCCATGCTTCGACTTCCTTTCTTTTCCGATCAAATTTTAGTTTGGAAAGCAAAAGTGGTTTTCTTGATTCGAAGCTCACAAAGTTTCCAGAAGGATCTTTGGCAAGTGATCCTTCTTTTTTTTCTTTTTCGTACTCTTTCATTAGTTCTGCGTCTGAAATATTGATTTTGGCTTCGACCGCATTGAGTAAATTGACTTCGGAGACGGCAACGATTCGAAAAGAAATTTTAGCACGTTTGGCTTCATCTTCCAACTCTAGCTCATTTTCCGAAGGAGTGAGGAGTTGGTCTAAAAAGTTCGGATAAAGAGCGTATCCTGTGGCAGAATCGATGCGGTAATTCATCGGTGCCGATCGGTAAATTTGTTGGTAAATCTCTGTGAGCGAACGAGAATCTTCTTCTCCATACCCGGCTTGGGAAACGGATTCTTTATGAACTTCCCTTGCTTGCCTAGACATCTCTCGTTTGATGCTAATTTCGGAAACTTGGAATCCAACGGCCGTAGCAATGTCGTTTGCAATATAGATTTCCCGAACCGTAGAATAAGCACAAGAATTGAGAAGTTCTGGGTTTTGAGCGGTTTCACGGCCATATTGTTGGTAGCGGTAGTAACAGTCGCGTTTGGCTGCATTGAAGTAGTCCACGGGGATACTTCGACCTGCTATGGTTCCGGCCTTTGTCGAATTTTGGCCTGTAATGGCACCTACAAGGCTTTGTTCTGCGTCCCCAGGCAAAAATGTGATGATAAGGGTTCCGACCAAAATGAATAAAAAGAGGGCAATAATCGCACGATAGATTTTTTCTTTGAGAGTAGAGGGTTCTTCTTCGAACATAAAGGAAGGGTTTCCGTTTTCGAAACCCTTGTAAAGAAAAAATGTAATCAAGGGAATCGCCGTTTGGCAAGATAATATAGGTAGTATGTTGTTTGCAGCCTTTGCTATGATTCTTGTGGGTGTTCTATGTTTTTTGTACGTAGCCCTTTCTCCACAAAAAGCAAAACCTACAACCTACCCACAGAGAAAACCGCAAAGCCCGAGCCCGTACCGAATGCCACAAGGCCCTTCTGTTTCGCCACAATTAGATGAGAGAATTAGAAAGGAACGTGCCATTTCTGATGATCGCCATATTTCCTACTCTTTACCAGAGGAAGTAACCCCTTCTGTAGTTCAAAAATCGGAAGTTTTATTGCCAACAGAAGATGGAAATTTGGAAGAGGAACCACCTGCACCGAAAGAAAGCAGATTTCAAATTGAGGGAACTTTGTTTTTGGATTATTCCGGTAAACTTACGTTTGGTGAGGAAGCCTCAGACATTGAATCTATGGAAGATGGTCTTAAGAACTTCAAACGGATTGGTTCGGGAAGTTTACGTGAAGAAAATGGAAAGTTTTTGTTTCATTCAGGAAATGTTACTTATACTTACACACCTGACGAATTAGACCAAGTAGTTCTTCACAACCAAGGGATAGTGTTTCTTTTGAAGGAAACAAAAGCACCCAAACCAGTTTTTTTCACAAAAGACATCGATACTTTTAAAGATTTTTTAAAACAAGCGTCCTTAGTTTAAATTCATCCCAAACACAAACTAAGGACAATAGATTCGATGTCTCTTCTTGAATCTATTTTAGTTTTTTAACACTTCTCTTGTAATCAGTTCTAATTGTTTTTCTCCAGTTCTGATTTCGATGTATTGTTCTAATTTCTTTTTGTCATTCTCTGTTGGGAGTTTTGTCCATTCCGAATCAAAAATATTTGTGTCTACATAGATGTTTTGGTTCATGTCAAATTTTTTTGTCTTTGTGAAGCTTGCCGAGATAAGATTCGGGAAAAATATTTGGATCTCTTTTGCTATCATCTCTGTATTGATTTGGGTATAGTTTGTGTTGGATTTGTAGATTTCAGATAGGATTTCGTATTTTAAATTATCTATATTGGAGGAAGAGAGATCCTGGTGTAAGATGAGTTTTGTATTTTCAATATTGTAATATTTTAATTTACTTTGTAATTCTTTTTCTTTGTTTTCGTCAATTTTTGGACCAATGATTGTGAGTTCGATTTTGGGATTTTTTTGATATGTAATTTCTTTTTCCAAAATTCTGCGGTTATCTATTAAAATTTCGTTACGAATAAACTCAGAGGCTTTTCCTTTAAAGTAGGATGACCGTACGATTTGATAAGCAGTAAAAATTGATGGAATGATGAGAATGAGGGTAAATAGAGCCAAATAAATTTTTACCTTTCGTTCTTTTTCTTTATATAATCCCCAACTCACTTTCGGAAATTCCATATAGCGAACAAAAATAAAAGTAGTGATGGCGATGAAAATGGAATTGATTAAAAATAGGTATGTGGCTCCCAAAAAATAAGTCCAGTTCCCTTGTGATAATCCATATCCTGCGGTGCAGAGGGGAGGCATAAGGGCTGTTGCAATCGCAACTCCTGCAATGGCTGTACCTTTCTCTTTTCTGGTATTGGCAATGATTCCTGTGGCACCACCAAAGATCGCAATCAGAGCATCGTAAATTGTGGGTGAAGTTCTTGCTAATAGTTCCGACTGAGCTTCGTTAATTGGTGAAAGGGAAAAGTAAATAAAGGAAGTGGCAATACTTGCAATCGTTGCCACGGAAAGAGTTCTAAGAAATTTTTTTAAATTGTCAAAGTCGTTTGTGGCGGCGGCAAATCCAATTCCCACTATGGGTCCCATTAGTGGTGATACAAGCATCGCCCCAATGATGACGGCCGTGGAGTTGACGTTAAGACCAATGCTTGCAATAAAAATGGCAAAAATCAAAGTCCAAAGGTTGGAACCTCTTAGTTCCGCACCTTTTTGTACTGATTCGATAGTGCCAGGTTTGTCCAAGTCATCTAGAAGATGGAATCTTGGAGCCAACCATTCAAAAAAGGAAACAATCGGATTTTTTTCGGATGCCATAGCCCCTTAGACATCCGATTCTTCCTATTTGTAAAGAGAAATTAAACTCCTCCCACCATTACATGTTTTGTGATTAAGTAATCACCTACTGATTCGATGGAGAGATCTTTTCCAAATCCGGATTGTTTAAATCCACCATGAGGTGTTTCCGAAGCTAGTGGAAGGTGATCATTGACCCAAACTGTTCCAAATTCCAATTGTTTGGATACTCGCATAGCGCGTGCTATGTCCTTAGTCCAAATGGAAGAGGCGAGACCATAGTTTACATCGTTTGCAAGTTTAATTCCTTCTTCTTCTTTTTCATACGTTTGGATCGTAAGAACAGGCCCAAAGATTTCATTTTGCACAACGTCGTAGTTTTGTTTTACATCTGTGATGACAGTCGGTTCAAAAAAATATCCATTGTCTAAGCCTTTGGGTACTGATCCTCCGGTAAGAATTTTGGCTCCTTCTTTCTTGGCTCTATCCATAAATCCAAAGACTCGTTCGCGGTGGACGGCCGAGATCAGCGGTCCCATTTCGGTTTTGTCGTTGAAGGGATCACCAACATTTACCGCTTTCATTGCATCGACAACTGCATCTGTAATTTTTTTCTGTAACGATTGGGGAACAAGAATTCTTGTGGCGGCAGTGCAGTCTTGCCCTGAATTGCAAGTAGCACCAAACGCAGCTTTTGCGGCAAATAGGTTGATATCCACATCATCGAAAACTAGGAGTGGCGCTTTTCCTCCGAGTTCTAAATGCACTCGTTTTAAAGAATCAGAGGCGGACTTCATAATGTTTTTTCCTGTTCCCGTTGATCCAGTGAGAGAAACCATTCTTACAAGGGGATGATCTACAATGGCTTGTCCTGTGGCATTTCCACCAGTGACAATATTGATGACTCCATCAGGAATCCCTGCTATTTTTGTTAGTTCAGCTAACATAAGTGTGGTGATTGGAGTTCCAGGAGCTGGCTTTAGAATGATCGTGCAACCTGCGGCAAGAGCAGGTCCAAATTTCCAAACGGCCATAAGAAGTGGATAATTCCAAGGAGCAATTTGACCCACAACACCAACAGGTTCCCTTCGAAGGATAGATGTATACCCAGGTTGGTATTCGTTTGCTCGACTTCCATGTACATCTCGAGCCGCTGTTGCAAAAAAACGAATGTTATCGACAGCAAAAGGAATATCTCCTGCCAAACTCAAGTTTTTATAAGGTTTTCCTGCATTGAGAGATTCCGCTTTTGCAAACTCTATTGTTTTTTCTTCTAAAAGATCTGCGAGTTTCCAAATGGCTTTGGATCGTTCCCCGGGTGTAAGTCCAGACCATCTTCCATCATAAAAAGCTTTGTGAGCCGCTTGAGCTGCTTTGTCGACATCGGCCACACTTGCATCAATGACCTTCGCAATTTTTTTGCCAGTGGCAGGGTCTTCGATGTCCATAAGTTTCCCGCCACTTGTATTTGTCCATTTCCCATCAATCCAAAGTTTATATTCTTCCATGCTGTTTTTAGATTTCCTTTAGTGATTTTGTTATGATACTTAAACCTTCTTTGACCACAGACTCTTCAGCAGTGATGGGAACAAGAATTCTGATCACGTTTCCATATACACCACAAGAAAGTAAAACTAGTCCATGTTCTAAAGCTTTTGCAGTTAATTTTTTTGCCAAATCCGCAGATGGTTTATTTGCATCTCCATTTTCGACAAGTTCGAAAGCAACCATTGCACCTAACCCACGTATTTCGCCAATATGTGGGTAGGATTTTTTGATTTCATTTAATTCAGAGATTAAAAGTTTACCAAGTTTGACGGACTTTTCAAAAATTCCTTCTTCTTCGATAAGATCCATCACGGCAATCCCTGCAGCACAAGCCACTGGATTTCCTGCATAAGTTCCACCAAGTCCACCAGGTTCTACTGCATCCATAATAGATGTTTTTCCAATCACTGCAGAAAGTGGCATCCCTGCCGCGAGAGATTTTGCAGTGGTGATGAGGTCTGGTTTGATACCAGAATGTTCAATCGCAAAAAGTTTTCCTGTTCTTGCAAAACCGGACTGCACTTCATCGGCAATCAGTAGGATTCCATGTTCATCACAAATGGCCCTAAGTTTTTTAAGGAAACTAGGAGAGGCAATATAAAAACCACCTTCACCTTGCACGGGTTCAATGGCAATGGCTGCCACACGAGATGGGTCAATATCTGCTTTAAATAAATTGTTTAACGCTTTGATCGAATCGTCTTCTGTGACTCCGTGGTAATCCATAGGAAAAGGAATGTGGTAAACATCACTAGGAAATGGTCCGAATCCTTTTTTGTATGGAACCACTTTTCCTGTGAGGGCAAGGGCCATCATGGTTCGACCATGAAATCCACCGAGGAAACTGATGATTCCTGGTCGTCCAGTGGCTGCTCTCGCAATTTTTACTGCATTTTCCAAAGCCTCTGCACCGGAAGAAAAAAGGATGGTTTTGGCTCCTCCCTCAATCGGTGCTTTGGCATTTAGTTTTTCACAAAGAACTATATATGGTTCATAAGGCATAATTTGGAAAGCGGTGTGAAGTACTTGGTCCACTTGTTTGTGGATGGCAGCGACTACTTTTGGGTGGCAATGTCCTGTGTTTTGGACTCCAATCCCACCACCGAAGTCTATAAACCTTTTTCCTTCGACATCCCAAATTTCTGCATTTTTTGCTTTTTCAGCAAACACTGGATAGGCGGTCGTCACACCTCTCGGAACGTTTGCGAGTCTTCTTTCCCATAAAGTTTGGTTAGTTTGTTTTTGATTGCCCGTCATTTGATTCCTCCGAGGCAGAGATATTTGGTTACTGTATAATCATCGAGTCCGTATTTAGAACCTTCGCGTCCCATTCCAGAAAATTTGACTCCCCCGAAAGGGACTTGTTCAGAAGAAATTAATCCTTCGTTAATTCCCACCATACCGTATTCTAATTGTTCGGCGACTCTGAACGTGCGTGCCATGTCCTTGGTATATAAATAAGAAGCAAGTCCGAAGTCTGTGTCATTGGCTAGTTGGATGGCTTCTTCTTCTGTTTGAAAGGTTTGGATACAAGATACTGGGCCAAAGGTTTCTTCCTTTGTGACAATCATTGATGAGTTAACAGGATATAACACTGTAGGTTCAAAAAAATTCCCACCGAGAGTATGTTCTTTCCCACCAGTAAGGATTTTTGCACCCTTAGAAAGAGCATCAGCAATATGTGATTTTACTTTTTCCAGAGCGGCATCGTTTATGAGTGGGCCTTGTTGGGCATTTGGTTCCATTCCATTGGCGACTATAAGTTCCTTTGCTTTGTCTGCTAGTTTTTTTGCAAATATATCAGCTACGGATATATGAACCAGGAAACGGTTCACGCAAACACAAGTTTGTCCAGTGTTTCTATATTTGGATAACATGGCACCTTTCACTGCTTCATCTAAGTCTGCATCTTCAAATACGATAAAGGGAGCATTACCTCCGAGTTCGAGTGAAAGTTTTTTTAATGTAGCCGCAGATTTTTCCATTAAGTAAATCCCCGTTTTGGTAGAACCAGTAAAACTCAGTTTGCGGACATCTTTACTTTCTAAAATTGTTTTTCCGATCGCAATGGGATCACCCACTAACACGTTCCATACGCCTTTGGGAAGTCCTGCTCGTTCAGCCAGAACTGCCATTGCAAGAGCCGAATAGGGAGTCAGTTCTGCGGGTTTTGATACTACTGTACATCCTGCTGCAAGGGCTGGTGCTACTTTTCTGGCAAGCATGGCAGCAGGAAAATTCCAAGGTGTAATGGTTCCCACCACACCGATTGGTTCTTTTAAAACAAGAATTCTTGTGTCTTTTCTGTGAGAGGGAATGATATCTCCATAGGAACGTTTTGCTTCTTCACCAAACCATTCTATGTAAGATGCTGCATAAGCAATTTCCCCCCTAGCTTCCGTTAGTGGCTTCCCTTGTTCTTGTGTCATGATTAGGGCAAGATCTTCTTGGTTGTCCATCATGAGTTGGAACCATTTGCGTAAAATTCCTGCTCTTTCTTTGGCAGGAAGCGTTTTCCAATCGTGGTGCGCCTCTTTGGCCGAACGAATGGCGTTCGCTGTATCTTTTTCGGTGGAATGAGGAATGTTTCCGATCACTTCATTACTTGCGGGGTTATGTACTAAAATTTCTTTTTTGTTTTCCGCAGGGCACCATATCCCGCCGATGAAGTTTTCTTGTCGGAAAAGGTCTTTGTCTTTGATGTATTTCATACCAAACCTGTGCTTTCATCGAAATCCCAGCTCCTAAAAATTCCTACCTTTTTTTTGAAAACCTAGGAAGTGGTTGCTTAATTTTGGATTTTTGGTATCTAATCCCTGACATAAGTAAAACCAGGAGCACATAGGTTTATGAAATTCGATTCATACAAACGAGTGATTTTTTCTGTTGCGGTACTTACAATTGCATTTGCAGTTGCCTGCGGCAAAAAAGAAACTAAGGTTTCCGAAATCGGACAAGGCGAGGGTGAAGTTTCCATCGTTGCTTGGCCGGGATACATTGAACGTGGTGAGACAGACAAAGGATATGACTGGGTCACTGAATTTGAAAAAAATACTGGCTGTAAAGTAAATGTAAAAACTGCTGCTACATCCGATGAGATGGTAGCTCTCATGAACGAAGGTGGATTTGATCTTGTCACTGCTTCCGGTGATGCATCACTTCGTTTGGTTGCGGGAGGAAAGGTTCAGGAAATCAACACTGACCTGATCCCTAGTTGGAAAAATGTCGATTCTCGTTTGCAAAATGCTCCTTGGCATACTGTGGAAGGAAAACATTACGGTGTTCCTTATCAATGGGGTCCAAACGTACTTATGTACAATACAAAAGTTTTCAAAAAGGCTCCCACAAGTTGGAATATTGTTTTTGAAGAACAAGTTCTTCCCGATGGAAAATCAAACAAAGGCCGCGTACAAGCGTTTGATGGTCCAATTTACATCGCCGATGCTGCGTTGTATTTAAAACAATCTAAACCAGAATTGGGAATTCAAGATCCTTATGAGTTGGATGAAAAACAATACAATGCTGTCATTGAACTATTAAAAAAACAAAGACAATTAGTTCCTAAGTATTGGCATGATGCAATGGTTCAAGTAGATGATTTTAAAAAAGAAGGACTTGTTGCTTCTTCTACATGGCCATTCCAAGTAAACCTCCTCGTGAGCGAAAAACAACCTGTTGCATCTGTCGTTCCACAAGAAGGAGCCACTGGTTGGGCTGACAGTACAATGCTTCATAAAGATTCTAAACACGTAAACTGTGCTTATAAGTGGTTAGAACATTCACTTTCACCAAAAGTACAGGGTGACCTTGCCTCTTGGTTCGGATCAGTACCTTCCGTTCCTTCTGCTTGTAAAGGAAATGCACTTCTCGGTGATACAGGTTGTGCCATAAACGGATTCAATAACTTTGAAAAAATCTCTTTCTGGAGAACACCAAAAGAAGATTGTTCCGGTGGCAGAAAATGTGTGCCATATAAAAAATGGGCTGAAGATTATATTTCTATCATTGGAAGTAAATAAATCCTAACATCACATGAGTTCTGAAGGAGAAAGAATGGGCCAAGTTTTCGATGTTGAATTTCAAAATGTAACAAGGAAATTCGATCAATTTATTGCTGTGGATGATGTCTCCTTTGGAATTAAAAAAGGTGAATTCTTTTCGATGTTAGGCCCTTCCGGGTCGGGAAAAACTACCTGTCTCCGTATGGTGGCAGGCTTTCAAGATACAACCTCTGGAAGGGTTCTTTTGGAAGGTGTTGATGTAACAGGCATCCCACCTTACAAAAGAAATGTGAATACAGTATTTCAAGATTATGCCTTATTCCCACATATGACTGTTGCAGAAAATGTGGGATATGGATTAAAAATCAAAAACACTCCCACAAAAGAGATTACCCAAAGAGTGGCAGAGATGCTTTCTATGGTTCGACTGCCCGATGTGGGAAATCGCAAACCTTCGGAATTATCTGGTGGGCAAAGACAAAGGATCGCACTAGCAAGAGCCCTTATCAATCGTCCGGGTGTTTTACTTCTAGATGAACCTCTTGGTGCTCTCGACCTCAAGTTAAGAGAAGAGATGCAACTAGAGCTAAAAGCCATTCAAAAAGAGGTGGGGATTACCTTTATCTTTGTCACTCACGACCAAGAAGAAGCGCTTTCCATGTCTGATCGAATTGCTGTTTTTAACAAAGGTAAGGTGGAGCAAATTGCTACGCCAGAAGAATTGTACGATCGACCTAAAACTGAGTTTGTTGCAAATTTTGTAGGAACTTCTAATATCCTATCATTGGAAGAAACTAAACGGCTTACAGGTCAAAACGGAAAAGGAATGATTCGCCCAGAACGAGTCCATATCTTTGCCAACGCACAGGAAAACAATCATTCCACTGGCTATAGAACCTTTAAGGCGATTTTAAAAAGCCAAGTGTATTCAGGTGCTACTTCTAAAATGCATTTTGAAACTCCCAATGGTTCTCGTATCATTGCTTCCACTCAAAATTTAAAAATTTCTGCTGAACATATTGCTGTTGGTTCGGAAGTTCTTGTGGGTTGGAAAGATTCAGACATGCATCTGCTTTAAGGATTCGTAAATGACAAACACTTTAGATAAGTTCTTTACCTTCCTTTTTTATCGAAAAGGCCTTGCGATATTATTATTACTCACACCTCTCCTTGTTTGGCTTGGGGTTGTGTATTTGGGATCCCTCTTTACACTTCTCATTCAAAGTTTTTTCTCTATTGATTCTTTTTCTGGAGTGATCAAACGAGAATTCACTTTTGAATCATATTATGATTTATTTCGCCAAAGTACCAATTGGGATATCATCATTCGTACAACAACAATGGCTTTTACGGTCACTATTGTGAGTGCAATCATTGCATTTCCGATTGCCTATTATATGGCGATGTATGCAGGTCCTAAATTAAAACCAATATTGTATTTGGGAGTTATGTTACCTCTATGGTCGAGTTATCTTGTAAAAGTTTATTCCTGGAAACTCATCATGGCAAAAGAGGGAATTCTTACTTGGATTTTGGAAAAACTTGGACTCTTACATGTATTAGATTTGGTTTTATCGATTCCAGTGATTGGGGGAACTTCATTATCGTTTTCTTATATTGGGATGTTTTTGGTTTTTGTTTATATTTGGCTTCCTTATATGATCCTTCCCATCCAAGCATCTTTGGAAAGAATTCCAAAATCTTTGCTCGAAGCTTCCTCTGATTTAGGAGGGGGGCCGGCTCAAACTTTTCGTAAAGTGGTATTACCACTAGCTTTTCCTGGGGTGGTCGCGGGCTCTATCTTTACGTTTTCTTTAACCTTAGGTGATTATATCATTCCCACAATCATAGGGAATTCGAGTTACTTTATTGGAATGGCTGTTTACACTCACCAAGGAACTGCAGGTAACATTCCTTTGGCGGCAGCATTTTCAATGATACCGATCATTATTATGATGGTATATCTCATGATTGCCAAACGATTAGGAGCCTTCGATGCCCTCTAAATGGAATTTCGGAACCATCGGATTAAAACTGGCAACCACTCTCGGTTTTCTTTTTATCCATATACCCATTTTTATCATTATCATGTATGCATTCTCTACTGATGAGAAAACATTCCAATTTCCATTACCAGGTTTCACACTCAAATGGTTTGGAGTGGCTTGGGATAGAAATGATATTTGGGAGGCCATCATTTTGTCTTCTCAAGTAGCAACAATTTCTACGATTTTAGCAATCATTCTGGGAACTTTGGCTTGTCTTGCTGTTTACCGTAGTAAGTTTTTTGGAAAAGAAGTGATTTCCTTTCTTGTGATTTTGCCAATCGCTCTTCCTGGAATTGTAACTGGTATATCACTTAGATCTGCGATGTCTCTTTTTGGAATTCCATTTAGTACTTGGACCATTGTGATAGCACATGCTACTTTTTGTATTGTGACAGTGTATAACAATGTGCTCGCAAGACTCCGAAGAAGTTCTCATTCAATGGTCGAGGCTTCAATGGATTTGGGTGCTAATCCTTGGCAGACATTTCGATTTGTGATTTTACCAAATATCGCTACTGCATTGTTAGCTGGTGGTATGTTGTCTTTTGCATTATCATTTGATGAAGTGATAGTAACCACATTTACAGCAGGGCAACAATCGACTGTTCCTATCTGGATGTTAACTGAGTTTATACGTCCAAGACAAAGACCCGTGACTAATGTGGTTGCTGTTTTTGTCATTCTTGTGACAACAATACCGATCCTTGTTGCGTATTATTTAACAAAGGAAGATGAAGGTGGGAAAAAATAAACCCACCAAATTCCATCCTTTCCTTTTAATATTAGGTTTTTGTTCCCGTTGTTATATTTGAAAATTTTGACATTTGTCAAAGGAATTTCACTTTCCCAAATCCATTAAGGTGGTAGACTTTTGGAATGGAAAAATTGATTCAAAAGCTGATCATCCCTATTGATGGTTCACCCAGTTCCGCAAAAGCATTGGAATTTGGTCTGGCAATTGCAAAGGCAAGTAATGCAAAATGTTATGTCGTTGAAGTGGTTGAAGATTTCGGTCCTCTACCTGGATACTATGATGCTGCTCCTGCGGGCAAGGATCGAGTGAAGTGGATCTCTGAGCAACGTTTTGAAAAAATACACCCAATCTTAGATGAAACTTCCGTGAAATGGGAGCGAGTTGTATTGGAAGGATATCCTGCTGAGGAAATATGCAAATTGGCGGAAAAAGAAAAAGTTGATTTGATTGTGATTGGAAGCAGAGGTCACGGAATTCTAGGAAGATTTATCATGGGTAGTGTCTCAGACCGAGTCGTACACTATGCACCTTGTTCTGTAACTGTAGTTAGGTGATATTAACATAAATTTGCCAAATCGTTGTTAATTTTGTTGCGCGGAATTGTATCTCGTCGGAATCTACGGACTAATCCTCAATGTAGATTCCCGGTTGATACTTATGATTGTTTTTGAAAAAGATGAACTTCCCGCAGTTTTACCTCTAGACAAACGATATACTAGAACATATTACCAAGACGATAGTTTTGTTTCCAACATTCGAAGGGCACTTCCTCGAATGATAACAGCTGTCGTCATGGAAGAACATGTTTTTCCAAACCTTTCTAAAGAGGAAATTGACTTTCTCTTGCAGTATTATGCAAAAAAGCAGGATATTAGTGGAGACTATTACCAACTTAAAACAATTCCCTATCGTATTCGCAAAGATTCTGCAGAAAGAATCGTAAAAGAAGCGGCAATTGATGAAACACAATTAGAATTTATTAGTAACTTCTATCAGTTTGATTCAGAATTACAACAATACGTTTTAAAAGATAAAGTCACAGAGGCTGATGAAATTCGTATTTTACAGATAGTCAAACGACGTGACTATTATGTCGGCAATGTTGAAAAGTCAAAGATATCCTCAATCTTTGAAAGATTCGCTGAGATCCCCAAAAAAGATACTTTTTTTGCAAACCTTTATGTTCCACCGAATCATAAGTTTTTTTCTCCGCCAAATTTAAAACATATTTCCGGTATGCAAATTGTTGAAGCTGCTAGGCAGTTTGGAATTGCATGTAACCATATGTTTGGAAAGGTTCCTTTTGAAGGTGTCACCTTTTTATTGTTATATTTAAACTCGGAATTTTTCCAGTATGCAAAAATGAATATGCCTATCAAGTTAAGGGCGATTGCAAAAGAAACAAAGTTTAGTAAATCTGGATATTGGAATTACTCAAAACTAGAAATTACGGCTTATCAGGAAAACCAAGAAATTACAAAAATAGAAATGGCTGCAAGTATTTTGCCCTTAAAGGTCTATAAGCGCTTAAAAAGTACACAGGAAGAAGTATATGAAATTGATCCAAGGTTTAGAGTGCTGGATCAGTTCAAAAATAATATTTCGATCAGGGAAAACGGAAGGAATATTGTATCAACCATTGAAAATATCTCAAGTTCAGGGTTTATGGTGCGCTGCTCAGGGATTCATCCCGGTGAATTAGCCGATAGCGGGCAACTAGAATTTTTTATGCATTTTGATATTGTCGGCTTTGTTCATGGAACTTGTATTTTATTATGGATCAAAGAAGACGATAATAATGAGGACACCTTTTTTGCTGGATTTCGTTTCGAAATCATTTCAGAATTAGACCGGGCAAATGTAAAGGAAGCAATCAATCGTTATGGACGTTTGATCGAAGAAAGGGAAATCCAATGAGTGGAAAAAAAGTAGCAATAGTGACCGGAGGAACTTCTGGACTTGGAAGATCTATCGTATTAGAATTTGCGAACGCTGGTTATGTGGTTGGATTTTGCGGAAGACGTAAACAGGAGGGAGAGGAAACTTTAGCTCTTCTTGAAAAAGAAGGTGGCACCGGAATGTTTGTTCGCTGTGATGTCACACAATCGGAAGCAGTTCGTAATTTTATTGAATCAATTGTTTCCAAATATGGTTCTATTGATGTTGCAGTTAACAATGCGGGAATTTCTGGAGTTCTTAAGGCCACTGCAGATTATCCTTTAGATATATTTGATTCTGTGATGGATGTAAATTTAAAAGGCACCTTCCTTTCTATGCAGTTTGAATTAAAACAGTTCTTGAGCCAAGGGAAGGGTGGAGCCATTATCAATGTTTCTTCTGCGTTAGGACTTAGAGGAAAAGAAAAAGCAGGTCCTTATTCTATGACAAAACACGGAATCATTGGGCTAACAAAATCAGCGGCTTTAGAATATGGTTCTTCGGGAATTCGGGTTGTGGCTTTGTGTCCTGGTGGAATACAAACAGAAATGGATGATGTGTTTTATGCTAATGTTCCTAATCCAGAAGAAGTCAAAAAAGAGAGAATGAAATCGTATGCTTTAGGTAGAATGGCAACACCTGAAGAGGTTGCTAAAACTTGTTTATGGCTTACTTCCGACGGAGCTTCATTTATCACGGGAGCTGTGATTCCTGTTGATGGTGGAAAAACAGCAAAATAGGAAATTTTTGTGTTCACTGTTGGTAAATATACAGCTTTAAGAGAACTTCATTTAGGTAAAAGAAGTTCTGTATACGTTGGGGAATCTTCGTCTGGGGAACCTGTCGTAATCAAGTTACTCAATCGTGATTATCCCGATAACCAGGAGATCACTCGATTTAAAAACGAATTTGAAATTTTACGTTCTATCGATTCTCCATACACATTAAGACCTTTAGATTTAGAATCTTATCAAAATACAGTTGCTATTGTATTTCCAAATGTTGGTTTTACCGATCTCGCCAAACTGCAATTAAGTGGAAAATATAGCAATATAGCCACTTTTTTAAGTATTGCTATTGAAGTCTGTAAGGCGCTTACGGACATTCATAAGGCAAAAGTGGTTCATAATGATATCAAAGCTCAGAATATAATTTATAATCCGGATACCGGTGCGCTTAAGATCATTGACTTTGGTTCGGCAACTCTTCTCACTCATCGCAGTTTTTATCTTCCGATGAACCAGAATCTTACAGGAACACTTGCACACATTTCTCCTGAACAAACAGGTAGGATGAATCGAACGGTTGATTATCGAACTGATTTCTATTCGCTAGGTGTCACCTTGTACCAGTTAATCACTGGGGATTTGCCATTTTTATACACCGATAGTTTAGAAATGGTTCATGCTCACCTTGCCAAAACTCCTTTATCTCCCAAGGAGAGAAGTGGCGCGCCAAAAATTGTATCTGACCTGATCATGAAACTTCTAGAAAAAAATCCCGAAGATCGTTATCAAACGGCGACTGGTTTGCTTTCTGATCTTTCCGCGATTCAATCTATCCTTTTAGAAAGTGGACGTGACTCATTAGATTTGTTCCAAATGGAACTAGCAAAAAATGATAAATCATCTAGGTTCCAAATTCCCAAAAAATTATATGGAAGAGAGGACCAACTTAAAATATTCGAAGAAAAATTTCTAGATGCAAAAGAAGGTCGAATCGAAATTTTTCTGATTTCTGGTCGGTCTGGGATTGGCAAGTCAGCTCTCATCAATGAAATTCAAAAGCCTGTTACAAGAGAAAAGGCATACTTTACTTCAGGTAAATTTGATTTATATAAAAAATCCATTCCTTATCGAGCTATCAACTTAGCATTACAAGGCCTTGTACGGCAATTGTTGTCTGAAAGTGAATCTTCCGTAAAAGAATGGAAAAAAAGTTTATCTGAGGCTTTAGGTTCAAACGCAAAACTAATTATTGATGTGGTACCTGAACTTTTTCAGTTGTTAGGTGAACAGCCGACTCCTCCTGAACTGGATAGTTTTGAAACGGAAAACCGTTTTCATTTAGTGTTTAGAAAGTTTCTGAGAAGTATTTGTACAAAAGATCATCCTGTCGTTTTGTTTTTAGACGATATGCAATGGGCAGATTCTTCCAGTATTCTGCTTTTGAAGGAAGTTTTAACAGATCCTGAAATTAACCATTTATTTGTAATTTTATCTTATCGAGATAATGAAGTTTTTCCTACAGACCCATTTTATAGACTTTTAGATGAATTAAGAGAAATTCAATTACCCATTACTGAAATTCGTTTGGAGCCACTAAGGGAACGTGATGTAGCCTCACTTGTATCTGACACTCTTGTTGTTCCCGAATCGGAAATTAGGCCCATAGCGGAAGTAATTTGGAAAAAAACGAAAGGTAATCCATTCCATGTAAATGAGATGTTTAAAAACCTTTACGAAAGATCATACATTTATTTTAAAGATGATCATTGGTCTTGGGATAAAGACAAAATTGATTCTGTAAATATCTCTGATAACGTAATCGATTTGATTATTGATAAGATTAATCTTCAGTCGGCTGAATTAATTGATGCTCTGAAACTAACTGCTTGTATTGGGAATTGGTTTCGGCATGATATTTATGCAACCATTGCCGAAAGACCATTCCATAAAGCCTCTATGGATTTAGTTGCCTTGGCCAATGAAGAGTTTTTGGTTCTTGGTATGGAGGACGCCAATTTTACTCATGATAAAATTCGTGAGGCAATATATAAGATCATCTCTCCGGAAGAAAAAGCAAAACTCCATTATAAGATTGGTAAAACCTACCTTTCAATATTATATAAATATAAACTTGAGGATCATCTATTTACAATTGTTAACCAATTAAATTTGGGTGCTTCCCAAATGAAAACGGATGAAGAATTTTCTGAATTAAGAATTCTAAATGAAAAAGCAGGCTTCAAAGCACTGAACTCATCGGCATATGAAGCTGCCTTTAACTTTTTTGACCGTATGGTCGGATTGATGAGGGATGCAGAATGGAACAGCGATTACGAAAATACATTAAGACTTCATTTAGCTTATGCAAGGTCCGCATATCTTTCAAAGAATTTTGAAGCTGCTGAGAAAAGTTTTAACTATATACTTAGTTTTGCACAGAATGATTTAGACAAAATTTTGGTTTATGAATTACAATCTTCCATGCTTGTTACGCAAAATAAGATGAAGGAAGTATTGGTTACTCTTAAACAAGCATTAAAACTTGTTGGGGTCAGATTGCCCAAAAAAGCGGGGCCTTTGTCTCCACTTCGTGAAATTCTTAAATTTAAAATTAAGTTGGGACATAGGTCTATTGAAAGTTTAGAAAACTTACCTGTTTCGAATGATCCCAAATATCTAGCAATTATGCGCCTACTTAATGCATGTACTGCTCCTTCTTTTTTAGCGGAATCAGATTTGTTTCCAGTGATTGTCTTAAAGTTAGTAAATCACACCTTGAAATACGGTTTATGTGAAATCAGTGCCTTTGGATTTTGTGCAATGGGTGTCATTCAAGGATCTGGTTTAGGTAATTATGAAGTTGGTTTGAAATTTGGTCAGTTAAGTGTTCGTTTACTGGATACTTTGGATGCGAAAGCTTTTCGATGTAGAACATTATTTATGTTTGCTAATATGATTTCACCTTGGAAAAATCCAGCGAGGGAAAGTCGTTCTATATTTTGGGATAGTTTCTTATCTGGTATGGAGACAGGTGATTTGCAGTATTCATCTTATTCATTAAATAATATTCATTTTCAGGGTTTATTATTTCGTGAAAATCTTGAAGACCTATACAAAAGCCAACTTCGTTATGATTCTTCATTATTAAGCCTTCGTCAAAACCATGCATACCAGGTTCATCGTCTTAACTTGCAACTGGTTGAAAACATGAGGGGAGAGTCGCTTGATCCAATGAATTTGGAAGGCCGATACTTTTCCGAATCAGAGACTGTTTCGGAATGGTTATCTTCTGGAAATGCAAATGCACTTTTTGATTACTATTTATGTAAGTTGCGAATTGAATATTTCCTTGGTGATAAAGAAAAGGCCTATGAGTATTCAAGAAAGTTAGATGCACTAGAGGGAGCTATGTTTGGAATGATGTTTGTTCCTGAACATGTATTTCTTGGCGCTCTTGTTTCTTTTGCTCTGCTTGTAGATAATCAAATTCCAAAAAACACTTCAAAATCAGCTCTTAAGAAGAGGTTACAAAGATTTGAGAAACGAATGAAGGTATGGGCTAAAAGTGCTCCAGAAAACTTTGGACATAAACACCATATTATTTCGGCCTTGTTATTATATTTAGCCAACCAAAAAACGCAAGCAGTGATTGCCTGTAAGACAGCGATCTCTTTGGCTCGTGAATCTAGTTATATTCTCGAAGAAGCTATTGCAAACGAATTTTTGGTGAGGATGTGGAAAGAAACAGGTTTCGAACAATATAGTAATCTGCATTTGGTGGAAGCTCATTATCGATATGGAAAGTATGGGTTTCTTTCCAAGGTTAAACAATTAGAAGCGAACCACATCTCTTTAAAAAAATATATTGGAAGAAATTTTAGAACAGATTCGACTGATAGTCTCTCTTTATTTAGTACTACGAAAGATATTTTCGGTGATGTTGGTTCTAGCTTAGACATTAACACAGTCATTAAAGCCTCCCAAACCATTTCGGGAGAGATTCAACTCAATCGGCTCTTGGAAAAGATGATGAAAATTCTGGTAGAAAATGCTGGGGCCGAAAGAGGTTATTTTATACTGAAAGCAGAGTCTGGTTGGCAAGTTTTAGCGGAATCGGAAGTGGAAAAGGAATCGGTTTCCGTATATTCCGAATCTCCGTTCGCAATAGATTTTCTGGAACCTATTGCTTATGTGAACCAAAATAAAATTCCTTCACAAATTATTGGTTATGTGGTAAGGACAGGTCTTGTTGTTATTTGTGGAGATGCTGCCAGAGAAGGCGATTTTAAAAATGATCCGTATGTAAAATCAACTCTGCCAAAATCTCTACTTTGTTATCCGATTCTAAGTCATGGAACTGTGGTAGGGATTGTATATTTAGAAAATAATCTTACAACGGATGCTTTTACTCCGGGCAGAGTTGAAATCTTAAAAATATTATCTTCGCAAATTGCAGTGTCTATTGAAAATTCATTACTTTATACTAACTTGGAACAGAAAGTAGATGAAAGAACAAAAGAATTGAATTTTGCCCTAACAGAAGTGCAGGGATTAAAAGAACAACAGGACGGGGATTATTTTTTAGCTTCATTGCTGATTGAACCTTTGACGCAAAACCTTGCCAGTTCCTCAAATATGAAAATCCAGTTCCTTACGGAACAAAAGAAAAAGTTTTCTTATAAACAATGGAGCTCTGAAATCGGTGGAGACTTATGTGTGTCTTCTTCTATTTTACTACAGAATAAAAAATATATCGTAGTTCTGAATGGTGATGCAATGGGTAAGTCTATGCAGGGTGCCAGTGGAGCATTGGTCATTGGTTCTGTTTTTGAGGCCATTATAAAAAGAAACGGTCAATCGGAAGATGTAAGAGATATCACTCCAGAAAAGTGGGTCAGCAATGCATATATGGAATTACATAATACTCTTGTTACGTTTGATGGATCTATGCTCATCTCTATGTTTCTATGTTTAATTGATGACGAAACTGGATTCTTTTATTTTTTAAATGCAGAACATCCACGTCCGGTGATATACCGAAAACATAAAACTTTTTTCTTGCCTCATAACTATGTTTGTGCAAAGCTCGGGCTTTTAGCTTCAAAAAAAGCCCTTCAGATTAATACCTTCCAATTAGAGAAAGGAGATCTATTATTAATTGGATCGGATGGTCGAGACGATATTTTGATTGGTTCAGAAGTCGAAATGGAAGTCAATGAGGATGATGAATTATTCCTTAAAACAACATTAGAAGGACATGGCGATTTAGAATTAATCCGCGATGCCATCAAAAGTCACGGTGAATTGATTGATGATTTGTCATTGATCCGAGTCGAATACACGGGAGAGGGATCGCCTGTCCACGTTTCTGTCAATCATCCCAAACATTTTGTATACCTCAGGGCACTTACGTTATATAAACAAAAAAAATGGAATGAAGTAGAACATGCGATTTCCAATCATTTTGAGTCGATTCATGATGCGCCTCTTTCAGTGCAGAAAATTTATTTATACACTGAACATAGAATGTCCGCTTTTCCTCTGGAATTTGCTGTAAATTACATTCAAAAAAATCCATCAGATAGCCTAACTCTCTATTATATTGCGGAGGCACTATATAAAAATGGAGATTTTTCGGCCGCTTTCGATTATTCTGAGAGAGTGAAACTCAGGCGCCCTTACCATAAGGAGAACAATATTTTATTTGCTCGACTCTTGGAACTTCGGCGAAAATAAATCATCTTATGTTATCGGTCGGGAACGACATTGTAGAAAATCATCGAATTCGTGAGCTCCTAGAAAAACATGGGGATCGCTTCCTTAAGCGGGTTTTTACAGATGAGGAAGTGGAATATTGCCACAAACACAAGGATCCCGTTCCATATCTTGCGGGTCGATTTGCATGTAAAGAAGCCGTAATTAAGGCCTTAAACCTAAATTCGGGGGAGGTGGCTGATATGCGCGAGATTGAATTGGCAGGCACAAATTTTGGTAAAAAAACGCTAGTCATCCGCGGGAAAACTGAGAAGTTTTTCCGAGAGAAAGGATTTACCAAGAGTTCCGTATCCATCAGCCATGCTGACCATTACGCAACTGCCGTTGTCATTTTCTATAAGGAGCCCCTATGATCGCCAGTGATAAAATGAAAGCAGTATTGGTTCACTATAACCACGCACTTTCGTTATACAAATCGCGAAAGTTCGCGGAAGCGAAAGAAGAGTTCAAAAAAGGATTAGCAATCCTTCCCGAAGATGGCCCTTCGAAGTTATACATTGAAAGATGTGATGATTATATCGCTGATCCCCCACCAGAAGATTGGGATGGGGTTTATAATATGAAAACAAAATAGGAACTATGTCTAAAAAAGAAATGCAACCAACCATCACCGAACACGGAGTTATCGCTACTATTCTCGGAAAAGAAACAGCATTTAGCGGAACTTTAGCTTTTAAAAAACCCTTACAAATATCCGGTGATTTTACCGGCGAAATTATCTCTGACGGTTATTTAGTAATCAGTGAAGGGGCTCGAGTAAAAGCAAACATCAAAGCTGGTACTGTTGTTGTTGGTGGAACTATCATTGGGAATGTAACGGCAACCCAAAGATTAGAAATGTTATCCACTGGAAAAGTACAAGGTAACATTCGCACCGCAAAACTTCAGATTGCTGATGGAGTTGTTTTTGACGGCAATTGTGAAATGCTAAGCAGCGAAGAGTCTTAGTTTGTGGCAATTCCATCCCTATAGTTTACTTCTCTTTTTAGCCTTTAGCTTCAATCTTGCATTGGGGCTATTCATTTTAAAATCCTTCCGCCTTGACATTGTAAAATACTTGTTAGTTTTAGTTTTCGGATCCATGATGTGGACCGGATTCTATGGAATCGACTTTGCATTTATCAGTCCTAGTTTACATAGGACATTCGTTGCGTTATTGTATATCGGGGTAGCCATTGCCAATGTGGGAATGGTTCTGGTTTCACTAGAGTTCACACAAAACAAACATTTGTTAACTAGGAGGTTTTGGGTTTTACTCACAATCCAACCTTTTTTAACTCTAATAGTTTGTGTCCTTGATCCGATTTTTAAAACACTTACTTTAGATACATATTTAGTTAGCATCAATGATCGCATTCAATGGATCCAAGTAACTAATACGGCTGGTTTTTTTGTATCATATTTTCTTTCTTTCTTTTGGTCCGTATTTGTAGCATACCTGTTAGTTAAGGGAATTTTTATTTCAAAATCAACAGAAAGACGGCGATATCTTTTAATTTTAATTTCTTATTTATTTATTTGGATCACAGCCATTTTGCACAAGTTAGGTGTTAGGCCTTTGCCGGGTATTAATTTAACCGCGGTAATGAGCACGATGCAGGTAATTTTGATTTTCTTTGCCATCGGATACTATCGCATGTTCGATTTAGTTCCCTTGGTGCGGGGTGAAATTGTAGATGAGTTAGATGAAGCGGTCGTGATTCTTGATTTCAACAATCGGGTTGTGGATTGGAACATTGCCGCAGAACATTTATTTTGTACTGCATCGAAGAATGCTAGTTTACTTTCCTATAAATATTTTTTCGCTTCATCTCCAGGTATTATTTCTAAGTTGGATCACTTGTCAGAGAAACGAACACTTACAAAATGGATTTGGGAAAAAGATGATAAATATTGGGAAGTGACCGCAAAACAAATCAGAGATGCCAATCGTAAAAAAATTGGAATGGTACTCGTTTTCCGAGACAACACGGAACAGAGAAACTTAGAGAAACAAATGGCCAATGTCAATCGAGAGCTTCTGGTCGCTAACGGAACAAAGGACCGTTTTTTATCTATCATTTCACACGATCTAAGAGGGCCACTTGCTGGTATTAAAATGTTACTCAAAGTCTTAAATGAGGACATGAAGAAGAAAGAAGACGCTCTTTCTGGAATGACACAATCCTTAGTAGATGCAACAGAATCAGTTTTTTCGTTATTGGAAAATCTTTTGGAATGGTCTAAGTTGCAACGAGGACAAGAAGAATACCGCCCTCACTATTACAGGTTGGATAATATTGTTAGAGAATGTTTAGAGTTATTTGTTCTAAGTGCTTCTAACAAAGGGATTACATTTGAAGTAGCAATTCCATCACATGCTATGGTTTTTTGTGATGATAGAATGATTATTACCGTCATTCGAAATTTGGTTTCTAATGCTTTAAAGTTTAGCCATAGTAATAGTAAGATTCAAATTGATGCGGTTGATACAGGAAAAGACTGGCAGGTCTCCGTTATTGATTCAGGTGTTGGTATGTCCAAGTCAATTTTAAACAAACTATTCAAAGTTGGAGAAGTAATTAAATCTACTGGAACAGGAGGGGAAACCGGAAATGGAATTGGGCTTTTGTTATGCCACGAATTCGTTTCCGTAAATGGAGGAGTTATGTTTGCTGATAGCGATGGAGTGTCCGGTTCCAAGTTTGTTTTTACCATTCCCAAAAAGATGAAAGAGGAGATCATTTCATGAAAAAGACAATTGTCATAACAGGTGCAACAGACGGGATTGGTAGAGTCTGTGCTCATTCTTTTGCTAAAAACCAAGATGAATTAATTTTAATTGGACGAAACCCAGATAAACTTGCGGCACTGGTATACTCTTTACAGGTAACAGGTGCAACGGTTCATTCTTATGTGGCTGACTTGTCTTCTGCTAAAGAAACTTTCTCATTAACAGAGACCATTCGAAAGGACCATCCAAAAATCGATGTATTACTCAATAATGCAGGGGCTTATTTTGATCAATATTCAATAACCAAGGAAGGTCTTGAATCTACATTTGCTTTAAACCATTTAAATTATTTTATTCTGACGCTTGGATTGCTTCCTTCATTAAAAAAAGCTGGTGAATCAAGGATTGTCAATGTAGCTTCTCGAGCGCATATGGGTGTATCATTAGATTTCGATAATCTGTTAGGTGAAAAAGAATATTCCGGCTGGAAACAGTATCAAAGATCAAAACTGATGAATATTTATTTTACCTATGAACTCGCAGAACGATTAAGTCAAACTAAGATAACTGTCAACTGCCTACATCCGGGATTTGTAAAAACAAAGTTTGGTCAAAATAATGATGGTTTGGCAAAAATTATTTTGACGTTTGCACAGAATATCTTTGCGATCTCTGAGGAAAAAGGTGCTGAGACCTCTATATTCCTTGTTAATGATCCTACTATTAGTTCCATTTCTGGAAAATATTTTGTAAAAAAGGAAATTCAAAAGAGTTCGGAACCTTCATATGATGTAACTGCCAGAAGAAAACTTTGGTCTTACACGGAAGAACTTCTTAAAAGTAAATTTAATTTCAAATTCCCTGGTTTTTAATTTATGGGTTTTAAACATCAAAAAGACCCGATTCAAATTCCGGTACCTGGTGGAAAAACGATATCGGAACACTTTGGAATTCCCTCTACCGGCAGCTCTGACCTTTCCTTAGCTCATATGATAGCACCTCCTGGTTGGGGAGAACCTTTTCAGTCACCTAACTTCGATGAGTGGACACTGATGATTCGGGGTAAAAAACAAATTGAAGTAGATGGGGAGGTTATCATTCTTTCTGCCGGAGAATCTCTTCTCGTGGAAAAAGGGACAAAAGTCAGATACTCTAATCCGTTTTCGGAAGATGCAGAATACTGGTCTGTTTGTAAACCTGCCTTTTCGTTGGATTCAGTCAACCGGGAATCGGAAGTCTAAGTTTAGGTTACACGGAATGGGTGCCGAGGAGAAACCAACAGCAGATCTAAGTTTTTTGAAGAAAGAAATGAAATCGGCTTTTTTTCCAAAGGGATCTCTTGTCATCGAACAGTTTTCGTTAGGCGATTCTTTCTACTACATTGAATCGGGAACCGTTGAAGTTTGGAAGTATTTAGATGAGAGTAAAGAAGAAATATTAATTATTGGTGATCTTGTATCTGGGGATTATTTCGGTGAAATTGCATTGATCGATTCAGCGCCGAGAACAGTGAATATATCTGCTAAGGAAGATTCTACACTCTTTATATTAACTCGGGAAGATTTTCATCGATTGTTGCAAACAAGTCCAGATCTGACTTTGACACTTTTAAAATTGTTAACTGCAAGAATTCGTAATGCGGAACAAAGAGAAAACCAAGTATTGATTGAAAAGAATAGGGAACTTCGTCTTCAAAATGAAACCTTAGAAGAAATGGTAAAAGAAAGAACGGCAAAGTTAACCCAATCTTTAAAAATCATCCAAGAAGATTTAGAAACCGCAAAAACCATTCAAAGAAATATATTACCACTCGGTTTAAAATATATAGCGCACTTAGATTTTGGATCACGATTTGAACCTATGGCAGAAGTAGGTGGTGATATCTTTGATGTCATTCGTTTAGAAAAATCAAAAATACGGTTATTTTTAGCCGATGCGATCGGACACGGTGTGCAAGCTGCCTTAATCACAATGGCCATTAAAGCGGAGTACGATCATATCAAACATTCCGCACCAAATCCAGCCGATGTTTTGTATGTTCTCAATCAAGTTTTCAGTGATCGTTATGGGAAAAAATCGAATCAATTTACCGCAGTTGTTGTAGATCTGAATTTAGAAGAAAATAGATTAACATATTCTTCCGCAGGTCATAATGAACCTTATGTAGTTACAAGAGAGAATGTCATACCGCTGGTTGAGTCGGGAGTTATGCTTGGTTTGGAGAAAGATGTAGAATATTCAAATCATTCTATGCCTTTTGGGTTGGGTGATCGTTTGTTTATGATTTCAGATGGATATTTGGAGCAAGAAAACAAAGAAGGAAATCTCCTCGGAGAAACCAAATTGCTTTCCAGTTTTGAATCCGCTAAGAGTTTGGATTTAAATCTAACAGATACAATTAATTTGTTAATGGATGATTTTCATTCGTTTAGGGGAGATGCCTCTATGATGGATGATGTGACGATTCTTGCAATCGGAACAACGTAGTAATTAGGAGTTTCACTTGGGATTAATTATCGCTTATTTTTTCTTTCTTTTAAATTTAATATCAATCATTCCAACAATGTATCCGCTATACATATGGAAATTGGTAACTACCGGATCTGCACGGAGACTAGGTGATAGGCTTCTTTTGAGGGTAGGAGAATTTTGGATTGAAAATAATTACCGCATTTCGCGGATGTTATATGGTGTCCAATTTGAGGTGATTGGGGACTCGTATAAAGATTTGAAAGCAGATGGTCATTACATGATTATTTGTAACCACCAATCTTGGTCTGATATTTATATCATCCAATCAGTTCTAAATCGAAAAATTCCACTCATTCGTTTTTTTATCAAAGACTCATTGAAGTATGTGCCTATTTTAGGCCATGCTTGGCTTGCTTTGGACTTTCCTTTTGTAAAAAGAAGTAGTAGGGAACAACTGAAAAAAAATCCAGAACTTGCCACTCAAGATTTAGAAAATGTCAAAAGAGTTTGTGAAAAATTTGCCGGGATGCCTTTCTCCATTTTGAACTTTCTTGAAGGGCATAGAAGAACACCAGAAAGAGTACAAAAGTTACTAAAGAAGAATCCTTACCAACACTTACTTCGTCCTCATAGCGGTGGGATCTCTGTTGTGTCTACAGCACTCAAAAATTCGATTGATGCATTTATCGATTTGACGATTGTATATCCTACTGAAAACCCAAGTTTTTTGGATTTAATGCGTGGAAAAATTAGAAAGTTAAAGGTGTTTGTAGAAGTAATTTCTGTTTCTCAAGTTCCAATTGAAGAAAACGAACAATTTGCACCTATGTCCAAAAAAATGAAACGATGGGTGGATGAACGCTGGGCTTTGAAAGATAGTTTGATCGAAAAGGAGAAACAAATAAAATGAGATATTTAGGATTCAATTTATTGCTGGGTATCGTATTTTTTTCTTGTAGAACATTTGAACCTGTAGCATACGAGCCACCGATCAAACCTGAGTCAGTCGGCATATATGCACCTAACACTGAGTTACAAAAATCAATATTACTTGCAATTGGTAAAGTAAAAGGATTGGAATCCTTAGATGTAGATGCTGATGGAAATATTTATGGCGGAGATAAAGAAGGTCGTATCATACGCATCACCCTAAAAGGGGAAATCAAAGCCATCGCTAAAACAGGTGGCCGGCCATTAGGGATCCAGTTCGATCAATCAGGAAACCTTATCATTGCAGATGCATACCGAGGTTTACTTTCTTTAGATAAAGCTGGAAAACTAACCGTCCTTGTTTCTGAATACAAGGGAAAACCTTTTCAATTTACTGATGATTTGGATATCGCAAAGGACGGAAAAATTTATTTTTCTGATGCATCCATTTATGAACAAAAGGAATATTTATATGACCTTTTAGAAGCAAAACCGTATGGGCGTGTTTTTGTTTATGATCCAAAAACTAAGGAAACTGAACTTCTTGCCGATGGACTATATTTTGCAAATGGAATTGCTTTGTCTAAGAGCGAAGATTACCTTCTAGTAAATGAAACATATCGATATAGGATCACTAAACTTTGGTTAAAGGGCCCTAAAAAAGGAACGAAAGAAACTATAATCGAAAATCTACCAGGTTTTCCTGATAATATCACTAGAAATGAAAATGGAGAATTTTGGGTGGCACTTTTTACAGTCAGAAACGATAGGATGGATCATATGCATCCTTCTCCTGTTGTGAAAAAGATGATTTCCTTTCTTCCCAAATTCCTATGGCCCAAAGCTGAACCATATGGGTATGCACTCAAAATGGATGGGAATGGAAAAGTGCTTATGACCTTACAAGATCCAAGCGGAGAACATCTTAAAGAAGTGACTAGTGTATTAGAAAAGAAAAGACAATTGTACATAGGCAGTCTATACAATGATCGTGTAGGGATTTACGTTTTGCCTTAATAGTTTTTATAAAATCATACACGGTAAAGAAAAGGGAAACTAATCCCTTAACTTTATGTACTTTAAATTAAGGTGTGCAACCGTATTCGTATTCAATGGCACCAAGGCTCACGGCTCCATCGCCACCGGGCCTTGTCCCATTTCCATTAAAACTATCTGTTAGAATATTGTTTGTGGATTTTGTGATCGAACAAGAAGTGGCAGTGGTTGGTGTATAATTTGCCACCGTTCCAAAATTCAAAACAAAATTGGGATTTAAGTTTAGATTGTTACCAAAATTTCCCACAACACCAAGGGGGGTAGCACATCCGGCTGTGGTAGGAATTCCTCCTCCGCACAGGTCTGTATAGTTTATGCTATTATGATAAACTAAAGATGTACAGTTGTGAAATACATTGTATTTGATCGCACTTTGCATCCCAGACCCAGAATTAATAATACAGGCATTCCCTGCCGAATTATCGACTAACAATAAAACATTATTTTGAATATCCGCTCCACTGGAAGGGGTTGTAATGAATATTGGTGTTTCCCTTCCCGCTACAGTAGAGGATCCGCTACTCACTGTGTTATGGTAAATTCTAATCCCCGAAAACATTCCTTTTAATTCAATTCCAAAGGCATTATAATTACTTGTTCCATTCTGAATCCAATTATTAGCAACAAGGAAATTGGAGGGAGAGCTGATACTGATTCCTGCAGCCGTTGTGGCAGTCCCTGTTCCATTAGATTGTCCAGTACGGATGTAGTTTCCTACTATGCGTGCTGCGGCAGCTGAATTGGAAGTATAGATGCCATATGTTGATGTGCTGACTGTAGAGTTTGCTTTTCCTACTTCTATTGCATTATTTTCTAAAATGGGTGTCCCCCCGCCGGTGATATAAATCCCAGCTATAGTTGTTGGTCCTGTACTAGTTGTATTTCCTACATTAATTGCATTTCTACGAACCACATGTCCACCTAAAAGATTTATACCGTAAGACGTAAAGACTCCATCGTTTGAAACGATTGAATTACCTTGAGTAGGAGAACCAATTTCAATCGAAGAAGCTACTTGGATACGAATCCCAATGGAAATGTATCCTTGACCTGCCATAAAGATATTTCCTGATAAAGTTCCATTTGAACCAGCGCTAGCCGATGAAGTTACCTCAAATGCAATACTTTCCGTGGAGGAGGTTAGGTTTAAATTCTTACTGAAAAAAACATTCCCGATAATATTGGAAACTGTAATAGTAGAAGGTCCTACAAACTGGATTCCCTTTGATTTTGTTATATTGTATGCTGATGTTCCACCTGATATTGTATTGATCAGTAGGATGGGAGAAATTGGAAAGGCCGAAGAGATATATAACCCTAAAGCTCCACAACTATCAGAAGTACAATCACCACCATTGATTAAATTCTTAACCAAAAATGGATTACTATCAATTGCATGAACCCCACTCGATCCGGAGATTCCTGTGCCGCCATCAATGGCATTATTTATCAGTCTCACTTTCGAAGTTGAATTTAAAGATACTCCTGTCATATAAGGTGCTGTATCTGGCCCCGATTTGATAAAAAAACCAGAAATAGTCGTGTCATTGACAACGGAAGCATCACCAGCAACAGAAGCACATGGCGCCGCCTGTGTGGATCCACCACAACTTGCTGGGGTTGTGATCATTAAAATCTGAGAGCTATGTGAGTCTGGGTCCCATGTGCCGAAGTTAGTGCCGGCAACATAACCGCCATAAAGTGATATACCGTCTACAAGTTGGATTTTATCTCCAACAGCCGCAGAATAATACCAGCCTCCCTCTACTAGGACTGCACAATCAAAGGTAGGACAACCACCGAAATCGTTGATAGCAGCTTGGATGTTCCTTTTGGGAGTCAATGGAGTAAGACCATCCATTAAAGTATCATCTCCATTAACTTGAGAAACGTATCGAATAAATGAAGGCACTAAATAAAGAATATTTACAGTGGTTGACAGCGGGTATCCACTATTGCTGATACAGTTTAGTGTCAGAGTACTATTTCCATTCACCCAGGAATCTGTAGGTGCTGGAGAAACTATAAGTGTGTCGTCTGTGATAGAAGTAGTAATAACCGAAAACTGTGCTGGCAATCCTAAGTTGGTATTTAAACCGCTGGACCCGGTACAGCTTCCCACATTAACTGCAGCTGAAAATTTTAAACGAATGCTTTCCGTAGATTGCAAAATCCCGCCATTGGAAGGAGTTACACTTAACATACTAAAACAATTGGCAGTGACTGTGATGGTCGCTACTGTAACAACTCCAGTCGGGGCAGAGATAACACATTGATGGTTTGCCGGTTGGGATGCCACTTGTAAATTGTAAGCATTATTGATTACCACATCCGTTGGAAACATGTGAGTTCCATTTGTTGTTACTGTTAGGAGTTCGGAATTATTATTTCGAATCGTTAAGGTCCCTGAGGATAAACCCACTACATTCACTTCAATTGGAAATGCTGTCGAAGTACATACAATGTTAATGTTAGTTATATCTGCTCCGGCGATGACTCCAACACCATTGGTAGTCACACAGTTTTGTACTGGATGGTTGGGTTGGGTTGTAACAGAAACATTATAGGATGTTCCATCTAAGTAAGTTTGGGTAAATGCAAAAGTACCTGAGGCAACCGCAACATTCAGTGTGGCTCCATCGAACGAGTTTGTGAGAACAAGGCCTGTGATTCCATCCAGTCCAGTAATGGTTCCAGAAAGTGCATAACGCAATGGATCACAATTGATTATAATGGAATCGATATTGCCTCGTCCAACAACACCTGAACCACCGCTGACAGAACAGGTTTGTGTGGGAAGTGTAGGTTGTGTTTGGATGGAGACATTAAAATTATTTCCAGAATTAAGAACCGTAGAAAAATCATATTTTCCATCTGCATTTACAGTAAGAATTTCTGAACCGGAATTTAGGTTTACCACAAGGCCTGAACCAAGAAGACCTGAGACAGTAAAAGAAATTTTAAACGGCCCTGATGGACCGGAGCTTGTTAAACTTCTGAATTGTAAAAAGTCAGTGATGGATTGTAAAAAACCTTTAGAAAGACTGGGAATACAAGCATGAAATAAAAAAGTGGGGATTAGAATTGCATTCCTAAAAAATTTTAAACACATAGTCAGCTCTCTATTCTATACAACAATTGAGACACCCAAACATTGTCATTTTATTTACGTCTAAAAAAAGAAAAGTTAGGGAGAATCCGTGGATTTTAGTTTTTCTTATTACATCGGTCTTGCCGGGATCATGGTTTTTGCGATATCAGGTGCACTTTCTGCATTGGAACATAAGGACCACCACCATGACCTATTCAGTGTATTTTTTACTGGATTCATTACTGCCATTGGTGGAGGGACCTTAAGAGACATCACACTCGGAAATTATCCCGTATCTTGGGTAAGAGACGAAAATATTCTTTGGGCGATATTTGTCGGATTTTTACTCGTAATTCTTTTGCCAAGGATACTGACTAAACTAAGGGATGAGTTATTCCTTTTTGATACTTTAGGCATTGGAATTTATACAGTCCTTGGAACAAGGATAGCTTTGGATCATGGAGTCAATTTTTTTGCCTCCGCACTTCTTGGAATGATCTCTGCTATATTTGGTGGTGTCATTCGAGACACACTTATGAATGAAGTCCCTTTTATTTTTAGAAAGGAGATTTATGCTACTGCTTGTTTGGCGGGATCGGTTTTATACATTATCCTAAATATTGGGAACATAGATTCTAATTGGAATTTAGTCATTTCCGCAAGTGTTGTGGTCGCAATTCGTGTTGTCGCAGTTCGTTATAATTTAGGATTACCGAAGATTAAACTTTTTGAATAAGTATTATACAGTTTAGTACTCGAACGTAGTAAAAAAAAGGATTAAACCTATTTTTGGTTCCGTACTTGTCGCAAGTTTTATTGGTTTCGTTATTTTATCGTTAAACGCTTGCAATAGTAAAATCTTAACATGGGATGGAAGAGAAGTGCTTTGAATGAGATATTGAATTCAGGGTTTCCCCGTAGGCACTGGTTCGTTACATGAGGTTATATGGCAAGTCCCAAGGCTGTCTCGTTAGAATATAAACAAGAGTTAGGTCTTCATACTAATATTGATGATATCAATCATCCTATTTCCGAAAATTCCCCGTTTCATTTTAAATTTTTCCAGATTACTGATGAAGTAGAAAATACTTTATATCAGGTTTTAGATCGATTTTTATTACAATTGGATCTAATCATTGTTAGGGATTCAGTTCTTGCTGCAATGAAAGAAACTGTAACAAACGCAATTAAAGCAAATGCAAAACGAGTTTTTTTTAAAAACCGTGCTAGCAATATTGAAAATGAAGAAGAATACGAAACAGGGATTGCCGAATTCAAAAAAACCTATCTCGAAAATCGTGAATTAATCGAAGATTCGCTGCAAAGAAATAACTTCGGGGTTTTTGTTTCTTTTATTCATAATAAGAGTCTGATGCGAATCCGAATTATGAATAATGTCCAACTCACGGCAGCTGAATCTGCTAGAATTAAAGAAAGAATTGATAAGGCAAAAACATACAATGATTTAGCAGACGCATTTGTCGATATGTCCAGTGAACAAGAAGGTGCTGGTCTTGGGTTGATCATGACATTAATGATGTTGCGTAACGATGGATTGGGTGATTCTGCATTCAAGTTTGAATCTGGCGAAAACAAAACTGTTTTTATGATCGATATACCTTCAAAGGTTACTAAAGAAAACCAACAATTAGAAAAAATTGATCATATTGTTTCTCAGATAGATAATTTACCAACATTTCCGAAGGCGATAAAAGACATCCAAGATGCGATTGATAAACCAAACTCAAGTATTGGAACCATTGCGGAAATGATCAAACGAGATATAGCTTTATCAGCAAATATTCTAAAACTTTCCAACTCTGCCGCTTTCCGACGAGGAGGACGGGTTGAGAGTTTAGACCGAGCCATTCAACTCATCGGCCTAAAAGAATTACAAACTTTATTATACAGCCTTGGAACAAAACAAATGTTGGAGGATAAGTTCCCCGCATTTACAGCCATTTGGGAAAAATCGAATGAATCTGCCTACTACTGTAAAGCCATCGGTCAAAAGATGGGAATGAATAAAACCGATCTGAGCAATTTAATGGCAGCTTCTCTGTTACATGATATTGGAGAAATTCTACTTTTATCTTTTGACCAAAAGCATATGTCAAAAATTAAAACCTATTCAAATTCTAGAGAGATTGCATCTACCATTAGTTTGGAAGAATCTGCTATAGGAATCACGCATTCAAAGTTAGGTGCTATGGTTGGCGAAAAATGGAATTTCCCAATTCTCTATACAAAAGCAATGGAGTTCCACCATAGGCCACTTCTTGCTAATGATGTATATGCGGACATTGTGTTCCCAATTTATTTAAGTGATATGATGATTTCAATTAATGCAAAGGAAGCAAAATCATCTGAAATTCCTACAGAAATACTGAAAGTTTGTAAGTTTCAATCCAAATCCGAATTTGATTCGTTCCGTACAAAAATCAGAGAACAGTTTTTAGCATTCTAGAATACTGTAGTCATTTTGTTGCCTTTTTTGTTTTGCGATATAGTTCATATCTGTTTTGGAATTCTTGATATCTTGGGATCGAAACTGCCCGCACATAAGACTGGTCTGGATGTTTTTGTATGAAGTTTTGGTGGTATCCTTCGGCTTGGTAAAATTCCTTTAATTCTTGGAACTCTGTCACAATTGGATTTTTCCAGATTTTATGATCTTGGATCTCTGTTTGAATTTGTTTTGCTATTTTTAGTTCTTCTTCAGAAGAATAAAATAAAATGGACCTGTAGGAAGAACCTTCGTCTGGACCTTGTTTGTTGAGGGATGTAGGGTCATGAGAGAGAAAAAAGATTCTACATAATTCCATATAACCGATCTTCGTTGGATCATAATAAATAATTACGGTTTCTGCATGTCCGGTAGTTTCCGTATTCACTAAATCATAGGTCGGATTTTTGGTATGGCCTCCTGCATATCCTGAAATAACTTCTGTAACTCCTGGAATTGATTCAAAAATATGTTCGGAACACCAAAAACATCCTTCCGCAAAGGCTGCTATTTTCTGGCCAGATTTAGGTTGTAGGGAGATTTTTTGAACCTTTGTATCCTTGTCTGAAAAAAGACTACATTGGCTGAAGAGGAAGGTCGACACGAGGGTAATTACCACCAAACGCACAAAAGGAAAAAAGTGATTTCTTGGTTTTATTGTAGATGCCATGTCTTTTAGATTGTTTTCGAAAAGGGTAGGCACAATAAAAATGTTAAACAGTTTTTCTAAGGAGGAGTTACGTCTTTTTCCTTGGGGAATGTTTCTCCTTGGGAACCGTATCCATTCTCCATTCCGGCTCTTCGGTAAAGGAAAATGCTCCGGGAACCAGAAAATTTTGCCATCGGTTTGTAAAAGTTCTGTTTAATAAAATATCCCAAAATGACTGCAGAAAGGGAGGCCTTGTATACCCACGTTTCCGTGTGGCCACTATAACCAAAAATATAAGAACCAGAAAGAACTAGGCTTTGGCTTAAGAACCAAACGGTTGTTCTATTGAGAAGAAACTTATACCAACCGATTTCTGTGACTTGGTTCCTGATACCTTGTAACAAAATTCCAACAACGGGAATGCGAAGTAAAAGACCCAAAAAACCAAAAACTACGATAAAAACAAAAACTAACCATATAGAAGAGAATAGTAGGTTCCACCAAAAAAGAAATTGTATTGGCGAAACGAGGCTTGTTGGCCAAGAAAATTCGGAAGAAAAAAAACGAATTAATATCCAAAAGAATGTGAGATAAAAACCGAACACGAGGAAATAGAAAATTGAATCAGAAGTTCCTGCAAGGAAAAATTAAATAATTTTATTTGGGAAAAAAAATCATTTTTAAGCCTACGATGACCGTAAATATACCAAAAAAACGTGATAAGGTAGTTGTATCAATTTTCGAGGCGGCGCTGGCTCCAAAAATGCTACCTAAGATAAAGCCGACACTAATAAAAGCTGCCGCAAATACATTCGTTTCCCCTCTCGTATAATAGATATAAGCTGCAACAATCCCAATCGGTGGAACCATTGCAGCAAGGGTTGTACCTTGTGCTATTTTTTGGTTAAAATCAAAAAAATAAACAAGTGCAGGGACAAGAAGAATTCCCCCGCCAATCCCAACCAATCCTCCGAGAACTCCCGCACCAACACCTAACAATAAAAATAAAATTCCGATACTCATAATACCTTCCCGCAGGCACGGTTTGCAGGCACTGCTTCATGAATTTTTTTTGGTTCTGGTAAGTTCAAGTTGTCCATAATCTCTTTAAACTCTAAAAGAGATTTTCCGGCAATCCTTGGATTCCACTTTTTCTCTTCACCAATCGTAGTAGATAAAAAACCTTTATAGTCATGTCCCGGTAAAACAATCGTAGAATCTGGTAATAAAAAAAGTTTTTCTGTTATCGATTGGTACAAGGATTCGGCACTTCCTCCTTGGAAATCGGTACGACCGCAACCTCTTACAAAGAGTGCATCTCCAGTAAATACATATTTACCATTTAAAAGAAGGGAAATAGAACAGGGGGTATGACCTGGAGTATAGATGACTTGAAATTTTAAGTTCCCAACAGTAAAAACATCACCATCCTTAAGAAACTTAGAAGCACAATTGGCTCCAGAATATTCTGATGCATACGATTCACATTGTGTTTTATCTCTTAACTCTCCTGCAGAAGTAATATGGTCAGCATGCATATGTGTATCAACCGTTAAGGAAAGTGTAAATCCGAGTTCTCTTAAATAATTTAAGTCTCTATCCAATCGTTCCAATACAGGATCAATGAATACGGACTGTTTTGATTCTAAGTCTAGCAAAAGATAGGTCCAAGTGCCAGATTCTAAGTCGTAGAGTGGACGAATTTCAATTTTATCTTTTTTGTCTGCTATCATAAAACAACGATCTCCTAAATTCCAAAATCCATAAGTTTCTAGCAAATTATAGAAACCCGTTTTTATTTCGAGGGTTAGAATGAATCAAAATACCATACCCCCTATGGTATATAGTTCGATTGACGAAATATCTGGCAAGAAAAAAATAGGAAAAAAGGAGAAAGTATGAAATCTTTCCTGGTTTTAGGAATTGTAATTGGGTTCCTCTTTATTTTCGTAAAAAAAATCCAATCAAAGGGAGACAAAGATATGGTGAATCAATGGATAAAGGAAGGAGCAATCGTTATTGACGTTCGAACTAAATCAGAATATGTTGAAGGACATTTTCCTGGTGCCAAAAATATTCCGGTGGATGTACTTCCCGGCAATTTAAACCAATTCAAAGACAAAGAAAGTAAAATTGTCGTATATTGCCGGTCAGGTGCACGAAGTGAACGAGCAAAACAAATCTTACAAGCTAGCGGTTATTCTTCTGTAATCAACGCTGGTGGGCTTAGTGATATGCCCCAAGGTAATTAAATTACCAACCAAATTTAAGTTACACCACACTGGTAGAGATATTTGATTTATACCGGTGTAGTGAATAAAGATCAGATAACTTATGTTGGTCTTCGTTAGAGAGTTCTAAAAACTCCGCACCCATATGGTATTTATGAAGTCCTATTTCTTCTTTTCTGATGACTTTAATTTTTGCATTAATTTCCTCGTGCGAATCTGATTCGCGAAGTTTGACATCAAAGGATTCGTTTAAAGTAATATCATCTTCTGTATCAAATGCAATTCCAGTAACAGAAATATTTTTTGAAATGGTTCTAAGCGTTTTATCCGGTAATATGAAAAGAAGTTCTAAATTGGCATCGAAGCGTAAACTACCACGTTTTTCATCACTATAAGCAACAATTTGGTTTTTGCCTGAATACTTAGCGGTATATAGAGCCCGGTCTGCGAGGTCGTACATTTCTTCGCAGGTTTTTACTTTTTCTGGGTAAGAAACAATACCTCCACTGAGAGTTACTGATTTTCCACTGAGCTTAATGGTTCGGCAAGCATCCAAAAGTTTTTCGGAAGCGATCATTGCCTGTTCTTCGCTAGTCTGTGGGAAAATAATCGCAAATTCTTCACCACCAATTCTACAAGCAGTGTCTTCCATCCTCAAGCAAGAAGTAATTTGTTTCGCAACTTTGATTAGAATTTCGTCACCCGTTGTATGGCCATAGGTATCATTTATTTTTTTGAAATCATCGATATCTATAATGAGGAGTGAGAGTTTTTGGTTATATCTTGTCGATTGTTTGAATTCACGAACAAGTGCTTTTTCGAAGTGTCTACGGTTGTATAATCTGGTTAGTTCATCAACTAAGATGAGTTTTTCGGTTTCAGAAAAAAGTTGAATTTCAATAATCTTGGGATTTTTAATTTTCGGATTGATATTAGTGAAATAGTCCACCAAGGACACACCAAATCCGACTTCTCGATTCATACATAGGGAAAGTTTATTTTTATTTTCCAGTATTTCGTTCCAAATCGATTCCGATTCAGTTTCAGAGATTTCAATCGAAGTGAGTACTTTTAAGATGGCAGAATAAATTTGACCGTTGGAAAGAGTATGGATCGCGTTTTCTTTTATTTTTGGCAGAAGGACTTCTGGATGATTTGGATTTTCCTCTAAAATCCCAATAATGATGTCTTCGATTCTTTCCCCGGGACGTATAGAGTGATTTGATTTTAGCATAAAGATTCCAGATGAATCAATTTATTTCTCACGATTCCCCAAAATTCTAGAAAAGCCTTCTCTTGTAAAGACAGGTTTTCATTCCAAAACTCGGTTCATCGAACAGGGGAATCCCTCAGGTGGAAGTTAACTGTTTGGCCTGGGTGTGAATGGCATTGATTTCTTCATATAGAAGTTGGACTGAGTCCGCGAGTTTTTGTGTGGTTTCATCAATGGTAGTAATGGCACGGTTGATTTCCTTACTACCTGACATTTGTTCCTGCGCAATCACACCTATTTGTTCTGATAATACATGGAGTTCGGAAAAGGTGACTCTAAGTTTATTGTTTAATTTCTCTTGTTCGGTGACATGACCTTCCAAACTCAATATTTCGTCTTCAATGCGGAATAACTCTTGGTTTTGACTCTCTACTTGTGATTTGACTTCTTTGGAATAACGGGTTCCTTCGTTGATTTTAAGCCCGGCATCCTTAACAATTTTGGCAATGGTTCCTGCATTTGATTGCGAACGTTCGGCAAGTTTTGCTACTTCCTGTGCAACCACGGCAAATCCGCGGCCATGTTCTCCCGCTCTAGCTGCTTCAATAGAAGCATTTAATGCCAGTAAGTTGGTTTGATCGGCAATTTCTGACATCATCTGGTTGATTTCTTCTACTTTGGAGAAAGCTTGGTTGAGTTCAGAATAAATGCTGTTGAGTTCTTCTGAGGAATTTTTTACTTTTTTGCTAAAATCAGCAGAAATACTTACATCCTTTGCAATTTGAGTGGTTTTTGTTTTTACACTAACACTTATATTTTGCAGAGATAAAAAATTTTGATCAACAATTTTCACTCTTGCGACTTGGTCTTCTACCAAATTTGCTGAACTGATAGCAGAAGAGGATAGTTCCTCAACCGAAGCAGAAATTTCTTCCACTGAGGCTGCTTGATTTTGTGATTGGTTATGAAGTTCATCCGACATTGATTGCAAAGTTTCCACAGAAGAGGCAAGTGTATTTGCCGATTTTTCCAATTGGATCGATTTATTAGCGATAAAATTTTGTTTTTCTAAGGTTTCTTTTAATTTAGTTTTTAGATCCGATTGCATTTCGCGCATCAGTGCTACAACGTAACGTAAACTAAAAATCACTCCGAAGTAAAAAATAATTTTTTGCACCTCAGTGGTGACAATGATATGATTTGCTCATAACATATCTGGATAGGGTTTTGATACAGTAGTTGCACCAAGTTTTAGTGATAAAAATATCCCACCTATATATAAGCATGTTGAAATAAGTCCAACGGCTAAAACTAGTTTTGTTTCAAAGAGGAAACTAGAATAAATGGCAATGAACACAAAGATAATATAAAAAATGCCGGTGCTTAATGTATTTGTTGCGTCGCCTTTCGTGGAATTATTATAAATATCTAGATAGAAAAAACTTACAATAATCAGTAGATCGATAAAAATGATGGTATTTGCCCAGGTTTTTGTGATTTCTTTTCCTTTACGTAAATAATGACCAGGAATGATTCCATTTAACAAAAATATAAGAGAACCTATGAAATTAGGAATAAAACTCTTTGTGGCGAAGTTGGCTGCGACACCTAAAAGAAATACCGCACTCAGACCGTACCTTGTGTACACTATGAGTGAAATTCCTTTGCGGAAGAGGGTTCTTTCAAATTGATTGATTTCGTTTGTTTCTACGGACATTCCCGAGTCTCCTCATAAGGTAACCATTTTCACGATTCAAATTTTTATTGACTACCTGTCAGTTATACTGTTACGCGAACGATGTATTCTCTGACGATTAAAATTCCAATTTTCTATTCGATTCGTAAACCTACTAAGTGTTTGTTTGGTTTTTATAAGGATGTTTCGTTGGCAAAGAGATTGAGTATCAATTCGAACTCAGAGTGGCTTATTAGAAAGGATTTCTTCCAAAACCATAGGCTCTAAAATTTTTCCCCCACGTTCGTTCAAATGAATCGCATCGGTTAGATAATGATATCCATTGGAATCACCTAAGTCATTCCAGGTTGCAGGAGTGGAATAATATTTCAAAATCGTCCAGTACATTCCCCAAGTATTTGAAATGTATGGTTTTTTGTTTGTTAGTTTAGAATCCTCCAATCCTTTGGATAGAGTTTCATGTAAGGGTTTGTAAGTAACTTTTTCCTTAGTAACTACTTCTTTTGTTAGTTCTGCGAATCGTTTGGATCTTTGAAATGGAATGGAATTTTTGTCTTCACCCAATATGGGAGGAGAAAACACGACGAGCTTTGCCTTTGTCGCTGTTTTAATGTTTTGGATGATGGTCCTCAGATTTTTTACAAAACTTTCTTCTGTGACCGGTTCTTTCAAATTCCAGAGACTTGCATAACGTTTGTATTCTTCTTCAGAAAGTGTGGCTTTTAAATCATTTGTCCCGATCAAAAGGAATACGAAATCGGGATTTAATACCTTTAGATCTTCTAATTGTTCTAATATTTGAACTGTTAGGCGGCTATTAATTCCTTCATTGACAACATGGTAATCTTTTAAAGTCGGATGTTTGGATATGGAACCTACATAATCATAACTAACTCGACCATGCGTGATGCTATCTCCTAAAAATACAATCTTTGGTTTTTGGAGGGAATTTTTTTCGAGTGCGGACTTTAGATTATTTGAGGGAACTTTTGTGGCTTGGAAAATCGCACAGGATTCAAATAGGAAAAAAATGAGGACCCAAAGATTTGTAAGTTTCATATCTATCGATCCTATTAAGAATTTAAATAAGAAAAAAGCAAAATTTATTTCTTCAAAGTATTTAAAAACTTTTCTAACCAAGGTCTGAGATCCTGAAACTGAGGTTTTTCATGTTTGAGTAATAACCGAAAATAAAGTGTTCCGTAGAGGATATCCATACAAACATCGATCTCTGAATCAGATAGTAGTCGGATTTGTTTTGTATCTATGGCGTGGTGGAAAAATTGTTTTGCCGCGTTCCTTCTCGGTAGTAAATAGTTTTCTAAAATCGAATCTGCTAATTCTGCATCTTGTTGCCCGGCTCCAATTAAAGTGGAAATCACTCTTCCAAATTTCCCAGAAAAAACTCCAGAAAGTGCATCCATTTGGTCTAACAGTGCTTTTTCGAAAGGAATCTCTTTTGGAAATTCTAAGTAAGGGGAAATCATGTGAGTGACAGTGCTCATTGATAAGTGGGCTTTGCTCGGCCAACGCCTATAAATTGTGGTTTTAGCAACACCTGTCTCCAAAACGATATCATCAATGGAAAAACCATGATAACCCTTTTTTGCTAACATTTCATAAGTGGTTTTTAAAACCAAAGGTTCTAAATCTTCCGACCTGGGGCGTCCTGCTGTTTTTTGCGCCATTTTCTTTTTTGCAGCCATAAATCAAAATATTTTAAAAAATAGTTGACTGTCAAACATGTTTCGATACGGATGGTATCGAAATATCGATACTGACGGTATCGTTATTTAAGGAGATTTGTATGAAACCAGTTTTGGTATTAGTAACTTTGTTATTTGGGAGTGTCGGATTGTTTGCTAAATCTTCCTCTCCTTCTGGGGAAAAAGTTTTGGAAACTTTTTTTAGTGAATTTGGAAAAGGAAATGCGGCAGGTGTTCTGAACCTTTTCCACCCGCAAACAACGATTACGGCAGTTCGAAACGAAAACCGATCGGAAAACCAGTTGTATGGAACCTATACAGGAATCCCTGGGGCTGAGGAATTTTTAAAGAATATGGGAAACCAATTAGATACTAAAAAATTTCAAGTCGATCAAATTGTAGGAAAAAAGGATTGGGTGTTTGCTAGTGGAAGTTTTTTGCACATTTTAAAACAGACTGGTAAACCCTTTGAAAGCGAATGGGCCCTAAAAGTGCAAATCAAAGATGGTAAAATTCTTTCTTACCATTTTTATGAAGACAGTGCCTCTTTTGTGGCGGCATCTAAAAAATAAAAATCCATAGTTTTGTAAACTAAACTACTCCGTATCAACTAACTTTGGGAACTTTCGAATCCATTAGCGAATAGGAATGTAAATATCTGTAATTCGTTTTTCATCACTGATTTCTAGTGGGTTCAAATAACATTCCCAAGGTGGTTGATTTTTTAATTTCCAATTTGTGGTATTAAAATACTCATTCAAAATCCAATGGTAAATTTTTGGTAAATTCTCATAACAACCTTGGTAACGGATTTGTAAATACTTCCCAGATGGAATGGTTTGGATTCCAAATCCTTCGGGGAGTGGTTTTGTTAGAGAACCAATTGTGATTCCCAAATCAAATCGGATTTTGCCTTGGGGCGAAATGTCTGGATCATCTTGACTGATCCCAATCCACTTATGATTAGAATATAACAAATTCCAATGCCTCATTAAAGATTGAATGGATAAGACTTCTTTACTTTTGGGAAGAGGCCCTGGAAGTTCTTCATAACTTCCAATATGACGTACATAAGCAATGTTAAATGTTTTAATCGTTTTAATTTGGAATCCAAATTTGGATATTCCATCTGGGATCGTTTGGTGGATTTCTTTGGATGAATTTTTTTTCTTCTGAAATTTTTTGCGAAACTCAGAAGGTGTGGAACCAATCACTCGTTTGAAAGCTTTGGAAAACGATTCGTGAGATGAAAATCCGGCCTCAATGGCGATTTCTAAAATAGGGAAGTTTGTTATCTTCAATTCGTATGCAGCTTTTTCTATGCGTAATCGGCGAATGTACTCCTTTACATTTTCACCTTGTATGGATTTAAACAAACGATGGAAATGCCAATCACTATATCCTGTAAAAAAAGCAATTTGGTTTAGGCCAATGGTATCCTCTAGTTGTTTTTCTATTTTGTTCCAAACTGGATAGAGGTTGGGTGTTTTCGGCAAGAGGGAACCTCTCTTAATAGAAGAAAGGTAAGAAAGGTTCCTTTATTTGTCTTCTCTATTTTACGTAGTACTACGTTCCTGGACGATATCAATTCCAATTCCATTGGGATCAATTAATGTAAAATGAGTATCTCCCCATTCCTCTGTAGTGAGCGGAAGATCAATAGGCGCATTATTTTGTTTCATCATTTCAAATTCCTTTTTTACATCATTTGATTCAAATATAAACCAAACTCCTTTGCCCTGATAAGAATTTTGAAAATATGATTTTCTAACCTGTGTTTGGTTAGGTTTCATGATTGCCAACTCCACATCTGTGCGATTTGGTAAACATAATAAAACAAACCACTCTGATTCGAATTTTGTTTGTAGTCCTAACCATTTTTCATAAAAAGTTTTTGTTTCGATTAGTTTTTCAGTAATAATCCCCGTTTGGATTTGTTGGAATGCCATCTGTTCTCCTTTAATTGTTTTAATGATACAAAGATTAAAAAAAAATCCTGGATCATTTTTGCTATTTTGTTTGGGCGCATCGGTTACACCGACCGGGCTCTTTGCTCCAATCTTTCTTGCAAAATACAAGAAAGGATTTCCGCTCCGATCCCTTGCGCCTTCGTTTTCCAAAATCCTAGTGTATTTCTGTAGTTTCGTCCTTTGGATTTGAAAGGGACAAGCGATTTGACAAGATCCAAAAATAACTTATAATCAGTTAGGTTGGAATTTAGGAAGACGAAGGAGCCGGTTTAGAAAATGAATCAGTTGTCGAGTTTTCCACATTTAGGTTTTATTTGGATTCTTAGATGGTCTTTTCCTTTGCTGTTGTTTGGATGCGGTGGTGTAGAAACAACTTTTATCAAAAAAGTAGAAGCCGATTTTTCAAGCCAACCATTCGTTTCCGAAAAAATTCTAACCGAATCTGAAATTCGGCATTTACCAAATCCTGTAAAAAATTACCTGCGTTTTACGGGTGTGATTGGAAAAATACACCCTCAAAATATGCGGATTGTTTTTGAAGAGTTAATGTATAAAAGCCCTGAAGCAAGACCTATGGACTCTTCTTCCGAACAATACAACTTTTTTAATTTTCCCTCTCGCCATTTTTATATGAAGGCCAATATGATGGGAGTCCCTTTTCGAGTATTACATTCCTACTCAAATGAGAGGGCCACTATGTTAGTTCGAGTTTTTTCCCTTTTTGATGTTGTGGATTTGGATGGAGAGGAGTTAACAATGGCAGAAACCGTTACCTTGTTAAACGATCTTTGTTTATTTGCACCCGCAGCTTTGGTTCATAAAAATATCAGCTGGGAAAAAATAGATTCCTTATCGACTAAGATTTATTTTGTTAACGGAAAATACAAAGTATCAGCGACTCTTTACTTCAATCAAAAAGGGGAGCTGATCGAATTTGTATCTGAAGATCGTTCCGCCTTGCAAGATGATGGTAGTTTGCGAAAAGCTCGTTGGACCACCCCTATCCGAGATTACAAAGAATTTAACGGGATTAAGGTTCCTACTTATGGAGAAGCCATTTGGAATTATCCTGAAGGAGATTTTACTTACGGAAAATTCTTTTTAAAGAACATTGATTACAACCTAAAGGGATACAAAAAAGAATAAACGCGGATCGAAATACAACAGGTATTGAACTAAAAGATAAAAATCCAATGATCATTCATTGGATTTGATACAGGTTTTTCCTAAAATTCGGGCTGTCCGTTCTTCCCTGCTACAATTGTAACCCGATTTTTCCGAACGGACGAGTAAAGAGGTAAAGAGATTTTTTTCAGCTTGGTTTTTATTTGATTCTTTTCCAATGGTTAAAATCGTAAATTCTTTCGGTAAAGTTCTTTGTAGGTTCTTTTCAAAATAATCTAACAAATTTTCCCTTCGAACACAAATTACTTTTTTGTCGATAAGATCTAATCCAAATCCACCGGAAATTAATTCATTGGTAGTTACGATGAGAGGGGATTGGAAAGTTTTTAGTTCGGTGCGTAATTTTTTAAGTTCTATACTTGAAAAATAAAAGATCGCAATGATTAAAAAGGAAAATAAAAACATCCAAACATAAATTGGATACAATATCCATTTGTTTTTCCTTAACTCATTCATTTGTTCGTTTAGGATAAAACTGAGAGGGAAGACAGTAACAACTAAATACCTTCCCGTCAGCGTAATTCCATCGTTTGGTGATGTTAGTCCAGCAATGAGAAGGTAGATAGGAACAATCAGTAGGTGGAATAATAGGTTTAAATTTGTGGTAATTTGAACTTTACGTAATTTTAGGATCGCATAAATAAAAATGGGGCTTTGGAGAAAAAAACCGAATGACCAACCATTGCTCCTTGGATAAGTGAAAACCATCGAAAGAAAAATTTTCATTTGATCGTAAAAGGTTTTATCGGAGTTCCCAAAATTGGTAAGATGTCTTGTTCCTAATGGGTGAGAGTAGCTGTATGTATTCCAAAGCAGGAATAGAGATAAAATCGCAGCGAATACAAGGAACCTAACAGGATGAAGTTTTTTTAGGATCGGTTCTTTTTTGATAAAAACTTGAATCAATCCAATTGTGATTTGAATGGATAAAAAAAACAAAACTCCTTCTAATCTAAACCATAAAGAGATTCCAAGAAATAAGTTCCCTAAAAGCCAATCTTGTTTTTGGTCGGTTAAATATGCCTTCCATAAATAAATATATCCGTAACCTGAAAGTAAGATAAAAGGTCCATTTTCGGAGAAATCGATTAATAAGGGAAAGACGACGGTTCCCAGTGTCACAATGACCAGTGTTGGAATTTGAATCGAATTTTTGGTAAGTAACCTTAAAAAAACAAATAAAAATAAAATATTGAAGTAGGGAAGTATAGAAAATGGTAAAAAACCAAACAAGGAATAAAGGAAGGTTAGGGCGATTGGATATTGCCCAATGAACCTGTTGTTATTTAAGAAAACAAACCCTTCGTTAAACGGGCTGAATAGAAAATCTGGGTCAATTTCTTTTGCGGGATAAATGATACTTTCGGTGGACCAGCCTTGTTTCCAAAGTGAAATGGTTTGAATCATTTTGACTAAAGGATCTGAAAGAAAGTAACTATCGACTCGAATCAACCATTGGATGAGAAACAAAAGTAATGAAATTGAAATGGTAACGATAACCGTATTTCCGGATATTTTTCGCATTATTCTTTTATTTAGAATTCTTGTTAGGTTGGCAAATAGAAAAATGGGCGACGGAATGAAAAAGAGAGTTTGGCGTTAGAATATAAAGTCGTGTAAAAAAGTGTGTTTTATTGTTTAATGGCAATAAATTATTACCAAAATAATCTATCGGACTTTTTCTGCGAAATTTTTCTAGCCGCATTGACGAGTCCTACGTGGCTATAGGTCTGAGGAAAATTTCCCCATTGATTTCCCGACATAGATTCAATGTCTTCGCTAAAGAGACCAACGTGATTTGCATGTTCACATACAAAATCAAAAAGTTGGGTAGCTTCCTCTATTCGTTCCATACATGCGAGAGCTTCTATATACCAAAATGTACAAACTAAAAATGTTGTTTCTGGTTTACCAAAATCATCTTGGTGAAGGTATCTATACATAAAACCATTTTCCGTTTTTAATGTATTTTCGATTGCCTTGATATGGGATTTTGCCTTTTCCGATTTTGGATCTAAATAACCTAAGGTGATTAATTGTAATAAACTAGCATCTAACTCTTTTTTCCCTTGGGCTTGCGTGTAACAGCCGAGCTTTTCATCGTAACATTTTTCTATATTTGTTTCTGCTTTTTTCATTAAAAGGTCAGATCGTTCGATTAAATCCTGTCGGTCTAATTTTAAGGCAATTTCTTTGGCTGCTTTTGCTCCGATCCAATGAAATAAATACGTATAACAATGCTTTTGTGAAAAGTTTCGAAATTCCCAGAGTCCTGCATCTGGTTCTTCCATAGTCAATTCAATTTGTTCTAAAATATTTTTAACTAATCCTAAGTTATGAAATCTGTTTTTTTCAGGAATACGTTCATCTAAATATAATGGTAGGAGCGACAATAAAATTTGTCCATACGCATCATTTTGTTTATGTGTATATGCGGAATTCCCAATTCTTACTGGTTTATTACCCAAATAACCTTCTAATTCTAAAATTTGTTCTTCTAAAAGATTTTCTCCAAAAATACTATAGAGTGGTTGGTATCTTCCGTCTTCCGTTGGAGTTAAATTGCTTATATATTGAGAATACATTTCCAATTCTTCAAACTGACCTAAGTTGGTGAGAGCTAATAATGTATAAAAACCATCACGTAACCAGCAGAAACGATAATCCCAATTGCGGCCTGCCATAGGTGCTTCTGGTAAACTAGTTGTAGATGCAGCGATGATTGCTCCTGTCTCTTGGAATTGATGCAGTTTTAGACAAAGTGCAGAACGAATTTGTTGTTTTTGTGCAAAATGGGGAATGGTGCAGTGCTTTACCCAATTTTGCCAATAGTATTTTGTTTTTTTGAATTCTGATTCAATAAAATCGCCTAACAATAGATCGACCGGTATTGTTTCGAATAAAGTTAGGTAGATGTTTTGATTTAATAAAAAATAATTTTCTTTCAGAATTTGATTGAGAGATACATTGGAAGTGAAGTGGAGTCTGAAATCGTTTGTTTTGTATTGGATTTCCGCAGAATTGATTCTTGGTTTTAAATGTTCTTTTCCATACTGGTAAGTCAGGTTTAATTGTATCTTTATCTTTACATCACCGAACAATGGAATGATTTTCCTATATAAATTTCTTTTGTTATGAAGGGTTCCATTTTGATAGTATCTAGGTGCAAAATCAAGTACAGCAAACGATCCAGTTTCTGTGACAATTTCGGTTCTTAAAATATTGGTATTTTCTAAATATACTTGAGAGGTTGAAATGATTTTGGAATTGGGGATGATTGAAAAATGACCGCAATTTTGGTCTAACAATGAGCCAAAAATGGGAGAACTGTCAAAGTTCGGCCAGCAGAGCCAGACAATTTCTGCTTTTGTATTGATATGAGCAATATAACTTCCGTTACCGATAATTCCAAAATCATATTTATGTTTTTTCATTTGAATTTCCTGTTATGTGGAAAATTAAATTTTGAATCCAGGTTTGAACCTCAGTAGGGTGATTAAACCTATATTTTGCGATGGTTTCCGATTTTCCAACTTTGACAGAAATCGCATCATCAGGTAGTTCGCGGAACATATCTTCGTCTGTCGTATCATCTCCAAAAACAAAGACGTTTAACTCCGTATTTGGAAGGATTTGTTTGGCGGCTTTACCTTTTCCGGTTCCGTATTCACGAACTTCAATGATTTTGTTACCTCTTTGAACAAAAAAACCAGTATTAGAAGAGATTTGAGATAACTCATCTAACATTTCTCTTGCGGCATTTAGACCAATATCGGGATCAGCGTTACGAAAATGCCAAACTATAGAGAATTCCTTTTCTTCTGTGAAAGATCCAGGAACTCTTTTTGTGAATTCGTCTAAATGGTTTTTGATTTGCCCTTTCCAATCTAAATTTGATGTGAAAAGTGAATTCCACTTTGCTCCGTAGGGTGCCCTATGCCAAGCTCCATGTTCTGCCACTAAGTGAATTGGTAAGTTTTGAAATTGAGTTTCTAAGAATTTTCTATCTCTACCGCTAATGATGGCAAGTGAGACAGTGGGAATCTTTGTTAATGTTTGGAGAGATTGTATTAATTCTTTATTCGGAACTGCTAAGTGTGGGAGTGATTCAAAAGGAACAAGAGTTCCATCATAATCGAATATGATAAATATCGGATCATTGTTTTTTGGCAAAAGCAGTGTTGAAGAAGGCGGAATTGATTTTGTTTGGAAGGATAAGTTTTTCTGCGCATGTTCTTCTGTATCTGTGTAAATCTTACCTGCCCACTCCTTTACGGAATTTTCTGATAACCGGTTGATCATAATTTGGTTTCGAAAGTGAATTTCTTTTTTATCCATTTCGATCGCTTCTCGAATTGCATTTGCCATTCCGCTGAGGTCATTCGGGTTTACTAAGATAGCCTCAGGAAGTTCTGCTGAAGCACCAGCCATCTCGCTAAGTACCAACATGCCACTTTTCTGTGAAACTAAAAATTCTTTTGCCACAAGATTCATCCCATCACGAAAAGGTGTAACTAACATAACGTGAGTATTCTTGTATAAAGGCACTAATTCTTCAAAGGGGAAACCTTTGTATTGGTATAAAATTGGTGTCCAATCTAACGTGCCAAAAGATCCGTTAATGGCTCCCACTTTTTCATCTATGGCTTTTTTCATAGATTGATAAGAGGAAACATCGGTTCTTGATGGCACTAACACCAAGACAAACTTACATTTTTTTATCCACTGTGGATTTTCTTTTAAAAAGAGCTCAAAAGCATTTAGTCTTTGTAATACGCCTTTTGTGTAGTCTAGTCGATCAACAGAAAGAATTTGTTTTAGATTTTTGTGGTTTTTGTTGATTTCATTTGCAATGGCATCACATTCTTTTGAGTCCGAATATTGAATAAAATTTTCAACGTTGATACCCATTGGGTAAGCACCTGTTTTTGTTAAGTGGTTTTTGTAGTAAATGATACCTCTTTCGTTTTCTATTCCTAAACATCTTAATAATGACCTAAGAAAATATTGCGTATAACTTTGGGTGTGAAACCCTATTAGATCTGCACCTAAAACCCCTGTTAAAATTTTTGTCCGAAACCGTTCAGGCAACAATCGAAAGATTTCAAATGTAGGGAATGGAATATGCAAGAAAAAAGATAAGATTATATTTGGAAATAAATTTCTTAATATTCCTGGGAGTAGAAATAAATGATAATCATGAACCCATACCCAGTCACCAGGTTCGTAAATTTCTGAGACGGTTTTTGCAAATTCATTGTTTACTTCTTCATAAGAATTAAATGTAATGTCAGAGTATTCGCAGTGGGCAGTAAAATAATGAAATAGAGGCCAAATGGTTTTATTGCAAAAACCGTTGTAAAAAGAATCGGCTAACTTTTGTTTTAGAAAAACAGGAATAGTTCCGTATTCTTCTTTCATTTGTGCTGCGTAAGTGGGTTGTTCTTTTTCAGGAATGGATTTCCCAGGCCATCCGACCCAAACAACTTCATTGCCTAATGATTTCCAGTGATAAAGAAAGCTGGAAAGACCTGTTGCAAGGCCACCAACACTGGGAGTTCCATCCCACTGGACTGGTAGCCTGTTGGATACGAGGATCAGTCTCATGTTATCAACTGGATCAGATTGAAATGATATGGCAAGGGCTTTATGGAAAAAAATGCATCAATATTAATCTATAATGTTTGTGAATAGTGAGGAGATAAGGTGTTTTGATATTGCTGTTTTTATAAATGTTTAAACCATTTAGACTATTCTGATTTATAAAAGTTTCTATTTTTTTGGATGTATGCTTGTCTTGTTTTAAATGCAGAGATATTGTTAGTTGTTTTATTGAGAGGAGAATTATTTCATTTAAAATAAATTTAGATGCAAAAAAAACTTTAGGATAATCCAATAGTATTTAATTTATTGATTCGCCTAACTCTTTTAATACTTCCATCGCCCAGAATTTCTTTGTATAAAAAATCATTCGATCAAAGTTATCTTTGTTTTGGTGTATTTGATCTTTGGATTCTTTGGTTTTCAGTAAGACGTAAAGGTCTTCTTTAAATTGAGTTTGGCAGCGTTTTCTTTTTTCGTTGGTAACGTTTGTTAAACAATCATTTTTTCTTTTGCAAATTGAATCTAATCCGAATTGATCTATTGGGCAGTTTTGGTAAATAGAGAGGTTAGGTTCTTTGCGGCAATAACAACCAAAATAAGTTTCTTCCTCTATTTTTTGGATTTTTGTTTGCAGGTTGGAGGAAAAGCCGGGAATGCCGGCATTTTGATTTTTGTCCTTTCTATTCCTTAACTGAATTTCGCCCAAGTAGTTTGGGTCTGTGACACATTCAAAAGAAAATTCTAAACAGTAATCAATCAGTCTTTCGTTAGGTAAAATGCTGATTTCTGATTTAGGTTTTGGTTCCCAGATTTTTTTTGGGGAAAAAGGGTCATGGGGATTTTGTGCCGTTGTATATTTGGTATTAAGGAAATTTTCTTTTGATTCTGATTTATTAATTTTTCGGATCGTTTCCAAATCTACCAATTGGTATTCACGAGTGATCATGATCGGTAGATCAGGAGGGATTTCTTTTCGTTTTTTCCCTATGGTTTTTGCTAGCTTTTGTTTGGTGGCCTGATCGAAATAAAGTAGGTAACCCGTTATGTGGTATTCGCTGCAATTGTATTTGGAAAAATATGGGATCAGTCTGAGCTCCCAAAAATAATCATGGGATTGGTAAATATTTAAATCTTCAATGGCATCGAATGGTTCCTTAGTTAAAAATTGATTTCAAAATTTGCCATCGTCCCAAATGGAAATGAGTTCTAAGTTTTGAATTGAGTCTTTTTGAAAGATAAAATTGCTGTCACAAAAGTTAGCTATAAAGGGCAATCGTTTGGTGTATGGGTATTCTTTTTGCGGGAGCTCTATTTTGCGAAGGAAATTTTGATTTCGGCAATAGAGACTTCCAAACAAGGAAAGGCAAATTGTCGCAACTAATAATATTCGATGCATATAAATCCGGAAGATTCGTAAACTGCGGCTACTGTTCGTTCTTCGATCAAGGTAAAAGTTTTGGTTAGATCAGATTTCGTAGTTTCACACTTCCTTTTTTTCTTTTGGTTGAATCCGATCGAGTTTTGAGGTTCGATGACAACTGTTCCCAGTTTGATGATTTAGTGCTTTTTAGCACCATTTAACAATTGCTACAGAATTGTTTTTGTTTTAGAAAAATAAATAACTAATTTGGGCCAGGTGGTTGTTCGGGACTTCGTTAAAGAGTCTAAATCCTGCGGCAGGGATCGCAGTGGAAATCGGAGATTGGAACGGAGAGCCAGGTCCTTGATCCGATAGAATGTGGTTTTGGGAAGGGCTTGGAGCCGCCCACACTCGCTAAAAATCAGAGATGGGTCCCCTGGAACCCACTTTTCGAAGCCCATCTTGTTCCTTTCCCCTTGACAATCTGCCTAAATTCCAAATTCTGACAGGGAAGCTTGATAAAGGTGCTTTTGGATGAACAAAACCCAAATCGGGAACCTACTTCTCGTGTTATTTTTGGGGCTGATGGCGGGAGCTGTGGCGGGAGTGGTCCTTGACCGACTTCTTGGCACAACATATCTCTCTCGGTTTTTGTTCGAATCACCAGTATCTCTAGAGCTTTACATAATTAAAGTCGAGTTCCAGCTAACCCCTGCAAGTATCGTTGGTCTTGTAGCGTCTGGATATCTCGCACTAAAAAAGGGGTAACTATGTCAGTAATTTCTATGAAGAGTCTGCTAGAAGCAGGCGTACACTTCGGTCACCAAACACGTCGTTGGAATCCAAAAATGAGTCCTTATGTTTATACGGCTCGTAACGGAATCCACATCATTGACCTTCAAAAAACAGTTCAAAAGACAAAAGAAGCTTACGATGCTTTGAAAAAACTTACCGGTCAAGGTAAGAAAGTTCTTTTTGTTGGAACCAAAAAACAAGCTCGTGGTGCAATTGAAAGAGCAGCACAAGCATGTAACATGTATTATGTATCTAACCGTTGGTTAGGTGGTCTTCTTACTAACTGGAACACTGTGAAAAAGTCTATTGCTCGTTTGAAAAGACTAGAGCAAATGGAAGAGAATAACTCCTTCGAACAAGAAGCTAGAACTAAAAAAGAAGCACTCTCTCTCAAACGTGAGTTAGAGAAACTTCGCCAAACACTTGGTGGAATTAAAGATATGGCAGTTGTGCCAGAAATTCTTTTTGTGATCGATCCTAAAAAAGAAGAAATTGCTGTCAGTGAAGCAAAAAAACTTGGTTTGAAAGTGTTTGCAGTGATTGATACGAACTGTGATCCAGAGCCAATTGATTACCCAATTCCAGGTAATGATGATGCGATCCGCGCTATCTCCTTATTTCTTGATACAATGGCAAATGCAGTTCTTGAAGGAACTGGTGGTGAAGTCATCCAAACTAATTTTGCTGAAGATATGGACGCAGAACAACTTGCTCTTGAATACCAAGGTGAGTATGATGAGTCTGGAAAATTCATTATGGACGATGAACTTCCTCCAGTGGCAAAAGACATCCCTGTGGATGCTGAAGCGGCAAAAAAAGCAGCCGAAGTGGCAGCAGAAACAGAAGCAAAACCAGCAACAGAAGGTAAAGAGTAATGGCAGTTAGCTCCGAACAAATCAAAGACCTCCGTGAACGTACGGGCGCGGGGATGATGGACTGCAAAAAAGCCCTCGAAGAAAAGGGTGGCGATATTGAAAAAGCAGTTACTTATTTAAGAGAAAAAGGTTTAGCGAAAGCAGCAAAACGTGCAGGTCGCGAAACCGGTGAAGGAAAAGTCATCGCTTACGTACACGGAAACGGGAAAACAGGGGTTCTTGTGGAACTTAACTGTGAAACTGACTTCGTTGCAAACAATGAAGCGTTTGAGGCTCTTGGAAAAGAGATCGCTCTTCAAATCACTGCGATGAACCCTCTTTACGTAAATGAGGAATCCATCCCTAAGTCTGAAGTAGACAACGAGATGAGTGTGCAAAAAGCGCTTCTAGAAAAAGAAGGCAAAAAAGCAGACCAAATCGAAAAAATTCTTCCTGGTAAAATGAAAAAATACTTCGAAGAGATTTGTCTCATTCACCAAAAATCAATTCGCGACAACTCCAAAACGATCAATGACCTTCTGCAAGAAGCCATTGCAAAGTTTGGAGAGAACATTACTGTTGGTAGGTTCTCGAGGTTCCAAGTAGGTGGGAACTAGTCCGCGTTTTAAACGCATCCTAATTAAAATCTCCGGCGAGGCTCTCGCCGGTGAGGGTGAACTTGGTATTGATACCAACAAAACATTCTCACTTGCCGGACAAATCAAAGAAGTTCATGACTTAGGTTTGGAAGTAGCTGTCGTTGTCGGCGGTGGAAATATGATCCGCGGAGAAACTTTGGCTAAGTCTGGAATGGATAGAGCTACCGCAGACTATATGGGTATGCTTGGCACTATCATGAATGGTCTCGCCTTACAAGATGCATGCGAAAAACAAGGGATGTTTACCCGAGTTCTTTCCGCCATCGAAATGAAATCCGTAGCAGAACCTTATATTCGCAGACGTGCTGTTCGCCATTTAGAAAAAAATCGTGTGATTATATTCGCTGGTGGGACAGGAAATCCTTATTTTACAACGGATACAACGGCATCCCTTCGCGCTGTGGAAGTGGGATGTGAAGTGATTCTCAAAGCCACAAAAGTTGACGGAGTTTACACTGCGGATCCTAAAAAAGATCCAAGTGCAAAACGTTACTTAGAAGTTTCTTTTATGGAGTCCATCAAACACCGCCTAAAGGTTATGGATTCAACTGCTCTCAGTCTATGTATGGACAATAATATGCCCATCATTGTCTTTGATATTTTTAAAGCAGGTAATTTAAGAAAATTAATCGATGGGGAACCTATTGGTACACTCATCTCCAATGCAGAGGAAGTGATTCTAGATGGTAGATGAAATTATAAAATCAATGCAGTCCAAAATGGACAAAACAGTGGAAGCTTTGAAAAAAGACTTTGGTACTATTCGTACAGGAAAAGCAAGTCCAATGATGGTTGAAGATGTGAGAGTTGATTATTATGGAACACTCACCCCCTTAAACCAACTAGGTAAAATTGCCTGCCCGGAACCACGTGTGATTCTCATCACTCCCTTTGAAAAAGGAATGTTGAAAGACATTGAAAAGGCAATTTTTGCAGCGAGTCTTGGGCTTACGCCAAATAACGACGGTTCTAGTATTCGTATCAACATCCCCGAGCTAACAGGGGAAAGACGGAAAGAACTTGCAAAAGTGGTCAAACAAAAGGCCGAAGAAAAAAAAGTTGCAATTCGTAATATCCGTCGTGATGCCAACGATGAATTAAAAAAACACCAGGCAGAAATGTCCCAAGATGAATTAAAAGGCCATCAAGACAAAATCCAAAAAATTACGGATTCTTATGTTGCCAAATTGGGAGATTTGGAAAAGGAAAAAGAAAAAGAGATCACTACTCTTTAATTTCCTATGAAGTTGAACACAATCCCTGCTCACATTGCTGTCATCATGGACGGAAATGGAAGGTGGGCGGAAAGCCAAGGGAAAAAAAGAACCGAAGGCCATAGAGAAGGGGCAAACGCAATTGATCGCCTTTTAGATGTGGCCTTAGAATATAAAATTCCCGCTGTTTCCCTATACGCATTTTCTACAGAAAATTGGAAACGCCCCATTACGGAAATCCAAGCCATCTTTGGTTTGTTAGTCGAATTCATAGAGACTCGACTCGACACCATCCACAAAAAAGGCATCCGCATCCACCACAGTGGAGCAAGAAATAAGTTATCCAAAACGGTCCTCGCAAAGATTGACCACGCAATGGCAGTGACAAAAAAAAATAAAAAACTGACTGCTAACTTTTGTCTGAACTATGGTGGACACGAAGAGATCCTCAGTAATTTTTCACGTGTGATGGCTGCACGGAAGTCCAAAAAAGATTCTTTGGACAAACCCATCACAACCAAAGAATTTGAAAAATATTTGTATACATTCCCTTTGCCGCCGGTAGATTTATTGATCAGAACTGCGGGTGAACAAAGGATTTCCAATTTTCTATTGTGGCAGAGTGCTTATGCTGAAATGTATTTTACGAATACACTTTGGCCGGACTTTGGAAGAACTTCTTTAGAAGAAGCCCTTCTTTTTTTTGATTCCCGTAAACGTAAATTTGGTGGTTTGTTATGAGTGAGACAACACTCCGTATCCTTTCTGCAATTGTACTAACATTTGTATATGTTTTTATGATATTTCATAGCTCTTGGTATTATCTTGAGTTCTTTTTGTTCGGTTGTGTTACCATCTACTTGGGTTTAAAAGAGCTGTATGCGTTTTGCAGAAGGGAAGATTCCAAACCTTTTTTTGGAACGGGACTTCTGTTTTCGCTATTAATTTTTACTGTTTACTACATTCAATTTTTAGGACTTCAATTTGAAGTCACACCTCCTGCTTTTGTTTTGGAATTGTCTAAGGTTCTAAGAGAAGGATTCCATCCGATTCCTTTTTTACTCATCACACTTTCTCTCACTGTTTGGATTTTGCAAATTCTGAAACGCCCGTTAGATGGTGCATTGTTTTCTGCCAGTGCTACCATTCTCGGTCCTGTTTATTTGGCGATTCCCATCGGACATTTTTTACTTCTACTCGCATTCCCTTTTGGCGCGTATTATATCTTTTTAGTTTCCGTGATTACTTTTATGAGTGATGCAGGGGCCTACTTTGGTGGTCGTTGGTTTGGAAAACATCCTGCAGGCCTTAAGATCTCTCCCAAAAAAACTTGGGAAGGTTATGTGACGGGAAATATCACTGCAGTTGTAGGTGTACAAATTCTAAATGCCACTTGGGAACATTTTAGTGGTGTGAAATTACCGATTGGAGTGATTGAATCCGTGATCGTGGCCTTTGTGGTTTCTATCATTTCTGTGATGGGTGATTTGGCGGAGTCTGCAATGAAACGAGATGCTAAAATCAAAGATTCAGGAAGTTTGATTCCTGGTCATGGTGGTGTTCTTGATTTGGCTGATGCCCTTTTATTTACTGTTCCTGTGATTTATTATTATTTCCTATTTAAGGGAATTCTCGGATACCCGGTCTGATTCTCAGTTCAGGATCGGTCTAAGACTTAGATGGTTGGAGTATCTGTATTAGGAATTTCTGGTTCTGTTGGCTCTTCGACTGTGAAGGTACTCCGCCAATTTAAAGATTCCTTTTTTTTACGTAGTTTTTCGGTTCATTCAAACTTAGATCTTGCGAAATCACTCATCGATGAATTTTCTCCAGAAGTGATTTCTATCACCGATTCCAAGTTAGAAGGGGTATTGGGTTCTAAATACAAATCCACTACCGTTCTCTATGGAGAGGAATCATTATCCGATTTGGTTCGGCTATCTTCTGTCTCTGTTGTGGTAACTGCAGTTGTTGGAGCAAGAGGAGTGAGGCCCACCATTGCAGCCATCGAAGCTGGTAAAAAAATTGCCATCGCAAATAAAGAAACACTCGTGACTTTTGGGCCACTCATCAATCGTTTGGTGGCAAAATACAATACATTGATGGTACCGGTTGACTCGGAACACAATGCACTATTTCAATTGATTGAAAGAGAAAAAAGATCCAATATCCGTGCCATCACACTTACGGCATCGGGAGGAAGTTTCCGAACTCTACCTATTGAAGAATTGGAACATGTATCCGTAAAACAGGCGTTAAATCACCCTACTTGGTCAATGGGACCAAAAATCACAGTGGATTCTGCGGGACTTATCAATAAGGGTCTCGAAGTGATCGAAGCTCACTATTTATTTGGGTTTTCTTATGATGAGATTGAAGTGGTGATCCACCCACAATCTCTCACGCATGGAATCATTGAAACGATGGATGGGGCTTGTTTACAATACACGAGCCACCCCGATATGATTTATCCCATTGCCCATTCCTTATTTTATCCAACACCAACACCGAAAATGTTGATGGAAAGAAAACCTGGAACATGGAAGACTTTAGAATTTTTCCCACCCGATATCAAACGTTATCCTGGCCTTCGTTTGGCTTTCCAAGCAGGAAGGGCTGGCGGGACGGCGCCTTGCGTTTTTAACGCTGCTAACGAAGAAGCCGTAGCTTTATTTTTAGATGAAAAAATATCTTTTACCGCCATTCCAAAGTTAATCGAATCGGCATTAAACAAAATTCCCAATACCTTCCCAAGTGACTTGGAAGGATATTTAGAAAAAGATCAGAAAACACGCGAATTCATTCAAAAAGAATTTATGAGAGGGGGAGTGACTATATGATCATCATGATATTCGGGGCCGTATTCATGTTAGCGGTTTCAATTTTTATCCATGAGTTGGGGCACCTCTTATGTGGAAAGTTAGTCGGTGTGGAAGCTCGGATTTTTTCTCTGGGTTATGGGAAAGGAATTTGGAAAAAAAGAATTGGGAAAACCATCTATCAAATTACTGCCATTCCCATTGGAGGATATGTACTTTTTCGCGGGGATGATTATTCTAAAAATAAAAAACCAAGGCAAGGGGATTTACTTTCTACTCCACCACTTCGCCGAATGATTCCTGTTCTTGGTGGGCCGTTCGCTAATTTAGTGTTAGGTTTTATTTTGTTGTTTATTTTGGAACTCTCAGGAGATAGCCCATCTTCTAATCGGATTTTTATCGAAGATGCAAGTAAGGTTTCGAGTCCCGCTTATACGGCAGGGCTTCGCACGGGGGATCGAATTATATCCATCAATGGGAAAAAAACAGAGAGTTTCGAAGATATTTTTACCAATGTGAGTTTGACCACGGGAGATCCTGTGGAAGTGACTTTTGAAAGAGCTGGGGTAAATAAAACCGTACAAATTGTACCAAATTTATATTCTGCAGGGGGGCATCCCACTATTGGAGTGATGCCATTTGGAGAAAGAAGGGTAGTGGCGACCTTTACTTATGGGGAACAACTCAGCCACTTTATAGCAAACTTACTAGATCGTGATGACAAATCTTCAGCATATTTCCAAGAAAAAATCGAAGAACGAAAAGATGAAATTCCAGAAGAACTCTTAAAACAAAGAGAAATCCAAGAAAGAGAAAAGTCCCTTCGGAGACGTGCCTTATCTTTTTTAAAAGATGGAGATATGATTTTGCAAGTGGCCGGTGTGGATGTTCACACCGTTCCTGAGTTACAAACGGAACTAGGGAAACATCAGGGAAAAACTATCCCTGTAGTAGTAGAAAGAAAAACCTATCCACTCCTCACTCCTTGGGCCACTGAAACGGTAACGATCCAAATACCTGTATTAGGCGCTAATGTGTTTGAGTTTTGGGATATCCGTCATCCAAAGTTTTCCGAACTGGGGATTCCATACTTCCGTTTGGACAGTTATGATGCAGAAATTGAAAATCGTCTTTCAAACTTAAAAATTGATAACAAAACCTTTGAAAAAGCAGATGCCTTTTCCGAATACTTAAAACAATCAGCAGGTAGAAAAGATATCTGGATTGGGAATATGAAATATTCTGCCGATCTCAATTTGAAACCCATTGGGCTACTTGGCTTTCGTGCCTCAATGAAATTTGAAGCAGAAAAACTGCAAAAAGAATCAACCGTATATTCCTCATTAGTGGGTGCTTCCACGAAAGTTTATGAAAACGTATCCACAACGTTAAAAGGGATTGGAATGTTGTTTTCTGGGCTTCTTTCTCCCAAAGAAAATCTTTCTGGGCCGATTGGGATTGTTCAAATTGCAGGAATTAGTTTGGAGTATGGTTGGTTCACTTATCTTGACTTTGTTGCAAAGATTTCTTTAGCGCTTATGGTAATGAATTTACTACCTATCCCAATGGCTGACGGCGGACATATTGTTCTCTATGCATATGAAGCTATTACGGGTAGACCACTTCCCAGAAAAGCGATCGAAGCAATCTTTCGATTGGGATTTTTCTTTCTCATTGGACTTGGGCTTTATGTTTCGTTTAATGATGTGATGCGTATTTTTTAATTTTTGTTACGTTTAGTTTATATAAATAAAAGAGAAAAGATTGATGAAAGCTAGTTCCTATTTGATCCCTACGGCAAAAGAAGATCCACAAGATGCAGTTGTCGCTTCCCATAAACTGATGACAAGAGCAGGTCTCATTCGTAAATCTGCAGCGGGATTATATTCTTATCTTCCACTTGGACTTAGGGTATTAAAAAAAATTGAAGGTATTGTTCGTTCTGAAATGGACCGAGCTGGTGCCTTGGAATTCCAACTTCCCATTTTGACACCGAGTGAAATTTGGAAAGAGTCTGGTCGTTGGGACAAAATGGGAAAAGAGATGTTTCGTTTGAAAGATCGTCATGACAATGAAAGTTGTCTTGGACCCACTCATGAAGAATCGTTTTGTGTGCTTGTGAAACCGATGGTTCGTTCTTACAAAGACTTACCGATTAATGTATATCAAATCCATACAAAATTTAGAGATGAAATTCGTCCGAGATTTGGAGTGATTCGTTCTCGTGAATTTACGATGAAGGATGCCTATTCTTTTCATTTAGATGATGAATCTTTAGATAAAACCTATCAAACGATGCGTAAAACCTACCGAAGGATTTTTGCGGGGATGGGTCTTTCTACAATCCCAGTACAAGCAGACTCTGGAAATATGGGTGGGTCTGCGTCAGAGGAATTTATGGTAGTGTCACCGATTGGTGAAGAAACACTGACGATTTGTCCTTCTTGCCAATATTCTGGAAATATTGAAAAAACTCCTGTGATTCGGAAATCAAATGCAGTAAAACAAGAGTTTGTTGGTAGTGGCAAAATCCATACACCTTCTAAAAAAACAATTACAGAAGTTGCTGAGTTTATCAAAACCAAAGAAGAAAATATGTTAAAAGCGGTTGCTTTATGGGCGGACGGAACCTATGTTTTAGTCTTTTTAGAAGGTGACCGAGAACTCAATGAAAACAAACTAAAAAACCACTTGGGTTGTAATGAACTAAGACCTATGGGTTCGGCTGAAATGGAAAAGTTGGGCCTTGTTCCTGGATTCATTGGGCCAGGATTTCCAAAATCAGAATCACTCAAAATCATCATTGATTCACTTGTCGATTGGAGTTTTGGATATATTTCCGGTGCTAATGAAGTGGACCACCATCTAGCAGGAGTTAAGCTAAACGACTTTTTTAAAGTAGAGGAAGTGACAAAAATTGATGTATCACAATCCAAAGTTGGAGACCCTTGTCCTAACTGTGGAACTGGTCTCACTGCAGAAAAAGGGATCGAGGTCGGCCATATCTTTAAATTAGGCCAAAAGTATTCCAAGGCATTTGATATCACTGTTTTGAATGATAAAGGGAAAGCCACCGTAACAACTATGGGTTGTTACGGAATTGGTGTGAACCGATGTATGGCCACTGTTATTGAACAATGTAATGACGAGAAGGGTATTTTTTGGCCAGTATCTATTGCACCGTTTACTGTCTGTTTGGTGAGTATTGCCAAAAATCCAGAGGACATTGCAAAAATTGAATCCATTTACAATGCACTAGTGGCAGCAGGGATTGATGTGCTTTGGGATGACCGTGACCTAGGGCCGGGCTTTAAATTCAAAGATTCGGAGCTCATTGGTTTTCCGATTCGGCTCACGCTTGGGAAAGGGTTTTTAGAAAAGGGTGAGATTACCATCCTTGATCGTAAATCGATGTCAGAAGAGATTGTTTCTTTTACGACAAATGAAGATTTGGTTTCGCGACTACAAAATCAAATCAATACCCTACATAGCACCCTCCAAGCGGAAGTGGATCGTGTTGGAACATGAACTTCTTTCGATTTTTTCTTTAAAATGGCGAGAAGGGGTCGCAAGAATTAGGGCTTTGTGAAAGAAGGAAGCCATTGGGTGGCGGGTGGTTAACCCCACCCAGTTCAATCAGGGCGGGGAGATTATACCTAAAAACCCCCACCCCCTACAAAAGAAGCAGTTTTCATATTCGCCCATTCCCGTATCATGGGATATATGGGCAAAAACCTACCTGGATATTTTGGTGAATTCGGCGGCCGTTACTCTCCTGAGATTTTAACGGAAGCATTAGAAGAACTTGAATCCACCTATCAAAAGTTAAAGAAAAGTAAAAAGTTCAAAAAAGAACTCGAATACTACTTAAAGAATTATGTCGGAAGACCTAGTCCTTTGACTTATGCAGAACGCCTCACCAAACAATGGGGAGGTGCTCGTATCTGGCTCAAACGCGAAGACTTAAATCATACAGGTGCTCATAAAATTAATAATGCTATTGGACAAGCACTTATTGCGCGTTTTATGGGAAAAAAACGGATCATCGCAGAAACAGGAGCGGGCCAACATGGTCTCGCCACTGCAACTGTTGGTGCGATGTTTGGTATGGAAACTGTTATTTACATGGGTGCTGTAGATGTGGAAAGACAAAACCTCAATGCTAAAAAAATTGAGATGTTAGGTGCTAAAATCCTTCCGGTCACTGCAGGAGAAGCCACTCTCAAGGAAGCCACCAGCGAAGCTATGAGAGACTGGGCACTCAATGTATCCACAACTCATTATATTGTTGGTTCTGCGATTGGGCCTCATCCGTTTCCTACGATTGTTCGTGACTTCCAATCCTTCATCGGATCAGAAGCAAGAGCAGAATTTAAAAAACGCAACAAAAAACTTCCCAATGCGATCGTGGCTTGTGTGGGTGGGGGATCCAATTCCATTGGAATGTTCCATGCCTTTTTAAAAGACAAACAAGTTGCTATCTATGGTGCAGAAGCTGGCGGACTCGGTTCCCAACCAGGGGAACATTCCGCAACATTAACATACGGAAAAACTGGATTTTTACATGGAACCAAAACTCTCATCATCCAAGATGATTTTGGCCAAATTGTTCCAGCTCATTCTGTTTCCGCAGGGTTAGATTATCCGGGTGTCGGACCAGAACATGCTTACCTTTCTCAAACAGGAAGAGTGGACTATCGAATGGTAACCGACGAGCAGGCGCTAGATTCCTTTTTGGAAGTCACTCGTGTAGAAGGAATCATTCCTGCCTTAGAGACAGCTCATGCTTTTCATGTGGCACGTGATGTTGCCAAAGATTTAGGAAAGAAAAAAGATCTCATCATTTGTCTTTCTGGTCGGGGCGACAAGGACGTAACGGAAGTTTTGCGACTTTTAGGTGAAAGAAGTAAATGAGTAAAATAAAATCACAATTTGAGAGCGGAAAATTTAAATCAGCCTTTATCCCCTATTTTACATTAGGGGATCCAAACTATAATGATTCCATTGAATTTGGAAAAACCATTTTAGATAATGGTGCTGATATTTTGGAACTCGGAATCCCATTTTCTGACCCTGTGGCGGATGGTCCCGTCATACAAAGGGCGGTGGCTCGTTCTTTAAAGAATGTTTTTTCTTTCGATGAAATCTTTCGAGTCACAAAAGCCATCCATGACCACAAACCAGAGACTCCTCTCGTGTATCTCACTTACTTCAATCCCATTTACCATTGTGGGATTTCAAAGTTTTTGGACCGAGCCAAGGATTCTGGGATCGTGGGACTTGTGATTCCCGATTTACCGTTCGATACAGCAGAAAGCGAAACTTTGTTTCGAGAACTAAAAAATAGAGATATGGATCTCATTCATTTGGTGACTCCGGCCTCTGAAAAAAAGAGAATCCAAGCCCTCTCCAAAACTTCATCCGGGTTTATTTACTATGTAACGTCCTTTGGAGTGACTGGGGAAAGACGGGAGTTCTCGGTTGATTTAAAAGAGAGAATTAAATTTTTGAAAGATACCATCCGGTTGCCAATTTGTGCTGGATTTGGAATTTCCACTCCAGACCAAGCCAACCAAATTTCACAGTTTGCGGACGGGATCATCATCGGTTCTGCAATCCAAAGAATCATCGAAGATAATGGGGCAGAACGTTCTAAAGCAGTTTTGGCATTGGCGGATTACATTTCAAAGATTAGGGCATCCATTTCCTAAATTTTTTTCCTATATCTCCCAAAAACATTTGAGTCTCTTTAAAAATTCCGGGAAAATGGTCGGAAATTCCCAAACGAATAAAGAGGCTCTATGTCCGACAAAGAATCAAAATCGCTTTCGATTTTGGACTATCTCAGTGTTACCGTCGCAACCCTAGGTTCACTCGGTGTTATCATATCTGTTGTAATGACAGGATGGGAATACGAGTTTTCCTTTCTCATTGGCGGTTTACTTGCCTTACTTGCTTCCTCATACTTTGTATATAAAACCATTGAAAAGGTCTCAAAAGACAAACAGAAGTCAGGTGCGATTTGGTTATCCTATGTAATTGCCATTTTTATGTATGCAATGGTAAATACTTTTCAACCGCTGAAAGATTTGGAAGAAAACTCTGTTTCCACTCGGTTCCAATTTTTACGTGGATCCAATACCAAAACAGAAAGTGAAGGTGATACTGGACGCATCGAATACATTCAATTTCAACCACCAGCTAAGGCTCGTAAGGATATCAATATCATTGGTATCACCACAGAGTCACTTGAAAAATTGCAGGGAACGTGGCCTCTTCCTTGGAGTTATTACGCAGACATCATTGATACCTTTAAAGAATCGAATAACATTCTAATGTTCGATATTTTTTTCGTAGATTACAAACCCGGTCAAACGGAAGAGATGGTTACTGCTCTTCAAAAGAACCGGAATGTCCTCTTTGACTACCCTATGGAAGTCAGTGCAGAATCAAAAGAAGCGGTTCTCAATTTGGAAAAACGAATTGATATCCTTCGTAAGTATCAATTGAAAAATGTCATCGATGAGAACGATGCGGGGATCTCTTGGGTCAAGTTCCCACAACCTCCCATTGAACCCATTGGAGAATTATCAGCTGGTCTTGGTTTTGCGAACGTAAAAAAAGATGAATCTGGTTTGAATCGAAAGATGCCACTTGTCGTAAAAGTGTATAATTCGGGAAGAGATAGAGAGACGGAATATTTCCCTTCTATCGACTTACTCATTGTATGTAAATACTACGGTATCGATGTACAAAGAGATGTGGAAGTCAACATGGGGCATTATGTGAAGTTGTCCAACATCCCTAAAAAAATCATTAGAGAGTTCAACATCAAAGAACGTAAGTTTGAAGAAAGGGATGTCATGCAAGTCCCGAACGAAAAAAGAGAAGTTGTCATTCCTATTGATTGGGAAGGACAAATGGAAATCAATTTCGTGGGTGGGCGTTATTCCTTCAAACAAAATGAAATTTTTGAGGTTACGAATGATTGGGATGCGGAACTACTCGAAGCAAATCAAATTAGTAACAAAATCTTTCTTGTCGCAATGTATTATGCTACGGGTCGCGGGGCTTCTAAAGACTCCCACTTGTCTCCGTTTGGTGATATGTCTGGAATTGAACACCACGCACACGCGATCAATACCATCTTAAACCAAGACTTTTTGTCCACAGTGCCGAACTGGGGAATCTTTTTGATTTATGTTGGCCTTGGTGTGATGATTGGTTTTTTACAACCAAGGGTAAAAACACATATTGGTTTTGTGATTATGTTGACTCAGCTTTTACTCTATGTAGTCGCTGCGCTCTATATTTTCCAAACTTTCAACCTCATTACAGTTCTTCCTTCCGTTACCATCGAACAAATTGTGGTCTTTGTGGCCATCATCGGATTTAGAATTTTAACAGAAGAAGAAAACGTTAAATATATCCGACAAACGTTCTCTAAATTCGTATCCAAAGACGTTGTGGATGAACTCCTCAAACACCCGGACAACTTGGCACTTGGTGGATCCAAAAGAGAAATCACCATTTTTTTCTCCGACGTACGCGGGTTCACAACCATCTCAGAACAGTTGGGTCCAGAAGATTTGGTGAAGTTATTGAACGAATATTTGTCTGCCATGACAGATATCATTATTGAATACAAGGGAACCATTGATAAGTATATGGGTGATGCGATCATGGCTTTTTGGGGAGCTCCTGTTCCTTTGGAAGACCATGCGTACTATGCTTGTGTGGCGGCACTGGCACAGCTCGATTATTTAAAAGTCCTCCAACAAAAATGGGCAGAACGTAATGTTCCGGTGATCGATATTGGATGTGGTCTTAATTCCGGCCCTGCCGTTGTCGGGAACATGGGATCTTCACACAGGATGGAATACACTTGTATGGGTGATACAATCAACCTTGGATCCCGTTTGGAAGGGTCCAATAAAATGTACACCACAAATGTGATTATTTCTGAATACACTTACGAAAAAGTGAAAGACAGAGTGGTTGCTCGAGAACTGGACTTAGTGCGAGTAAAAGGAAAAACACAGCCTGTTCGGATTTACGAATTGCTTGGAATCACAAACCCAGAAGATATGGAGAAAATGAAGCGGCCTCTCCAAAAGGCGGCAACATGAAGTTTACATGCCATCATATCCCTATCTCGACAAAATCCAATTTCCGGAAGATCTTAGAAAGATAAACGAAGCGGATCTCCCGAAGGTTTGCCATGACCTTCGGGAATACATCATCGATACCCTCTCTGACGTGGGAGGGCACTTCGCCAGTAACCTTGGTGTTGTGGAACTCACCGTAGCCTTACACTATGTTTTCCAAACCCCGATAGACAAAATCATTTGGGATGTCGGACACCAAACTTACCCTCACAAAATTTTGACAGGAAGAAAAAAAGAACTCCCCACCGTACGTAAATGGTTGGGACTTTCTGGATTCCCTAAAAGGGAAGAATCCGAATACGATTTGTACAACACTGGCCATGCCGGAACATCCATCTCCCAGGCCCTCGGTGAGGCTTGTGCCCGCGACCTTCTAGGCAAAAATTATAAAGTGGCAGCAGTGATTGGTGACGCCTCCATCGCTACAGGGATGGCCCTCGAAGCCATGAACCACGGTGGTCATATCAAACCGAATATGCTTGTCATTTTGAATGACAACTATATGTCGATTTCCAAAAACGTTGGTTCCATTTCGAATTATCTCAATCGTATTATCTCTTCTCAAGTATATAACAGAGGTAAAACGGCATTTTACAGTTTTTTAAAATGGATCCCACTCATTGGACCCGCCTTACAGGCGCTTGCTCATAATATGGAAACTTCTTTTAAACATTTTATGATGCGTCCTGGTGGACTTTTTGAAGATTTGGGTTTTACGTACTTTGGCCCGATTGACGGTCATGATGTGAACCGCGTGGTTCAGATGTTACAAAACCTTTCTAAAATCCAAGGACCTATCCTTTTGCATGTCCTAACCCAAAAAGGAAAAGGTTATAAACCAGCTGAAGCCGATCCCATTAAATACCACGGTGTCACACCGTTTAATAAAGAGTCAGGAAAAATGGCCACTTCCGACTCCAATAAAATTGGTCTTTCTAAAATAGTTGGAAAAACTCTCACCGATTTAACAGACAAAGACAAACGAATTGCTGTCATTACTCCTGCAATGATCGAAGGCTCTGGACTTCGTGAATACCAAGAGGCTTATCCAGAAAATACTTTTGATGTGGGAATTGCAGAGCAACATTCCGTTGCATTTGCGGGTGCCATGACAAGTGGTGGGGCCATTCCTTTTATGTGTATTTATTCCACATTCCTAACCCGGGCTATGGACCAACTTGTCGAAGATGTATCGCTTATGAATTTGCCAGTTCGATTTGTAATCGATCGGGCAGGGATTGTTGGTCCCGATGGGGAAACTCATCAAGGTTTATCAGATCTCGGTTATTTGGCTGGACTTCCCAATATGGATATCATTGTCCCAAGTTCGGCTCAAGACATCATAGATAGCCTTCATTTTATGAAGGATTATACAGAACATCCCATTGCTATTCGCTTCCCAAAAGATAGTGGCGACTTACGGGAGTTAAAATTTGAAGCACCACTTCCTATTACTAAGGCAAAAAGCCGTTTGGTTCTGGAAGGGGAAGATTTGCTCATTCTATCCGTTGGGTTTATGTTACCGATTGCGAAGTCCGTTGCTGAAATTTTAAAACAAGATGGGATCTCTGTTTCTGTTTTGGATCTTTTTTGGTTACGCCCATACGATACAGATTTAGTTCATGGGCAGATCCAAAAGACCAAAAGGTTTGTGATTTTGGATGAAAGTTATATCCATGCTGGTGCCTCTGGATTCCTTTTGAATGAAATTCCAGCAGATCTCCTTGGAAAGTTCTTAAAGACCTTTGCTTTGCCACCGGAGCCTATTCATCACGGAGAAAGAAATCAGATTTTGGATCATTACCGTCTGAACGCTTTGCAAATTGCAAAAGAGTTGCTTCAGTCTTTGAAAAAATAAAAAAATCTTTTACTGAGTTTTTTTAAGTCTTCCGAAAATGAAAGAAAACAGGCGAGGATTTCATTGTCTTCTAGTTCTTTCCAACTTTCCTTAGATTTAGCAAAAGACCATTTCAAAGTCGGTGACCTAGACCGAGCTGAATTCTACCTTCGTTCCAGTTTAGAATTGGAAGAATCCGAAGAAGCCTATTTTTATTTAGGTTTGGTGCAAAACGCACTTGGTCAGTGGAGTGATGCGCTGGCTTCTTATTACAAAGCAGTGAGTCTTAACCACGAATACGGCAACCCTTGTAACGAAATAGGTGTTCTTTTGCTACGTATGGGAAACGACAAAGAAGCAGTTTATTGGTTAAAAAAATCCGTTCGTTGCGAACGAAATGATGCTCCTCATATTTCTTACTTTAATCTTGCTACTCTCTACAAGTTATGGAATAGGCCGGAGAGATCTTTGCAATATTTGCATAAAGCATTGAGTTTAAAAAAAGATTTTTCAGAAGCAAACGATCTTTGGCGAGAGTTAAAATCTGACGAAGAAGCTCCATCTAACTAAGTATAATCTGTCGGGAGAGGAACCAAAACTTCTCCCGAATATTTTGGAATTTCCATTTTGACTCCTTTCCATTCCAAATAAGTGGTTCCATCCTCTTCTTCTAAATGTTCGGATAGTTCTCTTGCTGCATTCCAAGTAAATCTGTATTTGATTTTTTCTTCTGCAGACCTAAGTCCTAAAAGCCCACCGTCACTAGTTTCATAAATTTCAAAATCACCAAAAGGATAACTCCTTCCATCATCTGTATGGAAAATCATTCCAGAATCGGTCAGTTCCACATGGAGGACATGGCAGGGGAAACCATCGATACGAATATATCCATGTTCTGAGAGTTCTCCAAATCGATTTTCTATATAAACGCCCTTTTCGTTACCGTGAAGATTGTTGCGAAAGTATTGTAAAATTTCTTCTTTATCGATTTTGTTTCCACGGAAAATCCACTCATCGGATGGAGATATATAAATTTCAGAGTCAAAAATTCTTGGCATATGTTCTATTTATACCTATAAGCATAACCCTTCCAAAAGGGAAGGTTAGATTTTTGTAAGTAGGAGTTTGTAGATCGACCTTTTTGATCCATTGTTTCTACAGTCACCGAATCCACAGTATTTTGGTTTTTTTCCGTCATCCACACACCATCAATTTTTCTACGAAACAGGTCCTTTTTCACCCTCGGTTCATAATCGTCCCAAGTGAGGTCTTCTGTATTTCGAACGACCACTTCTCCAACGATTTTAAAAAGCCGTTTGGGTCTCTCGCGTAGAATTTCCACTTCTTCCCATGATTTCACCTTATAACGGGAATCATTTGGCCGAAAATCGGGTTCTGGGATAAAATCAACTGTGGAACATCCGACGACGAATAAGAGTAGGGGAAAAAGGGAAAATTTGAACCGCATTCTATTCCTTAGACAAAAATATGCTATACAATGCTAGAATTACCATAGGATAAGCAATACAAAGATTTAGGCACCAAGCTTTCATGGAAGAAACAGACATAGGGAAACGCAAAAGGGAAAATGTACTCAAGATTGGTTACTCAACCTTGGATGAAATCGAGGAAAAAGTAAAGGCCTTTCGAGTCATGAACCAAAATGCCGTGAAAAAGCGGTATCTCATCACGCGAGATCCCATTCTTGACCCTCAAGGAAAGGTTCTCCTTGCCAAAGCCCAGGAAATTGATGTATCTGCTGCCAAACTCCTGCGCCGCCATTTTAAGGGTGTGGATATGTTCAAAGTCTTCCAGCCGGATGAGGGTCTCGTGATTATCTCAGACATGTCTACGATGGAAGGGGTTTCCTTCTCTATGGACATTGTGACACAGATCATGAACCTAGGTGGTGGGGCTTACGAAGGTTTTATCGACCGAGTGGATAGTTTTGAAGACTTTATTGGGCTTTTGAAAAAAAACCTTTTCCCCCGGATGATCATAGTAGGTTATCTTCCCAAAGAAAAAATCCAAAACGAAATCATCAATTTTGTAAAAGTAAAACGATTGGACAACTACTTGCGAGCCTTGGAACTTACCCATTCTGTTTTTAAACCCACTGCGTATTTTCCAAAAATCAAACAGGTCAATATTTCCCAGGAAGACCCAAAATCCTGGGGCCGATTTGTTGTTGAGATCGTTCGGGAATACACAAGACCTTATTTTGTAGAAGAAGTTTAGTTAAGACAAAATCATCGCACGGTTGAGCATTGCACCTGCTATGTTTCCAGAGTGGACTGCATTCGCCACCGAACGAAACATAGATGCCATGTCGCCGACTGCATACACACCCGGTACATTTGTCTCATAAAAATTGGAAACCTCTATATGTCCGCTTGGCAAAAGTTTGCATCCAATTTCTTCCGGTAACTTCGAATGTTGTATCATTGGGAGTCTTGTGTAGAGTGCCTCGATCTGATACTCATTACCTGATTTTAGTTTGATCGATGAAATTTGGCCTTCTTTGTGAATCAGTGCATCCACCAAGTCTGTAACAATGTTAATACCATCATTTTCTAACAGGCTTTGTTCTTCTTCAGAAAACTGGACCGGTCCATTGGTATATACTGTTAACTCTTTTGACCAGTGATTTAGAAATTTTGAATGTTCTAATATTCCTGGTTCATTCATCCAGAGTCCGGTTTTATTCCCGACATATTCATACCCGTGGCAATAAGGGCAATGAATGACAGACTTACCCCAAGACTCGGCAAACCCAGGGATCTCAGGCAAAATATCTTTAAGGCCCGTCGCAAAAATAATTTTATCTGTGATCACTTGAGAAAATCCATTTCCCTTTAACAGGTAACCTTTCTCATTTTTTTTGATCGAGGTAACTTCACCTAATTGGAGTTTGAAGTTTGGATATTTTTTTAAATCTGAGAGTGCTTTTTCGTGAATGGCTCCGGGAGATTCTCCATCGTGGGTTAGGAAGTTATGCGAGGCCGGAGTAGTTTTGTTACAAGGTTTTTCTGAATCAATTACTATGATTTTGCGAAGAGAACGAACAAGGGAAAGGGCTGCAGAAAGTCCTGAAAAACTTCCTCCGATGATGGCGACTTCGACTTTTTGAATGGATTCCATAGATGCAATTATGTTGCATCTATGGATGTTGGCAAGAATTAAACTTCGTAAAAAGTCAAATTCTCGTAGAGCTCTTTGGGAAGATTTCCGCTGGCATCCATATACTTTTTGTATTTATTTTCGAATTCTTTATGTTGGCGAGTTCGAATGTTTTTGAATCGGTTATGAAGTTCAGCATAGGCAGGTTGCGTACTTACTTTTTCTCTGATGTTTTTGTGGAAAGGAATATGTCTGTAGAAGATGGAGCGCACCACACGGTTGACGCGCTGTACCCCTTCTGCTTCATATCGAATCCACATGGAATAGTCGTAAGCGAATTTGTCGCGGTCTGTTCGGAATCGTTTGAACTCAGCTGCGATTTTTTCTTTGAGTTCTGGTGACAGATCCTTACTCTTTTTGAAGAACTGCACATAATCTGTGTAATCTGCCGTAATAGAAGGAATCCCCACATTGTTCCAATCGGGACCAAGTATATTTTTGCAAAGTTCCCAACGGAAAGCGGCAATGGCTTCCAACATAAAAGTCTTTAAGTCTCCCGTGACGAAGTGTGGGATACAAATCCTACCTCTAGATTCTTTGGAACCTGCTCCTCGAAAAACAGATAGGTCTTGCCACATCATAATTTTAGGCCCAATGGAAGGGACTAAAATAAAGTCCGGGATAATCGATCTTTGTACAAATTCGTTTTTGATTCCAATCTCTTCATTTCGATAGATGACTTCCCTATTGAAAGCGGTGTAGTCTACGCTTAAGATATATTGAAGGGCCTTTTCTACATCTTCTTTGGAAACAAAACATTTCTCCAAAGGAATTGTAATATGGTATTTTGTTAGAATAGGAAAGTGACTTGCAATATTACCAGAGGTTAAACGAACGTTTGGTTCATACATTGAGGAAATTTCTGACCCAAGTCTTGCCTCTCCCGTATCATAATCGGGTGGAATATCCTTTTCTGATTTGATGCCGGAATCCTTCAGATCCATTTTGAGTTTTTCAAAAAAAGTCTGTCCAAGTTCATCTACAGAAGTGGGGACTTCGCGAGAGTAGATTTTTTCTAGCCAATCGGTTCCATAATGAATGGGCGCACTCGGATTTCCTCCACCTTGATACAATCGACTAACCAATTCAACAATATGGCCTTCATCTAGAAGACTTTCATCAAAGTATCCGTAACGTAACATAAGTTCAACGGCTTTTGGTGCTTGTTTCCCTGATTGTAACCACTTGGAAAAAGATTTTTTATAAACATCCCAGTAGGTTTTGGAAATAGTTCTTCTAATTTTGCGGTTGTCTGGTTCTGGGTCCAATGGGTTTTTAAAGGATTTTAGTTTTACCATTAGAGTGGAAAACTCTTTCACCGATTCGGGATCCGCTTGTGAATAGTTTAAGATCTGACTTGCCGAGTTCAATAGTTCGACTTTTAGTGCTTGGGTATCGATTCCAGCTCGAATGGTTTCACTTCCTTGGGCGCTAGCTTCATCCTTATTTTTTTGCGCCGAAAGTTCATGACCATATTTTGCCATTAGTTCAGTTTGTTTGGTTTCTAGTTTATCTAGGTTATTGCCAAGGGATGCATAAGGAGAACCAAAAATTTGTTTGTATTCATCTAACAATGATTTGGATTTTTTTAGCGCCCATTCTGTGATTGGTAATAATACGGTAGAAGGAATTGTGGAATAACCAGTATTGAATAGGTCTAATGTTAAATTAAATTTCTCAATCAGAGAATTTTCGCCAGAGAACATCGTGTTCATCATTTCAGATAACTCTGAGGTTTCTTTATTCAATATATCGAATAATTCGCGATAGGTTTTTACATAACTTTCCGCAGCACTTTGTAATAAACTGGGATCTGCTTCAAACAATGCCTGTGAGATTTTTGGATTCACCGAAAGAATTTTTCTTATGAAATGAAATTCCGCATCACTCCATTCAATGGTTTCGGCGTAATTACGTTCGAAAAATTCACCGTGGTCTTCTTCTAAAAAATGTACTGTAGGTTTGTCCGGTAAAATTCCACCATGTTCCTGGAACCCAGCAAGATTGTTTCTAATCAGTCGCATTACAGGATCAATGATATTTTCATCTCGAGTGATGAGCCCCCCAGGGTTTACATCAGAAAAAATCGATGGGTTAAGAATATAATACACAGCGCCTAAGTTGTCCATTGTCTGTTCGAATTTTGCGGTTAGGCCTTTAATAGAGAGGACTCGTTTGTAGAGCTCGCCAATTTCTTTAAGTAACGTTCGAACGGCCATAACTCCCACTGATACTTTGGAAGTGAGGGTTTTTTTTGCATTGGCCTGGTTCATTACATATGTGGAAACAACACAAGAGGTTTTGGCGCGAATGGTATAGGGGTATGGCGTTCCTTCGAGGAGAGCAAAGATTCCTGGCGTTAGGTTTGCCCCTTCCAAACTATAAAGAACAATACTGGTATCACCTAAAGTGGTTTCTACTCGAACCGATCCTTCGTGGAGGATGTTCATGGAAGTTGAGGCCTTGCCTCCGATGAAAAGGACTTCACCTGGATTGACTGGGATCTTTTGGTTATTTTTACTGGTATCTAGAGGCATTTGTTTGTTCGTTTTGCGAAACTTGGGTTTCCGTCAAAACCTACTAAAGAAGCGCCAAATTGCAAAATACTTTTTAGAAAAATACAACATGTTGAAGCCCCAAATTAAATTAAGTGCAAAAAAAGAAATTTATGTCCCTGGAGATAAGTCTATCTCTCACAGGTCCGTACTATTTAGTGCACTCGCCAGAGGAAAATCGGAAATTCATGGTTTTTTAGAAGGAGAAGATCCCCTTCATACCTTAAATAGTTTTGTCAGTTTAGGGCTTTCGGTGGAGTCCTTAGGGAAAGGAAGTTATTTTGTACAAAGCCCAGGAAAAGAAAATTTAAAATCTCCCTCTGGGGTTTTAGATTTTGGAAATGCAGGAACGGGGATCCGACTCTCTGCGGGACTCCTTGCCGGACTACCTGGGGTCACCGCCACTCTGACAGGGGATGTCTCTCTTTGTAAACGCCCTATGGCAAGGATTATGAATCCACTTCGTGAAATGGGGGCAGACATTGTATCTGTCGAAGGAAATGATCGTGCTCCTCTCCGTATCGCTGGCAAACAATTAAAAAGTTATTCTTATTCTAGTCCTATTGCCTCGGCTCAAATCAAAAGTGCTTTGGTCTTTGCTGCTCTTGCCTCTGAGATTTCTATTGATTATAAAGAACCAGAAGTTTCGCGAGATCATACAGAAAATATGATCCGATTTCTCGGGGGAAAGATTAAACACCATTCTCCGATTCATTTTACAGTGGAACCGCCATACCATTTTGAAGGTGCTAAGTTTGTCATTCCGGGTGATATTTCAAGTGCAGCCTTTTATATTGTTTTTGGGCTTTGTGCGGGAGGGAGTGAACCTCTCCTAATCCGAAATATTGGACTCAATCCTTCTAGGGTGGGAATCATCACTGTTTTAAGAAATATGGGTGGCAAAATTGAAATCACCGCCAAACGACAAGAATGTGGTGAAGAGATTGGGGACTTACTTGTATATCCTTCCAAACTAAAACGGTCTGTAATTACCGAAGATTTGATCCCTTCCATTATAGATGAAATTCCAATTCTTACCATTGCTGGGTTGTTTTCGGAAGGGGGATTCCAAATCTCACATGCGGAAGAACTACGTGCGAAGGAATCTGACCGAATCCAATCGATGGTCTCCAATCTAGAAAGACTAGGTATTAAAGTGAATGAATCAAAAGATGGATACGAATTTGGCGAAGTGAAAGAAATCAAATCCTCTGCGATTGAAACTTTTATGGACCATAGGATCGCTATGAGTTTTGCCATTCTATCTAAACTAACTGGCGTCGAACTATCGTTCGACGATACCAGTTGGGTGGACACCAGTTTCCCTGGTTTTTTTGAAATTTTAAAAACCTTTTAGTTCAATTAAGATTCCATTCAGAAATTTGTATTGCCATTAGGTATTAAGAAAATAAATCCTTTTGGCAGTTTTCAACAGGGATATGAACTCGAATGGTAAGATCAAAGCCAGACTCATCGGTTTTGCAAAATTCATAAGCGAGTTTTAATTGGTAATCTTTTAGTAATATAAGTAAACCCAATCCCTCTGATCCGCTTCCATTATTTCTAGATTCTAAAGCATCAAAATACAGTTGATTGATGTCTCCTTCCTGGATGGTTTTAATTTTGTTTTCGAAGATGGCTTTCATCCAAGGGGTAACACGATTTTTCACTTCCAATCTCAGATCTGTGCCTAGGTCTTTGATTTCGATATGGATTTTGCTATTTTCTTTATCAGAATATTTCGCCGCGTTTTCCACAAGTTCATTGATGATTGTGGAGATTGCATTTTTATCTAACTTCTTTGCTTCGTAAGAATGGAAATAAAATTGAGATATAAAATTTGATAATACATCACATCTTTTCCAATAGAAATTCATATCTGCTGCAGAAACTGCAATGGAAAGCTGGCTATGAAAAAAAATCTTTTGCTCGAGCAGTGAACTTCTCGTATCAACTGAGATTTGTTTCTCATTTTCTATTTCATTTGTATTGGCCGAATCATTTGTTTTGTTAAGGTTTGTTTGTTTTAAGGATGTTAAACTGACAAAAGACATGGAGTACCTCTTTCTAAATAAAGGATACCTTATGTCCGAAAGACAGTCGTCTGAGTAGATCCATTCTTACCTATAAAATAATCCGTTTCGATCGAATCGGACAAATTATGTTCGAAGTTTTACAACTTGTGCTAAATTTTTAGGAAAAATATTTCTATTACTTTTGAAATCAAAGCTTTGTAATGATTGATTGTTTCTACTTCGCGTCTAAATGTAACTATCAAGCGGTTTTTCGGTTTTTAGAGTGGTGTATTTATGACTTCCTCCTTCCAATATTTTAATGAATATTTGAATTTTTTCCTATTGTTCTCTGCTTTACTCGGGTTTCTTTATGCAATTGGAGAGTTTTTCAGTTATCATAAAAACAGAAAACAAATCCTGTTAGGGATCATCTTTCTCGGAACCAGTTACTTACTGTTTAACTTTTACTTAATTTCTTCAGGTAAAATCAGGTGGCTCTATCCTTTATTCTTAACCGATTTACCAATTGTAGCTTGTCTTGGTGTTCTTTTGGATGAATACTTTCTCACAATCTTGGAAGGAAAATTTCGTTCTTTTAGAAGGCTTTCCTTTCGAATTGTTCCTTTGGTTAGCTTGTTTGTTTTGATTGTATTTTGGAATGTTTGGAACCAAACAAATTATTTGGAAAACCTAAACCTTGGATTGAACCCTTTTTTGAGTAGGCCATTGTTATTAGTTTTGCCCACCATTCTCATTTATATTTGGTGTATGCTTCGTATTTTTAGAAGGATTTCAAAACAAATCCGCTGGAGCACATTTAGAAAAAATTACACATTAAAAATAGGAATCATCATCGTGGGATTTTGTTTGGCATTATCCTTCAATGGACTCATCACTTTGGCAAGGGGCGGGCAAACGGCACACCAATTGTCGGGAATTGCCATTGGAGTTTTTCTGTGTTTTTTATATGTGCTTAGACAAAGTTATCCAGATTTCTTTTTGGAAGTTAGAAAAATTGTAGAAGATGAAAAAAAGGCAAAAATTTCGCAGATTTCCAAGTTAGATCATAACGAAGTCCGAAACAAACTCCAAGATTTATTTGAAAAGGAAAAGATTTACCGAGAAGAAAAGTTAAGTCTTCGCGAATTAGCCGATAGAATCGACCTAAGTTCTCATCAACTTTCCGAATTTTTAAATACGGAGATCAAACAAAGCTTTTACCAATATACAAATTATTACCGTGTGAGGGAAGCGAAGGAAAAAATCGAAAAAGAACCTGACCGTTCGCTTCTTGCCATTGCCTATGACGTTGGATTTGGCTCGAAATCTACTTTCAATGAAGCATTTAAAAAGGAAACGGGAACCACTCCAAGAGAATATAGAGAAAAAATTCTAAAAAAACATCCAGTTCGATCCAGTCGGTCGTAGTTTTCAATCCAATTCGATCGATCCAGACGATCTGGATTCATTTCCATAGTAGGATGGATTCATGTTTGAGAGGGGGATTCCAAGAAATCCCGCTGAAAACAAATTTGATTGAAAGGATAATCCTATGAAAAAGAAAATCAGTTTAGTACTCGCTATCGTGTTTGCCACTCAAGCAGCATTTGCAGCACCAGCCAACCAAATGAGCGTAAAAGAAGCCGCAAAGATTTTGGTAAACAATGGAATGACAAACAAAGAAGCACATGAGTATTTAAAAGCTCATATCACTCCTGCAGAGTTTGTTCGAATCAGTAGAGAAATCAAAAATGCTGAATTCGCAGGAACACTCGACCAAGACTTAGATAAAATTGCTTCTTCTATTCAATTGAAACAATCTACTGGAAACTATTTACACGGGTCAAACTTCAGAGTTTTGGAAAACGTTTTAGCTTCTGTGACTGTTGTTGCAGTGGTTGGTTTAGTGATTCATGCAGGTGGGCTCAGTAACGTAGTTACTGGTGGGATGTATGATTCTGTAGGACTTGGTTTATAGTTCTATCAATTTTATATCAGAATTTAATCACCTTGTTTCCTTCGATTTACCTAATGATGTGAAACAAGGTTTTTTTGTAACAATTCCAATGAATAGAGTATAAAAAATGAAGAATAAAAAATATAGCAGAGATGCTTGGATGAAAAAAATCTACACTTTGTTTTCTGTTTTTGTTTTAATCTCGAGCTTTAGCCTATACTCAGAAACAAAAAAAGAAAATCAAGTTTTGGACTGGGACAACGAACGTAAGCTGTTTGTACATAAAAATGTATCTATAGAAGAATTAAATCTCAAATCAACATCAAATTATGTATTGGATCACTTTTCTATCTATTCTGGTTTGGAAGAAAACCCAATCCCTCTCAGTCAAGTAGAAGGGAATTTAAAATATCTTACATTAGGCTATCAACTTCAAAAAATAGAATCTAGATGGAAAACAATTGCATTGACCTCAGGATCAAAAGATAAAATCACCGAATTTTATCCAAGAATCATTGTTCGGGTCAATGCACCTTATGCTTATTCGCCGACAGAATATTTTGATTCCAAAGTATTCCTTAAAAATACTGCACTTACGATTCCTCCATCGGAATCTAATGGGAAATGGCAAAGTGAGTTGTGGTTTGCTCCGAAATGGGATATCCCCGTTTTAAGTACATTTGCTTTTGAAAGGATTATTGACACGGCTACTTGTCCTGATGCGATTTATCATGAATATACACACTTAATCACAGGAAAGTATTTGGGAAACAATGCCATAGGACGTTCATTAGCCGAAGGACTTTCTGATTATTATGCAGCTTCCATATTAGATCATCCTGTTTTATACACTCATAAAACATGCGAGGCAGTCAAAAGACAACTTTTGGTTTCTACTTTTCGTTTGGATCGGGAGATTGGGTTGTATGATTCGTCTATCGAATCTGATTTTAAAAAAGACTTCGCCTTTATCCCGTCTTTGTTATGGCAATATAGGCAAGTGGTTGGGGGTGAGCTTGCGGACGTTACTATATTCCAAGCAATAGAGAATACAAGCGTAGGGGATCGTTTTTTTCCTGAATTTATCAATACTCTTTCGACTTCTCTTTATAAAGAACTCAAAAAAAGAAATGGTGAGCAAGTCGCAACGGATATGGTTCAAAAAATTGAGGATTCCGTTTTGATTCCGCATGGAGTTTATTCTAAGTATAGTAGAAAAAAAATAGTTTTTTCCTTTTTCCCAAAAACATCGATTAAAGTTCCGAATTCTGATGAGAAGTCCAATGAGTTTTGTGGCGTGAAGAATGAATTAGAGTTTTATTGGAAGGATGTCAGTTTAGAGGAACCAACTCTTAGGTTCTATTGGAACTGTAATCAGGTAAAAATTCCAATGGTCATTCAGATAGAACAGTCGAATCCGATTCATTATCTACTTGATTCGAACCTTCGTTTTATCAATGGGAAACTAAGGTTTGCAAGCCTAAGTGCGGACAAACCCAATCCAAAACTATCAGAAGAAAATCAAAATTTATACCGCCAAATGTATCAGTATGTAAAAGAAAACTATTTCTATAGAAAATCTATGGAGAAAGAAATAAGACTGTACTTTGATAGTAATAACGATGTTAATCGAATCGACAATATACGAATGGAATTTGCTTATTTAGGGAATTCTAAAAAGAGGTTTCGTTATAGTTTTGTTCCTGTTAGTGGCGAGTCCTATTAATAGGGAATATTATATGGTATTCTGCTCCGGCATTCCCATGAAAGATGAGTTTGCCGGACAATTGTGATGTTAACATATTGACTAAAGTCAAACCAAACCCTAGATTTTCTGCGTTAATCATTTGGGAATCGAATCCTTTCCCATTATCCTTTAAGAATAAATGGTAATTCTCTTCTTCTTTCCAAACTTTGATTTGAATTTCCAAATCTTTGGAAGAGTCCCTTGCGTATTTAAGACTATTTGTCAATATTTCATTGGTAATGATTCCCACTGCTTGTAATTGATCTGAAGCGAGTTGAACACTGATTACATCTGTCTCTAATTTTACTTGGTAAGGGAATAACGAAATAATCTCTTGCGATAAAGGTATTAGGTATTCGTCTAACAGTAATTCTTGAACGGCTTTTCCAGAATACAATTTGTCATAGAGTAGTGACATGGTTTTGATACGGCTTGTCGCATCTTTAAGAGAGTTTGTTAAAAATTCGTTTTCTTGCGATTTCGCCTGTAAGTCCAAGAGGTTGTATAAAATCGCCATATTGTTTTTGATACGGTGATGCACTTCTCTTAAAATAACTTCTTTTTCAGAAAGCAGGGATTTTACTTTTTCTTCTGCTATTTTTCTTTCTGTCACATCATGGATGATAGAAAACAGAAGATGTCTGTTGTTTGTTTCGATCGGAGTGGAATAAACTTCCACCTGTTTGATTTCTCCACTTGCTAGTTTATGCGAAAAGGAAAAATAACTTCGTTCTTCTGAGAAAGCACGCATTCTTTCTTGTTTTACTTCCTCTTCAGGGAGTATATTGATATCTGTGATTTTCATCTTAATAAGGACTTCGTGAGGGTAGCCATAATATTGAACTGCCGTTTGGTTGGCATTAATGATCTCTCCGGTATTTGGTTCAATAATCAGCATCACAGAAGAATTCTTTTCAAAAAAATCGCGAAACCTTCGTTCGCTTTCAGTTAGTCGAGCCGAGACTATGGATTTCACGATGGTAAATGGCGAAGGTTCCAATAACTTCATTGCTATGAGACCTAATCGGTTCTGACCAACACGAAAGAAGGCCAACTTGAATTGCAATCTCCTTGTAGTTTTTCCAAAGAGGACTTGTATTAATATTTTCTACTATGATTCGTTTGCCCGTGTATGCAGCCGTACCACAGGAGCCTACTTCCGGTCCTATCGTAACACCTTCAATGGCGTCGTTGTAAATTTTTGGAAGAGAAGGGGCCGCACCAATTTTGATTTTGGAATTTTCTATAAGGATAACGGTGCATACCATTGTTGGATTGAGAGTCTCAATTCCTAAAACGATTTCATTGAGAATCTCTGTGAGGGGTGAATTTTTTACGATGAGTTCTAATACTCCGCTTCGGAAGCATTCAAAGTCGGCAATTCTTTCTGGATCCAGATTGCGGTTTCTTAACTTCACTAAATTCCCACCAAACGCCACTGATCCTCTGAGGGGAAAAACAGTATGTCAAGGTAAAATCGCTTACCGTTAGTTAGCCTTTCTTTTCCCTAGGAATTCCTCTGGACGAAATCAAATCCTGTTCTAGTTTTAGAATTTAAAACTATGAGTCTCTCGAATATAGAAAAAGTCATTGCCATCGATGGGCCTGCCGGCTCCGGAAAAAGTACACTTGCCCGCATGATCGCCCAAAAAATTGGGTATCTCTACTTGGATTCAGGGGCCTATTACCGTGCGCTAACCCTTGCTATATGGGAGAAATTTTTAGAAACAAAAGAGGATGAATCCAAGTTTCCTTTTTATACAGAGAAATTAGCGGATGCATGCCTTCTGGACCTAGACGAAGCGGAATTTGGTTATTCAGTGTCGAAAATCCCTGTACATTGTGAACTTTCCTCCACAGGTGAAAATTTAATGTTTCTGGGAGAAAGGGACATAAGTCACGAAATCCGCGATCCAGAGATCACAAAAAAAATCCGTTACATTGCCCCAAGACGGGCTTTCCGCGAAATTCTAAACCGCCATATTCGAGAATTTGCAAAAAACCATAAATTGGTTATGGATGGCCGCGATATAGGAACGGAAGTTTTTCCAAAATCCAAATTCAAATTTTTTCTCACCGCCTCTGTGGAAGTGCGGGCCAAACGCCGATACGATGAATTAGTTGCCAAGGGTTTTAAGGCAGACCTGGACCACATCAAAGAAGAAATTGTGGCACGGGACGAAAGTGACACCACCCGTACTGTGGCTCCCCTGAAGCAGGCTTCCGACGCAATCCTGATTGACACGAGCACCCTCGACACGGAAACTGTCCTAAATACTATCCTGTCCAAGGTTTCGTCCTCTGGGCAAATCTAAGTTTTGTATCCCGGTAAGTAACCATTGAATTCAACCAACCCATCCTCCCCCAAAAATGAGACCACTTCTTCCTTCGGCGAATTATTAGAGAAGTGGGAATCGCAGTCACAAGCACAAGAACAAGAAAACTCCGCAGGAAAAGGTACCCTCATCGAAGGGACCGTAGTTGATGTCATTGGTGATACTGTTTTCCTTGATATCGGAGAGAAATTGGAAGCTCGTGTCTCTCGTGAAGACTTCTCTGAAACGCCAAAACGCGGTGAGAAAGTCAGTGCGATCATTAAAAAGCGGGTCGACGGATATTGTGTCCTCTCCAAAAAAGAAGCGGACCAAAGAGTTGGTTGGGAAACCATCAAAGATGCAAGCCAAAACGGTTACCCTCTCTCCGGTAAAATTGTCGGAGAAGTGAAAAACAAAGGATACCTAGTTGAAAGCGAAGGCATTCAACTTTTCCTTCCTGCTTCTCATGTAGGAGTTAGATTTAAGGAATCCACAGAAGGTGGAAAAGAGTTTTCATTCAAAATCATTGAACTCAATGAAAAAACGAGAACCGGTGTGGTTTCTCGTAAAACCCTCCTCGACGAAATCAACGGCGAGAAGTGGGAAGAACTCCTCGGCAAAGTAAAAGTAGGAGATAAAGTCACAGGAAAGGTGGTTAAAATTGCCAACTTTGGTGTATTTCTCTCTGTTTACGATGTAGTAGGTCTTCTTCGTCAAAACGATATTTCTTACAAAAAATTTGCTCCTTTCAAACAATACTTCAACATCGGTGCCGAAGTCGAAGTGGTTGTTTTAGAAGTAGATAAAGAGAACAACAAACTTTCTCTTGGAATCAAACAACTTTATGAAGATCCTTGGATTTGGGCAAAGAAAGAACTCGAAAAAGGAATGGTGGTTCGCGGAATCGTAACCTCACTTACCAACTTCGGTGCTTTCGTAGAACTCAAAGAAGGTCTCGAAGGTCTGATTCATACCACTGAACTTTCTTGGGCAAAAAAACCACCACATCCAAAAGATGTTTTGAAAAAAGGCCAAGAAGTTGACTCAGAAATTTTAGACATTGATTTCGAAGCAAGACGTTTGTCTCTCGGACTCAAACAACTCCTTCCTAACCCTTGGGAAGCTCTCTCTGCTAACGTTCGTGCCGGAAACGTACTCGAAGGTAAAATCACTGGAATCACTAAATATGGTGCTTTCGTAGAAGTAGAAAGTGGAATCGAAGGACTGATTCATATCTCTGATATCACTTGGGATGAAAAAGAAAAGAATCCATTAAACCTTCTGAAAAAAGGCCAATCGGTTCAGTACAAAATCCTAGATGTCAACTTAGATGCACAACGTATTAGCTGTGGATTAAAACAACTTTCAGAACATCCATACGAAGCTCTTCGCAAAAAATACCCACCGGGTACACTTGTAGAAGGTCGTGTGAAATCGATTGTTAGTTTTGGTGTTTTCGTAGAAGTAGAACCAGGTTACGAAGGCCTAGTTCACATCTCTGAAATTCCAGATGGTCGTAACATCAAGTTAGAAGATCTTTACAAAGTGGGAGATTCGGTTCGCACAGTAGTTGTCAAAATCGAACCTAACAACAAAAAGATTTCTCTCTCTATCAAAGACTTTGATAAAGCGGTAGAACGTGAAGAGATGGCGAAATACATGAAGGAAGATAACCAACCTTCACGTGAATCCATCGGTTCTTTCATGAATTTAAACCAAAACCGATAGGTCCATGGATAAGTTTCATAAAAAAAACCAAATCGAACAAAAGAAACAAGCTGAACTCATCCAAAAGGATGAGTTCGCTGATTTTGAAGGTTCTAAGGCAGAACTTGCATTTTTAAAGTTCACACATTTTTTAGCAAAAAATCGTAAGTCTGTTTTTATCGGTCTCGCATCTGCTATTATTGTGTTAGCTGGTGTGATTGGATTTTTCGAATACCGTGCTTATCTTTTTGAAAAAGAAACAGTAACACTCGAAGATTTGAAACTCTCTCACCAAAAATCAAAGGTGAGTCTTGAAGTACAGATAGAGAGTTTAGAAACTTTTTTAAAGAACCAAAGCACCGGTAAAATGGAGCTTCGGGTTTGGAAGGATCTTTCTAAACTTTATGCAGAAAAAGGGGAATTCGGAAAAGCTGCCGGATATCTCGAAGACGCTGCTAAAAAAATTGATACTCCTAAAGAAATCAAAGCACTCTATTTTTACATTGCGGGTAATTACCGCGAAAAAGAAAAAAACAACGCCAAGTCTCTAGAAAATTATAAGATTGCTGCGGCTGTCATCGAACCTGCAAGAGAATTGAATGGATTTAAAGCATGGTCTTATTACCAAGCAGGTCGTTTATCATTCCTTAACGGTGATAAGGCGGCTGCCAAAGAATATCTTGAAAAAGCAGTGAAACTAGACGTAGCAGAGTCTGGAGAAGATGTAAAACTCCTCTCTAGTTATTTACTCCTCAAACTCGGGAAAAATTAATTTATGTTAACTTTGGCTCTTCCGAAAGGTAGGCTTGCCGAAGAAACAGCGGTTCTTTTGTTATCGAAAGGATGGTTAAAAACTTTGCCATCCGAAGGTTCCAAAGAACTTACCTTCGTCTCCGAAGACAAACGCCTCCGCCTTTTATTTGTCAGATCCCAAGATGTTTGTACTTATGTGGAAGAAGCCGCTGCCGATGCAGGCATTGTCGGTTGGGATATTTTGCGAGAAGGGGGATTTGACCTCATTGCTCCCGTGGATTTGAAACTAGGGGCTTGTAGGCTTTCTCTTGCCTCCTTTCCTGACTTTGATCTCTTTGCCAAACGCTCTAAAGTGCGTGTAGCGACGAAATACCCGAACCTTACCCGTGAGTATTTTTTTTCCAAAGGGATTTCCTGTGAAATCATCAAACTCTATGGTTCGATAGAACTTGCACCGATTGTGGGTCTATCCGACTGTATTGTGGACTTAGTTTCTACTGGCGGGACCTTAAAAGCCAATGGTTTGAAAGAGTTTGAGTCGATTTTATACAGTACAGCCCGTTTTGTCTGCAATCGCTCCGCTTTTTATCACAAACATACCGAATTACGGTCTCTTATCGAGAGCTTAGAAAATTAAAATATTGTTTTCACATTGGTTTTCCAAAACATAGTAAAAACCAGTTATAATTCCATAGAGGATAGCCATGGCAGTCCCAAAGAGACGTAAATCAAAATCGAAAGTTAGAACAAAAAGAGCCCATCACGCGATTGGCAAACCTAACTTAAACCCGTGTTCCAATTGTGGTTCATTTGTTCTGTCCCACCGTGTTTGCCCTTATTGCGGTTTTTATAAGGGAAAACTCGTAGTCGCTCAAAAAGTTAAAAAAACGACCGAAGATAACTAACCGTTATGTGGGTCGCCGTGGACGCGATGAGCGGAGATTACGGCCCCGAAGGTATCGTCGAGGGCGCGGTACTGGCAGTTCGAGAATTCGGACTGTCTGTTTACCTCGTTGGCGACGAACAAGAGTTACTTGATATCCTGTTAAAATTTGATTATGACACAGAGAAACTTCGTGTCATTCATTCTACTGAAATTATCGGTATGAATGATTCTCCATCTATAGCAGTCCGCGCTATGGAGGATTCTTCCGTAGTCAAAGCAGTTCGTTTAGTGGCAGATAAAGAATGTATCGGTGTGTTTTCTCCTGGAAACACAGGTGCTACTATGGCCGCCGCATTATTACACCTTGGTCGCCTACCTGGTGTTTTGCGGCCACCAATTGCTGCGCATATTCCCAGGGAAGAAGGACCACCTGTACTTTTGTTAGATGCCGGTGCCAATGTTGATTGTAAACCGGAATATTTAGCTCAGTTTGCTGTGATGGGGGAAATTTATTCCCGTGAACTTTTTGGAATTCAAAATCCTAAAGTAGGAATTCTCTCCAATGGAGAAGAAGACAAAAAGGGAAATACAGTTTCCGTCAAAACCTTTGATCTTTTAAAAAAAATCCCTTTTAACTTTGTAGGAAACGTAGAAGGCCGCGACCTTTATGGTAGTGGTCGAGAAGTAGATGTTGTCGTTTGTGATGGTTTTATTGGGAACATTGTTCTTAAAGCCACAGAAGGTCTTGCAAAATCTATATTTAATGTTCTAAAGAATTCCATAAGGCATTCGAGTCTTGCAAAAACGGGAGCCTTACTTTTAAAATCAACATTCAACGCTGTGAAAAAACGTTTAGACTATGCGGAATACGGTGGTGCCCTTCTTCTCGGTGTAGAAGGAATTTGTATGATTGGACATGGTTCTTCGAATGCTTTAGCAGTTAAAAATGCAGTAAGGGTTATTGCAGAATGCGCCAAACACGGGATCAACGAACGGATTCGCGAAAGGCTCGGTGAATACAAAACCATACTTGGTGATTCTACATAAAATATTAGGATTCATTTGAATTGATTTAGTTTAGAAAAATGTTTTTAGGAATTAGAAAAGAAGAGGAAAAAAACAAATGATTAGTTTATCAGGAAAAACAGCCATCGTAACCGGTGGAGCAAGAGGAATTGGAAAAGCAACTTGTTTGAAACTAGCTTCTCTTGGAGCTAACATCGTTGTTGCGGATATGAACCCAGAAGCAACGAATGCAACAGCGGAAGAATTAAAATCCAAAGGTTACAAAGCAATTGCAGTAGTAGCAAACGTATCTGTTGAAGAAGATGCTCAAAAACTAATTGATTCCGCAAAAAAAGAATTTGGTTCAGTTGATATCCTCGTAAATAACGCAGGGATTACTCGTGACACTCTCCTTATGAGAATGAAAAAAGAGCAGTGGGATGCTGTGATTGCAGTGAACCTTACCGGAACTTATCTCTGTACACAAGCAGCTATCAAAGTGATGATGAAACAAGAAAACGGTGGATCAATTATCAATCTTTCTTCTATTTCTGGTGAAAACGGAAACATTGGACAAACCAACTACTCTGCATCCAAAGCTGGTGTGATTGGTTTTACAAAGGCTGTAGCTCTTGAGATGGCTTCAAGAAAAGTTCGTTGTAATGCGATCGCTCCGGGTTTTATCGCTACTGAAATGACAGAAGCAATCCCTGAAAATATCAGACATGGTATGGTCCAAGCAATTCCACTCAAACGCGCAGGCCTTCCTGAAGACATTGCAAACGGAATTGCATTCTTAGCATCTGACGCATCTTCCTTCATCACTGGACATATCTTAGATATCAATGGTGGTGGATTTTTACCAGGTGGCGGCCATTAAGATTTAGAAATCCATCACCGCTCCATTTGTAGTGGTGATGGACCTAGCCAAAAAGGTTACTACCTTGGCCAATTAAGATAACGAATCCCCTGATTTCGATTCTTCGAGATGAGGGGATTTTTTAATTCTTTTTGCCAAGTTTCGATTGGTAAGAGAATGCCCTTGGAATCTCCATTGTATAGGCAATTCCTTCTGTTTCTTTAGTAAAAAAATCCAAAACTTCTAATTCAGAAATAACTTCGTTTAACATTCTTTTCGGAATTAATAAATTTGCAGAATCTCTTGCTGGGTTATATAAACTGTTCTCCTCGTCTAACTTGATCAGACGGTCTTGGGAGATTGTGGCTCCTGAAATTCCAAGTTTAGAAAGTTTCATGAGCACTTTTTCCACAGAACCTTCTTTTGCATTGAGGTGAATGTTTACACCTTCGAAATAACTTCGTTTTCTTGCGCCCTTTCGGAAATTTGTAAACTGTCTTCTCCAATCAATGTTTCCGTATAAATGATCGAGTGCTGAGATCACTTGTTCCATACTAGCCGCTTGTTTTGGTCCATCCAAACTAATCTTTGTATTGATAAGGCCTCGTTTGATCGGATATTCAAAGATGAAACCTTTTCCGGGTAAATCGAGTTTACCTGCTTCGATGATAAAGTCTAGCGCGTGTTCTGCGTCGGAAGAGTGGACAATTAATTTTACAATTTCCTTTTCTTTGGGGATGGTAATTCGCAAAAGTCCCAAACGGTCTCTAAGGCCTCTTCCCACACCATAAGTAATCGTTGGAACTGCAACTCCGTTTTCTAAAATGTAGTGTGACATGGTATCGGCGGCTCCTCTTTGGATGATACAAAAGATACCTGTGAGTCCAGTAAAACCTAATGGCTTTGTTTTGATTGGATTTTTGTAGATTAAGTTTTCTGCGATGGGACAAAATATAGAAATTTCTTCAGTGTAAATCGAACCATGACCGGGAACAGTTAGGTCTGCTGCTTCGATGATATGATTGAATAAAAAGTCTTCTGATTTTTTATCAGTGAGTACTTGGAAAATAACAACAGGCAAATTATACAACTGAGCACTGGAATATAGGTTTAAAAGAAATATATGATTTCTTTTGAGGATAGGATACCTTCCTAATTCATGAGAAAAATACGGAACCTTTAAATTGGTAAATACTTTTTGAACCTCATCGGCGAGATCTTTATGAACAACGACTGTGATTCTAATGGCTTGGCAATGATTCATTTTTCTTCTGCCTCAATATTTGATAATGATTGTCTTCGGGACCTTTCCATCCACAATCCCATGACGAGTACTGTGAGTACAGGGAAGATAGCAGCGGAAGATAGAATTCCAAATCCATCCACGATATTCAATTGGTTTCCGATTCCAAGTCCAAGAACAATGATTAGAGGAACGGTAATGGGGCCTGTTGTTACACCCGCACTATCCCAAGCTATGTCAATGAATTCGGGTTTACTGAGTAAAGTAAGGAACACGAGAAAAATATAAGAAGGCAAAAGGATGTATAAAAGTGGAATCTCTAAAAATATTTTTAAGATTCCCAGTAAGGTTCCGAGTCCAACTCCAATCCCTACCGCTTGGATGAGAACCATCTTTTTCACGGTCCCCACAGTCACTTCTTCCACACTATTTGCGAGTGCGCTTAGCGCTGGTTCTGCGAGTGTGGCGCTATATCCTAATAAAAAAGCAAATAGAAGTGCAACAAAATATCCTAAAAGGTTATCTTCTTTTCCAAAAAGTGGACCATGAATTGGCACATAACTATAAATTTCTGATTCAGAATCATAGTTTTTTTCTCTGAAGGGGATTTGTGAAAATGACTTTTTATCTTTTAAATAAAAGAAATCCTCTGTATTTCCATTTTCATCTGTGGCAGTGAAAACAATTTTGGGATTAAAATTTCTGATCTCTTTTGTAGAATCGGTGAGTTCGATGGAACGAAATGAAGAAGGAAGTTTGTTTCCCACCTGACTTCCTAGTTTACTAAGTCCAAAAAAGATTCCAAAGTTAAAAATGGCTAACCCCAAAAAGACAAATAAAATTCCCAAATACAATTCATCTGTAAATGGCAAACTCTCTCTTAATACAATATATAAAAATAGAACCAAACATCCTGCTAAAGGAATGATGGTTTGGAGGGAACCGGAAAAACTTTCTAAAATTCCTTCCATTATTTTCACTAATTTGTTATGAATGGATAGTTGAGAATTATGTTCTTTTTCACTCATTCCAAATAGCGTTTCTGGATTTTTTTCACCAAACATCAGTTTGGATTGTTCCAGAGTGATCCCTGAACTAAAAAATTTATCTTTTGGCATTGGTTGGGGTAACTTTGGTGCAAAGTAAAGGCCAACAACAAATACACTTAAGATAGGAAATAGAGATGCCAGTGTCACCACACCAAAACCCGTCGTTGTATCACTTGTGCGTGATGCTTTCGATACACCAAGTCCTAATGCCACAATTAAGGGGACGGTAAGAGAGCCAGTGGCCACCACTCCTGAATCCCAGGCAAGTCCAGAAATCAACCTTAAGTTGTCGTTGTTGAAGGAATATACCGTGATTAAAATTAGAATGATAAGGCTTGGTATCAAAAACTTTGATAAAGAAATTCCGTAAATGATTCTGATGATTCCAAAAACGATAGAGAATCCAACACCGATAGCGATGCTAAGAAAAAGTACATCCGCACCTTCATTTAATAAATGAAATAATAAGGGGGCATCCCAAGGATTCACTGCGGAACCACTTTGTTTTAATACAGAAATGGCAGGTTCTGCGAGTGTTGCGACAATTCCTACAAATAAACAGAAAACCATTATCATGAGTAAGTTTACTTTTTGCGGAAGTCTTAACCCGATGGTTTCACCCAGTGGCATGATGCCTAAATACAAACCTTCCATAAAAAAAGTTAGGCCCATGATGACGGCAAAAATTCCGAATGAAATGATTCCTGCTTCTTTGATCGGGATTCTGAGTACAATGAGTTGAAATAATACTAAGTAAGAAACAACCCAAACGACTGATTTTGTTTGTTCCCAAAGTTTTTTTCGAAAGTAGGGAAGTATGAGCGTAAATGCTTCTTTAAATCCTATATGAATGGACTCTTCTTTTTCGTTCCTTGCCATTATGACAAACTGTCAGACAAAAACATTTTTGCAAAGGGATTTTAAAAAGCAAAAAGAATGTCTCCCGGCAGATGCCAGGAGACGAAGTGTGCAAACTGGGAAAGAGATTAGTACTTATAAGCCTTATCTTCTTGAATGAATTTTTTTGTTGTGGTTGCCGTTAGATTGACATTGGGACGTACAACATGTGTAGCGTTGTTATACCATAGGAAGTTTGATACACTCGTGTTATCAGTTCTCCATTTAAAATCGGTTGGTATTTGGTTGATGGATGATGTTCCATGTCCTGCGACAAGTGCTGTCCATTCCACAAGAGAACCATCATAATACACTGTTGGGTATCCGAGAATATTCAAAGAGGCAAATCCATTGACTTGTGCTTCGAAATTGGTTCGGCATTGACTCACTATTGTAACTCCTGGCGTGTAAACAGCTCTTGTTGTATTAAACAGTGTTTTAAGTGCAGCTTTATCCAGATATTCATATCCATCTGCATTATCTTTTAGTAGATCAGACCAAGGAAATGTTTTTGAGGATTTGATACTTCCTTCGAAAGGCACAAAAGTTTGGTTCCCTGCTGATGCGGAAGGTGCACCGGACGATTGGTAGGAAGTTGTGATATAAGCTTGGCTTGCAGGATTCGCAACTAGTAAATTTCTCGGCACATTCAATCCATCTGCTGATCCATCATATTGAGTCGCTGGTCTTGCATCGATAATTTGTTGTTTAGCAGTGAGACCAGAGAGATTTGCATTTCCTCCAGTTTTTGCAATCTCATATATATCCTCAAGGCCCAAGGTAAGAACCGTATTATCGACTCGCAGTTGTTTTACGGAGAATCCACCGTTTCGTTCTAAGTTGATACCGGAACGACTTGTCGAAAGTGGGATTCCAGCACCAGTTGCTTTTTTGTTTAGGTTCCCATTGAGTATCGCGAGGTTTTTGATTTCAGCCCCCCAATAACGTAACCAATAAACGCCACGAGTGATATCTTGGACAGCACCGGCCCCTACAGCTTTGCCAGGATAGGCACCACCAGAAATTCCATTTCCAGTACCTACCGCAAATACAACTAAGTCTTTTGAGAGATTAATTCCAAAGGTTTTTAGCCAATCATCCACAAACTGACCATTTGCTTGGTAACGGACAGAGTTTGTAAATAAGCCGGTATCTCTTGTTTGGTTGAATCGAAAACCACCACTTGGTAAATCTGCCGGTTTATAATCGTCAAGTAAGTATACATAGACACCTTGACCAGGATTTTCTGCTACGTATGGGGAAGCAGCCCCGCCAGCAACACGATTCGCATCATCCGTTTGTAAGATGATGAGGTTTCCTGTGATATGACTTGGTTTGTTTGCGGGCCAATTTGTGACAAATCGAGCCAAGGTCTGCGGGGTGATGAGTCCCCAATTGTTCTGGTTGTAATCATCGGCCGATTCGTTCACCAGATCAGTGGCAGAATTGACTTTGATTTGGTTTGCGGCCAAGTAAAGCAGAGCGGCTAGTAAAGTGTTTTTGTCTTCTTTCTTTTCGACACAGGAAACCGAGAAGGAAAGTAGGAGGAAAGCAGTCAGTGTTTGGGTCCATTTTTGAATCATGGAGTGCTCCTTAATTTTTTTCTTAGGGCTGACTTTAGTGTTCCGGGTTAGGAAGGGAAGCTTGTTCTGTTATAATGGAATATAAATCTGCTAAAATGGATCAAAGGCTTGGAAATCGGACCAGGATTTTGGAAATTTCCTGGATGCAGGGCTCTTCTGTTCTCTTTTCTCAGCAAATCGAACGATTTCAAATCAGATTAATTCAGGTTAGGTGATGTTAGAATGATGTCAAAGGTTTCAAGAGGAAAATAATCTATTTAGACTTGCCAAAAATTTCGACAATTTCATTTTAAAAAAACGCTAGGCGTACATATATACCTAGCGGAAAACGATTTAACACTTGCCCCACTGATTAACAGTGGCCTGGAGGATATAAAATGGCAGATTTCGAAAAAATTAAGTCAATCATCGTAGAACAACTTGGCGTTGATGAATCAGAAGTTACACCTGAAGCTCACTTCATCAATGATCTTGGTGCTGACTCTCTTGATACAGTTGAACTAGTTATGGCTCTTGAAGAAGAGTTTGGTGTGGAAATTTCTGACGAAGACGCAGAAAAAATCCAAACCGTAGGCGATGTAATTAAATTCATCGATAAACTTAAGGGGTAATTCCCAATCCAAAAACCGGGTTCCCCGAATAGAGGAACCCGGATCTTTGTACCTTGTCCGACTCAATTCGTATCAAACTTCCTCAAGAAAGAATTTCCTCTCTCAAAGAACTTCAATCTCTAACAAAAACACAGTTTAACAACATATCCCTTCTCCACCTAGCATTTGTTCACAGGTCATTCGCAAACGAAGACTCTGATCGTTACCTTTCAGATAACGAACGATTGGAATTTTTAGGAGATTCGGTTCTCGGCATCTTAGCTGCTGAATTTTTATACCAGTCACTTCCTAAAGGAAAAGAAGGCAAACTTGCCAGATTAAAAAGTAAAATGGTTTCTGCACCGGCCATAGCGAAGTTAGCAAGATCCTACAGGTTTCCTGAATTTTTATTACTCGGCAAAGGAGAAAAAGAAAAAGGCGAATCCAATACGAATCTCCAAGCAGACTGTTTTGAGGCCTTTCTTGGTGCCCTTTACTTGGACCAAGGCCTTGAGAGCTGCCGTAAGTTCCTGAACCCTCATTTTCAGATCATGGAAAAGGGAGTGGAGGATGCAGAAGAAACGAAAGATTATAAAACCATTTTACAAGAATTTTGCCAAAAGAAATGGAAAAAATTACCCGAATATTCTGTTATGAAAGAAGAGGGTCCTGACCACGATAAAGAGTTTCTTGTTTCTGTGATTTGTGAAAATCACTTCCGAGCGACTGGGGATGGAAAAAATAAACGCCGTGCAGAGCAGATGGCTGCCAAGTCTGCCCTACGTTTTTTAAAAATACTATGATCGATTTTTTATTAAAATCCAAATCGATGCGAGTTCGCGTCGCAGCACTCATCCAAGATCCCAAGGGAAAAATATTGTTTGTCCAACAGCAAAAAAAACAATCTGGGTATTGGCTCCTTCCCGGTGGAGGGATTGAATTTGGTGAATCAGGAGAGGATGCACTCAAACGAGAACTAAACGAAGAGTTGTCTCTGGAAGTGAGCCAAATGGATTTTTTATTTTTAAACGAATCGATTGATCCAGATAAAAAACGCCATTTGATCCAAATTGTTTTTTTAACTAAAGTAAAAGATTTGTTACCCATTTTAAATCCAAAAGAAAAAGCCATATCTGGATTTGGTTACTTTACTACAAAAGAAATATTATCTATGGACATTCGTCCGGATATTAAACATTACTTCCGGGCTAAAAGTACAAATAAACCTCGATATATTTCAAGCCCGTGGGTGAATGAACCATGAAGTTATCAGAACGTGAAATCATTGGGCATGGGTTTCGTTACCCAATTGAATTACACGAAGACTTCCAAGGTCTGTCCGAAAAATTAAATTCGCTTCCGAAAGTTTCTAAGATTTATGTTCTAACGAGCAGAGAAATTGCCGGAATTTACGAAAAATATATTACTAAAGAACTAAATTCCTTAAATGTTCCTTTTACCTATATCTATTTAAAACCGGGAGAAAAGAACAAACACATTGACCGTGTGAAGAAGGTTTATAACCAACTGATTGAAACCGATGCAGACAGAAAGTCTGTTGTCATCGCATTTGGTGGTGGAGTGGTAGGAGATTTCGCGGGATTTATTGCTGCCACCTACCAAAGGGGAGTCCGTTTTGTACAAGTCCCAACAACTCTTCTCGCCTGTGTAGATTCTTCTGTGGGAGGAAAAGTCGCAGTCAATGTAGATTCAGGAAAAAACATGGTAGGTGCTTTTTACCAACCAGAGTTTGTATTTGCTCCTCTTTTTACACTATCTACGTTACCAGAAAAGGAATGGAGTTGTGGCCTTGCTGAAATTGCAAAACATGCATTTCTTGATGGTGGTGATTTTTTAAATAAAATAGCCGAATCGAAACGAGTAGATTTTACAGCAAAATCAACAATCCTTCGTTATGCGATTGAAGAATCTGTGCGAGTTAAATCAGGTATTGTCGCACAAGATGAAAAAGAGTCTGGACTTAGGGCAGTTTTGAATTTAGGCCATACAACTGGACATGCGATTGAATCCTTAACACAATACAAAAAATATTCTCATGGGGAAGCAGTGGCGGTTGGTCTTGTGACTGCTTTACTATTGTCTTGTGAGTTAGTTGGTTTTTCAGAATCAAATTTTCAAAAAGCAATTACTTTGATGAAACAACTGAAACTACCAACTCGTTTAGAAGAAAAACCAGAAGAGATTTTAAAACATATGGAACATGATAAAAAAAAGGAAGGTTCTTCTTTGAAATTTGTTCTATTAGAAGATTTTGGGAAACCAAAATTCGGAGTTTCTGTTGAACGAAAAACAATTTTGGAAATTCTAAAACGTCAGAAAGGAAAGTTATAGAATGGGTGGAGGAAGTCTAAAAGAGTTCTACTTGGATTTGAATCCATTAACTTTGTTACGAAGTTCGAACCGCGATGTTGCAGAAACCATGATCCTATTCGCGTACTTGGTTGTTTTTGCCATATTTTCTTATAAAATTACAATGATTCTTGTTGAGAGAATCAAACCTGCTCCAGATGCCGTTCATGAATACAATCGCCGTAAAGTGGCTCGGATGGGGTTTCTTTTGGTTTTTGGAATCGCCTATTTACCATTAATTTTTTCCAGTTTATCGTTACTCCCTACGGTTCTTGGTCTTGCTGGTGCGGGGATTGTGATTTCACTGAAAGAGGTTTGGCTCAATATGGTGGGTTGGTTTATGATCATGGGAGCCAACGGATTTAAGGTTGGCGACCGAATCGAAATCGATAACATCAAAGGTGATGTAGTCAATATTGGTTTTTTTAAATTTACATTACTTGAAATTGCAGCAGATCCTAGATTTGAGCAATCCACAAACAGACTCATTCATTTCCCCAATTACAATATAGTTCTTAATCGGTTTTTTATCGTATCGGAAACTATGGATTTTGTTTGGGATGAATTTCGTATTTTTTTGGAACTCAACTCTAATTGGGAAAAAGCAGAAAAAATATGTTCTCAAATCTTACACGAAGAATTAGTTTTGGCACCTGAATTAGTAGAGTCTAAAATTCGCGAGATGTCAAAAAACTATCTTGTGAGACTTGGCAAAACCACTCCTATTGTATATACTTCCTTAGAACCGGAAGGAATTATTTTAATGTGTTTGAGATATTTAACGCCTATTAGGTCAAAGCGTTTAAATCGAATCCTAATTTCCAAAGAAATACTGACAAAGTTCAAAAATGAAAATGACATCCACATCCACACCCGTTAAAGATAATTCCATTTGGATTTTTATATCCTTACTTTTTTTAGTTTTTTTATCCAGTGTAGTTTTTGGGCCCTGTAAAGGTGGTACAACAATACCAAAATCAATTCCTAAAGACGCAGTTTATAATAAAAAGACAAATTACTACAGTTATACTAGCGAAGGTATTAATCGCGAGTGGTTTGAGAATGGAAACCTAATTACCGAGTTTCCTGTGAATGCATTCGGTCAACCTGATGGTTACAGCAAAAAATTAAACTATCTGACCGGAATCACCATTATGGAAGGTCGGTTTGTAAATGGGGATCGAGACGGACTTTGGAAGTTTTATTTTTCTGATGGTAAAATCTATATTGAACAAAACTACAAAGCTGGGAATCGGAAAAAACAACTCTGGATCCAAACGGCTGAACTTGGAAATGAAACAGGATCTTATCATCGTTACTTTCGCAGTGGTCGGTTAAACGAAAAAGGCTTTTTCGACGGTGGACTCCGTACTGGGGACTGGGTGCGTTATTATCCAGATACCAAAGTCGAAGAAAAGGGAAGTTATTCCAATGATAAGAAGGTCGGTGAGTGGTTTTATTATTACCCTACAGGAACCAAAGAAGCTTCTGAAGTTTATACCGAAAACGGAGAATTGATTTCTCGTTCAACATACTATCCTAATGGAAATGTTTGGTGTTTGGTAAACAAAGGAAAAGAACCTGAGTGCCATTAGGCACTCAAAATTCCGTAGCTTTTCCGAAAAGACCCAAGTGGTTTTGAATCAGGTCAATATTGAAGAGTAACAGACTAAATAGAAAAGTTACAAACAGAACAATTAAAACAGTGCTAAACGCTGCAAAGAAACTGTTTCGAAGAAATCTAAATTGTAAATAAGCAAAACTAACAGCAAGATCCTTCCAATTACTATTATTTGGTTCTCCTCCCGCTTTTTTGTAGTTGAAGATATAAAACAAAGACAACATTCCCAGTAAAAAGAATATAAAATAACTAAATTCAGTTACGTAATGTTTTTGTAAAAGAAAGAGAGGAATGTAAATTAAATTCCCAATCAAAATTCCTATTAAGATGATGATTGCTACATGAATAATAGGGGCAAAAATCGAACCTGTTTTGGTATTACTCGGTGATCTACCTTCCTCTTCCAAGGAAGATGAGAATTGCAGAGATTGAAATCCTTCTGCTAGTTCCTTATTCTTTAGAATCAAACGATAGGAAAAAATGCTGACTACATAAGTGAACGCTAAAAAGGAAAAATAAAAGTAGGAAAGTATTTCCTGTTGTAACATTAAGTTTAGTTGGAAAAAAACTTTTGGTGCTAAGGCAAAAAAAGTGACCGGATAAAAAACGTTTGCTAATGCTTTATGAAACCAAACCCGGTAAGCATAAGAAGCTGCTGTGGAAAAAGTTAGTAAGAGATAAAACAAATATAGTCCAAGGAGTAACTTTTGTCCTACAAGAACCCTTTTGATATTTTCTTTTGTTTCTTCTGGTTCTGTATCAACAGGGAGTACTCTCGATTCTAACTCTACTAAAAAAGATTCCAAATAAGAAATTCGGTTTAGAACTCCATTCTCAGAAATCACTTTAGGCTTCATGGATTCTGCTGCCTGTTCCGAAGTTTCGGAAGATATGTAATCAGGAAATTGTACCGAATAATCAACAAACAGGCCGTGAATGATGATGAGTGCAATAAATATAGGTGTGATGATAGGAAGGTTTTTTTTTATTTTTTTCATAGAGATTATAAGATTACAAAAATAGTCATCATACCAATGGCAAGAACTACTAACATGATTATGTACGGCATCAAATGAAAACTTTCATCTGCGGAAATTGCAGGACTCTGTTTTGATTTTGATACGGCCACTGTTGGCGACGCAACAGAATTCATAATGTTGGCAGCCCCTTGTTGGCTGTCAGTTGTTTTGATTTTTACAGAGTTTTCTTCTTCGATGATCTTTCCGTAAATTTGTTCATTGATTTTGATGACTACTTCCGAAAAATTCTTGTTATTCGAAATATTGACTATTTTAGCAGGGATTTGTTTGATCGCGCCAGAGTCTTCTTTTAGTTCTAAAGTGTTAATGATAGAATCTGTGACTGCATCTCCTGGTACCAAACGAATGTAAACATTGTCGCCTGCTTTCAGTTCTACAAGTGGTGTTCCATTGACGGGAGATAGTTGGAATTTGAATTGAACAATTTGTTTGTCTGCAGGGATTAAAAATCCAGAAGCCTGCGGGACGGGTGTCGGAGGAGGTGCTTCTTTTTTCGCAATTTCTTCCTCATCCACAGTGGTTTTGGTCATTTCACTTGGATCAATCAGTTCAAAGTGGATTTCGACTTTGGGTTCCGAGTTTCCTGAAGTTCTTTTGTGAATTTCACTAAAAACAAAGTTTAACCTGTCTGTTAGGTTGTGATCCATATAGTGAAGGATCTCTTCTAAAAAACTTTCCGAACCAAATTTGGTTTTGATGAGCTCCTGGAGCGATTTGGTGATATTTTTCTGTTGTTCCCCTTTGTAGATCACCCTCTGCATACGGTTATAAAAGTCCTGAAATGTAGACCGAACTGGCAAAAGGGATAATGGGCTTGTGCACGAGACTCCCTCAAACTTCACCGATTTGGTTTCAACCGGGTCAATGACAGCAGCAATCATGGTGTAAACCATATTGGCTTCGTCTCGAAGGTTTACTTTGACAGAATAATAGTTTGGTGTCTCAGGCATAAGGTTCTTTTTTGACAGTATCCATCTTTAGAAGAAAGCTGTCAAAAAGATTAGGTCATCATGGGAATTGTCTCTTTAATCACAATCCGTTACATCCGAGGGTCCAGAGTACTAGGATTCCTCTCTATCAAATCCAGGCTGTCGTTCATTGTTATGGCGGTCGGAGTGGGACTTCTTGTCGTCGTTCTCTCCATTTTCAACGGATTCCAAAAACAAGTAAAAGAATCTCTCTGGCAAGGGGGACCTCATATCACGGTTGAGAACTCTTATGGGTCTGGGGCCATCTATGATTATGAAAAAGTCATCACTCATCTAAAGTCAGATCCGAAACTGGCTGAATCGTTTGTTTCTGTGGAAGGAAACATAACGAGTCATGGACTCATTCAAAGTAATAACAACTTTAACCCCATTATGATTCGTGCAGTCCCTGTCGATTCCATAGAAAAATTGGTGGAGAATGGGTTACCGAATTTCCCTCGGATTTTGCAATACGACCGCGATAAAATCCAAGCCATCAATACCGAAAAGCTGGTAGTTGTGGGAAAGGAAATGAGTGCCATTTATGGGTATGGGCTTGGCCGAGAGATTACAATGGCTGTCCCTGGAGGTAGGTTTACCGTAGAACGTGGGGTTCAAGTCAATGTACAAACTTTTCGTTTAGTGGGGCTTTTTAAAACGGGATATTATAATTATGATTCTAAGTTTGCGTTTTTGTCTCTCCCGCAAGCACAAGAATTTTTTAAAATGAAAGGGGCAGTCAATCAAGTTGCGATTAAAGTTCGTTCTCTTGATGATTTAAAGGTCACCAAACAAAGAATCTTATCTCGGTTAAACGAAGATAATTGGAATCAAAAAATCCAAGATGAAACTTCCTTTTCGGTAAGAACCATTGCAGAAGAACAGGAAAACTTTTTAGCGGCACTACGACTTGAAAAAACAATCATCTCCATTATAGTGTTTCTATTTATCGTTCTTGCAGCACTTGGAATGGTTGCGACAGTCCATTCTCTCATTCGTGCGAAACGTAGATCCATTGGAACTTTGAAAGCTCTTGGGCTTGCATCCAATGATATCCTTTTGATTTTTACGTTGAATGCAATGATTGTTGGAATTTTGTCATCGCTTGTAGGTGGGATGACTGGAATTTTTATCGCAACAAAATTAGAAGTCATCATCAATATCATTTCTGAGATCATTAATGGAATTGGTGGTTTACTGAATCCCGGAGATTGGGATCCAGTGGAACTTGTGCCAAAAGATATTTATTACTTCGATCATATCCCTGTGGATATCGATATATCTTTTATTTTTATGGTAACAACTGCCGCAACCATCCTTTCTGGACTTGCTGGTTATTTCCCGGCACGTATGGCGGCCAATTTAAACCCAGTGGATACAATAAGAAATGACTAATATGAATTCAAAACCAACTGTTTCTGTTCGCAAGTTAGAAAAATACTATCAGGTTGTGGACAAAAAGTACCATATTATTTCTGGACTCGATTTCGAAGTTTTGCCTGGAGAAATTGTATCTGTCGAAGGAGCGTCCGGAGTTGGAAAATCCACACTTCTTAATATCCTTGGAGCGATGGATTCGTTTGACGACGGTGAGGTGGAAGTTTGCGGTGTTTCATTAAAAAACTTAAATGAAAAGCAAAGAGAAAGTTTTCGCGCTGAAAAAATATCTTTTATCTTCCAGCAACATCTTTTATTACCAGATTTTACTGCTTTAGAAAACGTAATGATGCCGCTTCTCATTGCAAGAATGAATCCAAGTTTGGCAAAACAACAAGCAACTGAGATTTTAAAAAAGGTGGGTCTTGGTGAAAGGACAGAAAGTTTTCCCTCACAACTCTCTGGTGGAGAAAGTGCAAGGGTTGGTGTGGCAAGGGCACTTGTGGGACGAAGGCAACTAATTTTGGCAGATGAACCCACTGGGAACTTGGACAGGGATAACTCGCGTCATTTGATGGATCTTATCAAAGAACTACAAAATGAATTTAAATTTTCTTTAATTTTGGTAACTCACGACTTGGAGCTTGCCTCTATGGCACACAAACGGAATCGAATTGTTTCCGGGCAACTAACTTCCGTTATTTAAAATGGTATTTTGTCGTTTTTGCGGAACCAAAGAAATTCAGTTTCGTAAAAGCGGCAAATTTGGTTGTGGTTATTGTGTTCAAGTTTTTGAATATCCTAAATTTACAAAAACCCAAATCATTCCGAAAAATCGAATTGACGTTCTAGAAAAATTTGTAAAAGAGAATTCTCGATTCCTAACCATATTATCTTTTAGAACACGTATTACCAGAAACATAAAATCAAATCGGTTTCCTTTTTATGATTCCTTGTTTGATAAATCCAAGCAGTTGTTAGTTGAAAATGAAATGGAGTATTGGTTGTATCCAAATGGACTTTATCCACCAAATACTCTCAGTGAGAATTTTGAAGAGAGGATGGGCTTTTATTTGGGCTCAGAGGACCATATTCGTTGGGAAAAAATTTCATTTCCTTATCCGTTGGGTGGGAATGATGGCTCCTCTCTAACAGAAAAAAAAACAAAACACAAAATCTTTCGTTTTTTACTTTTGAAAGAGAATTGGGCTGAATTTGCAGAGATTGGGTATATTTCCTCATGTCCGACCAATTTAGGGGCAGGGCGAAGGGATTCGGTTCTTGTCAGTGTGGATTCGGTAGTGAGTCCGAAGTTTTTTTCAATTTTACAAACATTAACTGAATTTGGTATAGAATTTGCTCCTTCCTCCGATCATAGTTTTAGGAAGATCGGAAAAAACCCGGTTCTTGTCGTAAAAATCTCGTGGAAGAACGCTAGGGCGGTCCAAAAACGTCAGTTTTACAAAATTCTTGGTTTACGAGGCTCCCTTTAAACCGGTACGGTCATGATGGGAACGAGGACGTTCGTCTAATTAACAAAGGCAGGGTGCGGCATGTTGGAATTCACCAAAAGAGCAAAGAGAGTCATCAACGAAATCGCCCAAGATGAGGCTAAACGTTTAGGCTCCGATTTTATCGGTCCTGAACACATTCTACTTGGGCTTCTCCGGGAGGAGGACTCTGTCGCGATTAAGATTCTAACGAATCTAAACATCAATTTGAACGAACTCCGTAAAGAAGTCGAAAAGAGAACTCGTGAGGGTTCCGGTGCCTTGTTATTGGATGTAAGCCAAGGGCAAGACAAATACCAAAAGATGATCGAAGTTTCTAAAGAGGAAGCAAAACGCCTCAAACATAACTATGTAGGGACAGAACACATCCTCTTGGCATTACTTCGCGATAATAATAATATTGCGGGCGGATCGTTATCATCTTTCAGCGTAAATTATAACGTCATTAAATCTGAGATTTTACGACTCCTCGGAGCACCACCTTCAGGTGCAGTAGGAGCTGGTGCAACCGGGACGCAAAGCACACAAGGCCAAACGCAAACCGCAGCTCCAAGACAAGAAAAAAGTAAAACCCCTATTTTGGATGAATTTGCGAGAGACCTAACGCAACTTGCGAGGGAGAAAAAACTGGATCCTGTTATTGGCCGTTCCAAAGAAATCGAACGAGTCATTCAGATCCTTTCTCGTAAAACGAAAAACAATCCTGTTCTCGTCGGAGAATCGGGTGTGGGTAAAACGGCCATCGTAGAAGGTCTCGCACAAGCCGTGATTGAAAAGTTGGTTCCAGATTTACTTTTCGATAAACGAGTGTTATCTCTTGATTTGGCAAGTCTTATTGCGGGAACCAAATACCGTGGTGAGTTTGAAGAACGATTGAAAAAAATTATGAAAGAAATCGTTACTTCACAAAACATAATCATCTTTATTGATGAGTTGCATACACTCATTGGAGCAGGGGCCGCAGAAGGAGCAGTGGATGCAGCAAACATCTTAAAACCTGCACTTGCGCGCGGGGAATTACAATGTATTGGTGCTACAACTAATAACGAATACCGTAAATACATCGAAAAAGATTCTGCTTTGGAAAGACGATTCCAAATGGTAAAGGTGCTCGAACCTTCCGTAGATGATGCGGTTCTTATTTTAGATGGTTTGAAAAAAGCATACGAAGCTCACCATAAGGTTCGTTATACGGAAAAAGCCATAGAACAAGCTGTAAAACTCTCTCACCGTTATATTAACGATCGATTTTTACCAGACAAAGCCATCGATATCATTGATGAGGCAGGAGCAAAGGCACGTCTTGCTAATTGCCAACGTCCTAATGAAATCAAAGAAATCGAAGAAGAGATCAAAGCTCTTTCTGTTAAAAAAGAAGATTTGGTTCGTAGCCAAGAGTATGAAAAGGCAGCAGCAGTTCGCGATGAAGTGAATCGTAAAAAAGGTCAATTGGAAGAAAAAACTAAACAATGGCAAGAACGAATGGAAGGATATGCTGTTTCGATAGAAGAAGAAGATATCCTATCTGTTGTTAGTCTCTGGACAGGGATTCCTTTGAAAAAAATGGAAGAGTCCGAGAACACAAAACTTCTCAACTTGGAACAAGACATCAAGTCGCGTATTGTGGGTCAAACGGATGCTATTGAAAAAGTAGCTAGAGCGGTCAGACGTTCGCGCACAGGTCTCAAAAGTGAAAAACGCCCGACGGGATCGTTTATTTTTCTTGGACCAACAGGTGTGGGAAAAACAGAACTGGCAAAGGCACTCGCAGAACAACTGTTTGGATCGGAAGACAATATGCTTCGTATCGATATGTCGGAATATATGGAACCCCATGCAGTTTCAAGACTCATCGGAGCTCCTCCCGGTTATGTAGGATATGATGATGGTGGCCAACTCACTGAATTTGTGAGAAGAAAACCATATAGTTTGGTCCTTCTGGATGAAATCGAAAAAGCTCACCATGACTTATTTAATATCTTACTTCAAATTATGGAAGAAGGGAACTTAACCGACACAAAAGGTCGTAAGGTAAACTTCCGAGATACGATCATCATCATGACTTCAAACATCGCAGCGAAAGAAATTTCGAAAGGCGGTCGATTGGGGTTTGAAGATTTCGCTGAAGAAAGAGAGACTTACAAAGCAGAACAAGCTCGCGAACAGTTGAAAAAACATTTTAACCCAGAATTCCTCAACCGTGTGGACGAGGTGGTTTACTTTGCTCCTCTGAAAAAAGAAGAAATCGTAAACATTGTGGATATCATGTTAAAAGATTTTAACAAACGTTTAACTGAGAAGAAAGTGCTTGTAGAACTTTCTCTTCCTGCAAAAGAACATTTTGCAACCATTGGATATGACCAAAACTATGGAGCACGTCCACTTCGACGTGTGTTCCAAAGAGAATTGGAAGATTATATGGCAGTGCAGTCTTTGAAAGGTGTTTATGATAACCCAACAAAAATCTATGTGGACTTTGTTGAAGGAAAACTTGTGTATTCGGAAACTCCTTGGTCCGATTATAAAGAAGTTCCCAAAAAAGATGATGGATCTTCCCCAAGTGCTGAGGAAAAAGATTTGGCTCTCGTTTAGAGAGCCTTTCGGAGAGGCGAACGGTAATGGCTATCCTCATTCCCCTCGTCTTTCTGTTTTCTTATTTTTTCATTCGAAAAGTATGGTTCCAGCTCCGAAAAATTCGGACTGTTGGAACCATCGAGCGAATTGAATTAGGTTATATTCGTCCCAACTTAATTCTCCCTGAAGTAAAAGTTTTCTATAAATACTATTTCCAATCGGGATTGTACTTTGGTTCCGGGTATCTAAACCTATCCGATTTTCTCACAACTGAGGAATTTCACCTCCATTTAGGACCTGGTGAAATTCCTATTTTATATACCAAAGATTCAGAAATCATCACCGAAGAACATATTGAACATTACTTGCTTTCCAAAGGGGGCAGTGTTTTCCTATACCTGGACCCCATCGAACCCTACCATTCCAGGATTGATTCGGTTAATTTGAATTCCATTACTGTTCCTTCGGACCTTTTATGAAACATTTGATTTACGCTACATTCGTTGTTTGTCTACTCGTTACGTCTCTCTATTCTCAAGAAAAAGAACAAGTTGGTTCTGCCTACTTCCAAGCAGTAGACGAATACAAGGTAAAGAATTATAATAAATCTATCGAGCTTGTAAAGAGTCTACTTGCTGACGGAAAAACTTCTTACGAATTTTATGCTTTACTCGCGTTTAACTATGATAAGTTAAACGACTTTGAAAATTCATATAAAAACATGTTGGAAGCAAGAAAACGAAAAGCCGACGATGAGGATCTTTTATTAGCAAGTCTTGCGATATTAACACGCCATAAAAAATGGAAACCAGCCATTGAACTTGCGGAAAAAACCATTCCTTTGTATCCACAAAATCCTGAAGTAAGATATTATTATGCGCTAGCCCTTTCTGAAAAAGGTGCTTCCAAAACAGCTCTTTCTCAAATTGAAAAAGCAAAGGCTGGAAGCCCAAATGATTTTCGAATGTTGGCGTTGGAAGGGAAAATTTATTATAATTTAAAAAATTATGATAAAGCGGATGTTAGTTTAAGATGGGCCTCTTCTTTAAATCAGAATTCTGCTGAAATTTGGAATAACTTGGCTCTTGTTCAAGAGTCATTATACAAAACAAATAAAAAAATAGGTAAAAAATCGCAAGCAAACACCTATTTGGCGGAAGCTAAAGAATGTATTCAAAAAGCCTCTAATTTAAATGGCGAAAGTAATACCATTAAAGAAAACTCTAAACGGATTGTGACACTCAACGACTTGTGAAAATTAAGTTCCATACACTTGGCTGTCGGTTGAATTTTTTTGAAACCGATGGTATGTATTCTGTTCTAAAAGACAAAGGATTCTCTCTTGCGGAAGCCCAGGAAGAGGCTCAGTACATTGTTATAAATACTTGTACTGTGACCAATAAAGCCGATGTAAAAAACAGAAATATCATTCGAAATGCTATCCGCACAAATCCTGGTGCCAAAGTTTATGTAACTGGTTGTTATGCGGAAACTGACAAAGAAATTTTACTCAATATACCAGGTGTTTTTGGTGTTTTTGGTAATACGGAAAAAAGTTCTCTTCCATATAAAATCTTAGAAGATTGGGAAGGAAAAGAAGTTTATCCATCAAAAGTACTGGATCGATTTTCTTATTCTGATGTACTTCCGGAAGGTCACACTCGTGCCTATTTAAAAATTCAAGATGGATGTAACAGGAAGTGTTCCTATTGTAAAATCCCGGCCGCTCGTGGTCTTGGTGTCAGTAGAAATTATAGCGATATTTTAGATCAGGTTAGATACCTTCAAGACAATGGAGTCGGTGAAATTCAATTAACTGGAGTTAATTTGGGTTGGTATCGATTAGAGAGCGGAGAAAAGGGTTTTTTAAATCTATTGGAAGATATTTTAAAAAATTTAGAATATTCTCGCATTCGACTTTCTTCTATTGAGCCACCAGACGTAGGATCAGGTTTACTGGATCTAATGAAACATCCTAGGTTCTGTAAATTTTTGCATGTCCCAATCCAAAGTGGAAGCCGAAAGGTTTTAAAAGATATGCGAAGAACTTACCATCCTGATGCATTTCGAACAAGAATTGAACTCGCAAAAGAAAAACTCCCAGGTTTATTCCTTGGAACCGATGTCATTGTAGGATTTCCATCAGAAACTGAGTATGAATTTTTGGAAACTAAGCAATTGTTAGTGGAGCTTGGATTTGCGAAATTACACGTATTCCCTTATTCTGTTCGTAAAGGGACAACTGCCGAATCATTCGGAGATCCCATCCCGGGTGATGAAAAAAAACGCAGAGTGCTTGATTTAATGTCTCTCAGTTCTGAATTACATACTAAGTACGCGGAGACTGTGATTGGAAAATCATACGAAGCCATTCTTGAGAGTGACGGTCGATTTGTGACTGATAACTATTTAAAGGGTAGAATCAGCGATCCTTTCCGATTTGATACTTTACAAACTGGACAATTTGTAGATGTTAGGTGCCTGGAATATAAACCTTCTAAAGATAAAGAAGGTGAGTTCGTTTTTGGATTGGCACTTTAAAATCTATTAGAAAAAGAATTCCCAAAAACTATCAAATAGTTACGATTGGGTCAACATGGATCGTAAAAAACTATATATTCTTGGTTCAATCGTTGTAATAGTTCTAATCGTTTCTTCCCTTTGGTTTTTTCGGAACTCACAATCCAACCGAATAGGAATTCAAAAAGGCTCTTTAGTAGAAGCGGTATATGCCCTAGGAACCGTAAAACCAGTCGATAGTTTTAGTTTAAAATTTGGAATTGCAGCGTCTGTTCGGGAGATCTTTGTGGAAGAGGGCCAAACCGTAATCAAAGACCAAGCCCTACTTGTAAATGATTCAGGAATTACTTTTCGATCACCATTCAACGGCACATTAACGAAGTTAAATGTCGCCAAAAATGAAACGGCAATGCCTGGTCTTCCTCTTTTAGAAATTCAAAATCTAAAGGAAGTTTATATTTCCGTTTCTTTAGACCAAGAGTCAGCCTTACGTGTTAAACCAGGACAACTTGCTCAGCTTAGTTTTGAATCCATTCGCGGGAATGTGTATAAAGGAAAAGTCGAAAGAATTTATCCATCCAATGGACAGTTTTTAGTTCGAATTGAACCACATGAGCTCCCGCAAGGGATTTTGCCGGATATGACAACAGACGTTGCTATCGAAGTTTCTTCTAAAGAAAACGTTATCTTGGTTCCGTTAGTTGCTGTAGACCGTGGTAAGATTACTCGGTTTCGTGATGGGAAAAGGGAAAAAATTGAGATCCGTATTGGAGCCATCAATTCAGAATTTGGAGAACTGATCCAAGGTGATCTGAAAGAAGGCGATGAAGTATTGGTTAAAAACTAAATGTTGTTTCTTGCGATTAGACAGATCCTTTCAAGACCACAACAATCAATTTTAACTTTGATTGGCATCGTTCTAGGAACAGCAGGTTATATTGTATTTTCAGGAATTATGTTGGGTTTCCAAGCTGTTATTACAGACCAATTAGTAAACTCGGACGGACAAATTAAAATTTCACCCAAAGATGAGCTAATAACGGAACGAACATTTGAGGATGTTTTTTTTCAAGGAAAAGTTGTGCGTTGGTTATCACCACCATCTGGAAGAACCGACAATTCTCGCTTAACTAATGTTCTTGGCTGGATGGATAAATTATCTAATGATCATAGAGTCATTTCCTTTTCACCGCAGCTAACAAAAGAAGTTATTTTTGTAAATGGAAAAGCAACGGCACCTGCAAGATTTGTCGGAGTTGATCCTGCTATCCAACCTAAGGTAACCAATATAAGTGATTACATTGTAGAGGGAAAAATTTCAGATTTATCTAAAGGGACTTCTCTTGCGATTATGGGAGAGGGTGTTCTTAACAAATTAGGTGCTAAAATCGGTGATACTATTTCCGTGTACATTCCTGGAACTGATTTAATTCCTTTAAAAGTGGTTGGTATTTTGAGTACGGGGAACCGTTTGGTAGACGAAGTTACAGTTTATTCCTCATTATCCACAGTACAAAGTGTCACAAAATCAAGTGGAGAGATATCGCAGATCATTGTTAAGATAAAGGATATTCGCTCTGCCGCAGAAATTGCTGCTGATTTTAGATACTTTAGCAAGGATAAGGTTGAGAGCTGGGATGAGGTAAATGCAAGTATCCTTCAGGTATTTAAGACACAAGATATTGTAAGAAACTCTACAACATTTACAATCATTCTCGTTGTGGCTTTTGGTATTTATAATATTTTAAATATGGTTGTTAACCAAAAGAAAAAGGAAGTCGCGATCTTACGTTCTATTGGGTTCGACGAAAAAGATACAATTCAACTTTTTATTTTTCAAGGATTGTTTCTTGGAACTCTTGGTGCTGTGATTGGAATATTTGTTGGTATACTTGGATGTTATTATATCGATGGAATTCCTATTGGTGATCCGAAACAAAATTCCAAGGCCTTGATGAAAACAATGATGATTTCCTGGGATTGGATGATTTACGTAAAAGGTTTCTCCATCGCAGTCCTTAGCGCTTCGATTGCGAGTTATATTCCTGCTCGAATGGCAAGTCGTCTTTCTCCAGTAGATATTATTCGAGGAGCAACATAAATGATTGGAATTGATGCCAAACATATTTTTAAATCCTTTGGAGAGCCGCCTCAAGAAGTTTTAAAAGATGTTTCCTTAGAAATAGATGTTGGTGATTTTGTGGCACTTACTGGTAAGTCTGGATCTGGTAAGTCTACGTTACTTTATATTGTAAGTGGTTTGGACAATCCAACAAGTGGTGATGTTAAACTGAATGGAAAATCCCTTGTAGGAATGGGAAGTAAAGAAATTCATACATTAAGAAATCAATCGATAGGATTTGTTTTTCAGTTTCATTACTTACTTCCTGAACTTACTGGACTTGAAAACATAACTATGCCTGCGAGAAAAACGGGATCACATAAGATTATAGAAGAATATGCTCTTCATTTGATGGAAAGTTTTTCAGTTTTACATTGTAAGGATAAGTTTCCAAGTCAAATGTCAGGAGGGGAAGGGCAAAGGGTTGCCATTGCACGTGCCCTTGTCCAAAAACCCAAATTTCTTTTTGCCGATGAACCGACAGGTAATTTAGATACAGCTAATGGTGATAAGGTGATGGAGATATTTAAAAGGATCAACCAAGTGGATGGAACTACGATTCTTTTTGTAACGCATGATCCTGATTATGCGGGACTTGCTGGACGCAGAGTTCATATGATCGACGGAAAAATAGCGGAAATTTCTTAAAATATCTGCTATATTGGTTTAATTTCGATTCTATAGCAGATATTTTCCAAAAAAATTAATGAATTCGAGCGTTCATAACCGACCTTGGCAAAAGATATGTTTGAACACTTTGAAACTGACGCCATCCGCATCCAAACCAAACGAACCGGGGAAAAAGAACATTCTACCCCATTATTTTTGACTTCCAGTTTTGTTTTTGATGATGCGGAACATGCAAGAGCACTCTTTGCGGAAGAAGTAACGGGTAATCAATATACAAGATTTTCGAATCCGAACACGACGGAACTAATTGATAAACTTTGTTCTTTGGAACATACTGAAGATGGAATTGCGACTGCCTCTGGAATGTCTGCTGTTTTTACCTCTGTGTTTGGTCTTGTTAAAGCTGGTGACCATATCGTATCGGCACGTGCTATTTTTGGATCTACTCACCAAATATTTGCAAATATTCTTCCTCGTTTCGGAGTCACTACTACTTATGTTGATATCAACAAACCTGAGTTATGGGAACAGGCTTTCCAAGAAAATACTAAAATAGTTTATATTGAAACACCTTCAAATCCAGGTTTGGATATAGTCGACTTAGAATGGGTTTCTGCGTTATGTAAAAAGAAAAAGGTCATTCTAATCGTTGATAATTGTTTTTGTTCCCCTTATATTCAAAGACCGGCTGACTTTGGAGCTGATGTTGTGATTCATTCCGCTACTAAGTATTTGGATGGTCAAGGCCGGGTGATCGCCGGTGTTATTTTAGGAAAAAAAGAATACATTCAACCGATTCGTTACATGGCCCGTAATACAGGTCCGGCTTTGTCTCCTATGAATGCATGGATTATTTCTAAAAGTTTAGAGACATTGGCTGTGCGTATGGATAGACATTCAGAAAATGCAATGAAATTGGCTGAATTTTTAGAAAAGTCCTCAGACGTAGAGTTAGTTCGTTATCCATTTTTGCCAAATGATCCTGGTTATACGATTGCTAAAAAACAAATGAAAGCGGGTGGGGGAATTGTTTCCTTTGTGATTAAGGGTGGGGTAGACAGAGCAAGGAAATTTTTAGATTCGTTAAAATGGTTTTCACTTACTGCTAATTTGGGAGATACTCGAACAACTGTAACTCATCCAACATCGACAACCCATTCAAAATTATCGGAAGCAGAAAGACTTGCCGTCGGAATTTTGCCTGGTCTAATCCGAGTTTCAGTAGGTTTAGAGCATATTGATGATATTATTGCGGAAGTAAAACAGGCACTTGCCAATTCAAAGTAAATAATAAATAACGAGAGTTCTTCTTCTCTGTGAGGGACTCTTGTAATAACTTTTTAGATTCTGCACTGAGTTTTTCTTTGTTCTTTGTTAGCTGTTCTTCAAAGTTGCGAACATACTGTTCATCAGGGTCAATTTCAATTTCCCACAAAAACTTTTGAACTTTCTTTTCTTTTGGGTCGTAATCAAAACTAACTTGGTGCGATTTTTGAGGTTTGATTCTAGTATCTAAATATTCTTCGGTTAAACTTGTATTAACAATTCTACCAATAATCGATTCTTCTAATAGAATGGGATTTGTACCATTTTTGAAAAATACATAGAAGCGTAAGTAAACTTTGGGGACCAGATAAGTGGGAAACTCATGACCTACAGCAATGGATTTGAGTTCCGCTTGTACTTGGTAGATCCCATTTTTTTCAGTAATCTTCCATTTGGGTAACAAAGAGTTCTGAACAAACGTTTTGTCATGAATACCTTTCCAGGAATGTTCTCTATCGGGCATGTGACAGTTTTGGCAATGAATTCCCTGTTTTGCAAAAGGACTTTTTTCCCATTCAGTATAAACTTCCATTAGTTTTTTCCCATTGAGCCTTATCCCATCTTGTTTGCTTTCGTGGCAGGACTTACAAAACTCAGATGATTCAAATTCTTTTTTAGCAATATACCCGTTATGTGGTAAATTCGCTATGGATAGTTTATCTTTTGCATTTGTACTTGGTGGAGGGCCAAATCGAATTTGATTTCGAATATGACAAGATGCGCAGAGAATCGAAGGATTCGAGATTCCATTGGGGAAATTGTGAAGTTTTGAATTGAGAATTTCTTCGGTTTGGTATTCTTTAGAAAGCTCTGATTTAGTTTCAGCTAATGGTGAGTGACATTGGAAACAAGAGCGATATTCTTCAGAAGATAATATATCCTTCTGCCATAAAAATCCTTTACCGATAGACTTTGAGTGAAAACTTTCTTTCCAATTTTGAAACTGTTTATTGTGGCAAGTTTGGCATGCACTGGGTTCTAAGTTTTTTTCTAATACAGAAAAATGTTCTGGTGGTAAACCTTGGGCAACGATGGGGTTTTTCCAATGGGATTCTAAGAAGTTTGAATCCAAACAACTTACGAAGATCACGGATAGAGCGATAGCCGTAAGTTGATTGGATAGAAAAGTCATATCAATAGTAAACTCTGATTAACGGATTAACCGCCGCAAGCATTTCCTCCTCCACCAGATGGAGAACCACCTCCACCTCCTGATGATCCAGCAGTTGCAGTCCCTCTTAAGAAAGATTTATCTTCCGTTCTAAGTTTATTGGAATTTTTCACAAACTGTCTCGAAACATCCAATTGATAATTAGGAACATTCGCATCTGCATTCGGCGTATTACTTTCTGATAAAGTTGCGATATCTGTACGCCAGTAAGAAGCAGGTTGTGAGATGGCGCTGGGACTTGATCCAGAACTGGGAGATCGTAAACCAAGCGCACCAAACTGCTTCCACCCACCTTCATATAATCTTGTTGGTTTACCAAGAATTTGATGTACAACAAACCAAACGAGCGAACCTTTTGTTGCATCCTCCCCATAAATATAAATTTGTTTATTGGATGAGTAGCCTGTATTGTTTAAATAACTTTGTAATTGGCTGAATGATTTAAACTGAAAAGTAGTTCCATCATACAAATCTGTTGGCACCAAATTTGTTGAAGACTTAATTCGACCTTCATAAGTTACAAGGCAAGTATTTGTAACAAATGTGGAATTTGTTTTTGTGGTACAATTTGCATACTTTGATCCAGAAGCTGTTGAGTTTACTGTTCCTGTAAAAGATGCATTTGGTCTTCCATCGATGATTTGAAATCCTTCCGCTGGGATTGGGTCAACTTCCTCCAAAATAGTATTCCCATTCTTTATTGCATGTATCAAATCACCAATAGTCAGTTGTAAAACAGTGTGATCACGGAAGAGATTTTTTATATTACCTGCACGATTGCTATTTGCATAATTATAAGAAGGAGTTGTGAATAAACTACCTGCCGCTGTTAAATCTGCGATGGAGCCATTTAAAACTGCTAACCTTTCCTTTGGAAAACCCCAATATAGTAGAGAATAGTAAGCAAATGTTGCAGAAGATAGGTTAGCAAGTGAAGTTGTATCGCTAGCAAAAACAATATAATCTAAAGCTGGATCAATTCCGTAGATGGAAAAAAAATCAGATATTTTTTTTCCTTTAGGAACAATCCCATCAATCGCTAATACTCCATCATCTCTTACATCAGAGAGAAGTTCTGACAAGTTGGGAATAGGATAAGCAAATACCTGTTTCCCATCGAAAAAAACATAACGTCCACTTCCTCCCGATGTCTGGACTTGGAAAACTATTAGATTCCCAGAAACTCCTGAAGGTCGATTGTTATTCCAATTGGATAAAAAGCGCGATAACTTACTTGAAGTGATCAGTCCACTTTCATTTAAATTATAATCGGCATTGGATAATGTCGCCAATTCTGCAGGAGTATAAACTCGGAATAAAAATGGAGTTAAATCAATTTTTAAACTTTGCGGTAGAAATAAATATTCTGGCAGACCTTTACAGCCAATCATTTGAATAAATAGAATAAAAAGAATTGTTATATATTTAAGTTTCATCTTGAGACCTCAGAGATTGTAAGGAAGAGTGACAGCAAATCCCATAGTTTTCAGCTTTGCTGTGTTGTATCCTGCAATGGTTTCTGAATAGAAAAGGGTATAAAAATTTCCGAAACTATCCGAATAACTTAAACCTACTTCTGCATTGTGAAAACTTTCTTTTCTACCCCATGCTGGACGTTCATTTTGTACGTATACATCATAAGGATTAATACCATATAAAGACGGTTGTGGGTAACGAACTATGTTTAAAGGTGGTTGTTGTCTCGGATCAGCATAAGCATAACCACCTTGTCCTACTTGGCCACGAAGACCTACTGTCAAAAACAAGGACTCAAAGAATCGTTTGTAAAATGCTCCATAATAGAGAATATCATCGGGAACGGGATTCTCTCTTTTCCGATAAGAAAATTCACCTAAAGAGCCAAGACCCCAAACACCGAAATCTTTTGCTAAATAAAGATTTACTTCGCCACCACTTGCGCCATCACCCAGCGATTGAGGGTTCCGATCATAATCACCTCGTTTGATTCCGCCGACTCGGAGCGAAATAGTCGGCATCCAGCGATACTTTGAATCGAATTCATCTAAAATTTTATATCGAATTCCAAACCTTGTGTCCATAAATCCATATTTGTCTGAAACTTCTGGTGTTTGTTGTAATCCTAAATATCGATTAAATATTTTATGGCGACCTAATTTACCAAAACCAAAAGTTAAATCTGCCGTAAGTCTATCTGTAATTCCATATTCTAATGCCAGGTTCGCGACCGACAAACGAACGTTATCGTCATATTTTGCTTTTTGACCAGCTAAAAATGCACTATCGTATTCTGAATGTATGAATACTGGGCGCACCCATAGTTGTCTCTCGTAAGGTGCCCATGCTTGTTGAGCATAAATACTTGGAGTTACAATAAAAAATAATGAGAATACATATTTTGAGAAATTTAAGAAAGATTTCATTGTTTATTCCTTCTTTTTCTCAGGTAGTTTAACGTTGAATCTAACTTGAATAAAATATTCAAGGGCTTGTAATTGTTCTTCTGATAGTTTGCCTGCAAAATCAGGGAGGTTAACTCGTCTTTTTTCAGTATTAGGTAAACTTCCTTGTAAGTATTCCAATCGTTCTTCTTGGTCTATTGATTTAACGTTTGATTGTTTTTCTAATGTAATATCTTGATTGTAGACTGCTTTTCCTAAGTGATATTTTTCTCTGTCTTGCCCTTGCGGTATATTGGCTATTCCACCTCCGCCAATGCCACCAGATGCATACACACTGGTAATTAGTAATAGATTAATGATTAATAGTTGAATTAACTTCTTCATATAACTTTCCCTGTTATAGTTTTTATTTATTAAAGCCTAAAGAGGAATGATCTCCATTCCTCTTTAGTAGAATTTCTTTAACGTTTGTAAGCTTTGTCATCCTCGATGATTTTTCTTGTAGTTGTTGCTGAAATATTTAAGTTTGTTGGTAAACTTGTATCAACGTCTCCCGCAACATTATACGTAATCACTTCGGAAAGTTCTGGTAAGTCTGTACGGAATGGAGAGTCAGCCGGTAATTTTGGAGACGGTCCCGCACCTGTTAAACTTCCCCATTCAATCCAACTTCCATCGTAATACGTCGATGGATAACCTAAGATCGCGATGTAAGAGAATCCAGTTACCTGAGATCTATTATTAGTTCGGCAAAGTTGGATTGCAGTTTGGCCTACCTGATATCCTCTAGCATCAAAATATGCTTTTAGGTCTGCTTTTGACTTAAATCTATGTTCTGTATCTAAGAGACCTGTCCAAGGTACATCTTTGGCTCCTTTAATTCTACCTTCGAAGCCTACATATTTTCCTGCAGTTTCCGATTGAGTACTTTTGATGGTTCCATTGTATTCAGCAGCACTAGCCGACGATCTTGCATCAGAAACAAAAACACTGGAAGTGAGGCCAGGAATTGTTACATTGTTCGGTGCTTTCACTGCTTTGATTACGTCTTCTAGCGGAAGCATTAAAATCGTGTTGTCCACTCGGAGACTCTTCACACTATAGCGATTGTTATATCCTGGAGGAGTGTTTGTTGTAGAGCTAAAAGGTACGAAATTTCCATCAGTATCAATCAGTCTAGGAAGGGTTCCGTTTAAGAACGCAAGATTTTTATGATCAAATCCCCAATAACGAAAAGAGTAGAACGCTCTTAATGTTCCTTGTACATGGTTTGCTGCATCAGCAGTAGATACTAAGACCACTAAGTCATTGGCAGGATCAATTCCATATTGATTTAAGATTTTGTCGATATGGGTACCATCTGCAATAATAGAAATTGTATCTGCTAGTCCATTGTTTCTTTTTTGGCTAAAACCATCTCCACCATCTACGGCATTCGCACCACTAGCAAAATTGAAGGCATATACTACTACATCGTTTCCATTTCCTCCGATATATTCCTTCCCAGCTTGTGTGCCAGTTCCACCTGTTCCTCTTGGATTCACTCCATTTTGAAGAATCACTAATTTTCCGTTGATCCCCGCAGGTTTAGTTCCGGACCAGTTGTTCACCCATTTTCCTAAAGTGGATGGGGTGATAAGACCGTATTCATTTAGGTTATAATTTTCATTCGATTCTTTTGCTAGTTCAGCAGCAGTATTAACCTTGATACCTGAGGAAAGGGCAAGTGCAGCTAACAGTAAGTTTTCGATATCCTTATTCTTTTTTGCTCCGCCGCAGGCTCCGATGAACCCCGCGGTAATTAGAGCAATCAATTTGTAAAAGAGATTGGTTTTCATTTTTAAATCCTTAGATTGAATTCCTGTTTTTTCTCTGTAGGGGTTGCACCAGAGGCAAAAACATGGTAAGGACAGTCTTTTCAGGGAGGAGAAATTAGAAAACAGACATTCTTATATATTGAATATTTAATCCTATATAACGTATAATATATTCTCGAGATGCACATTGCATTAGTAGGTGTTTCCTTTGGTGGAAATAGAATCGCTCTAAAACAATTAATCCAATTTACCTAGCTTTTTTGGAGGCAATCCATAGGAACCTAGACTCCTCTTTGAATTCATTTTCTAAAAATTCTAATTCTGCTATGGGAAAAAAAGCACTATCCGCTGGTCCCAAAACAAGATCTTTAGTTTTTAATTTGATTTTAATTTTTCCTTCAATTTGATAAATTTTGATATCAAACGCAGAAGGTAAGTGCCCAAATTGGGAAACCTTTCCAAGGCTTAGTTTCCATTCAACGATACTCAATCGATCTCTTTCCTCTTGGTAAAAAACTCGAGATTCGGCTGTATTTTTGGGAGAAATCCACCTTTTCCCTTCATTTGCCCCGATGAAACGTGGCGACTGGGCAAACAAATCGGGTATCATTTCGCCAATAGGGATTCGAAGTGATTTGGATAACTTCCAAAGAATTCCGATACTTGGAGTGGTTTTGCCAGATTCAATAAGTCCTAACATTCCGCGACTAACAGTGGATAGCTGTGAAAGTTTTTCCATTGATAAACCGAGCTCCAGTCTACGTCTTTTTAAGGTTTCACCAAGAACAACCGTTAGAACTTCATCTACATTTCTCTCGTTTTCTGTTGTGGCCGAAAAGCTTTCAATTTCTGTTTCCATACCCAATATTTCCCTTTGGGGCTATGTTTGATATATTGGATATTCTGTAAAGTAAAATGAATATTTGCTTAAAATGCCATAGGAGGCAGATGAGAGAGATTGTGGCTTCCAGAAGAAGGAAGGAATCAGGGATTTCATAAAAATAGGTAAATCCAATACTTAAACGAGCCTTGGTAAAATAGGAAAACTGGGGAAGAGTTATCAAAATCCAAGGCGATAGATTCTGCGACTTGGATATTACAAGGACTGGAATCAGAATTAAAAAATACCAGGGATTATAAACTGGTAATAAAGTCAGGAACATGTAACCAAATAGAAAGTATAAATCTAATTTTCTGGCAGTAGAAAGAAATTTTCGGAGACGTTTTTCTTTATCGATTGAAATCCAGAAAAATACGCTAACGGTAATTAGCTGTAAAAGAAAAGGAAAGGTTTTTAGATCGGTAATTCCGAATATTCTCCAAAAAGGTTCGTAATACTGGTTGAACTTGAAATTGCCACCAAACTTAAATAAATTTGAAATTCCGAAGTCTGTTGTATTTGGAAAAATAATAAAATAAATTAGATAAAAAATTAAAAATCCAACGAATCCCGAAAACAAATAGGGTAACCAATTTACCCAACTTCGTTTCCATTTTTTAAATTTTATTTTATGGATAGTCGAAAATAAAAAGAGGATCGAAAAAATTTTTATATGGATCACTAAACCTAAAATAAAGTTTGCTGCGATTATTTTTTTTTCTCTCTGAAAACTAAAATAGATCCAAAGTAGGGAAAGAATTAATATTTCAAAGTGAAAGTTGATATAAACTTCTTTAACAAGTACTGGGAATATCCAATACAATAAACCAGGTTTGTTAAATTTCCCCTTTGAAAAAAAAAGAAAACTAGCGGTCTCAAATACGAGATAACTGAGCTTTAATAATAAACCGGAAAAACCGAATGAAAACAATGCAAAATAGAGTAAAACGAAAGGACTATAAATGGTTGTCCAGTCGGGATGATTGATTTGCGATAAAATTTGAATTTCAGTTTCACTTAAATTAAGTTCTTTAAAGTAATTTAAAGGGGCAATTTGATAAGGTGACTTACCAATTCGGATTAAATTTCCTTCCCATAAATATCGTGACCAATCATCTTCCCAAAGCGGTGGAAGGAAGAAACAAAGGATTCGTATTACAAATCCTAATAGAAAAATTTGTTTGTTATATTTTTTATAGAAATCTTTTGGAAAGGTTACCATCCATAAAAATAGAACAGTAACCAATGAAAAGATTAAGAATCCAATCCATTGTTGCAACGTTTTACAATAAACTATTTATTGAAGTTTAGATGATTACATCTTTCACAAATTTCTTCCGGAATCACTCCTAGTTTCATCAGTAAACCAAAAGCAAAACAACCCGCACACCAACCCAAAAAAGATTCTAAGGAAGCAAAAAAAACTAAAGTGGCAAGAGTGATTTGGTAAGCTAAAGAAAGGCCTAAAGCAAAAAAGATAAATGCACTAGTGCTAAATAGAAATCCGATCAATTGTGCAAATCGTTTAGGTGGTCCGGCTACACCTACGAAAGATATGCCGAGCCAAGGAACGAGGTATCGTGATGTTAAAAGAGCGAAAGGTTCAAACTTCGGTCCGTAACTAAGTCTCAGTGCAAAACCAAAAACAAGTAATCCTAACACATATGCGTTAGGAAATAAAATAGCAAGAACGCCAAGGATTACCACGGAAGAGGCGACAATCCTCGTGACATTTTCATTGACCACATCTGGATAATAACCTATTTTCATATTGCCTCCATTTACTTCCAAATTACGGAGGGAGATGTTTTAAGCAAGAAAAATTCGTTTTCTTGGATAAAATGTTTATTTTATTGACGGAAATTCGTCTTAAAAGAGATGATTTGTAAAACCAGGAGAATGCCTTTATGAAAATCATGCGTGGGTATGGGGTTTATCTATTTTCTATTTCTTTATTATGGGCATTTTGGCTCCAATTGAGCGCAGGCCCTCGAGGTTCTTCTACTTTGAAAGAAGAATCTCCCTGGTTTTTGACCGCAGAACTTGCTCTTCGCTCTTCTGATTATACGATCCTTGACACTAGATCTTCCGTTCAACGCTGGAAACATAAAATTCCCGGATCGAAAGTCATTTCTTGGGAGGAATTATCTCGTACCGATGTTCCTCATAAAGGGGAACTTTTAGAATTAAAGTTTGTTCGCAAAAAAATTAATGATTTAGGTATAAAAGAAAATCAATATATACTCGTGTTAGGTGATGGGGCTTCGGGTTGGGGAGAAGAGGGTCGTATTGTTTGGAGTTTGCGTGAAGCAGGTTTTTATAATTCTTACTGGCTAGAGGGTGGTTACTCTGCTTTTGAAAAAGAGCTCCAGAAAAAATCAAACATACAGGAAAGGAATGAATCAAACTTTGATAAAGCCAACTATAAAAGAATTTCATCGGCAATTACAAAAGAAGAAATATTAAAAGGACTATCGACAAAACAATTTCAATTCCTCGATACAAGGGAACCTCGAGAATTTTCTGGTGCCACTCCATATGGAGAATCCAGGGGTGGACACATTCCTGGTGCCAAATCATTGTTTTATCAAGAGTTGTTTGATTCAAAAGGAAACATTAGATCAAAGTCTGAAGTAGAACTTTATCTAAAACAAATTGGTATTCAAAAAAATAAACCAATCGTTGCCTACTGTACAGGTGGCGTCCGCTCTGCTTTTGTCGTTGGAATTCTTCGTACTTATGGTTATAATGCTTATAATTATGCGGGTTCTATGTGGGAGTGGTCTCACGATCCAAAACTACCTTTGGAAACTAATCATTGAAACGAATTATTTTCATTCTATTATTCCTATTCCTCGCTTTAGGTATAGGTGTTTATCTCTATCTCAATCAACGAGTCGTAACAATCGAACAAGTATTCCCTGGAAAAATTTGGGCAAAACCGATTGAAAATCTTCCTGATTTGAAAGGAGTTGGTGCACCTACGGCAAAAAATTGCGGAGGTTGTCATACGGAAATTTATGAAGAATGGAAACTTTCGACTCATGCGAATGCACTTTCAGACATTCAGTTTCAATCGGAATTAGCAAAACCAAGTTCTCCAAAATGGATTTGTTTAAATTGTCATATCCCCGTTCAAAACCAAAGAGAAACGATTGTCACAGGACTAATAAATGGAGATTATTTTCGTCCGGTGGAAATTCCCAATCCAAACTTTAATATAGAAATGCAAAAAGAAGGAGTCACTTGTGCGACTTGTCATGTACGATTAGATTCTGAGTCTAATCAAAGCTATGTGATAGGGGGAACGGGTGGAACCTCTCCTCCCCATCCGGTAAAAATCAATCGAAAACAGTTACTTGATCGTTGTTACGATTGTCATAACGAAACATATACCTTAAATGAATCTCTAATTTGTTCTTTTCAAACAGGTACAGAATTAATCGCTACAAAATCAAGTGAATCTTGCTCCTCTTGCCACCAACCAGAAGTTCGTCGGTCACTGGTAAAACCATCTTTAAATAAACCGATAAGGACATCACACAAACACGGATTCATTGGAGGTGGTGTTCCCAAAACTTTTGATTTGTATCCTGATCAAATTAGATTAGGTTATAAACCAGGTATTGTTCTTTCGAATATAAAAGTAGAGAACAATACAATTGAAGTTATATTGACCAATTCAAATGCTTCGCACCATGTAACAACAGGTGACCCTGAGCGGTTTTATCGTTTGATTCTAGTCGGGATCGACAGATTCGGCAAAACAATTTATAAAGAAGAAACCACCATCGGACAAGAATGGACTTGGTCACCCGTTGCCAAAAAGGTAAGTGACAACCGGATTCCCTATAAAAATAGTTTTTTATGGAAACTAGACAGGCCAAATTTACCAATTGAAACATATCAATTCCAAGCAATTCATGTCCGATTGAAAAACATTACATCCGACTATATGGTTCAATCTTCTGGATACGTATCTTCACCGTACAAAGAACAAGTAGAAAAAATGAAAGATTTATATCCTCATAGTTCTTTAATTATCGAGTCACAATACCAGTTAAAAACTAAATCTAGGAAGGACACTCCTTTAGAAGAATTATTCAAAAGGAATGCCAGTAGAAAGGGTGAATAATGTTTTTTGTATCATACCTGCACGTGATGAGGAGGAAGGCATTGAGCGTGCGTTATCTGGTATTATTTCTGAATCTGGGTTACAAAATTCTAACTTTATTATAGTAAATAATGCCTCAAAAGACCAAACAGCAAATATAGTAAAACGTATGGGCTTTTTCTGTCTTGATTGTCATGAAATTGGATATGGAAATGCTTGTTTATTGGCATTGGATTGGATTAAAAACTCTGGTAAATCTCCTGAATACATACTTTTTTGCGATGCCGATGGATCTGATGATCCTGCCGATATTCAGAAATTGATTCGAGTTATTCAAGAGAGCGGTGATGACTTAGTGATTGGTTCGCGAACTTTAGGTAAGGTTGAGAAAGGTGCACTTTCTCCAATCCAAATTTTTGGAAATGCTTTGACTTGTTTTTTGATACTAATATTTTTTCGACGAAAATTTACTGATATGGGGCCACTTCGAATCATTCGTTATTCTTCTATTTTACGGATGCAGATGGAGGATCTTACTTGGGGTTGGAATATTGAAATGCATGTAAAGGCTCTACAATTTGGACTTGCCATTCGTGAAATTTCAGTCAATTATCGAAAACGTTTTGCGGGAGTTTCGAAAATATCAGGAACCTTATCAATGTCAGTTCGTGTTGGAATTAAAATTTTATACACATTTTTTCGATTAATTCTATTTCGTGTTTATCAGAAGTAATTTTACAAAACTAATCCTGGGTATATTGTATCCAATGATTTTATTTGCTTCAGCTCATTGGGGAAGTAGAGACGAATTAGTTATCGTGTTTGTTGTGTCTTTTGTTTTGCCATTATATTTTTATTTTATATCAGCTTCGCTTGTGCTTTTTGGAAATCGTTTTTACCATTTTTTCCTTTATGCATTGTTGTTACGTGTAGTGGTTCTCGGTTCACCTGCTGTATGGAGTGATGACATCTATCGTTATTTATTTGATGCAAAAATTTTTTTAAATGGATTTTCTCCTTATTTATATACTCCGGCAGAGGTCATTAAATTCATTCATAATTCTCCTATAGAATTAGAGACACTATTTTTGAATATGAATAGCCCTCATTTTTATTCCGTTTATCCACTGTTAATTCAGTGTTTTTTCTCGCTAGGAACTTTGATTGGTTCTTTTTTTGGCAGTAGTTTTTTGGGAGTTCAGATATTACTTCTTCTGATTGATATGATAAATTTGATTTTAATCAGAAAGTTATATCCTCTCGCTAGTTTTAATTCATATTGGTTGTATTTTGGGAATCCAATTTTGATTTTAGAAGGTATTTCTCAGATGCATCCTGAAGTCCTCTTGGTAACAGGTTTTTTGCTTTTTCTGATAACGAGTTTTACGTATCAAAAATTAATATCTTTCTTTTTATTAACTCAGTTGAAACTAAATACTTTCATATTTGTTTTGGCGTTTCCTTGGAATCGTAGTTTTTGGACTAAGTTAACCGTCGTTTCTTGTCTTTCGCTGATTGTATGGAAACTTACCGTGTTTTCTGATCTGGGTTTGCAAGGATCTTCTGGGATTGGACTTTTTTTTCATACCTTCCGATTTGCTGGAATCATGGAACCTTTTTTATTTTATCTTTTAACTCCCTTTAAAATAGAATATCTTTCCGGCAGTCTAACTTTGGGTATTCTTTGTTGTATTTATATTTTTTCTTTTCAAAAAAAAATCATTTCTCGGCTAAACTTAAGAGACAGGTTACTTTTCATATATTCTTTATTCCTTTTGTTCTCACCGGTGATTCATCCTTGGTATTGGATTCCTTGGATTTTTTTTATGGTGGGGAAAGAGAAAATGGAATCATTAGTAACGATCATTTCCTTCCTTAGTTTTTTATCTTATGGATTGTATGTTAGAAATGATTTTATTTATTATCACTGGATTGTTTCCGTTTTGGTTTTAGGTTATTATGGAAAAAAACACATTAATTATTTTCGCCAAACAACCTAAGTTAGGAAAAGTGAAAACTCGCCTTGCATCTTCCGTTGGGGAAGAAAAAGCTCTTGGGATTTACTTTGAGTTACTTGAGATCACAAAGAAAATTACTTCTGCTATTGATGTTCAGAAGATTGTTTATTGGGACGAGTTTAGAGATGATAGTCCCAATGAATTTGAATTTGAATACCAAAAAAAAGTGCAAGAAACAGGAGATCTCGGATTCAAAATGGAAAAAGCATTCCAAAATGAATTTAAAGATGGTGCTAGAAAAATTATCATTATCGGAACAGACTGTCCTTTTTTAACAAAAGAAATAATCGAAAATGCTTATTCCAGACTCAATGATTTTGATTTTGTTTTAGGCCCTGCTTTGGATGGAGGTTATTATTTACTTGGTATGAAAGAATATTTTCCTTTTGTTTTTCGTTCCATACCTTGGAGCACGGAAAATGTTTTGTCACTAACAATGAATTTGATTCAAAAAAATAACAAAACCGTAACCCTTTTAGAAGAATTATGTGATATCGACGATATCAATGATTTTAATTTGTGGAAAGGTTCGATTTAAGGAATTTGTTGGATTTTGATTTCTACTCGCCGATTCAATGCTTGGTGTTCTTTTGTTTTATTGGTCAATTTCGAATTTCCATAAAAGAGTCTTCTGATTTGAATTGGTTCTACAAAATGAATTAAAAAAAATCGTTCTACTTCCAAAGATCGTTTTTCACTCATCACTAAATCATCTTTTGCATTTTTCCCTTCGTTTGCATGTGCTTGGATATAAACTTCATAATTTCTATTTTGATTTAGAAAATCTGCAAACGACTGCAAACGAACCAAGTCGGCTTTTGCTATTTTAGAAGACTGTTTGGAAAAATACAAAGTAAAGGATTTGTCTTCTTTAGCTGGTTCTGTTTTTTTATATGGATTTTCGAAGACTACACCTTCTTGTCCCACTAGTTCTTGTGTGAACAAAAAATATTGAACGGTGTAAGTTAACAAAAGCAAACGGATGCCTTTGTTCAAATTTGGGTAGAACATAGTCTAATCATCGGATAGTTTAAAAAGTTTCAATATGATAGATTTTAAAAATATGGTTGAAATATGTCCCTTCCAATTATTTTTCAAGAGGAAGGTGTATAAATGAAACTAAAAGATTTGGCTGAACAACTAGGTGCAAGTTTCACCGGCTCTGGTGAGTTAGAGATCAATGGAATCAAAGATTTGGAGCACCATACTCCAGTAGATCCTAGCAGTATATATTATGTGGCTTCCAAAAAATACTTAGCCAAACATAAAAAAGCCTCTGATGTCAAAATAGCACTTACTATTGAATCATTAGCATCACAATTCCCCAATGCCATCATTATCCCCGAAGAAGGATCAAAAGTAAAATTCATTCAGGTAGTTTCTTTATTTGAGAATAAACCAAAATATAAAACATCAATTTCGGATAAGGCGAGCATCCACCCAACCGCCAAACTTGGAAAAGATGTTACGATTATGGATTTTGCCGTGATCCAAGAAAATGTTGTGATTGGTGATCGGGCCGTTATTTACCCTAATGTGGTATTGGAATCCAATGTCGAAATTGGGGAAGAAACTGTATTGAAGTCTGGAGTTGTAGTATATTACAACTGTAAGTTGGGAAAACGCAATTTGATCCATTCTAATACAGTGATCGGGGCAGATGGTTTTGGATTTTATGATTATGCCGGTGTAAGGTATAAAGTTCCACAAATTGGAAATGTAATCATCGGCGATGAAGTAGAAATGGGTGCTCATTGTACGGTAGACCGGGCGGCTCTTGAATCAACTACCATTGGTAATTTTACTAAATTCGATGATCATGTTCATGTTGGGCACAACTGTCGGGTAGGTAATTATGTTTATATTGCTGGTGCAACTGTGCTTGCTGGTTCCGTTACGATTGAAGATGGTTGTTTCCTAGCTGGACAATCAGCTGTGGCAGAACACCTAACAATGAAAAAGGGATCGATTTTGATGGGACTTTCTGGACTGACAGAAGATTCAAAAGAGAAAACTGCATATTTTGGAATCCCTGCAAGACCTGCTTTGGAAATGCATCGGATTCATAGTTCTTTGCCAATGTTACCAGAATTAACGAAAGAGTTTTCGAAGCGAAAGAAACAAGAATCTTAAGTATTAAGATTCTAATATTTTTTTTAGAGAATTTAAGTTTTCCATCATTTGTGATTTTAGGTTCATTTTCACTAGGCCTTCACTTAATTTAAAAAAGCCTTTTAACTCCATACGATCAGTGATCGTTAGGTGGCAGTCCCCATTAGAATCCTTAAATTCATAACGATCGGTAAATGTCATAGAGTTGGAGTGGCAACTAGCGACAATCAATCTGTTGTCATGCACTTCTTCTAGTGTGTATAACTCTGTAAGTTTGAAAATCCCCAAATCTATTTGCATTTTATATTGATTTGGGTTGTTTGAAACTACTTCCGAAGCGGTGATACTTGAGTTATACAAAGTTTGGTTTTCCATATTTCGAATATACGAAAATACTTCTGGAACTGGCCTTCGGATAACCGCTTCAATGGTGGTTTGTATCATTTATTTTTTAGATTCCAAAATCCACTGTTTCCAAATGTCGGGAACAAATCCAATCGTTGCGCGTTTTCCGTCGCGAACGATTGGTGTTTTGAATAGGAGTGGGTTGGTGAGAAGTGCCTCTTCCTTATCGTATAACATGTATTTTAGATTTTTTTCTTCATAAACTTTTGATTCTGTATCAATCAAATCATCCAAACGGACACTTCCTAAAATAGACCTAAGTTCTCCTTTGCTCATTTCTTTTTCTTGGAGGTTGATGAATTGAAAAGGGATGCGGCGTTCTTGGAAGAACAACTGGGCCTTCTTAGATTCTTTGCATTTTTTGGTTCCGAAGATTTGGAGGTTCATCCAAAAATAGACTTTTTGAAATCTTCTAAAAGAGATTCTGTTCCAGACAACATCAACTCCACTTGATCTTTGTCCAAATCATACATCACATGTGCTTGTAGGTATAAAGTGAATTCTTCTGCCGTCACTTTTTTTGCATCGAAGTTTTCTTTTAGAAAATTATACCAAGCAGCAAGTATGACTTTTTGGTGAGCCAATTCTTTGATACCGATGGTAATGATTTTAGAGGATTTCATGTAATTTTCTTAAAGAATGATACCTTCCCTTGGAGACAGTCAATCCAAAAACCTTTGAAAGACTGAAAAATAGAGAACCCAAGATCCTGAGTTCATATCCAGTCTTCGAAAAGTTTGTGCAGTGCTCACAGTGGCATCAATGACTCTTGTATCATCCAAAACTCCTACCTTACCATCGGCTCGGATATAGAAACTGGAAGTTTCCCCGTTATAATTTCCGCTGAACTTATCAATAGCTATATGGTGGTATCCAAGACCTATTTGGAAAAAAGTGCTTTCGTATAACCGATGATTGATGGCAGTTTCTGCTCTGTAGGCAAGTCCACTTCCTCTAAGCCTGCCCCTTTGGTTAAAGTATTGAGTGTCGGGGGCTAAACCGCCACCTGCCGAAAATCCACGAATGTTCCAGTCAGCAGAAGTAAATCCTCCACCGAGTCCACTTTCCCATTCCCAATTTCGAAATACAGGTACGTTAAAGTAATACATTCCAAGTATATGGTAAGAATATATTTCTGAGCTGAGTTTTGTGTAATAATAGTCGCTCGTAACTTCAGTTAGTTGAAGATTCTGCCAGTCATTTCGTCCAATGACAAATCCGACTCGAGATCTTGAGTCTAGTAGGAATCGAAAAAATCCTTCATACAAATTGGTGGACTTGCCCCCACTTAAGGATACATCGGAAGCTACCAAAGGACTGACGGTAGAGGAAAACTGTTTTAGGTCTCCATCGAATCGTCCAGGGACTCTTTCTCCGCCACCTAAACGTAATCCTACTTCCATCCCGGAAGGTTCTGCGGACAAGTTGCCAATGCTGCTAGAAGAAATCATAAAAACCAGAAACGAAAGGATTACAATACATCTTGACATAACAATTTCATCCAATTTCGTGAGGAAGAACCAATATGGAAACACTCTTTCAAAACGGATCTAAGTTTAATCTGATTTTAGGATCGGACATCCTTAGCCCTTATTTTTATCTTATCCTTGTCGCCTCAATTTACTTGAGTTTTCGTTTGGGATTTCCTCAAATTCGTTTTCTCTTCCTCGCACTCAAGATCCTTACCGGCAATATGGACTTCAAAGGTTCTAAGGGCCAGTTGGTTCATTCACAAGCTTTCTTCGCAGGAATTGGCTCATCACTTTTGGCAGGCTCGGTCATCGGGACAGGGTTAGCCATCGCTTACGGTGGAATTGGCGTTCTTTTTTGGATTTGGGTGATGAGTCTTTTGGTGATGCCCATTCGGTTTGTTTCTTCCACCTTGGCTGTAAAATTTCGAAACCAACTCCCTAGTGGCCGGTATCTCTCTGGACCCATGTATTTTATTGAAAAAGCCTTACGGGCCAAGTGGCTTGCTGTGGCATTTTCTTTGGCAAGTATGGTAACGGTTCTTTTGTTTGGGGGGATTTTTCCTTTTGTCGGTCTCACTTATATTACAAAAGAAGGTCTCAGTCTTTCTGGTTTATCTGGTCCTATTTCTATCTCCGTTATTTTACTATTTATTGTTATAGGTGGTGTTAGGCGAGTGGGCCGTGCCGCTTCCATTCTTGCGCCCGTTGGGATCATTCTATTTATTTTTGGTTATGTTACACTTTTTTCTAACGGTATGATTTCCTTTTTTGGATTCTTATCTGATGTCACCAAAGAAGCTTTTTCCATCAAAGCTTTGCAAGGTGGAGGAGCCTTTGGAATTTTACGGGGACTTTCTGTTTCAATTAGTACTTTCTTTTTATCAACAGAAACTGCCGTAGGGAAGTCTTCGGGAATCGCTGGTGTTGTAAGGACAGATTATGCCGCAAAACAAGGGTTAGTGAGTATGCTTGCGTCCTTTTTTGAAGGTTTTATTATGGCGACACTTGTTGGTTTTGTTTTGTATTCTTATGGTGCAGTCAATTTAGATACAATCCTTTCCTTCCCTGATAGAATTTTAGAACAAAAGGATTCTTTATCAGCCATTTTGTTTTTTATTTCCTTTCTTTGTTTTGGAATTTTAAGTCTTGCTGGTTGGTTCTATAGCGGAGAACAAAATGCATTCTATGTATTTGGTGAAAAGTTTTCGAATTTTTTTAGAATGTTGTTTATTGGGTCCACTCTTGGTTTCGCATATTTTTACGTACAATATGGAATTGAAGTTCTAGTATTTGTAATGCATTGGGGTTACATTGCCGCTGTGATTACTAGTGTACCACTATTAGTTTCGCTTATGTTACTTGGTAAATCTGCCAATTTGGAACTTAAAAAATACCTCTCTGAATCTGGCGCCAGGTATGAAATCTTCAAAGACATTTATCTTTTGTTTTTGACCTTACTTCCGAAAAACTTAATTTCGAAAATTTTTGGGTATTTTTCAACCTTAAAGTTGCCAAGGTTTATGATGATCCCTATCTTAAAGGCATTTGCAAAGGCTTATAAAATCAATTTAGGCGAAGCAGAACTTGAGATTAAAGAATACGCTTCTCTCAATCAATTTTTTACAAGAGCACTCCGTGCAGAAGCAAGGATCATCGACTCAGCTCCAAATGCCGTAGTATCTCCGACTGATTCAAAAATTACAAGTTTTGGGAATATAAACCAATCCACTATCATTCAGGCAAAAGGTATTGATTATTCCGTAAAAGAGTTGTTAGGTTCGGAAAAGTATTACCCATATTTTACTAACGGAAAATACATTACTTTCTACTTGTCTCCGCAAGATTACCATCGCATTCACAGCCCTTTTGCTGGTCAAATTCTTGGTTATTACTACGAACCTGGAAAATTATTTCCGGTGAACGATTTGGCTGTTCTCAATATTCGGGGACTTTTCCCTAAAAACGAAAGGCTTATCACCTTCTTACAAACCGAATACGGCAAAATAGCAGTCATTAAGGTTGGGGCGTCTAACGTAGGAAAGATCCGAGTGACCTATGATGATAAAATTGTAACAAACAACTGGATTCGTTTTGCTAAGGAACATCACTACAAAGATGTATCCATCATGATCGACAAAGGGTCAGAACTTGGTCGCTTTGAGATGGGTTCTACAGTGATACTTGTTTTTGAAAATGATACCATCGACTTGACAAATATCTCCCTTGGTGACAAAATCCAGTATGGGACGACGGTTGGGAATTTCCGATCTAAAACAACGAAGTTGCCGGTGAAACCTTAAAGATGTTAAATTCACAGTTTGCGACCGTACCGAAAGAAATTTCTTTCGATGACGACTCTCTTTACATTGAATGGAAGGATGGTCACGGTTCCCAATATTCGCTTTTGGATCTTAGGAAAAAATGTCCCTGCGCAACTTGTCGCGGGGGACACGGTGGGAAAGTGGGGGATGCCACTGGACATATCCAGTCTATCAAACTCCTCTCCTGGACTAAGGTGGGCCGGTATGCCATTTCCATCGTGTGGAGCGACTACCATAACACCGGCATTTATTCTTATGACAATCTCCGTGCCTATTCGGACGGATTAGCGAGCGCTTTCGACTAAACTCGCTTACTTTTTGTCAATTCGGGAAAAAACTGAGTGACAAAAAAATTCATATTATGTCTCATTATCCTAAGTTTTCCGGAGATATAAGGGTATGGGTGAAGGTTCACTCTCACAAGACGAGATAGACGCATTACTACAAGGTGCGGATGATACATTCGACCTCTCTTCCTTAAGTGGCGCCGCAAGTTCGTCATCGGACAACCTATCTCCCATTGACCGTGACATTATTTCTGATGTGATCGGCTCTGCATTCCAGGTGGCGGGGAACACACTTGGCACGATCTTGGCAAAAAACACTCGTTTTATGAACCCTGCCACCGAATCGAGCTCCTCTACCGATATCCAAAAGGAACTCGGAACCAAATCCGTAAGTTTATTTTCAACGATTAGCGGAAGTTTGGCAGGAAGGGCTTGTCTCATTATGGCCCAAGAGAATGCAGCAAAAATAGCAGGTGTAATGATGGGAGGTATGACTCCTCCCGGACAACTTGATAATGCGCAACTGCAAACCTTAAAGGATTCTTTATCGCCTATTTTGGGTACTGTAACGGCACAAATTGGGATGAAACTTGGCGGGACCATGTCCGGTAGTCCACCAGAAATCGCACTTGTAAATTCTGGCCGTGATTTACAACTACCAGATGACAATAGTTTGGTGAAAACCTCTCTCAGTTTAAATATTGATGGAGTAGGTTCTTTTAAAGTATATTATGTAATCGCTCTGTCAATGGCTAACTCCATTTTGGATATCCAAAAAGGTGGTGCTCAAAAGCAACAACAACAGTCTGGCGGGATGAATGTCAACATGCAACCTAACATGGGTTTGGGTAGTGGACAAGGATCTGTTGGAATCAAAGGTGTTAATTTTCCGTCTCTTGCTACTGCAGGCGGTGGCCCAGGTCAAACCAACCTCAATCTGCTTATGGATGTGCAAATGGCACTCACTGTGGAACTCGGAAGAACCAAAATGTACATAAAGGATATTTTAGGTTTGGGTGAAGGATCCATCATCGAGCTAGATAAGTTAGCGGGTGAGCCAGTGGATTTACTTGTGAACGGCAAACTCATCGCTAAGGGTGAGGTTGTGGTTATCGATGAAAATTTCGGGGTTCGTGTTACCGATATCGTAAGTCCTACCGATCGACTCAAAGGCGAAAAATGATTGGATTCACTAAGAGAATGTTAAAACAAAAGGGGCAAGTTATGTACTTTTGTTTGTCTCTTGTTTTGTTTACATCACCTATCATCTCTCAATCAACAGAAACAAAAGAACTAGACCAAATCCTTCGGCAGGAATTAGGAGATACAAAATCCAAACCTGCCGATGTTGGTAATTCGAATTCTGGTCCAAAGTTTGAAGGTACCCCTAACTCTGGTAAAACGAATCCTGATTCGCAATCAAAGGTTTCAGAAGAAACAAACCTGATCCAAGAAAGATATGCAGAAAATTCCGATGATTCTCCTTCTGCAACCTGGATACTACTTAAGATTTTATTTGTTTTAACTATTCTCGTTGGTGCTGGTTATTTTCTTATCCTACAAATGCAAAAAACAAAATCGGCAAAATATCCCGTGAAAGGGTTTATGAAGGTTTTGTCAAGTTTGCCACTTTCAGCTACCCAGTCAGTTCAGATAGTCGAAGTGGGAGGGCGTACACTTGTGTTAGGTGTTGCGGATGGTTCGGTAAGTTTACTTACGGAAGTTACCGCTCCTGATGAAAAATCGCAAATTCAAAAAATGAAAGAGGAAGCTGATCCTTACGTTCCTAATTTTTTAGAAACAGTCTTGGAAAGTTTACAATCAAAAGCGCAAAGAAAAATTCGTATCGATCCTTCCAAAATGGAAAGTTTGGAATTCGATGGGGCTGCTGAAATTCAAAGAAAGGCCAAAGAGGGTTTAGAAAGACTTCGCAAACACCGTGAGCTGTTAGAAGGAGGGGAAACGTGAAATCTCGTTTTTTTTCCTTCGTTAAGAGACATAAATCTATTATTTTACTCATTGGGATTTTATTCCTGATTTCTGCTGGTGGGTTTACGGGCCTTATGGCGCAGGATAAGGGAACAAGAATTCCCATCCCAAATTTATCATTTAACGTAAATGAGGCGAAGGGTCCAAAAGAAACCAGTTTGTCTTTAATGATCCTTTTTCTTGTGACCATTCTCTCCTTGGCACCAGCGATAGTGATGAGTGTTACTTCGTTTACGAAGGTTGTGATTGTATTTGATTTTGTGAGAAGGGCTCTCTCTTTGCAGAACTTACCACCAAACCAGGTGATGATGGGGCTTGCTCTCTTTGTTACTTTCTTTATCATGGCACCAACTATCGGTAAGGTAAATGATGAAGCTCTCCAGCCATACTTAAATGGAAAAATTGACCAAACTGCGATGATGGAAGGTTCCATGAAGCATCTGCGTCAATTTATGATCCGTCAATTGGGGAAAGATGGAACCAAAGATGTGGCGTTGTTTTTGAAAATTGGGAAAGTGCAAAATGTGAAATCTTTTGAGGATGTTCCTTCTTATGTTTTGGTTCCTGCCTTTATGTTAAGTGAAATCAAAAAAGCATTTATCATTGGTATATATATATTCATTCCTTTTATTGTGATCGATTTGATTGTTGCGTCTGCACTCCTTGCAATGGGGTTTATGATGTTACCTCCTGTAATGATATCGCTTCCTTTGAAACTCATTCTTTTTATCCTTATTGATGGGTGGAACTTACTCGTTTTGGAGCTTGTGAGGAGTTATAAATGACGGAGGTTGATGTAGTAAACTTACTTAGAGAAGCGTTCATTGTTACGCTAAAAATTTCTAGTCCTATCCTTATCACAGCACTGGTGGTGGGACTCATTGTAGGGATTTTACAGACAACGACTTCCATTCAAGAACCTACGATTGCTTTTGTTCCCAAACTTGTTTCTATTTTTGCGGTGATTGTTTTTTTCTCCGCATGGATGGTGCGTGTGATGACTGACTATACCCGCGAAATTTTTTTTATGATAGAAAAGATATGATATGGAAGCATTCGTTCTACACTTTCAATCTTTTCTTTTGGTTTTAGTTCGCCTCCTGGGACTATTCCTCGTTGCACCTTTTTTCTCATCGGAATCGATTAATTTTTCTCTGAGGATGATCTTTTCTTTTATGGTTTCGCTAATTGTATATCCGGTGGTGGCAACCTATATGCCACCTGTTCCAGGTCATATGATCAACTACGGAATCTTAATCGTAACAGAGATTTTGGTAGGCGTTTTTATTGGATTTCTCGTCTCACTCGTGTTTGCTGCATTTCAAATGGCAGGAGAGTTTTTTAACAATCAAATAGGGTTTGGTTATACTGAGATTTTAGATCCTGTGACTCAAAACTCACTTCCTGCGATTGGGACTATGAAGAACTTGATGGCAACGGCCCTTTTTCTTGTGATTGGGGCCCATCGGTTTCTCATTGAAACGCTAGCTTATTCATTTGAAAAAATTCGAATTATATCTTTTACCGGAAAAGTCAATGCTGGCCTTTATCGTTTGATGGAAGAGGCGATCGGTGCTATGTTTGTTGTGGCATTTAAGATCGCTTTACCCGTAATGGGGATTCTATTTTTAGTTTCTCTTGCGGAAGGCCTAATGGGAAAAGCAGCACAACAAATGAATGTTATGTCCATGTCTTTTCCTCTGAAAGTTTTTATTGGAACTCTCACACTCATTGCGACTCTTACCTTTATTGCCACACAAATGGTACAAGGGATACAGATATCTATGGATAAGGCAAGTTTACTCATCCGGGAGTGGCCTAACTTATGAAAGAGTGGATAAAGTTTTTATTCGTCTGGGATTGCACTGGAATAAGTATTTGGACCAAATCATTGTTTGGTGGTTTTCCGTTTTTTTCATTTGCCTTCGTCACTAAATGGCAAACGAATAACTTTGCAATGCCTGCTGGTATTTCCCCTGGTTACTATGAAATAGATCTCCAACTTTTTGCTGCAGCAGATGAAGGGAGAACAGAGCCACCGAGTGAACGCCGTAGACGGGAAGAAAAGGAAAAGGGGAATGTTCCTAAATCCAATGAAGTTGCTTCTACATTAGTCTTGTTAGGTGGAACTGGTGTTCTCTTCATATTGGGTGATACATTTATACGAAATACAGCTATTTTTATCAAAAAATACTTACCAATGGGAATGAAGTTAGACCGCTTTGGTGCAGAAGAGTTCCGTGTGATCCTATCAGGTGTTTCTAGGGATTTTTTTAACCTTCTGTGGCCTGTTCTTGCGATTACCTTAGTATTTGCTGTTGTTGGAAATGTGGTGCAAGTAGGGTTTATGTTTTCTCCCAGGGCTTTGTCATTCCGGTTAGATCGAATTACTCCTAACTTTAAACGAGTTTTGCCAAATCGCCAAACCTTGTTTAATTTGGTAAAATCTCTCGCAAAAGTAGTGTTAATTGGTGTTATTAGTTATATTTTGATCTCCGGAGATTTTTTAAAAGTTCTTTTGACGGGAAATATGGGGATGATGCAGGCCATCTCGTTGATTACTTATTCAGGATTTAAAATCATGATGGCCGCAGGGCTTTTGCTTTTAGGGATTGCTGTCGCTGATTTCTTTTTCCAGAAATCAGAATTTGAAGAGTCGTTAAAACAAACTCCTTCTGAAGCAAAACGTGAGATGAAGGAGGATTCTGGGGATCCGGTGATGAAGAATCGAAGGATGCAACTGGCTCGTGATATGATGCAAGGAAATATGCTTCGTGAAGTTCCGAAAGCCGACGTTGTCATTACCAACCCAACCCATTATTCTGTTGCCCTATCTTATGAATTGGGAAAGGATTCTGCACCGAGAGTCATTGCTAAGGGAGAGAATCGCCTAGCACTGGAAATACGAAGAATTGCCAGGGAAAATGATGTTCCCATCGTCGAGAGTCCCAAACAAGCACGTCTTTTATACGCACAAGTAGAAGTGGGAGAAGAAATCCCACAGGAATTCTTTCAAGCGGTGGTGCAAATCCTCATCACCCTTGAGAAGTTCAAAAAAAAAGTAGGAATGGCATAACCGTATGAACTTTAGAGATATACTCAAACAGTCGGACGTTGTTTTAGGCGTGGGAACCTTATTGATCCTTGGGATGTTAATTGTTCCACTCCCAGGATTTGTTTTGGATATCCTGATTGTTGTAAGTATTGGGTTAGGATTACTGATACTTATGACTGCCTTGTCTGTGACAGAGCCAAGTGAGTTTTCGATTTTTCCTAGTTTACTACTTATTACAACTCTGTTTCGGTTAGCACTAAACGTATCCACAACAAGACAGATTTTATCGAAAGGCCCTGCGATGAATTCCAGTGTAATTGAAGCATTTGGAACCTTTGTAGTGGGTGGTGAGTCTGGGCTTGGGAAGTATGTTGTAGGACTGATTATCTTTATCATCCTTACCATTGTACAGGTGTTAGTGATCACTAAAGGTGCGACTAGGATCTCAGAAGTGGCGGCAAGGTTTACACTCGATGGATTACCACAAAAACAAATGTCCATTGATATGGAACTCAACAGTGGTGCCATAACTGAGGCAGAGGCCAAGGTAAAAAGAAAGAAGGTCCAACGTGAAGTGGATTTTTACGGGGCTATGGATGGAGCTTCCAAGTTCGTACAAGGGGATGTAAGGGCAGGCCTTATCATTACAGCCATAAACTTGATTGGTGGAATCCTCATTGGTTCTACCATTCGCGGGGAATCGTTTTTGGCATCGATTGAAACTTATGGAAAGTTTACCATTGGGGACGGTCTTGTTTCGCAAATTCCTGGTCTTCTTTCTACAACCGCAACTGGTATCATTGTAACACGTTCCAGCTCTGAAAAAAAACTCACTGTGGAAATCAAAGACCAACTTTTTGGGAATGCCAAAACTTTGTACGTTGTGGCTGGTGCCCTCGGGTTAGCAAGTCTCATCCCTGGACTTCCATTTTTCTCTCTATTGTTCTTAGCTGGTGCGATTGGATACTTGGGGTATTCGATTGAACAAGTAGCGAAAGAAGAAATCAAAAAAATCGAAACAGTTTCTCAAGAAAAAGTCCAAGAGAAAAAACCGGAAAATTATATAAAAGAAATTTCTGTCGAAGCCATTCAGGTGGAACTGGGTCGAGATTTACTTCCGTTAGTGGATGCTTCTTCAGGTGGGCATTTACTCGAACAAATTGCCAATACTCGTAAAAAATTTGCCATAGACTTTGGACTTGTGATCCCAGCCATTCGCATCATTGATAATTTAGAAATTCCTCATGATAACTATAGCATTCGCATTAATGGAGTGGTTGTTGGGCAATCGGCAGTAAAAGCAGACAGGCTTATGGCAATGAACAATACTGCGCGGAATTTAGAACCAATCGTAGGAGAACCTTTCACAGAACCAGCATTTGGTTTGAAAGCTACTTGGATTGATCCAAATGATAAAATTGAAGTGGAGAACAAAGGATATTCAGTGGTGGATCCATCAACGGTTATCATCACTCATTTAAAAGAGTTAATTTCTAACTATGCATCACAGCTTCTAGGCAGAGAAGAAGTAAAAGCACTTCTCGAACACTTAAGGCAAACACATCCAACACTTGTTGGAGAATTGGATTACGACAAACAAGGTCGTCTTGGTCTCATCCAACAGACGTTACAGAATCTTTTGGCAGAGGGACTATCCATTAAAAACCTTCCGAAAATTATGGATGCGATTGCGAACCATCTTCCAAGAACAAACAATCCTTTTGATTTAGCAGAACATGTAAGACAGGCCCTCTCTCGTCAAATCATCAATGATTTCCTTTCTCCGGATGGAAAGTTACATGTGGTGACCATTGACCCAAGGATCATTGATCGTATGAACAAAAGTATCACTCTTGATGAAACAGATGGAAGTAAACTCATCATCTTGCCACATGACATTCGTGTGAGGATTTTGGAGTCGGTGTATAATGAATTGCAAAAAGCATTAGATGAAAATCGATTCCTTATCTTTGTGGTTTCTAGGTATCTCCGACAAGCCTTTGCATTCTTTTTGACAAAGGAACTACCCCCAAGGAACTTTGCAGTAATTGCTTCTGAAGAAATCCATAGAGGGGTTCCCACAGAAATTGCCTCGGTTTTAAGCCTTCCTTCCAGAGAGGAACACCCACAAGAAGTATAGGAGATTTTTTTGACAAGTTCAGTACCATCGTACCGCATTTCTGTTGCCCCGATGATGGACTGGACCGACAGACATTTCCGTTTTTTTATGCGGCTAATCTCCAAGCGCGCGTTACTCTATACAGAGATGGTAACAACCGGTGCCATCCTTCGTGGAAAAGACAATCATCGTTATCTCGATTTTTCCAAAGAAGAACATCCCATTGCTCTCCAGTTAGGTGGAGATTCACCGCAAGCTTTGGCCGAATGTGCCAAAATTGGGGAAAACTTCGGATATAATGAAATCAATTTGAATGTGGGTTGCCCTTCGGACCGGGTCCAAAGTGGCAGTTTTGGGGCCTGTCTCATGAAAGAACCAGAACTTGTTGCAGAGATGGTATCTGCTTGTAAAGCAAAGGTTAATGTCCCTGTTACCGTCAAACATCGGATTGGTGTGAATGGAAAAGAAAGTTACGAGGATCTGCATCATTTTGTTTCTAAAATCAATGCAGCAGGTGTGGATCATATCATTGTTCATGCAAGGATTGCAATTTTAGAGGGACTTTCTCCAAAAGAAAATCGCACCATCCCTCCCCTTCGTTATGAAGATGTTTACCGATTAAAACATGATTTCCCTGATTTACCCATCACCATCAATGGAGGGATCAAAACCCATTCTGAAATTAAAGAACATCTAACGAAAGTTGATGGAGTGATGATTGGGCGGGCGGCTTATGATCATCCTTATTTGTTTCATGAAGTAGATCAATTATATTATGGATCTAAGGAAAATCCTTCGTCAAGAGAAGATATCCTTCGGGAGCTCGTTCTCTATATTCGATCGAATCTTGCAAAAGAAGGAAAGGTGCATCATATTTTACGTCATATTTTAGGACTTTATTTTGGTGAAAAGGGTGCTCGCGAATATCGGAAATTTCTCACAGACCGAATGCATCTTTCGGGAGCCAGTGAATCCATCCTCGAGGACTTTTTAAAGCGTTAAGGATCTGGAGGGCGTAAGGCCAGCGCTTCGTCTAACGACGAAAAGCTGGCGGGAGCGTAAGCGCACCCCGGAGGAGCCTGACCCCTGGAAAATGGGAGTTTTAGATAGGATAAATTGGGAACGCACAAAAAACTATAGGAAGTCAATTCAATTATTTTAATTAGGAAGGAATAGATTAACTCTAATTAGACGGTTTGTGTGCGGGGTTTGTTCAGAAAAATTGGAATTTACTCAAAAAGGCAGTGAAAACTCATCGAAAATCTATTAAAATCAAAGGAGTTGACAGGGCGGTTTCTCTTCCCAGCCTGGTTAAATTGAGAGGGAATACCATGACCAAGCCACTCACCGTACAAAGTGACAAAACAATGCTTCTAGAGGTGGATAACCCAGAATTTGAAGCCTGTCGGGACCTCGTTTCCAAGTTTGCTGAGCTCGAAAAAAGCCCGGAATATATGCATACCTATCGCATCTCTCCACTTTCTTTGTGGAATGCGGCTTCCATTAAAATGACAGCCGAAGAGATCATCGAAGGTTTAACTAAGTTTGCCCGTTATTCGGTTCCTAAAAACGTAATGAATGAAATTCGAGAGCAGATTTCTCGTTACGGTAAAGTGAAACTGGTAAAAGAAGAATCGGGGGAATTGTATATCATTTCCAACGAAAAAGGATTCATTACTGAAATTGCAAACAACCGCGCCGTTCAACCCTTTGTGGATGGAATGGAAGGTGATAAAATTCGTATTAAAAAAGAATATCGCGGTCACATCAAACAAGCGTTAATTAAAATTGGTTTCCCTGTGGAAGACCTTGCTGGATATGATGAAGGAAACAAATATCCATTTAACTTACGTCCTACGACATTAGGTGGAATTAAGTTTGGAATGCGTGACTACCAAAGAGCTTCAGTTGAGGCTTTTCATGCAGGTGGACGTAACGAAGGGGGATCTGGAGTTGTGGTCCTTCCTTGTGGTGCGGGAAAAACCATCGTCGGTATGGGTGTCATGCAAATTGTGGGCGCAGAAACTCTAATTCTTGTAACGAACACTTTGTCCATTCGTCAGTGGAGAAACGAAATCGTTGATAAGACCGATATTCCTGAGTCGGATATTGGGGAATATTCTGGGGAACTCAAAGAAATTAAACCCATCACCATCGCCACTTACAATATCTTAACTCATAGAAAGAAAAAAGGTGGAGACTTCACTCACTTTCACATCTTCAGTGCGAACAACTGGGGACTCATTGTGTATGATGAGGTTCACTTATTACCAGCACCCGTATTTCGTATGACATCGGAACTCCAAGCCAAACGTAGATTAGGTCTTACTGCGACTCTTGTACGGGAAGATGGACTCGAAGAAGATGTATTCTCTCTCATTGGACCAAAAAAATACGATGTACCTTGGAAGGAGCTTGAAGCGAAGTCTTGGATTGCAGAAGCCAATTGTGTGGAGATTCGTGTTCCTATGGAAGATGATCTACGTATGAAGTATTCTGTGGCTGACGACCGTGAGAAGTTTCGATTGGCATCGGAAAACCCTGAAAAACTCCGTGCGATTAGTTATATTTTGAAGAAACACTCAACTAACAACATTTTGGTGATCGGACAGTATATCAATCAGTTGGAAGAAATTTCGAATACTTTCAAAATTCCTTTGATTACGGGTAAAACTCCACTTCCAGAAAGACAGGAACTTTACCAAGCGTTCCGAACAGGCCAAATCAAACAGCTTGTTGTATCAAAGGTTGCAAATTTCTCGATCGACTTACCAGATGCGAACATTGCCATCCAGGTATCGGGTACTTTTGGTTCAAGACAAGAGGAAGCGCAGCGTTTAGGTCGAATCCTTCGTCCGAAATCCCAAGACAACACAGCTATTTTTTACTCGCTGATTTCGCGTGATACCAACGAAGAAAGGTTTGGTCAAAACAGACAGCTCTTCCTCACCGAACAAGGGTATGAATACGAAATTTATACTTTGGATCAGTTTAAAGAAACAGTTCCAGAAGAATCACTCACTAAATAGAGGAAAAAATGAAACTTGTAGCAAAACGACTCGATGTCGTAGAACCTTCTCCCACTCTCGCGATCACTGCTAAAGCCAATCAGTTGAAAGCGAGTGGACTTGATGTTGTTGGATTTGGAGCAGGGGAACCTGACTTTGATACACCAGCACATATCAAAGAAGCTGCTAAAAAAGCAATGGACCAAGGGAAAACAAAATACACTCCCGTGAGTGGAACTGTTTCTTTGAAGGAGGCCATCATTCGTAAATTTGAAACTGAAAACGGTTTAAAATACGAAAAGAACCAAATCATTGTGGGAACAGGTGGGAAACAGGTTCTCTACAATTTTTTTATGGCGACATTAAACCCTGGTGACGAGGTAATCATTCCTGCACCGTATTGGGTAAGTTATGCGGACATCGTTCGTTTGGCGGAAGGGACTCCTGTGATTGTTGCTACTGATATTTCGAGTGGATTTAAAATCACAGCAGAACAATTAGAAAAAGCCATCACTCCCAAAACAAAGGTGTTTATTTTTAACTCTCCTTCCAATCCAACGGGAGCCGCTTACACTCGTTCGGATGTTGAAGCTCTTGTAAAGGTTTTGGAACCAAAAGATATTATTACTGTTTCTGATGATATCTATGAAAAAATCATTTATGATGGATTGGAATTTGTAAACCCTGCAATGATCTCACCTAAGATGAAGGAAAAAACTTTTGTCATCAATGGTGTGTCCAAAGCTTATTCCATGACAGGATGGAGGATTGGATACGGAGCAGGGAACGTAGAGATTGTGAAAAACATGGATACCATGCAAGGCCAATCTACAAGCAATGCATCTTCCATATCCCAAGCAGCAGCAGAGGCCGCACTCACTGGTGATCAAACTCCTGTGGCTGATATGTTAAAAGCTTTTGACAAACGCCGAAAACTCATCGTGGGACTTTTACGTGAGATTCCCGGTGTGGAATGCCGAATGCCAGAAGGTGCTTTTTATGCATTTCCTTATATGACCGGAGTGTATGAATTGCCTGGATTCAAACGACTATTAGCGGAGAAAAAGGAAAGTTCTTATTCCAAACTTTTTTGTGATGTTCTTCTTGATAAATACAATGTGGCAGCAGTGCCAGGTATTGCATTTGGAGATGACAAAGCCATTCGTTTATCATATGCGTTAGGTGATAAGGACATCGAAAAAGGTGTGGCTCGCATCAAACAAATGGTAGAGGATTTACAAAAGTAAAATGAGATTTGTCCCTTTGCAGAAACTTTTTTGTAGAGGGATGGTCTTTTTTCAGTCATTGGTATGTTTACGATCGAAGTTGATCGTAAGTAATCGATTGAAGTTTTCTGCCTCATTCATTGCCGGTTTAATCTTTGTAATTCTGTTGAATGGTCCAATTGGTTCTGTTCCAACGTTACTAGAAAAACCTAAACAATCAAAGCCTTCTGAAATTTTGAAACGAGACTTACATTCAGAAATTGTAATTCCCGTGATTGGCCTCAACTTACATTTGTTTGCGGACCAGAAAAGTGATGTTTTGCGTAAACTAAAGTTTGGAGAGCCTGTAAAGTTTGATAAAAATTCTCTCGAAAGTCCTAAAGAAGATTGGATTCCAGTAAAGTTAGAGGACGGTCTCTCTGGGTTTATCAAACGGTCTGTTGTTCGTTCGGTTTCACCCAACAAGTATTTACCTACTTTGTTATTTGAAGCAGAAAGAATGATTCTTTCGAATCAAATAGATTTTTCAGCAAAACAAGAGATTACTGATACAATTTTTGCCATTTCTACTTCGGGAAAATTTACCGGAGATGATTTCATTTTTATTCGAGCCAAAGCTGGATTTTTCCTAAAAAAAACGGTGGATCTTATGAATACAAAGGGAATCAAACCGGACAATGATCCATCCACTTTGGAATTCTTAAAACGACACCAAACTAAGTTATTATATGATTATTCATCTGGAAAATACTATGTGGATTCCAATTATTTTTGGAAACTACTAGAGGCTTATCCAAAAACTAAACATTCTGATTATGCAGGTTTTTTAGCTACGGAAAGTATGCCGAATGTAGAATGTGGGACAGATTTAAAATGTCGATTAGAAGAAATGAGAAAGGGAAAACTTCGTTACATCTATTTGTTTCCAACAGGTAATTATATTACTTTATACACAAAGGATTTGGTCATCAATCTGCAATCTATGACTAAAGATCCAGACTCTATTCCTTGTTTTGCACCAGTAAGTGATGGGATTAAGTCTGAAATCAATCAAATGATTCGTTATGCGTCAGAGATTGGTCCAAGAGAGAAAAAACAAATCCTGCCTCATTTGCAGATCTTAAAAAAAGAATGTTTTCGTTAGTTATCAGCTGATATTCGGTAGGTTATTTGGTGAAATTAAACTACAAACTGTATCCATTCCAAAATCCCAATCGGAAATCGCTAGGCGATATTATCATTTTACATGGGTTATTCGGATCTTCGAAAAATTGGGTGACTGTGGCAAGGTTTTTATCCAACTTTGGATCGGTTTATGCGGTTGACCAAAGAAATCACGGCGATTCTCCACATACTAACGAACATTCTATCCAATTGATGTCAGAGGATTTGGAAGAATTTATTTTTGACCATCAAATCAAAAATCCAATTCTACTTGGTCACTCTATGGGTGGACTTGTGGCTATGTATTTTGATTTAACTCACCCTGGAATCATTCAAAAGCTTATCATCCAAGACATAGCACCGCGGTCTTATCCTTTTGCTTATGACAAAGAGATTCTATCAATGTCTTTTCCTTTAGAGGGATTTACTTCCAGAACAGAAGTCGATTCTGAGATGGCAAAGTATGTACCAGATACCTTTATCAGACAGTTTTTGCAAATGAGTTTGGATCGAAAGGAAGATGGTAAATATCGATGGAAATTGAATGTCGAAGGACTTAATCATGCAAGAAGAGTGTTTGATGATGTATTTACATTTGATAAAACCTCCCAGACTCAAACTTTGTTCTTATTAGGTGGTGATTCTCCGTATATCAGAGATTCTGATTTGGAAGTAATGGACCGTTTTTTTAAGAATAACCAGAAAATCAAAATCGAAGGTGGCGGGCACTACATTCATTTTACACACCAGGCTAAATATTTAGATATTTTGGATCAAGAATTGTCCTTAATCCTTTGATATCGTTTTCCACAGAACGAATCTTTAACGTAATGTATTTCTATTCAAAACTTTTTGTTTTGGCTTTGTTTTTGAATTTATAAGAATGGGTAAGGAAAGTAACAGTAGTCTGGATTTGACTACTGTTTAAAAAAATTAATCTTCGAGTAATGAACGTAACATCCAAGCCGTTTTTTCGTGGATGTCCAAACGTTGAGTGAGTAAATCTAAAGTGGCTTGGTCGTTTCCTTTTTCTGCAGGAGCATAAGCGGCACGTGCGGTGCGAATCACGGCTTCATTTCCTTCTACTAAGTGTTTGATCATATCGTGGGCTTTTGGAACTTCTTTATCTTCTGTTATGCTTGAATACTTTGCAAATTCCCAACCACCCATCGGCGCATAGTATCCGAGAGAACGAATTCTTTCGGCAATAGGGTCTATTGCATTCCATAGTTCAGTGTATTGGGTCATAAACAGAATGTGTAAAGTTTGGAACATAGGCCCTGTTACATTCCAATGGTAACTATGTGTTTTTTGGTACAGAGTGTACGTATCTGCCAAGAGTTTTTTTAGAGACTCGGAGATCGCACTTCTTTCTTCTTCGGGAATTCCAATGTTAATTTTCATCATTTGTCCTTTTATTATTAGATAAATTATTTCTTTAGTTCGGAAACAATACGTTCTACTAAACTTTCTGCCACAAAATCATATTCGCTTGTAGTAAGTAGAATGTCCTCGCGGCTCCAAATGAGACCAAACCCCAAAGTATATTGTAATACCCGACCAAAAGTCCAATCGGCCCCTGGTTTTTTACGTGCATTGACGATTACGTGTCCAGATTCGATATGAACGATTTTTAAAGACACTGTATCAACTAAGTTAGGAATGAGTTTTCCTTTTTCATCATATTTCTTGAGTGCAGATCCTCTGCCAAAAATAAGTGCATCCACTCCTAAAACTTTTCCTATGCGAACGGCTGTTTGTGTATCAATAATTCCTGTTTTGGAAAAACTTTGTTCGTTTACCACTTTCGACAGTTGTTCTCTTTCTATGACTTTGATGGGTAGGAGTTTGGCAATTTGTAAGGATACTGCATCGGTAAATTCATCCCCCCATTTGGCATCTTCAATGTCAAAAAGCAAAACAGCAACCTTAGTGATTCCTAGGTCAGTTTTCCCTGAGTCTGGATATTGGATGGCAGCATCCATAGTGCGACAGTTTACAAAGGAAAGGGTGAGGAGTAGGGAGAAACACGCTAAATATAGTTTCATAGATTTCCTAAAGAAATGATGGATGGATCGTAAGTCGGCAATTCTTTTTCTCATCAAAAACTCGCATTTTGGAAAATTCGCTTTTCCTATTGTGGTCTTTCCTAGATTTTTCCAACTAGGCCCTTTGATGAAAAAGATTTTTAGTGTATTGATTATAGTTCTCACCTTTTTTTTGCTAGGCGCAGGGTATTATTTTTCATCTTCCATTATCTCCTTTCCTATCTCCAAATTACAGGAAGATAAGACGAAATTAAAGATTCATTCCTTTGCCGATTTTGATCTGCCAGAACCAGAATCGGTCCGATTCCAAAACGGAAGTTTACGACTTCGTGGTTGGTATTTTAAAAATCCTAAAAAGAAAAAATGTGGTGTGGTTTTACTTCATGGGCATGGAAGGACTCGTTACGGAGTTCTTAAATACACACCTCTCTTTTGGAAACGAGGTTGCAGTTTGTTTGCTTATGATGCGCGGCATCATGGAGAAAGTGCTGGAGAATACGGAACGTACGGATTTTATGAAAAACAAGACTTGGAAAGGGCCATAGAATTTTTTTCAGAGATTAGCACAGTTCCAGAAGAAGATATTGGTATTTTTGGTGCTTCTTTTGGGGCAGCTACAGCCTTACAATACGCAGAAGGACGAAGCGACTTTGCCTTTGTGATTGCCGACTCACCATTTATGGATATGCGTTCGATTGTGGAAAAACGTGCGGTTGACTTTTATTCGCCTCTGATACTATTTCTTTCACCGATTGCCCTCTCCATTGCAGAACTCAGGGCAGATTTTCTTGTGAACGAAGTGTCCCCTAAAAAAGCCGCAAAACAAATATCTGTGCCAGTTCTCATCATTCATTCCAAGGATGATGAGGTAACGCCCGTTACTCATTCCGAAGAAATTTTCCAAAATTTAAAATCAAATCGCAAAGAATTATTTATTACCGATTGGGGTGCCCTTCATTGTAAATCAATTGACACTCGATTTAATGAATACGAAGCGATTGTGAATTCTTTTCTAAAAGACAAGACAACGTTTCCCAAATGAATCCCTTTTTTTAGCGGATCTTAATCAAACGAGGGAGAGTTTCCCAGCTTCCATCATCATTTGTAAAACGGGTGAGAAAAACAGGTAAGGAGCCAATTCCAATCGGGCCATAGATGGACCAGGTATAGTTTAATTTCCCATTGGCAGATTGTAATTGTTCTGCATTGGAAATGGGAGAGCTGTATTCGGCAGGAATGGCTGGTAAGATGGAAGCGCTGGCCAATGAATCTGTACTTCGATAGATTTGATAATTCGGTGAAATGGACGTTGGACTAGTGGAAAGAAGAAAAAAATCCGAGTTGCTAGAGCTTTTCACAGAGCGAAGGAGAGGATCGGAACTTGCCAAAGTTGAGCTAAATCCAGTTATGGGGCTTGTATTTTTTGTAATGGTTGGACTGGATCCGCCGTAGTTATCAGTGGGAAAAGTAAATCCCACTACATTCGGACTAAAATTCAGTAGCCCCACCAATTTCCCTCGTACATAAAATATAGGAGATTGGAATGTGTAACCACCTCCACCTGTATCAAAAGTTAGGACTCGATTGGATAATCCAACACTATCTAAGCTACGGACTTGGATTGTCTGACTGTTCATTAATGAAGATGTGTTTTGGCATTGTAAATATTCTGTCCCACCCACATTGATCAATTGGTAAGAGATAGCTCCGAGATTTGAGTCCGCTATCATACAACTAAATCCCAAAACAGCGTCTTGGGTTACTGCAAAATTTTCGTTTAATAAGGTTGGTCTTATTTGTGTTCCTGAGCTGTAAGCGGGTGAGACAAGGTATCGACTAGAAAAATAAAATGCCGGGTAAATCCACGGAAACGCATCAGGCCTGTACAAATTTGCATTGGAAGCAATGGGAAGGTTGACCACTTCACTTGCGCTTGGGAAAGACTGGGGGATTTTAAAAATTAAGTTTCTATTGGACTGGTAGGTTCCTGGAGCAGGGTAGGTGGACCTTTCCTCTGATAAGAAAAAAACATATTCCGATCCATTGAACATCGGTTTGGATATTTTTAAAAAGGTTTCGTATCCTGAATCTACTTTCAGGTTGACTCCATCAATCTTTGTTACTTGGTCATAATACTCCCCATCGGCACTTGAGATGATATATCCAGTAGAAGAATACTGGGTGGAGGATGTATATGATGTTTGTACTTGTAAATAGAGAAACTGGCGCCCGTTTGCTGATCCAAGTGAGGTAAGTGCATTGGATGATCCCAATCGGTTTCTATAATTAGCTAAGTCTTCCAAAATAAACTGTGTGGAACCACTTTGGCTTAACCAGAAAAATGATTGTTTGGTGATTCCATTGTAAACTCGAAAACTCGCATTACCGACATCGGCATTTCCTGAATTTTTAACTGTGATTTTTGCAATTCCTCTTTCGCTGAAAAATAAAAATCCACGTCCATAAGCATCTAAAGTCACAGTATAGGGTTGGATATTACCTGTATCTCCAAAGGGTGAAACAGGAACTCCATTTTCATCGGCTTCATTAAAAACAAAATATTCGGCCGTTCCTCCTGCATAAGGAGTGCCATTGGGATCGGCAAATTTCATAAAGGCAACGGTTTGGCTATAGGTATTAAAAGCATCGGCTAAAGCAAGATACCGTAATAATGTTTGTAAGGTGCCTAAATCCTGAGAGGGATCCAGATCAGAAGGTTTAAAAATTCTACATTGAAAGGAGAGAAGAATGAGTAGTGTGGTGAATATCTTTTTCATAAAAACTCCTTAGAATAAAAATGAATAACGGATTTCCGCATATACCGCACTGGTCTGCGGTCGAATTCCAGTAATCGAGTATGGTCTGTCCCAACTCGTCTCAAAGTCCAAACCTTCTTTGATTTGTTTTCCGCCAGTGCTGACGGTGGGCCTATCTGGATACCTGTCTTTTCCGATCATGTAGGCATGAACTAAATTTGTGATATAGAGGATACTTGCTGTGCCCAGTCCCGCTAAGTATTTTGTATTGGAGCTTTTTGCATTTTCTCTGCTTTTGGCAATGAAATCTTCAGCGATCGATGATTCGGCAAAAACTTGGAAAAATTCGGAAGGCAAACTGATGTTTTGTGCGTTGAGTCTTGTGCCTGGCCCTCCTATTTGGTTGAGTAAAATCATGGTATCGTAATGGGATTTGGCGTTTTGTTCTTCTGTACGTAGTGGTCCTAAGGTAAAAACTAAGGTCCCAAAAAATAAGGTGCTAAATGTTCCAGCCGATGCATAATAACCACCACAGAGTTGTCCCCATCCAGGGATTAAGGCTGATCGCCAAATTAAGGCTAGTCGACCGCCGCATTGGTTAGCGGCAGGAGAGGGGCCAAGTTTTCTAGTTGTTAGCCACTCTGCTTCTGCCCTTGCTTCCTTTTCAGCTAATGTTTCTTTATTTTTTTCTTCGGCGAGCCTCGTTTGTTCCGCGATTTTTGCTTCTTCTTCTAAACGTTTTTGTTCTTTGGCTTCCGCTAGCAGACGTTCTTTTTCGAGTTTGGCTTTTTCTTTTTCCTCTTTCTCGCGTAGTTTCTTTTCTTCCGCAATTCGAATCTTTTCTGCTTCTTGTTCAGATACGTCTTTATAAATTACTTTTAGGATTTGTGATTTAGAAATAGTTTGTGGACCGTCAGCAGTTTGTACAGTGAGTCCTTGTTCATTTTGGTTGGTGACTTTGCCTTTTAGAGTCTTCCCGTTTTTTAGAATGACAGTGTTTACAGCAAAGACTGGGAGTGATAGGATGAGAAGGAGGAAGAGGCAGGCGAATTTTTTCATACTATAAATCTCTGGCAAGGCACCTAAGATTTTGCATCTATTCAAGAAATTGCAAGAGAATTTTACGAGATTCTAATTTAGCAATGGTAGCTGTTAGCGAAG
>NZ_JAMQPN010000049.1 GCF_026151655.1 Leptospira soteropolitanensis | reverse complement strand
CTTACTGAAGTTGTCCGACCCTGAGTCCCGACCGGGACGTTAGGGACTGGCACGTAGCTTGCGTATGCAGGCGAGTGACAGGAGGACAATTTGGCGTAGCCCGAGCGAGGGCTCGTCCCGAAGCGAAGCAGTAAGTCGCTGTTATGCGCTGGACTGCACTAGAAGGCTAATCCCAATCCTATTTTACCTGAATATTCTTGTAAAGACCATGCGTGCGAAAGGCTTTTCTTTTTTGCCTCGAAAAGCATAGAATCTGGCACTTTATAAGCATCGAAATTTGAACCAGCAGCTTCAATTAAAATGTAAAAGTTTTCGGCTAAAAAGACTCTGCTTCCGATAGACAATGTTGTTTTGTAAATAATTGCCATATCCTCTAAATTTCTACCGTATCCAAATCCCAATCTAACATATGGATCAAAAATAGGATGGGTAATGAAATGGTATGCTAAATGTAATCCAAGAGTATAAATTTGTAAAAATTCAGGATTAGATTTTGTGTTATAAGGAAGTAAAATTTCGCGAATTACCGAGTTTTCTCTTGCTGCTTGATTTGTTAAATAAGTATTCAAGTAATCATTTGTTAAATTATTTTGAAATTTAGTGTCACTAATGTTTAAAGCTTCAAAATTTGTATTATTTAAACTAATGCCAAACCCAAATTTAGGATTAAATAGATATTCCATAAAAATTGAAAATGCCTTGCTGTTTAATTTAGGCTTAGGAGAATTTTCAAAAGCGTAAATACTTGCTAATTTTTGATCATCAGTTCCATAGCTTGCAGTTCTGTCGCCGATTACTTCCTGTCTATTTAGGAAGTCGTTGTTTTTATTCATAACACCATTATCAATTTGATGAAGATTTGTGTTTGGTATAAATAGTGAACGCGAAGTAGTTACTTCAAGGAAAAATTTTCTATTTTCAAGAATACTTTCTGCACTAATGCTTTGCTGTAAAGATATAGCTATTAGTAAAATAATTTTAATTCGAATTTTTTTCATTTAATTTCTGTTTTTTGCAGTCTTGCGCATAACGAACTAGGGGAGACGACGTTCCTCGTAGCTGAGCCTGCGAATGCAGGCGTTAGCGTCGGCGCGTCTTCTTGCGGAGCGAGAAGCGTGACGGAGAGGAATGTGCCACAGGCCAAGCGAGGCCTTGTGCCGAAGCGCAGCGTTTCCCCGCTGTTATGCGCAGTATTGCATTTTTAGATATTTTTTAGAGCATCGCATAATTCTGTCCCGATTAATTTTCCGAAATTGAAATATTCCTCAAACTCCTCTTTTTCAAGGCGAGGAGCGACGTATTTTGCACTTTCCAAAAATTCAAAGTTTATCATAGGTTTTGAAATTGAATAATGATATAGATTGAAATTAATCAGTTTTTTTTTATCGTCATTAGATTGATATTTTTTTGAAAGTAGATTTGATTGTGGTATCAAATTTTCAATATTTTGTTCATCATCTAAAATTAAGTGAAGATCAAATCTATTAAGCTTATTACTATTGCTATTATCAGTCAAAGTATTTAGGGATTCAGAAGATTTATTTAAGAACTTTGAAAATCCAACATATAAATTGACTCTTTTATTTATGATCTGGCACTTTCTTAAAGAATCAATTATTCCGTTGCTTATATAGCCAGATTTTTTTCTATTATTTCTATTAAACGGATATTCAAAATGAATAACATAATCATTAAATCTACTTTCAATTTTCTTTAAATGATTGGTGCTCAATTTTACAAAATCTCGCTTTGTAATGCTGCAACATAGAGAGAAAGCTAAAAAAGAAATTAGTATTATTTTTTTCATTTTAAAGAGTCGGTTTGCAATATTGCGCA
>NZ_JAMQPN010000048.1 GCF_026151655.1 Leptospira soteropolitanensis | reverse complement strand
ATTTTTTAAAACATTACGCATAACGAATTAGACTAACCGACGTAGGCTGGCCCTGAGTCCCGGAACGGGACGTTAGGGATTGGCACGACGCTTGCGTAAGCAAGAGGAGTGCCAAAAGCCTATGTGTCGCAGACCGAACGAGGGCGCAAGTCCCGAAGTGAAGCGGTTAGTCGCTGTTATGCGACGTTGCGGGGAGCGACACGGATGTCGCAATCTTAGCTAAGTTCCTCTTTTATTTTTAAATATTCATCAGGTGTGATGATTTTTAAACTTTTGATTTTTTCAAGAGTAAGAAGGTCTTTATCTCCAGTAATTATGAAATCTACATTTGCTGAAAAAGCAGTTTCTAGAATATGAAAATCATCCCTGTCTCTTAAATTTAAATAATCCTTTAAGGGTTTATTTTTAATAATAGCAGTGACATTTCTGATTTCTTCAATAGTAAACTGAATAAAATCCTTTGGAAGTTTAAACTTAGGTTTAGTTAAAGTTTCTTCAATTTCATCGAGTATTTCATTTGAAATATACCCAACAAAAGCTTCATCGATTAAGTCTTGTAGAACTAGTTTAGGTTTTCCATTAAATAAAATCGCAGAAATATAAATGTTTGTATCTAAGAGAACTTTAAGCATTAAGAAGCTTTTCTATTTTTTCTAACAACTCTAATTTCTCCTAAAATTTCAGCTTCTGTAAGATTTGATTTTTCTAAGGATTTAGTACCGAAATCGAAGATAGCTTGCCACTTAGATTTTTTCTCAATGTAAGTCCTTGCTGCCTCACGAATCAGTTCCGATCTGGATCTATGTTCTCTTTTTGCAATTTTATCGATTTCTTTTAAAAGGGCTTTTTCGAAAGAGATATTTACAGTCTGATTCATAATTTTCCAGGATATACAAAATTTGTATATTTGTCAATTCTATATTTTTTACAGATTTCTTAAAAACGCCACACGGATGTGGCGATTCTTCCCCGCAATGTTCGCATAACGAACTAGACTTACCGAAGTTCCCCGCCCCTGAGTCCCGTCGGGACGTTAGGGACTGGCATGTAGCTTGCGTATGCAAAGCGAATGCCAGAAGGGGAATTTGCCGGAGGCCGAGCGAGGGCTTGTCCCGAAGCGTAGCGGTAAGTCGCTGTTATGCGAAGTAATTTATTTTTAGAATGCCACTCCAGCATAGATTGAAATTTGTAGAAACCTACTGGTTCGATAATCATTATTTTCAATTAACAATTGATCCAAAATATAATCTATAGGCAAACCTCGGTAAGCTAGAGGATTAAAAGTATAATGCCTATTTACTTTGCCTCCAGAAAGTATTCCATATTGAATTTCAGAACCGAGGAGAAAATGTTCAAAGAATTCTCGTCTATATCCTAATCCCAAAGACATGGAATATCTATCAGAAATAGTAGTAGTTTTAGAATAGGGAATAATATTTAAACCAGGATTGAGATTGATTGTGTAAATAGTATTTACTTCCTTGAATCCAGTAAGAATACCTAGATCTAAGCTAGAATAGAAATTTCCGATGTAGAAGTAATGTGATTTTAAATTAAAATAATTATTGGAATTGGATTTTCTATATTCGATAAAATCAAATCTAGTAGAAGTAGAATCTCCAAGTATATCTTTATTTTGAGCTTTTTCACCAGGCTGAAAAGAAATACCGAAATAAAATTTGTTAGTAAAGCCATATAGGTAGTTAATAGATGCTTTTGAGTATAGATAGGCGCTAAAATAAAGATGGTTTTCTTTTCTATTAAATTCGTTGTTTATATCTGATTTTGTTTCTGCATATAAATTGAGATTAGCCAAAATCAGTAAAAAAGTAAGTATAAAGGTGGTTTTTATTTTCTTTTTCATTTTTTTATCTACAAAGATTATTAAATTATTT
>NZ_JAMQPN010000047.1 GCF_026151655.1 Leptospira soteropolitanensis | reverse complement strand
TTCGTTATACGAAATTGCCTAAAATGAAATTTATATGAAGAACGGCGAATTAATAAAATTAACTCTAGAAACATTAAAAAAAAGATTAAATAAAAATAGTGAGTTGGCATGCCAAAATGCAAACGGATCATTTTCATCAAGTAAATGTGTATTTAATCCACCAATTCTTAACGAAGAAATCATAAGATTTCAGACTAAACTTAAATATGAACTTCCAATAGATTATATAAATTTTTTAATGATAAACAACGGCTGTACTTTATTTGAAGATTCAAATTTTGGAGGTGAAAATATTTTTTACAGATTAGAAGAAATTGAATCTAACACGTATGAAGACAATGGAGAAGGATTTCTGAAAATTGGAACGATCTATCAAGAAAATATAATAATTAATCTCCAATTATATAAGAAAGGTGAACCAAATTATTTAATGGTAAAGGATCAACATGATCATTTTCTTGAAGCAATAAAATTAGAATCTAATTTCGAAATATGGTTTGATAGATTAATAATTTGCCAAGGTGAAAAATTTTGGAATTGGAAATATCAAACAGCAGAAGATTATTATAAGTAATAAATGAAATATCTCGACTTAATCAAATAAATAGGCAACTTCGTATAACATCGGGGAAACGCTTCGCTTCGGCACTACGGCCTCGCTCGGTCTGCGACACATTCCTCTCCGTCACGCTTTTATGCCTTCGCAAAAAGCGCGCCGACGCTAACGCCTCTACGAGGCTCAGCTCCGAGGAACGTCGTCTCCCCTAGTTCGTTATGCGTAATCTCATAAATAAAAGGAAGATATGAATAAAATAAAAATACTAATAACCATTTCAACAATATATCTCTCAACAACTCTTCTTGCTGAAGAGAATAAAGAATATCTCGTCACGGCACCGACTGGATTGATTCTCCGATCCAAACCAAACATGAATTCAAATAAAATAACTACTATACCTTTTGGTGAAACAGTAAAAAGAAATAATAAATTTTCGATAGAAGATTCAAAGCCTTATTTTGAATTTTACGATAACAAAATGAGTTATGACTACAAGTATCACGGTGAGTCATCTTGGTATAAAATCGAATATCAAAATTTTGAAGGTTTTGCCTATGGCTTCTTCCTGGTTGAAAAAAATTCAAAGAATTTTAACTTTTTTACATATAATGAAAAAAAGGATGATTTCGAGATTAAAAGAAATTTTATTAACTTTAAATCAGAAAATGGAAATGTCATTAAAAGAATATTTTCCCAAGTCTATTATGAAAACACTCTTCTTTTCCAGATGGAATCTCCAATTATTCTTAACGAAACAGCCTTCATAAGGGAAAATTTCTTATATTTCGAAAAACCATTAACTCATAGAGAAGCAATGGGTTACCAAGGAATTTTATTTCCCTTGTTTTATAGAAGATACATGAGACTTGATCTTAAAAATAAAAAAAACCTTATAGAAAAAATAGAGATAATAGCATCTCCAGAAACTTCAATAATGAATAATCAATTATTCATACAAATAAAAGAACGAAAAACGTCTTCCATGAAAGTAGATCTACCAGAAAAACAAGAACCCATATTTTTCTTCAATGACAAAAAGATTAAAGTCTCAAGTGAAATCAGTGAATCTTTCAAATGTTTAAATAAAAATAAATATTTTAACAATAAATCCGAAGATTCATTTCACACAGACTCTAATTTAATTTTTGTTTCTTTGGAAGAAAATATAGATAACATAGAAAACCAAAAATTAAAAATAAATATTTGTGATAAACCCATGACTCTTGATTTCTTAAATTATCGTATCGAATGAGACTACGCATAACATCGGCTAAACACTGCGCTTCGGGTCTCCGCCCTCGCTTGGCCTTCGGCACATTCCTCTCCGTCACGATTCTTG
>NZ_JAMQPN010000045.1 GCF_026151655.1 Leptospira soteropolitanensis | reverse complement strand
ACCGTAAAATTAAATTTAGAATACGAACTTTTAAGCAGTTGACATTGTCTACCAATTAACCACAATAGCAATTGTGGAAAAACGCGTCTGTCATTATCCGTTAAAAAAAATCAAAGAACTGATAATGGAGGGAAAGTTTTCTATTACAAAAAACGCTCAAAAGACTGCAATTGAACAATTTGGATTTGGTGAAACTGAAATTATTAATGAAGTTCTCAATTTACATAATTCTGACTTCTTTAAATCAATGACTTCTCATAATAACCATTTGCTCTGGCATGATGTTTACAAAAAGGAAAGTATTTATCATAAACTTTATATTAAAATCCAAATTTCGAACAGTAATACATTAGTTATTTCTTTTAAAGGAGATGAAAACATATGAAAGATAAAAAATGGATCGATTGTCCTGTCTGTGGTGAAACAAATTCTATGGTTTTCAAAACTGATGTCTCTGAAAATTTCAATATTAAAGATTATGGAAACCTAAAAATCAATAATCTAGAAGGTTACTATTGCAAAAATTGCAAAGACGGAATTCTTACGCGAAAATCACAAAATCACATTAATGCTGCAATTGCTGAATTTAAGGCTAAAAAAGATGCTGAAGTTACTGTCGCTGCGGATCTTATTAGTGTTGATGAAATGGCAAAAAAGTTAAAATTATCTCGCCAATCTATTCATAAAATGATGAACATTGGAAAAATCAGATATGTTTTCGTTGGCGATATTAGATTGCCTTTAAAAAACCAAAAAGTCTCTCATAAATAACGGTCCAGCGCATAACAGCGGCGAATCGCTTCGCTTCGGGACTTGCGCCCTCGCTCGGTCTGCGACACATAGGCTTCTGGCACTCCTCTTGCTTACGCAAGCGTCGTTCCAGTCCCTAACGTCCCGTTGGGACTCAGGGTCAGCCTACGTCGATTAGCCTAATTCGTTATGCGCAATGCGATAAATCTAAACAAACAAGGAATATCATGAAAATAAAATATCTAATTGTTACTCTTCTTCTAATTGGGTGTTTTGAAAAAAAAGAAAAAAATGATGAAACTATTATTTCATCTATAATTTCTCCTGATAAACAAATCCGAATCGATTTTATTAATTCTGATTCAAATCCAATTTGTGAAAACAAACCAGCTTCTCTTTCGGATTCAGGAAAAATTCAAAAAATTTGTTTCTTTAGAATTTTCGACAATAATACAAATAAACTAATTTTGGAATTAAATCCAGAATCTGATAAAACCAAAAATAAAGAATTAATTAAATGTACACCTGAAAATTATCCTCTATCTGTTGCTTACGGTTTTATTAAACTAAACATCAATAATGAAATCATATTTGAAGATAATTACGCTATATATGGATCTTCAGGTGAATTTTCAAAAATAATCAAATTTAATTGGAAAAAATGTATTTTTACGACCATAGCCGAATTTGAAGAAGGAAATATAGGATGGCCTGATCCTGAAGGAAAAATATACTTTTATCTTACTAAAAACCAAATTTATGCCTTCTTAACACTTAAATCAAATAATTCGTTCAGAATTATTAAAACACAGGCAAATGATAAAAATAAATATTCAAACTTTTTTAGTAACGAACAAAATGATTTAAAGGAAGATGTTCAAATTCTGTATCAAGAGAATTTTAATATGGATGAAAAGGATTTCCCTGAATGGAAATTTAATTTTCCTTATTTTAAGGCAAATTTAAACGGAAAAGAAATAAAATTTAACTTAGAAACAGATAAAATAGAGAACTAATCGCACTGCGCATAACAGCGGCTTACTGCTTCGCTTCGGGACAAGCCCTCGCTTGGGCTACGCCAAATTGTCCTCCTGTCACTCGTTTGCAGTTGCAAACTACGTGCCAGTCCCTAACGTCCCGTCGGGACTCAGGGTCGGCCAACTTCAGTAAGC
>NZ_JAMQPN010000044.1 GCF_026151655.1 Leptospira soteropolitanensis | reverse complement strand
CTAGACTAACCGACGTAGGCTGGCCCTGAGTCCCCGAAGGGGACGTTAGGGATTGGCACGACGCTTGCGTAAGCAAGAGGAGTGACAAAAGCCTATGTGTCGTAGACCGAACGAGGGCGCAAGTCCCGAAGTGAAGCGGTTAGTCGTTGTTATTTGCAGTGTGATTTTTTACTAATGATTTCTCAAAAGTATCAATATTATTACTATCTCTTTTCCAAATTTCAATTTTCTCTTCAAGGTTTAATCGATAATCTATATCGGCTTCTTTTATTGCATTAATATTTAAATTTGATAAAAGAGATATTACCTCCTTTCCAAGAAAGGATGCAATTCCAAAGTAGATTCTCATGTTATCAATTCTTGGTCTTTCATGGTAGTATTTTCTAACATTAGGTAATTTGCTGTAATTACTGTGAATAATAGTAGAAAAATACTCATACCAAAATGAATTAAAAATACTTCTGTTTAATTTTGAATTTGGATATAGAAATCCTTGGTGAAAATTCGACCAATTGGCTTTTTCGATAGATTTAATTTCCGAATTTGATATTTTTTTATATTCTTTTAGTCGCTTAATCTTTTGATAAAGTTTTTCTATTTTGTTAATATCTTTTTGATCATTATCATAAAATATTAAATCTTTTTCTGAAGATTTTTGATCGCAATATTTCCAAACGTAATATCTAAATTTAGTTCTATTGTAATTTGTTTTTAGATCGCTGAATATAAATTTTATTTTCAATTGTAATTCAAATAGAATTCTTAAAACAGCTCCTATGGAATTATCATCAAGATATAGTCTATTATCAAGTATATTGGTTTTTAAATTGCCTATCAAATTTATTGTGTTATATTGTACGTAAAATTGGAATACTAATTGTTTTAATGTATAAAGAATTTCATTTTTTTCATCTTTATTGAGATATACATCCATAATGCTATCTAATAAATATTTGATTTCAATGAAATCAGATATGAAATGAGCATATAAAGAATTGAGTTTTTCTGGGTTTTTTTTTAAGGATTCTATAAATTCCTTTAATTTTCTTTTATTGTTAATGTTATATTCTTCTTCTTTCATATTTATCACATTGCAAATAACGAACTAGTGTAAACGACGTTCCCCGACCCTGAGTCCCAGCGGGACGTTAGGGACTGGTCACGTAGCTTGCGCATGCAAGCGAGTGCCAGGAGGGGAATGTGTCGCAGACCAAGCGAGGCCGTAAGTGCCGAAGCGTAGCGTTTACATGCTGTTATACGATGTGCAAAATTTAATCAATTATTTCGACGCTTACACTGACTACTTTTCTCTGTTTTTTATTCTATTTAAAGTTTTTCCTTTCAGGTTTATTTCTGAGCATTAATTTGAAAGTCTTTTGTAATTGTTGCTTTGAAATGAGATTTATAGAAGAATTATTTTTTATTTCGAAGATCGTTATTGTTTAAATTAAGTGAGTTTAATAAATTATCTAATTAAAAATCTTAATTATTTCGTAGAAGATAATTCATTAGTTGTAAATATTGATTATTATCTCTACTATTTTTGGCTATTATGGATTTTATTTGATTTTGAGTTGAAATTTTAAAATTCAATACTTAAAAAAGTGTTATCTTTAAGTTTGAGGTATTATGTTATTTTTAATTGTTTCGAATTTACTTTTTGAGTTTATACTTTTGGGTTTAATTTATTATTCAAATGTATTTTTGAAAATTGATCGGAATAATTTATCCAAATTTCTACATTCAGAAGTTGAGATTTTCCTTTTATTGGAAATTTTAGTATTTTTATTTTTTCTTTTTTTATTTCTCCAGCTAGGATATTTCTTTTTAAAGAGAAATTTTACAAGTATAGAGAAAGAACTGATGATTTTGCAATTTTTTATATTCTTAGTGTTTTTCTTATTTTTTTGATTTTTGCATATCGTA
>NZ_JAMQPN010000043.1 GCF_026151655.1 Leptospira soteropolitanensis | reverse complement strand
GCTACTCGACGTTTCCCGACCCTGAGTCCCGGACGGGACGTTAGGGACTGGCATGTAGCTTGCGTATGCAGGCGAATGCCAGAAGGGAAATGTGTCGCAGACCAAGCGAGGCCGTAGTGCCGAAGCGCAGTGAGTAGCCGCTGTTATGCGCAGTTTTGTGTCTTTGGATATGAAAAAAGTATTTTCAAAAAAAATTCAAATTCTTAAATTGTTTAATTACCAAATTCTTTTCAAGCGAGTTAGCTTTCCATCGAAAGTTTTATCGTTATCAATTGATTTTAACTCAATTTCGTTTTTGTTAATTTTTATAATTTCCTTTTTATTTATTTTTTTCTTACCATCGAACGATAGGTAATTCTCAATCAATAAATAGTTTTCTTCAATTTCCCATCCAGATTCAAAGCGGTTACCTAAAATTGTTGGTTTAGCAGGAAAATAGAAATATGTCATATTTTCACCAAAATAATATCTTCCTCCGTTCAGTGTTTCATCATTGGTTATTTCCCATAATCCAATCAAAAAATCAAAATTTTCATTAACTTTCTCAGATAGTATGATCCTTTGAAAGGAGTTTTTAAATTCTGAAAAACAGTATTTTCTGATAAATTCGTCAGTAGATAAATCCTCATCTTTTGCAGCAATGTCCAATTCTTCCTGAAGATCCTTGTCTTTTATATTTAAATTTGTAAATTTTAAATTTAATTCATTTTTGAAATTATTAATTATTAAATCATATTCTATACTTCTCTTTTTGAATTCAAATTCTGAGCATACATGAAAGGTTATTTTTTGGGGTTTATTGAATTTGAATTCTTCAGAAGGTGAAAAATAGTATACAGATTTTTTTTTGTTCGTCCTCGTTTTCATCCAGTCAGAAATTTTCGTTTCCCATTCAGTCTCTTTAAGTTGGTAATTAATAGAATAAGTTAATAGATTTTCCGATGTTTTGCAACTCATTAATAAAAAGATTGTAATCGTGGTTAATAAAATGTTTTTCTTCATTTTAACTCCTGTTATTTTTTGAATTTATGGATGATTTTTATACTAAGAAAAGTCAATTGTTTTATTTTGGGAATATTTATATATGAAAAATATTTAGGGATATTTTACAAAATTGCGCATAACGAACTAGACTTACCGAAGTTCCCTGACCCTGAGTCCCGGAGGGACGTTAGGGACTGGCACGTAGCTTGCGTTTGCAAGCGAGTGACAGAAAGGGAATTTGCCGTAGGCCGAGCGAGGCCTTGTGCCGAAGCGTAGCGGTAAGTCGCTGTTATGCGAAGTCCTAAATTTCTAATTCTTTTTCTTTTGTGTATTGAATATTAGAAAAGAATGCAGTAATTTGTATATAGCCACAAAATTTGAAATATACGTTAGAAATTGGGTGTGAATCACATACTGAGCTTATATAAAGTCCTAAATCTTGAATTGAAAATTTATTGTGGCTTTCAATCGAAAATATAAGTGAAACTTCTAGTATTGAAATTAGAAGCAGAATGAATGTTCTTGCTTTTGAATTAATTACATCTGGGGAATAGTTTTTATGTAACATCGTTTCAAAAAGAATTCCGAAATAAATAGCTGAGAAATATAGAATGCGCCATGTATAGTAGATGACGGTAAATTCATTTTTAATTTTTTGAAATGAAAGGATTGCTGTTATAATGAATAGTATTATTATCGTTACGTCAATTGAGTGTGTGTAGAAGTTGCTTTTTTCAAGAAGGTATTTTGATTTTGTAAGTATTTTCCCATATTTATTTTTTAAATATATATCTTTCCTTATTGAGTATTTGGCTTTAGATCTCTTATTTAGTTGAAGTTTGCAGATAGCCTTTACAGAGTTTCCTGCTATATCTAGTATGAGGGGTGGAAGAAAAATTAAAGCTCCGCCAATTGCCAATAATATAGAGTTTTTTAACATTTCTTTTAAACTTGCACATCTAATATAATATTGCTGAAAAAGTGTGCTGAAATTACCGTGCAGCGAATAGCTTGTGCATAACAAGAAAATGTTGTATAATATGATGAATGCTACGACTTCCATTTTTTATGTTTAAACAAATTTATATATCATTTTTAGGATTTCGCATAACGAAAAAGCTTACCGACGTTCCTCGTAGCTGAGCCTACGGAGT
>NZ_JAMQPN010000042.1 GCF_026151655.1 Leptospira soteropolitanensis | reverse complement strand
GATTTAACCTATTGCAATTAACGAACTAGGGGAGACGACGTTGACCGTAGCCGAGCCTACGAAGTAGGTGTTGGCGTCGGCGCGTCTTCTTGCGGAGCAAGAAGCGTGACGGAGGACAATGTGTCGCAGACCGAGCAAGGCCGTAAGTGCCGCAGCGAAGCGTTTCCCCGCTGTTATGCGAAGTAGCCAAATATAATTAACCTAGTGCAGTTTTACCAAAAGGAACAACAAAAATTTGTATAGGGAAAGTTACTATATCAAACAAAATTGCGGCTGGATATAGCAAATAAAATAATTTACTAGGAAATTCAATGTATTTTCCATCAATATTGTCTAAAAATATCCAAATTGAGTTACTTTCAGTAGGAGATATATAAGATAATCTGTAAAATTTATCAGTATTTTTTAGATTCAAGTATATACCTTTTTTTATTTTTACTTTTTCCATACGATAAGTTTTAAATTTTTTTTTTACTCGTGAACAATCTTCTTTAAATATAAAGGAGTTGGATACTGGATTAAAAGTTTCATGGTAGCAGACGTCGTTTAAATCAATTCTAGGTTTATAGTAAGTTGTAAATCTAGATAGCCCATCTTCTGAAATATCAATAGATTTAGGTATTCCAAACTGTCCCTTGCTGTCTTCGTAAAGGTTGTGTTTCATATTTGGGCTGATAAAAGCAATATCACTATCGATATAGATGAATCCTTTTTTGTTAAAGAAATAGAAATCATCTTCTTTTATCAAAAGAAGTTGTTTATATGGCACTTTTTCATTACGATCGCAGTATTTGAAATTATTAGCAGGTATATGAAAACAGTTTGCATAGTCAATTTCTGGATTCTGATCTGGAAAATTGAATTTAAGTGTGTTCTTGTCGATCTCCTCTAAGCCATTGATTGAGGTAACTTTGTAAGCATCCCGAATAGTTTTCGGATATAAAGTATAATTCAATTGCATGGTCATACAAGAAACAATAGTAGTTATAAGAGAAATTGGTAACAATTTTAATATCATACATTTTTGGCTATTTCGCATAACGAACTAGACTAACCGACGTAGGCTGGCCCTGAGTCCCGTTAACGGGACGTTAGGGACTGGCCACGACACTTGCGTAGGCAAGGGGAGTGCCAGAAGCCTATGTGTCGCAGACCGAGCGAGGGCGAAGTCCCGAAGCGAAGCGGTTAGTCGCTGTTATGCGTAGGTTTAATATTATAGTATTTTGTTTTTAATTTTTTCAAGGGCTGCTAACTCCATCGGATCAGCGTTTTTGTCTGTTTTTATAATTTCTTCAAGTGCGGAAATGAAGTTTGCTTTTTCTATTTCTTCTAATCCTTTGATTTTACTTAAACAGTTATTAAAATCTTTCAAATCACAGTATAGATTTTTTATTTCTTTATCAGCTGTTTCATATTCAAGTGTTTCTTTTGATCTTATATTTGCATAATCATATATAGCTTTTCTTTCTTTTTGAGTCATTCGTCCATCTGCTTTTGCTACGAAGACAAGAGTTAATATCTCATTTTCGAATTCTTTTAAGAATTTGGTCCATCGCCCAATAGGGCTGTCTTGAAATCTTTGTACTAAATAATTGTATGGATCGCTAATTAATTCTCCTGTTTCAAGATCGCACATAGATTTGATTCCAGATAGTTTAAATGTTCTATGAGCTTCTCTTTCGTGGCAATAGGCTAAAAGTGCGTATTCATCATACCAATGTACCATTTTTTTAATTGTAATTCTTCGTTTACTATATTGGTTATTTGCATCGATATATTCGATAAGAGTTAATAGATTTAATGGTATTGAACTTTCTTCATCAAATAAATACCCTGTTTCCCAGTTATCTTTTTTGGGAAGTTTAATGGTGTTTTTGGATACAGAAGGAATCTCAATATTTTTAGTATAAACTTCAGTCTCCTTATTTGAAAAATTAGACCTTTTTTGATTACCATCTTTTATATTGGATGATTGTTCTTCATTGTATTTTCCTATCTTATGGCCAGCATAGAAAAAAAGAAATGATAATGATAAAGTAATAAAGAAAAATTCGGATCCTTCTGATTTTAAACAGCCGATAATACAAATCATTGTTATAAATGACCCTATAATGTAGAATATATACTTCATATTTTTCTCTTTTTTAAAAATTTATTTATTAAACTTGCGC
>NZ_JAMQPN010000041.1 GCF_026151655.1 Leptospira soteropolitanensis | reverse complement strand
TTTTTTTGTATGATTTAACCTATTGCAATTAACGAACTAGACTTACCGAAGTTCCCCGACCCTGAGTCCCAACGGGACGTTAGGGACTGGCACAGAGTTTGCGGATGCAAACGAGTGACAGGAGGGGAATTTGCCGCAGGCCGAGCGAGGCCTTGTGCCGAAGCGTAGCGGTAAGTCGCTGTTATGCGATGGTTTTTTAGTTTTGGATAATTGCGAAATCTTTTTCTTGAAAAAAGTATTTTGGGATAACTCTTTGGCCAGACGATAAGATAAGTCCTGATTGGATGTCTACAATTCTTGCATTAATGAGAATGTCATGTCTTTCATTCTTTATATTTCCAATCAAAATTGTATTAGCTCCTAATAATTTACCTAATTCAATTCTTGCTTCATCACCTACTAAGCCACTGCTTTGGAATTTAGCCTCATTAAATAGAGGTTCTAAAGATTTTCGCTCAACAACTTGATATTTTTCTTTCACCAGATAAGTTGTAATAGAATCACCAATTCTCTTTCCTAGAAGAGTTTTTTCGTTCAAAGTTCCAGGAAATTCAAAGACAGCGATTTTTCTTGTTTTGTCAACATCTGTAATTAGATTTTTTACTAGTTTTTCAAATTCCAACTCAACTGATTCAGTTTGTCCGAAAACGACGGCGCTTTCTACCAGGTTAACTTGTAGTTGTTTTCTATTCTTATTAGGATCAGTTACAATTGCAGTAGCAAGATGAGACCCATTCAATATATAATGAATTGAATAAATTTTATTTGGATATTCTGATGACTCTACTTCATAGAAAATTTCACCACTTGGCCAATTATTGTTTTCTTTTACAATATTTCTAAAAGATAGTTTGATATTAAATGTTCCATCCTTTTTCTTCATCTCAATGGCATTCTTTGCAATTGCATAAGTAATAGGTGCCGTTAATAGAGCTACATCTTCTGGCTTTTGACAATTAATACTAACTACTAAAGCTAATAGTATTGTTAGATTTGTTATTATTGTTCTCATTTTTTATCCTCTTAATTTTAAATTTAAAAACTTTCGCATAACGAACTAGACTAACCGACGTAGGCTGACCCTGAGTCCCGGAACGGGACGTTAGGGATTGGCGCGACGCTTGCGTAAGCAAGAGGAGTGACAAAAGCCTATGTGTCGTAGACCGAACGAGGGCGCCAGTCCCGAAGTGAAGCGGTTAGTCGCTGTTATGCGACGGATTAAAAGTCGCAGGCTATTTTATGATTTTTAGTTTCTTTTACAAGTTTTTCCTGATTTGTTTCTAATAAATCAAAATGTGTATAATTGCTGAATTCCGTCTTCATGCATTCTTGTGTTAAAGAACAATTTCTTTTATTTACACAATCAGCTGGTGCCCCTTCATTTGGTTTTGGAGGCAGTGCACCTCTATAACCACAAGCTTTATAATAGATGACGATAATTCGATTGTCGATTATTCTCCATGTGCCATAGTCATAGTTGTTTTTAGGATTAACACCATCAGCACGGCAGCAGCTTCCGTCTAGAGTTGAAGATAGGTAAGACGATTTGATAGCTATATTATTTTTACAAAGAAATAATTCACTTTTACCAGTATCATCAATATTATAAGTACCAATTAAATTTTCAGAATAATTGAGTTGGATGTTTTTTTTCTTAAATTCTTGCCATTTATTTGATTTTCTCAAATTTTCTAAATCTTTATCTTTGGAAATGAAATCTAAATGAGGGTATCCAGAAACTAAAGCTTCTTTTAAATTCAAAAATGCTTCTTTTTCGTTATTTATAAGACTATATAAACAGGCTAAATTATAGTGTATGTAGGCTTTTGAATAGCTTCTATCTATTAATGCTAATTTGTAAGCTTTTTCTGCTGAATTATAATTTTTCAGATCCATATAGATATTCCCTAAGGTATAATAGGCTTTAGGTAATGGATAAATTTTTAAAATTGAGTTAATTTCATTTATTGCATCTTCAAATTTTTTTTGATTCTTTAAATTTTCTACGGTTTTAATCTTTTTTTCAGCTTCGAACTCGTACGAATATTGGTTATAGTTTTTGTGTTTTTTTATGAAGTTTTCACTCAATATATTTTCTTCCGAAAATACTTTAGAATTAAATAGAATTAACATTCCAATTGTAATACACATTTTTCTGTTCATTTTAGTTTCCTTTTTTTAATCTGTCGCATAACGAAAAAGCTTACCGACGTTCCTCGTAGCTGAGCCTACGTA
>NZ_JAMQPN010000040.1 GCF_026151655.1 Leptospira soteropolitanensis | reverse complement strand
GCTTACTGAAGTTGTCCGACCCTGAGTCCCGAACGGGACGTTAGGGACTGGCACGCAGTTTGCGGATGCAAACGAGTGACAGGAGGACAATTTGCCGTAGGCCAAGCGAGGGCCTGTCCCGAAGCGAAGCAGTAAGCCGCTGTTATGTGCAGTAAGCATAGTTTTCTATTTTGACAATTTATCTTGTATATATTTTCCGTTCGTTGTATTCAAAATTCTTCTTCCATTGTGTGGATCGCGAATATATTTTGGGTGGAAATGGGAAATGATATATTTCGAGTTTAAGTCTTCATGTAATTCTAAAGAGAAATTTAGAGTTTTATTCCCAGGAGAATTGTGAGCTTTTCTGTAAATCCATTGATTTAATAGATCATCAAATAGTTCCCACAATTCATGATCTTTAACTAAATTTAATGGTAAATGTAATCGGAATATTGTTGGTTTACTTTTAGATTGCAAATAGGTTTTATACTTATCGATCGGATATTTTAAATTTTGTATTAAAGAAAATAAATATTCACTACCGCGGATTAGATAATGACCGCAGTACTCGATAATTTCTCTGTCATCCAAAGCAACATATAATTTACCTTCTCTTCCTTGTGTATCAATTTTTTCTGTTATATCTTTGAGGTGGTCAATGCTTAGTTCCGGAAACTTTCCACTTCCAAATTCATTGATAAATCGGTCATTCATTTCTTTGATAGATAAACATTTTAGACCATTTTTATAATAGCTTTGTAAGTCAGCAGTATTGCAAGCATGATAGGCTGTTAAAAATTTAAAGTATCCTCTGAATGATAGACAAAACTCTTCATTATAAGATTCAATCCTTTCATGCTGCTTAAGGTAGTCGATTATTGGGCCGGCAGAGTCGACATAGTTTATTGTACTCTTGTATTCATTAATTAAATTGTATATATTTTTGATTCTATTTAATAAGAATTTGGAAAAGAATAATTCCCATGTATAGAAAAGTTTCCAATTAAATATTTTCATAATTTTTATGCTTATTGCACATAACGAAATAGCCTTAACGACGTAGGCTGACCCTGAGTCCCAACGGGACGTTAGGGACTGGAACGACACTTGCGTAAGCAAGGGGAGTGCCAGAAGCCTATGTGGCTTTAGCCCGAGCGAGGGCTTGTCCCGAAGCGAAGCGTTAAGGCGCTGTTATACGCAGGTTGCGATTTCTAAATAATATTATATTTATTCAAAATTGATGAAATTTCATCATGTTTATTTAAAATCATGAAATGCCCACCATCCTTTATTGGAATAGGATTATGAATTTTTTTGAGTGGGAACAGTTTGTCTTTTTCACCATGGATATGAATTAAATTTGAAGGTATTTCTTTATTTCCCCATTTTAGAATTTCATTTAGAGACCATTTGATAAATTCTGGCTCGTTGTTTTTAATGAATTCTCTAATCAATTTCTGTTCTTCACTTGAATTTACATCGAATAGAAAATCTATTATGAAAGAATGTAAATTAAAAATCTTTGATGGAATGAAATTTAAAATTCGCAATTTTTTCGCAAGATTGTACATGATAGGTTTTTCGGATGCTAGCTTAATACTTGAAATAATCACTACTTTTTCTGTTTTTAATATTTTTGATAATTCGATTGCGACAATTCCACCAAAAGAGACACCGATAAGAATAAGTTTTTTTTTATTCCTAATTTGATCGGATAATCTTAAGCAATACTCTTTAAGATTTTCATTTTTCTTATTTTTAATCCAATGAATCACTTTTGGCTTATTAGAGTAAAATTTTAAGTTCTTGAAAACTCTCTCATCAGCGCCTAATCCACTAATTAAGTAAATATTATTCATATTTTTTAAAATGAAAAATTTAGCAACTTGCGTATAACGAACTAGCGGAGACGACGTTTCCCGACCCTGAGTCCCGGACGGGACGTTAGGGACTGGCCACGTAGCTTGCGTATGCAAGCGAGTGCCAGAAGGGAAATGTGCCGCAGGCCAAGCGAGGCCGTAAGTGCCGAAGCGCAGCGTTTCCGCGCTGTTATGCGTCGTTAGATGCTTTACATCTGAGATCCCTAATTAAAATTTTATTCTTTGTAAGTGTTTTTAATTTTTTTTCTGAATTTATTTGGTTTATTTTAGCCAATAATATGGTAGGATTAACATCAAAACAAATATAATCACAATCTTTTATGTTTATAATTGGTCCTTCAGATTCTCTGCTATTAATATAATCAAAGAATTTCAAATTATTATTTTCTGGATTATATTCAAATCCTCCAGATAAGACTATGTAGATTTCTTCGGAGAAA
>NZ_JAMQPN010000004.1 GCF_026151655.1 Leptospira soteropolitanensis | reverse complement strand
GAGTCAACAATCGACTACAAAATGGAGTAGCCATGAAGCGGAGAAAACTATACGTAACAGAGTTAAAGTCAAATTAGGTTCAATATCTAATATTATGTGGAAAATCCCAGAATTGAGTTTGCCATAGACTAAAAATTCTATAATAAGCGTTTTAATAGAAAAAATTCAATTGAACTAAAAATTTGAAAATTCAAATGAATACTAACTTATTAAAAGTAATCAAAAAATCAAGCCATCTCTCTGAGCTAATTGATGTTTGATAATGTAAAATAGACATTTCTTACTGAAACGCAATAGAGATCCTTTTAATTTATTTTTTGCATCTTAGATTCTTAGAAAGTGTCAAGGAAAAATAATGCATAACATCTGTTAGTTTTTATTTTGCAGACAGATTGGCTCGTTCTTAAAATGTTGGCTCAAATAGGAGTGATTATGCGACACCAAGTTGACAATAGATTGAGATTCAGTATGAACGAGTTCAATCAGGAATTTCTTTTACAGGATTGGACACAGTTCTCTAATGATATCCAGAAAGGCAATTTAATTAACATAGATGAGATTCTCTCTGTTTATGTTTGTGGTAAAATAGGGATTGATGACATCTTATCTATCTTCCCACCGAGTGAGTTGCCTTTACTTCAGGTAGGCAATCATCGAGAACTGATTCAGAAATACTCGAGGTTAATTCAGGAATTCCCTGATTTCTATGGTTAGAAAATACATGACATAAAAGATTGACATAAATTTAAAAAAATTTAAATTGTAGTCATTAAAAAAAAAGCGAAGTGGTTTCCCACTCCGCCGAGGTAAGTGGAATTCTACAGGGAAAAGTCGTCAAACAGCCCCTGTAGAAAATCCTTCAAAAACTCCTTAACTTCAGGCCAAGTTTTAACGCTGAACGTGATTAGAGTCAATATATCCCTCTTATCGAACAAGCTGTATAGGGATTTGTACCAGGTACTCTTCACAGCCACTTTATTCTTTGCCTGTTTAGGCAGTTTCTTCTTGTTATTAACCATATTTTTCTCCTTTAATGATCATAAACTTTTTTTTCCTTTGTATCCATTTTTTACCTCCTACTAATATGCTTTGCTAACTTATGACTATCCGACATAAATAAGCTCCGTTCTTACTGCCAGTTTGGCAGGTATATTTTTTTAAATCAATTTTTTAATTACTTTTCGATTTTTTTTAAAGAAGGGTTTTAAACAACAACTGAAACCCCCCTTAACTTGTGGAGTCTAATGTTAGGATAAATTTTTTTTTGTAAGGACAGTCGGTAAAACTTGGCCTTGCAAATGTCGCAAATTACACCTGATACATTATCAATATAATAAATAAGTTCTTGGGAATTATAGAAGATATTCTTTAGTTTTTTTCTTGAGTAATCAGGTATGTCATCTAGTCCGCAGTAAGACTGGAGCCGACCCTCCTCCACTAACTGGAAGAGATGTGACTCTTTGCCGACTTTAACTAGATGGATTTCCACTTATTTGAATTCAATAGTATCGATAACTGTTCCATTTTGATAAATAATTCTCAATCGAATATCAAAATTAATTAGAACATTGAAATACCCACTAATAAGCCGTAACCCATACTCATTATTCAAAAAGCCTCCTCCTAAGAAAAAAGAAGAAGTTAGTGGATTATAAATCTCTAATTTACCTATTAAACCAGAGCGAAAAATTGCCTGACATTTTGTTATGAAATGATTAAAGAGCATTCATTACCTCTCAAAACCTATGATTATATCCCACCTAACCATACTGTCAAACCCATCTAATTAGACTTAACGTGACCAATTGTGGATTATAGGAAGTAGAAGCGAAATCTATTTTAAAATGATAAAAAATTTATACTTCCTTAGATTTTTCATTAACTTTCTTTAATAATTCTCCATCTATATATTCTTCGCATTCAATTTTTAATTCTCTAATTATCTCTCCTTTTTTTTTCTCTCCCCTAGAGTAATAAATCTTTTTAGAATTATACCTCTCAACAACAAACCAATACATTGCACCTCCCTCCACTTGATGAATATTGAGGGTGTAGTTTATATTTTTGTAACGTCCTATATCTAAATCCATACTTTTACCTTCTCTCAAACATTAAGAAATGTTATTCTTTTTTATTCTATTTAAAAAATATATTATTACTTAAAATATAGTCTTCGTTATTAGATTTTCAGCATTTTAGATTCATGTATTGGAGATGATCGTCTAACCTAGATTCAATAGCGGATGGGATAATCTCCTCTACCACCATCCTATTGAATCTAAACCTGATATTCCTAGATGACTTTTCTCAAGTTCAGTAATGATAAGGTATAACATTTTTTACTTTTTTGTCCATGCGAAACAGATAGTGATAAGGAGACATTATTTCGACAATTGTAAAAAATCTACTTCAATATCTTTTCCAAAATAATTCTCATAAATTTCTTTAAGTAATGGATAATCATTGTTTGGTATGTAAAGAATACCATCTTTAGGAATCGTGTAATAATCTGGATCATCAATTACCCTATATTCACTTTGAAACTCTTTAGATTGAATTAATTTTTCAGCTTTTAATGAATTTGATTCTGTCTGAAATTTAATTTTGCTCTTCACTTCATGCAAATACTTATTTCGTAATGAATTTTTGAAATTATCTATCTTAATATTATACCAAAAATTTTCCTCATTCTCCAACTCAAAAAAATCCCATTTTTTTGGCTTAGGTAAAAGTATGTAGCCAGAAACTTTCTTTGACTCTTCAAAAAATTGAATTGCTATGTAGGATATATTACTTGTGCCAGAATAACCCTTATACTTAACTATTTGACCACTCTTCAATTTAAATTTTATGTTAGCTTGATTTTCAGTGTCTTCAATTGACAATTGACCATCATACACATCAAAGTTTCGAGTTAATTTTATGTAATTATCAGCATGAATATGTACTATATTCTTAGCATACTGAATTATCCCGAAATTCCAAATTGTCGTAATATTTATTAAATTAAGAGCTGTTAGATAAATAGAATAAAGTATTATTATCGCCCCTAATGCAAGACCAGCATTTTTATTTTTATCATCTTTTGAACTATTTGCCATCTAGGAAACTCCAATATTTATCTATAACTCAAAACCAACCTAATCTAACTTAGCTATTTTTACCGTCTACCAAAAATTAGGTCATAACAAAACCTATAATACTTTTCCAGAAACCTGAAACAAAGTCGAAACTTAATATTTACATAATAAGTATAATCCGAATACAAAAAAGGCTCCTCTTCAATATATTTCTTCGTCATAAAAAATAAAATTTCTACCAACAACACTAACGACAAAAATCCTAATCCAGTTTTTTTGTCCCAGAGCTATGATACAATTAAAAGAATGAAACACTTAAGAATGAACTCAAAACTAAGAGATGAGATAATCTTATCAATAAAAAATAAAGAAGAACGAAGGTTTATACTATTATCTATAAATATCGAAACTACATTATATTTATTAAGGGACAGTATATCAAATATTTTCTATTATTTTCTAAAAGAAGATTCAGTTAAAAACAGAAATATCGAAGAAATAATTAACCTTAACTTTAATCAAGTTGAATTAATGACCAATTTATTTTCAAAGATAACTTTCAACAATGACATCAAGATTTTCGAAAAAAATATTAACGTTCAGTTAGACCTCAACTCTTATAACGAATTAAATGAAAATATATTATTTTTATTGTTGGAAACTAATTCATTTACTGTCCTTACAAAAATTCTCAAAGGAATCAACAACTGGAATGATTACTCTATCTTTACGAGAAATATGAATAATGAAATTTTTATTTTTAATTTATACAAAAGAGAGGAAGATGAATTTAAAGAAATTTCGAGATTATTGATTTTTGATCATTTTAATTCAGATAATATAAATATTCAAAATGAAGAAGGAAACTCTCTTCTACACTTATCTATTTTAAACAAGGATAAAGAAATAGTAAATTTTTGTTTATTAAATGGTGCAAATCCATATTTAAAGAATCATTTTAATTTAACTCCTTTTGAAAATCAGGATTTAACTGATTGGGAAGATGTGATTGATGCATTTTCAGTCGAGGTAAACGTATGATTTTAGATAAAGAAACCAATACCCTATTCTTCTCCAAGAAAATCATTGAAAATCATAAAGAAGATTGGAATAGAATTCGGAATTCAATAAATCTCAATTTTCATCTTTTGGATCAAACCAATGATATTTGGGTTCGTGATTTTATGCCGATTCAAATAGACGACAAGCGATTTGTAAGCTTCTCATACTTGCCTTCCTATCTCAAAAACGATCCTGAACTCATTACGAACCAAAAGGAAGTATGTCAATATCTAGAAATAAATCCTGTTTACTCTTCGATAAAAATCGATGGAGGAAATATCGTTAAAGGAAAGAAACGAGTAATCCTACTTGATCGGATTTTTCAGGAAAACGCAGAAAGAACTCCACAATCCTTAATTAAAGAAATTGAAAGGCTACTAGAAGCCGAGGTTTTTATATTTCCTACTGAGAAAGATGATTTTTTGGGTCATGCGGATGGGATGCTCCGATTTATTGATGACTCGACTATTTTGATAAACGATCTAAACGTATATCCAAGAAGTATTCGACGTTTGATCGAAAGGGCTATCATTTCGAATAACTTAGATTATCTAGAGTTACCTTGTAAGCCAGAGCGAGACGAAATCTCTGCCAAAGGATTCTATATCAATTACCTAGAGTTTGGAAATTTCATTTATTTACCAATTTTTGATAACATGGAAAAAGAAAATGAAGAAGCTATTTCTACCGTTTCTAGGATTTTTCCAGATAGAACTATTATTCCAATTTTACTTACCACGATTGCAAAAGAAGGCGGATTGTTAAATTGCATTTCATGGTCTTGTTTTTCTTCTAATCATCGCATTCGAGAGGCAATATAACAATGAACTCCAAGCTTGATTCTAAACCAGCTTTAATCATACACAGAGGTTCAAATGTCATAGGAGGCAATTGTATTGAGATCATATACAAATCAAAAAGTATTATACTAGATTTAGGGATGCCCTTAATGAATCCTGATGGCTCTCCAATAGACCAAGAATTAACGCAATTACCTTCGATTGAGAACGGAATCCTTCCAGACATTAAGGATCTCTACGAATCTAATAATAGAATCGAAGCTGTTATACTATCACACCCTCATATGGATCACTATGGCTTAATGAACTATATTGATCCCCAAATACCTATTTTTATGGGCGAAGATACGTTTCAAATATTGAAAGCTAGCAACTACTTCCTTTCAAGCAAGAATCGAATCGATCTGATGTTATCCCATGTAAAAACATTTACCAAAGAAAAATTTAGAGTTGGTGATTTTGAAATAACTCCTTACCCAATCGATCATTCTGCTTACGGAGCATATTGTATTTTAATAGAGGTAGGCGGGAAACGAATCTTCTATTCAGGTGACTTTCGAGGTCACGGAGCTACAAAATACACATTCGATATTCTAATCAAAAACCCTCCTAAAAACATTGATTGCCTCCTTATGGAAGGAACTTCAATCCGAGAAAGCCAGAAGGAAGAATTTTCATCAGAAGAAAGCGTTTTTTTAGAATTAAAGCGAATTTTATCGGAAACAAAAAAAATAACCTTCTCTATGCAAGCTGGCAGTAATATCACACGATTGATTCAGCTCTATAAAGCCTGTCTTTCCAATGGAAAATTGTTAGTTTTAGATTTGTATCAGTATCATTTACTCGTAGAGTTAAGAAAATTAAATCCGAGTTTGCCTCCCTTTGAAAATGAACGAACCATCAGAGTTTTTTTTCATAAAAATCAAGCTCGGAAACTTAAAGAAGTAGAACCAAACCTATTAGATGAATACAAAAACCGAAGAATTGGAATCCAGGAAATCATAAAAAACCAGCATAAAATCGTGTTACGGCTATCACAATACGTAATGGAAGAAGTAAGTCAGCATTTGGTTACTTCCGCAATTGATCTGAGCGAATCAGCATATCTTTTCTCGATGTGGAAAGGATATTTGAAGCAACAAGAAAATTTTATAGAATTCATTGACAATTTCAAACTAAGGCTTGTTACTGTGCATACGAGTGGACATGCCTATGTAACCGATTTACAAAGGTTTGTGAAAGCAATTAACCCTGGATATTTGGTTCCGATACATACACTCTCACCAAGGAAATATGAAGCCTTATTTGAAAGCAACATTAAATTTATCACAGACAACACTAGGACGATAGTTTAACAAATGAAAGATTACAAAGAAACAAGACTCACGAAGGATTTTATAGTTAACTCTACAGAGATTTCAGAGATAAAAACTAAAATTGAATCATCTCTAAATGAAGTTGATTTGTCTTTTAAATTTCATTTCAAGAATTTCAATACTCTAGAACTTAAATTTCGGGAATCATCATCTAATTATGTCATTGATGAGCATGAAAAAAATGATCCCAAATTAGCTTCTGAAAAATGCGACTGGAATGAGGAACATTGGACAAAAGTAGTAGATTTATTACATCGAGAGAAATTTAGAAATTTCTTTTGGGATTCGGAGATACCAATTGATAAATTTGGGAAAATTGATTTATTACTCGCTAACAATGAGGTCAATAATACATTTACTAAAATTACAATTATCGAAGCAAAAACATCACAAAATGCTAGGGAAGGATTACGACATGCATTATACTATTCTCATTTGTTACATTACATATTAAAAAAATCCAATCGAAATTATGAAATTTCATTCGCATTATTGATTGTTCCAAAGGATAGACAGAACCTGTCAAAAGAAAAACTTAAACTCTTAAAAGAAGATTCTAATGATATTAAGGTAGTATATAATGGATATTTTTCAGATATAAAGGTTATTGAAATGATTTCACCAGGATCTTTACCCGATTTAATTCCTAGTCAGGAAGTGATTATACCTCCGAATATAAATTTTATTTATCATCCAGTAGAAAGTGATCTTCAAATAAAATCTTCGAGTTTATCAGATTTTTTCTAATCAAAGAAACAATTAGCTCTACAATAAATTTATTTTAGAAGTAGATAGATTGAATGCAATTAAGATCCAAGGTTTTATCGGTTCTTAAAATAGAGAGTCTTTAGGAATAAAGATTTAATATCTTATTCAATCGGTAAGGAATATTTCTGCTCTAATTAAACAGTTAGTTGTCCCTTACGAAGTCGGCTTCACCCTCTTCCAGCGAGAGGAACTCGAAGGGCTTGGTCACGAACCGTTAGGTGAGGGACGGGAGCGAACAGCGAACCCCGAAGAACTCCGACCCCGACGGGGACTCGCCAAACTCTTTCTAAAAAATCAGCTACAAAAACTACCCTTAAGACTACCAATTCCTTGACAGAAACTCACAGATGTTATAATGAGATCCATCGATGACTTACCACCAAACAAATAGAAATCAGAGTCAAAAACAAGATTCTCATGAATTCCACAGAAAACCTGAGTTAAACCCCAAAAATACCAAGGGACGTATCACCAAAGAACCCAATCCTTCATATAGAAACTCCAAATACTTCTATTCTCCCTTTCTCCCTAAGTTCACTAAAACTACTTATACAAAACCCGCTAAGAACCTATCTCCCTTAGAGAATGAACAGGTCAAAAGCGAATACACTCTTAGAACTCTCTCAATCCTGAGCACCATCTATCCCAAAAGATGCAACTGCCCTAAGTCCTTAGAGAACCCTACCCTCAACTTCTTAAGACTAAAAGGGAAAGAAACCATTGCACGATGTTCTCACTGCCACAAACAGATCAGCATCACAGCCAACACTCCCTTCCAAAACATCAAACTACCTCTAGCCTATATCTCCTACACCATACAAGACCAGATCTTACAATACCCAAAGACAATGACTTCTAAGGAGATTGCAAGAAAACTAGGACTTCCATACAAGACAGCTTACTATCTGAAGAAACGTATCCAGGTATTCTTCTCACATCTCAATGAAACACTCAGGGAACAGTTATACAAGGAACTAGAAGAATCCACTAAGAACTTCAGACTACCAAAGGAAGGTGACCTCAAGGAAACTCTTAAAAATCAGCCTGTTGCAGTCGCTGACTCAGTGGTGTTATACTCTTCATCCTTAAGAGCAAACAAACATAGATCAAGACGATTCAAGGGAGGAACTGCATCCATCTATGCTTCGAATTCCATAGGAGGACACCAGATAGGAACTCTCGTCCATACGATTGGCATAAACGGTGGTATGACTTTCTACAAATCGATTCCTTTGAATAACCAACACTACTTAGAGAAAGACTTAGAAGAAACCATCCCAAAGAATGTAACCCTATTCACAGATGAAGGATATGGCTTCCTATGGGATAGACCCAACCATAAGTCAGTGAATCATTCGAAGAAATCAAATGATCCGAGATACAATATGAGCCGTGAACGTTGGGTAAGTAAGGATGGAGTCTCTAGCAATGGTGCAGAAGCTAGGAATAACATATTGAAGCAGAGTTTCCGTTCGTATGGATATATCTCTCCGAAGTGGAGTCAGTTGGCCCTGAGTGAGTTAAGTTTCTTAGGGAACGTAAGGTTTGTGCCTGAATTGAAGGAATTACTAACTTTGGGGGGATCTAAAACTGTTGGCTTTGGTGATTTCCACTGCTCGAAGGGGGACTCGAACCCCCACACCTTGCGGCACTACCACCTCAAAGTAGCGTGTCTACCAATTCCACCATCCGAGCGGGTGTGTATGTATGGACAGGATAGGAAAACGGGTTCTTTCGTCAAGGAGATGAATTTTCTCTTGTCACTTCCACTCACCATTCGGTAGGTTGTAGGGGTCAAGTATGCAAGTATCAGATCTTACCTTTCGCCTCAAACTTCTATTCATAGGTTTCCTTTCACCCTTACTTGTTCTCATTGGTCTGATCCTATCGGCACCGTATTGGTTAAAATCTACAGAAACCTATCAAAAATCAGATGTAGCCGTACTAGAAGTAACAGACCCACTTCCATCCAAAAAAATGTTAAAAGCCGTGGTAAACTTAAGTGTACGTTCGGACTTTAAAAAACTAATCCTCGTTATCCGAGAGGATAAAACCCAAAATCATCTATATTCCCCTGGGGAGAAAGAACTTAAGATCAGAGAGCATTTAAATTCTCTCGGAATGGGTCCTGGACTCGTCTCTTCCATCATAATCCCAATGACCAAAATGGGTGACACAGACGAGGCATCCAAAAACCTATTAAAAATCGCCGTTTCTGACAATGTTGGAGCCATTTTACTCCTCACTCGGGAGTACGAATCGAAAAGAGTTGTAGGAACCTATCGCAAAACTTTGGCCAGTTTACCCATAAAAGTAACTGTTTATGGATTCCCATCTGAGGTCTCTAGCTCCAATTGGTTTTTATCCGAAGATGGGGTAAGAGAAATCACCGGCGAATTTGTACGTTATCTGTATTCTTATATTAGAGGTATCCTGTAAATGGATGAAATTAAAGATTCAAACGAACTGATAGAACAACGCATTCAAAAAATTAACGATTTAAAAACAAAAGGAATCAATCCTTACCCACTTCGTTTTTTTCCCAATGCAGATTCAAAATCTCTGGTTGCCGGCTTTGATCCGGCCCAAACAGAAAAAAAATCATTCAGACTGGGTGGGCGATTGCATGCAAAACGTGTTATGGGTAAGGCGAGTTTTGCTCACTTAAAAGATGCAGAAGGTCTAATCCAATTGTATGCAACTCGCGATGATTTAGGAGAAGAAAACTACTCCCTATTTAAGTCACTGGATTTAGGAGATTGGATTGGTATTGAAGGATGGTTATTCCAAACACAAAAGGGAGAAACCACACTTCATCTAACAAGCGTTCAACTTCTTGCAAAATGTATTCGCCCTCTTCCTGTAGTCAAAGAAAAAGACGGTGTTGTATATGATGCATTCAGTGATGTAGAACAAAGATATCGCATGCGTTATGTAGATTTGGTTGTGAACGAAAATGTTAGAGAAACATTTAAAATGCGTTCCCGCATCATTTCCGAAATTCGTAAATTTTTGACAAACGAAGGGTTTTTAGAAGTAGAAACTCCAATGATGCAACCAATCGCGGGCGGAGCTGCTGCAAGACCATTTGTCACTCACCACAACACTCTAGATATGGAACTTTTCTTAAGAATTGCTCCAGAACTTTATCTAAAACGACTCATCGTTGGTGGAATGGATAGAGTATTTGAACTCAATCGCAACTTTCGTAACGAGGGAATCTCCACAAAACACAATCCAGAATTCACCATGATGGAAGCCTATATGGCTTTTGGTGATATGGAAACCATGTTGTCTCTTACCGAACGTATGATTGTTTCTGTAGCACAATCCATTGGGAAAGGCTTAAAATTTGCATACGGAAAAGACCAAATTGATTTATCGCCTCCTTGGAAACGTGTGAAATATATTGATATCATAAAAGACTATTCAGGAATTGATTTTAGTAAAATCACAGATTTAAAAGACGCAATAACACAAGCAAAAGCCAAAGGTGTGGATTCTTCTGATTCAGTATCCATTTGGAAGGTCTGTGATGATGTGTTTAGCTCCCTAGTGGAACCACACCTCATCCAACCTATCTTTATCACTGACTTTCCCAAAGAACTCTCCCCACTTGCAAAATCTAGAGAAGATGATCCAAAATATGTGGAACGTTTTGAACCTTACGTGGCAGGTCGAGAAATCGGTAACGCCTTTACTGAGTTAAACGATCCTTTTGACCAAAGGGAACGATTTGAAGAACAAGTAAAACAAAGAGAAGCTGGGGACGACGAAGCCTTTATGATGGACGATGATTATATTCGTGCACTAGAATATGGACTCCCACCAACAGGAGGGCTTGGAATTGGAATTGACCGACTCGTGATGTTACTCACCGATTCTCATTCCATTCGCGATACCATTCTATTCCCACTGATGAGGCCAGAATAAAATCTGGCTCGAAGGAAATCTAATCATCACCCTACACTTTTTTTACAGTTTATCTCGGCAATGGTTTTGGGTATCAAAAAGCCTCCCGGGTTCTCCTGGAAGGCTTTTTTTAAATAACAGAAATTGATTACTTTTTATTGATATTGAGTTTTGGTTCTGACTCCATCGTGCGAATCAGTTTTGACAAATTGGTTTGAAAACTTGCGGTTTGGCTCGAATTCAATGTATAGTTGGTCGTTTCTTTTCTATTTGTATAACTAATTCCTATATTTTGGCTCTCACCCACTTTTGGAATCAAATCAGAGGAAATGGCAGAAGTAATGACAATCGTATCAGAATAATCTGTATTGGTTCGTTTTAGATTGTACCAAGTCTCGCCGAGCTTTAGGGAAACACCAATGGGAAGATCTACATCAAAAGTTCCAATTTCATACAACAAAAAGTATTGAACAAGACCCGAATTATTGTCCCGTTCTGCTTTAAAATATACACAAGGACGCTTTGCAAAAACCAGAAGAAATTTCTTTAAACAAATTTCTTTGGAGATGGCAGATTGTTGTTCTAGGGTTGGTTCTGGTGTGACCACGTAGGCCTTGGTTCCGCCGCAAGAAACAAATACCACAAAAGCGAGGAAAATGGAGGAAATTCGGGTGAAGGAGAAGATTCTTTCCATGATAAGCTCAACCTTTTTCGAGGTGCAAGGTTTAGCAAAGGAAAAAATCCTGTTCCTATGGTATCTTATCCCAAAGGAAAAATAAAAGTCCTACTTCTGGAAAACATCCACAAGGATGCTTACGATCTTTTCCACCGAGACGGTTTTGACGTTACCCTCGTCAAAGATGCAATGGAAGAGGCGGAACTCATTGAGAAAATTTCCGATGTACACGTTTTGGGCATTCGTAGCAAAACAAACGTTACAAAGAAAGCCCTAGAGAATGCTAAAAAATTAATGACTATTGGATGTTTCTGTATTGGAACTAACCAAGTAGAACTGGAAGATGCAGAAAAAAAAGCGATTCCTGTATTCAACGCTCCTTATAGCAATACCAGGTCAGTCGCAGAACTTGTCATAGCTGAAATCATTATGCTTGCAAGAAAAGCAACCGACCAGTCGCGCGATGTTCACCTCGGCAAATGGAATAAAATTGCAAAAGGTTGTTTTGAAGTCCGAGGAAAAACATTAGGAATCATTGGTTACGGACATATTGGGTCACAAGTATCTGTACTTGCGGAATCAATGGGGATGAAAGTTATCTTTTTTGATATCATTTCCAAACTTCCATTGGGGAATGCTTCTTCGGTTTCTTCTTATGAAGACTTACTCAAACAATCTGATTTTATCACATTCCACGTCCCAGAAACAGAAGAAACAAAAAACCTCTTCCGCAAAGAACATTTGAATCTTCTAAAAAATGGCGCCTATCTTTTGAATCTTTCCCGCGGAAAAGTTTTAGAAATTGGTGCCCTTGTAGAAGGATTAAAGTCAGGTAAAATTGCCGGTGCCGGTGTGGACGTATTTCCTGAAGAACCTAAATCGAATGATGATCCTTTTGTGAGTCCATTACAAGGATTACCGAATGTGATTCTTACTCCGCATGTCGGAGGTTCTACGGAAGAAGCACAAAAAAACATAGGAACCGAAGTGGCAGAAAAATTATTAAAATATGTGAATAACGGTTCTACTACTTTTTCTGTAAACTTTCCAAATATTGAATTAGGTAGTTTGAAATCAGGTTACCATAGAATTCTCAATATTCACCAAAACCAACCAGGTTTTTTAAGAGATATCAACTCCATCATATCTGATTTAGGGGGAAATATTTTAACACAAAACCTTAGCACTTCAGCAAACATTGGTTATTTGAGCATGGAAATCGATAAGAATTTGGGTGATGAACTAAAAAATAAAATCAAAGCCCATAAACATTCGATCCGGACGCGAATCCTCTATTAAAACGTTGGGAAGGATTAGGTCAAATGATAGAAATCCTTCCCATCTTTACAAACTCACCGCTTAGGAACTATAGTTACCTCGTTTATTCCAATCGGACTGGAGAGGCCTACTGTATTGATCCCTTTGATGCAAAACAAATCCTAAACCATTCACAAAAGTTAGGTGTGAGAATCAAAGGAATCCTGAATACCCACGAACATGGCGACCATACTCAAGGCAATTTAGAATTGAAGGAAGAAACAAAAGCGGTTGTCTACGGTCACAAAAATGCAAAAGATAAAATACCTGGGTTAGATCAAATTTTAAAAGAAGGTGATCTCGTTTTTTCTGTGGAAGAAGAATCACTAACTGCATGGGACACACCAGGTCATACTTTTTCTCACCTAAGTTTTGTTTGGAAAAACCCAAAAACCATTCTTGGGATTTTTTCGGGTGATACATTATTTAATGCAGGTGTAGGAAACTGTTTTCGGGGGGGAGATCCCAGTGTTTTATACGAAACCATTCAGTCTCGTTTTGAAACCCTACCCGATTCTTGTTTCCTATATCCTGGCCATGATTATTGGGAAAATAACCTCAAATTTTCCGAACATATCGACCCAGAAAATCCATTTCGTTACCAATTCAAAGAATCTCTAAAACCTTTTCAAATTTCTGAAATGGGATCAGAGAAAAAACTAAATCCTTTTTTTCGGAGGAATACAAATTCAGTGAAAGAGCGACTAACAGAGCTAAAGGAAACATTTACAAATGATCGTTCGGTATTTTTAACACTTCGAAAACTAAGGGATCAATGGTAATTTTATATTTTACAAACAGCAAAGAAAGTTAATACTATAACCAATGACTATCATTACTATTTGTTTACTTGTTTCTATAGGGCAAATTTATTTAGCAAAGGGAATTGTTGCCATTGCGATGGCAAAAGAAGGAAAAGGCTACGATAACCATCATCCGAGAACGCAACAAGCGAATCTCACTGGTTGGGGCGCTCGTGCAAACGGTGCACATCAAAACGGGTTTGAAGCATTTTCCATTTTTTCTGTCGCCATTTTATTCAATCTCCTCTTGGAAGTGGATTTTTATTGGTTAGAAATTCTTGCGATGAGTTTTGTGGCTTTGCGTTTTTTATATATTTATCTATACATTGCGGATCTACCGAAAGCTAGGTCAACCATTTGGACTTTAGCGTTTCTTTGTACAATGTTTATGTATTTACTTCCGATTCTGCCTTGAAAAAAGTCCACTATTTCTACTTCACTGTTTTTCTCTTCTGTTTGGTCAGTTTTTTTCTTTATGCCCAAACAGAAGAAAAAGAAGAAACTAAAGATTTACTCCCAAAGGAGTATGATTTTCAGAAAGCGAAACGTGTTCTAAAACGCTTTTACAAAAAGGTGGGAACTGATTTCTATTGTGGTTGTTCCTTTACGGAAGATAAAGAAAACTTCGGAAGGTTGAAAATCGATTTAGCATCTTGTGGCCTCGCAAGCAGAAAAGACAACGATCGCCAAACATGGATTGAGTGGGAACATATTGTGCCTGCTCATAGTTTTGGAAGCCAACGGCAATGTTGGACAGAAAAACATTGTGAGGCCAATGGAAAACCAGTGCGGGGACGAAAATGTTGCCGGGCCACAGATCCTGAATTCAATCGAATGGAAGCAGATATGCACAATATTGTCCCTGTTCCTGGAGAAATCAATGCAGACCGTGGGATCTTTTCCTATGGAGAAATTGCTGGCGAAGAAAGAAACTATGGTCTTTGTGATTTTGAAATCAATTTTAAAGAACAAACTGCAGAACCAAAACCAAACATTCGCGGGGATATTGCTCGAACCTATTTTTATATGGAATGGAAATATGGAATCCCTGTTCCAGAAAATAGGAGAAAACTCTATGAGTCTTGGAACCAACTGGATCCACCGGATACGTTTGAAATTCGAAAAAATGAAATCATAGAGAAAATCCAGAAAGTTAAAAATCCATTTATCGATTGAATTTCAAGCGACTCTCCGATTCTAAAAAATTCCGAAACACCATCATCCTCCGGGATGGTGTTTTACTGAAAGGGTGAACCAACCAAACACTTCCAAAATTTTTTAAAGGATAGTCTTTTAAAACAGGAATGAATTTTCCCTCGTGGAGCCCTTCCTCAATATCCCAAAATGAACGAACAAGGACCCCTTTCCCCTTTAATCCCATTTGCACAAGACTTGCTGCATCGTTTGAAACAAAATTTCTTTTTTTACTCAAAGATTCTAATGTATAACTTGTCCCAGAAAATTGGAGATTTTTATGAAGGTCCAAATATAAAAGATTATGTGTTTCTAAATCTTTTGGACTTTTCAATTCACGATTTGTTTTGAGATATCCGGGACTTGCAACAGCTACAATTCGATTTTTAAACAATTCCACTCCCATTAAACCAGGTGGAATATCCGGACCAACACGAATTCCTATGTCAATCGATTCCTCCATTAGATCTAACAAACTATCGGTAACAATGAGTTGGATGGTTATTTTGGGATTTTGGACTTGGAACTTCTCAATAACATCGGCGACAAAATTATGAGACATGGAACTCACACAAGTAATACGGAGTGTTCCCTCTAATTCGTCTTTGTTGGTTAGTGAATTTTCTAATTCTTTGACACTCTCCAAAATGGCTACGACCTTTTGATAAATCAAATCGGCATCTCTTGTCGGGATCACCTTTCTCGTATTTCTATAAAAAAGCTGTGTATTCCAAATCTTCTCCAAACTCTGGATTCGCTTGGCAACAGCTGCCTTCGTCACACCCATTCGAGTGGCAGTTTGGGTAAAACTTCGATCTTGGACCACAAAGACAAAGGTTTTAAGATCGTCAACGTCGCGAATGGAAGAAATCATCTGCCCATTGTAAACCAAAACTATACAAATTGTCAATTACATATCATATTGAATATTTTTGATTTACAAAAAAGAGATCCGATAAAGACCGGGTTCTATGAATGCAATGGAACTCAACGGAATTTCACTAGCAAGTCTAGTGTTACGAATCGCTATCGGAACAAACCTTTTAGGACACGGCCTGGTTCGAATTGGAAATAAGTATGGAGTTTTTCGAGAATGGATGAACACACTTTTTTCCGATACCCCATTACCATCGACCCTGATTAGTACAATGGGTTACATCATCCCTTTCATGGAACTTCTATTAGGTGTTTTAATCCTAGTCGGCTGGCAAACGAAATTGAGTTTATTTTTAGCCAGTCTTTTAATGTGTTCCCTTATTTTTGGAATGTGTTTGTTAGAAAAATGGGAAATCGTTGGAATTCAAATGATCTACATGGTATGTTATTTTTTAGCCTTATACTCTGTAGAAAACCAAATTCTATCCATCGATTCATTTTTGAAAATGAGGAATTTATGAAAGTAATCGCAGCTGTTTATGATTCAAACGAAAAAAAATCAGTATTACGAACGTTAGATGTTCCATCCGAGCCAATTGGACCCCATGATGTTCGCGTACAAATAAAGGCAATTTCTGTCAATCCAGTCGACTATAAAATCAGAAATTCGATTACGATGGAAAATCCAGGCCCGAGAGTTTTAGGATGGGATGCTGCGGGTGTGGTGACTGAACTGGGTGAGAAGGTTTCGACTCTACAATTGGGAGAAGAAGTTTTTTATGCGGGGGACCTCAAACGTCCAGGAAGTAATGCTGAATTTCAAGTCGTGGATGAGTTCATTGTGGGGAAAAAGCCAAAAACTTTAAATTTTAAAGAAGCAGCCTCACTTCCTTTAACGACGATTACTGCTTATGAATCCATTTTTGAAAAATTAAAACTTAATCCTTTGGAAAATAAAACTCTCCTCTTAGTAGCCGGTGCAGGGGGTGTGGGAAGTATTGCGATACAAATTTTGAAACAAAAAACTAATTCAAAAATCATTGTGACCGCTTCTAGAGAAGAATCGATCTCATGGGTAAAATCCCTCGGTGCTGATTTTGTCCTGAATCACAAAAAAGATTACTTAGAACAGATTCAGTCCATTGGTCTAACGGGTATCGATGAAATCCTTCTTTTTAGTGATCCAAAAGACCATTTTGAAAACTTAGCCAAAGTGATTAATCCCTTTGGAAATATATGTTCGATTGTCGAATCTGGTTCTCCCCTCAACATGAATCTCCTCAAGTCCAAAAGTAATGGATATTTAAATGAATTTATGTTTACGAGATCCATGTTCCAAACAGAAGACCGAATCAAACAAAAACAACTGTTAGAGGAAATTGGAGGACTTGTGGATATGGGAAAAATCACACCGACAAACAGAATAGATTTGGGAGAAATGACAATCGAAAGTCTAAATAAAGCACACGAACTGTTACAAACAGGAAAAACAATTGGTAAAATTGTACTCGGAGGAATGGAAAAATGAATACAGGCCTAAAAGACAAAAAAGTTTTAGTCACAGGATCCACAAAAGGAATTGGATTTCAGACCGCCCTTAGTTTTACAAAAGAGGGTGCCGAAGTTTTCCTACATGGTAGATCTGATGCTGCAGTGAAAATTGCCACTTCTGAAATCAAATCAATTGTACCGAATGCAAAGTTAGGTGGTGTTTCAGCCGATTTAGCTTTAGAAGAAGGTATCCAAAAGCTTACGAAAGAAATTCCATACCTTGATGTACTTGTAAACAATGCAGGATACTTTGAACCAAAACCCTTTTTTGAAATAAAGAGAGAGGATTGGAAAAAAATGTATGAAACCAATGTCTTAAGTGGGGCCGAACTCACGCAGCACTATTTGAAAGGAATGATCGAAAGAAACTACGGTCGTGTAGTTTTTGTTTCAAGTGAATCGGCCCTAAACATTCCTGTCGAGATGGTGCACTACGGGATGAGTAAAACTGCACAGCTTTCCGTTTCTCGAGGAAGTGCGGAAGTTTGTAAGGGAACAAATGTGACAGTCAATTCGGTTTTGCCAGGACCCACTCTATCAGAAGGGGTGGAAGATTTTATCGAGTCCCTAGCAAAGGAAAAAGGAAAATCAAAGGAAGAAATGGCAAGGGACTTCATTCGAGAAAACAGACCCTCATCCTTAGCAGGGCGTTTCGCAAAGCCAGAGGAAATTGCAAATGTCATCCTCTTCCTAGCAAGCGATCTTGCTTCCATGATCAACGGTGCCTCCGTTAGAGCTGATGGGGGAGTTTATAAATCCATATAAAACCTGGATTACGGAAGGATCTGTTTTTCTAAATTTAGGAAAAGGAATTTTGCTTCATTTACAGAAAACTGGCAAATTTCCAAGCTGGAACCAGTATGAAAGAATATGACATCATTGTCATTGGTGCGGGGGCGGGAACCAAACTTGTGACCCCACCTTCCAAAATCGGCAAAAAAGTTGCTGTATTTGAAAAGGAAACTCCAGGAGGGACTTGTCTCAATCGGGGTTGTATCCCTTCCAAAATGGTGATCTATCCTTCTGAACTCATTCGTATGGCAGCGGATACAGAAAAATTTCCCGTTTTTTTTAAAGAAAAACCAGTCGCCGATGTGACTCAAATTTTCAAACGAGTGAATGAAACGGTAAAATCAGATTCCGATTCCATTCCCATCGCTTACGAAAAAAATCCCAATATAGACTATTATCCTAAAGAAGTAAGATTCATTGATAGTCGTATCCTTTCAGACGGTAAAGATACATATACCGCCAAACACATATTTGTTGTTACTGGAACAAGACCCAATATTCCAGACATTCCTGGACTAAAAAATACACCCTTTTGGACATCCCGAGAGGCTCTGTCCCCAGACAAATTTCCAAAATCTCTAATCATTATTGGAGCGGGCTTTATTTCTTTGGAACTGGGAGCAGCTTACAAGGCCTACGGTTGTGAAGTAACAGGACTGACACGAACGGATGTTTTGCGAACAGCCGATGGAGAAATCAAAAAGGAATTAAACAAACATCTACCCTTCCCGATAGAATCCCATTATCAAATTGAACAAGTTGATTTCAAAGATGGAATTTTTACCGTAACAGGAATTAACGAACTAGGAAAAAAAACCATCCATTCCGCAGAAAGACTCCTCGTGGCCACGGGAATTCGACCGAATACGGATAACCTTGGTTTAGAAAATACAAAAATTAAAACTAACGCCAATGGATACATCCAAGTGGATGATCACTTAGAAACCGCAGAACCTGGAATTTATGCTTTCGGCGATGTGACAGGTAGGTATTTCTTTCGCCATAGCGCCAACTTTGAAGGAGAATATCTTTTTGATCTTTTGTACGGAAAAAAAGAAAACCAACCCATCAATTACCCACCTATGCCAGAAGCTGTATTCACACACCCTCAAATAGCAAGTGTGGGATTCACAGAAGAGGAACTCATCCTAAAACAAATTCCCTATTACAAAGGTCTAAATCCTTATTCCTCTAGTGCCACAGGGATGGCAAGAATGTCCAGTTCTGGATTTGTAAAGGTACTTGTGTCCAAAGAAACCGAACAGGTACTTGGTGCCCATATCATAGGCGAAGAAGCAGCAAACCTTATCCACCAAATCCTTCTTGGTATGTATTTAAATGCTAAACTAGACGATTACTTAGGAATGATCTATATCCATCCTGCCATTTCTGAGATTACGAGAAATGCTTTTCGAAAAGTAAAAGAAGAAAAACTAAAAGGTGCTAAATGAAAAAGTTTTTATTCAATCGTTATGACAAAGAAACCTTAAAAAAACGAGTGGAGATGGACACTAGGGAACGCCGAGTCATTTCCTTTTACCGTTATGTCAAATTGGAAGACCCAATTCAATTTCGGGACAAACTGTATGATGCTTTTGAAGATTTAGGAATCCTTGGCAGAATCTATTTGGCAAAAGAGGGAATCAATGCACAATTTTCCATACCAATCGAAAATTATGAGAAACTTAGAACAACAGTTGATTCCATTCCCGAACTAAACAAAATCTATTTTAATGATGCTGTGGAAGATAAAAAAGAAAGTTTTATCAAACTAGCTATAAAGGTTAGAAAAAAAATTGTAGCAGACGGACTCGATGATTCAAAATTCGATCCCTCAGATGTGGGAACCCACCTAACACCATTAGAATTTCATGATGCCCTATCGGAACCAGGTGTAGTTGTGGTGGATTTACGAAATAATTATGAATCTGAAGTCGGACATTTTGAAAATGCCATTTTACCTGATGTAGGAACCTTTAGAGAAGAACTTCCTCTTGTGGAAGATCTTTTGAAAGATAACAAAGATAAAAAAATTCTACTTTACTGTACTGGTGGGATTCGTTGTGAAAAAGCTAGTGCTTATTTAAAATACAAAGGTTTCTCCAAAGTCCACCAATTACGTGGGGGGATCATTAATTATGCAAAGGCAGTTCAAGATGCAGGAATTCCTTCTAAGTTTAAAGGGAAAAATTTTGTTTTTGATGATCGGTTGGGTGAACGTGTGACAGATGATATTCTTTCCGTTTGTTATACTTGTGGAAAACCAAGCGATAGACATACTAACTGTGCCAATCTCGGTTGCCATGTACTTATCATTCAATGTGAAGATTGTGGAAAAGAACTTCTCGGTTGTTGTTCCGAAGAATGTAAAAATATCATCTTACTACCAGAAGATATGCAAAAAAACTTACGAAAAGAAAATATTAAAAACAAAAAGTATCCAACTCACCACCTAACAAGAAAACTAGTAGGAAAATAGATGCAAAAATACGCCATCGAATTAGAAGGTTTAGAAAAAACGTATGCCAATGGAGTGAAAGCCCTTCGTTCCATTGACCTAAAAGTGGAATCTGGAGATTTTTTCGCTTTGCTTGGGCCCAATGGTGCAGGGAAATCTACTACTATTGGAATTTTGAGTTCCCTTATCAATAAAACAGGAGGGAAAGTCAAAATCTTTGGAACCGACATCGATACAAGTCCTGACCTAGCAAAAACGTTTCTAGGAATTGTTCCCCAAGAATTTAACTTTGGAATTTTTGAGGCAGTCGAACAAATCTTAATCAACCAAGCCGGATTCTACGGGATTCCTTATAAGGAAGCCAAAGACAAAGTGGAATACTATTTAGAAAAACTATCGCTATTTGACAAACGTAAGTCTGCTGCGGGCCAACTCAGTGGAGGGATGAAACGAAGACTTATGATTGCGCGGGCCCTCGTCCACGACCCTAAACTTCTTATTTTGGATGAACCAACCGCAGGTGTGGATATTGAAATCCGTCGGTCCATGTGGGAATTTTTAAAAGAATTGAACAAAGCCGGAAAAACCATCATCCTAACAACTCACTATCTGGAAGAAGCGGAATCACTTTGTAAGAACATTGCCATCATCGATAAGGGAGAAATTGTCGAAAACACTTCAATGAAAAAGCTCCTGCAACGATTGGATAAAGAGACTCTAATCATTGATTTAAAAAAATCGAATCAATCAAAACCGGTTTCCAAAAAATTTCATTGGGACTGGTTAGATGACCATACCCTAGAAGTACAATTAAATAAAAAAACATCCGTCAACCAACTATTCACTGAACTGACTAAGCTCCATTTAGATGTATTAAGTCTTAGAAACAAATCAAATCGACTAGAAGAACTCTTTTTGTCCCTTACAGGAAAACACTAATTATGTGGAAACAAAACTTTACCTCTTTACAAACAATCGTTAGAAGAGAATGGATTAGAATCATTCGGATCTGGGTTCAAACACTCATTCCACCAGTGATTACAATGGCTTTGTATTTTCTAATATTTGGGGAACTTGTTGGTCGCCAAATCGGTAAGATAGGAGATTTTACTTATATAGAGTTCATTGTACCGGGCCTTATTATGATGAGTGTGATCACGAATTCCTACAACAATGTGGTTTCCTCTTTCTTTTCCAGTAAGTTCCAGAAAAATATTGAAGAACTTCTTGTTTCACCTACTTCTCCCTATACCATTGTGATCGGATATACTTTTGGCGGCGTTGTTCGCGGGCTTTTTGTAGGAGCTTTAGTGACCCTCACTTCTTTATTTTTCACCAACCTCCGTTTCCATAATCCCTTTGTGATTCTCTTTACCGTTCTTATGACATCGATTTTGTTTTCATTAGGTGGGTTCTTTAATGCACTCTTTGCAAAAAAATTTGACGATGTCACAATTATCCCAACTTTTATTTTAACTCCACTCACATATCTTGGTGGAGTTTTTTATTCGGTATCAAACTTACCTGTGTTTTGGCAAACCGTATCCTACTGCAATCCGATCCTATATATGGTGAATTTGTTTCGGTATGGTTTTATTGGTGTTACCGATGTGAACTTATATTTCTCATTTGGATTTATCATCCTGCTATCTTCCCTTCTCTTTTATATCAATGTGAGGTTAATGAAAACAGGTTATGGAATCAGAAATTAAAGATTCAAGACTAATTCGAATGGAAAAAATCCTAACTGAAAAATTTTCCCCGAAAGAAATAGAACTAACAGATGTTTCTTTAGAACATGCAGGGCATCCAGGAATGACAAAAGGTTCAAAAGAAACTCACTTTCGTTTGTATATGGTGTCAGATGTTTTTTTGGGAAAGTCAACTGTGGAAAACCACCGATTGGTCTATGCGGAACTCGGTGCCGAATTTAAAAAAGGTCTACATGCTCTAGAAATGAATCTTTCTGCACCTTAGAGGCGTCTAATGAATATGACTAAACCGGTACTTGTAAGTTTTAAACTCTGTCCTTATGTGCAACGTTCGGTAATCAACCTTTTGGAAAAAAAAGTTGATTATGATATCAAATACATTGACCTCGCAAACAAACCCGATTGGTTTCTAAAGATTTCTCCCTTTGGAAAAGTTCCTGTCTTACAAGTGGGAGAAGATGTCATTTTTGAGTCGGCAGTCATTAATGAATATTTAGATGAAGTCTATCCTCCGGCACTCCATCCAAAAGACCCCATCCAAAAAGCAAAACACCGCTCTTGGACTGAATTTGCAAGTGCTCTTCTTGTCGACCAATACGGATGGACAATGGCAAAGGAAAAATCAGACTCTGATAAAAAAAAAGAAGAGCTCCTATCTAAATTCAAAATATTAGAAGCAGCCCTTCCTTCTCCTTCTGACAGTAATTACTTCTTTTCTGGATCTCAAATGCATTTGGTGGATACAGCTTTTGCCCCGTTTTTTATGCGGTTACAATTTTTGGCCGACCACAAACCAGAACTTTACCTATTAAAGGATTTTCCAAAAATAAAGAAATGGAGTGAAACTTTACTTTCCCTACCTTCGGTTAAGAATTCTGTTTTACCGGAAGTGCCTAAAGAATATCTTGAATTTATCAAAGCCCACCATTCCTGGATGGGAGGAATACTATAGGATGACAATCCCAGAAATCCAAAAGAAAATTGAAGATGGCCTTCCTGGCTGCAAAGTGGAAATTCTCGATCCGTACCGGGATGGAGTCCATATCAAAGCTGTTGTTACCTTCTCTGGTTTTGCAGGTAAGGGACTGATTGAACAACACCGTATGGTCTATGCAACTTTAAAAGATGAATTAAAAGAAGAAATCCATGCATTAGCATTGGAAACTAGGAGCGAATAATCATGGAACAAGAGTTAAAGGATAAAATAGAATCCTTAATCAATTCGGAAAAAGTATTTCTGTTCATGAAAGGAACACCGGAAATGCCGCAATGTGGATTTTCAGCGGGAGTAGTGAGTACTCTCAAACAACTGGGAATTCCATTTGGATCGTTTAATGTTCTTTCAGATATGAAAATCCGAGAAGGAATCAAAGAATACACGAACTGGCCGACTATCCCTCAACTTTATATCAAAGGTGAATTTGTAGGTGGTCATGACATCACTGTACAAATGGCTCAGTCTGGTGAGCTTACTAAAAAAGCAGGATAATCTCTATGATACGCCTCTTCCAATACGATACTTGCCCTTATTGCAGACGAGTGATCCAAGCTACGGAATCCCTTGGTCTTGTTCCAGGCAAAGATATTGAATTTGTTGAGGCCTCTTATGGAACTCCTGGCCGAGCGGAAGTGGTTCGGCTTGGAGGTATTTCTCAAGTTCCCTTCCTTGTCGATGGCGATGTCCAAATGTATGAATCTGCTGACATCATTGCCTATTTAAGATCCAAGTATTCTTAAATAAATTAGAAACTCGACAGAGTTCATTTAAATCCTAACAAATCTAAAATTTTATCACCGACAAACCTAGGTTTGCCGCTATATGGAAACTCATGGATATAAAGAACTGGATTAAAATTAATTTCTAAGATAGCATAAGTCTTTGGATCTGGTTTTGATTCAATTTGAGAGGAAATGATATCGATTCCACAAATCACGGCTCCTGCCGCTTTGGCACAAGAAACAGCAATGGATTTGAATTCTGGATGTACCTTGTCCGTCACATCAAGAGAATCACCACCTGTGGAGATATTGGAATTTTTTCGGAGGAAAATTTGTTCCCCTAAACTAGGAACTGAATCAAAACCAAGGCCTTGGTCCTTTAGAATTTGTGATTCCACTTCCGACATCTGGATTTTCTCCAGAGCCGTTTTATGACCTTCCCCTCGCCTTGGATCATCATTCTTTTTTTGGATCAATTCCCGAATCGAACTGATTCCATCTCCTATGACATTGGCGGGAACTCGGTTACAAACGGCCACCACTTCATCGCCTAAAACCAAAAATCGATATTCAGGCCCTTCCATAAATTCTTCAATAATGATGGAATTGGAAAGTCCCAAAGCAGTATTCACAAAGGAACTAAATTTTTCTAAACTATCTCCGGGTTCCGAGATTCCAATGCCAAGTCCAAAGTTGGTTGTGACAGGTTTAATCACCTTTTTTTTATCTAAAAAGAATGTATAGTCTTCTAAGGCAGATTCTAAATTGGAATAATTTCTACCTACTGGCACTCGGATTCCATTCTCATCTAACACCAGTTTTGAGGCAATTTTGTTTTCCATCACAAGATAGGTCATCAAACTATCGAGTCTAGTTTTACTTGCTTCCTTAACGAACTCCGAATGATTTCCTTGGGTTAAACGTAAAAAATTTTCTTTACGATCTACCATTTCAATTTTGATCCCTCGGGAAAGAGCATCTCTTATGATGATCTGGGTAGAAATTTCTAAATCTTCAAAGCCTGGTGGTAAAGGTTTTGTATTTTCCACATCAAACTCCGCTACAAAGTTTCAGAGGTTTGATTTGAATGGGCTTTTGATTTTTCTTCAGATGACTTCCTTCTAAAGTCTCAATTTTCTGTTGTTCGTAAATTGACTGAATGCTTAGATCTTCGAAATATTTAATTTTATTTGGCGAAAGGGGGTATCGTAACAATTCTTCCTTATGTGATTTGGCTAAGGTCAGTCCAAACTCACGAAAACTGGCTTTATGAATTTCTAAATCTAATTCAGACATACCTGAGCCCAATTGACTAGGATCGATCCATTTCTCCCATTGTGTTTCCCAAGCTCTACTGAATGGACCATTTGCATCGTTTTCATCTAAAAGATCCGCAATGGGTTGGATTTCTACAAAGAGCTGGTAAACAAGCTCACGCAAAGGGATCTCTTCTCCCAAAAACTTAATCTTTGTATCTTCTTTGCGTCCAAGCCAAGTAGTCAATTCTTGATTCTTTCGCCAATCTGACATTTCCACCAAATCGGTCTTTGGTGATTCATTTAACATACAGTATAATAAAACCATATGCAAAAAATAGAGTCGGTTTTCTTCTACACCAATGGCAGAAAATGGATCTAAATCGAGAAGGCGAATTTCTAAATATTCTACACCTCTTTCCATAAGTGCATCGACCACCCTTTCCTCACCTTTAGGAACTTGTTTTGGACGGACAAGTGAATAATATTCATTTTCCAATTGTAAAATATGATCATTCAATTGGTTGGTGGCTTTGCCATTATATTGTTTATATGCGGAATATGATTTTGAAACCACATGGCACATATCTTTTGCGTATTCTTCTAATGAATTAACGGAAATAGGATACTTTCCCTGCACTTTACTCGTATAACCAATACTAGAAAGTCGAAGAGTTGTTGCATAAGGTGCTCTAAGAGTTTTAGAGTCAAGTTTTCGTATCTGTTTGTTTTCTTCTGTAAAGGTGATATCTGTTAAACTAGAAGAGCCAAATAAATATAGGAGTGCTGGTGAAATTCGATAGAAATTTCGAATGGTATCAAAATAAATTTGTGATTTTGTTTCTCGCGTAAGAGGTTTTTTAAATCTCTTTTCGGAGACAACAGATAACATACAAGTATCAAAAGAAATATTATAATGCACTCCTGAAATTGTTTGCATCTTTTTACCGTAACGATGTCCCAAACCATTACGATAAATTGTTTTTTTCCTACCTTCTGCGGAAGTTCCGTAATTCCCCACTTCAATTTTATTATCCGATGGTAAAACGGGAGGCATACTAAAAGGCCAAAGGTATTCCGATCCTAAATTACGAGCAGTGAAAGCATGTAATTCAGTGAGTTCATTTAATGCATCAGGTATGGATTTATGGATGTTGGTAGCATATTCGACTTGTGCCTCCGCAAAATCGGTTTTTATGAGTGGATGAGTTAAACTTGATCCCAATGCTTTGGGATGCGGTGTATTAGATAAATTTGCTTTTTCATCTACCCGAACACTTTCTCTCTCTAATCCATGTTTTGCGCTTAGTAAACAAGATCTATATTCTGCTGATAATAAACTACGTGTTGAATTTTTCTTCGTTGATGTTAATAACTTTCGTTTCATGGTTTAAAAACCTAAAGGAACTCCTTCACCTTTGGGATCTGACACGCCGATTAAGCTGTCTCCTTCTCTGGCGACAGCAAATACTTTAGCACGATGCCTAATATATTGGACTTGGTAAAAGGGCAAATCCGACTGGGGATAGGATGCTTTTATTTCAGGATCCAAAAAAATACGATCAGGACTAAATTGGTGGTGGATTCGCGGGTAAGAAACACTTTCATACAAACCTTCTTTTTGAATCAAATAACGATACAATGTATTAAAAATCGAAGTTGGGATTTGAGAACCACCCGGAGCACCAATTACCAATTTTGTTTTTCCAGAACCATCGAGAAGGATCGATGGACTCATACTCGAAAGTGGAGTTTTACCTGGTTCAATTGCATTGGCTTTGGATCCAACAAGTCCGTAAAGATTAGGGATTCCGGGAGCGACCGAAAAATCGTCCATTGTGTTATTGAGTATAAGACCAGTTCCAGGAACCATCTGAACCGCACCAAAAATCCCATTGACTGACTGTGTAGTAGAAACTGCATTTCCATCCTTATCTAAAATAGAAATATGCGTGGTATTATAAGATTCCGTTTTTTTGTTCTCTTCCGAAATGGCTGGCCAACTCCCCGAAACTACTTTTTTCTCGATCTCATTCGTTTCCTCTTTAGCATAACTCTGGGACAAAAGTTTAGTAACAGGCACATTTGTATATAAAGGATCTCCTCCGATTTCTGCCCGGTCCCTGTAAGCGACTCGCATAGCTTCAATCATACGAATCATCTCGCCTATCTCTCCTTTAGGAAATGTATTCCTCTTTTGCATTTCCGAATATAAATTCATCATTGTAACAAGATGAACTCCAGAACTGGGAGGTGGCATGGTTAAAATGGTGTGTCCCCAAACGGAACTTGTGAGTGGTTCACTTATCTTAACTTGGTAACTCTTGAAATCCTCTAGAGTGATAAAATTTTCATATTCAGCATAATACTGAGATATTTTTTGAACGGTTTCACCTTCCAAAAATTCGAGTTTATCATTTTGAATGATCCTCTCCAATGTTTGTGCTAGGTCCTCCTGAATGAGAAGTTCCCCCTCTCGAATCGCTCGTTTGTCAATACCAAATACGTTTTGCATTGGCGGATTCATGGAGGACCAAACCTTAGCCACCGCTCCTGCTAAATCTCCATAAACAGAAAAACCTGTTTTCGCATAACGAAGAGCTGGTGCCAATACGACACTGAGAGGTAATTTTCCATGTTGTTTTTGGATTTGTAAAATCCCTTGGACATTACCAGGTACCGCAGCGCTATAAGCACCCTTTAAAGTTTTTCCAAGAATCACAGCACCGTCTTCCTTTAAGTAAAAAGAAGCGACTCCCTTTTTAGGGGAACGTTCCCGAAAATCGTAAGCCCATTTTCCTTTTGTAGGTAAATATACCACTGCAAATCCACCTCCCAAAAGGCCAGTGGAATGAGGACGAAGGACAGAGATCGCAAAGCTTGCAGCTGTAAATACATCCACAACGTTTCCACCCTGTTTCCACACTTCCATTCCTGCTTGAGAAGCAAGTGGATGGTCAGATGATATAATGATTTCCTTAGCAATAAATTCGTACCGACTTTTTTTTTCGGTGGCACCTTCGATTTGCGGGAGAGAAACACTTTGTATTGGTTTTTGTGAAAAAGAATCCTGAAAAAAAGGAATCGACTCACAGCCGTTAAATATAAATAAAAAAGCAAACCAATAACAATGTCTGAATTGGAAACTCAATCGAAAATCCCCATTTGCATTTTAGCCTCTTCACTTGCCATAACACGAGGCTCCCATTTTGGATTCCAAACCACATTTACAACGACTTCATTAATCCCATCCACACGAAGGGCGTGATTTTCAATATCTTGTTTCATTTGGGGACCGGCCGGGCAAGCAAGGGAGGTATATGTCATTGTGATATCCGCCTTTTCCCCTTCCACTTTGATATCATAAATCAAACCAAGCTCGATGAGAGAAATTCCGATTTCTGGATCTTCTACCATACGCACACTATGGTATACTTCCCATTCTTTTTCTGTTTCTGGATCTCGAATCATTTCTTTTCCTCACTCAATTTTGCTAATGTTTGCCAGGGCAAAAGCCCACAACGGTATCGACCAGGATGAGAACGTAGGATGTTATAAAAGGATATCTCTTCTGGATCTTGAAACAACAAAGAATCCTCTCCATCCAAAAAATTTTTCCGCTCCGTTAGATAAGAAAGGAAATGGTCCTTTTGAATTTTTGTTTTATTCTTGAAAAGTAATCCGGATGCCGCTCTGCAGATGGAACATGATTCTCCACCTAAACCCAAAATTTCGATCGCGTTATCTTCAGTAATACAGTAATAGATAATGATTTCATCACCGCAAAGAGGATTAAGCCCCTTCACCATTTGATGAAGAGTAGTCGGTTTTTCCCAAACCCCGAAGTCTTTCCAACGAAGGAAATCCTTAAAATGACTTTCTTGCGACACGACCAAATATTGATTTTACCTTGTCAATTGCATAGACTAATGCATCAATATCTTCCTTTGTATTATAAAGGTAAAAAGAGGCACGACAAGTTCCCGGAATGGCTAACTGCTTCATCAAAGGTTGGCAGCAGTGGTGGCCAACACGAATGGCAACACCTTCTTCATCTAAAATTGATCCTACATCATGAGGATGGATTCCTTCCATAGAGAAAGAAACAACGCCACCACGTTTGTCCAAATCTTCAGTTCCATAAATTTGTAAACCTCCAATGCGGTTCAGTCGCTCTAATGCATATTCGGTTAACATCCGTTCATGCTCTTTCACATTCTTCATTCCGACTTTTTGTAAATAATCCAAAGCATGACTAAAACCAATCACACCTGCGATATTTGGTGTTCCTGCTTCTAATTTGGCGGGTAGAGCTGCATATGTCGAACTTTCTAGGTCAACTGATTCGATCATATCACCACCGCCTAACCAAGGTGGCATGGCTTCTAAAATTTCTTCTTTTCCAAAAAGCACACCGACTCCCGTAGGCCCAAGCATCTTATGGCCAGAGAACGCATAAAAATCAACATCCATATCCACTAAGTGAATGGGCATATGGCAAGCCGCTTGCGCCCCATCTACTAAAATTTTTGCACCGACTTGACGCACTCTCTCTATAATGGCAGTCAGGTCATGAATTGTCCCGGTAACGTTAGACATTTGACTAATCGCTACTATTTTTGTACGTTTTGTAATGATTTGATTTAAATTGGATAAGTCATAAGTAGTATCTTCTTTGATGGGAATAAATTTCAAAAAAGCTTTTTTCTCTAAGGCCAACATTTGCCAAGGGACTAAATTGGAATGGTGTTCTTGAACGGATAAAACAATTTCATCCCCTTCACTGATATTGGTCCTTCCCCAGGCTTGTGCGACTAAGTTAATAGCATCTGTTGTTCCCCTAGTGAAAATAATGGCTTTTGCACATTGCGCTTGGAAAAAGTGAGAGGTTTTAATCCTAGCGCGTTCAAATAGTTCCGTTGCATGTTGAGAAAGATAATAAACACCTCTGTGGATATTGGCGTTATCATTCGAATAATACTCGTTAGTGGCATCAATTACCGACTTCGGTTTTTGCGAAGAAGCGCCATTATCTAAATAAACTAGCGGTTTTCCGTTTGGCAAAATACGGGAGAGTATAGGAAAGTCTTTTCGAATTTGGTAAGGATCTAAACTCATACCGCCTCCAAATCCACTTCCAAATCCTCACCAACCACACGCACTGGGAAAATCACAAGCGGTTCAGTGGCAGGAAGTGCTAAAACCTTTCCCGTTCGAACATCGAACTTAGCAAAATGCCTTGGGCAGGTAATGACACAACCTTCCAATTTTCCACAAGAAATTTCTTCCCCATCATGAGTGCAAGAATCTTCAAAAGCAAAATATTCGCCTTCCACCTTAGTCACAACCACGTTAAAATGGCGGGTTTTTACCACTGCCATTTTACCTTCTCCAACTTCTGAAAGAGGAATTAACTTTTTAAAGGCCATTATTTAGCTCCCACTAGGATCTCTCTTATCCTTGATTCCAAAGACAATTTTATTTCTTCTGAAAAACCAATGGAATGGATTGTCTCACCATAAAATGCCGTTACAAGTAACGACTTTGATTCTTCTGGTGTTAGGCCTCGTGACAAAAGATAAAAATATTGTTCTTCATCAATATCTCCCACAGTAGCTCCGTGTGTACAAGATACATCTTCCGCTAATACTTCTAATTTTGGATTGGCTTCTGCTCTAGCTTTTTTGTTTAAAGAAAGATTAAAAGATTCTTGATGAGCTGTCACCTTCTTTAAGTTTGGTGGAATAATCAGATTTCCAGTAAAAATATGATGTGACTTATCAGTAACAATGGCTTTATAGCTGATTTTACTTGTGGTAAAATCAGCATGATGAAACATTTCCATATCTAAATCTTTCAAATTTCTGCCTCCTAGAGCAGAAACACCGTCCACAGTCACCTCAGCTCCTTTTCCCAGTAAATGAGCGTCCAAAAATAATTTCGAACGAAAACCACCAATGGGATAATAATGGTATTTAGTGTGAGAATCAGAATGGGAAAGAATACAAATATTGCGAAATCGATATAAATCTAAATCGCTAGTTTCCATATCTAAAATTTCTAAGTAAGATGAATCTTCGGAGATAAAAAAATCCAAGGCAGAACACATATGTAAGTTCTCTGAATCATGGATATTTTGTAATTGGATCTGCGTTTTATTAGTTCTACCTTTTTGTAGATAAAAAATTCTAACTGTATGGTTTGGTTTATCACCTTCTTCTGCGAACGAAAAAAAGGATTCACCCTCTTCTAAAAGAAAGATCTCGTATTTAGGGGCTGTAACCAAACTAAGGAAGGCAAAATATTCCTTTGGCGTATATTTTAGAATATCGGCAAGTATGGATTCAATGGTTTCTTCATCTAAAGTAGAATCTTTATTTTCTTTTGCAGCACTGGTGTTGGTTGTAGAAATTTCTTTCGGATCGAATTGTAATTCTTTCCAATCCACCGAACCAATAGGAAATTTTCTCCAAGACTCTTCAGAATCTTTTGGAATCTCTAACTGATTCCATATCTCCAAAAGAGAATTTTTGAAACTAATATGTTTTTCTTTTGAAAGAACCAATCGGTTTTTTTCGAGTGAGGAATTCATTTGACCCCTTCTCTCTCCAAAATCCAATCATAACCAACCTCTTCTAATTTTAAGGAAAGATCCTTTCCTCCAGTCTCCAAAATTCTTCCATCTGCAAATACATGGACAAAATCAGGAACAATATAGTTTAACATCCTTTGGTAATGGGTGATGAGAAGAATGGAACGATCAGGATTTCTATTGGCATTAATTCCTTCCGAAACAATGCGAAGGGCGTCGATATCCAGTCCAGAATCTGTTTCATCCAAAATGGATAAAATAGGTTTTAACAAACTCATTTGTAAAATTTCTGCACGTTTTTTTTCACCACCAGAAAATCCATCATTCACATAACGACCGATAAACGACTGAGGAACTTCTAAAAGATCCATTGATTGTTTTAATTCTTGTTTAAATTCCTTAACAGGAACTTCTTTCCCTCGGTGAGCCTTGAGGATAGATTTTAAAAAATTGCCAATGGTCACACCAGGAAGGGCAGTAGGATATTGGAAAGATAAAAAAAGTCCAAGCCTTGCCCTTTCATCAGTCGTTTTATTTAATATGGATTCTCCCTTAAAGAGAATATCCCCTGAAGTGACCGTATACTTGGGATGACCTAGAATGACGTTGGATAGAGTACTCTTTCCTGAACCATTGGGTCCCATAATGGCATGAACCTCACCGGGTCCGATGGTGAGGTTGACTCCTCGGAGGATCGTTTTGTCCCCTACAGTGGCATGTAGAGATTTTATTTCGAGAATAGCGGACAAGGTGGTATCCTGTTTTGTATATATTTAGAATGATTCTATATTTTAGACGAATCCCTTCTACCAGGAAAAAGCACCACTCAAAAAAAACAAGATTCTATTCCGACCAACCTACCTGGGCGATAAGGATCTTACCATCCATGAGGGAAAAAGTAAAAATCACATATTGGTTTTGGTTGGTGATGTCGTAAAGTGGATAGGTAACACCCCATTTTTTACGAAACCGTTCGGACTCTTCCTTGTGCTTTAAAAAGTATGGTTTCCAGGCGTAATTGTTTCCAATTTGTCTGGATCTTTCTAAATAACCCCCGTTCATTCGGTCCAAGTCGTAGGTGGGAGTGATTTGGTACCCTTCCGCGTCACAAACAAAAACTTTTAAAATCTCTCGTGGTAAGGAACCAAGGATTTGGCCAAACCGGTAAGGAAAGTCGTCTTCCTTTGTGTCTGAAAGCTCATAGAAAAGATCTTGCAGTTGGTCAATGATCCTTTGTTCTCTCAGTCCCTTTTCTCGCAGTTCCTTGGAACGAACGCTCGAAAAATTTTCCAAAACCGTTTTCATTTTGTCTGAGAAAGTATTTCGATTGAGAAAATGGGGATTCGGTGTAGAGAAATAAAACCCTTGCAAAAGGTTTGCTCCCATCGAAAGCGCAAGGTTCACCTCTTCTTCTGTTTCTATCCCTTCAAAGAGAAGTTGGCTTCCGAGCTTCTGAGACATTTCGGAAATCGCACCGAGAACTTGTTTGAACGAATTTTTATTCAAACTTTCCCTCATAATGCGAATATCAACTTTCATAATATCTGGGTGTAGGTATCCGATTCTTTCTAAATTGGAAAATCCAGTCCCTAAATCATCGATGGCTATTTTTAATCCGTAATCTCTAAAGATTTGGACAATTTGGATTAGGCGGTCAATCGACCCATCAAATTCGTCCTCTGTGATTTCGATCACTACTTGGTTTCGATCAATTCCATATTTTTCGATCAGTTGGATGATATGGAAATTTTCTGCAAATAAATCAGTATGATGCACACGGGAAAGAAAGTTCGGCATCATATTAAAAAAGAGCTTGGTGCGAAGATTACTTTCTTTTAGGGTCTGAACTGCCTTTTCCCTAAGGATTCGGTCAATGTTATAGACGGGGACCGGATCCTGGTCCCGGTTATGGAACAATCCCCCTAAAGAATGGTAGGTGTTTTCCTCAGGGTTGAACTGACGTCCGAGCACTTCATAGGCAGAAATGGAGCGATTGATGGCATTGACGATGGGTTGGAAATGCGGGACAAAGTATGTCTCGTTCCAAAACTGGTTTCCTTCCGTTGATTCCGTTATGAACATGGTTCCCTTTCGTCCAGGCTAGAACCAAGTTCGAAACTGACAAGTCAAAATCCCCAAACTTGAGACAACTCCAAGGAAAATTGACCCATTTTTGACCTAAATGTGTCAATTTGACCTAAATGGAATAGCCGTCAGGAATGGCAGTATGTCTAGGAACCACTATGATTCCCTCCCGAATTCGAATGTATTCGTCTTCATATTCTTGGAGATTTTGTTCGTTTAACAGACGCACGTTGGCACCAATGGCACAATCTTTGTCGACAATTGTCCGCCGAATTTCACAGTTAGGTCCAATTCCAATGGGGATTTTTCCAGACTTTCGATCAAAATATCCGTAATGGTCAAGTCCCATAATGATCGAATCATAGATCTTGGTTCCTGAAGCGATCAGTTGCCGTACACCAATGATGGATCTGTGAACCTCACACTGGTTTAAGATGGTTCCTTCTGAAATGAGTGCTTGGTTGACCACAGCTTGGATGATTTTGGACGGAGGAAGTGCCCTTGCTCTCGTATAAATCGGAGTTTTTTCCAAATATAAATTAAATTTCGGAATATGATCTGTTAACATCAAATTGGCTTCATAGAAAGCCTTGATGGTTCCAATATCTTCCCAGTATCCGTCGTAAGTGTAAGCTTTTACTTTCCTTTCTCGAATGGCTTTCGGTAGGATTTCTTTTCCAAAATCAGCCATATTACAATCTTCTAATACATCAATGAGAGTGGATGTATTAAAAATATAAATTCCCATATTCGCAAGGAAGTTACCCTGTTTCGTGCGGCATGATTCCACCTGAGTTACTTCTTGTGGTTTTTCTATGAATTCCTGAATGAACCCACCAACTCCTGATTTCACAATCCCTAGGCCATAAATTTGGTCTTCAGGAATTGCGTTAGTAGCCACAGAAATTTCTGTTTCTGGATCCATTAAATGGCTCTGCATAAAATCGGAAAGGTCCATATTATAAAGTTGATCACCAGAAAGTATGAGAACGTATTTTGGTTTTTGTTCTCTGATATAAGGAAGAACCTTCCTTACGGCATCGGCAGTTCCTTCAAACCAATTGGCACTAGAAACCGTTTGTTCCGCAGCAATAATCTCCACAAAACTTTTTTGGTGGATATTATTAGTCGCATAAGTTCGGTTAATATGACGATTTAAGGAATAGGAATTAAATTGAGTGAGGATAAATATCTTTTCGAAACCACTATTCAGGGAATTGGAAATAGGAATATCAATAAGCCGATATTTCCCACCAAAACTAACAGCTGGTTTAGATCTTTTTTCTGTTAGAGGTAATAAACGAGTTCCCTTCCCCCCACCCAAGATAATAGTAAGAACTTCATCCTTTTTTAGAATGAAATCTACACAATCAATAGAGTCTTCTTGAAAACGCATACCTTCCCTTGTAATTCAATTGGACGAAAAAGCAAGAAAAGGTTAAAAAGAATGTTATTTTTTTAAGAGAGCCTCGAGGATTAGTTTTCCATCCATCTTTCCTGTATAAGGATTTACAGCCCTTTCTGGATGAGGCATCATTCCTAGAACATTTCCTTGTTCGTTACAAATCCCTGCAATATCATGTAAAGATCCGTTCGGGTTTTCTTTATAACGAAAGACCACTTGGCCATTTTTTTCTAATCGTTCTAAAGTTTCAGGATCTGCAAAGTATGCTCCCTCTCCGTGAGCAATCGGAATGGAAAGGTTTCCCTGTATTTCTTTGGCGATTTTGTTTTCGGATACAGGAATGAGATCTACATCTTTACAAATATATTTTAAGGTTCTGTTATGGAGTAAGGCACCAGGAAGAAGCCCAGATTCAGTCAGGATTTGAAATCCATTACAAACACCCAAAACCTTTCCACCTTTTTTGGCGTAAGCAACAACCGATTCCATAGCGCTTGAAAATTTGGCCATAGCCCCACAGCGTAGGTAGTCCCCAAAAGAAAAACCACCTGGCAATACAACAAGATCCGGTGTATCAGAGAAAGTTTCTTTATACCAAGTGTATTCTACTTTAGCACCAAATTCCGATTCTAGAACCGATCCCACATCCTTATCACAATTAGAACCAGGAAAGGTAACCACCCGTACCTTCATACTTTCTCCACGACCAACCGATATGTCTCGATCACTTGGTTCACAAGAACCGATTCACAAATTTCTTTAGCAAGTGCCTCTGCTTCTGGTTGGGACTTTACATCGATTTTCATTTCGATGTATTTTCCGACCCTTAAGTCAGCTACAGAATTTTTCCCTTGGTCATGAAGGGTGCGGAGAACCGTTTGTCCTTGCGGGTCAAGAACCGATTCTTTGAGAGTAACATTTATTTTTGCGACAAACATAACGTGATTTTATCTTCCAATTCCAAGTATTTTTTACGTAGTTCTAGGATCAAGAATTCGGGTAACGCCGGGGCAGGTGGATTTTTGTCCCAATCAGTAGATTCCAACCAATTTCGGAGGATTTGTTTATCAAAACTAGCCGGAGTTTTGCCGAGTGCATAAGTGGAGGCATCCCAATACCGGGAGGAATCTGGTGTTAAGATTTCGTCGATTAAAACAGGTTTTCCATCCACCAGTCCAAATTCGAATTTAGTATCGCAGAGAAGGATTCCTTGTTTGGCCATCAAACTATGAGCCGTGTTGTAGAGATAAAGAGAGATCTCTTTCAATTCGGAAAAGAGTTCCTTGCCAACTTCCTTTTCCATCACCGATTCACTCACGTTTTCATCATGACCAGAATCGTTTTTCCGGGCTGGAGTAAAAATGGGAGTTTCAAATCGGTAAGATTCTTCTAGTCCCTTGGGATAGGGAACATGAGCAATCGTCCCTTCTGTTTTGTATTCCTTCCAAGCCGATCCAGTTAAATATCCTCGCACCACACATTCAAAATCAATTCGTTTTGCTTTTTTAACGAGGACTGATCTTCCTTTTAAAGAATCTTCGTTTTGAAACGGAGGAGGAAATTTAGAAACATCGTCAGTGATTAAATGGTTCGTAATTTTGGGAAACTGACGAAACCAAGCCGTGGAAATTCGAGTTAGAATTTTACCCTTATCAAGAACCGGCTCATTAAAAACAACATCAAATGCAGAAATCCGATCGGTTGCCACAAGAAGAAGTGAATCTCCTAAGTCGTAAACGTCTCTAACTTTACCCTTATAACTGGGATTTGGTATCATAATTGTATACACACCATAGCCATATCATCACTCGGAGTGGAAGATCCACAAAAATCCAGAATTTTGTTTTGAACTGATTGCAAAATATCTTTTCCAGATGTAACGGAATCATGAAAAATTGATTTCATACCCTCTTCCGTAATGTATTCAGAATTTGGGTTCATAGCTTCGCTTGCACCATCGGTATACATAAAAAACATAGATCCTGTTTTTAACTGCACCGATTGCACTTCATCATTAGCAGCGAAATTAATTCCCATAATCATAGGACTCATACCTTTTAAAAACTTCGTTTCGCCATCCATATAAACAAGGGGAGCTGGATGACCTCCATTGACATAAGAAAGTTTTAAATCCTGATCAAGAATCGCATAACAAAAGGTAATTGCATAATCTTCAGGAAGAACCAACTCCATATTTTTTCGCAGATGCGCCACCCGCTCCCTAAGATCCATAGTGGATACTAAGTTAAACAATTGCATCTTAAACATTGCTCCAATTAGGGCAGCACTCGGTCCATGACCAGAACAATCAGCAATCACAATATGTAGTTTTTTTTCTTCGATCCAAGAATCAACAAAGTCACCGCCAATTTGTAAATATGGGTGAAATAGAGTTTGAGCTTTGATTCCGTTCCAAATAAAACTTTTTTCAGGAATGAGTTGGTCTTGGACTCGTCTTGCGGTTTGAAGTTCTTTTTCGTATTTACTTTTCTGTCTGTATAACTCGTCTTGTAAGTCTTTTAGACGAATCACAGAATGGATTTTTGCAACGAGTTCCCTTTTATTAAAGGGTTTATTGATGAAATCGTCTCCGCCATTTTTCATCGCTTCTTGAAAACCAACTTCACGTTCAATGGAAGTGATAAAAAGGATAGGAAGAAGTTTAAACTGATCCATCGTCCTAAGTTCCCGACAAAAGGAAAATCCATCTTGCACGGGCATATTTACATCTAACAAAAGTGTGTCGATGGCAGTGTTCAACAAAACCAAACGTGCTTCTTCTGCCGAATAAGCAGTATAGGTTTTAAAACCCTCTTGTTGCAAAAGGTATTTCAAAAGTTCCACATTTTCTGGAACATCATCCACAATCAGGATATTATGTATAGATTCCTCATTTGCCATGTTTCAATCTAATTCCGCTTTCAGTTTGGATCTGATATCTTGGATTTTTTCTGTGCGATTGGAAACAAGAAAAAGAATTAGAAATAGAAAATGAAAGGCAAATACTCCAAGCCACATACTCAGTTTCATATCTGAATCCATCCCCCCCTTCCCTAAAACACTACTTGGATGATTTCCTGGATTTTCAATCCAACGGATGGCACCCCAAGTTAGGATGGCACTGACTGCACAAAGAACGGATAAATAGGCAGATAAAATGGCTTTTTTGGATTTGGAAGGAACCAAATACCGAAAAATAAAGTAACTGACCAAGGAGATACAAAGAATAAAAAAAGACTGTAACCTAGCGTCCGTTTTGTCCCAAGGAACTCCCCAAGCGCTATAAGCCCAAATGGGTCCAGAAAACAAAACTCCCACTGCAAAAAGAAAGGAAAGTTGGTTCGCAGTAAATGCGAGCCTATCCCAAAGTAAATTCCTCGTAAAAAGAAAAATTAGAGAACAAATAAAAGAAAGGATGGGCCCATATAACGCCACCCAGGCGACAGGTACATGTAGATAAAATATTCTATGACTTAATCCCTGTTCCAAAATGACATTTGGATACACAAGCGAAGTAATGATAGCAGTGACGAGCGACGTACAAACGACGAGATAAAAACCTATGTCGAAAACAGGGTGAAATATCCGAATCTTACGTTCCATTTTTTTCCAGATTTTCAGATAGGGAAAGAAATTCGAGGAGAAAACAAAATCTTAATGCTCATTCCTTAGAATCTCTATCATCACCGAACCGAGCGTAGCATAAAATAACATAAAAAACAAAAGTAAACCGACAGATGGTAGGTAAAACCCTGGTTCGAGCCAGTATCTGTGTTCTGCTTCTAATCCAAAGAGGAACAAGGGAATGGAAAAAGGAAGTTGTAACAAAGGAATGATGATTTCTTTTAGGCGACTTTCAAATGCAATGAGCCCAAGAGAAACTCCGAGGAATACCAAAGAGCCACTTCCCAGGTTTGCAAAAAGCCATTCTCCCCAAAACCTTTCGATACTCATGTTTTGAAAAAAAACAGAAAGAACTAACACCAGAGCTCCATTTACCAAAATCGTACAAAACCAGATGGCAAGAGATTTTGTCAAATACAGCGAAATGGGACTGACGAAAGATAGACTGGCTTCCCAGCCCATTGATTCCCGTTCTTCCCATAAACTTTGGCTTACAATCACAAAGTTAAGTAAAAAAATAATTGCCCACTTGATTCCGCGTATACTCCTTGCAGACAAAATTTCATTAACCTCAATGGATGTGTAAAAAATAAAAACTACTGATACACTTAGGGTAAAAAGAGAGATGATTCCACCTAGGGAACGACCAATTAGATAAAATTCTTTTTTAAGTAAGGTGAGTAACAAACACAGCTCCCTTCTCAATTTGGATTTGGGAACTGCACTGCAATTCTTTCGGTATAGAGTGAAGGACGATTAAAATGAGTTTCGTTTTTGATACCTCATTTAAAATCTCACTTAATACTTTAGAAGAATCGGCATCGAGTCCCGTATACGGTTCATCAAATAAAATAACTTCAGCAGAAGAAAGCAAAGACCTTAGGATTGCTACTTTTTGTTTCATACCTCGTGAAAAGGTATGGATTGGATCCCAAATTCGTTTCTGTAAACGAAAGAGTTCAAGGAGTTGTTTTCTTTTTTGTAGATCTGGGAGCATTCCATCTAACCTGGAAAAATAATCCAAATTTTCTTCCAAATTAAGTGAAGAATAAAATCCAAGCTCATGTCCAAGATATGTAATTTTCCTTTTTCCTTGGTTCCAATGCCATTTGTCTGAGGATAGTGAGTGGTGATAAATTTCCTTTAAAAGGGTTGATTTCCCGGCACCATTTTCACCGAGCACAGCCACAAGACCGGTCTTAAAAAAAGAAAGATTGATCTCTTTCAGTAAGACTTTTTCGCCGACACTAATAGTAAGCGCTTTTGTTTCCAAAAGGGTTTGGTTCATTCTACACCATGTTCTTTCGTAGCTTTACTCTCGCACTTCTGTTTTTATTTCCCACACTGATTTGGGGACAAAAACTCATTGGGAACCAGGAATATCCAGAGATCCTTTGGGGCAAAGATCAGGAATTTGATACCTCCGATTTTCCCAATGGATCTTTTATTTACCATAAGGATGACTTTATCCTCGCTCGTGGGAAACTTTTTCAAGGCGAACCACCGAAATCCAACGGAAATTTTATATATGGATCAGAAACCATAACCAATTCGGGAAAATGGAATAACGATACAATAGAACTTTTACTTTCAGGAAAACCAAACATGCGGGCAGACGTAATCAAACGTTTGGAAGCTGGGATTCGATTTGATCCGCAATTTTTTCCCTTCCGGTATAATTTAGGACGTTTGTATTCTTTGGAAATGAATTACGAAAAGGCTCTTGTGGAATTTGAATATGCAAAAGCAGAAATGCCTGATTACTTTAAAACCTATCTACACATTGCGATTCTTTCTGAAATCACACGCCAGGTATATTACGCCATTATGAATTACAAACTGGCAGTCGAAAAAAATCCCTATGATACCGAAGCACTGATTCGTTTGGCTGACCATTATTTGGCCACAGGTTTAAAAAATAGGGCCCTTCTATACTTAAACAAAGCACTGAAGATTGAAGAAGAAAGTCCGAATGTTAAATTAGGTTTTGCAAGGCTTGAGATGGAAAAAGGAAACTTTCATATCGCTTATAAAATATTTAATCGTACGACTCTCACAACGGCCGAAGGGAAACCAAAACCTTACGATAAAAAGTTCCATTATTATTTTGCAGAAACTGCCTCAAAAGTCACAGATTATGAAACAGCAGAAGAAGAATACACTAAGATGTTAAGTTTTACGAATGATCCTTTTTTTGCGACGGTGTCTTCAAAGGTTATTGCAAGGAGACGAGATATTGCGAAAAAATTTGCAGAAGCAAAACGAACTCAATTGGATGATTCTGAAGAAGAAACAGCCCCACCTAACGAATGATTTCTTGTTTCCAATAAAGTTTTTAACAGCTCTGATTTAGGATTAGAAAGAATTTCATTTGGTTTGCCAAATTCCACAATTCCCTTCCCATCCAGTACAAAAATTTGGTCGCACATATAGGATAAAAAACCTAAGTCATGGGAAACTATAAACATTCCCAAATTTTCCATTTGGTTGACTTGTTTGAGTTCTTCTGCAATTTTTTTTTGTACAAGAACATCAAGGGCTGTAACGGGTTCATCTAATAGTAAATATTCTGGTTCCATCAGTAAAGCTCTTAATATGGAAAACCTTTGCAATTGCCCCCCACTTAGTTCTTGTTTGGTTTTATTTAAAAGTTCCTTCTGCAATTCGAATCGTTCGCATAATGTTTCGATACGCATCCATTCCCTTCTTTTAATATCTTCTGATAAAAAAAATCCCTTTTTGATTCGGATCGGCTCAAGTAATAACTCTTTCATTGTTCCCAGATGAGAGAAACTCGCCAAAGGATCTTGAAAGACCGGTTGGAGTTTTGGGTTTTTTCTATTGGGTAAACTCTCCTCCTTCCAAAAAAGAGATCCACTCCAAGTATAACCATCCATTGGATCCAGAAGCCCTAAAGCCAAACGAAACAATGTAGATTTGCCTGATCCTGATTTTCCAATGAGTCCCGTAATCTCATTTGATTTTGCCACTAAATTTATATTCTGCAAAAGGGAACGTCCACGAACCTGAACAGAAATATTTTTAAGAGTAAACATCGGATTCACTCCATAAAATCATTGCGTTTCTTATTTTTAATAGAAATTTAAAAGAGAAGGAGAATGGAGAATTGGAACATATTAAAATCACAGAAGTAGGTCCAAGAGACGGTCTGCAAAACGAGAAAACCATTCTCTCTACTCAGGATAAATTCGAATTCGTATCACGTCTAGTACAAAGCGGAGTGAAACATATAGAACTTACTTCCTTCGTAAGGAAAGATCGAATCCCGCAAATGGGAGATGCCATTGAACTTTCCAACCTGGTCCTTCCGAAGTTTCAAAACCAAATACAATTTTCCGCTCTTACACCCAATGCAAAAGGTTACGAAGGAGCCAAACTGGCTGGTTTTTCTGAAGTAGCTGTTTTTACGGCAACTTCAGAGACATTCACCAAAAAAAATATCAATATGACAGTTTTGGAAAGTTTGGATTTATTTAAACCCATCTTCACACAGGCAAAATCAGATGGAAAGAAAGTTCGCGGTTATATCTCTACCGTGATTGCATGTCCTTATGAAGGAAAAATTAAACCGGAAAAAACTCTTGAGATCGCTGAACGTCTGCTAGATGCAGGAGCCTACGAAATTTCTCTTGGAGAAACCATAGGAGTTGCCGTACCTTCCGAAGTGGAAACTTTATTAGGAGTTCTTTTGAAAAAGATCCCTAAAACATACTTTGCAGGACATTTCCACGATACTTATGGGATGGCCATTGCAAACACCAAACAGGCGCTCCTTATGGGAGTTCGTAGTTTTGATAGTTCGGCTGGAGGCCTCGGTGGATGTCCTTATGCCAAAGGTGCCGCTGGAAACGTTGCCACCGAAGACTTAGTTTATTTCCTACATAGAGAAGGATTTGAAACAGGAATCGAATTGAATTCTCTCCTATCTGCCAGCCGGTTTATGGAAGAAAAAATAGGAAGAAAACTCGAGTCAAGAACCTACATCGCAATGAAGAATGCCGATTGATTTAATACTTTTTCATTCTAAGTTAGAAGATTTAAGAAAAAAATACGAACACCTCCATTATCTAGAAACTGACCCGATATGTTTCCCGAAGAAATATAAGGACCCTCTTGATATGGAAGTGGTGTCTTTCATCTCCTGTTTGTACGCCTATGGAAATGTGAAAAGTATCCAAAGATTTTTAGAACCAATCTTTGAATTCTTAGGACCCTCACCTTACCAAAGTTTAAGAAAAGAAGGTGAACCATTTGATTCCTTTCTAAAAAATCTAGGAGTCTATAGGTTCCAAACCAAAAAAGACAACCAAATCTTCTTTTTAACCTTAGCCCGTGTCCTCCGAAATTTAGAGACGAAATCTCCTCTTTTTGAGTCCAAACTCATTGACTGCCACGGAAAATTTGAAGAGGAAATCTCAATTTCACAGTTTCAAAAATTTTGGGAAGATGAACTTAAAACCACATTGGGAAAAAGAAGTTTATCCTATGGTCTACAATTTTTAATCGGAAAACCAGAAGCAAAATCTCCCAAAAAACGTTTATCCCTATTTTTACGTTGGATGGTAAGAAAATCCTATCCCGACTTTGGACTTTACCAAAAGATACAGCCTAATCAAATCCCCTTTCCATTGGATGTCCATATCCAAAAATTGATTCGAATTTTAGGTATTACAGATCGGAAAAGTTTTGGAGTGAAAGAGGCATATCTGATCAAAGAATTTTTTAAAGAAATTAGTCCCACAGATCCTTTGTTATACGACTTCTATCTAACTAGAGTAGGGATCATCGAAAGATGTAATGCAAAATATGAGAAAGGAATTTGCGAAGTTTGTTATTTAAAGGATGTGTGTCTTGTATTTGGTAGTGCCACGGGGAATTGAACCCCGATTGCAAGGATGAAAACCTTGTGTCCTAACCATTAGACGATGGCACCGTTTGAAGAACGTGTTCTTTGAGTTAATGGAACTCATTTTTGAGTCGTCGGGGATTCGAACCCCGGACCCATTCCTTAAAAGGGAATTGCTCTACCAGCTGAGCTAACGACTCGTTCTGTAGCCAAGAATATCGAACCACCTTTCTCGGTCAACAACTACTTAAAAAAAAGATCAAGAGCTCGCATTTTTTTTTAGTCCATGATGATCGTGTGTTCACGATCAGGCCCGGTGGAAACAATTCCAATCTTTGTATTAACAAGGTCTTGTAAGGATTTAATATACGACTGGCAAAGAGTTGGTAACTTTGAAAATGAATTGATCCCAGAGATATCATCCTTCCATCCTTTATACTCAGCAAACAACGGTTTAACGTCCTCAAGCCCTTGTGATGGAAAAAAGTGTAATTTTTTACCTTTGTATTCATAACCAACAACAACAGGAATCGAATCATAATGGCTGAGAACATCTATTTTAGTTAATACGAGGGAGTTGATACCATTCACTGTCACCGCATGTTTGATCATCTGTACATCAAACCAACCACATCGTCTAGGTCTTCCCGTGGTAGAACCATACTCACCACCTAACTTACGTAAAATATCGCCTGCTTCGCCTAAAATTTCTGAAGGAAAAGGGCCCTCTCCCACTCTAGTTGCATAGGCTTTGGTAATCCCTATCACATCCTTTAAATACCTAAAACTCACTCCAGAACCTGCAAGGGCTCCACCAGTTGTTGGATTAGAGCTAGTCACATAAGGATAGGTTCCAAAATCAATATCAAGTCCTGTTCCTTGTGCCCCTTCCAGAAGGACTCGTTTGCCTTTTTGTAATTCCGAATCGAGATAGTACACTGTGTTTACAATGTTTTTACCCATTTTGTCAGCAAAGTCCAAAAGGAAATCATACATTTCGGTGATATTAACTGGTTCCAGATCATAGTATTTCACAAGTTCTTGGTTTTTTACTTCTAAGATATGAGTCAGTTTTCTTTTTAGATTTTCTTTATCTAGAAGGTCACCAGCACGAACTCCGTTACGAAGCATTTTGTCTGCATAACACATTCCGATCCCTTTTTTTGTGGTTCCAATTTTTCTTTCCGGTGAAGAACCAGCTTCTCTTGCTTCATCGATCAAACGATGGTAAGGAAGAAGGATGTGACATGAATCACTGATAAGAACTTTTTCTTTTACTTTGAATCCGTGTGCTTCTAAGTCAGCACACTCTTTTAAAAAATATTCAGGATCTAAAACCACTCCGTTTCCAATCACACAAGTGGTATTATCATATATTATGCCTGATGGGACCAAATGGAAAATATATTTTTTTCCGCCCACTACTACCGTATGACCAGCGTTCGCACCACCTTGGTACCGAACAATGATATCTGTATCTTTGGAAAGGTAATCAATTACCTTTGCCTTTCCTTCATCACCCCATTGTGCTCCGACAACTAAATTTGCAGGCATAATTCCCTCATTTTACATTATTTACAATTTCTTCAATGGAATCAAGGTGCAGGGCAAAACCGCAGGCATCCTTCTTAATTCCAGTAAAACTTTCATACAATTCGTTATAAACTCCACCGGCAAAAACCGGCTCAGGATCCCGTTCCACATATCCTTGAAACATAAATCCAGTGTAATAAGACAGATCTCTCACAAGGGAAGGATCCCAAATACAAGGAATCTCTCCGAGAGCCTTTGCCCATTCTCCAAAAAAAGAGGTAATGGATTCCAAATCCTCTTTTAATTTTTCCCATTCTTTAGGTTCTAAAATCTTTTGTAATGAGTTTTGAAATTTTGGCATCTCACTTACAGGAATGGGTCTGAGTAACAACTGGATCATTTCCATATGTGACTCGGACGTATTTTCCCTAGCAGCGAGAGAAACTAACTCTGGTAAGTTTTTTGTATATAACAGTTGGCGGAGAACTTTTGTTTGTTCCTCATTCCAACCAAGAATCTCTAAAACATTACGAAAAAAAGAAGAGTGACCAAATACAATCGTAAAGGCTAAAGAAGGAACCGAAGCTTTCCAAAGCCTTAACAAAATTTGAATATGAGAAATGAGTTGGTTTGTATCACTTTTTCCCAGTGACTCGACACCTACTTGCAAAATCTCACGTCGTGACGCATTCCGTTTTTTGTGGTCACGAATCTTACGCGCAAAATAAAAAACATTTTGGTTCTCTTCCCAATGGGATCTTGCCGCCATTCCTTTTACAACTTGGAGTGTTAAGTCCACGCCAGGCGACAGTTCATTCCCATCCCAATCTTTTGTCACAAGCAGACTCTCTAACCCATGATCCAAATGGGATCGAAAGGAATTCGAATAATCAAAGGAAGGAAGAGTAATTTCAGAATAACCTTCTCTTTCGAAGAGTTCTGAATATCTTTGTAGTAAATTCCGCCTGTTTTTACTTTCTTCGGGGCCTAAAAAATGAAATCCATCCGGAATCCACTTTTGTTCCGAGGAAATTGATTTGTTCTTTTGATTCATACCGGGATCTCGATCACCCAAGAAGTCAGTTTAGAGAAATCCTGGATTTACGCAATCAATTGTAAAAATCGAATAGACAAATCGAAAGTTTTCAGTAATTTAATGTCGGTTTAGAGGCATACATGACAGAAAAAGAAGCCACTTTGGGACGCTGGCATAAAGAATTTTTTGAGAACATCCACCTATTTGTAAAATCGGGTCTTACCGAGTCAGAAGCAAAGTCCATTTTAGAAGAGTTTTTAGTTCTTTCGCAAAGCACTCCGAAACCTAAGGTCATGGACATCTTCCAAGAACCAGATCGATTGGAAGAAATCGGAGTGTATACCGACATTCGTCCGGAACCACGCGATTTTATGTTAAAATTTCTCGATCCCATTATGAAGAAATTCAAAGTGGAGGGGACAGAAAATCTGAAACTTTTGGATGGGGTCATCGGCAAATACCCTGTCACATTAATTTCCAACCACCTAAGCCATTTAGATGCACCTGCCATCTTTACTCTTTTGTACAACTCAGGGCCAGAAGGAAGAAAGATAGCTGAATCGCTCGTCTTTATCGCAGGAAGACTTGCTTTCGAACCAGACTTTACCCGCCTCGGTCTCTATATGTTTGGAACCCTTCTTGTTTGTTCCAAAAAGGACATGGCAGACAATCCATCACTTTCCGATGTAATGACCAAGATCAATATGCGTGCCTTTCGTAATTCACAAAAATTACAATCAGATGGAAAGGTCATTTCCATTTTTCCAGAGGGAACTAGGTCTCGCGATGGAAGGTTAATGCCCTTTGTGGATACTGTATACCATTATGTTGCAAACAAAGTTATCCTTCCTATCTCACTAGAGGGAACAGAAAAAATTCTTCCTATCGAAGGTTTACTTTTTAACCAAGCGGTCGGAAAACTTGTCATCGGCAAACCAGTGCTTGTTGGTGAACTTACAAAAAAAGAAATGGAGTCTTTTCCATCTCATATTGAACAAATTTCTTTTCCTGGCACAGGTGACAAAAAACAATTTATCATTGATAACCTTGCACTTCTTGTAGGTAGCAATTTAAACAAACATAAACATGGAACTTATCGTAACCTTTATAAAGGTGATGTCAGGGAAACCAACCAACTCATTTCAATTCCGAAAAAACCAGACGAACATGTGGTCATCATTGGATCTTCCAATATGTCCGTTGCCTTTGCCTGCGTGATGGCAAATAAAAATGTAAAAGTAACCATTTACAGTCCTGATTCAGAAATGGTAAAACAAAGTAATGAAGAAAAGCGCGATGTAGTTCATTATCCCATTTACAAACTTCCACCGAATATTGAATTTTCGGACAAACCAGAAATATTGGGATCGGCCACTCTATTTATCCAAGGTACAAATCCTTGGGAATTCGATGGAATTTATTCTAAAATCAGAACCCATCTGCAAAAAAATAAATCACCAATGGTAAATGTCATCAAAGGTTTTACTGGTTCTAAGAAAGGACTTATCCTTGAGGACCTACACGAATTACTTCTTATCGAAAGAGACCGCCTAGCAGTTGTTTCTGGTGCATGTTATCCTGATCAGATAATGGAAAGAAAAATTTCTGGTTTTGAAATTTCGGCTTTCGAAGACTCTCTCATTCCAAAACTAAAAGAGCTCCTTACAAATAACTATGTATTCACGAGAACTGCCATTAATTCGCGAGACACAAAAGGAGTCCAGTTGGGTGGGGCATTAAAAACTGTTTATGCTTTGGCAATGGGACTTGTGGAAGGATATTTCAAACGTGAGTTAGGCGGAAATGTTGATAATACACTATTCCATTTAAGCAATCGCTTTTTTAATGAAATGGTATCGATTGGGGTATTACTCGGCGGAGATCCTACTACTTTCAATGGTCTCTCCGGTATGACAGACTTTATGTTGGCTTGTTTCGGTTCTGATACAAGAGATAGAAAGTATGGGTATGATCTTGCGTATGGTACAAGGCCAGAAAAAATAACGAATGGTTTTTATGGTCTTAAGGTGTTACCAAATTTAATCCAACTGGATGAAAAAAGACATCCCATCGTGACTGCGGCCTATAGAACAGTGATTCAAAACGAAGACTTTGACTTGATTGCCGAAAAACTACAAATGCAACTGGCTAGAATTTAGGAAGAATTACAAAAAACTCCGTGTAACCTGGTTCAGAATGGAACTGAATCCGGCCACGGTGCCTTTCCTCGACGGATTGTTTGACAATCCCAAGGCCAAGTCCGGTCCCTTCCCCTTTTTCCTTAGTAGTATAAAATGGTTCAAAAATTCGTTTTTGAATGGCTTGGGGAATTCCAGGGCCATTGTCTTTTACCCGGACCTCCACTTCTTTCTCGGTTTCGTCAATTTGAATGGTGAGTGTTCCTTTAAAAGACATAGCTTGTAAGGAATTGTAGATTAGGTTGGTCCAAATTTGAATCAGCTCATCTGGATACCCCGATATAGTGGGATTAGCATTGTACAAACGAATACATTCCACTCCAGTTTTCATTTTGTTCTGATAAAGGGTTAGTACAGTTTCAATGGTATCAACTATGTTAATGTCTGCTTTTGCCTCGTTGCGATCAAACCTACCATAGTTTTTAAGGCTATAAACAATTTTCGAAGTTCTTTCAACGGCCAATCGAATCGATTCAATACTACGTAGGGAATTCAATTCTGATAATACTAAATCTAAAAGCGGCGATGACTTAAAATAAGGTAAAAAACTTTCATTTTCTAAAACAAAATCGGAAACTCCAAGATCAACAATTCTATCAGCTAAATCATAAGCGGAATCAATTTGCAAAATTATAAAAATACTTTCTAATGCCTTTTTAGCTTTTCTCGAATCAGAAAAGTTATAGGTCTTTGGTTTAATTGTAAATAACTCAATTACCCAAGAAATAATTTCATTTATCTCCTTATCTGAATATTTTGAGAAAATTTCTTTTATAAGAAACAATCTTGTACCAAAATTTCCCATACGATTGAAAATTTGTTCGCTAAAGGCTGCAATCGCTGCAAGTGGATTATTTATTTCATGCGCAACTCCTGCAACTAACTGTCCCAAGGTGGCCATTTTTTCTGAAAGAATTAATTGGTCTTGTGTTTTCTGCAAATCCTCTAAAAGTCGATTGAGTTCTTTCGTTCTTTCCTTGACCGCGAATTCGAGGGCCTCCTTATTCTGTTTGGATTCAGTAACATCGATAAGGATAGCAAGTAAAGTCGATCTACCCTTCGTCTGTAAAATGGTATTTCCCGAAACTACATGGCGTATTTCTCCAGATTTAGTGCGTATACTTGCCTCCATTCCCGTACTCCAACCTTTCTTTAGGAGTTCTGCCTTCAATCTTTCTCGATCAAATTTGGTTATCCAGATATTCAGGTCATAAGATGTACGCCCAATGATTTCCTCTCTGGAATAGCCAATCAGACGACAATAGGCTTCATTCACATCATCGTAAACGGCAGTTTCTGCATTGGATAAACTAACTGCTGCTGGATTCAAACGGAAAACACTCTCAAAGAGTTCTTTACTGATGACTAACTCACTTTGTAAAACCGCGGCCAGGTATTCTTTTTCCTTTAGGGCTGTAATATTTTGACCTGCAGATAATAGATATTTTCCATTCTCCACGATACGCCCACTAAAAAGAATCGTAACCGTAGAGCCTTGTTTGGTTACCAGAGGTACTTCCATATTGAGGACCAAACCATCACTGATTAACCTTGCTAAAATGGCTTCTCTATCATTGGAATTCGAATAAATTCCCAAATCTAAAGTTGATTTCCCTATCACCTCCTCCCTACTTCGGCCAAGCCACGAACAGTAAATTTCGTTCGCGTCGACATACAATCCAGTTTGCATGTCCGTAAGTGCCATTCCAATAGGACTAGAACTAAAAGCGGTGTGCCAAATGGAATCAGTTGTAGGAAGGATAGGAGTCATTCGTTTGGAATGTAGATTTTTAGCGGAACTTCATACGAATGCAATAAAAAAAAAGCCTACTCGGATGAGCAGGCTTTTCTTAAAAACATTACAAAGGAAAAGTTGATTACTTAGCAGCTACTTTTTCTTTCTTAGCTTTTTTCGGTTTTTCTTCTTTTTTAGCAGGTTTTTTCTCTTCGCGTTTTGCCTTTGTCTCCGCTTTCAACTCGTCTTGAGTTTTGCGATCAACAAGTTCCAAAATTCCCATCGCTGTGTTATCAGAAGGACGGTTTACCAAACGAATGATTCGTGTGTATCCACCCACTCTTTCTGCATAACGATTAGCAAGATCTTTCAAAAGTTTGTTAACGATTTCTTGGTCACCAAGGTGGCTATAAAGATACCTTGTGTTATGAAGAATCGCTGCATTTTTCTTTTGTTCATCAAGATTAGCTAGGTTAGCATCTAAATTACGTTTTGCTCTAGTGATGATTCGTTCCGCATAAGAACGAGCTACCTTTAGCTTCGCAACAGAAGATTCGATTCTTTCGTGGCGGAGCAAAGAGATTACCATATTTTGAATCATAGCTTTTCTATGATCCGCGGATCTATTGAGTTGTTTAACTTTATTACGTTTATTCATCTTAAAAATCTCTCATACCGAAAGAAAGTCCCATAGAAGAAAGTTTTGCTTTCAACTCTTGTAAACTTTGTTCGCTGAAATGTTTTGATTTAGTCATTTCGTCTTCAGATCTCTTTACGAGCTCTCCAATGAAGTCGATTTCCAAACTACGAAGAACGTTAGTGGATCGAACGGAAAGTTCCAATTCTTCCACATGTTTTGATAACGCTGCTTTTAGTTTTTCGTCAGCTTCATCTAACTCTTCCTCTTCTTCTTCAATCTCTTCTTCGAAATTGATGAAAACAGTAAGGTGATCTTTTAGAATTTTTGCTGCTTGTGCAACTGCATCTTCTGGAGAAACAGAACCGTCTGTCCAAACTTCCATAGTAAGTTTTTCGTAATCAGAACGTTGTGCAACACGAGTTTCTGACACCTCGAACAATACTTTTTGGATTGGTGAAAAAATAGAATCGATCGGGATCGTTCCTAATACTTCGATGTCTTTCTTTTTATCTTCTGCAGGAACGTAACCGCGTCCCCTTTGAATTTCCAAATCCATAATCAAATTGGCATCCTCATTGAGAGTTGCTATATGAAGGTCTGGATTCATGATTTCAATAGAAGAGTCAACTGCCAAGTCAGCCGCACGGAAATAACCTGCACCTTTCAATTCTAGGTGGATAACTTTACTTGCTTCTTTGTCCTCAGGCTCGTATTTGATTCGAACTTGTTTTAAGTTAAGAATGATACGCGTTACGTCTTCGGCTACACCTTCGATATAAGAGAACTCGTGAGAGACTCCTTCAATACGAATTGCGGAAATTGCCGCTCCCTCAATAGAAGACATGAGCGTACGACGAAGGGAGTTACCGATCGTAGTACCAATTCCTCTTTCGAAAGGCTCTGCAACAAACTTACCGTAGTTTGGTGTATTCACATCGGTAGTGAATTCGATTTTTTTGGGTCTTTTAAAACCTTTTAATAAATTCTTTGGAGACAATGTCGTATCCTTCTTCTCTAAATTCTTACTTCGAGTACAACTCTACGATTACCTGTTCTTTCACAGGAATATCAATATGCTCTCTTGTTGGAAGTGAAGTCACTTCTCCGGAGAACTTGGTATAATCCACACTCACCCAAGAAGCAGTTCGATTGATTGCTTGAGCAAGTTTGATATTTTCTTCAATAAACGCGGATTTTTGAAACTTCTCACGAATTTCGATTTTATCACCAACATTCACACGATAAGAACAAATATCCACTCTGTGGCCATTCACAAGAATGTGTCTGTGAGCTACAAAGTTACGAGCTTGTCTTCTAGTGACAGCAAAACCCATACGATAAAGAACGTTATCCAATCTTCTTTCTAGGAATTGGAGGAGGTTCTCACCAGGAATCCCTGGAGTGTGAGATGCTTCTTCAAAGTATCTACGAAATTGTTTTTCTAAAACACCATAAGCGCGTTTCACTTTTTGCTTTTCACGGAGCTGTGCACCGTATTCTGTTACCTTCCCTTTTTTCTTAGGAGGAAGACCTGGTGGATACTTTCTCTTTTCAAGTGAAGATTTTTCTTTATGTAATGTATGACTATTTTTAAGAAAGAGGTTAAGACCCTCTCTTCTCATCAATTTAACAACTGGACCTCGGTAACGTGCCATATCTAATTCCTACACCCTTCTTCTTTTTCGTGGTCGGCACCCATTGTGCGGGAGCGGAGTTACGTCTTTAATGAGTTTGATTGCAATCCCTTTTGTGGTTAAAGAACGAATGGCAGATTCACGTCCAATTCCAGGACCCGAAACCATTACATCCACTTCTGAAAGACCAGCAGCTTCAATTGCTTTCTCAGCAGCATTAGTTGCAGCTACTTGTGCTGCATAAGGAGTGGATTTTTTGGATCCACGAAATCCCATCATTCCAGATGAAGACCAAGAAAGAACGTTTCCAGCCATATCTGTAATGGATACGATTGTATTGTTAAACGAAGCTTGGATGTACACCTTACCCCGCGGAACGTTTTTCTTTTCTTTTTTCTTAACCTTTTTGGTATCTTTTTTATTCTTTGCGTCTTTTTCAGCCATGGATTAGTCCTCTACTTAGTAGCCTTTTTCTTATTGGCTACAGTCTTCTTGACTCCCTTACGGGTTCTTGCGTTGGTTCTTGTTCTTTGTCCGTTGACTGGAAGTCCACGTCTGTGACGGAAACCTCGGTAACAACCCACATCCATCAATCGTTTGATATTTAGGTTGACTTCGGAACGAAGATCCCCTTCTACCTGGTATGATTCTTCAATAACTCTTCGGATCGCGGCTTCTTGTTCGTCCGAAAGGTCCTTCACCCGGATAGATTCGTCAATCCCTGCTTTTTTCAGGATATTTTGAGAGGAAGTCTTACCAATACCAAATACGTATGTAAGACCGATCACTATTCTTTTGTTTGATGGTAAATCAACACCCGCGATACGTGCCATATCTTTCTATCTTTGCCTTTGTTTGTGTTTTGGGTTCGTGCAAATCACTCGGATTACACCTTTTCTGCGAATGACTTTGCATTCAGGACAGATTTTTTTTACTGATGCTCTAACTTTCATTATAGTTTCCTATTTCTTTCTGTAAGTAATACGGCCCTTGGTTAAGTCATAAGGAGAAAGTTCCACTGTGACTTTATCTCCAGGTAAAATACGAATATAATGCATACGCATCTTTCCTGAAATATGTGCTAAAACCTTATGACCATTCTCAAGTTCCACACGGAACATAGCATTTGGTAACGGTTCTAGAACGGTTCCGTCAATCGTGATTGCTTCTTCCTTAGCCAGGGTCTATCTCCTACTAGATCGATTTTAAAATAGTGTTAGTGATTTCTTCCATACTTCCCAAACCATTAATTTGCCGAAGGATCCCAGAGCCTTTATAAAAGTCTATTAGGGGCAACGTCTTGGTGTTGTAAGTATGCAGACGGTTTTTGATGGTCTCTTCGTTGTCATCCGAGCGTCCTTCTTTGATCGCTCTACCTAGCAACCGTTTGACGAGTTCTTCGTCAGGAACGTCTAGGTTGACAACGGAGTCGAGCTCCATGTGAAGCTCTTTGAGGATTTCCGAGAGAGCCTTTGCTTGCTCCACCGTCCTAGGAAATCCATCCAGAATGAATCCATTCGCACAATCAGATTCGACCAATCGGTCGCGAATTATGCCGATAACGACAGCATCTGGAACTAGGTCCCCTGCGTCCATATATTTTTTTGCTTCTATCCCCATAGGGGTTCCGTTTTTTACGGCAGCACGGAGGATATCTCCGGTAGAGATTTGTGGAATTTTGTATTTCTCTTTGATGATGTCAGCTTGGGTCCCTTTTCCAGCACCTGGGGGCCCCATAAAAATGAGTCTCTTCATTCGTTACACTCTTCCCTTGATTTTAGTCTTCTTCATGAATCCTTCGTAATTTCTCATGAGTAGTTGGGCTTCGATTTGTTTTAAAGTTTCGAGTGCCACACCCACCATAATCAGAAGCGAAGTTCCGCCAAAAGTATACACCAAAGTTCCACCGCCGGTGTTGGAACCGAGGTTTAAAAACTTGATGATAAGATACGGAGCAAGAGCAAGACCTGCAAGGAAAAGAGCACCAGGTAAAGTGATTCGATTCAAAATTTTCTCGATCATCTCTTTGGTTTGGCTACCCGGGCGAACACCTGGAATAAACCCACCGTATTTTTTTAGGTTATCAGCAAGTTCCTGTGGGTTGAACTGAATTGCCGTATAAAAATAAGCAAAGAAAATAATTAGAGATGTATAAATCACATAATAGAAAAGGGCATGGTACCAAATTTGTGAAAATGGATTGAAATAGTCCATAATCACAGCCCAACCTGCCCACTGACCACCCTTTGAGGATAACCACTGAACAATTGTTTGCGGGAAAAGGATGAGCGACGATGCAAAGATAATTGGCATAACGTTTGCACTATTTACTTTGAATGGAATGGATTGGCTACGAGCCTGAACCATCTTTCTTCCCACCATTTGTTTTCCATAATTTAATGGAACCCGGCGTACCCCTTGGGTCAAAATTACAGTTAATGCAATAAGAACAATAAAGATAATGATAAGAATGAGAATGCTAAGAGCATCAGAAGTATCAGAGGTAAACATAGCAATGAGTGCTTCTGGCATACGACCAATGATACCAGCAAAAATGATAAGGGAGATTCCGTTACCGATACCACGTTCTGTGATCTGTTCTCCAAGCCAAATGAGTAGTACTGTACCTGTAGTGATGGATAACATCGCAATTGGTAGGAAGTAACCTTCTACAGATGGATTGATAAGACCTGGGTATTTCGCTTGCGCGGTTCCTGATCCTGTTGACCAAGAGTTAGCAAGTTGGATCACAGCAAGTGATTGGATCGCACAGAGAATAAGAGTTCCGTATTTAGTGTACTGTTGGATCTTTTTTCTTCCTTCTTCTCCTTCCTTTTGCATCTTTTGCAAACTAGGAATGAGAACCATCACTAGCTGCATGATAATGGAAGAAGAGATATAAGGCATAATTCCTAGTGCGAAAATAGAAAATTTGAGAAGAGCACCACCAGCAAACAAATCTACCATTCCGAGGAAACCTTCACTCGGATCGGCAGTAATGCCCGTTACAATCAAACTATTGATACCTGGAATGGTCACGTGAGTTCCCATTCTGAAAAGTAACAACATACCTATCGTAAATAGGATTTTAGATCTTAATTCCGGGATTCGAAAGATATTTGCGATGGTTTGAAACATAGGTTATCTAGTTTTTTTTCTCTTCTTTTTTCTTTTCTCTAATGATGACTTTTCCACCTGCTTTTTCAATTTTCTCTTTTGCAGAGGTAGAAAAAGCATCAACCGTAATGGTGATGGCACTAGTCACTTCTCCAGTTCCGAGTAATTTGATTGGTCCTTCTACTGACTTTATCAAAGACTTAGATTTGAGAATGGTAGGAGTCACTTCCCCAGAAAGACCTGCTTTTGTCAAAGAGATCAAGTTCACTGGTTGGAACTCTACCGAGAAAATATTGGTAAAACCACGTTTTGGCAAACGTCTGTGTAGAGGGAGCTGACCACCTTCGAATCCGCGTCTCATCGAAGCCGCACGAGCTCTTTGTCCTTTGGATCCACGAGTGGAAGTTTTTCCCATTCCAGATCCTGGACCTTGACCCACACGTTTCGGAGAAGTTTTTGCACCTTCTGGAACGGGAACCAAGTTTTTGTTGCCGAGGGATGTGGATTTTTTGGGACGTTTTGCTCCAAATCCACGACCTTGTTCGATTCTATCTTGTGCCATACAATTATACCTTTTCCACTTTCAACAAGTAACCTACTTGTCGTAACATCCCTTTCAATTGGGGAGTCATTTTGTGTTTTTTGGATTGACCTTTCTTTTTAAGGCCGAGTGCAATGAGAGTTTTTTTGTGTATCGGAATGATACCAATTGAACTTCTTTCTTGCGTAACGATCACTTCTTCCATAGTCAGATTCCTTATTATAGATCTTGCCCAAACAAGTGTTTGAGGCTAACACCACGTCGTTTTACCGCCATTGACGGTGTTTCCAACTGTTGTAATGCATCCATAGTCGCCTTCACAATGTTCATCGGGTTCGAAGATCCCCATGACTTTGTCAAAACATCTTGAATTCCTGCTCTTTCCAATACGGAACGAACAGAAGCTCCAGCGATGATTCCCGTTCCCGGAGAAGCCGGCTTCAAAATCACACGAGCGGATTTGAACTGTCCCACAACATCATGTGGAACTGTGTGCCCGATATAGTGAATGGATTTTAAATTCTTTTTTGCCGATTCAATGGACTTTCGGATGGCGTCTGGAACTTCATTTGCTTTTCCAAAACCGATTCCTACTTTTCCTTTAGAGTCACCTACAACCGATAGTGCGTTGAAGGAGAAACGACGTCCCCCCTTCACCACTTTGGCAACTCGGTCTATTTTTACGACCTTCTCAGTAAATTCTTTTGTTTCTTCTTCTAACATCATTTAGAACTCCAATCCACCTTCGCGGGCAGAATCAGCAAAAGCAGCGATCTTTCCATGATAAACCATTCCAGATCTGTCTAGAACCACTTGGGAAACCCCTGCTTTTTTCGCTTTTTCAGCGACTACTTTACCGAGTTCGGTCGCAGCCGATTTACTCTTCTTAGAATTTTCGTGTTTCGGAAAATCTTTCTCTAGAGTGGTTGCATAAACAAGTGTTACACCTTTTGCATCATCAATGATCTGTGCAGTGAGGTAACGATTTGTTTTGTTAAAAACCAACCGAGGTCTTTCCGAGGTAGAACGGAGTTTGTACCTGACTCGTTCCGCTCTTCTCAATCTTTTGATATTTTTAGCTGTCTTATTGATCATGACGTTCTACTTCTTACCGGTCTTTCCGGCCTTTCTACGGATGTATTCGTTCTGATATTTGATTCCTTTTCCTTTGTAAGGCTCAGGAGGTCTTTTAGAACGAATGTCAGCCGCAACTTGTCCAACCAGTTGTCGGTCAATTCCCGATACTTTGATTTTTAGCTGATCTGCAACATCGATTTTGATACCAGTAGGTTCAGGGAAAACAACTTCATGGGAATATCCAAGAGCCATTACTAGATCTTTACCGCGTTTTTGTGCACGATAACCAACCCCAGTAATTTCTAGGTTTTTCTCCCAACCAGTTGTCACACCTTTTACGCAGTTCATCGCAAGGGAACGAACAAGACCATGTAAAGCCACAGTCTTTTGGTCTTCACTCTTGCGAGTAAAAACAAGTTCCCCGTTTTCCACATTGGCGCTGACACCTTCGTAAAGTGGAGTTTTTAACTCCCCTAAAGGTCCCTTAATCGTAAGGGTTTCCGCATCTGCTTTTACTTCTACTTTTGCAGGCAATTTGATAATACTTTTTCCAACTCGAGACATGGTGCTATCGTTCTCTAGAATACCTTACAGAGAACTTCCCCTCCTACTCTGAGTTTACGAGCACGTTTACCAGTCATCACACCTTTCGAAGTCGAAAGGATGAGTGTTCCGATGTTATTTCGGAACGGTCTGATTTCTCCGGATTGGATGTATACTCGACGACCAGGAGTAGATACTCTCTCGATCATACGAATTACCGGCTTCTTTTCCGTGTCGTATTTTAATTTCACTTGGAAGTCATCAAAACTTCCGTTTTTTACTGTTTGAACATCATCAACAAAACCTTCTTCTTTAAGAAGATCTAGGATGGACTTTTTGATTTTGCTACCAGGAATCACACAAAGCTCATGTTTAGCTTGTTGTGCGTTTCTGATTCTTGTTAGCATATCTGCTATTGGATCTGAAAGACTCATACTTACCTTAACCTAATTACCAGGAGGACTTTTTCACACCGGGGATCTGAGCCTTGCTAGCAAGGTCCCGGAAGCAAAGACGACACATATCAAAGCGGCGCAAATAAGCGCGTGATCGACCACAAAGAGGGCAACGATTGTACTCTCTCACTTTGAATTTTTGCTCTTTGGCGTGGCGTTCCATCATTGATTTTTTCGCCATGAATAATCTCCTACTTACCTGCCGTTCGGTAAGGCATACCGAAGGCTTGGAATAATTCGAACGCTTCTTTGTCCACTTCCGTGTTCGTTACGAAAGTGATATTGATCCCGTAGATAGTATTGATTTTATCAAAGTGAATCTCAGGGAAGATGATCTGTTCTTTTACGGACAGGTTGTAATTTCCTCGACCGTCGAAACCTTTGGGATTTACACCACGAAAGTCACGAACCCGTGGAAGAGCCACGTTAATGAATCTGTCAAGGAACTCATACATATGATGACCACGTAGGGTAACTTTGCAACCAAGCACCATTCCCTCTCTCACTTTGAAGCCCGCAATGGACTTCTTAGCGAATGTTTTCACCGGTCTTTGGCCTGTGATTTGGCCAATTTCTACCAAACAAGCTTCCATCGCTTTTGGGTTTGTGTGGGCTTCACCCATACCAACGTTGATCACGATTTTTTCTAGTTTGGGAACTCGCATCACACTTTGAAAGCCGAGTGACTTTTGGAGCGTTGGACGAATTTCCTTCTCGTATTTTGATTTAAGCCTAGGTACCATAACTATACTTCTTTCCCTTCAGGTCGAGTCACTCGTACGGATTTACCATCCTTCTTGGCAAAGCCCAAACGTACAGCCTTAATTTTCTTCTTTGGCTTCGCTTTGTTCTCTGCTTTTGCGTCGTGAAACATCACATTGGAAATATGGATTGGGAATTCGATTTCGATCGCTCCGCCTCCAGGGTTCTCTTGGGTTGGGCGAACAAATCTTTTTCTTTTATTCACACCTTCGATATAAACGCGGTCTTTGCGTTTGTCGATAGCTAGAACTTTCCCTTTTTTTCCTTTTTCTTTTCCGGAAATCACAAGAACTTCATCGTCCTTTTTGATTTTCGTTTTTTTGAATTTAGTGGGCTCGGAGCCTCTATATGCTAATTTAGCTGCCATTCTAGAGAACCTCCGGAGCGAGAGATATAATTTTCATGTATTTTTTATCGCGAAGTTCACGGGCAACAGGTCCGAAGATCCTGGTTCCTTTTGGATTTCCTTTGTCATCAATGATGGCAACAGCATTGTCATCGAAACGAATGTAAGTTCCATCGGGACGACGGACTTCTTTTTTCGTTCTCACAACAACAGCTCTTTGAACCGCCTTGTTATGCACTTTTTTACCTTGCCCGTCACGAAGACCGTATGCAGGTTGTGCTTCTTTTACAGCGACGATGATTTCGTCACCAAGCGTTGCGTAGCGTTTTTTGGAACCGCCAAGCACTTTTACGCACATGACTTTTTTCACACCCGAGTTATCGGCTACTTGTAAAATAGTTTCTTGTTGGATCATACTAATTTCGCCTTCTCAATTACCTTTACAAGTTTATGGTGTTTCTGCTTAGAAAGTGGTCTTGTTTCCACAGCGATGACTCGATCACCAACTTGACACTCGTTCTTCTCATCGTGAATTTTCACACGAGAAGTTCTGGTCATAATCTTCTTAAACCGTGGGTGCACTTTTCTTGTGATGATTTCGATCACTACAGTTTTTTCCATAGCATCACTCACAACTACACCCTGAATGGTTAAAGACTTTTTAGAGTTTTTATCTTCCATAACCTACTTCTTCTTACCTTTGCTTGTTTTAGCAGCTTTAGGAGCCGAACCAGCTTTCGGTGCGATTTGTTTGAGTTTACCTTTTGCTGCCAATTCCTTCTCACGAAGGACAGTTAACGCTTGGGCAATTCTCTTTTTATGATTGCGGATAACCTTTGGATTCTCAAGAGATCTTGTGACACCAAATTGGAATCTTGCTTTTCTTACTTCTTCGGAAGAGGAAAGAATTTCTTTCTTCAAATCTTCTGGAGAAAGTGATTTAAAATCGTCTTTCATAGAACGTTCCTCTTAACAAATGAAGTTTCTACCGGCAGTTTAAACGCTGCAAGATGAAGTGCTTTTCTTGCAGTTTCTTCATCAATACCAGCCATCTCAAAAAGAACACGACCTGGACGGATCTCAGCAATCCAAAATTCCGGGTTACCTTTACCTTTACCCATACGAGTTTCAGCAGGTTTTTTAGTGATAGGAAGATGAGGAAAGATCCTGATCCACAATTTTCCACCTCGTTTTACTTGGCGGTTGATGGTGATCCTTGCAGCTTCAATTTGGCGCGCAGTGATACGACCGGAAGAAATGGCTTTTAAACCATACTCACCGAACGCAACGTAAGAACCTCTTTCGTCCTTACCTTTTAAGCGCCCTCTTTGGCGTTTTCTAAATTTTACTCGTTTAGGTGCTAACATGATTGTTTCTCTTTAGTACTTCTTAACTAGTTCTACGTTTTACAGCGTATTTATCTTCATCGGTCTCTTCCTTATTGGTTGGGAAGTAGTCACCTGTATATGTCCAAACTTTCACACCGATTTGACCAAAAGTGGTAAGGGCTTCTTTGAATCCAAAGTCGATTTTAGCACGAAGAGTATGAAGAGGAACTCGTCCTTCCATATACTTCTCTGTCCTTGCCATATCTGCTCCGTTCAGTCGTCCGGAGATTTGGATTTTTACACCTTCCACTCCACCGCGCATCGCACGACGAAGTTCTGCTTTCATCACTCGACGAAATGGCATCCTTTGTTCGATTTGAAGAGCAACCGTTTCCGCAATCGCTTGTGCGATGACTTCTGGTTTTTTCACCTCGATGATGTTCATCCCAATCGGTTTATCAGCATATTTTTTAAGCTCTTGTTTAACCGCTTCGATGTTTTGGCCTTTTTGACCAATCACCATACCTGGTTTAGAAGTATGGAGGTTTACGTTGATTTTTTCAGGGAATCTTTCGATTACGATTTTTACAACGGATGCATTTTTAAATTTCTTCTGAAGGAATCTACGGATCTTGATATCTTCGTGAAGATTTTTGATGTAATCTTGTTTAGAATACCAAACTGAATCCCAGTTACGTGTGATTCCGATTCGTAGTCCGATTGGATTTACTTTCTGACCCATAAATTAGCTAACCTTCTTTTCGATTTCAGATACGACAACAGTGATGTGGCTTAGGCGTTTACGAATCCTAGAAGCACGACCACGCGCTCTTGGGCGAAAACGTTTCATGATTGGTCCGTCGTCCACGTAGATTTTTTTTACATAAAGTGAACTTGGATCCAAACTTTCATTCATTTGAACTGCGTTCGCCACAGCCGAATTAAGAAGGTTAATGATCATTGAACTTGCGGCTTTGTTTGTAAAACGCAAGATATCAATTGCTTCTTTATAATCATATCCACGAACTTCATCAGCAACCAGGCGAGCTTTTCTGGCAGAAATTCTGAGGTGTTTTCCTACTGCTTTTGCTTCCATCACTCTACCTATTTCTTCGCTACTTTTTTGTCTCCACCGTGACCTTTAAAGGTTCTAGTGGGAGCAAATTCACCGAGTTTGTGACCGATCATGTTTTCGTTTACATATACAGGAACAAACGCTTTGCCATTATGAATCATGACTGTGTGACCAATCATGTCTGGATAAATGGTACTTCTTCTGGACCAAGACTTGAAGGGAGTTTTTTTCCCTTCAGAGTTTAACTTGGTAATTTTTTTCATGAGGTGGTCGTCGATGAACGGACCTTTTTTTAAGCTTCTAGCCATGAGTATCTAGATCCTACCTATTCCTGTTTTTCTTACGTCTTTGGACAATAAAACGGTCAGACGGTCTAGTCTTACGTGTTTTAAATCCTTTCGTAGGTTTACCCCAAGGAGTCACAGGGTGACGACCTCCGGAAGTTCTACCTTCACCACCACCGAGTGGGTGGTCCACAGGGTTCATAACGACCCCTCTTACTTTCGGTCTTTTTCCTAACCAACGGTTACGTCCCGCTTTTCCAATGATCACTAAGTTGTGGTCTTTGTTGGAAAGTTCTCCGATCGTTGCTAGACACTCTTTACGCACTTTTCGGATTTCCGAAGAAGGTAGTTTTAGAGATACATAGTCACCATCTTTTGCGGAGATCACAGCAAAAGATCCTGCTGTGCGTGCGATTTGACCGCCTTTTCCGATATGTAGTTCAATGTTGTGAACGTTTGTTCCTGCAGGGATTTTATCTAAAGGAAGTGTGTTCCCAAGTTTGATTTCTGCATTAGCACCAGATTCAATTTTGTCTCCCACTTTTAATCCGTTAGGAGCTAAAATATATCGGTATTCTCCATCTGCATAGCAGACCAGAGCAATAAAAGCAGAACGGTTTGGATCATACTCGATTGTTTTTACAGTCGCAGGGATTCCAAATTTATTACGTTTGAAATCGATGATCCGGAACTTTCTTTTGTTACGTCCACCTTTGCGTCTAACAGCAATACGTCCCTTATTGTCACGTCCAGCTTTATAAGAAAAATTGGCAGTGAGAGGCTTATAAGGAACCACTTCTGTGATTTCTTTGAAATCCAAAACCGAATAATATCGGCTGGACTGTGTTGTGGGTTTAAGTTTTCTAATTCCCATAATTAAACCTTAGCAAAATCCAAATTTGCTCCGTCAGCAAAGGTCACTACAGCTTTTTTGTAGTGAGGTCTTGGAGACGGCATGTTTCTAAAACGTTTCATTTTCCCACGGTAAACGGCTACGTTTACATTTGTTGGAACTACGTTATACATTTGTTTCAGGGCTTGTTTGATCAAAGTTTTGTTCGCATCCGGGTGGACTTTGAACGTATACTTGACAGTTCTTTTTCCCATACGTTCTCCAATTGTTTGAAGGTCTTGCGACTTTTCTGTAACAACTGGTGATAAGATTACATTCTCTAGGTTCACTGTCTTATCCTTTCTTAGAATACTGAGCCTGAAGCTCTTTTAAAGCGCTTTCAGAGATTACTAAATTGTTATTATAGAGGATGTCTCGGCAAACGACTCGTTTGCTGTTCACATATTTGAGGTTCTCTATATTGCGAGTGGATTTTTTGAGGAATTGGTTTTCACCAGCTACCACAAAACCCACGTTACCCTTCTCTGCAATTTCCATGTTCTTCAAAATATTGTAGATGGACTTTGTAGAGTAAGAAGAAGGTTCTACGTCTTCTATGATCGCGATTCTGTTTTCTTCTGCCTTTTTGTTAAGGATGGAGAGAACAGCCTTTTTCTTTACGCTGCGTGACAAGTTAGAGGAATAATCTCTTGGTTTTGGTCCATGAATGATACCACCACCAACGAAATGAGGCGCTCTGATGGATCCTTGTCTTGCACGACCAGTTCCCTTTTGAGCCCAAGGTTTGATTCCCCCACCGCGAACTTCGGAACGATCCTTAGTAGAATGTGTTCCTTGTCTATTGTTCGCATTTTCAGCTTTAACCGCATCATAGATGGCTCCAAGCGAAATGCCGGTAGCAAATAATTCTGCCGGAAGTTCAACTTCGCTTACGAATACGCCTTCTTTATTGTATTTACGCGCTTTCATGTTCTACCTATCTATTTATCCGATTTTTTCTATCGTAACGATACCGCGTTCTTTTCCAGGAACCGGACCGGATACAAATACCAAGTTGGCGTCTGCATCAATTTTTACTACTTTCAAGTTTCGAACAGTGCTCTGTTCAGAACCCATTCTTCCACCCATCTTCAAACCCTTGAATACGCGTCCAGGAGTTGTATTAGAACCAATAGAACCAGGGTGTCTCTGGAATCTGGAACCGTGTCCAGCAGGACCACCAGCAAATCCGTGGCGTTTCACAACACCTTGTGTTCCTTTTCCTTTCGAAGTTCCGGTTACTTTCACCGTGTCGTTTAAAGCAAACACATCAGCGAGTTTTACCTCTGCTCCTACTGCAACATCTTCAAAACCCTTGAATTCAATCAGAGTTTTTTTAGGAGAGGCAATGTTTGCTTTTTTGATGTGTCCCACTTCGGCCTTCGTCATGTGTTTTTCCTTGGCATCACCAAATGCTAACTGAACAGCCTCATAGCCATCGTTTGCAGATGTTTTTACCTGGGACACAAAACAAGGACCCACGCGTAAAACAGTTACAGTAACCATCTTACCTTCGTTATTGAATATGTGGGCCATGCCCAATTTTTCGCCGATTAAACCTTTAGCCATGGATCCTATCCTTAGGATTTAATATCTACGGAAACTCCTGCAGGGAGTTGAAGCTTCATCAGGGCTTCTACCGTATCTTCATTCGTATTTAAAATATCGATGAGTCTCTTGTGAGTTCTCATTTCAAATTGTTCTCTAGCTTTTTTATTCACGTGCGGAGAACGTAATACCGTGTAGATTTCTTTTTTCGTTGGAAGCGGGATTGGACCGGAGACAGTAGCTCCGGTCCTCTTCGCAGTCGCAACGATTTCAAAGGTTGATTGGTCAATCAACCGATGATCGAAAGCTTTTAACTTAACGCGAATTCTTTGTCCAGCCATTGCGATTACTCAACGATCTCCGCAACAACACCAGAACCGATAGTTCGTCCACCCTCACGGATAGCAAATTTCAAACCTTGGTCCATAGCAATTGGGTGGATAAGCTCGATTGACATCGTAACGTTATCTCCCGGCATAACCATCTCCATTCCACCAGGAAGGTTACAAACACCAGTGATGTCTGTAGTTCTGAAGTAGAACTGAGGACGGTAGTTGTTAAAGAATGGAGTATGACGTCCACCTTCGTCTTTAGTAAGAACGTAAACTTCCGCTTTAAATTTTCTGTGTGGAGTGATTGTTCCTGGTTTCGCAAGAACTTGACCTCTTTCGATGTCTTCTTTTTTAGTTCCGCGAAGAAGAGCACCAATGTTGTCTCCAGCTTCTGCTTGATCGAGTAGTTTACGGAACATCTCAATACCAGTAACAACTGATTTAGATGTATCACGGATACCAACGATTTCGATTTCGTCGTTGATCTTAAGAACACCTTGCTCCACACGACCAGTAGCAACAGTTCCACGACCAGTAATTGAGAATACGTCCTCAACTGGCATAAGGAAAGGCTTATCAGTAATACGTGTAGGGTTTGGAACGTAAGTATCCACTGCTTCCATAAGTTTAAGAATGGATTTCATTCCTAGGTCAGAATCTTCACCTTCTAGTGCTTTCAATGCAGATCCAGAGATGAAAGGTGTTTTATCACCTGGAAAGTTGTATTTGTTAAGGAGGTCTTTGATTTCCTCTTTAACCATCTCAACCATATCGTCTCTTTCATCTGCAGCGAGCATGTCAGCTTTGTTGAGGTAAACCACGATGTAAGGAACCCCTACTTGGCGAGCAAGAAGGATGTGTTCTTTTGTTTGTGGCATAGCACCGTCAGTTGCAGAAACTACGAGAATCGCAGCATCCATCTGAGCAGCACCAGTAATCATGTTTTTAACATAGTCCGCGTGTCCCGGGCAATCTACGTGTGCGTAGTGACGGTTTGGAGTTTCATACTCCTGGTGAGACGTTGCAATAGTAATCCCACGAGCCTTTTCTTCGGGCGCGTTGTCGATTTGGTCGTAAGCAATCGCTTTGTTTTTTCCACCAACTAACTTCGCAAGCGTTGTTGTAATTGCTGCTGTTAGGGTTGTCTTACCGTGGTCAACGTGACCAATTGTTCCGATGTTTAAGTGTGGTTTTGAACGGTCAAATTTTTCTTTAGCCATTGTTAGAATCTACTCCTCAATCGTGGTGCAAGACCCGATCCTCGGTTCTTTACTCCTTTAAAACTGCATGAAATTCATAGGTAAAAGCAGTCCTTTCCCAAGAAATGCCGATGCCTTTGGTCATGTTTCTAAGAGCCCCTGAAAAGCCAAGCAGGTTTTGGGCCGGTGCATTGGCTTTTAAGTGACTCTTCCCTGCCACAGCCTCTAGGATGGAGACCACCTTAGCGTTTCTGCGACTTAGATCAGAAAGAACTACACCTAAGTGGTCTGCGTCCACCATCACTTCTACTTCCGTGAGGGGTCCGACCAAATATGTGTTTAAAGAAAATAATTCCTTTACGCCCGCAAGTATCGCTACTTTCAAAAGCGTTAAGGTGATTTGTAAATCTCCCTTTGGTATCTCATACGAGAGAACACGAAATTTGAGACCTACAACTTCCTCTCCGTAAAACCCGTGTAAACAGGCCTCCATAAAGGATGTTTCTATCGAATTTTTTACTTCTTCCGGAAGACTTACCTCGAAGGCAATATGCTTCGAAAAATCGGCAGTATCTTCCAGGACTGCGATGAGCGCGCCGCTTGATTTTTGATCTTCAAAGGCACGATGCTCTAGGGCAACCTTATGAGACATTTTTTTTAGAAGCTCTATTTTGGCAATGTTTATCGAACTTACTTTTAGTTTTTTTTCTGTTCTCTCCATCACTCTTCGGATTCCGATCTCCAAATGGAGCTCGCCCCGACCATGAAGTACCAACTGTCCGGTATCTTCCTTCTTTTGGACTTGGTATCCAGGATCTTCCCAGACCAATTCCTCTAAGCGACATAACCAAAACTCTTTGTCCGAAGATTCTTCCGGTTCTAAGACCAAAGAAAATGGACTCGGGGAACTTTCCGAAGATTTTCCAAGCTCGACGGAAATAGCGTCTAGAGAGTCGGCCACTGTTTGTCCGGGTAATAAGATTAAGTCTTTGTGATTTTTTAATAAAACCAGTTTTCCTTTTTGTAACTGTGAGATATTTTCTTCCGAATCTGGATCTAAGAATTGAAAAGGAAAGTCTACTGGACCCTTTTCTTGGAACAGCTTTTGCTGGTTCAGAATTTCCCTTTTACTAGTTTGGTTCCAGACGGACTCAATTTCTGTTAGAAGTATATTTTGGGTCGGACACACAACAGCAAACCGCCCGATCTCAGGATCGGACCGTCTCGAAAGAACCAGAAGTGGGAAAGAAGAATCACTTAAATTTTCCATTTCTTTGGGTTCTGTCCAAAGAACTAAATCAAGCAGTTCCCGAACCCCTTCTCCGGTTTTGGCAGAACCACCATAAACGGGATAAAGTTTCCCAAAACGAGGACCACTACGTAGCCCAATCAGCGAATAATCCGTTTGGCCAGAGGGATCATTCCAAGAAGATAAAAGAATCTCATCGCTCCAAGCCATAAGCTCTTCTTTTACCGACCTGGGAAAATGACCGGGGGCATTCAGGTAGTATTCAATTTTTCCCTCTGGATCTTTTTGAAAAAGGGATACCGGGGCCCCTCCAAGAATTTCTTCCAGGGAGACCAATGTATCCAAATAATCTTCATCAAAGCGGTCTAGTTTATTGATGAAAAAAATCATCGGAACATTTGCCTTCCGCAGTTCTTCGATCACAAGACGCGCCTGGGACTGGACCACAGTGCCCGCTTCCAAGACAACGATGGCAGACTCCATTGCGGGCAAAAGGTCTGTGACTTGGTTTCGAAAATCGATATGGCCGGGAGTGTCTACGAGTTCGATTTGGAACTCCCCAAACTGAGTGTTCCAAGGGATCGAATGAAAAGTGGTACGAATGGAGATCCCTCGTTCGATTTCTTCCTGTAAAGAATCCGATTCAGTATTTCCATCTTCAATGGAACCTACTGCCGAAATTTTTCCAGCCTCAAACAAAATTCTTTCGGTGAGAGTCGTTTTACCCGAATCGATATGTGCAAAAATTCCAACAGTTCGGTATTTCATAAATTTGTTTGGCTAAAATAAAAAAGCCAGGTTTTCACCTGGCTTATTAATGTTTGGAATCGAATGAAAGAGACTACCAGCGGTAGTGGGAGAAAGCCTTGTTGGCGTCTGCCATCTTTCTGATGTCTTCTTTTTTCTTGATCGCAGATCCGGTGCCTTTTTGGGCTTCCATAAACTCTGCAGCCAATTTGTTCTTCATAGATTTTTCGTTTCTACCACGGCTATATTTAATAAGCCATCGGATCCCAAGAGCAAGTCGTCTTTCTGGACGAACCTCAATAGGAACTTGGTAAGTTACCCCACCCACACGGCGAGATTTTACTTCTACTTGTGGTTTTGCGTTTTCTAAAGCTTCTTGGAAAACTGCAAACGGATCTTGTCCTGTTTTTTTAGCAATGACTTCTAACGCATCATAGAAAACGGCTTCAGCAACACTCTTTTTACCATCTACCATAAGGCAGTTGATAAATTTAGAAATCACTTTGTCATTGTATTTAGGATCGCCTTCGATGTGGCGTGGTTCAACTTTTCCTCTTCTTCTAGACATATACCTTTCTCCGATTACGCTTTAGGACGCTTAGCGCCGTATTTTGAACGTCCTTTGCGACGTTTGTCCACACCGAGTGTATCCAGTGTTCCACGAATGATATGATAACGAACCCCTGGTAAGTCTTTTACCCTTCCACCACGGATAAGAACCACGTTGTGTTCTTGGAGGTTGTGACCTTCACCAGGAATGTAAGCAGTCACTTCAATTCCAGTTGTGAGGCGAACCCTTGCTACTTTACGAAGAGCTGAGTTCGGTTTTTTAGGAGTAAAGGTCATTACCCTTGTGCAAACTCCACGTCTTTGTGGGCATGCTTTTAGGGCAGGAGATTTAGTTCTTTTCTTTTGATCTTCTCTTCCACTGCGGATGAGCTGGTTAATTGTAGGCATTCGATTCCTTCTTCTACTTCTCTGTCTTTAAAAAAATAATGACGTTTTCGTCCAAAATTCCAGATAGGGACATTTTGTAAACGAAAACATGATTTTGTCCCCAGAAACTCACGAAAAGTCTCTAAGGACAAAGTTTGGGTCTAATCGTCGTCATCCTCATCGTCGGAGTCATCTGATTCTTCTTCCAACTCATCTTCATCCTCGTCCTCTTCGGCAACAAGTCTGGAAAGTGTAGCTGTGGAAACAGGCGAAGACTCGGAGAGTTCAGAAACTTCTTCTTCCTCTTCTTCCGATTCTAAATCCCAATCCAAATCTCCTGGAAGGTCTTTGAAGACCTCAATATCACGGTATTTTTTCATACCAGTTCCAGCAGGAATCATATGACCGATGATTACGTTTTCTTTAAGACCTACTAAATTGTCTGTCTTTCCTTTGATCGCAGCATCTGTTAAAACCTTTGTAGTTTCTTGGAAAGATGCAGCAGAAAAATACGATTCAGTATTAAGGGATGCTTTGGTTAATCCCAAAAGAACAGGAGTTCCTTGTGCTGGAGATCCCCCTTCTTTTTCCACTCGGTCGTTTTCTTCATCAAAGAGGAATTTATCTACTTGTTGTTGGTTTACAAAAGATGTGTCCCCACTATCAGTGATGATCACCTTACGAAGCATTTGGCGAACCACAACTTCGATATGTTTATCATTGATATGAACCCCTTGTAAACGGTAAACTTCTTGCACTTCGGATACTAGGTATTCGTGAAGAGCATTCGGTCCCTTAATGGCAAGGATATCATGCGGATCAAAATTTCCTTCATCCAACTGGTCTCCGCGTTTTACGAAGTCTCCTTGGCGCACACGGATTTGTTTACCAATTGGAATGGCAACTTTCACTTTTTCTAGTTCTGGTGAATCAGGAAGTATGTAGAGGATACGTTTTTCTTTTACGATTTCCCCTTTGTCTTCGATCTTTCCATCGATTTCTGCGAGTGTGCAGGCATCTTTTGGACGACGAGCCTCAAAAAGCTCATCTACCCGAGGAAGACCACCGGTAATATCTCGGGTTTTTTCTGCCACCGATGGGATTTTGAAAATCACATCCCCTTCTCTCACCTTGTCTCCATTTTGAAATTGAAGAAGAGCATCTACTGGAACGGAGTATTCATCCGATCCAACAAGAACTTTCGGTACGAGACGATCTTTCTTTTGCTCTACCACTTTTAAGATAATGTTAGAAGTTTTCGGATCCACATCACGACGAACGTTTTTACCAATTTCTAAATCTTCCCATTGGATGGTTCCTGCAGATTCCGAAACTGCCACTTCGTTGTAAGGGTCAAACTCAGCAAGTGCCTTGTTTTCTTCCACGATTTGGCCTTCTTCCGCACGAAGGATGGTTCCGATTTTTACAGGAATGACAAAGTCATCTCCGAGAATGCGGAGTGTGGTTCCCACAAGAGAAACGGTTCCGGCTTGGTCAGAAGTGATTCGTTGTTCTGTTGATTCACCTACTTGGGTCGCAAATACTTCCCCTTTTTCTAACCTTTGGCCTTCCACCACACGCACACTGGAAAGTGTATCGGTATTGAATTCTTGGATGAGTCGGTTCACGATAATGGTTCCGCGACGAGCAAAAACTTTTGCAGAATTTGCGTTAGTCACAAGACGACCGTTAACAGATTTTACAATGGAACGGTAAGGAACTTTATGTTCTTTTTCTTGGATCGTAGCAGATGCCGCACCACCCACGTGGAAGGTTCTCATCGTAAGCTGTGTTCCCGGTTGTCCGATCGACTGAGCGGCAATGGTTCCAACAGCCTCACCAATTTCCGCAGGAACAAGGCGAGCCATGTCCATACCGTAACATTTCGTACAAATTCCGTAACGAGATCTACAAGTGAGAGGAGATCTTACTTTGATCTTATCGTAACCAAGGTTTTCAATCTGTTGGCCAATAGCTCTTGTAATGAGTGTGTCTTTCGGGAATACCACTTTCTCAGAAACAGGGTCCACTAAATCTTCAGCCGTATACCGACCAAATACTCTGTCCCCAAGAGAAACAATGACATTCTCCCCTTCTTTTACGATTCCAAGAGTGATGTTTGCTTTTGTTCCGCAGTCATCTTCGGAAACAATTACGTCCTGAGAAATATCCACAAGACGACGAGTGAGGTAACCGGCATCGGCAGTTTTTAACGCCGTATCCGCAAGACCCTTTCTCGCACCATGTGTAGAGATAAAAAATTCTAAGACTCCGAGACCTTCACGGAAGTTGGAACGAATCGCAAGTTCGATGATTTCTCCAGACGGTTTCGCCATAAGACCCCGCATTCCTGCGAGCTGACGGATCTGCTGTTTGGAACCACGAGCACCCGAAGCTGCCATGACGTAAACCGGATTGAATCCAGCTTGGTCTTTTTCCAGTTCCTTAAACATACCTTCAGTAATGCGGTCGTTGGTTTTTGTCCAAATTTCGATTACTTTTTTACGACGTTCTTCGTTCGTAATGATCCCTTTACGATACTCCATATCTGCTTTTTCAACTTCTTTGTTGGCATCGGTCACGAGTCCCTCTTTTTGCGGAGAAACTCGGATGTCATCAATCGAGATCGTAGGAGCAAATACAGTCGCGTAACGGTAACCAAGTCGTTTGATTTCATCAAGCATCACAACAGTGATCCCAGGTCCAAACTTCTCGTAAACGTCTGCAATGATTTTGTTTGTTTCTTTATCACCGAGGGTTCTGTTGATATAAACATACCCTTTTGGCATCACTTGGTTGAAGATAAGTCTTCCAGGTGTGGTTTCGATGATTTTCCCTTCGTGTAAAACAGAGATTTTGGAGCGAATTTCAACCGTTTTTGTTTCGATTGCATACATCACCTCTTCGAGACCAGTGAAAAATTTTCCTTCACCTTTGGCATCTTTTACTTCTGACGTTAGGTAATAAATTCCAAGAACGATATCTTGTGTTGGTCCACAAATCGGCTGTCCGTTAGCAGGGTTTAAGATGTTATGCGGTGATAACATTAACATCCAAGTTTCGAGCTGTGCTTTTGGAGCGAGCGGAACGTGGATCGCCATTTGGTCCCCGTCAAAGTCAGCGTTAAACGCGTGACAAACAAGCGGGTGGAGTTTGATTGCCTTTCCTTCCACTAGCACTGGTAAAAAAGCTTGGATTCCAAGTCTGTGAAGAGTCGGAGCACGGTTGAGAAGTACTGGATGTTCTTTCACTACTGTTTCCAATACATCAAAAACTTCTTTGTCTTCTGCTTCGATTTTTTTCTTCGCAGATTTGATGTTTGGTGCTAGTTCCAAATCTACAAGGCGTTTCATAATGAATGGTTTGAAAAGTTCCAAAGCCATTTTTTTAGGAAGACCCATTTGGTGGTATTTGAGTTCAGGACCCACTACGATCACGGAACGGCCAGAGTAATCCACACGTTTACCAAGTAGGTTTTGGCGGAATCGGCCTTGTTTTCCTTTCAGCATGTCGGAGATCGACTTAAGTGGACGATTTCCTTTTCCTTTCACAGTACGTTTGCGACGACTGTTATCAAAAAGAGCATCCACTGCTTCTTGTAACATACGTTTTTCGTTACGAACTATGATCTCTGGAGCTTTCAAAGCAAGGAGTCGTTTGAGTCGGTTGTTTCGGTTGATCACACGACGATACAAATCGTTTAGGTCGGAAGTTGCAAAACGCCCGCCTTCTAACTGGACCATCGGACGAAGTTCTGGTGGGATGACCGGAACTACATCAAGCACCATCCATTCAGGACGGTTTCCCGAATCGCGGAAGGCTTCCAAAACTTCTAAGCGTTTGAAAATACGTTTGTCAGAGATTTTGTTTTTATCTTGGATCTTTTGGCGGATTACACGAGCTTCTGCATCTACGTCGATACGTGCGAGAAGTTCTTTGATGGCGTCCCCACCGATACCAGCGATAAACTTATCGCCGTATTCATCTAAATAATTATGATATTCATCTTCATCGATGAGTTCCCCGCGACTTCTACCGGAATCAGCAGGGTCAATGATCACATACTTCTCAAAGTAAAGGACACTTTTGAGTTGGTTGATGGTCATATCAAGAAGTAGTCCCATACGAGATGGAACAGAACGGTAATACCAAATATGCGACACAGGAGCCGCAAGTTCTATATGGCCCATTCTCTCACGACGCACTTTGGAGTGAGTTACTTCAACCCCGCATTTGTCGCAAACCACTCCCTTATAACGGATGGATTTGAATTTACCGCAGTAACATTCCCAATCCTTTGTGGTTCCGAAGATTTTTTCACAGAAAAGACCATCTCGTTCCGGTTTTAGGGTACGGTAGTTGATCGTTTCCGGTTTTTTCACTTCCCCGAAAGACCACTCTTTGATCCGTTCGGGTGATGCCAAACGGATCGTAATCGATTCAAAACTATTGTAATTTCTCATACTTTTTCCCTTCCCTAAACGTTTTCGATGGTCTCGAATTTGATTTTCTTTTTGTTTTTCGAGAATTCATCTTCGTAATCAGAGATATCCACTTCCAATCCTTCGGAGTCTTTGATGATGATATCAAGTGCAAGACCTCTAAGTTCCTGAACAAGAACGTTGAATGATTCTGGAATTCCCGGTTTAATCGAGTGGATTCCTTTCACAATCGCTTCGTAAATTCTTGCACGTCCAAGCATGTCATCTGACTTGATAGTGAGTAACTCTTGTAAGGTGTGTGATGCACCATACGCTTCCAGAGCCCATACTTCCATCTCCCCTAACCTTTGTCCCCCGAACTGTGCTTTACCACCGAGTGGTTGTTGTGTTACGAGTGAGTAAGGTCCAGTAGATCTTGCGTGGATTTTGTCATCCACCAAGTGAGCCAGTTTCAACATGTAAATGTATCCACAGAAGACTTGGTTGATGAATTTTTCTCCCGTTCTTCCGTCGTATAACTGAAATTTGCTGTTTTCCGGTAATCCTGCTTTTTTGCAGAATTCATGAACATCCCCTTCGGTTGCTCCATCAAACACAGGCGTTTCAAAATTGATTCCTAGTTTTTTGGCAGCAAACCCAAGCTGTGTTTCAAAAATCTGACCGAGGTTCATACGAGATGGAACCCCGAGTGGGTTGAGTACGATATCCACAGGAGTGCCATCTTCCATGTATGGCATATCTTCTTGTGCCATCACACGTGCTACGACCCCTTTGTTTCCGTGACGACCCGCCATCTTATCACCCACGAGGAGTTTACGTTTACGAGCGACATAGACTTTTACCATTTCTTCCACGCCAGCAGCGAGTTCGTCGCCTGTTTCACGGGAATAACGTTTGATATCGATGACAGTTCCTTCAAAACCATTTGGCATACGAAGAGAGGAATCTCTTACTTCTTTTGCCTTCTCCCCAAAAATGGAGTGTAATAGTTTGTATTCAGGAGTGAGGTCGGTTTCTCCTTTTGGAGTCACCATACCAACGAGGATATCACCTGGTTTCACTTCCGCACCCACACGAATCACACCAGACTCATCCAAATCACGAAACGCTTTGTCCGAAAGGTTAGGAATGTCACGAGTGATTTGTTCTTGTCCTAGTTTGGTTTCCCGAGCTTGGATTTCGAATTCTTCAATGTGGATAGAAGAGAAAACATCGTCTTTGATGATTCGTTCGGAAATTAAAATCGCATCCTCAAAGTTGTAACCTTCCCAAGGCATAAATGCAACCAGTACGTTTCTACCGAGCGCCAAGTAACCAGCGTCAGTGGAAGGACCATTAGCAAGGACAGTTCCTTTTTGGAGGATTTGACCAAAGTCACCGTATTTTTCACCTTTGATGATTTGTCCGGCAACCGGAGCACCAATTCCTAAGTCTTGGCCTTCTTTCACAACCGCTACATATTGAACTTCTTCCGAGTGGAATAGTTCATGGATTTCTTTTTCTCCATTGGGAGAAGTAAGCTCCACACGTTCTTTAGAAACCTTACTCACCTTCCCACCAGTTGTGGTATGTAACATGGAAACGTTTGGTTTTTGGTTAAAACAAGTGCCTTGGTTGGTTTTTTTAAATTTAATGAGTGGGTAGTGAACAATCTCTTTGGACTGGTCTTCTTTGATCCAAACGCCCGTTGCATCTACTTTGGAAACCACTCCATCTTTTTTAGCAACAATACAAACACCCGCGTCATAGGCAGCACGAGCTTCCATACCAGTTCCTACAAACGGAGCTTCTTCTGTAAGAAGAGGCACTGCTTGGCGTTGCATATTCGAACCCATGAGGGCGCGGTTCGCATCATCATGTTCAAGGAACGGAATGAGAGCCGTTGACACAGACACTACTTGTAAGGGAGCAAGATCCATGTATTGGATCTCAGATGGACTACGGAAAGGAAAATCCCCTCTATGGCGAGTAGAGATAAGTTTAGAAGTGAATTCTCCTTTTTCATCTACAGTCGAATTCGACTGAGCCATATAGTGGTATTCTTCTTTGTCCGCAGTAAGATACTCTACTTGTTTTTGAACTTTTCCGTTTTTCACAAGACGGTATGGAGTTTCAATAAACCCGTAATCGTTGACTCGTGCAAAACTAGACATGGAAAGAATGAGACCAATGTTTGGACCTTCCGGTGTTTCAATAGGACACATACGACCATAGTGAGAATAATGAACGTCACGAACTTCGAAACCAGCTCGGTCACGAGATAATCCACCAGGCCCTAGAGCGTTTAACCTACGTTTGTGGGTAAGTTCAGCAAGTGGGTTTGTTTGGTCCATAAACTGCGAAAGTTGCGATGAACCAAAAAATTCGTTGATCACAGCGGTGATTGGTTTAATGGAAATAAGAAGCTGCGGAGTTTGTTGTTCTGGCTCCTGCACCGTCATTCTTTCTTTGATGACACGTTCCACTCGAGAGAAGCCCAGTTTCAATTGGTTGGCAATGAGCTCTCCAACCGAACGAATCCTTCTGTTTCCTAAGTGGTCAATATCATCCGGATAGTAGTTTTCCGCTTCTGACATAAGCATGACAAGGTAACGAACCGTTTCGATGATGTCTTGTTTTCTTAAAACTCGATCTTCCGCTTTTGCAAATTCTTTTGGATTATTGAATTCAAACTTACTGTTGATTTTGTAACGACCAACAATGCCTAAATCAAAAGTTTTGGGAGAGAAAAAAAGACGTTTTAGTTCTGCTTCTGCGTTTTCGATCGTTGAAGGTTCACCCGGTCTCATGATGGTGTGGAATTTTTTAACAGCGTCTTCGTAATCGTTGACTCCGTCTTTTTCTAAACAATTAATAAGAACTGGGTTGTCTTTTCCTTTCGGAAATTCAATGACATCCACATCTTTTACCTTCATTTCACGAAGGATGGAGATATTATCCTCATTGATTTTGGAACCAGCATCGAGCATAACCTCTCCGGTTTCCATATTAATGATATCAGCGATCGTTCGGCGCCCAATCAGACGTTTTAGGTCTTTTGGATTGGCACCAGCAATCTTCATTTTAGATGACCCGTAGAAGAGCCGTAATACTTCTTCGTTGGTTCCCATACCCATAGCTTTAACTAGTAAAGTGGCAGGGAATTTTTTCTTACGATCGATTTTGGCAACAAGGATACCCTTATTGTCCATCTCGAATTCCAACCAAGAACCTCGGTAAGGAATCACTCTTGCAGAGAAAGTATCTCGCACTTGGTCGTAAGAAAAGAAAATACCAGGTGATCTGTGAAGCTGGCTTACAACTACCCTTTCCGCACCATTGATGATGAAAGTTCCGTGGTCTGTCATCACAGGAATGTCTCCCATGTAGACTACTTGTTCCCGGATCTCTCCGGTGTCTTTGATGATGAGTCGAATGACTGCCTTAAGTGGAACAGCAAAAGAAGAATCAGTGTCTTTACATTCCTGGGGATCGCGTTTTGGCTCTCCCAAGATATAATGGCCATATTCCATGACCATATCGTTGTTTGGCGATTCAATTGGGAAGGACTCACGAAATACAGCTTCCAACCCTTGGTTCAAACGTTTCGTCGGATCTTTCACTTCCGACTGGAGAAACCAATCAAAGGATTTTTTTTGTACGTAGATAAGATTAGGAAGTAAATTGAGGTCGGTAATTTTACCGAAATTTACCCGGTTTCTAATTTGCATTCGGGTATGCATGGAATACTCTCCCTAGAGACATCAAAATAATAGATGGTATGATAAACGAAAAAATAGAGGTGGGGACGCCTACGGCCTCCCTGCCTCTAAGTTTTTGAAGACTGGGTTTAAAAATTGGCAACCGATTAACCGGCAGCAGCAACTTCTACTTGAGCCCCAACACCTTCGAGTTTTTTCTTAATATCAGCAGCTTCGTCTTTAGAAACGCCTTCTTTCACTGATTTTCCACCAGCTTCAACAAGCGTTTTCGCATCTGCCAATCCAAGACCAGTGATTTCGCGAACGAGTTTAATAACGTCGATCTTTTTGTCACCGTGTGCTTTCAAGATTACATTGAAAGTTGCAGGCTCTTCAGCAGCAGCTGCGCCACCACCTGCACCCGCAACAGCCGCTACCGCAACCGGTGCAGCAGCAGAAATCCCGAATTTGTCCTCCATCTTTTTCACTAGATCAGCTGCCTGAACTAGTGTAAGACTTCCAATTTGTTCTAATAGCGCGTCAACAGACATCCTATATTCTCCTTATCCTACTAATCACTATGATTACTATTTGCCGTTTTTCTCGGCTACAGCATTGATGGCGCGAGCCAATGATGCCATGATTTGATTGATTCCAGAAGCAATTTGCGTTGCAGGAGCATTGACCCCACGAGCAATTTGCGCAAGAAGTTCTTGTTTGGACGGAAGTCCAGCAATCGCCTCTACTCCAGATTTACCCAAAACTTCCCCGTCCATATAGCCGGTTCTAATTTCAAGTTCCTTCTTATCTTTTGCAAAGTCCTTACAAACTTTTGCTACTGCTGGAAGTGCATCCAGAGAGAAAATCGCTGCAAGAGGTCCTTTGTAAACATCCCCAAAGTCAATGGAGTTGTTTTTATGTTCAGAAGACTCTTTTAAAGCACGGAGGAAAAGGTTGTTTTTGATTACCTTCATCTCCGATCCTTCTTTGCGAAGTTTCGCACGAAGGTTGGACATATCTTCAACAGTTAAACCGCTGTAAGATGCTAAAATAAAGTTTGGTCGTTTTTCTAAACGACTTTTAAGTTCTGCTACTGCTTCAATTTTAGATGGATTTGCCATTGTTCTTACTCGTTATATGTTCGCGTTTACTAGTTCTTTTACATCGACCTTTACGCCGATTCCCATAGTGGCAGCAACAGAGAAAGACTTGAGGTAATCACCCTTCGCATCCGAAGGTTTGTCTTTCATAAGGGCTGCAACAACAGCATTGATGTTGTCGGAAAGTTTGTCATCAGAGAAGGAACATTTTCCCACTCCTAAGTGAACCACTCCCCCTTTGTCAGGACGGTATTCAATTCGACCTGCTTTGAGTTCTTTGACTGCTTTTGCTACGTCAGTAGTAACGGTTCCTGCTTTTGGTTTTGGCATAAGACCCTTACGACCAAGAACTGGACCAAGTTTACCTACTTCCTTCATCATATCAGGAGTAGCCACACAAGCATCAAAATCAGTCCATCCACCAGAAACTTTTTCGATTAAGTCCATATCACCTACAAAGTCAGCTCCAGCTTCCTTTGCTTCGTTTTGTTTGTCTCCTTTACAGAAAACCAAAACTTTGATTGTTTTTCCAGTTCCGTGGGGAAGAGAGATAGTCCCTCTTACGTTTTGGAGAGATTTATAATTGATTTTAGTCGAAATCTCTAAGGTTCCATCAAATTTGGAAAAACTAGTAGCTTTTGCCAAACCGACTGCTTCACCAAGGGTATAAGCCTTTGTGCGATCGACTTTCTCTTTGAGTTGGATATATTTTTTGCCGCGTTTCATGACTTCGGTTCCCGTTTCTTAATGATTACTCGACGTTTACACCCATCGAACGGCAGGTTCCAGCAATGATGTTCACTGCTGCCTCCATATCGTTCGCGTTTAGGTCTTCCATCTTAGTTTTTGCAATTTCTTCTAGTTGAGCTCGTTTGATTGTTCCCACTTTTACAGTGTGTGGAGTAGCAGATCCACCTTGAAGTCCTAGCGCCTTCATAACTAGAAGTGCTGCTGGAGGAGATTTAGTTACGAATGTAAAACTTCTATCGGAATAAACAGTGATCACCACTGGAAGTTTGAGTCCCATTTGGTTTTTTGATCTTTCATTGAACTGTTTACAAAATTCCATGATATTGAGTCCGGCTTGACCAAGAGCGGGACCTACTGGAGGAGCAGGGTTTGCTTTCCCTGCTTCCACTTGGAGTTTAATTTGTTTTACTACTTTCTTTGCAGCCATCTCGTTTAAAGTTCCTTACTAAAAGTCAATCTATCAGTTCTATTGTTCCGATTTTACTTGGAGGTAATCCAACTCCACAGGAGTGGATCTTCCAAAAATTTCTACACGAACGCGGAGCCTTCCCTTATCAGGAAAAATCTCATCCACAACTCCTGCGAAATTTGCAAACGGACCATCTATAATTTTCAATGTTTCGCCCACTTTGAAGAGGAAACGTGGTCTAGAAACTTCTTCCGATTCCACACTTCCCACGTCGCTGAAGAGATTTTTGATCTCATCCAGTGAAAGTGGCTCCGGCCCTTTTCCTTTTCCGCCTACAAATGTAGACACAGAAGGTAGGTTCTGGATTTTAAACCGAAGGTCATCGGTCATATTCATCTCAACAAGAACATAACCCGGCATGAGTTTTTTCTTTGTGACCTTCTTTTTGCCGTTTTTCATTTCGGCAACTTCCATCGAAGGAATTTTTACCGCAAAAATCTGGTCTTCCAGCTTTTGTTGTTGGACCATCTTTTCAATGTTAGTTTTCACCTTATTCTCATGACCAGAATAAGTCTGAAGCACATACCATTTTTTATCTAAAGATTCGCCCACTACTCTTACCTATGTTCCTAATGCCCAGAACCACTTTAGCAGTTTCAGGAAAACAAAATCCGAAGCTGATAAAAATAGGGAAAAGATAAATACTGTAACTAGGACTACGACGGTAGAACTTACGATTTCTTGGCGCGTAGGCCAATGTACTTTTTCAAGTTCTGCTTTACATTCCTGAATGAAACTAGTAGCTTTCATTGATCCTTGTCCTGTTCTCTAATTCTATAAATTCTGCAGTCTGGCAGGGCTGGAGAGAATCGAACTCCCACCAAGGACTTTGGAGATCCTAGTTCTACCATTAAACTACAGCCCTAAACAAGCCCTCTACCAGGCTTGAACTGGTGACCCCTTCCTTACCATGGAAGTGCTCTACCACTGAGCTAAGAGGGCAAACGTTTCCCACCCAAGCGCGGGTTTCCAAGCGAGGCTAGGTTTTTTACACTATTTTAAATGAGGCTCTTTGGTCAATGGAAAATGAGTTTATTTCCTGGAAATGGTAAAAAAACAGGAAAAACAGTGAATTTCCCTTGAGATTTTAGTTGTGGATTTCCCGGTTCGATAATAGAACCATGTGGGAATAGTCCCCCACTTTAAGGAATGATTCGTGGCGAAACCTTTTGTAGAATTAGAAACACAAATCCCCGATTTAGTAAAGGCAAAATCCAAAATTGTCGTACGATCCTCTAGGATGAATCGCCAACTAGAACAGTATGTTCTCGGACTCATCACCAATATTCTTTCCGAGGTCAACCAAAGTCATTTTGTGGAGATGCTTTATACAATCTCCAAAGAACTTACCATCAACGGAATCAAAGCCAATCAAAAACGTGTGTTTTTTGAAGACGAAGGCCTAGACATCACTGACGAAAATGATTACCTTCAAGGAATCAAAGAGTATTCCAAAAAGTTTTCAGAAAAGATGGCCGATGAATACGGGAAACGATGCCTCGCCCGTGGCGTATATGTCCAAATTAAATTCCACTACTGCCTTGACGGACTTCTCGTGGAGGTGACAAACAACACACCCGTGATCAAAACCGAAGAAGCAAGGATGCGGGAAAAAATGAAAAAGTCCATGAACTACAATGACATTGCTGAGTTCTATATGGACAATATGGACAATACGGAAGGTGCAGGACTGGGTATTGCCCTTATCATGATCTTACTCAAAAACGAAGGGGTTGATCCCAATCTTTTTAGAATCATTACTCACCCCGACAGGACAGTAGCACGAGTCGAAATTCCGTTTAACGACAATTATGTGTCTTTTCGTAGTGCAGAACTAGCCGAAATCTAACTAAAACAAGGAACCTTAATTGTATCGACCACCATTCCGCCATTTTCAAAACTGGCGGTCATGGAATTAAAAGGTGCAAATATTCTCGTAACCGGATCTGCCGGTGGACTCGGAAAGGCAATGGCTTACCGATTGGGTAAGGCCGGAGCCAATATCATTCTCTCAGACATTCAAAAAGAGAAGTTGGACGAAACTGTATCCCTCTTCCAAAAAGAAGGGATTAAAACCACTGGCGTCGTCGCCAATGTGGCCAAAGAAGAAGACAGCATTCGACTGATTGAGGAAGCAGCGGCTTTCCAAGGAAGTCTAGATGTAGCAATTCTCAACGCAGGAATTTTGCGTGATGGCCTACTCATCCGAGTAGACAAAGAAACAGGAAAGGTAAAAGGAAAAATGGGAATCGATCAATGGCAATCGGTCATTGATGTGAATCTTACAGGCGTATTCCTAACGGCAAGGGAAGCGGCTGCAAAAATGGTAGAACAAAAGAAGGGAGTGATCATTCCGATTGCCTCCATTGCAATGCATGGAAACTCCGGACAAACAAACTATAGTGCTGCCAAAGCCGGCGTTGCAGCAATGACGGTAACTTGGTCGAAAGAACTTGCTAAGTTCGGAATCCGAGTCGCAGGCATTGCCCCAGGGTTTATTGGTACTGAAATGGTTCTAAAAGATATGAACCCTGAGGCTTTAGAAAAATGGAAGTCCATCATTCCCGTAGGGAGACTCGGTGAACCAGATGAAATAGCGTCCACTGCAGAGTTTATCATTTCAAATGATTTAGTAACAGGAGTGGTATTAGAAATTTCCGGCGGTGTTCGAATCTAACTTCGATTAATGACTTAAGCCCTCAGATTTTGACTGAGGGCATCAAACCTTTACAAGCCGCTCTGGTTTTGTCATTTTTTTTTCAAACGAAAAAAATTTCGTAGGTAAAATCAGTATAGATTCGTCATAAGGATATAACGGAATCCTTAGTGATGAAAATAAAAACAGAACTTTCTAAACAACAATTGGAACAAGCCATTAAAGGAATACAAGGCATTGCACACCCTATTCGTTTATTGATTTTATATACCCTTGCAAAAGAAGAAAAAACAGTTGGCCAACTTGTAGAACTCCTTGGCACAAGTCAATCGGCAGCTTCTCAACACTTGAGTAAGATGAAAAACAACGGAATTTTAGAATCTCGTAAGTCTTCAAACCAAGTGTTCTATAGCTTAAAAGATCCTAAGTTTAAAGAATTGATTCAAACGATTGTCAAAGTGTATAAAAAGTAAACACTAAGTTTGGTCTCTTAATAAGAAACTGACATATTCGCCAACAGCGTCCCGGAGGTTTGTGTAACCAAAGGGATACCCTGTTTGAGTTATTTTTTCCATCTCTGCACAGGTATAATATTGGTATTTTCCTTTTAGCGAATCGGGCATATCCACATATTCAATATTCACTGGTTGGTTCATGGATGTGAACAATGCATTCGCTAAATCGTTCCAAGTTTCCGCAATTCCCCTGCCAACATTGTACAATCCATACTTTCGTTCAGTAAGTACATAAATGCTGATTTTACTTGCATCCTTTACATATAAAAAATCTCGTTTTTGTTCCCCGTCTTTGTATTCCGGTTTATAAGACTTGAATAATTTTAATTTACCAGTGTCTCTAATTTGTTCATAACCTTTGAGAACTAAACTACGCATATCGCCCTTATGGGCTTCACCGTAACCAAAAACATTAAAATATTTTAGTCCCACAAGTCGATCGGCGATTCCTACTTTTTTGGCATACAAATCAAATAGTTGTTTGGAATACCCATACATATTGAGAGGTTTTAAATTTTCTATCGTTGACTGATCGTTGTAGCCATACTCACCTTCCCCGTACGTAGCAGCACTGGAAGCATAGAGGAATGGAATATTTTTTTTGACAGCAAACTCTGCCAATTTTTTCGTATAATGAAAGTTATTCTGAATTAGATAAGTAGCATCTTTTTCCGTTGTAGCAGAACAAGCACCTAAATGGTAAATTTCAGAAATCTCATTTAAGATGGTATTACCAGAATCTAACATCGATTCAAACTTATCTTTTTCATAATAATCTAGGAAAAAATTTCTCTGTAAGTTTTTCCATTTTTCCGTTGTTCCCAAATGGTCCACAACTAAGATATTCGTGTTCCCATTGTGATTAAGGTCTTCAATGATTTGTGATCCGATGAGGCCTGCGCCCCCAGTGACTAGAGTAAGTTTTTTTGCCATTGGTTTATTTTTAGTTTTTTCTATCCAAACTTTCTTTCTATTAACTTTTTTATTTGATACGAGAAAAACTAATCTTTAGTTCCCTATCGTATCAATGATCTTTCCAAACTTTTTATCTACTTGTGTTACCGTATCGGGGAGAGGTAGAAGAACTTCTGGAATCCAGGGTTTCATCCGACAATCAAAAACAATCGGAACTTCGTAAGCAATATGGTTCCCTTTGGTCTCTGTTCTTGCATAAACATCTGATGCTGGTTCCATTCTTGTAAACATAGTCCAAATAAAATCAGAATCAGTTTTTACCGCATCCTCAGAATCATCCACAAGAAATACATAATGAAAACGGCCGAGGTCTTCTTCTAACAAACGATTTGCCAATTGGTCATTGGCAGTGAAAGCTGAACCCTCCACCACTAGAACTCCTGGTAAAAAAACTTTTGGTTTTGTGAAACGTTTGTCTTTTAGATTTCCTGTAAACTCTCTTGGAAGATTGGGAAACTTGATCGGTGCATTGGCTTCGGTGATCCCCATCCATAAAAGTTTACTACCTTTGTTTACCGTCCCACTCGTATAATCAAGTGTATCTTGGCTGATATGACTAAAGATAAAAAAATCAGTTTTTGGATCCGATCGTTCGGTAATGACCTTAAAAGTTTCGGAAAAGTTTTTTAGGTTCACTCGTTCATTTGTCACAAGTAAACATTTAGTAAGTGACAGTTGTCCTTCGCCAAGAATTCGAAGGGCTCCCATAAAAGCCTCTCGGAAATACCGTTCTTTGACAACGGCTGCCGCAAGGGAATGCACTCCTGATTCTTCGTAAGCCCAAACACCTAGCACTTGTGGCATCACGAGTGGGAACATGGGAGAAAGTAAATCTTGTAAAAACTCAGCGATATAATGATCCTCTTGGGGAGGTCTTCCCACAACTGTCGCAGCCCAAATGGCATCCTTTCTATGTAAAATATGTTTTAGGTCTAAGTAAGGATAGTCGTGTAACAACGAATAGTATCCATAATGGTCACCGAAAGGGCCTTCCGTTTTTCTTGCGTAAGGCGGAATGGTTCCAATGAGAGCAAAATCAGCATCGGCAACAATAGGATAAGGAGAAACCGTTTTGTCTTTTTTCATTTTGAGTTTTTCTCCCATAAGAAAAGAAGCAAAAACAAGTTCGGGAATTTCTTCGGGAAGCGGAGCTACCGCCGCAATGGTCAGTGCAGGTGGCCCACCAATGTACACATGAGCCGGTAAGGACTCACCCTTTTTTTCTGCCTCGTAATAATGAAACCCCCCGCCGCGGTGGATTTGGATATGCATTCCGACGGTTTTGTCCCCAAAAAGTTGCACCCGGTACATTCCTAGATTTCCATTACCCGATTCTGGATGCTCAGTATAAACAAGTGGGAGGGTAACAAAAGCACCTCCATCCTTGGGCCATGAAACGACTTGGGGTAACTCATTAGTAGAGAGAACGCTTCCAGAAAGAACTGGGGCCCTTCTCACTTGTTTTAAACCCACTTGGAAAGGCAATAGACCTAGAGAACGTTCCTTCCAAAGTTTGGAAAATCTAGGCGGAAATATCTCTTTGGCGAGTTTGGCAAGCCTTTGGATGGTGGCGACAGGTTTTGGGCCAAAGGCAAGATGGATTCGTTTTTCGGATCCGTAGAGATTGGTGGCTACGGGAAACTTGGTCCCTTTGACATTGGTAAAAAGAAGGGCTGGACCTTTTTTTGCTACCACTCTTCTCTGGATCTCTGCCAGCTCCAGATAAGGGTCCACAGGATCAGAAATCACATGGAGTTCTCCCTCTGCTTGCAAAAGTCGGACAAAATCATTGGTGGATCGTAGTGAAACCATAAAAAGGAATGGACGGCTCCTCGTTTTCTTAAACTCTTAAGGGCATAAATTCTATGTCCCAAGAACCAAATACTACACAACCAATCATTACCGATATCAAAAGAATTGCTGTCTGCGGCGGATCTTTAGGAAGAGAGAGGCGCTCTTATGTGCGAGGCCAAGTGGTGGATGTAGGGATTACAGATCTCATGAAGGCGGAAGGTCTTTGGGATTTGATGACAGGACTTTTTATTGGAGAAGAAACAAAAATCACACCATTCTTAGACTTTTCATTGGCTCCTGTGAGAAAACCTGTTTTAAAATTAGAAGTTTATGATGCGGCTGGGAACAAAATTTACACCTCAGGAAAAATTAAGGCGGACGAAGATGGTTTTTTTTCCTGCGAAATCCGCGATAAACTCCCAGTTGGATTTCATGACTTCCAGGTCATACTCGAAGGTCTTGATAGTTTTCGTCAATATTCCAAAGACTTGGCTCATTTAAACGCCACAGAAGATTCCATTTTAGGAAAAACAACCATTGTTGGAAAAGGAAAACTCCGAATCCTTGCCGAAGACTACAAAGGGATGGTGGTGACTTCCGACATTGACCAAACCTATCTTGCCACAGACATCCATTCGGGTAAAGGAAAGTTCACAGCTTTATTCGAAACACCTAACCAAAAACAAGCGTTACCTGGAATGCCGGAACTTTATAGAGAACTTCGCAGTTCTTTGTCAAATGCCCCACTTGCCTTTATCTCTGCCAGCCCTCATTTTTTTCGTAGGACCATGCTTGCCACCATTGCTAAAGACGGAATCCAAATTGAATCCCTACATTTAAAATATCTGGAAGGAACCATTAAAGGCGTTTTTGATAAGGTACTCGGAACCATCTTTAACCCAATCGAGTTTTTACAAAATGGCTTTAAACCAGCTTGGTCACGCACTAAAAAATTCTTAGGTGCATCTTACCAAAGTTTATTTGACCAAATGTCCTACAAACTCTCCATCTTACTCTATGACAGGGTGTATCTTCCCACAGAAGCCAAAGAAATTCTACTCGGTGACAATACAGAATCTGATTATATGATTTTTACTCTTTACCAAATCATTTGTATGGGTAAACTCACCGGAGATGAACTAGAAGAATATTTGTATAAACTAAATTTCCTTGGTCGCGATGCCATCACAAGAGACGCCGCCAAAAAGATCCGATTACTTTCCGAAGAAATTCATCGCATTCACGGAACCATAAATCAGGTCACAATCAGTCTCATCAACCGAACCAGTCACGGCCCCAGTGAAAGCGAAATGAGAGAGAAAGTAAAGGAGGCACTTCCCGTGGGAATGTATGAATCCGTTTTCGGGACCAAACAAGCATTCTACGGAACTGAGGGCGCGTTGGGAATGGCAATGATTCTAGAGAGCGAAGGATACGTAAATCTGGAGCAGATTTTAGTGATTGTGGCGGGAATGATCGGAAAAGTGTTGGAAGGAAAACTTGTAGATGAGGGATTTTTATTAAAATTACTAGATGACCTAACTTTACCTAAGTCAGCAGAAGTTGCCAGAAGCAAACTAAAAGAAGGTCTGATCACAGCCTTCCAATCCTGACAAATGTGTTATTTGATACTACATAATGCAGAAAACAAAGATATTTTTTTCAGGTAAACTGGGGAAAATTGACAACCTGAATTTTCAGAAATCTTTTTCCAAAATGGATCTTCTTGGCTTGCCAATTTTGCAGAAGGAAGGAGTAAAAACCGAACCCGTTTCCCTTTCATTGCACTACCGAAACCATTGAGAATTTCACTTGGGTTTCCATAAAAAATTGGACTTCGAACATGCATAATTCCTAATGCATTGGCAATGGTTGGGTCTTCAACAATATAATATTCTGAGGGATCTTCCATAAGTTTGTTTACTAAGTCTTCGATTTGAACAGAAATTTTTTTCATTTCTTTCCAAACCTTAAAGTTAATATAAACAGAATACGAAAACGAAACGAAAAGCAAAACGAGTAAAAAGTATTTTTTTAATCCGACTAACCTCCTCCATTTAAAATGAAAGAGTAGTAGAATGGGAAAAATGCTAAAACTTGAGTAATACCTAGTTCCCCAATCAATATTAGAATCGTTCGGTGAAAAGAAAGTTATTAGAATGATTAAGAGGACCCAAAGATAAAACAGGTTTCTTCCTATTGATTTTTTTCTCTCTAGACTTAAAAAAATATATAAAACAGAAAGAATGAAAAGCCAAGGGGAATAACCAAAAAAGCCAAGCCTTCCATTACCTCCAAGAAGGAGACTCTTCCACTTTAAAAATACATCCATTTCTAAGCGAAAGATTCCGACTCTATTGTTATCGAACCTAGGTCCAAGAATAGATTGATAAACCAAATAGTTAGAAACAACAAAAAGAACTACGATTGTGGAAATTACAAAAATTCTTTCCAGGTGCCAATGATTTTCTTTTAATGCCCTCCCATTTTTATAGAGAGATAACAAATGTATTGATATCAAAAGTAAATATAGTAACAAAATTTCAGTTCTTAAAAACAATGCTAAAAGACCGAAAACAAAAGAAACCGCAGTGATGAGATGAAAATTAGATTTTTTAAATGAAGTTACCAAAAAACAACTAAGGAAAAAAGAAGCAAAGGCAATATCAGAAAATGAAAGAAAATGTTGCAAAAGTGGTGTAAAAAAAAGAACCACAACAAAGGACCAATAACTTTTTGTTATACGGTAAATAAAACAAGAATATAACCAAAAAAGAATAGCACCCAAATACACGATCCCATCTAACCAATGTAACTTTACCAGAGGTGTGATCAACACCGTATTTAAAAAAGGGAAAGGTGCAATTAAACTTCCATTTTTATTTACCTGTAATTGGTAGGATTCTTTAAAATAAAAGAATTTATAATCAGGGTCGATACTTTTCCCGGGATAATGGATCCCCTGTTCCTCAAATCCATTGTCGATCCAAAAAATGGACTGTAAAACTTTTGTTAAACTATCACTAACAAAACTATGGCTCGGCCGAGTAAAACTGGTAATAGTTAGCGTTATCGCTAAAAAAACAAACGGTAGAGCTATTCGGAAAATTCGATTCATCAAGAAAGTTTTTTAGATTTTTCGGTTAAGGACGAACCTTTTACAAATTCGACCACATACAGAGGACGCCCTTTAGACTCTTCAAAAATGCGAGCAATGTACTCCCCTAAAATTCCTATGGAAATGAGAATGGAACCACCGATCAAACATATCAGAGTGACAATGGTGGCCCAACCGGGGTTGTAAACAATTGGCATTTCTAAAATAAAGTGTTGGAATGCTCGAAACAAAGCATAAAAACCCACAGCAAATCCTATCAGTGCCACGATGATTCCAAGTCCTAAACTAAAACGTAATGGTAAGGGTGAAAAAGATACCGCAGCATTCATTGCGAGTTTTAGCATTTTTTTCAAAGGATATTTAGTTTCTCCTGCAACCCTTGGGTCACGTTTGTAAAATACAGGAGTTTGCGGGAAACCAATCCAAGCATTCATTCCTCGAAGGAAACGATGGTTTTCTCTTAAACCATTGAGAGCATTCAAACACCTTCTTGAAATTAGGCGAAAATCACCAGAATCCAAAGGTAAATCTTTATGAACTAAAACTTTCATTATTCGATAAAATGCCCAGGCCGTTGTTTTCTTAAAAAAAGATTCACCAGATCTGGCTAAACGCTGACCATAAACAACATCATAGCCTTCTCTATATTTTGCGAGCATGTCTAGAATCACTTCTGGTGGATCCTGCAAATCGGCATCCATTACAACAACCGCATCCCCTTTCGCATAATCCATTCCAGCTGTCACAGCTAACTGATGTCCAAAATTTCTGGAAAGGCTAATCACCTGAATTTGCGGATCTGTTTCGGCCCAAGATACTAACTGAAAGATTGTTCTGTCTGAACTACCATCGTTGACAAAGATGACTTCCACCTTTGTGGGCAAAATTTTGATTAATTCATCTAATCTTTCTTTTAGAAAAGGGAGTGAGGACTCTTCATTATAACAAGGAATAATAATAGACAATAATTTTGGGTTTTTTCTTGGAACTAGATAGTAATGCATAAGATATATTGAATCAAAATAAATTTACGGACACTAAAAGGAAATAAACGAAATGACCACAAAAAAACCAGTAAAAAAAGTTGCCTTACTCATATTTTGAAGGATCGTTGACAAGAAACAATGAATCGTCAACTCAAGAAGATCTCTATTATCACTCCTTTTTACAACGAAGAATCAGGAGCGGACGAGTTCTTTGAAAGAATTGTTCCTCACCTACTATCCTTAAAAACTAATTACGAAATTATTTGTGTAAACGATGGAAGCAGGGACAAAACCATCGAGAAACTAGTTTTTCATCATAAAAAAAATCCCAATATAAAGGTTGTAGACTTTTCTAGAAACTTTGGAAAGGAAGCAGCTGTTTCGGCAGGTTTGGAATATGCCACCGGCGATGTGGTGATCCCGATTGACTCTGATTTACAAGACCCACCGGAACTCATTCCTACCCTCATTGAAAAATGGAAAGATGGTTACGATGTAGTCACAGCCAAAAGGTCTAGCCGACAAGGAGAATCTTTTTTAAAAAAATTTACGGCAAAACATTTTTACAGAGTCATTCGTTACATGAGCGAAGTAGAAATTCCTGTCGATGTAGGGGACTTTCGGCTCATGGATAAAAAAGTAGTCGAAGCCCTTTCTAAGATGAAGGAAAAAAACCGTTTTCTAAAAGGAATGTTCGCTTGGGTAGGATTCAAACAGATTGATGTGGAATATGAAAGACATGCTAGGTTCAAAGGTTCCTCAAAGTGGAATTACTGGAAACTTTGGAACTTCGCTTTGGATGGAATTTTAATGTTTAGCACCATGCCGCTAAAAATATGGAGTTATTTTGGATTTTTTGTATCCTTTAGTGCTTTTCTATATTTAATCTATCGAATCATTCGTGTCATTTTCAAAGGTGTAGATGTCCCAGGTTACGATTCTACTCTTGTCATTATACTCTTCCTTGGCGGAATCCAACTCATTGGTATTGGCGTCCTTGGGGAATACATTGCTAGAATCTTTATCGAAGTGAAAGGACGCCCCATTTATATCGCAAAAGAAACAATTGGATTTATGGAGAAAACTTCCCGTTCTTCAAATAAACGTGGCAATTCGGGAAATAAGTCTTAAAATACTGATATTCCTTTCGAATATATTCATAATAAAAAACGAGTAGATCTTCATTCCAAGAAGAATCATAATTCCCTATCTGATTTTGAAAAACGTCCAAGTCACAGAATAAAATTAACCCAGGTTTGTTATCTTTTACCTTCTGTTTAATTTCTTCATTGTCGATAAACATAGCCTTAGCGTTCGTTTTGTCTGTAAAATTACCAGGTTGTATAACACGGTTTATAGGTATTTGTTTATACAAAGAATAAATTCCATGAGTCCCTTTTGCTACAAATACTGGGCGAGGATCCACTTTCTTATTTTCTAAATCAACATAAATTTCTTTTGCAATATCTGGATAAACTTTAGAAAGTTTAATCACTCTTTTACGAACAACTACAGCCACAGGAATTAAAAATAATATTACAATGATTACGACTAGTTCCCGTTTGTATTTTGGAAAAAAATTGTAATTTATGAAACGTAAAAGAAAGGATGATCCAATCACTGTTGGTATCATCATTGGAAGATAATAATGTTCAAAAAAATATCCTGTCCAGGTGGCAGCAAGGAAAGCAGTCAAAGTCCAGAAAAAACTTATCAATAGAATTTTTGGAACTCTCCTTTTCCAAAGATATAAAATAAATGTTCCAACCTGAACGCAAACAAGAATCGCCAGTATTGGATAAGTTTTTAATGATAATATTTTTTCAAGAAAGGTTACTTTTTTCGCGTAATTAGAAAAAAGAATTTTGTGAGTTTCTAAAAAAGAATCCCCAAGCCCAGCAGAAAAAATCCAAGCGGTACTGATTAAAAATGGCAATATAGCAAGGGAATAAAAAAGCCCGTATCCAAAAAAAGACTTTGGATTCTTGAAAATTTTCCTTCTATGAATGTAGAGGTGAAGAAAATAAAAACCTAAAATATCAAATGCTGTGTTGTATTTAATTATGAATGCAAAACCAAAAGCTAAGGGACTTAGAAATCGATATTGTTTTTTTCCGTAAAATAAGAACCATACTCCGACCGTTTCAAGACATAGATAAAATAATTCCGTGTTTCCTGAAAGACCGTTGAGAAAATAACTAAAAAGAATTAAAAAACCAAAACCTGTTCCAAAGGCAAAAGAACGATTTGTTTTTCTTAAAAGAAGCCAAATAATAAAAGCTGAAGAAACAACCACAAGTAACGTAGAAACACGGATTGCAAAAATGGAAAATCCTAAAAGACCGTGAATGATTGCGTAAACTAAATATATGCCAATCGGTTTGATATCCCACAAATCGCGAAAGGGAAGTTTCCCTTGTAACCATCCCTCTCCTATCAAAGAATAGGTGATCTCATCCCAATCAATTGCGGTATAACCAAAGGATGGATATCTTAAAAAAAAGGCCAACAAAATGAAAAGCAAGAATACGAACCCGCTACCAATCGGACCAGAGGAAAATAAAAAGGAAGGGAATATTTTTTTCATGAAATTTATCGAATTAAAAGTAATGCAGGTTAACTCATAAAGAATAAAATTTTAGCCTTTTTAGTCAAGCGATTCTAATCAAACGAAAGGTCCCCTAAAAAAAACAAAAGGTTTGTCTATCAAAGTAGAAATATCTTTTCAGTTTTTAATCAAAAAGAAAGATTGGTTTATCTTTCCCGTTCAAATTGGGACTCCATATGAAAGAAAAAACGAAGAAATTTTTAACGATTGCCCTTAGTATATATTTAATATTATTATCGTTTCAAATATGGGGAGATCTAACAAAACAAATACGATCCACAAAAAAAAGTTTGGATTCAATGAAACAACTTGTCCAAGCTTATCCGCACATGTTTTATCCAAATCATTTTCAAGATATCACAACTCTCTCAATAAAATTTAGAGAACTACAAGGCAATGAAGAATTATATTACATTGATAATCAAGTTTTTCAATTTGATGTTTTACAAATGGCAGCAGCGCCCACTAGCCTAAATTCATTTGAGATGAAACTACCCAAGTCTGGACACATAGTCATCGCAAATCCCGATTCAAAAATTGAAAATAAAAATGCTCAACTTTTCCAAAATTGTAAACCAAACATAACCGGTGAATTCTACTCTATCTGCTTTTGGGAGAAACAATGACTAATTTATTGATCCTAGTACTTTTAACGAACTTGGCATCTTTTATCATGCTTGGGTTTTTTCCTGAATATTACACAGGACTATTATACTTTCTTGTAATCATATTTATTTTTGGGGTTTTACATATCCTTCACCAATCAAAAAAGTATAAATTCAAAAAACAAGATTTTGTTTCGATCTTTGCCAATTTTTTACTTTTTATGTTGATTGGCTATATAACAGAAATTCGCTTAAGTTTAAATCCCTTCGGAATGTTGGATGCATATGCTATGTGGATTGGAAAAGGTCGAATGTTAGCCCTCTCCATTTTGGATGGAAATCCCATACCTCTCTGGAACCAATATTGGAGAATGCCAAATTATCCACTGGGAATACCTCTACTCCATGCAGACTTATCCCTTGTTTTTTCCAGTGTAAACAGTTTCCTGATTACAGCCAAAATTCCTAACTATCTATATCTGGCTCTATTGTATTTATTTTTCACAGATAGGTTACTAGAGATAAAGAATCCATCTATAAGATGGGGTTTTATCATTCTTACTGGAACTTTTTTATTCCACCCCAACTATTTACTTGTGGTATCTGATTTATGTGCAGACTTTCCAGTCTCCGTGACATTTGCGATTGCTACCTATTATTTAATAGAAAGAGATAAAAAAAAATCGCAAGTTTTGTTATTTTTATCTCTTTCATTACTTACTAATTTAAAAAGTGAAGCCTTGTTAATCACAATCGTCATTTTAGTTTTTTTCTTTTTCTTAAGCTATATAGAAAGACGAATTACAAAACAATTTCTAATCCTAGGTCTTTTTCTATTGGTTGCATTTGGTGCTCCCACTTGGTATTTACTAGCAAAAGGTAGCTTTTTATCTTCAGACTTTAAAGCAATCAACCAATCTTCTCCCGGAACAAATTTTATCCTAGAACGATTGCTAAATGGAAGTCTATGGTTGTTAGTAATAGATTTTTTTCTTAAATTTTATCTTTCACTCACAAAAGGCTTTCTTTTGACCCTACTCCTTCTTGTTCTATTTTGGGGAAGTTTGAATTTAAGGATCACTGTATTACTCTACCTAATCTCTATTTCTATTTACACAGGGATTTTTCTTCTAACCTCACTTGACCCGCAAGTACACTTAGAACAAGCTTTTGATCGAATTCATTTCCAACTATATTTAATACCGCTTGTCATCTTTTGGAAATTTACAAAAGATAATGAAGAAAAAATTTCAGAAAAGCTTCGCCTTATTTTGAATTACGCAAACAAATTAAGGGAACAATCTAAATGATCAAAAAAATAACTTCATTGTTTTATTTTTTTTCCCACAACATATACCGGTAACCCGCAGTGTTTGAGTCCGATGTTTTTTTATAATATTTTGATTCAATTTCGTATTTAGAATTTACCCATTCGTCATAAAACTCATCGGAAATATTATCATCTTTAGGTGGTTTAAAATCATAAACGAAAACCTGAAATTTGGGAATTCCCAGCTTAAACAATCGACTTTCCAAAATACTGAACTCACTTTGTTTATTTGCTATCAAATGAGGTTTTTTTAGAAAGGAATCAGAAATAAGTAGCAAATCGAAGGTACTTAAATGAATAACAGGGGCATCTGAATATTTAAGCCATTCCGACTGCAAAATTTCATGGTATTTTTTTACAAAGTCGATTGTTTTAAAATTTCGCTTAACATGGTAAAAGCCCAAAGCAATTTGTAATACAATTAATAAAAGTAACCACTGGCGTCTATCTGCACTTCCTTCATTAGCAAAGACTGAAATCACAAATATGGTAAGCAGCACATAAGAAAACTCTGTATATCGTAATCCAAGATACAATCCGCCTTGAGAATAAGGACTCAGGATTACAACCAAAAGCAGAGATAAAAGTCCAACCCAAAGCACTAGTTTCTGCGAATTTGATAAGCTTCCGCGATAAACCACAAAACCAATAAAAATAATCAATGGAAAACAGTAGGATACAAATCCAGTCCGAAAAGTATTGCCGAACATAAACTCTTTAAAAAAATACAATCTATCACTTATTTGCAATCGATGAAAGTCATTGAGACTTACCTTGCTTCTTACACCTAATATTTCACCAAACTCAATTAAGTTATACGCACCTAACAAAATTATAGCGATAGTAAGACCAAACAAAAGCAAAGAATATTTTTTAACTAGAAATAATAACCTAAAGCGGTTCAGTATCAAAACCATAAGACCCAATATTCCGATATAAATAGCAGATTCGGAACGAAGAAAAATCGATACAGCTCCGGCGAACCCGGCCAAAAATTCGACAACACCTGCTCTTTTTTTTGAACTTTCTAAGGACAACACTCCATAAAAAAAAGTTAATAAAAAAATATGAGAAGGAATACTTTCCGAGAACTCAATAGCGCTGGAAACACAATAACCAACTAAAAATAAAATGGATGCCAAATATAGATTTTCAACTTTACGAACATGAAAAACAGAACGAATAAAAAAAACGATACCTACCGTAAGTAAAAAATATAAAAGTAAAACTACTCCATTGAAGAGTCGGTAAGGCAATGGGAGAATGGAAAAAAACTGTGCAAAAAATGTTGGATATTGGAAAACACATTCTTTTGTGTCACCATCCTGACCAATGAAATAAACCCAAGGGTATCGGAAGGGATAAAATCGATATTCAGGGTCTATTTCATTATTTTTCGAATAACACTCGTGTTGTTTAAGCCCATTTTCCTTATATTGAATCGTTTGGTAAAGTTTGATCTGTGAATCAGATTGAATCAGTGGACTAATTCCAGAGTCCCAAGTAATTCTTTTATAGACAAAAAAAGATACTAATGCAAGTAACAGAATAACAAGAATTTGTTTTCGAGTTAAAAAATTTAAAAATTGAAATAACCAAACTTTTAATTGTTTCACTTTGGCCTTTCCAGCAAATATCCTTTGAAATGTGCAATCTTGTGTTCCGATTGAATAACATAGGCATTAGGATTTAGTTTAAAGTTTATATCGAACTTCTGTTTCCAGATTTTTTCAGGAAACTCATTATTTACGAGCTGGTTACCCTCCCACTCCAAATATAATATCTTTTTTTTCTGGTCTCGCAATATGGTTTCGACTTTTAACCAATCTTCATTGGAATAAATGGCTATCTGCGGATACTTCACATAACTAATACCAACAAGATAAGAAAGTGAAAGGCCTCTATGGACAATTAAATCCGGACTTAACTCATCAAATGTATTCATCACTTGATGGTATAATTTTGCAGAAGAAGTCCATTGTTTGATTGCTCGAGAATCAGACTTATAACAAAAATAAAGAAAAGGTAAAACCAAAAGATAATACTTCAATTTTGAATTCTGATTTCCAAAAGTTAGAAAAACACCAATCATAAGTAGATATATTCCACTTTCAAAGTAACGCATTCCAAATATATCCACCCCAGCACGATAAGGAGAAATAATGGGAAGCATTAAAAGAAAAACTAAACCTGCGGTTAAAAAGGCGAACATTCTTTTATCTTTTTTTAATCCAAAACAAATGAATCCTAAAAACAAAATGGGGTAACCTCTAAATATTCCAATCTTAAATTGGTTTCCCCAAAGATCTGCTATCCATTCCCCAAGTAGATTGCGTGAAAATTGCCCATTTTCCATATCCATCATCGTATTCAAACCACGCATTCCTAAATAGTGGCCATAAACGGATTGATTCCAAATGGAAAAAATAGCCATAAGTAATACACTTAAGAAAACATAAGGAGAAAAACTTTTAAGGAGACCGACTTTGTCTTTTTCATACAGAAAAGAAATACTTAAATAGAGTATTAGAGCGATTGTTGATTCTGGCCTAAGCTGAAAATTGAATACGATTGATACGGCTAATAAAAGCCCAAATCTAAATTGTTTTTTCTCAATAAACAAATGATAAGAAAGAATCGAAGCTAAAAAAAAGAAGTTCGTGATGGTAAGCTCAGAATAGTCAAGTGAGGATAAAAAAATCGGAGTTAAACACTGAATCATAACTACAGACAATAAAACTCTAATTCCTTCAGGATCAATTCGAGAAATGATATGATCCAATAGGAGAAAATTTAAAAAGAAAAAAAGAATGGGGAAAAAAGAGATCCATTTTAAAGAAATCCCAATCAAAAGAATCTTTTGAAGCCATGTGAAAAGAACAGGATATTGAAAAACACAGCGTCCATCCTTCAACTCAAATGCCCAAGGATAACCAAAGGGAAGCATCGACTGAGTAAAACCCAAATCCTTTGCAGGAAAAAAACACTCTTCGGCCTTACCACCATTTTGACTATGAATCAATTGATAGTATTTTATCTCAGGATCACTAGATATGAATACAGAACTCTCATTCCACTTCCAACGATAGAAGAATGGGATTAATCCAATTAGGAGATATATACCAAGTCTCTTGGAAAACTTCATTCCTAATCTCGTTTGATTATGTGAGCCGTTACCGCTTGGAGTGCAAAAATGAATAATGTTAAACTCAAATTTGTAGCAACAATAAACTCACGTTCCAAGTTGATAAAAACAAATCCGCTCTTTTGCCATTGCAAAAATACCAATACGATGGCCAGAGCGATAATACCAAGACCACTTAGCAAAACAAAAAAGAGGCGATCCTCTTCCATCGACAAAATATTTTGGTACATTTTGCTTATTCTGGGTTGTTTCGTTGCTATTAACAAACCTGTTCCCCAAAGACTGAGTCCCAAAATGGATAAAAAGGCAAAGAATACCATTGAATGAATTCCATATAAATTCATCCCAGCAATGGAAATGACTTTTCCAACAAAAAAGCCGACCAACAACTGCAACCAGAAGAAAGAAAATAACACAAGGCCGCATCGTTCAAATAAATGCGGAGCATAAAACAAAATCCGCAAAAGATGACGCATTCCATCACGCCATGTTTTTAAATGAGGGATTCTACCCTCTTTATCCGGGTAGAGCGAAACCGGCACATGTTCCATTTTCGACTCGTGCAACAATGCTTTGATTAGCAATTCAGAAGCAAACTCCATTCCCTTACTTTTTATATCCCAAGAAAGGTATTTATCTTTTTTAAAACATCTAAACCCGGAATTGCTATCGCGAATTTTAAATTTCTTAGAATATAATAAATTAATAATCCAATTAATAACCGGCGTACCTAAGTATCTATGCAAAAAAGGCATCGCACCTTTATGAATTTCTCCATCAAGTCGTGAGCCGATTACCATATCATAATCGCCTTCAACAAGTTTAAGAATTAAAGCTGGTGCTTCTAAAAAGTCATACGTATCATCAGCATCGGCAAAAACAATGATATCACCTTTTGCATTTCTAATCCCAGAATCTAGTGCGGCACCGTACCCGCGTTCCTTAGCAGGTGCAACCCTTACACCAAATTTCTTTGCTATAGATATAGATTTATCAGTACTTCCATTGTCTGAAACCAAAATTTCTATATCCATTTTTTTTGAATAATCTTCCTTTATTCTTACCAATTTTTCCAATACATAAGGAAGTGTTTTCTCTTCATTCAAACATGGGATCACAAAACTAACGCTTGTTTTTTTCATTGAGACTCTCGTTTATATATTTCAAATGGATCATTTAATGATAACAAATATTCCGTCAAGCCCACTAAACCAGTAGATACTTCATTCTGCTTTTGGTAACCCAATAGTTTCGAATAACAAATCGCAGGCAATAACTGGTATTGAAAACACTTTTCGATTAAATTCGCTTGGCTGCTTTCTGATTGAGTTAAAGCAAGATTTAAAAAGAAAAACTTATTACCTAAAAATTGATACGTCGAAGAAGACCGAACTGGAATTTCTAAATTTGTTCGAGTGGCATCCGTTTCTTTAGGCAAAAAGAATTCAAAATTATGTGGTATTACATATTTACTATATTTTAGAGTAAAATGTTCAACTAAAGAAAACCTAAAGCTACTTGCAGTTAAGATTACAACAATTACGATAATAGCGTATTTAGAGGGATTCGGCCTTTTCTCTACACTTTCCTTATCAAAAGGAAATTCAATTAATGCAAAAACCCCAACTAACAAAAAAATATTCGAGATTTCCAAAGTATTAAAATCATATAATTCATGCAAAGCCCAAACCAACAGTAAACACCAAATAGCGGAGTTATGCATCCATAACGTTCGAAAAAAATGTCTTTTAGTATATGCTATATAAACGAACCAAATAAGAACTAATAGAAAGCCAACAATCCCGAAGGAACCGAAAACTTGTACATAAAGATTGTGTGCTAACGGAAAACTATTAAAATTTAAAATATAATCACGAATAAAAAAAGCACTATTAGTATCTGAGACATCGGTTATGCTGAACGGTATTTTATTTTCAGGAAACAAACCAAATCCAAAAAATGGATTCGACTTGAGTGTAGCTAGTATATAAAAACTCCATATCGAGAGCCGTATAGTTGTCGTTCCCAAACTGAAAACTGATTTTTCTGTTTTAAGAAAAATAAAAATGCCTAATACCAAAAGGGACAATACAAAAATAGAGCCATATAACTTACGTTTAGGGGAGCCTAAAAATAGAAAGTAGATAGTAACAAAAACAGCAAAAGATAGAATAGAATTCCTTGAAATGGTTACGCCAAGAAATGCGATAGATATGGAAACAGCGAGAACATTAAGATATTTCTGGAGCTGTGATTGTTTTGGCTCAAGCCAAATGATTACTGAAACTCCTGAGATTAAGAGGGCATTAGAAGCGAGTAAACTAACTGGAATGAGGAAGATATCTTCATGGTATGAAGTAATCTGAAAATTCGGATCTTGAAAGATTTTCCAAATCAAAAAACAAGAATTTAATATAAAATACAAAACGCAAGATTTTAAAAAGAATAGAGTTTTCTGTCTTTCCCAAATGGTAAAAAGACGAAAGAATATAAATCCTTCAAGAACTAGGATCGCTCGTTGTAAGGCAAAATCATCCCACCAATCCTTGAAGATTAAAAGCAAAATCAAAAGTAATGGGAAATAAAATGTAGATAACTTTGCTGTGCGATAAAATTTTAAATTTTTGCCTCCCATAACAATCGCAAAGGCAATAGGCACAGAGGGATATGCCATAAAATCGCCAAAGGAAATTGCGGGAATAATTGCTAGAAATGGACCTATTAAAGAAAAATTATTCTCAGATAACTTTTTAAATGTAAATAAAAGAAACAAAATCCAAATAAAAGAAATCACCTTGATTCCCATTTTTTGCGGGAGAACTTGGACTGGATCATATTCGGCGATTTTTAAAAAGACAAAACAGGTTAGAAAGATAGTAAGAAAGAGATCCCAGTATTTTCTTTTTTCCAAAAGGAAGGAGCGCCAATGGAAAGAAGTATAGATGATAAAGAGGAATAAACCAAGTCCAAGGAGGTCAATGCGAAAGTTCTTTTGGTTTGTATGAGATTGAAAAACAAATACCAACCCCAATAAAAGAAACATTTCCCCAAAAAAAGGTAAAAACCTAACCATATAGGTTTAAAGCCAATTTGCAGTCTTAGGTATATATTTTTCCGGGAGAGACTTGTGAAAGAATTCCCTTTTGTTTGCGAATAAATTGAAAAAAATTATATGACGTAATGCAGCAATCCCATCTTTCCACGTGATCTTTTTACCTTCTAAATAATTTCTTGGATAATAAGATATAGGAAACTCTTGAACTTTGACTTTCAATCTGGCAACTTTTGCTGTAACCTCTGGTTCAAAACCAAAACGTTTTGATTCAAGCGAAATATTTTGAATAATTTCAGCGCGGAAAGCTTTATAACAAGTTTCCATATCTGTTAGATACAACCCACTTAGGATATTGGACAAGATCGTTAAAATGCGATTGATCAGATAGTGAAAGGTGCGATGTACTTGACGTCCATCTTTCTTAAATCGAGACCCAAAAACCACGTCCGCCTTTCCTTCAGCAATCGGTGTAATCAACATAGGAATTTCGTCCATGTCATACTCGAAGTCAGCATCCTGAACAATGATAATATTGCCAGTAGCTTCGGAAATACCTCTATGCAGAGCTGCCCCTTTGCCTTGGTTCTTTTCTTGCATTAAGATTTTATGTTCCGAACGGAACCGATATTTTTGTAAAATAGAAAGGGAGTTATCTCTGGAGGCATCGTCAATAAAAACGAGCTCCTTGGGGGTAGGTAATTTTAAAGAATCGACCTTATCTAAAAATTCCTCAAGGTGAGAGGATTCATTATAAATAGGGATAATAAGGGAAGTTTTATTGATTTTCCCGGAACTTCCGAGGTTACGTCTAGCGACCATATTTACCTTCTAGGAATTCTTTAGATTAAGGGAAGTCAAGCTGTAAAAAAGACTATGTGGTGTTGATGGCGCCTATTTATTTTTATATTTCCTTAGCCCGCGAATCCCGTGAATGAAAGTGAGAACCAAAGCGGAGAAAAAGCTAAGTTTTTCTCGATTTTTTAACATCCGAAAATGGGCAAACATCACTTTTTTCTTGTTAGATGTCGCTGCCCCCCTGCGAACACGGTATCTAGCCAAAATTTCAGAATTTCCAAATGCTTTTTTGCCTTCCCGAAGTATATCCAACCATAAAGCATAATCGTCACGAAGACTTTTTAAACTAGGATCAAAAAATTTTTTACCTACGCTAGGAACATGATAAATCGCAGTAAGTAGGCCAACACGATTATAAAAAAGCAAATCACGATATGTATACTCTTTTGCCTTTACCATAAATGGTTCACAAAATTCGGTTCCATTTTCATCAACTATACGATAAGAAGAAAAGGAAAATGGAGATTGGTATTTCTGCATAAATGGAATCATTTTTTCTAAGAATTCTGGTTCCCACAAATCATCAGCATCTAAGAAAGCAATATATTCACCCTTAGCTAGTTTAATTCCTGTATTACGAGTATCTGCCGATCCCGAATTTTTTTCCTTTTGAACGACTTGGATTCGGGGGTCAGTTTTTGCAATTTTTTTGGCAAGAGAGACCGTTTCATCCTTAGAGCAATCATCTATCAGTAGAAGTTCCCAGTCTTGAAATCCTTGGTTTTTCAATGAATTGACAGACTCTTCCAGATAGGAAACCGCATTATATGCAGGCATTATTACAGAAACTTTAGGCATGGGAATATGGACAGGATGTGGAAATGATTTATTTTTAAAAGTAAAAATGAAGTTATTTGATCAGCCTATAAATTCGAATTCTAAACGGATTTGTCCGATTCCAAAAATTTTGCCGCACAATCAAGCGCCTCTTCAATAATATGATGCATATCCAAATATCGATACGTAGCTAAACGTCCTAAAAAACTAACTTTTTGTATAAGCCTGACTTCTTCTTCGTATAACTTAAGTTTTTTCAAATCACTCTCTAGCCTCTTAGGATAATATGGAATATCTGTTTCAGTAGTTTCTTTACTGTATTCTTCAAAATAGATGGTTTTATCAAAAGATTCCCAAGGCGTAAAATGTTTATGTTCGTGTATTCTAGTATATGGGACTGACTCATCTGCATAATTAATGACAGGATTCCCTTGATGATCGCCCTCTTCTCGAAAGTCTTTAAAATATACAGTGCGATAACCAAGTCGCCCATGACGAAAGGAAAAAAATGCATCAATAGGACCTGTATAAAAAATATGATGGTAATCCAAATCAATATCACTTTCGCCTGAAAATTTTTGATTTAATTTTACTCTAATTAAATCGTGTGCTAATATCCTTTCAATAACATAAGAATACCCGTTTTCAGGTATCCCTTGATATCGATCATTATAATAATTATCATCATAAGAAAAGCGAACTGGTAGTCTTTTCAAGATTGATGCCGGTAATTCCGATGGTTCGCACCCCCATTGTTTCTTTGTATATCCATAAAAGAATGCTTTATACAACTCTTCTCCAACAAACTTTTTAGCCTGTTCTTCAAATGTTTTTGGTTCCTGTATAGACTTGTCACCTTTTGATTGAATCCAATCGATTGCCTCTCCCGGAGAAAGGGCCTTACCATAAAATTGATTGATAGTATGCAAATTAATTGGGAGAGAATAGACTTGTCCATTGTATATTGACTTCACTCTATTTACAAAAGGATGAAAACGGTCAAATTGGTTCACATAGTCCCAGACAAGCTTGTTACTTGTGTGGAAAATATGTGGTCCGTATTTATGAACCATAATACCAGTTTCCTTATCCCTTTCAGTATGACAGTTGCCACCGATATGGTTTCGTTCATCAATTACATCGATAGAATAACGACCTGTCTTAGCCAATGAATTCGCAACAACTGCTCCAGAGAAACCTGCACCAATGATTAAAATTTTTTTCATATATATCTTGAAGGAATAAATTTAAGAATAAAAAACACAAACTTCTTCGCTATATTTTTCATAAAACGGACAAACCGTTTTCGATTTAATTCAATAAATGATGTTGATTCAATCGATTTGTTAAATTTAAAAAAATCATCCAAAAATCTTTTTTGCGTTTTTGACAATTTTCGGGAAAAAACTTCGCTTTTAAACTGTTCGGAAAATTCTAAACCATCTTGAAAGACTAATCGCGATTCCCTTGCAAAAACCAAATCTGAATTCAAAAAATTAGATCTAATTTTATCCAACTCATCAACACCTGCGGAAATATTTTTTGATGATAATCCACCAAGTGAATAATTTACAATCGACTTAAAAACTGGAAGTCCCTTGTACCCAGCTTGAATCACTCTATACATAAAATCTACATCTGCAGCATATTTATACTGGGTGTTAAATCCTCCTAAATGATCGTAAACTTTCTTTTTACATAAATAGGTTTGATGATTGGAAGGATTTCCTAAAAAATAATCTATGTCAGTCAAAGTTTTAGGAGGCCATTTTTTTAATCCAAAAAACAAAGTGGCACAACCACATACATAGTCAAATTCAGTATTTCCAACTTCACTCAATAGCAAACTCAATGAATCACTAGATAAAAAATAATCGTCAGCATTTAAAAAAAGAATCCATTTCCCATTTGCTATTTTTAATGCCTGATTCATAGCATCATAAACACCAAAATCTCTCTGCGAAACAATCGTTAACTGCCTACGGTATTTTTCTATTTGTTTAAGCGTTCCGTCTGTGCTAAGGCCATCCCAAACGATAATTTCTAAACTTACATTTTTCTGTTCTAATGCAGAGACCAAAGTTCTTTGAATTGTTTTCTCGGCATTGCGGACAACGGTAATGACAGTAACCAGAGGTATTGATTTCAATTAAACTTTACTCAGTTCTTTGTAGATTTCTAAATATGAATTAGTGCATTTATCCCAGGAAAAAGCCTTAACCCGTTCATAGCCTTTCATTCGAAGTGATTCTAACTTGTGCGTTGAATTTAAGTTTTCCAGTAACAATTCACAAAAGGCAGTCGCATTCTTGGGGTCAAAATATTCGGCAGCATCACCTGCAACTTCCTTAAACACTTTAATGTCACTACAGAAAACAGGACAACCAACTGACATAGCTTCCAATAATGGAATGCCAAAACCCTCATATAACGAGGGATAAACAAATAACTTTGCATTTCGATAAAGATTCGCTAATACAGTATCTGAAGAAAATGAGACATGCTTCACTTTGTCAGACAATCCTAATCCATTTATATTCTTTAATTCTTTCGGACTAAACGACTTTCCGCCAGCACAGACAAGAATAAGTTTTTTTTCTCTGGATAATGAACTAAAAACTTTTAAGAGAAATTCAAAATTTTTATATTCTCCCCTATTACCTACGAACAAAATATAATCTGCACCAAAGTCCTGAGTCCCTTCTACCGGTTCCTTCGAAAGATCACCTGCATTATGAATTACAAAAACTTTTTCTTTTGGAATATGATTATAAATACTAAGAAAATCATCTTTGGTTGAGTTGGAGACGCATACGATTCGATCTGCGGCTTTCGAAAGTATTTCGCGATTTCTTAGTAAAAAATTGTTTGAACCGTAATATTCAGGGAACAATTCATGTACGCAGTCATGAATTGTTAAAACTAGTTTAGTTTTACTTTGTTCAATCGAATTAAGATAATAGCGATGATAATAGGTTGGATGAAATACAGTATATTCATTATTTGTAAGGGCAGAAACTACTTCTTCGTTAACAAATTTAATTTCCCTAGAAAGGCTAAATCTTTGGATACCGCTTTCTTTATTCAAAAGAAAATCTGGAATTTGCAATCCTAATTTGCGAAATATTGATAAAGTTACTTTATAAAGGCCATATAATGAAAAAGGTTTAACTTGGTTTATTTGTCTAGCTCCAAACTGACTGAAAATTTTTCCATCTTCATAGCTAGATAAATCAAGGGGAATTGAGTAATTAATCCTTTCTTGATCAAGTTTTTTGAAAATTTCAAAAAAAATCTTTGTGATTCCGCCGTATTTATTTTGAAAAAAAATTTGATGATCGAATAAAACTTTCATTTTAAAATATTTTGATAAATCTTTTTAAGTTGAAGCACGGATTTTTCCCAGCTGAAAAGTGACGCTTGTTTCCTGGATTTTAGAGAAAGTTTCCTACGTAAACCTCTACTAGTAACAAGATCCTTCATTCTTAGAAAAATTTCATCTTCATCCCTAGGATCAACAAGGACACCGGCCTCACCAACCACTTCAGGTAATGATGAAGTATTTGAAACAATCACTGGAAGACCAGATTTCATAGCTTCTAGAGGTGGCAACCCAAAACCTTCATATAAAGAAAGATAAACAAAAAACAATGCTCCAGAATATATTAACGCCATTTCTTCATCTGATATAAAACCCAAAAAAATGATTCGATTCTTGAAAACATCAGGATATTCGGATTCTAAAGTGCCAAACTCAACTCCCCATCCTCTCCCACCTAAGATGACAAATTTTATCTCGGGATCTAAACCTTCTTCCACTAACCGAACAAATGCACGAATTGATGATTTCAAGTTTTTCCTTGGCTCAAGAGTTGAAACAGTAAGAATATATTTTTTGTTTTTTAAACCATACTTCAAAATTTCTTTATCTAATTCAAAATCAGATTCTACTTCATGGAAAACCTTATCACATCCCAATAAAACTACATTTATCCTATCCTTATTAATATTAGGAATCGATTTAATAATATCCAACTTACTAAACTCAGAATTAGTAATGATATTGGTTTCAGAGTCTAAATCTCGGATAATTTTCCAGACTACATTATCACGATTCGAAACAAAAAATTCCGGATACAAAATGGGGATTAAGTCATGAATAAAAATTACCTTCCGAATCTTTGAATTTTTGATAAAAGCAGGAAAAGGCAAGTAAGGCGAATGGAAAATAAACTCTTCATTTAAAAACTCACTTCTAATTGGATATAAATATTCCCTCATTCCCAAGATCATAAGAAGAGGATCCAAAATAGATTGAATGATTTTAGGAATGAAAAACTTATACAATACCTTTCTCTTGAAATCCACTAAATTCAAAACCCAAAGATAAAGAAGAAAAACCTTATCTTTAGATTTTGAATATTTCCTAGGCACCAGTAAACGATCAGATTGTATACGTATATTATGATTCTCTAAATATTCATAAAAACTGCAAATATTGCCCTGAACAGAAGACAGATAAAGTTCAAAATCCTTTTGGTGTATAGACTCATTTAACAAATTTTCTATCACTCGGAAAATTCCCGTTTTCGCTTTATTACTACGAACGGACCATGCAAGTATAGAAATATCAAAGATAATTTTCAAATCTTAAAAACTCTTCACTATTTGAGGGAAAGTTTTCGCTAGAATCCGATATCCGAATATCTGCTAAGTCAAGAATCTCAAAACTTTTGTTCAAAAATTCATTATAACAAATTGCTTTTCTTATTGCTCCCTGCTCAAGACAGAATACTTGAATCATTTTTTGCCCATATGGCAACCAAACAAACTTTTTAATATAAACCAAGCGATTTGAATCCATTATTGGTATTTTAACCTTAAGAAATAAGCATATAACCTAACTGCGATTTTCAATAAAATTCCATTTCCAAATATTCCCATTTTTAACAGAAAATATTTTGCATAAAAGAAAAGCCAATGCGCAGAGACCTTACCGATCAAATTTTTTTGCATTGCAAGAATTTCGTTATGTACGTTGAAATTTTGACTTGTTTTTGTATTTTCATGTATTCTCGTACAAGCAATTGTTTTAGGAAGGAATGTAAATTCGAAACTCTTTGCTACTCTCAGCCAATACTCGTAATCCATACAATAACCAAGAGATTCATTTAGATAGCCGATAATATCCAATATATCGCGTCTCAAAAAGACCGTCGGTTGGCATATAATGCAATATTCAAACAGCCTTGAAAAAGAATATGTTTCAATTGGATAAAATTCTATTAAATTGTCACTCTTATCTATATGGAGTCCTATTGCATAAAGAGCATAGACATCTTTATTTAAAAACAGACTAACAACTTTGCTTAAGGCACCAGGAAGATAAACATCGTCAGAATTCAACCAAGCAATAATATTGCCTTCTGCAATTTTCCAGCCATTATTGATCGCATTCGTTTGCCCCTTGTCTTTTTCGGAATAAAACCGATAGCTAACTCCAAGACAATTTACCTTGCAATTCGAATCTATTTGAAATTTTTTAAATTTTCGACCTTTAAATTCCTGTACTAATTCACCTACATCATATTTTTTTTTAAAATAATCCAAAATATCGACAGTGTTGTCATTGGATTTTCCATCCATAACAATATAATCGATAAAGAAATCGCCTTCCTGAGAAATAACGGATTTCAAAGTTCTCTCAATAAACTCTCCCTGATTGAAAGAGGGAGTCACAATTGATATAATATTAATATTTTCTGTTGAACTCATTAATCAATATCTCTTTAACAGTAATAAGTAATTATCATTAAAACACTTTTCGACACACAAATCAGAAATAGGAAAACATAACTTTTAGAACGACATCTCTCTAAAAAATAAAATACTATTGTGATGAAAAAAATTCAAGTATCTTGTTAAACTATTTGCTAATAAACAATCAACCGTTGATTTATCTCTTTACAAAACGGATATTTTTCATTGGGATTAAAAGAAAATTCCCCAAAATGAAAAAGTATGCAATGGTCAATATTTTCCTTTTTTAAATTCCCAAGAGGCTTCAAATTTTTCGTTATATCTCCCTGGAGACTTAAATTTCTTAAGTAGGACATGAGTCCATCCTGAAATTGAGAATAATACTTAACATCATCGACATCCATAATAAATGGAAATTGTAAATTATAATACTTTGCATACTGTAAGAGCGAATCAGCAGGTTCAAACTCAGTGAAGTTCCGAACAAAAATAATGCCTAAATTATCTTTTGATTCAAACTTCAATGTTTCAATCGTCTGATGCAAAGCCAATGTCCTCTTGGAATTTTTCCTTGAGAAGTTCTGGATTTCATTTATAGCGAAAGCAGAAAAACCGAAAGAGGCAAAAACTAAAAATACGAAAGAAAAGAACAGCCTGTTTTTCATTATTTTTTTGGGAAAAATAATTCGAATAATCAATCCTAAACAAATTACAAAGTAAAGGTTATAGAAGACTGCAACAGGGAAATCATATCGATTATTTTGAGGCAATTCCCCACTATAAAAAACGATATTCAGTAGTATATTAATGATTAAAAATAATAAAATAGCTATAGCTGACCAAAATTTCATTAGAAATCTAATGAAACTCTTTTTAACTGCAATTACGATTCCAAGTAAAACAAACAAAATCAATGGCTGTGAGATTAGGGAATTGTCAATCAAAGCGAATAATTTCCTCAACCTCTCTGGAATCTGCGCGCTATTACCATTCACATCTACAGGATTTATAGAAATTGCTTTTATTACAGCAAATACAATTAGAAAGCCAAATAATATTGGAATGATATATAGAGCATGATAGTATCTGAACTTCCATTTTTCGTTTAATTGATTCGAAAAAAAGAAAAATGGTAAAAACGCCATTAAAAACATATTTTCCTTTGAACCAATTATAATCATGAGAGCCAATACTTGTAAAATTACGGAACCTAGATTTTGCCGAATTTTCTTATCCCAATTGAAGGTAGTTAAAATATAGATAGCTACTCCCAGAGTTACATATGTTTCACCAGGTCCTAAACGAGAATATATATCTGCCCAATAAGTAAAACTAAAACAAGCGAAAGTCCATGCCAACGCAACAGGTGTTGTTAAAAAAATCCGAAACAATAAGATTAAGGAATAGGTAAAAGATACTATTATTATAAACCGAAACATATACCAAAGAAAAGAATTATCCTTCCAGAGGAAAACTTCAATTAACCTTAGAATATAATAAGCAGGTCTATAACGTGTACTAATACCAAATAATCCCACTTCTGTCTGATCCATTAATACACTAAAAAAATCAGGCCAACCACTTGGATTCGATTCAGAACCTAAGAATTGAAAGATTTCATGATCATCGATTAACCAAAATTTTGCCTTAAAATTTGGACCGAAAATATAGTATGAGAACAAAATACTAAAAAATAATACAATAGTTTTTTCATACTTAATTCGCTTCCATATCAGAATTAAGAATGTAAAAAACAAAAGAAAAAGAAGTTGATCCGTTTTAAATATACTAGAATACATTAGAACTTAAATTAGAGATCCTTTTCGCTGATCAGATAATTAGGGCGCCCCTTAGATTGAATGAATAATTTTCCCAGATATTCGCCAATAATTCCTAAAATGATTAATTGCATACCACCGATAAATAATACACTAGTAAGTACAGAGGCCCAACCACTGACTACGCTATCTGAAGAAAAATATATAACTATAGCATATATAGTATAGACACCAGAGAAAAACGAAAGTACCATACCGAAGTAAGTAGCAAAATGCAAAGGTTTTACAGAAAATGAAGTAATTCCATCTAGGGCAAATAAAAACATTCGTTTAATACTATACTTACTAACGCCCCAAACTCTTAATTCAGGAATATATTCGACGGATTCTTTTTTAAATCCGATGGCCGTAACAAGCCCTCTAATAAAAAGATTCTTTTCATTAAATAACCTTAGGGCGAAAATCACCTTTTTATCAAGAAGACGGAAATCAGCTGCTCCGTGTGAAATTTCCAAACCTGATAAATAATTCAGAATATTATAAAACATTGAGGCGGTATTGCGTTTAAACCAAGAAACATTTTCATTGTCTTTTCTTATTGTATAAACGATCTCAGCACCCTCCTCCCATTTTTGAATGAGTGCCGGAATTAATTCTGGAGGGTGTTGTAAATCCGCATCCATAGAAATTACAGCATCTGCATTCGAATGATCAAGTCCAGCCTTCAATGCAACTTGATGACCAAAATTTCTAGAGAAAGAGATATAAGACACCTTTATACCTTTTTTATTCTTAGATAGTTTTTTGATTTCAAAAAGAGTATTATCCCTACTTCCATCATCAACATACAGCAAACGCAGTTTATATTTTTTAAGATTTAATTTAAGGACTCGATCATATAGAGACTTTATGTTGCCTTCTTCGTTAAATGAAGGTATTACAATATCTATTGATTTCATGTTTATCTTATCCCAAGTCTGGAAAAAAAATTAAAGATATGTCGAAGTGAATAATAGAAAAGCCTCTCAAAGAATGGAAGCCGAAACATTAATCTTCGACTAAAATATTCTGTAAATTCTTCTGCAACTACCTTTTTCGGATGAATGAGTGGAAAACTAAGTTCTCCAATTGCCATGCTACTCAATATTGATTCACTTTCCACAGTATGAGTCGCAAATTCTCCGAAACCCTGATTGGAAATTAGATTTATCTTAGGCATTATTGAGAGTCTTTTTTTTCTAAAATTCATATAAACCCATTGATAATCCCATGTATCGATAGTTCCCATAAAAGCATTTGTTATTTGCTTAACCCAAAATGCCCTTTCCTTCTTACTTTTAAAAATAGAATTCACAGTATTTTCAATTTCGACTTTATCAAACGTTCTTAATTCATAACCTTCCCAAGCTCTGCGCCAACTTGCCCATCCCCAAATATGAAAATACTTGGAAAAATAATATGATTCCTTGATGGAATACTGAGAAAAGAAAAAATTATTACCAGATATCATCCCTATTCGATTGTCGTTTTCATACATATTTAGCAATAATTCGCAATAAGCAAAAAACGATTCATTAGGATAACAATCATCCTCTAAGATAATTCCTTTCTCCTCATTCTGAAAGAACCAACTTATGGCAGAAGAAACTCCTTCAGCGCACCCCAAGTTTTTTTCATTAATCTTTAAAATAATCTTAGAAGACAGGGAGTTTTGCTTTGCAATTGCAATCACCTCTTCAACTCTTTTTCTCTCGCCTTCCCTATCTTCTCTAGGACCATCTATAGAGATATAGATTTGAGTAGGATTCACAGAAACAACTTTAGCCAACAATTTTGAAAAAAGATCAGGTCGGTTAAAAGCGATGATTAAAACAGATAAATTCATTAGTATCTTATGCCTTTCTCATATACCTTGTATGTTTCAATTGCAGTTTTATCCCAAGAAAAACGAGAAATATTTTGGAAACCTAATTCCCTTAGATGAACTTGCAACTCTCTTTTAGTTAAAACTTCTCTCACGGCCTTTTCTATTGATTCAGAATTAGTTGGATCAAAATAATAGGCCGATTTTTCCGCAATTTCCGGAAAGGAAGAAGTATTGCTACAAACTACAGGACATCCGGCATCCATAGCTTCAAGTAAAGGTATGCCAAATCCCTCATATAAAGAAGGGAAAACAAATAAAGTGGCATTTTGATATAGATGTGCTAGCGCTATATCGCTTAAAAATGTTTTGTGAACCACTTGATCCTCAATCTTAAATTTTTTAAATAACTTCAATTCCTCTAAAGAAAATACTCCTCCACCCGCAGCAAATATTTTCAAATCATGGAACTCTCTTAATAGGGGAAGTATGCTTTCAACAAAGAAGATAAAATTCTTATAATGAGAGCGATTTCCAACAAACAAAATATAGCGCTCTTCTTTTTTTATATCTGTAGAAGCGCCTTGTAATTTAAATGATCTTCCATGATAAACAACATCAATTTTGTTTTCAGGAATATTATAATAGGAAATCAAATCATTCTTCGTACTTTGCGAAATAGCTATGACTCTTTTCGCATTCAATACAGTTTCAGTTTTTTCCCGTATTGTTTCTGCTGAGTTTTCAAAAAAGTATGGATATCTCTCATGAATTAAATCATGAACAGTAATTACATACGGAATTTTATATTTTTTCGCAAAATCCAAAAAATAAGGATTATAATACGTCGGATGAAAGATATCGCAATTTCCTTTTCCAAACTCCTGAAAAACAAATTTCTCCATCTCTAAATCATGATTAGGAGCAAGTGATAGAATTTGAAATAACTTTAATAATCTATTTTTTCCTTTAAAATATTTTGGAATTAACCAATTTTCATAATTTAAATATTCCTCGTGTGGAAAACTTTGATCTAAATAAACGTTTCTTGAATACAGAATAGAGTTTCGAATTGATACATCACTTATCTTCCTTAGATGAGACATTAGCTCAAAGAAATATCTAGATATACCTCCATAAGTCTGGAGCGAAAAGATTTGATGATCAAAAAAAATTTTCAAACTTATAGTGTTCCAGTTTGCCAGCGTCTAACAAACGACACCAAAACGGAAGGCCATTTCCAAAAAGATAAAGCAGAAAGCTGAATAAAAAACAATTCTCTAACGTCACGAAAAAAAAATGGAATGAACATTGAAGCTACTAATTGTGAAACTAGGGTAGCAAAAGCAGCTCCCCAAACTCCATAAATTGGAATCCAAATATAGTTTAGAACTACATTAACAATCAAACCTGCTAAACTTTTCATAAGAACATATGAATGCTTTCCTTCGATGAGATAGTAATTTCCACCTGCTACACCGATAAAAACAAATATACCTGACCAAATATAAACCTTTAGCACATTGGAAGCACCTAAATATGGGGTACCGTAAAGCCAATAGATAACGTCTTCCCCAATAAACTGGATTACAATTGCCATTCCAAAAGAAATGGAAATCAAAACAATATGAAGCACTTTCAACAATTCTAAATAATCAAATTGTGACTGATTTTTTTTTGTAATCAAAGTTGGGAAAAAAGAGGATGCAAGTCCCATCGGAATAAAATACCAAAACTCACTTAAGCGAACAGCTACACTGTAAATTCCAATTGGAGTATCTCCAAGCATGGAGCCAATCATAAGCTGGTCAATTTTCATATATATAATAATTGATAATGAAGCTATCAATATCGGGAACGATTCCTTTAACGTTTCCTTGATAAGATCTAAATCGACCGAAATCCGACCAATCCCTATCTGGCCTTTAATATAAAAAAGAAAAATGGAAAAATAGGAAACAATTGATTCAAACAGAAAACTAAACATGAAGTAAAGTAGGTTCGCTTTGATAATAAGAAGATAAACTCGAATACAAGAAAATACCAAAAATGAAAAGTTCTCAATATAAACCACGTATTTAATTTCAGTATTTGCTTCATAAAAATATCTTGGGACAGAAAGAAAACGAAACAGCATTGGCACAGCAAGTATCAATCCAATATGGAACGTTAAATCATCCTCATACTTCAGAATATAAAGAATGGTGCATGCAATGCTAAAAAGAAAAATACCCGAAAATAAATGAAGGAAAAAGGATGCATATAGAAGATTGTTAGTTCTTTCGCTATTTTTTACTATTTCGCGAACAAGAATTCCTTCCGTTCCGAGAGGCACGATGGTTGAAAATAAAATGATTAATGAATTCGCATAACTAAACTTTCCAAAATTTTCTGGTCCAAAATACCGAGCAATCCAAACACCTACAAACAAACCAACAAGAGATTTTATTATCTTATCAAATACTAACCAAAGGGAATTTTGAATAATTTTCTTCATAAACTAAAAATGGAAACTAGGATTATTTGTTAAGTTGTGGTTAACAAAGTAAACCCAGCAAAAAGTACTAATATCTGGTATTCAGATGATTCCCAAGGAATAGATGTAAGTAAATAAGGTATAAAAAGTAGAGTAATGATTAGGAGTGATTTAATGTATCTCTTTCTCCAATTTACAAAAATACTAAGGAAAGTTAAAAAAACTGCGCCATAAGCAAAGATAGCAGCATAAGGGCCAGAAGATCTATGTACATCAGAAAAGAAATTATGAAACCAAAACTCATCTAAAATAAGGTGGGACTTCGGATAAATAAAAAAGTTCTGACCAATTTGGGAAAAGTAATCTATACTATGTTGAATTTTACGGGAATATACTCCATTAACTATGCGATCACTCAAGTCTTCCGGTAATAAAAATTCAAATACTGAGATCAAAATTGAAATAACAACAAATACAAAGTAAAACAGAAAAGAGAGGTTCTTCGTTTCACTCGCATACCGAATCACGACAAACACGGTTCCAATAGCTAATACAAAAAAATATGTTCTAGCAATGAATATATAGGAAATAGACAATGAAATTAGAATTGATATTCCTAAAAGAAAATATAATAATCGCTTTTCCTTTACATTTTTATCTCCTAAAAAGCCGAGCAACAGCAGAGAAGAAAAGCTCGCAAGTAATGTTGTTCCTGGAGAATTAACACGGGAACCAGTGAAAAATTCATATGCACGTCCATAATAAGGAGGATCTGCAGTGATTAAAGTTGACACGGTATTTAAGATTGAATGTGTTAACATCCCTAAAGAAAACAATAATACCAAACTAAAGTAAATGTGATCGTTTTTCTGAAGTACCCCTAAGATTAAAAACAACAAAAGAGGAATTGCTCTCACACCATAAGTTACTAAGCTTAAACTTCCATCATACTCAGGAGGAAAAAATGGAAGTCGAAAGTGTAAAAAATAGAGAAAAACAAAACAGGTCCAGAATATAATTAGGATAAGCCTAAAAAAGCTTATTTTATTAAATTTAAGGTTAAAAAGATAATGAATCAAACATATAAAAGAAATAAGTAATGTCAGACGAATGCTATAAATTCCGATACCCAATAAATAAAAACATAACCTCGGTATTGGACAAGTTGTGTTTTTGAACAAAAAACCTTTCAGATATATTCTGTTGAAATTTTGCGCAATTTCAATAAATTTACTCATTAACTTTCAGTTACCTCGCCCCAAACCCAGTGAAGATTGTTTTCACAGTTTTAATGGTGATTAGAAAATCTAACCAAAAGGAGAAATTCTTTATATAATAAAAATCAAATTCTAACTTTATCTTCATACCATCAACTTCGGCAGCATAACCTTGATTCACTTGCGCCCATCCGCTAATGCCTGGCCGAACAACATGTCTGTAAGCAAAGAAAGGCACGTCATTTTCATACCACTGAGACAATTCAAAAGATTCAGGTCGTGGTCCAATAAAACTCATTTGGCCCCAAAAAACATTAATAATCTGCGGCAATTCATCAATGCGGTATTTTCTTAAGAATTTTCCGATCTTCGTAATTCGGGGATCGTCACCAGATCCAGTAAATCCTTTGCCTTTTTTATCATGAAACATGGTACGAAATTTAAGCATTCTAAATGTTTTACCTTGAAAGCCCATCCTTGTTTGGATAAATAAAAAAGGTCCTTTTGATTCTATTTTAATCAAGATAGCAATCAATATTAGAAATGGAAAAATAAACGGAATAGAAATAATAGATGCCAACAAATCAATCATTCTCTTTACGAATTCATAAAAGCTAGACGGTAATAAGCTTCCAAATTCGTTCTCGGACAAATGCTTAATTTGAACTCTACCCGTAAGTGCTTCTCTAATTTTTTTTGTTGAGTAAACGGGAATACGCGCCAAGGTGCATCTCGCAAGAAACTTCTCCCACTCTGCAGGCATTTCGCTTGAGGAAAAATCGGCTACGATCGCATTAAAACGCTGCCCTTCTAAATTAGGTTGTTTTAAAACTACAAAAAGTGCCCCGTGAGCAATCCCAAAATTACGAGCTTCCCCAAAAGGTAATAAAGCATAGCGAACCATTCTATATCTTCGACCAAGGAAAAAACCCAAATAACACCAAGATAATGTAACAAAATAACCAACTAACATTACCTGGATTGAATAGGTTTTACGAGTTAAAAGGATATATAAAATAGGAATTAAAAAACAAAGAGTGGCTACCGGAATTACATAGGATACAGTCTCAGAACCTGGAAGACGAAAGATTTTACGTAAAGAAAAAGTAGAAATAAAAAAAGCCGTTAATGTAGTCAAAAGTGAAGTGAATAAATTTGGATCATCCGAATTCCAAAATTGAATTCCCCAAATGGGTATAGCAGTAGATACGATGAGTAAAATTCCGCCAGTTAAAAATTGAAACAAATAACTCAAAAGAATTTGTTCAAACCAACGTGAGTGTCTTCTAGTATATTCGCTCATCTTTGAATCGTTTTTCCATCATACTTTTTTGCAGAGCTAACTATTTTTTCTACTGTTGTGGCAACAGAGAAAGTGGTATCTAAAAGCTTCTTCGCATTTTTTCCCATAGATTTGCGATGGTTACTATCAAGTAAAGTTACTGCATTTTGATAAAATGTTTCGTGATCTCCAGCTAAAGAAACTAACCCTGCCTTTCCCTCTTCAATCACAGTTTTTAAATCATTTCCCTGGTTCACTGCCCCAAGAATCGGAATTCCGACTTGCATGTATCCAAGAATTTTCCCTGGAAAGTTATGTGTTTTGTGATCTGGATGTAAGGTAAATAATCCGACATCTATTTGTGTTAGTATTGATGTAAATACATCTTGAGAAACAGATCCAAGCAAAAGACAATTTGATAAGTTCTTTTGCGTAATCGTTTCCTTCACCAGTAAAAACTCATCTCCTGCTCCAAGGAATATAAATTGCACATTGGAAAAAGTTAACATTCTCTCTGCGAGGACTAAAAGATTTTTCATATCCTGCGCATGGCCAATATTACCACCATAAAAAAAGATAATACGATCACCTAAATCGTATTCCTTTCTTATATCTACTAGTTTTGCATTGTTTTCATTAGTTAGCGGAGAGGCCCAATTGTACAAAAGCTGAGTATTTTTTAGTTTGGGATAGAATTTGGAAAACCATTTTAAATTGGCAGGTGATTGAATTCCAATTACATCTGCAATTTGATAAAGCCTTCGTTCGTAGAAACGAAATAAATATGCGAGTATTGAGTGTTTTCCAATCATACCATTGTCAATGACCCATTGAGGAAAAAAATCGCGAAGAATTAGGTAGGAAGGTGATTTCCAAATTTCTTTTAAATATCTGACTAATCCAGACCAAAAAATAGTCGGAGAGTAAAAAATAATTAAATCGTGAGGATTTTTTTGTAACCAAGAAGATAAGGCCTTTATGGCACGGAAAGATAATAATATTTCATTGATTAATCGAATCGGTTTTGGGACGTTCTTAATTCTTCCCGACCGAAACCGAAGCACTTTGATTCCATCTAAATCACTTAGCAAATAAGATTCTTTCTCTTCTGGATCTGGTGTCACAACCGTAACAACATGACCTGAATGCAAGAACTCTAAAGCAAGTTCATGCATCATTTTACCAGCTACCTTAATACTCTTCGGTAAATAGTCGTCTACGATGATTAAGATTTTCATTTAATTAATAAGCGAGGTAATTAGTATCGTTTCCAAACAATTCGGTTCACATAATCAGTATAACTTAATATAATACGAATGACCTTTGCGGAAACATTGGGCATGGAATAATCTTCCACAAGTCTTGACTGATTTAAGAAGTCTTTACCTTGCATTTCTAACAATGACAGCGCCTGAAGGATCCGTTCTTTATTTAGGCCCACCATCATAACAGCAGCCTCTTCCATTCCTTCTGGCCTTTCATGAGCTTCTCGAATATTTAAAGCAGAAAATTTCAATATGGATGATTCTTCGGTAATGGTTCCACTATCAGAGAGAACTACTTTTGATTCAATTTGAAGTTTATTATAGTCCATAAAACCTAATGGTTTTAATAACAAAATATTTTTGTGAAATTGAATCCCGAAATGATCTATTTTTTTCTGCGTTCGTGGATGAGTTGATACAATCACAGGTAGAGAATAACTCTCTGCAATGGTATTTAAGGTATCAACTAACGAACGAAAGTTTGGTTCGGAATCAATATTTTCCTCTCTGTGTGCAGAGACCAGAAAATACTCATTACTTTTTAAATTCAACTGTTCCAAAATTTTTGAAGAATGAATTTCATTCTTATAATGGTTCAAAACTTCATACATCGGACTTCCGGTTTTGATTACCTGGTCTGGTGGTAAACCTTCGCGTAATAAATATTCCCGGGCGATGGAACTATATGTTAAGTTGATGTCCGATGTATGATCAACAATGCGACGATTGATTTCTTCCGGAACGCGTAAGTCAAAACAACGATTTCCTGCTTCCATATGGAAAATGGGTATTTTACGTCGTTTCGCAGGAATTACAGAAAGACAACTATTGGTATCACCGAGAACAAGTAGAGCATCAGGAGTCTCTTTAGACAATAATTCGTCAAAACGAATAATGATCTTTCCAATAGTTTCTGCTCCAGTGCCACCCGCTGCATCCAAAAAATAATCAGGTTTTCGGATTCCCAAGTCTTGGAAAAAAATTTCATTCAGCTCAAAATCATAATTTTGTCCAGTATGAATGATTTTGTGATCACATACTTCATCGAGGGCAATCATTACTCTCGAAAGTCGAATGATTTCAGGCCTTGTGCCAATGACAGTAAAAACTTTTAACTTTTTCATTTTGTTATTTCAGCCGAAATGGTATCTGGTAGTTCCCGATTAAAAACTTCGTTTGCCCAAAGCATAACGATCAATTCATTTTCACCTATATTCGTTATATCATGGGTCCAACCTGGAATCGTATCAACTATTGTTGGCTCCTTGTCAGTTACCACTAACTCATAATATTCCTTTGTAATCAGATGCTGGAAACGAAACAGCGCCTTACCTCTAATAATTAAAAACTTTTCAGTTTTGGTATGATGATAATGTCTTCCCCGTGTAACACCTGGTAATGCTGAAAAAAAAGAAAACTGGCCAGATTCTTTTGTTTTCAACATCTCAACAAATGAACCTCTTGGATCTTCATATTTAGGTATAGAATAACTACAGGAGGATATCGGTAAAAAGCTAACATAGGTCGAATATAAAGCCCTAATGAATCCTTGGCCTACGTTTTCGATCAATAATTTTTCCCTATTGTCTCGAAAGCTTGTTATTAAATCTGCCAATGTCCCAAGTGTGACGTTATAAATTGGTGTCACTTCAACAAACCCAGTAACTAACTTATTTTCCAAAACATCTAGAAAACTAGCAACCAAATCATCAACAAAACAAAGATTCAACTCTTTATCTCTGTCATTGACAACAATTGGTAAGGACCTTGAAACATTATAACAGAAGGTTGCTACAACAGAGTTATAATTTGGTTTTGAAAATTTCCCAAACAAATTGGGTAACCGGTAGATGTAAACCGATGCGCATGTCCTTTTACTATACTCTAAAATAAAGTCTTCACCTTGTTTCTTTGAAATTCCATACGGATTTGTAAGTAATGCTTGAATCGAAGAGGAAAAAACTATGGGGGTTCTTTTGTTCAAGTCCTCCAAGTGACTAACAATTTGTTTTGTTAAATCAGCGTTGCCGATGTTAAATTCATTCTCTGATAAAGGTCGATTCACGCCCGCTAAATGAAAAATAAAATCTGCCCTTCCTAAAAAATCATATAACTCACTTTCTGTTGTTTTTTTATTGTGCAACAGTATCTCATGATTCTTATTTTGAGATATATGGATACGAAGGTTTGATGCAACAAATCCATCCGCTCCTGTAATGAGTATTTTCATTTAAATAGTTAATCCTAGGGACATTTAGCAAAATTTAGTTTCGAAATCATAACGAAAAAAAGCTTAATCCCAAGTTTCCGCCTCTTTCCCATCCAGAATGTCTCGTATAAACGAAAGTTTTAGTAATAGAGCTTTCATTTCTTCCAAATTGAGTCTGTTTGTGTTATGAGAATTATAATCTTCCGTGATGGAAATTTTTCCTTCCCCCTTCTCTACGAATTTATCGTAGTTCAAATCCCGTAGATCAGGAGGAACTCTGAAATAATCGCCCATGTCTTCTGCAGAAGTGATTTCTTCCCGACTAAGAAGTGTTTCATACAATTTTTCACCATGTCTTGTGCCAATTGTTTTTATGGGATGATCTTTTTTGTTAAAAAGATCAAGGATTGCTTTTGCTAAAATTTCTATTGTCGCTGCCGGAGATTTTTGAACAAAGATATCTCCATTGTTTCCGTTTTCAAATGCATATAAGACAAGTTCGACAGCGTCATCCAAAGTCATCATAAAGCGAGTCATATTCGGATCGGTTATCGTAAATGCCTGTTTCTTTAAAAGTTGGTCGATAAAAAGCGGGATCACAGAACCACGAGATGCCATCACATTTCCATACCTGGTTCCACAAACAATCATACGAGCTTCATCGAAATTTCTTGTTTTAGCCACCATTACTTTTTCCATCATGGCCTTCGAAATTCCCATAGCATTAATGGGGTAAACTGCCTTATCTGTGCTTAAACAAATTACCTTTTTGACACCAAGATCATAGGCTACCTGCAAAACATTTTCTGTTCCCATCACATTTGTTTTAAATGCTTCCATAGGGAAAAATTCACAGGATGGAACCTGCTTCAAAGCAGCTGCATGAAAAATATAATCTACCCCTGAAAAAGCACCTGTCAAAGAAGATGCATCTCGCACGTCTCCTAAAAAAAACTTAATCTTGGGATTATTGTATTTCTTTCGTAGATCATCCTGTTTTTTTTCATCGCGACTAAAAATCCGGATCTCTTTAATCTCTGAACTTAAAAATCGATTGAGAACTGCTTTCCCGAAAGAACCAGTTCCACCTGTAATGAGTAGTGTTTTATTATTAAACAAGCGGGAATCCTCTTTGTTAAAATTCTCTATATACTTTCATAAAATATGAGAACGTAAGTTTTTGTGTGTTTTTCCAAGTAAAAGCAAGTGATTTCTGGTATGCTATTTCTGCCATCTCGCCCAGTCTTTCCTTGCTCTTCAAAACTAAATCTATTTTTTTTACTAAATCCGTAGCATTTGTCGGGTCAAAATATTCCCCAGCTTCCCCTAAAATTTCTGGCATGGGGCCCATCTTTGAACTCAAAATCGGAAGAGACGACCTCATGGCTTCCATGAGAATCATTGGCATGTTTTCACAAGAAGATGCATAAATAAATAGATCGGCATCTTTGTATTCCTTATGAATCTCTTCATAGCCAATGTTTAACTTATGATTTACAAATTCTCTTTTTGGATCATACTTTTCTAAAGATGCCTTGAGTAGATTCCCAGCCATTGTATCCACCACATTTCCCACGAGAGTCAGTTTTAGATCATAACCCATATCGCGAAGAGAGGAAATAGCTTCTACGACTTTCCATTGGTGTTTGTACATTCCAATAAAGGAAACATACAACAAATCAAAACTATCCTTTTTAGCCAATGTTTTTGGTTTATGCGCAGATTCTGAAAACCTATCATTGATTCCGTGGGGTATCACAACAGATTTATCCGGGTTTAGCCGTAACTTTTTGGTGATTGTGTTCTTTGCATATTCGGTCAGAAACAAAATCGATTTAGATCTGATAAAGCTATAAGATTGGAGGAAAAAAAGAAAAAATAACCTTAAAAAACCTGAAGAAAAACCATACCTAGCCATTTCTCGCCATTCATATAACAGCATATTTTGACTCATTGATATGACAGGAACAGAATAACTTCCTAAAAAAATTCCACCTGGAACAAAAACAAGGTCAATTGCATTCTCTTTAAATTCATCCTTAGAATAAAGGAGCTGCCAGATAAATCTTTTTAGTTTACCTGAATTTAAAAATGGATTTGTTTTTTTGATTACTATAGTAGAGTCAGGAATGAGTTTTAAGGTATTTTCGCTTGACCATATAACGATTTTTGAAATTTCTTTCGTGGCAATCTCAGGTTGATTCAAAAGTTCACGAAGATGATTGAGGCCACCTCCATCGACTATATTCGAAGCTTCAATTGCAAGATTCATGAATTTCAATAAAGTAAATTGTTTTAGTTACTTTCTTAATGTAGCAAGTAACAACATAATGGTTACCTTTAAAGTCATCGCAAAGTTACCGAGCGAAAAACATTTTTTTAAAGCAATGATGGAATCAGCATATTTTTCTTTTTTAAACAAGTATCTTGCGTGAACATAACGTATATTTCGCTCTACAATTTTCCGATCTTTATCACTAAGAGTTTCTAAGAACTGATCCATAGCATATCGTATCGAAACAGACATATCCCTCTGTGATTCGCCGCCAGGATGAATCAAATAGGCACCTAAACTTTTTGGTAAATATTTAAATTTTTCGGTAACGCTGGCAACTTTTAGCCAAGTGTTGTAATCTACCGATGGATTAATATTCATATCCTCGCTTATATATCCTATCTTTTCAAGGATACTTTTTCTCACCATTACTGATGAATTCGCGATTACATTTCCACCAACCAACAAATTTCTTAAAATTGGTGAATTCAACACTTTACCTTTAATTACACTTGGAGCTTTTTTGTCCGAGTCTCTACTTTCAACAATATCTAAATCATGATATATGATATCCGTAGCATCACTTATCTCTTTTAAAGAATCGGACAATTTTGTAGGATACCACCAATCATCAGAATCCAGAAAAGCTATCCAATCACCTTTAGAATTTTTAATACCTAAATTTCTGGATTTACCAATTGACCCGTTATTGTTAATTTTTAGAATTCTGATTCTTTTTTCATCAAATTCTTTAATAACAGAATCCGTTTGATCAGTTGAATTATTATCTACAATGACAAGCTCCCAGTTGTTATAATCTTGCGCAATTACCGATTGGATAGCTTTCTTTATTTCAAAAGCTCTGTTATACGTTGGTATAACTACCGATACAAAAGGAACACCTATGTTTTTATCCATGGTGCCCCTGCTTTCCATAGTTCTTCTAGGTAATCGCGATCGCGTTTTGTGTCCATACATTGCCAAAATCCGTCATGCTGGAAGGCCATTAATTCGCCTTTTTTTGCTGCCAATTCAAGTGGATCTTTTTCTAAAAGAGTTTGATCTCCTTCAATTAAATCAAAAAAATCCGGATTTATTACAAAATATCCACCATTGATCCATCCTTGATTTGTTTGTGGTTTTTCCTGAAAACTCTTAACAAGCGAATCGTGAATCTCCAGTTCACCAAACCGAGCGCTGGGATGGACAGCCGTTACTGTTACCATTTTACCGTGGCTTTTATGAAATTTAACAAGTTCTGCAATATTAACATTTGATAACCCATCTCCATAAGTTAACATAAATGTTTGATTTCCAATATATTCCTTTAACCTTTTGACCCTTCCGCCTGTCAGTGTCTTAAGACCTGTATCAACTAATGTTACCTTCCAATCTAAAGCTTCAGAAATATTTAAAAAATCGATTTCTCCATTCTTCAAATTTACTGTAAAATCAGAACTTAACTTATAATAATTTAAAAAATAATCCTTTACTAATTCAGCCTTATATCCTAAGGCAAGAACAAAGTCCTTATACCCGTGAAAGGAATATGACTTCATAATGTGCCATAACATCGGCTTATTTCCGATAGTAACCATTGGTTTCGGAATTACATCGGTATATTCAGCAAGTCGAGTTCCAAATCCGCCAGCAAGAATGATAGTTTTCAAATAAATCTCCTTAAATCAGGCAATAGTTCATCGCCAATTTCTCTGTTATCCGCTTCCGAAGGATCATGTTCTAAATCGCATATATTAAGAATCGCACTCAATTCCTCTGATCCAGAGAAAGCTACCCAAAGTCCAGGTCCAATCGTAAGCCTTTTATAATTTCCTAATGAAATAACAATCTTTGCTAGAAATCCATATGACTTAGATGTAGGTCTATCATCATAAGCAAAAAGAACCACTTCTCCAAAAGCCAATACTAAATTTAATGTTGCCTGATTGTGCCTCTTCCATCCTTTAATTTCTCCATTTTTTATAGTAGAGAAATATGCCTCACCAAAACCAGTGAAACTTGAATCACTTTTTTTCATCGCATGTCTTACGTCTCCCTTTAAGCCTTTAATTATACTTAAGGAAGTTACAGTAATATCCTGCATTTCTTCAAAATCTTTAAAAATCATAGAGAAGTAACCCAAGGAATACTTTTACTCATAGCATTATCACAATACTCTCTAATTTGCCTTAAGAAAAAATCGCTTACATTACCTTTGTCCTCGATAAAACTTTTATATCCTTGGGACGTCATTTTTATCGTTGTAGTAAAATCCCAAGTAGCCTTCCATCCGAAATAAAAGAGAGCTTTATCACAGTTTAACTTCAACAACCCGGATTCATATGGTCCACGATAAACAGTCGATATATCCTGAAATTCAACTTGCTCCCAATATTGACTCATCTCCCTTACTAGTTCGATTACCGAATGATTATTCTCTGCTGGAGGACCAAAATTAAAAGCCTCACCATGAACCTTTTCATCAGATGCTAAAGCAATTGCTAAATTTAAATAACCACTTAATGGTTCTAAAACATGTTGCCAGGGTCTAGTTGCATTAGGATTTCTAAGTTGAACAACCTCACCTTTCGACCACGCAGTCACGACATCAGGAACAATTCGATCGAGAGCCCAATCACCACCACCTATTACATTTCCTGCCCTAGCGATACCTATTTTAATATTCGAATCCTTACCTGAAAAAAAAGATTTAATGTAAGACTTAATTACTAATTCTGCGGCGCCCTTAGAAGCGCTATAAGGATCAGCACCGCCCAAAGCATCGTTTTCACGATATCCCCAAATCCATTCCACGTTGTCATATGCTTTGTCACTTGTGATCATTACTACATTACAAGGTTTATCATACTCTCTCAAAGCTTCGAGTACATTCGCGGTACCCATAACATTCGAGGAATAGGTTAATAGCGGATCACTGTAAGATAATCTAACTAAAGGCTGAGCTGCCAGGTGAAACAAAAAATCAGGTTTTTCCTGCAAAATTACATTTTTTAATGCAACTGAATCCCTGATGTCAATTCGAATATCCAATATATCTTTTGTTAAATTTAATGCTTCAAAATTAGATGGGTTAGTTGGTATCCCATTGGAAACGCCAACAACCTTTGCACCGAGACTAAGCAACCACAAGCTTAACCAAGATCCTTTAAAACCTGTATGCCCAGTAACAATGACTTTCTTATCTTTGAATGTTGATTTTGTTATCATAAAACTTTCTTAAAATAAAATTATATAAGAAACATATCCTTTAATTTTTTTTCGTCGGTATTAATCCCTGTATACAAACTATTCAATACAGCCTTAATTTCTTTCTCTAGATCAACAGGATTCATAGAATCTAAATATAAAAAATGATCCTTTAATTTTTCACCGCTTACTGAATGTAGTATTCTATGTTTTTCTGAAAGAAAATCGAGTCCATTCCAATCAAAATCCAATAATCGACGCACAGGAATGGGAATACAGCCAGCAAGAACAGCATCAATGATACTAGCGGAAGCCATTACTGCAGCAAACTTACTCTCGAATAGATCATCATATAAGTCTCGTTTTGAAACTTTCCAATGTTCAGGAATCTTCAAATTCGCAATCTTTTTTTCCAAAACTTCCATTGGCAATAAAGGATGTGTTCTTAAGATAACCTGAATTCCTTTCTCTACAAAGTAGGAGTCTAATTTGGAAAAATAAGTTAGGATTTCAACACTTGCTCCAATATCCATAGACAGAAGAATCGCAAGTTGTTCCTTTCTCTTATGTAACAATCCTTCCTGTGAGGCAAATTTCTGACGTAACGATGGACCACTAATAATTCGTTTCTTATCAATTGGCTTTTGTAGGTATCTAGAAGTTTCAATTGATCCATTTGTTATGATAAAATCGGGGAAATGTTTATAATATTCTTCTCCCTCAAATAGATGGTAACCCCAAAAATCATTTGATACTAAACTATGATGGTATCCTATTTGCAAAAAATCCAAACCTTTTTGCGATCTGAAATAAAAGGGTATCACCTTCTCAAAAGGCATATTCTCAAAATGATCGTACGAACGTATAAGTTTTGCGCTAGGAAACGACTCTTTAAGTGCAAAGTAATATTTATAAAAAGAATTTAAATTTGGCGAAGAGCGAAAATGTAACCAAAACTCTCGATCAAGTAAAGCAGTAACATTCAAACCATCAAATTTTGTTCTTTTTAACAAACTAAAACTTGAAAAGATACTACGCATAAACGAAGAAAGATAATCAAATAAGCCTAAATAATCTTCTGGAATCCAGGAACCACTTTCACGAAGTTTCGCAAATGTCACTTGAAGAGGAATTCTTTTTACTGAAAAAAGCCACGGAATCCTTACAATGTTTTTTCCTTTGCTTTCTAAATAATCAAGAAGACTCGTAAAGTAATTACATGTAAGTTTGCCATCAGAAAGTATATTCTTTTCCGTTAAACAAAGGTGAAATAACAATACTTCTTTATCATTCGAAAAATCTCTCTTTTGATTTCTAGTTAACTTGGCCTGCCAAGAATACTTGAATTGATTTCTGACTTGTCTACCTAATTGAAATAAAAAATAGGCAATCGAATATACAACTTCAAACAACTGATCCAAGAAGTAAGCAAAGAAAGGAAAACCAACTTTTACTTTCTTTGTTTTAAGTGACTGGCTAAGTGATTTTGCTAAAAAACAATCCTCACAAACAACGACGAGTTCATTAGTAGATTCAACGTTATACTTTAATATAAATTGAATGATTGCGGATAATTGTACAACAGATAGAAAAAAAGGACTCTCTAAGTTATTCCTGCCCGCAAGTTGGGTCATTTCCCAGGACAACGAATTTTTATTTAGCAATCCAAGTTCTTTAACAAACTTTAAAACTTTCGGAATTAAATATTCTTTTTGAAATTGAATGCTCTCAGCTAGAGAAAGTGCCACCCAGTTCGTTTGCGACTGAACTATTTGGAAAAATTGGATGTTAGATCCAAAATAAAGCCAGGGTGCTTGGATATTTGTTGAACCAAACTTAGGATATAGAAGAATTTTTACTTTCAAAACCTGATTCTAAGTACAATTGGAGCGAAATAAATCAAGAGGGAGCTTTAATGACATCTCAAAGTCTGAACCCTCATTAAACCTTTTCTTTCTAATAGCAAATGCCGAAAAACATAAAGATTCATATACAGTTTTAGCAGATTTTGAAGGTTGACCCCAATAACCGTTTGCCTTTAACTCAATGGGGTCAAGAGAAGCTAACTTGCCTAACAAATCATTTACATTTAAAACTACGTAAGGCGCAATTTCTCCCTCAAATTTTCCTTCAAAATTAATATACTGATATGACTTCTTTATATCATCAACTGTAGAAGCATTCGTTAGGCGAAATGTAGAAATAAAAACCCCACCATCCTTAACTAAATTCCAAGCGGATCCCAAAGTTTGATCAAAATTTAAATTCCAATCGATACAACTCAATGAAACGACTAAATCAAATTTGCGAGATTTGATACTTTCATTTTGTAAATTGAAGATATCATCAACATAAAGATTTGCATGAGGTTGCAATGACTTACCAAGTTCAATCGCTTCATTTTGAATATCGATTCCCGTGTAATCTTCCACACCAAACCTTTCCTTAAGGGCTATCCCAAGTCCTCCGCAACCACACCCAAGGTCTAAAACAGAAATATTATTATCGACTATAGAATTTTCAAAAATAGCCTTTTCCGAATTATAGAAATCATCCCATTTAATTCGATTCTTGGAATAGAACTCTGCGATATTTTTTGAAGTATATTTAATGCTTTCACTCATCAGTTAAGAGCCTACAATTTCATTTAAACTATTCTCAAGGATCATCATCTGCTCTTTGGGACCAATAGTTAATCTAAGGAAATTTTCATATCCCTTAAAGGGCAAACCTCCCCTAACTAAGAGAGAATTCTTTTCGAATATTTTTACGGCAGAATCTTTTTTACCGCCAAAATTTACATGGATAAAATTTGTATCAGTTGGTATATAAGACAGTCCTAATCGATCCAAAACACCAGTCAGATAAGATAATCCATCCCTGGTTGACTTTATATATTCGGTAACTATGCCAGGATTTTCTAATAAATAATCGGCAAATAGTAACGAAACAGATGTCACTTCATACATTGGCCTAAATTTATACATTTTTGAGATTAATGATTCATTAGAATACAAATAGCCTATCCTTAAGCCCGCTAGTCCAAAAGCCTTAGAAAAGGTTCTGGCAATAATCAAATTATCATATTCTTTCAAAAAAGGTTCGGCCGTTGTATCAGAAAACCCAAAATAAGCTTCATCAATTAATATCGGAACATTAAATTGCTTTGCTCTGCTTATAATTTGTTGAATCGAATTGGAAGGGAGTGAATTCCCGGTAGGGCTATTAGGATTTGCGATGATTACCAATGAAGTTTTATCAGAAATTGAACTAGTAATATCATAAACTTGGATAGATAGATCATTAGCATAGGTAATTATCTTTTTATTCGTTTTCCATAAAGTTGCATATATATCTACCATTGCAAAAGTAGGTGATAAAAAAACAATTTCATCTCCCTCATTTACAAATGTATCAAAACAATACCGAATTCCACCATCTGCACCAGTTGTGATTAAAAAATTCTCTGGTTTCGCATTATGATATTTACTTAGTTTCAAATAAAGAGGCTCTGTTTCCGGATATGCAGTTATTAAATCTGAATCGATTTTATTTTTTAAAAATTCTAACACATCCGCTGGAAAACGATTTATCCGTTCATTTTTATCTAATCTTAACTTTCCTAGACGAGTAATCAACTCACCTCGTAATCGATATACGGCATCAATGTGTTTTCGATATTTCGTTAGCATTTTTATACTACCGCACACCCTTTACAAGGATTCACAATTTGCCGATTTCCAGATTTATGAGCAGCACGGAGTCCCTCGTATCTTTCCATTCGCCATAATTCCGATATGGATTTTTCCGGAAATTTCCCCATTTGTAAAGTCGATCGGTAATCACTATCACATGGATTCGTTAATCCGTCTTGCCAGATAAACATTCTACGAAATAGATCCGAACAAGCTTTTGTTTGTCCATTGGGTTTTGCTTCGTAGATATTTTCCCAAGGATTGTAATTAACAAACGCTACTTGGTCTACAAGATTCCCCCAAACTTTCTCCATAGAATCCATATCCTGTTTTTCAGTTACTTTTACACCTGACACTCTTGTGATGATCGGAACTGAAGAATATTCTTTCTGCCTTATATTTTGAAACATTTCTATATTTTTCAGAACCTTATCAAGTTTACCATTCACTCGTAGCTGACTGTACAATGGTTCCTCTGCAGCATCGGCGGAAAATACTACCGTTTTTACTCCACCCGCAAGTAGAGCATGAACTTTTGACTCTGTTAACAAAGAGGCATTGGTATTTACTTTCAGATTTAAAAATTTACCTTTCGCATATATAAGCATCCCTTCTATTTCTTTTGCCAGTAAAGGTTCCCCTCGGGAAGCGAGTGAAAGAAATTCTATATTATTTGAAGCTTGATCGACAATCTCTTTAAAAAGTTCCAAACTCATTTGGCCCATACCGGGGGTTGTTTTTTTAAAGAAATTGGTATCTGTTTGGTAACAGAACACACAACGATAATTGCAAATAGAAGATGGTTCAATTTGCAAATAAGGAGGATAATGATCTAACATCTCTAATTGCGGAAATACATCATATCTGTATCTATGATAGAAGAAACGAAGAAGTTCTTCATCACTATAAGTATACATCTCCTCCGCGATAAAAGGAGTAATTTTAAATAAAACTTCCTCAGATGTAGAGGTTAAATCAGATAAAACCCGATTTAAAGTATCCTTAAAATTTTCCTTATCTTGAACGGGATGGTTAGTTACAAGAGTTCCCTGTGACCATTCGTTTAAGACACGAACGGCTCTACCCTTTTGGTAATCTATGATTCCTATTTTATGACTTTTAAAATCCTGGAAACTGTGATGTTTCTTATAAACTTTTGGATCAATTTCTTTCATACAAGTTACCTAAACTCACCGTATTTTTTTAACCACCACTCGACCACTGGGATTTGCCATTCATAGTCAACATCGCAGCCGGCCTCTTGATAAAGAGGTAAAATTTTCTGTCCCATCCACTTTTGCGGAAGCATTCCATCTTCCAATTGAAGTAAATTTTTGGGACGAACAATGGAAACTCCCATATCTGCAAATAAAACATCTCCTTGCGAATCCCGATCACAATTTAAAGTTTTAGGGTCTCCAAAAGTTTCAAAGGGAACGAATGGCTGAAGAAAACCATTCGTATCCTTTTTACGAGCACGCAGTGGTGACCACATATTGTATTTTGATACGGTAACCGCAGAATCTGCGTCTTTATTTTCCCGTAATTGTTTAATGCCTTCAGATATAGTATCAGAAGTAACTGTGGCTGCATTACAAAAGAGTAATACAACTAATTCAATCGTCTGCCCAGGATTCCTTTCCTGAATCACCGAGAATCCATGTTGATAAGCATGTTCACCTAATGCTTCTTTGGTTGCAAGGTGAGGTGGCCGATCAATTACCTCAACCCCCTCTGCGATTGCCAAATTTTTTAGGTCTGGATCGTCAGTAGACAAATAGACCTTATCGATCTCTTTGGTCCGTTTCGCAATATTCATTGGGTACCAGGCCAATGGTTTTCCCATAATGGGAAATGTATTTTTACCTGGGAAACCAATACTACCTTTTCTTCCGAGAAGCAATGCTACGATCATATAAAACCTACAAAATCCTTTAATTTATTTCCTGAGTATTGAACTGAAAAATCACTATTATTTGTTTCCCGAAGGAGAAACTGGATACCCGTTTCGTTAGCAGCCAACCAATCTGTTTTACTATCCCCGATTAAAATAGAGTCTTCCTTTTGGATATAGTGGTTTTGTAATGTCCACTGGATTGCATTCGGTTTTTTCGTGGGTGCCCCGAAAATATGATCAAAGAGTGAGACAATTTCCAATTGAAGTAAAATTTCTTCGATTTCTTTTTGTGGTGTTCCGGTAACAATAACAAACTTTTGATGATCTAGCTTTTGCTTTAACAATTGTTCTACCCCAGGAACCCAAGGAGAAGAAATTACTTTTTGAACCACTAAATTCGCAAACTGATCTAAATACTGACTGATCACCTGGTCCGTCGGATATATACCAACCCAATCCAAATAGAGCGGAATTTTCTCCAATCGAGAGATCCCTCCATATTCTAAATGGTGTGATTTAATTTGCTCTAAAATATTTTTAGGTGCCTTTGGAAACAAGGCAAGATAAGCATCTGTTTTTACATCGACCGAATCTTTAATGACTCCATCAAAATCCCAAAAGATGAGTTTGAATTCTTTTAAACTAATTATAGCCAAGGTTTAATCATTTACGATCATCTAGATCCAAAAGAAATAAAACAAATTTAGTTTCCTAATTTTGACGAATTCTTGATTTCATCAATCAATTGCAGTAACCCCTGACCAAGATCCACATGCATGGGAGGAATGTATTTTCTTCCTAACTTTGGTTGGTAAGCATAAGGAGTTCTCACATAATGCCCTACTTGATCACCTTCTAAAAATTCTACGGAATCGGGCCTTCCTAGGATTTCTGCGAGCATCTTAAGTAGATCGATAACTCTCATAGGTTCTTGCCCTGTTAAAACAACACTTTGGTTTTTAAACTCATCTCCCATTGCAACAACACTTGCCCGAGCTGCGTCCTCCACATGGATGTATTCTCTTAAACTGTCAGCACTCCCCTCATATGTAATCCGACCTGTTTCTAAAGCAGATTTTACAATACGATAAAGACCATTTGAATCATCAGATCTTGGTCCATACAAGGACCCATACCTTAGAATCGTAAAATCCAAACCAAAAGACTTTTGGTATTCCTCGATATAACTTTCTGATGCTTGTTTACTGCACCTGTAGAATCCACCTTCACGGCTATATACATACACAGTACTTGCGTATAGGAAGCGTTTGATCTTATGTTTTCTACAAGCTTCTAAAATATAAGTATTTCCAAGTACATTGATACGAATTGTATCCACTGGCTTATCTAAAGCTTGGTTCAAATCTGCAAGTGCTGCAAAATTGTAAACGATATCAAATCCAGATACTATTTCGGAAACAATCTTTTCATCCAATAGATCGCCAGAAACAAACTTCTGATCCGAACGCAACCAAGGAGATTTTACCAAATCAAAAATAGTTACCTCATGACCTGCATCGCTCAATGCGTCTGCTACATGAGATCCAAGAAAACCTGACCCACCAAAAACTAATACCTTCATTGATTTTCCGTTAAATATAATATTTCTGTGGTTTTCAATCCTTTCACTTTTGTTGCAGGAAGATCATCTCCCTTTAGAACTCTATCTACAATTCTTTGTTTTGAGTCCCCTGAAACTAGAAACAAAATATGATCGGATTGATTGATTCTTTTAATGGAAAGAGATACTCTACTAGAAGGTGGTTTCGTTGAATTAAAAACAGGTATTGCATTTGGAGCCGATTCAGATTCTCCTAAATCATTTCCAGGAAATAAACTTGCAGTATGCCCATCTTCACCAATACCTAGAATTGCTAAATGAAACACAGAAACATCCATTATGTGTGTTTCATATTCTTTGAACATTTCTCCTGGATTGTCCGAAGAGAAAGAATGAAATTTTGACAACTTTAATATACTAGATCCCAAAGCTTCTTTGACCATCGTTTCATTTCGATCCGAATGGCCCTTGGGATAAGATCGCTCATCAGCTAACCAAAAATTAACTTTTGTCCAAGGAACATTCAAATCTGCAAATTTTCTGTAAATGGGAAGCGGCGTATTTCCACCGGAAAGCAGAATGTGAATTTTCTCTTCCTTATCGTATTGAATCAAATAAGATTCAATTTTCTCTAAAATAGATTTTAAACTAAACTTAAATAATGTTGGATTTCCCACTGGCAATACTAACTTTTACTTTCTATAATTAGCTGATTAAAAAACTTACTCCAACGGAATAACCAATTATTTGAGAGACCACCCAACGCAACTTCATTAAATTTCTCGCGCGCTATTTTAACTGAATCGCTTTCCCACCAGCTATCAAGATCGTCCCAAACGGAGGATACATGATTGGCAGCCAAAATTGGATCAGTAAAAATGATTTTATTCAATTTCAAAATTTCTAGCAATTCATCAGCAACCGGATCAATTTCGAAAAAATCCATTAAGAGAAGTATTGTTGGCCTGCCCGATGCCATCGCCTCTGAAAAAGTTGTTTGCGGGTAAGTGCAAACGATAAATCGAGAATCCGAATAGATATGTTGATATGATTTACTTAAAGAAATTTTTTCCCTGCCAAATATATCGGTATAACGACTTTTCGTATCCCAACCCTGATTTGGGTAAGGCCAAATCTGTAAATCCTTACTCACGGTATCACTTAACGAGTTACAAAAAGTCACAGTAGTATCAAAATGATCTATCACAAGGCTTGACATCGGAGCCGCTTCTGCTCGGTAAGAATAACGAAGCAACTCCATCCCTATCATAGTGCAGTATCGTCCACGTCTCGAAATTCTTTTTTCGATAATCTTATTCGGCGGCAATTGTCTTTGTTTCAGGTTTGCTGCTTTAAACCAAGTAACCATACAATCCGAAATGTCTTCCTCGTGATTAAACATAGACATTTTCGGTGGGATTGATCCTCCATGCGAAGAAATTACCAACTTCGTATTTTCTTTGCTAGTCTGTGCCATCCACAGTTTGAAAGGTTCATGCCAAAAATGAGCATTGGCAGTAAAAATAAATTTAGGCTGGTACTTGATTTTCCTCACTGCATAATACAAATCCGAAAATGATTCCAAATAAGATTGAGGAATTTCTTTAAGAATATCATTCAAAACGAAAACTTCAAATGAATTCTTCGGATCAAAAGGAATACTCTCTAACCTAAACAAAGACTTCTCATGAGCGCCAATCTCAAATTCAAATTCGCTGGCATAAGAACGTGGCAATTGGTTGAGAAAAAAATTCAAAAGGTAAAAATTTTTTCTGTTAAAATAAGAATGAAAAAACAGGACTTTCTTAGTTTTCGAATCAAATAAGGATCCTATTTTATCAACCAGGTTTACTAGCTTCTGCTTTAATCCGACTTTCTTTAATTCTCGATATGATTGCTCTTGAAATACAAATAATTCTACTATCGACAAAGGATTAATTTTTTCTTTATATTGAAACAAAAGTATTTCTTGATATTTACGGAAATTCCAAAGATCGCTTCCGATAAACTGCATAAACTCTGAATAGTTGCTCGGCTCAGCAAAATTCAAAGAATTTAAACTCACAGCAGTATGATAGCTATCTTCTTTTTGAAAAGCTATACGCAAATTTTCCCAACGGTCCCAAATGGCAGAAACATATGTCAATAGCCAAGGACCAATCAGAATACGCCAAAATTTTTCTTCTTCTTCTAGTCCGTGCCAAATGTTTAATTTTTGAACCAAAGCAATTAAGATTCTCTCATAGAACTCTTTTAAATAATCGTGATCTATTCTTAGCTTAGACCTATCTCTCCAATGATAAGGAATAACCTCAAAATTTAATTTTTCCCACTCACGCTTTCGATGATATAATTTACACCACTCTCCGAGAAAGACCACAGAAGAATCACCAAACCAAGTACTCTCCAAGGCTGTTGTTATTAATACTTTTTTACTCATTAAAATTGCAAAATAATCAAATCCTCAGCAAATCCCAACTAACAGGCGTTCCTCTGGCAATATCAACGTTGACTTTTTTCCCAATGACATCCATTTCAAATTTAGGAGGTAGGCCAAATCCGGGCCGAATCCTTCTGATATGTTTTTGCTCTATTACTTGACCAGCTTTTAGATCTTCTACAAAATACAAAGATCGTCTAAATTTGGCATTGGCCTCTTCGGCTGGTTTTCTTTCATACCCTGCTTGACCTAAAGAAAGCCATGCATCCTTTGTATCACGGCAAAGTAATTTCAACTCCTCAGGTGTAATGGAAAACTCAGAATCTGGCCCTTTTTCTGCCCTATCCAAAATAAAATGTTTCTCAATGACAGTGGCACCTAAGACTACGGAGGCGATAGAGGCTGTATTTGTGAGTGTATGGTCAGACAAACCTATCTGCACTCCAAATTTCTTTCGCATATCTGGAATCGTAAGAAGATTCGATTGATCCACAGGAGCAGGATAACTACTGATACAATGTAACAATATCAAATCCTTACATCCGGCCGTTTTGGCAGCATCTACCATTTCTTCAATTTCATTCAAGTTGGCCATACCAGTGGACATGATCATTGGCTTTTTGGTAGAGGCGATGTAACGAATGAGAGGTATGTCAGTTGCTTCGAATGAGGCAACCTTATAAGCAGGTGCATTTAAATCTTCAAGTAAATCAACGGCAGTCTCATCAAAAGGCGTCGAAAACAAAGTAATCCCTATTTTTTTTGCATAGTCGAAGATCTCCTTATGCCACTCAAATGGAGTCTCCGCCCACTTATAGAGATCGTATAACTTATATCCATCCCAAAGTCCGCCATGAATTTGAAAATCATCCTTATCGCAATCAATAGTCATTGTGTCAGCAGTGTACGTTTGAATTTTAATCGCGTCAGCACCTGCTTCTTTTGCAAAACGAATGGTTTCTAAAGCACGTTCTATTTTACCGTTATGGTTTGCAGATAGTTCAGCAATGATATACGGTGGTTGATTCATTCCTATTTCACGTTTATCGATAATGATGGTATTCATATATTTTACCTTGGTAAATTTTGTGAGACTAATAAGCGTCTATAATATAGTTTTTTCAAATTTCAGGCTAACATCTGATTCTGAAACTAACTGAAATTCGTTTTTTAAAAATGCTCTCTGTGACGCTATATTGTCTTTCTTTACAAAACCAACACAAAGTAAAGGTGTCGGCATTTTCGTTACTAAGTAATCAATTCCCTTTGCAATTAAATCTTTGCCTAACGAATTTCCACGAAATTTTTTATCTATCAAAAAGCTGATTAAAAAAAAATCTTCATCTATATTTTTATCAAACCGAATCTGACCTGCACTTGATCCATCAACCTCGAAGATTAAAATCAATGAATTAGGGTTTTTTAATTTTTGTAAAAACCAACTTGTATGTTCCGGCCATTCGATTTTTTCGCTATGAAAGGAAGCATTTCTTACTTCTGGTTCATTGGCCCAATCAAATACAAGTTTACAGTCATCTTCTGTGGCTGGCCTAACAACTAGATTCAAAGGAATTCTCCAATCCTTTCCAATTGGTCTTTTTTAATTTCTCGCACACCCTGGAATTCAACAAATCCTTTAATATTATTTTTTTGGTTTTCAGCTGTTTCAATCACTATCATAGGAACACCGCAGCGATCTAATTCGTAAGTGGTTTGTCCGCCAGCAGTGATAGCAAAATCGACATTTAACATTAGCTCACACATCTTCTCTGCATTTAAGTTTTTATAGAAATAAGTTTTCTGATCTGACAAATTTTTCAGCTCAAGCGCATTTATAAAACCAGGGCCAATCACTAAATGTTTTTCTATTTTTGGAAATTTATTAACCAATATTTCTAAAATTTTCGTAGAGAGTTTATTTGGATCCGAACCACCGAGAGTGATTAGAATTTTTTCAGGCGGTTTCTTTTTCTGTTGAATGGATAAAACTGTCCGGAATGGTTTTCGCAAAAGGACTTGGTCCTTACCGGTAACTATCTTATATTTTTCTTTATCATATCCTAAAAAGAGGCCAGGGTAACCTGGATTCAAGATTGTCGATCCAGCCGGATAGTTGAGACGATTGTCATCATCTATACAAATTAGCTCTAAACAATAAGACTTAAGAATATTATATATATTCAAAGGAGCTAAATAGGAATCTACATAGAAAATCTGGCCTTTATCAGGAAGGTTTTCAAGGAAACCATTCAGATCTGTTTCACTAGTCCAAACCTTCTTTAAAATTTTACATGGAAAATCCCAATTCGGAAAACTTTCATCAGTATGGACGACCAACCGAACATTTTTTCCATTCTCTATTAATTTTTCTGCAAGAGCAGTACAGCGACCTAAGTGTCCAAGCCCAGTAGAGACCAGTGCTTCCGTAAATATAAGTATCAATATTAGGAAATTCCGATTTCGAAGTTTTTACGTACGGAAACACCTGCTTTGTACAAATATTTCTTTGCCTCTGCTGGTGTTTGGTCCGTGAATTGAAATATACTTGCGGCAGCAACGGCAGAAGCTTTCCCAATTAGGATAGCATCCACCATATCTTGATAATTACCCGCACCGCCAGAAGCAATGACAGGAATCTTTACATTAGATGTAACTAAACTGATTAACTCTAAATCGTAACCTTCCATTGAACCATCGCGGTCAATAGACGTTAATAGGATCTCACCAGCACCCCTGGATTCTAATTCCTTAACCCAATCGATAACTTTTCGACCAGTATTTTTGGTTCCAGAATGACTATAACACAAATATCCATCAGGACTATGTTTTACATCGACCGAGGCGACTACACACTGAGAACCAAATTTTTTAGCTGATTCTTCAATGATACGAGGGTTAGTGTATGCAGAAGAATTTATACTAACTTTATCTGCACCATAACGCAAAACTTTCGTTATATCTTCAACAGATTGAATTCCGCCACCTACAGTGAACGGAACATAAGACTCATTAGAAACACCTTCTAAAGTATCGAAGTCGGGCGATTGGCCAGAGACACTTGCCGAGATATCATTTAGAATTAACTCATCCACATCTCTTGCATTAAAAACTTTAATAGCAGGAAGTAATGATCCAATTCTTCTCCAACTATTAAAGCCAACTCCCTTCACCAGACCCAAATCTTTCCAAAGTAACGTTGGAATAATTCTTACTTTGACCATTCTTTTTGCTCTAAAAAATTAAGTAACAACTGTCTTCCCGCTTTGGAACTTTTCTCTGGATGAAATTGAACTCCCATAACATTTCCATTTCGAACTGAAGAAGGAAAATGAATTCCATACAAACATGTTGAGGTTATATTTTCTGGTTTTTCACAATTAAATACAAAGCTATGTACAAAGTAAAAATCAGTTTGATCGGGAATTTTAGCAAACAAAGGATCAGAATGCTTTTCTTCAATCTCATTCCATCCAACATGGGGAATCCGCTCAGAACATCCTAGTTTGTCAAATCGCTCTACTCGACCTGGAATCAAACCTAACCCCTCGTGACCACCACCTTCTTCACCAAAAGTGGCTAACATCTGCATACCAAGACAAATTCCAAGTAAGGCATTTTTATCTTCTAATACATATCGATGAAGTTCGGAATTCCAACCTTCTTCTTTTAGCCTCGACATTCCATCAAAGAAAGAACCTACTCCAGGAAGAATCACTCTTGCGCAGTCCCAAATATCTTTTGGATGGTTTAATATTTTGCAAGTGAATCCAATATCTTCGACCGCTTTGACTACGGAACCTAGATTTCCCATTCCATAGTTAATTACTCCAACTTTCATACGTTATCGTAGTTAACTTTTGTTAGATTTCCGTATTTGTCCCTTAAAAGCTCACCACTAGAATCTTTAACAAAAATTTTCTTATTTGTGAACCTATCACATATTTTTTGAAACTCAGGAAGTGAAACGTCGATTCTTTCCAACATTTTTTCTAACGGTTTGCCTAAATATGTCCAAGGAAATTTTCCGTCTCTTTTTCTAACTACTTCCATTCCATCTTTTCGAGTAATTCTACCTCGTCGGATATGTAAAGATGCTTGGTCTGTTGCTCTAGCAAATCCATACTTTAAAAATTTAAAATAATCGTGAATGCCGTGCAAATTGTTATCTAAATTTTCATAATCAACCATAGAGCCTTCACAAGGTTCGCCATATGAATGGAACCCATTCGCTTGCGCAATCAAAACATTCGCTAATCCATCCCAAGGAAGATAGTGTCCTAAAAATAATCCAGTAACACCAACTCGTTTTAATTCTTCATCTGTTGGGTACTGATATGGAATTAAATTTCTTTCACTAATACCATATGTAGCAGATAAGTCAGATACTCTTAAACCTAACAATCCTCCGAACTCCTCCAACCATCTCCGAGTTAAAACATTATTTTCCGCAGCTGCTGCAGGACCACCATACTCATTTTGTGAATTTTCACCCCATACTACCAAAGGAATATTAAATTGCACGGCAGCACGTACGGGAATTGTAAAAATACCAACATGCTCTGGCCAAGCGATATCGCCTACCTCAGTTAGCCCGATTTTATTCAATTGCGCACGAACAATTGGATTTGGAGAAAATTCAACCAGGTCGACGCCTAATTTTTTAATATTTTCTATGTTTTTCCGACCAATATCAGATAAATCACAGGTCGTTGCGGTAACACAAAGGGGAGTTAGACCTAATTGTAACATTCTTACAACTTGATAAGTACTATCTTTACCACCACTCACTGGAATAATACAATCCCAATTAGATCCTTTACTTCGATATTTATCAACTATGATATCAAGTTCTTTCCTTCTAGCTACCCAATCTACTTCTACCCGTTTTTCATAGGATCTACACGCATTGCAGACTCCTTCTTCGTCAATATGTAGGTCTGGCTTTGTGTGGGGCATTACGCATCGAATACAATATTTTATCATTTCCTAGTCCTCTAAATACACTTACAATTATATAACTTTTGATAAATGGATCAAAGCTGATAGATTAATTACCAGGCCAACCTTTACCTATAAGAATGTAATGATCGTCTTTGTAATCCGGTCTTTTATTTTTTGATATTCTAAACTCACAACGATCCTCGACACGTTCCAATTTGACTTTATCGATTAATCGTTCACTTAATGATTCACTAAAAAATGGATCTGGGTTTTTTAATTCCCACTCCCAATTGTCGTTGCGGAACCAAATTTTCGGATTTCTATGTTGATCAAGAATAAAGTTAAATCCTGTCTCCGTCATACCAATCCAATCTAAAAAAAGTTTAAGTTGTTTAGGTGATTCTTTAGCATATTTCTTTATTAAAACGATTCCTTCTTCCCTGCTCAATCTTCTTAATCGGATTTCTCGACAAACATGATCCGTTATCTTCCCATAACCATGTTTCAGGAATTTAATATAGTCATGAACATCTGAATAATTAAAACAATCGACATCATTGTATGTATCAAACGTCCGCGTTTGCTCTGCACTTTCATAACAATACAAACCAATCATTTTTTCATGTTGAGCCTTACTATCCCATCGAATATAATTATTTAAATATATTCCCCTAACTCCAATCCGCTCAATTTCCTTATCATGAGGATATGCATATTGAACGATATCTGCCTCTTCAATACTATCAAAATCATCTACTAGATCTTCAGCTTCATATCCCATCAAATCATGTTCTTTTCTATATTTGCGGGTCATTTCCACCTCATCGAAATGGGAATACATACCTACTTGATCGATACCTTGATGAGCACCCCAAATGATTAATGGAATTTTAAATTTTACAGCTACCTGTACAGGATAAACGGTTTGTCCTGCAATACAATGCCAATAGATACTACCTAACTTTCTTAAAGTTGCTCTTGTAATCTTTTTAACTGTATCTGGATTTACAGTAAGCGTCATTATATCACAATTAAACTGAACTCTTAAATTTGCTAGGTTCCGAATACCGCGATCCGTATTATACTGCTTATTATAAGTTACAAGCAGAGGATTTAACCCAAGAACGTTTTTAACGGTATGAACTATAAAATAAGAATCTCTAGCCCCACTAACAGGAACTATGCAGTCATAGTTATTCCCAGACTGGTTTCGATAAGCGTCCGTTATTACTTTTAGCTTTTCAAATCTTGATTTCCAATTAATTGTATCCTTTTCCTCATGAACTCGACATCCACTACAAACCCCTTCCTCATCAAAGGTAATATTTAATGGATGCAAATCAGAATAGAGACAACGATTGCATATTTTCATATAACTTCTTTCTCGATACGTAGAAACAGCATTTCTTCCAAATCGCGATCAGCTTTTTTTGCCAACCTAAGATCTGAATCAAATTTCGAGTCAATATAATCTGCGTAAGTTTCCAAACGTATATTTTCTTTTTTTGATACTACTGATTTTGTTATGTTTACACTATGTTCAGTAAAATGGAAAAAATTACCTGCTGCGGCTGCCGAAACATTTGATTTCTCAAAAACCGTTTCAATATCTTTTCCATTTTTTGCGCCGCCGCAGCATATCACAGGAATATTCACTGCATCACTAATGCTGCAGATGAGTTCAATATCATATCCTTTGTAAGATCCATCTCTGTCCACTGAATTCAGAAAAATTTCACCTGCGCCACTATCTGATAATTTTTTTGCGAAGTCTATTGGCGATTCTGTAGTTGATTTTTTATTGATATAATCGTAGACTTTGTATCCATTTTCAGTTTTGACAACATCAACTGATGCCACGACACATTGATTTCCATACAAGGAAGCTATTTTTGAAATCAATTTGATATCATTTAATGAGGCTTGGTTGACCGAAACCTTGTCTGCACCCGCATTCATTAATTCACTTACTTGACTTGTGTTCCGGATTCCTCCGCCAACGGTTAATGGCACATAACATTTTCTAGCCGATTTTCGAATCAAATCATAATTAGGTGATAAATTCTCTTTAGATGCTGATATATCTAAATAAATAATCTCATCAATTCCCCAAGATGTTAAAAATTCCAATGCGATTTCAGGTCTTCCAATCGGTAAAAACTTTCTAAAACCAATACTTTGGACAACGACTCCATCTTTAACCAGTATAACTGCAATAATTCTTTTCTTTAACATACACTACACAGAAGTCAAAAAACTTCTAAATAATTTAAGTCCACTGATATGGCTTTTTTCTGGATGAAACTGAACCCCAAAAACATTTTCTTTTTGTACTGACGCTGTGAGGCGAATTCCATATTCGCACCATGATGATACAAACGCAGGTTCACATTCAAAATGGAAACTATGATCAAAATAAAAGTTAACGTGATTTGAATTTCTATTAAACAAAGGATCGGTTTTTTGAATTGTTATATCATTCCAGCCAACATGAGGAACCGGCAAATGAGAAGAAGTTACTATTTTTACAACCTTTCCTGGTATCCAGTTAAGACCTTGGTGCAATCCATTTTCCTCTGAGCTAGAAGCAAAAAGCTGCATACCTAAACAAATACCGAGTATTGGTTTTTTTCGTCCGATGACTTCTTCCGTGAGAATTTTGTCCAAATTTCGAGCTGCAAGTTGTTTACAAGCCTCATCAAACGCCCCAACGCCAGGGAATATCAATGCATCCATTGATTTTATTTCCGTCTCGTCCGAAGTTATATAAACTTTAGAATAACCTAAGTATGTGAGTGCATTTTGTATCGAAAATGTATTACCCACCCCATAGTCAACAATGCCAATTCTTTGTGTATCGTTCAGAGACCAACTCCTACAACAAATTTTGGTTTATATTTTCCTAACCCAATTTTTTCAAATAGTTCAGAGTTTACAGACTGATCCACCTGTTCCCAAAATTCTTCTACAGTAATACCTATATAATTAGCAAATTTTTCAATGTATTTCGGTGAACAAGTTCCATCATATTTTTTAACTAACTGAACCCCAGCCTCTCTAGTCATAATACCATTTCGAATATCTTCGTTTACGTAATCCGTAATTCTACCGAATCCATATTTCAAATATTTTATCATTTGATTAAAGGTAACAAAATCTTCATCCAAAGAAGTAATGCCGTATGGATCGCCTATCTCCCAAGGTTTTTCATCACGAATGTCCAAACCTCGTAAAATCGAATATATTCCATTGTTTAACAAAGACCAGTCTTTCCAAAAATAACCCAAAAATGTGATTCGAAGATTTGCTTGCTCCATTTCCTCAGGTGATGGGTAGCAGTATTGTAAAATCTGATTTTTCTTTATTTCATCGCTAAGCAGCCAAGTAATGTCTCCACCATTGAGAGTATTCATTTTCCTAAGATTATTTCCATCACTGCCAGATTTACCCATTATCGCTGTTTCGCCAACCTGAAGGGCAGAATTTTCTCCCCACCAAATAAGTGGGATTTGATAGGCAATTGCCAATTTGGGAACACTACTGAACAGGGCAAGCTCTGTAGATCGAAAACTATTGGTATATTGTTTGAATCCTTTTCGTTTTAGATCTTTCCAGATTCCAGGCGCAGGATTAATAGTGATACAATCAAAACCATGTGAGATCATATTTGATATATTTTGAACACCACGTTCTGTCACTTGCTCCGGGGGATAACCAAGTGATACGAGGAGCGGTCTCATCTTCAAAATCTCTTTTACAAATAGCGCTTGGCGTAAACTATCTTTACCACCGCTCACTCCGATAATACAATCGTAGCCCGAACGATTGTTAGCTCTCCCAAACTCAACTATCTTTAGTAATTCTTTCTTTCTTTCATCCCAATTAACTTCTTTGAGAGATGCATGGTATTTACATGCAGGACATATTCCATCATTGTGAAAGACAGAATTTGGTCGCGTATCAGGTTGGAGGCAAGTCTTACAGTATTTCAAAGTATTTCACTGTTTTACTGATTTTTTGCGATAATCCACATATTGGAAGACATTCCAGATTCCCGAATAAAATTTTGGAACATTTCTCCCACTCTATCCCACTCATCAATCAACACTTCTTTTAAAAAATGCTGATTTTCTAAAGAGAAATCACCACTTAAACATTTATTCCTAACCAGTTCAGCGTCAAGTTTTCCTGGTGTCTTTACATCAAGAATCTCAAAACCACAATTCTTTAACAAATTACCGAGTGATTCAGGGTTAAAATAATTTAAATGCTCATGATCAACTGTATCAGATACATTCCCTAGCACAGAGATATCAAAACCCTTTCCATTAGGACATGTAACAATAAATAAACCACCTTTTCTAAGAAGTTTTTTACATTTAGTTATAAAATCCATCGGAGAAAATAAATGTTCAATGACTTCAAAATTTACGACTACATCGAACTTTTCGTCCTCATTAAAAGTGACTTGTTCAATGGGCTTCTCTATTACGGTTATTCCTTTATCCCGACAAGTTTGTGCTAAATTTGGGGTGGGCTCAATCCCAACTACTTTTTTAAAATAATTTCGTGACAGCATTTCTGAACAGAACGTACCAAAAGCTGCACCAACTTCCAAAATGGAATTAGGTTCGACATTATATTTTTTACAATACTCTATGACTGCATCAACCCTTGGCACAAATATCTTCTGCCTGCGACTCTCTTCAGATGCAGGGAAAATATATTTATTCCAATACTCATAGTTTACTGAATTCGCATAAAACTTTCCTAAAGTTTCGTCAGTTGGCCGAGGAGAAATGTAAAACGTATCACAATGGATACATTCCAAGTAATCTAAACCATACTTAATAAATTTCTTTCGATAATCAGATGAATCGCAAGCGGGGCAATTGACCGAAACGAACTTGTCTCTATCACCAAGAAGCATTGCCACATCTTTCAAAACGGCAATTTTTTGATCTGCCATAAGCGAAGACGGTCTTATCTCATTTTCATTGAGCTTTCTATTATTTGTCATCTAACTTTACCTCTTTTAACTTCCAAACTCAGCCATCTCCCAACTCATATGCTTATCCCTTTCAATATTCCTTACCGGTATTTTGCCTATCGAATCGGCCTTGTGTTCAGGAGCCAAGCTAAAACCAGTCCTTATCTCTCGAATACTTTAATTTTCTTTTTCTGTATAGCGTTTAGTAACATCAAAGAAATAAACCAGCGTTATCTTCCTCTTCTCTAGGTTTACCGACTTGACCAAGCTTAATGAGTCGATTCCATAGGTCTTCTAGTGCAATATAAAGGATTGATGCAATATTTAGAAGTGCATAGTAAGCAACCTACATTTTTTTCTAATGATTAGACTCACAGAAAATACCTTTATTCAAATTATGCATATGAATTACCACTTCGACCAGTAACGATTAATTCATGATTCACCTGATCCACGCTTATTCTTTTACCGCCATACAACGAAGATTGCAAAGTTCCAATCAACATAAGTAAGCCGATTCTAATTTCTTCTGGCGTAATAGGCAACCGAGCCGTATCATTTTTTGAATAAACCATATCTCGAAATGCATTAATTGTGGCACTTGACCTAGGAATAAAATCGATAATTTTATGGTTTGTAAAATACCCACTCCCAGATTTTATTTCGATATAACTGCCATCTCCATAGATAGTAAGAATTCCTTTGCTACATCCTAAACGAACATTAAAACCACCTGTGAGATTAATTCCAGCCTGAATTCCATTTTTAAATAGATAATAAGCATTTTCAATAATAGGATCATCATCAATATAAGAATTATTTTCAGGCAAGTATCCATCTTGAAAGCTACAAGTTCCCTGAATATACTCTAAATCTACTGAATCAGCAAAAAATAGAATCAAATCAGTAGAATGAGGATGAGACCATAACAAATTACTTCTCCCGGCTTCAATAGTAATTTGCATCAACTTTCCTAACTCACCCGATTTAATAAAATCTTTAGCAAATCTATATACATCATTGTACCTCCGATTTACTCCATAACCAAGGACTACATTATTTTGTCGCGCCAATTCAATAATTGAGTCGCATTCACTAATACTTCTTGATACAGGCTTTTCAAAATATATATACTTAGTACCCTTTGAAATTGCATAGCTTATAATTTCACTTCGCTCCCCTGTTCGAGTTGCAATACAAAGAAAATCTATTTTTTCCTGATCCAATAATTCTTTATAATTAGTAAATTTTTTATCAACTTCATAAATTTCTGCAATCTCACCCATTCGACTTTCATTCAAATCGCAAATAGCCTCTAGCGTTAAATCACAGATAGATTGAATTGCTTCTAAGTGGCTTATTGGCAGCCAACCCGCAGGGACTTTACCTTCAAGTCTGCTGGAAGGCTCAGCCCCCATTCTACCTAGACCAATAACAGCCGATCTCAATTTTTCCATCGTAATAGCGTTGAAAGCATAAATGTATTTTTACTCGCATATTTCGTATACTGGTGTTGTAACTCAGTAAAATGGACTTCTTCTGTATATATTTCCTTAGAATTTAATTTTCCACGATTAATTAAACCTATAAGATAATTTAAATTATTCTTTAGAGTAAATCTATTCTCCTGAGGCAAAAGTTCTTTATCAGAAAGATAACTGAGTGCTTTGATCTTTAAGGATTTTTGATACACAAACTGAGGATCAAGCGGGTTATTTCGGGAATTTGGTTCACCTCGTCCAGGAAATCCTAAATTCACAATTGTACCTCCAGCCTGGATAGCGTCCAATGCAAGAAACCAATCTTCCCAGCGATTCGATGTATTGATAATTACGTCAAGACCAACACCATTCGTTTGCGAATTAATAAATTCTTTGTAAGTAGATTTTTTTTGAAGAAAGTATGAACCTGTATCTTCAATTTTTTTCTTAGCTTGTAATTGATTTGTAAACAAAAAAGTTTGGAATCCTGCAATATTGCTCATGACACAAGTCGAATAACCAAGCGTACCTGCTCCTATAATTCCAATATTATATCCTAACCGAACATCTGCGGTTAAAAGAGAATGATAACCCAAATGAAACAAATAAGTAGAAGTCAACTTCTTTAAATCGTTATCTTTTTCAATCTTTATAAAAAAATCAGAATCTTTGATTACAAAGTGGGACCGATGAGATTGAAATGTTAAAATGTAGTCACCAGTTTGCATACAATCAATATTTTTACCGACTGAAATTACCATCGCCAGATTGCAATATCCGAGAATTCTCGGATATATAACACTGTCTTTTAATGGAGGCAATCCCTTATAGGCCGCAACTTCTGTGCCGGGTGAAATAGCAGAATAAACTGTTTCACATACAATTTGTCTATCTGATAAATCATCTACTTCGATGAATTCTTCTTTTAAAACCAATTCTTTAGGATTATTTAATGTGTAAACCTTCGATAGAATTTTTTCTTTCATATTAGGAAATGCCTATTGGTTTTCCTTTAATAATTTATACAACTTCTCAGCACGTTGCCAATCTTCCATTGTATCAATATCTTGAACTCTCCAACTAGGTAGTTGAACAATAGTAGACCATTTATCGAAAATTTGCTTTCCTTTAAGCCAGGCATCGGAACTACCCCAATAAAACTGTCCTGCATCATGGTATGCCTCTGGCAAATCTTGCGAACGTGTGTTGAAATGTTCAGGAAAAAACATCTCAACACCATCGTCTTTGTCTTTACGAAATGATCTAAATATTGGGAAACCAAAAGAGGTCGCTGCAAAGACAAATTCCCAATTGCCTGTGGAAAATTTTTCATAGGCTTTTAGTAAATCGCTAACCTGTATCAAGGGAGCGGTTGCGTAAATACAACACACTGAACTTGGTTTTTCGCCAATCTGTATCAACCATTCAATGGCATGTGAGATCACTTGGGTTGTAGTCGCATAGTCATTAGATAATTCCTCTGAACGTAAAAAAGGAACCTCTGCTCCCAAGGATCGCGAAATATGGGCAATTTCTTCGTCATCCGTGGATACAATGACGCGCTCAAACAACTGACTTTCTTTTGCCGCATGAATGGAATGCGCAATCATTGGCTTACCAGAAAAAGTTTTTATATTTTTTCTTGGTATCCTTTTACTACCACCCCTTGCCGGAATCACACAAATCTGACTCAAAATAATACCTGATGACCAATTGGTTTTATGATAGCTTCTTTCACTCTATCCTGATCTTCCATACTCAACTCTGGAAAAATAGGCAAACTTATCACATTCTTATAATAATTTTCTGCTTCGGGGAAACTACTATAAGAATAGTTATATCTTTTTTGATAATACGGCTGATGGTAAATTGGAATATAATGAACGTTAACTAAAATTCCTGATACTCTCAACCTCTCGAATATTTCTTTTCGATTAGCATTTAGATCCTTTTCTAAAACTTGAATGATATAAAGGTGAAATGATGACTTTGAATCAAGTGATTCCTGCGGCAGTTTTAACGGCAAATCAGCAAGAATTTGATTATAATAATCTTTAATCTCATGCCTTCTCTTCACAATTTGATCCAATCGTTTCATTTGAGAAACACCAAGTGCTGCTTGAATATCATTCATTCTATAATTATATCCAAGCTCTAACTGCTGGTAAAACCAAGGTCCATCCGGAGCTTCTGTCATCTCTTTAGGACTTCGAGTGATTCCGTGGCTTCTTAACCGAAACATAGAATGTTCCAGGTCAGGATTGTTCGTCATACACATACCACCCTCTCCAGTTGTGATGATTTTCACCGGATGAAAGCTAAAAACAGTAATGTCACTGAATTGACAAGATCCTACTTTCCTACCTTGATATTCTCCACCAATCGCATGTGAGGCATCCTCAATGATTCTAAATCCAAATTCCTTTCCCAAATCAGCAATTTTTTGCATATCGCAACTAAGGCCAGCTAAATGAACTGGAATGACAACTTTTGGAAGTTTACCCTCTTTCTCTGCCCTTATCAGCTTCTCTCTTAAACTTTCTACGCTCATATTATATGAGATCGGGTCAATATCTACAAAATCAACATCCGCCCCACAATATAAAGCGCAATTGGAACTAGCAACAAATGAAATAGGACTTGTCCAAACAAAGTCACCTTCTTTTACACCAAGGGCAAGACATGCTAAATGTAAAGCAGACGTTGCACTATTCACAGCGACTGCATATTTACAAGATACATATTCACAGACTGCTTTCTCGAAAGCTGCCACTTGAGGGCCTTGGGTCAGGAAATCAGAATTTAAAACATCTAAAACGCTATCGATATCAGATTGATTGATAAAGTGTCTTCCATAAGGGATCTGTTTCATTTTTATACGTTCCTAATAAATAAGTAGCCTAATTTTGGCTTTTGATGATTCTAGATTGTTTATTAAAAAAAAACATAGCGAACCAAATATCTACTGATCTAAGTTCATTACAGCCTGGTATGACTCTGCAGCTTCATTTAAACTTTCAATATCTTCACTATTTATAAATTCGTAATTCTCTTGGTAAACTCTCTCAATACCAAAGAATTCTTCATACGAATTATAATTAAAATCTGGAGATTTGATTCCCTTTGGCAAAATAACCAATACATCCAAACCAGCAGATGCTTTCAAAACTCTCTCCCTGTATTCAGCAAGATTAGCCTCATTATACTCGAAAGGTTTATAGTTGGCATAAAAATGACCGAGCATAGGTGGAACACCGAAATAATCACAACCAATGATAATGGCTTTTTTAAAGCCTAAATATTTTGCTGTTGCCATCATTACATCTGCAGCACCAGCACTATTTGAGAAGACACCAGCTAAATCATGTTTAAACGTTCCCTTTTCTCCAAAGTGATAGGAAAAACTAACATTCCTCGATCTAGCCAACTTAGAATAAAAATTAGTAATACTTACCAAAAAATTAACTTGTGGATTTCTTGAAATCATACGCTCATATATAGTGCGAATTTTATTGATTTGGAAATTTCTAATATGAGCGTAAGTGTTAAATAATATCTTATACAACAAATAAGAATCAGTTAAAACACAAAACTCCACCTTCAGTCCCTCTAACCTTTTATCGATTAGTGCACATGCGCATGTAATAATAGGAATATCCTTTGGTAATTTTGATATATCGTAGTATTTTAATGAACCACCATTACCAAGTATAATACAAGTATCACCTAAATACTTATCTTTAAATTGTATATTTCTCTTCAGGAGGCCACGATGAGAACTCCAGAATAACACCAAGCCCTTTCTAACAAAGTTATACAGAAGAGTAAATAATTTACGTTTCAATAAATGCAACAATTTCATTATGTAATTTTTCCACCGACAAATTCAAATATCCTATCACAATTTCTTAATGTAGAGAGCCTGTGTGCAATCATAACAACCGTCAGGTTTCGATCCAATGATTCAATCGATGTTATAACTGACTGCTCTGTTTCTCCATCGAGAGCACTCGTGGCTTCATCAAAAAAAATTACCTTAGCATTTTTATAGATAGCCCTAGCGATACCAATTCGTTGCCTCTGACCACCAGACAAACGAACTCCCCTTTCTCCGACTCCAGTATTGATTCCATCAGGTAAAGACTGAATAAACGAAGTTAGCTGAGATACTTCTATCGCTTTTTCTAACTGTCTAAAATCAATATTACCTTGATTTTCGCCGAATGCTATGTTCTCAGCAATCGTAGTATCTGCAAGAAAGATAGACTGCGGAACATGTGCGATCGTTTTTCGCCATTGTAAATAATTGTTATGATTCAATTCAATATCATCTATCAGTATTTTCCCAGAAGTCGGTTCGATAAGTCCCATAAGAAGATCCATCATGGTACTTTTACCACTTCCGGTTTCTCCAATGATCCCTATTCTTGCGCCAACTGGGATTGATAAATTTACTGAATTTAATACCTTCTTATTAGTTCCTGGATAAGAAAAACTAAGATCAACTATCTTAATTTCCTTCTCAAATCTGAGGGGCTCTACGGGAATTGTTGATACATATTCCGCTGGAATCTTCTGATCTAAAAGAGAAAAAACTTCGGATAAAGCCGGTTTGAGAGAAATATAGTTACTCCAATTTCCATACCACTGCTGTAATAATGGAAGAAGCCTCTGAGCTCCCATTCCTAGCGCACCTAGGGCTGGTATTGCCGATTGTAAATTTCCATTTTCTAAAGTAGCCCAATAAGCTAAAAAAGAAATCAAAACCAAACCAATTGCCTCCAACGCAAATCGCGGGGACTGATTCAAAAAAGTATTTTCAGAGTTGGACTTAGTCAATCGATACAAAGAATCTCGGTAGATATGACAATAAAGTTCATGACTGTTGTCCAGGATGATGTCTCGAATTCCGCCCAAACCTTCTTGAAGGGACCTAACAATGCCAGTTTGTTCTTTGGCTATTACCTGACCGTTTAACGAGACCTTGGTTCTTGTAATTTTTGCGATCACTAAATAAAAGACAGAAAATACAAAGCCTGACATAAGAGTCAAAACCGGATCAATATATACTAAGGAAACTATGATTGATATAAATATAAAAAATGAGGAAGCAACAGTCACAAGAGAAACCAAAACTCCGCTAGCAGAAGTTACTTTTTGAGTAATTCCTGAAATAATTTCACTAGTGTTTCGTGAAATATGGATTCTGTAAGGTTGGTATAAAGTTTTTTTATACAAATCAACGCTGAGTTCGGCGCCCGTTGCATTTGATAATCGAATGGTCGCATAAAGAAGAACCAACCGAATCACACCAGATATTAAAGCAGCCGCACCAAACGCGATTGTAAAAAATAAGACCAAATCATTGCGTGGAAGCGATTGTAGCAAATTGGAAAAAAAACTCAGGTCGTTCAAATATTCGATTGCCGATTCTGGATTTGTCACAACACCCAAAAATGGGACGATAGCTCCAATACTTAAAATTTCCGAAATGGATGAAACCAAAATCAATATACCTAAACCGATAAATTGAATTTTCCTTCTTGGATGAAGGTAGTTTAGTATTTTTATAAAAGTAGAAAACATATTACAATCGAAGCCCAGAGTCTAAAACCAGCACCTAAACTACTCTCTCCCAACGCCCACCACTAAAAAATCCAACCACATTCTCTGCCGCTTCCCTCTCCATATCTTCCCTACAATCATTCGAACAGGAACCCATATGCTGGGTCAAAATCACATTTTCCAATTCGCAGAGAGGTCCCTTGTAAGGTTCCTCTTCAAATACATCCATAGCTGCTGCAGAAATTAAGTTCTCTTTTAAGATATTAAATAAATCGTTTTCATTCACGATTCCACCTCTTGCAGTATTGATTAAAACTGCATTAGGCTTCATGAGTGCCATATTCTTATAATTGATAAGGTTTTTCGTCTCCGCTGTTAAAGGTACATGAATCGTAATCGCATCAGATTTTTTTAACAAACTTTCTAAACTAACTTGTTTGATTGTCGTGGTACCCCAATTTTTTCCCAACCCACGATTGACCTGACTAAGGTTAGATGCCAACTCATTTAACAAAAGAATCGAATCTTTTTGATCGAGCAAATCACAAACAAGAATTTCCTTTGGTAAATAACCTAAAAGATGGGAGGCCACTCTCTTGCCAATCCTGCCAAACCCTAAAATTCCAATGGTAGCTCCACCGATTCTTTCTCCATAAGGCCTTGTCCACTCGCCCTTTCGAATTTCTCGATCCGCATAGGTAACCTTACGCATTGCATCAACAATCAAACTCAAAGCTAATTCGGATACAGCAGGAGAAACTGCATCTGGTGTATAGGCTACAGCCACTTCCTTTTCTCTGCAGAGTTCCAAGGGAACACTATCAAGACCCACACCGACCCGAGAGATCAATTTCAGAGATTTCGAATTAGTTACAAGATCAGTAAGGTCTTCTGTTCCCGCAATCAAAGCATCAAAGTCACGTGCATGATCCAAAACTTCGCTCGGTTTCATTTTCCGACCAAGAGGGTTGATCACGACCTCATGCCCATTTGACTGTAATACATCAAAGGCAATTTTACTAGTTCGGCAAAAAGGAAAAGTGGATACAAAAACTTTAGCCAATGTTCTATTTCCCGTTCTCTAGAAAATCATTGTATGCGGCGCGTACTCCGTCTTTTAATTCCACTTCATGTTTCCAACCCATTTTGTGAAGTTTAGAAACATCCAAAAGTTTTCTCGGAGTACCATCCGGTTTCGTTAGATCAAAAGTTAAATTTCCTTCGTATCCTACGACACTCTTAATAGTTTCGGCTAATTCTTTAATACTAACTTCAATTCCAGAACCAACATTTACATGTTCCCCACCTTTCGGATCAGTGGTAACATCGTAAGTTTGCATAAGAAAGATACAAGCCCTGGCCATATCATCGGAATACAAAAACTCGCGTAACGGTTTACCTGTTCCCCAAATTACAACTTCAGGCAAATTTTGAACCTTTGCTTCGTGGAAACGCCTTATGAGAGCTGGCAATACATGAGAATTTTCAGGATGGTAGTTATCACCAGGACCATATAAATTTGTGGGCATAACAGATATATAATTTGTGCCATACTGACGATTATAGGATTGGCACATAACTATACCTGCAATTTTTGCCACCGCATACGGTTCATTCGTTGGTTCTAATTTCCCATCCAATAATTGCCCTTCGTCCATAGGTTGCTTGGCAAATTTAGGATAAATACAAGAGGAACCCAAAAAACATAATTTTTTTACACCGTTTCTATAAGCGGCATCGATGATATTATTTTGGATTTGTAGGTTTGAAAATATAAACTCTGCAGGATAAGTATTATTGGCATGAATTCCACCCACTTTTGCCGCCGCTAAAAAAACATATTCCGGTTTTTCTTTTGCAAAAAAATCATACACTTGTGTTTGATCTGCAAGGTCCATCTCTGCATGAGTTCTTCCGATGATGTTCTTAAATCCCTGTTGTTTGAGTAGTCGCACCAATGCAGATCCGACCAAACCTTTATGTCCTGCTATATAAATCTTTGAATCCTGATTCAATTGACTCCTACCTTAAAAAACAATAGCTTTAATGCCCAACTTAAGCTTCTAAACTTTCTAAATTATCACCTAACTTTTCTACTTCGCTTCGAAGTGCTTCATATTCTCTTTTTTTAATTTCATAAAAATGGAGAGTCATACGAGCCTTCTCCTCGATTCCACGAGGAGTTAGTAAATAGGTATAAGAAAGTTTATTTTTATTATTACGAAAATTATTCATTTTGATTAGGCCCTTATCTAAAAAGGCTTTCAAAATATAGTTCACCTTACCCAAACTAAGACCCAAGACATCCGATGCGTCTCTTTGGGACAAATGTGGATTCTCCTCAAGTAATTGGAGTAACTTGAGGTGGTGGTCGCTGTATTCGTAATTTTCTTTCATGGAGGTAATTTGTGCCCTCTTCGATTCCCGAAACGGGAATGGCACTCACGAAAAAGGAACCCCAGGCATAGCTTCGCCCCCTGAGTCCCATTACTTTTACAAAATGTGTTCAGTATTTGAACAAAGTAAAGAAATTTTTTTGTTCAGATTTTGAACTGAAAACGGGAGAATTCTCTGTAAAAGGAAAAATAGACAAAAAACAATCTAAAAACTAAGGGTTAACGCAAAGAGAAACTGAACTCAAGGAATCTTAATTCCATAGCAATTCCTCTTTTGATTCAGACAATCGAATGAATTTAAGATAGAAAATATACCACGTAAGTGTTTAATCCAGAAAACGCGTGTTAAACTTTCTCTTACATTAGTTTTCTTTTTGGTAAAGATTAAATTTAGGATTTTATTAGTTTTTTAAACAAAGCATAGATCAAAACAAACCCATACCTATCAAAAGAAAGATCCACTTCCGCAGGTGACCGATTTTCTTTTCTCAATTACAATTGACTTTTGGATAGGCAAAAGAGATACCATTCGCAATGAAACCAAAAAAACATACTGTTCTCTATGATTTCCTGATCAGATTAGTAAGTTTGGGAAAAGGAGTGGTTTTCCATTCCGTGGAAGAAAATTTTTCAGACAATGGGGAACATTTTGAAACCCCCTACCCTTCCGCTTTACTTTGCAATCATGTTTCAGAAGCGGATGTTGTCTCACTTTCGATGGTTTATCGCAGACTACATCCAAAAATCAAAATGATCATCCCGGCAAGAGAAGACATATTACAATCCGGTTTTTTGCAAAAAGAATTCCGATCCAAAGGAATATTAAAATGGATATTCCGAATGATTGATGCTTCCAAAATCATTCCCTTTTTATTGAGATACATTGGAGCTGTTCCTATCAAACGTCCTTTCCGAGATAATACCAGAGCACTGATAAAATCAGGAGAACTGCGAGATAAAGTAGATAGCGAATGGACAGAGCTTGTAGCAAATATCAAAAGGGGGCGTAATTTGTTTATGTTTCCTGAAGGAACCTATAGTCATGATGGTTTTTTAAACCAAATCAAACGTGGTGCCTACCATATCAAATCGAAAATAAATAACCTACATTTCAATAGCTTCACACTGACCTATGACCACCTCTCTTATCAAAAAACAAAATTATATATTAAGTATGGAAAACCATTTCATATTGGTTCGGACCAAACACCAGACCAAGTAATCCGTCTAGTGGGTGAAAAACTAGGAAAAAACTACACAGTCACATTGGGAAATCTTACTTCCTTTATACTTCTGAAGTTTGGCAAAGAAACCAAAATCAAAAAACATCAATTAGTCGATCTATTGATTAAACTAAAAAAACAGATCGAATCCAAATTTCCTGATATGACAATAGCTTCGGAATTAAAAAAAGAAAGTTTTCATACCCAACTGGAATTTTTATTTACCAAACTAAAAGAGTTCAAACTTGTCGATTGGGATGATGATACGGTTCATACAAAAGATACCCTTTATCATTTTCCGAAATCAAATCACAATTTGAAAAAGACAAATATTGTCATGTATCATAGAAATCAGCTCACTGCTCATCTAAACCATTTAGAACAAGTTTGGAATGGTCTTTTTACAAACTAAGGAGTAAACAATGAAACCACTTAAACCCATACGTCTCATTTTATTTGTCAGCTTGTTTTTCGTTGGATGTGGAACCATCTCACGAGGTTGTGCCAAATACTTTGGTTATGATGAAGTTTGTGTGGATGGTGTGAAATACATCCAATTCACATCAGGTGCCAGTGTAAAATATAATCCCAATGGGACTGTAGCTACTTGTCGATAAAAGGTCAAATTGCTTTCTTTTTATTTATTCAAGTTCTTTTGCGTTTTTGGTTACTTCCCAAAGTAAAATAGAACCGGCGCAAGAGACATTGAGCGAATTAACAACACCAAACATGGGTATATTGACAATAAAATCACACAAAGATTTTAAATGGACACTCATCCCTTTGGCCTCATTTCCTAAGATGATAAGAATCGGTGGTTTCAAATTTTGATTTCGTAAAGATGAAGATCCCAAAGAATCAGTTCCGACAATTTGAAGACCACACCTTTCTTTTTCCGATTTGAGAAATGATTCCCATTGTGAAATTGATTCCACAAAAATCAATTTTGTATGAAACAAACTCCCTAAACTTGAGCGAACCACTTTTGGATCATAGACATCAATGGAATGACCTAAAACAAATACAAAATCTACTTGGAAGGCATCTGCCGAACGTAAAATGGATCCAAAGTTACCCAAGTCACTAGGCCTATCAAAAAGTAGATAAAACGGTTTTTCTTTTTTTTCCACTTTTAAATCTGAAAAATCATAATGACGGATTTTTGCCGTCACCATAAGCTCAGATGGATTTTCTTTTTCCGAAAGTTCTCCAAACAAATCCGAAGATACTTCGAATTGTTTGGCAGAAGAGTATTTCTTTAAAATTGATTCTCCCCAATGGGATAATTTTACACCATCTCTAAATAAAATTCGAGTGATCTCCCAACCGGCCTCTATCAGCTGTTTGATGCCTTCCGTTCCTTCGACAAAAACTTCTTTTTCTTGACTTCGTTTGGAGCGATTAGTACGTAAAGCTGATAGAATCTGAAATTCAGAATTTCTGACGCTGATTTTGAAAGGCCGTTTTCCATTCATAACATTGATTAAATGGTGACAGCAAGCCGAGTTCCTTGGTCGATAGCACGCTTCGCATCAAGTTCCGATGCTAAATCCGCACCTCCAATTAAATGTACAGGGATATTAGCCTTTTGTAATGGTTCCAAAAGGGACCTGTTTGGATCTTGTCCTGCACAAACCACAACCGTATCACATGGAATTTTTTTGGTTTCGCCCTTCACTTCGATTACAATTCCATCCCTTTCAATCGATTTGTATGTAACACCGGAAATTTGAGTAACTTTACGATCTTCTAATGTGGTTTTATGAATCCAACCAGTTGTTTTACCGAGGGTGGATCCAAATTTACTATTGGATCTTTTCAGCATAGTCACTTCCCTATCGGAACGTGGAGTTTCCTTATTACCGAGTCCACCATCCTTTGAAATCTCTTGGTTGATTCCCCATTCTTTTAAATAATTTTCCTTAGTGAATGGATGGCCAGCGTCTGTAAGTAATAAACTTACGTCATAACCGATTCCACCAGCACCCATAACTACAACTCGTTTTCCCACCGGTTTTCCTTTAAGAACAACATCTACATAACTTAAAACATTTTCTCCCTTAATACCTGGAATTTCAGGAGTTCTAGGAACAACACCAGTAGCAAGGACTACTTCATCAAACCCTTGTTTTATGAGATCCTCAGCAGAAACGTAAGTATTTAGTTTCAGTTGCACTCCATGTTTTTTAACCATTTCACCAAAGTAACGGATGGTTTCTTTAAACTCTTCTTTGCCGGGGATACGACGAGCGATATTCAATTGACCGCCTAGTTCTGCGCCAGCATCAAACAAAGTTACAAAATGTCCACGTTCCGCAAGTGTTGTAGAACAAGCCATTCCGCCGGGACCTGCTCCCACTACCGCGATTTTTTTAGGTTGATTGGTTTTTGTTATGACAAGCTCTGTCTCATGACAAGCTCTTGGATTCACCAAACAACTGCATATTTTTCCTTGAAAAATATGATCGAGACATGCCTGATTACAAGCAATACAAGTATTAATTTCCGCTGCCTTTCCTGCGGCAGCTTTATTTACAAAAAAGGAATCCGCAAGGAATGGCCTTGCCATTGAAACCAAATCTGCGTCCCCGCGAGATAGAACTGACTCAGCAATTTCAGGCGTATTAATTCGATTTGAAGTTACTAAAGGAATGTTTACATGACCTTTGACTTTAGCTGTCACCCATGTAAAAGCAGCCCGAGGAACCATCATCGCAATTGTAGGAATCCTAGCTTCGTGCCAACCAATTCCTGTATTGATTATCGTTGCTCCTGCTTTTTCAATTTCTTTCGCTAAATGAAGAACTTCATCGATATTTCCACCCTCTTCGACAAGATCTAACATAGACAATCGATATATAATAATAAAGTCAGTACCAACTCGTTTGCGAACGGCTTTTATAATTTCAATGGGGAACTTAATCCTATTTTCAAAACTCCCACCCCAAGAATCAGTTCGGTTGTTGGTTCGTTTTGCAATGAATTGATTGATGAGATAACCCTCGCTACCCATAATCTCTACTCCATCGTAACCAGCTAACTTAGCCAATTCGGAACATCGGGCAAAATCTTCTATCGTTTGAATAATTTCCTCTTCGGTCAAAGGATGTGGTTTGAACATATTGATTGGTGCCCTTAGATTAGAGGCACCTACAATCTTATCGTGATAACCATAACGGCCAGTGTGGAGGATCTGCATGGCAATTTTGCCACCTTCTTTGTGAACCGCATCTGTCACAACTTTGTGATGTTTTGCTTCCTCCTCCGTATCCATCACCCCTCCACCACGGGAAACTCGGCCAGCCTCATTAGGAGCAATTCCTCCAGTCACAATAAGAGCAACGCCTCCCTTGGCCCTTTCACCATAAAAGGCAGCCATTCGTTCATAACCATTGGGAGCTTCCTCAAGACCCGTGTGCATAGAGCCCATAATGGTTCTATTTCGTAACGTCGTAAATCCAAGAGATAAAGGGGACAAAAGATTCGGATAAGATGTCATATCCTACAAGAATAGAAAATGAAAGAATTTGGCAAGATTTACTTGCAATTCAAAGAAGAACAGGTAAAACATTCCTCTGTGGTAGTTGAGACTGAAGCTAAAAATAAGAAAAATGCGATTCTTTTTGTAGATGATGAATCCATAATATTACTAAGTATGAAGTCGCAGGTAAAACAACACTTCGGTGAAAGATATAAATATCTTACGGCCGACAATGCAAAGGAAGCTTGGGATTTACTTCAGGAATTAGAAAGGGAAGGAAATACAGTTTCGATCATCATCTCCGACTGGTCCATGCCCGGCATGAATGGCGATGAGTTTTTAAGAAAAGTTCATAAAACCTATCCCCAAATCGAAAAAGTAATCATCACTGGATTTGCAGACCAAAAATCGATCGAAGATTTAAACTTAGAAATTGGCCCTATTTCGTGTTTGAAAAAACCCTGGGACGAAGATGAGTTGATTTCGACAATCTCCCATGCCATGCCTGACTAACTCTGTTTAGGAAGATAAATAAAAAATATTGTTTCTCCTGGAACGGATGTTAATTCAATCCTACCACCATGACGTTTTACAATTTTATTCACAATATCGAGTCCAAGCCCACTCCCTTCCCCAGGTGCTTTGGTTGTGAAAAAGGGTTCAAATATTTTTGATTGGAGTTCTCTTGGAATTCCAGGCCCTGAATCCTTGAGAGATACAAGAATTTCCGAACCACGATCTTTCACCGCTATTTCTAAATTACCAGCAAATGACATCGCCTGTAAGGAATTATAAATTAAATTTGTCCATACATGTAACAAATCATCAGGATAACAATTGATAGGTTCCACTGGATCAAAATCTTTCACCAAGTTGATACCTCGTTTTAATTGGTTTTGGTAAATCGTAAGTACTGTCTCAATTGTATCTGGAATGGAAGCTAAATTCTTTTTTCCCGTCGTATCAAAATGAGAAAAATTTTTCAAAGCATACATAATTTTAGAAATTCGATCCACTGCCAATTGGATGGATCTTGTATTTCTTCTAAACTGAATTTCTAAGGATAAATAATCTAAAAATACTTTTATATAATGAGAGCGAAATAGTGGAAGATAACTTGGATCAATTTCCCCGATTCCTAGGTCCACCCAGATTTCCGCAAATTCTTCTGAGGACACCAAATCAAAACCATCTGTCAAAAATATCTCTTTATTTCGTTTTTTGCGTAAACGTTCTTCCCTACCGGTATAAAACTCAATGGGTTGGTCTAAATTTGCAAGGATTGATTTTACAATCTTTTGTTCTGACACAGGAACAGATAAAATTGCTTCTCTAAATAGTTGAGAAGCGAGGCCATAACGTTTTTGCCAATCCAACATATTTTGATTCGAGGCTTTTACGGCACCGATGGGATTGTTGATCTCATGGGCTATGCCTGCAATGAGCTGGCCAAGTGCTGCTAGTTTCTCCGATTGGATGAGTTGCTCTTGGGTTCGTTTCAAATTTTCAAATGCTGATTCTAATTCTAATTTCTGTTTTTCGATTAGATTGTTTTTGTCTCGTATTTCTGAATTGATTGCGCGTAGTTCCTCCACTTCTTTGAGTGGGCTTAAATCAAAAATACTATAGGCGATAGAATTTGTGTTTTTATAAACAAATCGTTTTATAGAAACGAGTGCCGGAAAAAAATCACCATTTTTCTTTCGACAAACAATTTCAAGGGAACCGGTTCGATCGGCGTCGATCATTTCGCGAATTTTACGAAGAGAGGAAGTAGATAAAAGATTACGAATTTTTAATTTAGAAGTATCTTCAAACTCGTATCCAAATAACTTTTGAAAAGCAAAATTGGAATCTTTGGCTGTTAGTCCATTTTCATCAAAAATCAAAAATGCTTCAGTCGAAAACTGATAAAAAGCTTCAAACCTTTCATCAGAGACTCGAAGGGCTTCTTCGCTTAACTTTATATCTGTAATGTCGAGAACGGTTCCCCTCATATTAATAGGTTTACCTTCTTTCGATCTGGTAATTTTTCCAAGGGCTTCCACCCAATGAATCTTACCATCCGGATGGTTGATTCTATTTCGGAAACGATAAGCAGTACGACTTAAATCTTCCATTAGAAGTGTCGTTTCGTTCGCCAACAATTCCAAATCATCTTTGTAAGTGAGTTCTAAAAATTTTTTCTCTGTTACCGCAAAGTTCTCTCCGGGATACCCATAAATACTATAGGTTTGCGGTGACCAATAGATTGTTTTTGCCTCCATATCCCAACTCCAAATTCCCATTTTGGCAGCATCGAGTGCCATGACGAGTCGAGACTCTGATTCCTTTAAGGCTATATTTGCGTCTTTTTGTTTGGTTCTATCAATCATGGCACCAAACATGCGATAGGCCACTCCTGTTTCATTATAGAGAAAAATCCCATTATCTTCTATATAAATATATTTTCCCGTTTTGGTCCTATAACGATATTCAACTGTAAATTTTTTGCGGTTAGAAAGAGATTCCTCATAAGCTTGTAGTGTTTCTTCCCTATCCTCTGGATGAATCGAATCCAACCATTCTTTATATCCAAATTTTTGGTATTCCTCTGCTGTATAACCTGTGATTTCTTGGATGGCCCCACCCCAATGATTTTCACCCGTATGAACATCCAAATCATATACCATACTTAACGAAAGTTCGGTGATGGTTCGATATTTGATTTCGTCGTTTTCTATTTTTTTTTGTTTGAGTACATTTTCAGTAATGTCAGTTACCAAAAACACAAGAAAGGTGATTTCTCCCGATTTATCAAATACAGGAGAACCATTGATGGAGAGGTATTTTTTGTTTCCTGAGGAATCTTCTATCGCATGACGGATGTCGGTTACAGGTTTTTTTGTTTTTAAAAGAATGTTAAAAGGCTGGTCTTCTTCCCGCCAAGGCCCGCCATCCAAAGAAGAATTTTTCCATTCTGGCGCATCATAAGTCCTGGATAAAATATCATTTAATTTGATGCCAAGGACCGTTTCTGAAGCTGGATTGGCATACCGTATCTGTCCCAAGGGATTGAGGACCATCATGGCAGTGGAGCTGACGTTCATGATGGTTGTCAGAAGTTCTACCTCAAAAAAAGTCTCTTCTTCGGACAAATTACGTTCTACCGGTTTTCCGATTTCTTTTGCATCTCCCTCTGTAAACTTAGATTCCACGTTAAGAAAGTAGACTTATTTTTTTAAGGAATTCAATTTATAAGCTTCTATTTTTTGGTAAATTGGTAGTATCAGAAACAAAAAGCGATCTAAGATCTGAATGAAACGAAATAAAAAGGAGGGATACACTTCTTTGGCATTGCATTTTATTCCCTTAACTACTTTTTTGGCTACAGTTTCTGCCGATTGGCTAGGAAAAGGTACGGGAACTTTTTTACCAGCCGCATCAAAGAACTTCGTTCTAGTGGCAATCGGATACACCACCATCACTTTGTTTCCTGGTTTTAATTCATAACGGTAAGCATCAATAAAAGAACGAACAGCAGCTTTGGTTGAGGAATACTGAGCATAACCAGGCAATGCCAAATGACTCATAGCAGAAGCTGTCACAATAAAGAAAAAGGGTTCTTTTCTAGTTAAGTTTAAAGTGGCTAATGTATAAAGTGGTGAATAAACATTGGTTCGATAGATTCTATCAATTCGATCCCAATCGGCAGTTTTAATCACCTCATAGTATGCAAAACCAGCATTCGCATAAAAAATATCAATCCCGCCAATTTTTTTATCAGCATCTTTTAACAATAGATCCAAATTTTCTTTTTTGGAAACATCACATTGGTAAGGTATTACATTGGGATGAACTGGTATATTTTTTTCGTTCAAATCACAAGCAAGAATCTTCACGCCTTCATACTTTAACATCTGCAAAACGGTTTCTTTCCCAATTCCAGACCCAGCGCCAGTGACCACGATTCTTTTGTTTTTTAGTTCCATTGGCGAAACCTAAAACAAATAGATATTGAATAAAGTTCTTTTTAATAAGACATCTAACTTTTTTTGGAATCATTCCATAAAATATCTTTACTGGGCTTTTTTGGTAAGTAGTGTTTGTTTCCCCGAGGAATCCATATGGCCATTATTTTTGATCGTATTTTTAAATTCTTCTATAAGTATATCTCCTATAGTTTTGCGATCATTTCCTTTTCTCTCCTGGGTGCCTTTTTTGGAGCATTTTACGCCTATTTTTTTGGATCTGCCCTCATTCCCGACTTTACGACAGAAAACCACCCCCAAGTAGTTCGGGTATTTTTGGTTACGACTGCATTAGCAGCTCTAGGACATAGTATTGAATTCGGTATTCTTAGTCCTTTCGGGTTTACCGGATTTCGTTCTGATATAAAAAAACTCAATGCCATCTTAAAACCAAATGAAACGATTCGGCATAAAGATATTTTTGTATTAGAAAGTTTATTAAACACTATCATTAATTTTCCGAAAGAAAATATGTATGCGGCCTTTCGTTATGCAGTCTTTATCTTTATTTCTGTATCGGTCACACATATAATCTACAAACATCCATTATATGAATTGGCATTCATTTTTGTTGGATGGCTTACGGCGGCTTTCGTTTATGGAGGATTTTCGTATATCATCTCAGATTATTTTACAGGCTCCAAACGCGTTGAGATTAAAAAAATTCTATCCTTTCGTGATGTAACCATTCATAAAAATCACGGAATTATGAGTTTATAAGGAAAATTTGTATTCTTACTAATTCTTATATTACTTTCCTTAAGTGTTCTTGCTGTGTTTATTTCCTTTGGAAACGCAAGCCTTATTAAAATTTCTGCCTTCATAACCATGACATTTTTAGAAGCTGTCATCCTCATCTTTATGTTTTTTCAATCTATCAATATGACACTCGAACAAATCAATGAATCAGCGAATAGTTTAGCTAGCGGAGGAAGTGGTTCTCTACCTATTTTATCGATTGATAAAGAATTCATTCAATTTGCAGAGAATTTTGAAAAAGCAACGAGAGAAGTAGGAAGAATTCGCGAAAACCTACAGGAATTAGTGGAAGCAAAAACCTCCGAATTAAGAAACAGTTTGGAAACAGTTGAGTTTCTAAAGAAACAACAAGATGGAGACTATTTTTTAACTTCTCTATTAATAAAACCTTTAAGTTTAAACAAAACACTTGGCACCAATGTAAAAACAGATTTTTTCATCAAACAAAAGAAAACTTTCACCTTTCATGGAAGAGAAAATGAAATTGGCGGAGACATTTGTATCGCACGAACCGTTTCTCTTCGTGGAAAGGATTATACATTTTTTCTGAATGCGGATGCAATGGGTAAGTCATTACAAGGTGCGGGAGGTGTTCTTGTCCTTGGCGCTGCCGTTCAATCCATTTTAGAAAGATCATTAGCCGTAGAATCCATAAAACAATTGTATGCGGAAAGATGGATAAAAAACTCATTCCAAGAACTTCACCATATTTTTGAAAGTTTCGATTGTTCGATGTTAGTTTCTATGGTAATGGGTCTAATCGACGACGAAACCGGCTTAGTTTATTATATAAATGCAGAACATCCTTGGTCAGTTTTATACCGAAATGGAAAATCTGAATTTATCAAAACAAATTCCGAATTAAGAAAACTTGGAACTCCCTTTAAAGAAAATGCTTTAGAGATTTCCACCTTACAATTGCAACCTGGTGATATCCTCATTCTTGGCTCAGACGGAAGAGACGATATTGAATTTGTTTGGCAAGCCGATTCAAGAAAAATCAATCATGATGAAGAATTATTTTTACACCATGTGGAAAATGGAAAGGGAAACTTAGAAAAAATTTACCAATCCATCTTAGATATGGGAGAACTAACCGACGATTTGAGTTTAATGCGGATTTCCTTTAAGGAACACTTTACACTTCCTCCCAGGTCCATCCGGAAAGAATCTTATGAACTAATGAGAAAGGCAAGGTCTAGTATTAAAGAAAATCTTTTAGAAAATGCCAAGGATTACTTATTAGAAGCAAATAAAATCAATCCCGAAAACCAAGAAATACTCAGAGCCCTTCTACGTCTTTTAGTGAGAATGAAAGATTACAAATTAGCTTCAGATAAATTTAATACTTATATAGAAGAATTTCCGGGAGATACAGATCTTATTTATTTAGCATCATTTACCTACAAACAAACCAAAGAATATGGGAAGGCCATTGATATGGGAGAAAGGATTCGATTACGAAACCCAGGTCATCTAGCGAATTTATTACGTCTTGTACAACTTTACCTCAGTGTCGGAAACTTACCCAAAGCGGAAAAAACTTTAAACCTCGCATCCCTACTGACGGCCGATCCCAAACGCCTAACGAGTTTAAAATCGGAAATTGATGATATGCGACGGAAAGTTATTGATTAAATAAAAAAAGTCACACCTCCCAGATTTATAAATTGCTCAAGATTACAATCCAAAAGTAACGATGCAGCGATCATTGAATCCTAAATGGGAGTGGCCCATTACACAGTTTGGCACACCCTACGTTGTGTTTCTTATTTTTAAGGTTTGGCGAAAAAATCCTAAAAATAAAATATAGATTTCATACGCCATAAATGATCACTCGAATTTACTATATTTGTTTTCTTCTGACCTTTGTTTTACAATGTACCACCATTGGATTCCATGAAAAAAAAATCAGAGAAGGAATGGAGTTTGGAGACGAAAGCCGGTTTAGAGTTTGCCTGATTACCGAACCAGATATCACAAAAGAAGAAATCTCCGATTTATTTACTGCGTGGAATCATGAACTCAAATATTACAACCTAAAAGCAGAACCGATTTTATTAGAGGTGATGGAAAGACCTGGATTTTGGGGTACTGACATTCTTGGTTATTTAATGGACCGTCAATTAACAAAAGATTGTGACCGGTTACTTTATTTAAAAGGAAGAACTTGGGGTGATATAACCTTTGAAGTTTTGACTCTAGGCCTTTTTGTTGGAGTGGGTGTGAAATTAGAAGTTCAAGGTGCAGTGGAAGGGTATACAAACACCAGAGGATATATCAAAGCTAAGTATATTTCCACCATACAAATGTTATTCACTAGTCCCAATTCGACTCTCATCCATGAAGGTTACCATCTTCTTGGATGTGGCCATCAACTTTTTATGAAAGACTGTTATGAAAGAATCAGGGATGTAAAACTCCTTCTCACTGATCCGAGCAGAGATCCCCAGTTTTTTCCAGTCATCACCACAAGTGGGAAAAAAATCCTGACAAGGCCAGAGTATTTGACTTACCCTAACAGTGAATAAATTCTAATTCAGAAAACTGGTATCAATTTTTTTTTGGTAACGATACCCACCCTATTTTTTGCTACGGACACATACGCATCATCTAAAAACCAGATTCGACTTGCTTTTGTCCTCCCGTTTTTTGTAACATCCATAAAGAAAGAATTATGAATCATTTTTTTATTTCATTATTGGTATTGGCTTTATTCTTTTCCTGCGCGGCTCCAAAATCCGATAATCTTTGCGATGCAGAAAACTCTAGATTTATTCCGAATTTGTTAATTCGATTTCTGGCAAAAGACAATAGTTACCAGTGTGGATACAAAATAAACTCCAATCCTCCTGCGTGCGATCTAAGCTATGAAGAAACTCATTATGATGCCAATTGGCCTTCCATCCAAAAAGAAATGGAATCTCAGTTTGCTTTGGGTTCTGGTCCCACAGAATCCTTGGTCCAATATAGACCTGAGTTAGTATCCACTGTACTTGGCATTAGTCCTTCTTATCCTGCATTTCAAGGAGCCTTAAACGCTCCCAATGGAAGTATATACTTTCCACCATACTATTCTCCCAAAATTTTAGAAGTAAACACATACTCCAAAACATATTCATCTTTCGGAACCTTCTCCGGTTCTGTGGAACTAATCGGTGGTGCCCTAGGTCCTGCCGGGGTACTTTATTTTGCCCCCCACCTTGTTTCAAATTTTTACGCATTTGATACCAACAAAAGTGCCTTATCGATTGTTGGAAACGAGACTTTGGCATCGGCAGCGTATAACGGAGCCATCTATGCCCCCAATGGTAAAATTTATTTTGTTCCGAGCTCTGAAACGATCATTCGTTACTATGATACCTATAGCAAAACCATAGGTCAGGTGGCTACCCCCACAAGTGGAGGATTTTCAACAGGGGTTCTCACTCCACAAGGGAAAATATATTTCATTCCGTTCGTGAGTACCCAGATGTATATTTTAGATACAAAGGATGATTCTATCACCATCCATCCTTATCCATTCCCTGGAGGAAATTCATACATTTCAGGGATACTTACACCTAACGGGCGTATTTATATGATACCCCATTCCGTTCCGGAAATTCTATATCTAGACATAACAACGAATGCAATTGAAACTGCTGCCAGTATTCCCTCACCAAGCACAGGTATGTTTAACGGTGCTGTTCTTGCTCCCAACGGAAAAATTTACCCCATCCCTGAAGGTTATGGAAATTTTATTTCCTTTGATACAAAAGACCATACAATCAAGACCCTATTTCCTAGACCCGCAGGTTCCTATCGAAGTGGAGCCCTCGGCCCCGAGGGAGAAATTTATTTAGCACCTCATACAGCCGATCGATTTGATCTCATCCAGACAGGTTCTCTTGGAAGGTTTTGCCCTTCCCTTAGGCTCTCCCCTTATTGGAACAAACTCTAAACCAAATTTTGTCCCATAATTTTCAGATTCCTTTCGTCCGATGAATTGTAGTTTTTCTACGCCGGACAAAGTAACTGATGGAATCGTACAAACAAAACATCCCGATATCCTTTGTCTCATTTGCCGAAAAACTCCCTTTTGGAGTATTCGTTTTCTCTTCTCCCACATCCCAATACAATCTAGACTGTGAATTAATTTATGCGAACCCTTTGGCAAAAGATTTGATCCCAAATCCGCACCAATTGAGAACTCCAATAAAGGTAAGAGATCTTTTCCCGAACTTAGAAAAGGAGGGAATACTTTCCCAGATTTTCACTGACTTATCTGATAAAATAAGTTCCCAATTTGATTTGAATGCCGAACTTTTATTGAACTCCCAATGTGACAAAAATAGAATTTACTCGCTTTTAACCAAGGAACTTAACGAAACACAATTTTATTTTTTAATCGAAGAGGTCACAGAACCATCGTTTGCTGAAAAAAACTTCCGCGAAAACGAATTCAAGTTAGACCATGTTTTAAAAACTATGATCAATGGGGTTGTAGTAACAAATTTGGAAGGACAAATTATTTATGCAAATGAAAGTGCTGCTAATATTCTTTCCTTAAGCATTGATAAAATTCAGAACAAATATTTTTCAGGTAAAGATTGGCGTCAGATTCGAGAAGACGGCTCGCCTCTTCCTGTTGATGAACTTCCATTAGCAATAGCTCTGGAAAAACAAAAAACAGTCTATAACTTCGAACATGGAATAGTCTCCGAAGGTGAAAAGGTCAAATGGTTAAGTATCAACGCAGCTCCCCTTTTTGACGAAACAGGAAAACTGGAAGGTGCTACCGCCAGTTTTCTTGATATTACAGAATTAAAAAACACGGAACACACAATTAAGTCCCAAAACAGAAAATTAAAGGCTATTCTCGATGCAATCGAGAGGTCTGCCATAGTGAGTGTCACAGACAAAAAAGGAATTATCAAAAGAGTAAACCAAAAGTTTATTCAAATTTCTGGTTATACAGAAAAGGAACTGGTAGGTTCCGATCATAAAAAACTCAATTCCAAATTTCATCCTAAAGAGTTTTGGGAAAAGATGTGGAAAGATATTCTTTCGGGACATCCTTGGGAGGGAGTCATCCGCAACCAATCCAAACTGGGAAATTTTTTCTGGTTACAAACCTTCATCCATCCTTTATACGATTCTAACGACTCTATTGAGTCTTTTTTATCGATACGATTTAATATTACAGAAGAAGTAGATGCATTAGAAAACACAAACCGCATGCTTCACTTTACTGGCATCCAAAATAGTAAACTTCAAAACTTTGCTTACATTGTTTCTCATAACATCCGGCAACATTCCTCCAACTTTACCTCTCTTATTGATTTATTAGAAGAAAGTCCGTCTGAGGAAGAAAGAAAAAACATCCTAAACATGTTACATGCCTCCTCAGACAAACTAAATGAAACGATTACTCATCTTAACGATATTATTTCGATCAACCAGATGTTAAACAAACCTATGGAAACTTGTTCTATAGAAGAAGAAATTCAAAAAACTTTATACATTCTAAAAGGTTCTATCGAATCGCGAAATATCAAAGTGTATTTGGATTTAGAAGAAAAGTTAGAGCTAAAAATCATTCCCGCTTATTTGGAAAGTATTCTTTTAAACTTGGTTTCCAACGCAATCAAGTATGTTCGTTTAAAAAATGGAGCGTTTATTCGAATCAGCGCCAAAAAGAAAAACTACCAAGTGCAATTGACCGTCGAAGACAATGGTCTTGGTATCAATTTAGAAAAACATGGAACAAAAATTTTTGGAATGTTTAAAACATTTCACAAAAACGAAGATGCTCGCGGCATTGGGCTTTTTATTACCAAATCACAAGTGGAAGTTCTTGGGGGAACCATCACGGTGGAGAGTACAGAAGGGATAGGCTCCACGTTCACTGTATTCCTTCCGGAAAATCCCAACCAGGTGATTCCCTTCTAACTCTATCTTTTGCTGAAAACTAAGGCATTTTTGGACCATACCTAAGCTTGAAGTTCCCAACTACAGAACGTACCATTCGGTCTTGACAATCTCCCCTGCCACGCGAGCCTTATCCTAGTGATCTGTGGGCCTTGCCTACAGACGTACCAATGACATAAGGAAATCCATGAAAGTCCACGAATACCAGGCCAAAGAAATCCTACGTAGACACAATGCCAACGTTCCCTTCGGAAAGGTCATCGACACAGTCGGTGAATTCGAAAAGGCATATAGCGAAGTTGTCCAAAAATCACCCGTTGTGGTGGTAAAAGCCCAAATCCACGCTGGTGGACGAGGAAAAGGTGGCGGGGTCAAAGTCGCAAAGACGAAAGATGACGCTAAAGCTGCAGCAGAAAAAATTCTCGGTATGCAACTCATCACTCCTCAGACCGGTCCAGAAGGTAAAAAAGTTCTGAAAGTTTATTTGGAACAAGGTCTTGAAATTGCAAAAGAATATTACCTCTCCATCCTACTTGATCGTGCTTTCCGTAAAACCATCATTATGGCATCTACGGAAGGGGGAATGGAAATCGAAGAAGTAGCAGAAACCCATCCAGAAAAAATCATCAAAATTCAGATTGATCCTGGTATTGGAATCCAAGGTTCTCAAGTGCGTGAACTCGCATTTGCATTAGGTATCCCTGCGGAAGCACAAAAGTCTTTTACAGCTCTTGTAAACTCAGTGTACAACGCATACATCAAAGAAGATGCAGCTCTTCTTGAAATTAACCCTCTTATCCTTACTAAACAAAACGAAATCGTTGCAGGTGACTGCAAGATGGACCTGGATGAAAACGCACTTTACCGTCATCCTGAAAACGAAGCTCTTCGTGATATTTCCGAAGAAGATCCTTATGAAGTAAAAGCGAAAGAATACAACCTAAACTATGTTAAGTTAGATGGTAACATCGGTTGTATGGTAAATGGTGCCGGTCTTGCAATGGCAACTATGGACATCGTAAAACTTGCTGGAGCAGAACCTGCTAACTTTTTGGACGTCGGAGGTGGAGCAAACCCTACTACAGTAGAAAACGGCTTTCGTCTCATCCTTTCTGATCCAAACGTAAAAGGAATTTTTGTAAACGTATTTGGTGGAATCGTTCGTTGTGACCGTGTGGCTGTTGGTATTATCGAAGCTACGAAAAAGGTAAACGTATCGGTACCAGTTGTAGTTCGATTGAAAGGAACCAATGCCGAAGAAGGGAAAAAAATCCTAAACGAATCCGGTATGAACATTGTTGGAGTAGAAGGACTCCGTGACGCGGCAGACAAAATTGTCTCCCTAATCAAAAAATAGGAACTATAAAACATGGCTGTATTAGTTGATGAAAACACAAGAGTAGTCGTCCAAGGGATCACCGGTAAGGAAGGATCCTTTCATGCGACTCAAATGTTGGAATATGGTACAAAAGTAGTAGCCGGAGTCACTCCTGGCAAAGGTGGCCAGATCTGGACTTCCGAAACAGGAAAAACAGCTCCGGTTCGTAACACCATCAAAGATGCAATGAAAGAAGACGGTGCCAATGCTGCCGTAATCTTTGTACCCCCTCCGTTTGCTGCGGATGCGATTTTGGAAGGAATTTTTGCTGAGATCCCACTTGTGGTTTGTATCACGGAAGGAATCCCTACTCACGATATGCTAAAAGTATACAGTGTACTTCGTAACTCCAAAACGAAACTGGTAGGACCAAACTGTCCTGGCGTGATCAACCCTCGTTACAATGTAAAGATGGGAATTATGCCTGGTTTTATCCACACTCCTGGTAATATCGGAATCGTTTCCCGTTCTGGTACTTTGACTTACGAATCCGTGGCGGCTCTCACAGCAGCGGGTCTTGGACAATCGACTTGTATCGGAATCGGGGGAGACCCAGTTCCAGGAATGAACCATACAGAAGCAGTTCGTCTTTTGAATGAAGATCCTGATACAGAAGGTATCGTAATGATTGGTGAAATCGGTGGAACTTCAGAAGAAGAAGCTGCTGCTTACATCAAAGCTCATGTCAAAAAACCAGTGGTTGGATTTATCGCAGGTCAAACAGCTCCTCCAGGAAAACGTATGGGCCATGCCGGTGCGATCATTTCCGGTGGAATGGGAACTGCCACTTCTAAAATTGCTGCAATGAAAGATGCTGGAGTCAGTATCTGCGCACATATTGGTGAAGTAGGTGAAAAAATGAAAGTGGCCCTTAAAAAATAAGGAAACTTTCAAAAAAAACGGCTATTCAAAGGAAATGGGGAGTCTGAATTAACAGTATGGAACAACGTTCATGGGTTTCAAGTACATTGATCCTCCTCGTTTCCGTAGGCCTTTTGGCTGCGGAATCTGGAGATAAGGGTTTTACTCTTAGTTTACAAGACGCAGTCAAATATGCCATTGATAACAATCGCGAGGTCATGCAGGCCCGTTTAGAGTTAGTCAAAGCAGATACAAACTTAATGAAGTTTGAGAGTAAATATTCTTGGCGTGCTCTATCCAAAGCGGAATTGGATGAAAAAAAATTCCCTTTCAACCAAAACAATATTTTTACGGGAACAAAAACCCAAACCAACACTTACAGTGCAGGACTCGAAAAACTTTTTACAACGGGAACCTACTTCAAACTAGAAGCAAAGTCACAACGTTTTGACTCAAACGCTTTTGAAGATCCGAACAAAACTCCGGCTGGATTTACAGCTCTTGGACTTCCTCCCTTATATACGGATACTCTTTCCGTTACAATTGCTCAGGATCTATTGAAAAATGCTTTCGGTGCCAACGAAAGGAATATGGAAAAAATCCTCGAGAATCAAACAGAGATTATGCGTGAACAAATGGAAGACCAAGTGGCAAACAAAGTTGTGGCCACCTTAGTTGACTATTGGAATTACTCTGTTAAAGAATCGGGATACCAAACATTCGAACAACTTTTAAAAAATACAAAGAATGTTCGCGACTTAACCATTCGCAAACAAGGACTTGGACTTTCTGAAAGTTTTGAAGTCAACCAATGGAACGCCCTCCTTTCTCAAGTAGAAGGACAAATGGCACAGGCTAGTGCCGAAAAAGAAGAAGCTCGTCGTAAACTCATTCGTTCCTTGAATTTGCCAGAAGATACCATCTTCCAAAAGACAACTCCTCTTTCAGAAACTCTTCCGAACAAATTGGATTACCAAGCTGACATTGATTATGCTTACAAACATAGAGCTGATTTTAAAGCTATTGCGCGAAAAAAAGAAAATGCAGAACTCTCTATGAAAACAGCAAAGAACGAAGCCCTTCCTTCTTTGAAAGCTGCCGGAACTTACGGATACCAAGCGCAAAATACCATCAGTCCTCAAAACAACTATTCAGATAATAGAGCTGGTGTATTTTCTTACCAATACCCAGTGATGCAAGGTTCCTTAGATCTTTCTTATCCGATCATGGACAAAGGTGTGAAAGCGGGAATTCGCGATGCAGAGATTCAAAAACGCCAAGTTTCATTGGAAGAAGCGGATCTTGTTAAAGCTGTTGCGGACGATGTGAAAACAAGAATTGATATATTAAAAGCATCTTTCCAAGTGATGGAAAATGCAAAACGCACAGAAGAAGAATCTAAAAAGTACTACAATGGGGTTTTGCGCTCTTTCCAACAAGGACGGTTCAACGCACTTGCAGTAAAAAATGCATTGGATACGCATGTGCAAGACCAGTTGTCTCTTGTTCGTGCAAAGGTAGATTTCAACATTAACTTACACAGATACTATGTTGCTAAAAATGCTTTGTTTGAAGAATACGGAGTGGAACGATCCAAACTCCTACCAGAAAATCTTTAAAAAAAAAACGGGAGATACCTTTTGATACGCTCCCGTGTATTTCTCGTAGTTAGTCTTCTTTTTCTCTTTATTGTTCTTATCACTTATGCCTTTGTCGACTTTCGAGATAGAGAGGACAAAGCGTATGATTTTTACCAATCTGAGTCTTATTTCAAAGTCCTTAACCTCTATCAGGAAAAAGAAATTCCTACAGGCGAATTAGAACTAACCCTCCTCTCCCAATCCATTTCTCAGTTAGAAAAAAAATTAAACGAAAAGGAAACAACCAAAGACCTTCTTGTTTATTTCCAAAAACGTTCGGGAACAAAACTTGTGGAATGGGAAACGACGAGAGGAACCTATTACCATATTGAAGATCCCTACCTTCCTAATTTGAAAAAACACGGGGATGGTTACAAAAGGGCTTTAATCACAAAAATTATCACCATATCCAAACCTATTCCTAAGTCTGAAGTCAAAAACCTACTCCTCAAACTCATTCTGGAAGATCCAAGGGGAATGGAGGAAAAGTATAGTCGAGCCTTATCGAATTTACTCAGTTTCCCTTTTGAATCCATAGGTGAAATTGAATCAGATTTTCTAAACCAGACTTTAAATTTTTTATCAAATAATTCTAACACCAACCTCTTTCACCAAACAGCAATACTACGAGGAAAAAATGTAAATCTACGTAGTGGGCCTGGCCGCGAAAACGCAGAAGTCGGTAAAATCAGTGAACCAGACAGAGCATTTTGTTTGGAGGAAGATCCGACACCTGAAAACATTGCCGGAAACTCAGGGCATTGGAAACGCTGTTACTTTCCCAACCTTCAAAAGTCAGCTTGGATCTTTTCCGGTTTTTTGACCGAAGTTCCACCCGATTTCGATCTGATTGCGGAGTTTGAAAAACGATTTAAGTCTGTAGACAATGAGATTCGAATCGATTTCGAAGGTTGGAATGGAAACCAAATTCCAACTACTTTTTTTGGAAACTATATATCCCGCGATCCTATCCGCATTTCAGGAGAAACAGGATTTCCCATTTATGGATTCTCAAAAAAAACAAAGGCAGTCGAGAGAATTTGCAAAAAACTTTCCGGTGACAAAAACTATTTCGAGTTTTCTTTTCAACCGACAGACTCAGAAACCCCAATACCATTTTTGGAATTACATTTAAACTACGATAACAAAGAACATCTTGCCTATTCATTATCCATAGATAAAGAATCCATTTGGGTAAATAAAAATCGATATGTCCTCGACGGCGAAAAAAGGAGAGAAAACCTGTCCTTACACATTGAATCCCGAGAAGGAGACAAATGGAACGCGAGCCTTTGGAGGCGAAACACAGGACTCATTCAATCGATTCGCTCCTTTGCTTTGGATGAATCGGCGCTGAACTCGCGAAGATATTCCTGGGAGATTTGTTTACCTTTAGCAAAAGAACCAAACAGGGAAAATGTTATACTCTTTGAAATTAGAACAGGAATCCATTAGAGGAGGAAACTATGGCTACCTATGACTACCATTGTAATACATGTGGAAAAGACTTTGAACACGTTCAGTCAATGAAAGATGATGCACTCACCCATTGCCTATGTGGTAAAAATGGATCTGTCGAAAGACGAATTTCTGCCAGTGCTGGAATCATCTTTAAAGGATCTGGATTCTATGTAACCGATTATAAAAAAGATAGTTCTGCTCCGTCTTCTGGAAGTACGGATTCAGGAACAACTTAAGGTTTTTCTTTGGCACCCAAAGGCCGATTAGCCATTATTGCGGGAGGTGGGGAGTTACCTCATATTGGAATGTCAGAAGCACTGGCTGCCGGTGAGGATCCCCTATTTCTAGGATTAATTGAATCAGATTTTTCACCCAGAGAACATAGCGCACGTACGATTCCAGTCCACATCACCCAAGTGGGAAAAATTCTAAAAACAATTCAAAAGGAAAAGATCACAAGAATTTTAATGCTTGGAAAAGTCCGTAAAGATCTCCTCTTCCAAAAACTCAAATTTGATTTAAAAGCTCTTGCCATCCTTGCGCGAACCATCAATAGAAATGACTATCCTATTTTTTTGGCCATTGCCGATGAATTCGAAGCAATGGGGGTAAAGGTTATCTCTCAAAAGATCTATTTACAATCCCTCCTTCTACCAGAAGGCAGATACACTCCTAAAAAATTCAGTAACCAAGAATTAAAAGACATCGACTTTGGAATGTTTTATGCCGAAAAAATGGCAGATTTGGATATTGGACAAATGGTAGTAGTTTGTGACGAGTCAGTGATTGCTGTAGAAGCAGTGGAAGGAACAGATGAGACCATCAAACGTGGAGGAGCATATACCAAAAAAAAAGGCGATGCTATTGTTTGTAAAAGCCCCAAAGCCAAACAAGACAATCGTTTTGACCTTCCTACCATAGGAATACACACCTTTCAGGTAATGCTTGAGAGTGGATGTAAAACTCTCTGCATTCGCGAGGGGGAGACCTTAGTGGTGGATCCCAAATCAGTCATTGAATTTGCAACAAAACATAAATTAAACTTTTGTGTAGTCGGAAAAAGCGGAAGTAAGGGTCTCAATGGTAACCAAAAAAAAATCCCATCTACATGAGTCTGACAAAAATATATTGGTCATTGCAGGCGAACACTCCGGCGATTTACTAGGTGCAGATCTTTTACATGAGTTGTCAGTATTAGAACCTGATTACAAATTCTACGGAATTGGTGGTGAAGGCATGATAGACCAAGGACTTGATTCTCTTGAAGAATTGGAGAATTTGAGTGTCATCGGATTTTCGGAAGCGATAAAAAAATATAGTTTCTTAAAGAAAGTTTTTTATCGGGTTTTAGAAGAGACAACCCATAGACCAACAAAACTTGCCATTTTAATTGATTATCCAGGGTTTAATCTACGTTTGGCGAAAGAATTAAAAGAACGTGGGATCCCTACTGTATTTTATGTTTCTCCGCAAATCTGGGCATGGAAATTCAATCGGATCTATTTTATCAAAGAGCAGATTGCGTTAATGCTTACCCTCTTCCGATTTGAAGAAGAAATTTATACCGAATATGGTGTGAATGCGAAATTTGTGGGCCATCCCATCACCAAACGAATTCCAGAAAAACTAAAAAAAGAACCTGTCATCACAGAGAAACTTCCGGATTCCCACCACGGTTATACAGTGGGACTTCTACCTGGTTCCAGAAAGGGTGAAATCCATAGACTCATTGATCCAATCCTTGGAACGGCTGCACTCCTACACGAACAGTGTAAACTCGAGAAAAAGAAAATAGTTTTTCTCCTTCCGAATATCAATGCAAAAGAAGAATCCTTTCTTTTAGAAAAAATCGATGCCATAAAACAAATCCATCCCGACATCCAAATCCATTATCTTTGGAATGCCTCTCTTCGTGTGATGGAAACTAGTGACCTCCTCCTCATTGCCTCGGGAACAGCAACATTAGAGGGACTATATTTTGAAACGCCAATGGTGATTCTTTATAAAGTAAGTTTATTTACTTACTTTTTGGGATCATTACTGATGAAATCCAAATTCATTGGTCTTGCCAATATTTTATCGGGTGAAGAAGTGTGCCGAGAAATCACTCAAAACGAATGCCAACCGAAATATATATTTCAGGAGGCATGGAAGATTCTTTCTAATTCGAAACTGAAGAATAAAATAAAAGGAATTTTAAGGGATGCAAAAGAAAGAGAACTAGGAACGACAAATGCTTCTAAAAAGGCAGCTAAGGAAATCCAGTCACTCCTTAGATCCTTTCCGAATTAATCGGACCACACGATTTTCCCAAGTTCCAATCCAAGACTTGGGTTTTAAGTCAGAATACAAAAAATAACCTTTGATACTCTCCTCATCATTCGGTCGTAAACGAATTCCCACGGAATCCAATTCCAAACTCAATACGTTTTCCCCATTCCACAGAACTTTGTTTTCTTCAGGTAAAATATTTAAGGAGTGGATTTGGTTTTCCCATTCAAGGCTCCATTCACCACCAAACGCAGGTAATTTGGATGTCTCAGGGGCAATATCTGCAGGATTTTTAGATTCCTTACATTGAATCAAAAAAATTAAAATAACAAGAAAGCTAAAACAAATTACTTGATAACGCATTTATTTTCCTCTTCAGTAAAACTAAAACTTCCTCTAGATTCCCCTACAACCCCATAGGTAGTAAACGAATAGTTACCATTTTTGTTATTCCCATAACCTTTCAAGTCAATGGAATCACTAGATACAACTAAATTGGAAATATAATCCATATCCGAATAACGACTTAAATCAAATTCCACTTGGAATGGTTTTTTTAGTGGATCCAAGTTCATTTCTAATTTGGAAACTAAATCGGCTTCTTTTAAACTGACTCCAAACAGTTTCAAAGAATACGATGTACGAGCATCTTTATGTAAGCTATAATAATCACTTCCAATGCTGTTAAAACTATAATCCAAATTAACATGTGTAGGCTTAATTTCCATACCACAAAAATTCATCCAAGGATCTGACCACGGGTATTCATTTAAAACTAAACTAAAACCGAAATTTGGAGTTTTACTCGCAAAATAGGAAACCAAAGACACCTTGGAACCGGAAGTTCCAAGGTTCAAATTTAGATTCATCCTTCCATCTTTAACAACAAGGATTCCTTTTGATTCACCGAGAGAATTCGATCCGTCAAATGGAAAAAAATTAGAGATCTGAATTCCAAAATCTAAGTTCATCGACTCCAAAAAGTATTTATAAATTTTCTTTTGGTAAAAATACTCTTCGGGAATCAACTTCTCTTGTCTTTCCCTAATTTCTTCTAAGGTTTCCTTTTTCCAATCCTCGTATAAAGGTTTCCATTCACTTCCTGTTAGATCAGGTGTTTGGAAAATTAGTTTTGTTTTGGAATTCATTGGATAATAGTAAGATCCGTCCGCTTTTTTGGAACGACTCCAAGAACTCATACCTTGTCCTGAAAGATGCGATGGTTTCCCAAACAGCAACGAATCAAAGTTAAAACTCCATTCGTTACCTTCTGTAAATTTCAAAGATAAATTTCCTTTTTCTAACTGTAAAAGTTTGGAATCCCACTCAATTTCTGATCCACGAATATCCGCTCGAAGCGAAAACCATTTATTTTTGTCACCGGATTCTAAAAGATCCAAATTCCCATTGAAAACACCAGACAAGGGAAGAGAAAAATTACCAGATAAATCGGAAATCCTTTCTGCGATATTTTCAAGTGATTCAATTTGGAATTCAAAATGACGGTCTAACAACGGTTCCTTGGCATTTAGCGTTTTTACAGAAGTTTTGATTCTGAAGTCTGTCCCCAAAAATTCCCGTTCTTCTTTGTTAGGAGTGAATAAAAAAACTTCACGAAATCGGAATCCATCAAGAATGTAATCTTCAAAAAAAGGAATTGGGATAAAGGAATTTTCAAATTCAACATCTCCACTCGCTGTAAATCCAGAGACCGGATCGCGAAAAATTTTTCCTTCTCCCGAAAGAACAGCAGAATGGACATTGGAACCAAATAGATAATTAGTGAGAATTATAGCTTCTTCAGACGGATAATTTTTCCATTTAAACTCAAATTGAAATTCATCCAAACTTGATTCAGAAAACTCACCTTCCCCTTTGATTCGCGTAGTATTGGGAATCCAAAACCAACCATTGTTATAGGAGAGATATAATTTTTTGTTTTTCCGTTTTAGAACAATGTCCCAACCTTCTTTCCAGTCGACCAAAGTGGAATCGTTTTGTTTTACCGTAAGTCTTGCATCATGGAATCGAATGTCTTTTAGTTTGTTTTTTTGCGCATATTCGATCAATTGATTTCTTAAACTAACATTTTCATTTAATACAAGATGAGGGCTATAAAAATCAATTTGTTCCACTGTGGGAGACTCTTTGAAATAACTGGATAGTCTAAAGGTAACTTTTTTTACCTTCAACATATGGTCGTTAAAGGAAAAATCTTCTTCATTGGAAACAACAAGGTCTTCGATGATAAGCCCTTCACGAAGAGAAAAATCAAAGACCCCAATGTCAACAGCTTTGCCAAGTTCTTTGTTTATGGTATAGGAAACTACTTTCCTGAGTTGTACAAGGGGAATGCGAAAGTTTCGGAGATAATATTCCAAACCGTAATAGCCGAGAAGGAAAACAAAAAAAATGAAACCTAGGGCCAAAAACGAAAATAGAACCCGCTTGTTTTCGCGGATTCTATTGATTTGGTTCAGTAAAGATTGCCTATAAACCAATAGGCGTTGTAAAGAAAAGATCCGTTCCAAAAGAACTTAGAGTTTGCCCTCCGGCTGCAACACTTCCAAACATTCTTTCTGAATGGACTTCAGAGTTTCATTGTTTGGGAATTCTTCCAATCCTAAATTGGCAACTTGCAAACCTTTTTGGTAGAATCCAGTATTCTTATATTCGAAGCCCATCTTTAAATAAGTTTTCGCAGCAGTTTCGTAATAGAATTCATCCTTCTTTTGGTTCCCTTTGGTATAAGTTTTCGTAAGGGTAGCAAGGGCTGGATAATATTCCCGTTCTGCCACCAGGGACTGCACCACTAGCTTTTTCCGTTCCATCAAATTTGTGTTTTTATCCAAACGTTCGGATTGGTTTAAGAATTGGATGGCTTTAGAATACTCGTTTTTTCCCACATAGGCCTTCCCCATAGTGAGATTCCACTCAGAGAGTTGGACCGGATTTGATTTTGCTTGGTTGACTAAGTTGAGAGTAGCAATGGTCTCATCATATTTTCCAAGATCTAGCAATAGTTTTCCTTTTCGGATGATTAATTTGTCTCGGGATTCGTCAGATAGAGAGAGGGATTTGAGATCAGCATCGATAGATTCGATTTGGGCCAAATGAGACCCGGTATTTACTTTGGAAACTCCTGATTTTTGGTTTCCTTGATTTGATGCACAATTTTCAAATGCCACTACCAACGCCAAAATGAGGGTTAGTGGGAGAATCGATTTCATTAGCCTACCTTTAGTTTGTCTAATTCCTCTAAGAAATTCTTAGTTTCCGTGTCTCTATCCTTCGTTTCCATAGGGAAAAAAAGAACAGCGTCCTGAGACAGCTCATTTAAAAACCGAGAGGGGGCACTCTCGATTTGCTCCCCAAATTTGCGTCTTGTACGAGCCGAAGTCAAGTACAATTTTCGCCTTGGGCGAGTCATACCCACGTAGAGAAGTCTTCTTTCTTCATCGACCACTTCTCCTTCTTCTTCTATAACACGTGAGTTCGGTAAAATTCCCTCTTCCAGACCAACTAAAAAAACTAAATCGTATTCCAGACCTTTTGACTGGTGCATGGTCAGAAGTTGGACCCTCCTGTCTTCCTCATCCTCTTTGGGTTCATCCTCCATCAGGAGAACAAGCCTCTGTAAAAAGTCGAAAATTGTAGCCTTGCCCTCACGGCCCTCTTCTTCTTCAAAAAAGGACAACATATTCACAAGTTCACTCAAGTTATAGATCCGGGCTTTGACCACCTTCTCCTCGGTCTCTTCTAGAGAGATTTCCCTCTCAAATCCGATTTGAGTGATCATTTCCCGAAGCACCGGGGCCAATTTCGGTGACATCGCAAACTTCTTTTTGAATGCATCCACAAGTTCCACAAACTGATAGATTTCTTGTCTGACCTTAGCTTTTATTTCGGGCAAATAGTCAGGACTCTCAATCATTTTATGAAAGATCTCATAGAGGGAAAGTTTGTGAGTGAAGGCTTCCTCTTGGAGTTTTTGCATAGTGCCAGGACCAATCCCCCGTTTGGGGTAATTGATGATCCGAAGTAAGGAATAATCATCCTTGGGATTTGCCACGTATCGCAGGTAAGAAATACAATCGCGTATCTCCTTTCGGTCAAAGAAATTATAACCACCTACCACTTTGTAAGGAATACTTCGGTTTCGAAGTTCTTCTTCAAAAGGCCGAGATTGGAAATTGGTACGAAAGAGAATGGCAATTTCTTTTCCCTTAAATTCATTTTTGATGATTAAGGATTGAATCCTTCCTGCCACAAAAATTGCTTCCTCCCTTTCATCTGCGGTTTCATAGTATTCTACTCGTTCTGCAGACGGAATACGGCTGTATAAAGTTTTTTCCTTACGACCTTTGTTATTTTGGATGAGTGAGTTTGCCGCTTGGATGATAAGAGATGTGGATCGATAGTTTTCAAGAAGCCTTACCACTTTTGCATGAGGGAATTCCCTTTCAAAATTGAGGATGAGTTGGACATTCGAACCACGGAAAGCGTAGATACTTTGGTCGTCATCTCCTACCACACAAAGATTGTCACTTTTACCCCGAAATAAGGATAAAAACTCATATTGGAGTTGGTTTGTGTCTTGGAATTCATCCACAAGAAAGTATTCATGTTTTCTTTGGTAATACGCTGCGATTTCCGGAAATTCAGCTAACAGACGTTTGGGAAGTAAAATTAAATCATCAAAATCGATAGCATTTTTTTCTTTGAGTCCATCTTCATACATAGAAAAAACTTCTGTTGCGATTAAATCAAACTCACCTGTTTGGCCATTGTCTCTAGGATGGACTTGAGTATTCTTAGCATAGGAAATGCGGCGGAGGATTTCTTTCGGAGGAACTTTTTTAGGATCCAATCGTTTCGACTTTAAAAGGTCAGATACAAATGCCTCTTGGTCTGTTCCATTGAATAACAAAAAGGTTTCGTTATAACCCAGTTTGGTAATGTGTTCTTTTAAAATCTTTAAACCTAACGAATGGAAGGTGGAAAGTGTGATTCCTTTTAATTTTTCCCTCGGAACCATCTTCCGAAGGCGTTCTGCCATCTCTTTGGCACTTTTATTCGTAAAAGAAAGGGCAACAATTTTGCCTGCAGGGATTTTTACGCCTTCTACCATATGGGCAATGCGGTTGGTGATGACCCTGGTTTTACCCGATCCGGCCCCAGCAAAGACCAAAAGAGGACCTTGGATGGTAGAAACTGCTTCCATTTGTGCCGCATTTAATTTCATAGGGAGACCGGTAAGGGACATAATCCAAAGAAATCCGATCCGGTCGAGTGAAAAACGGCTGTTCTTTATTACTTAGGGGCAGTTTCCTTCCAAGATTTGTTTTGACCATGAAAGTTTAAAAACCCAGCAAAAATGGGATCCTCCTCTACTGGCAATACGGAACGGAACCGAATCCAATCGAGGGTTGTATACAGAGCAATTTCAGAAAGTCCTACTTTACCATCGGTAAAGAAAAAATTACCATTTAACTCTTGTTTGATATAATTCAAAATAGAGCTGATTCTAAGTGCATTTTTTGTTAAATAAGGTGCGGCATCTGGTTTAATTCCTTCTTTATTCAAATAAAAAATCAGGATGGCATTGTCCAAAGCTTGATCAATTGCTGTCTGCAAATTGGCTTCACGGTAGTGGTGAGGACCTGATTTTGGCCTAAAATTTCCAGACCCTTTTTTTTCAAAAAGATAATCAATGATGGTGTGGCTGTCCCAAATTTTTACATCATCGATTTCCACATAAGGAACCTTCCAGAGTGGGTTTTTATCCCGCAGTTCTTTTTGGCCGGCTTCCGCCATCGTGTCGACTAAGGTGAAAGGAATTCCCATTTCCGAACAAATGAAACGAATTCTTCTTACGAAAGGAGAAGTAATACTGCCATATAATTTCATAAGTAGATAATTTTCTTTGTGCTTTCATCCTTCAAGATTAAGTTTTTTATAATTTCAAAAAAGAAGGAAAATCTCTATACAGTATCTAGGAACAAAAATTCCTTTGACCCTAGGTATAAAAGTGAAAGAAAGAAAAAACTGGAAAGACCTCTACCCCACACCGATCTATACTCTTGCAAGTTTTGACATTCAACTCCCCCGTTCTCTGGAAGAAAAAACCTATTATGTAATCAAATCTAAAAACTGGGTCAATGTGGTACCTGTCACCAAAACAGGAGAAATTTTACTCATCAATCAATATAGGCACGGGATCGGCGAAGATAGCCTAGAAATTCCTGGTGGCATTGTAGACGAGGAAGAACCTGGCTCCGAACTGATTTCAGCCATACGAGAACTAAGGGAAGAAACGGGTTATGCAACAGATCCTACAAAATATAAATTACTTTCTAAGTTTTCTGGTAATCCGGCTATGTTCACTAACTGGTCATATTCGTATGTTGCTTACGATGTAGAACCAACCCATGAAGTTGAATTTGATGAGGGAGAAGATATTGAAATTGTTTTAAAAAAACCAAATGAAGTAAAACGAATGTTACTCGACGGAACAATCCACCATCCGCAGATGGCTGCCGCTCTTGGAATTTATTTTTTGCAAAATCAGTAACAACCTAACGATTGTAGAGTTTTTTGCTAGCAGACCCTCGGAGAATCACATTCCTTCTTTAGCGAATTCTAAAAAAATGGAAAAAACTATCCTTAGAAAAATCCCCAAGTTTTTCGAAATCGCTGGAAATTTTAAGATTAGTTTGGAAGAGTACGTATATGAGAAAGTCCATCTTACATTCAACCTTAGTACTTATCATAACATTCGGTTCGTTTTCCCTTTTTGCGGAAGGTGGTGAAACTTTAGAGCCGATCACCATTACGGTTCAAAAGGGCGAAACACTCTCTTTGATCTCAGAAAGACATCTTTCTGATCCAAAACGTTGGCCAGAACTTTTAAAACACAATAAAATTCCTAATCCTGATTTGATCAAACCAGGTCTTTCTCTAGTGGTTCCGGTTTTTCTTCGTAAGGCAGTGGTTGGTGTCACTGAATTTGTGATGGGACAAGTGGAATGGAATGGAACTGGTGGAAAAGGTCCTTGGGTTCCTTTGAAACTGGGACAAGAACTTCATCCCAATGACCAAATCAAAACTGCTGGCAAAGGAAAAACCGATGTTCATATTAATAATGTGGGTATGGTTAGAATTTTAAACAATAGCCACTTTGAAGTGAAGGGTGAAGAAAAAAAAGGTGGTCCGGTCACTGTTGCTTTGTTTAAAGGAAGTTTGGACGCAAAAGTCAATAAATCCAACCCTCCTACCACCGAACATAAGTTCAATATCGTAAGCCCCTCTTCTACTGCGGGAGTTAGAGGTACTGAATTTCGTGTGGAGTTAGATGATAAACTAAGTTCTACCATTTCTTGTTTTGAAGGAGTGGTTGATGTGGCTGCAGAAGGTAAAACAGTCGAGTTGAAACAAGGGATGGCAACTTTTGTGGAAAAAGGGAAGTCTCCCGTACAACCTTATAAAATTCCAGAAGCACCTCGCCTAAAAGAAGAATAGAAGGAATATGAATCGATATTTATTACTGATCCTCGGAATCTTTTTTCTAACATTTGGTTCTCTTGTTTCCAAACCAACAAGAGAACTTCGTATTGTCATTGATGCAGAAGCAGATGCCAATTTTGAGCTAGAACTTTGGCAAGAAAAACCAAATGAGTCAGGGGATTCCATTGCCCCGAAACCACCAGAATCCATTCAATTTAAAGGGAATCGAATCACCGTAACACCAAAAGACAACTTTGAATACTTTCGTGTTCGCAGGTTAGGTGAATATGGAGCTAAGGGTTTTTGGACCCAAGTTTATTCTACAAATGTTGAACCTGGATCTCCACTTTCTGTTCCCAAAGAATTCGTAGCCAAAAAGGTCTTTGTCCCAAAACAGGAACCCAAAAAAGCGGTTTCCGTTATTAGTACAGATAGTTTTATTATCGTAAAAGAAAAGGAAGAGTCCGTTCGATACTTAACCAAGAACCAGTTGACACTGAATCCTTCGGATGATGCCTCCGGTGTATCTGAAGTGCGATACAAACTAGGAAATGACCATTGGAATTCAGCTAAAACTCTCACATCAATTCCTGTGAAGGAGGAAGGTAGTTATCAATTACGCTATTTTTCTCTAGACCAAGTTGGAAATAAAGAAACAATGCAGGTTTTGGATTTTATTAAAGATATTACACCACCTGAAACCAAAATGGAATGGGTAGGCCCAAGTTCCATCGGAAAAGGTCGAATGCAGTATATATCTCCAGAAACAAAAATCAGGTTAACAGCAAAGGATCGTCTGAGTGGAACCAAGGATATACTTGTGGCTTACACTTGTCAGTCGGGTACGCAAACCGAATTTAAACCCTACAACGCAGAAATATCCATAATCGATTTAAAATCAGTATGTAAAGGTTCATTTCAACTTTTCTACTATGCTGTCGACCAAGTGGGAAATGAAGAAGCAGTCAAAACTTTAAATTTCCAGTTAGGTAGCGAATCGAATTAAAAGATTCTTCGATTGTGAATTGCCCCAAAATTAAGACATAGAAACACTGGCCGAAGAGATGAAGAAAAACCTTTCTTTGGCCATTTTCAAACACCGCGATTTTCGTTTTTTTATCGTAGCAAGGTTTTTTATGGTCCTTGCCATCAATATACAAGCTACCATCGTTGGTTGGCAGGTCTATGAACTTACAGGAAGTGTTTTAGACTTAGGACTCGTAGGTCTTTTTGAAGCCGTTCCTTCAATTGTGGTATCTCTCTATGCTGGACACTTAGCAGATCTTAGAGATCGGCGCAATATCATTGTTATTTGTTTATTCTTTTTATTCCTCTGTTCATTGACTTTATATGCTTTCACCGGCCCACTTGGCTTTTTACTTCTTAAATACAAAGCTTTTCCCATCTTTTTAGTCATTTTAGTTTCTGGAATTGCCAGAGGTTTTATTTCACCAGCTATTTTTAGTTTTGTAACGCAACTTGTTCCAAGAGAGCATTACCCACATTCAGCTGCATGGATGGGAACTTCCTTCCAAGCAGGGGCAGTCATTGGGCCTGCACTCGGCGGAATTGTTTATGGAAGTTTCGGAATGCAAGCAGCGTATGCGCTTGATTCTTTTTGTATCGGACTACCCTTTTTACTATTCTTCTGGATCGCAAAACGAAGCCTTCCCGAAAGAAAAGAGAAAGAAGCCTTAAAAGATAGCCTTCTCAAAGGACTTCGTTTTGTTTTAAAAAATGAAATTATGTTAGGTGCAATGGCACTCGATATGTTTGCGGTTCTTTTCGGAGGAGCAGTCGCTCTTTTACCTGTATATGCAAAAGACATTCTTTTTGTTGGCTCGGAAGGACTTGGATACTTGCGAGCGGCTCCGTCCCTTGGGGCACTTCTTATGGCATACTATTTAACATACAAACCTCCTTTAGAAAAATCGGGACGGGTTTTGTTACTTTGTGTATTTGGTTTTGGCTTGTGTATGCTCGTATTTGGACTTTCTGAATCTTCTTTATTATCTCTATTTGCATTATTTCTATCAGGAGTTTTTGATAGTGTTTCTGTTGTGGTTCGGTCAACCATTATGCAAACAATGACTCCAGAAGAAATGCGAGGAAGGGTGAGTGCAATTAATAAGGTATTTATTGGATCCTCAAACGAAATTGGAGCCTTTGAATCAGGGCTTTCCGCAAAAATCCTAGGGCCAGTGGGTTCTGTCGTTTTCGGTGCTACCATGACCCTACTCATTGTATTTTTTACCTTTCGGTTCTCTCCTAAGTTAAAAGACTTAGAACTAAAAAACTGGGTCTAAAAATGCTTGGAAAATCTCTTTTCTAAAGAATACTGGACATGCCATGTCAGACCTGATCCATGATTCAAAAATTCCAGCAGATAAGAAACACACACTTATCCTTCTCATACAAACGATGTTAAACGATGTGAATAAACAAATCACTCATTTAGGTATCAATAATTACATGAAACTCCAAGATGAAATCGCAAAGATTCTTGTCCCAGTCATTGAAGACAAAATGGAATGACTACCTAACCACTAAAACAAATAGGCGAAAGTTTTCCTAAAGTTTCTAGTCGATTTTGCAAAAAGACCATCCACTCCGGAGGGTTTGTTTTTACTTTATACTGACAAAACGAAATTCTGCGATTTTCTGTCTGAACCCAAATCCATAAATTTTTTCCCTTCCAAAAGTCAGTATTTCCGATCACTGTTGAATTCGAATCTAATACAAAATTCTCTTTAGGATGAGAGCCGTCCCAGAGAGAAAGAGATATTACCCTTTCCCCACTAGAAAGGCTTACCTTAGTTCCCATAAAATAATTTTGGAAAGAGAGGTGAAGGTTTTCTCCTTCACTCTCCTCCCAGATTGGATCTGCCCCACGAAATGTATAATCAAATCGATTCCCTAATTTTGTTCGCAGAGGTCCAGTAAGTCCTAATGTCTGTTTATAGGCACTGGAAAGAGCATTGGAATTGGAATCAAAAACACCTTCTGTATTAAACAGTATGTTAGTTTGAAATAGAGAATTTTGATATTGTCTAAGAGAAAACATACGCAAAGTATTTTCCATCTCTTCTTCATAAGAACCATCAAAGGATTTAGAAATTGGATTTGCCAGCATTAACACTCTCTTCCATTCAGCTAAAAATTCTTCTGTGATAGAGGGATGGTCCATTTTGACAAAGACCTCTTTATTTTTATCCCTCGCTGACACCGAATAGTTATATGAACCAGTAAACACATATCTGTCATCAACGATCAATGTTTTGTGGTGTAAAAGCCCACCTAAGTAACGATCATTTTTATATATAAAATCAACATTTCCATCTTCATAAATTTGTGAAGGATATTCTAAATTTTGACTAAGAAAAACACCTTCTGGATTGGAACTCATTATAGGTGCATTATAAATTCCTTCGACCCTCACACCTCTTTGACTAGCTTCTATTAACTTTAAACTAAGGATAGGATCATAATGAGAATAGATTAAGTATTTAATTGATTGTTTTGCTGTCATCACTGCTTCAATTAATTCTTGTTGGATTTCTAAACCTGCTTCAGGCGAAACCCAGTATTGTAAGGAGCCTATTCGGAAAAAACCTCTCGGATTGGTTCCAAGAAGCGTGGAATGAATCGACTCAATTTCGTCTTTCGAAATATTCTGAGCCCAAAAAACATTATGATCGGTATACAATCCGTGGGTGGTATAATTTCCCGTTCCTGCAAAAAAACGACACCCGTCAATAATCCAGATTTTAGTATGGTGAATCCCTGATCCAGACCATCTTCGAATTTCGAGACCTAGAGACTGGAGTTCAGAATATTCTTCCTCTTTATCACCATATAGTTGAATGTCTAAACCCATCCTTTTTTTCAAATATAGCTCAGAAAGGATTTCATAATCATCTATGGAATATAAATATGCGTGAATCGAAACCTTTGCCTTTCGAATCTCAGAAATCAAAGCATCTTTTACTATCCGTTTTTTATCTTCTGCAACATTTCGGCCTGGGTAGGAGAAATATAATTCCGAAATAGGAGAGGTTGGAAGAAGAAGCCAAGAGAGGTCCACTTTAGATTTTGGTTTTTGACAAAATAGAAAAAACATTGAGATTAATAGAAATAAAATCCATTTAATTTTTGTCATAGTTCCAACTTACCAAACACATATCCAAAATTTGATTTGATACCAATGGATTCAGGCAAAAATATCTGAGAAAACCCAATTCCAAGTTCAAAAGATGATTCTTCTTTTAAGGACAGTTCCAAAAGTCCTTCAGCGATAAAGAACGCTTCAAATTCTCTTTTTTGAAAACTAATCCTTCCATCAGAAGCCCCTCCTACCTTGTAAGGCAAAAAGTAGTTACCGACAATTTTACCAACAAACTGCCTGTAGGCGAATTGCAAAATAAGTTCACTCAAATATCCAAAACACTTTCCATCGATTAAAGCAAAGTTTTTATCATATCCTGAATCCGTTACGGCAGAAGAAGGAAAAACTCGAAAAATTTGTGAAATGTAAGGGGTTTGTCCTGGATGAGATCCGAAGGACACATAACCATCACGAATGATTTGGTTTTTTGAATTTCTTTCTTCCCGATCCGATAGAAAATGAGAACTTCTGACCAAAAAACCACCAAACTGAAGTTCTGCTGCCCATTGGATTGCTTCTCCTGAAATTGGGATAGATCCAGGAGAATTTGTAATTTTAGAACTCGTTCTGTCATTACCCTTGGCCCACAGAAAATCAAATTGTACTTCTAAAAAATATAAATCCCAACCGAAACCCAAATTTCCATTTAACAATGAATCGCCATCTGCACCTAAAACTTTGGTTTCTCTTGGACTATCCTTTACATGTCGCCCCCAACTTCCTAACTCCATGTATTGTATTCCCAAACGAAGATTTAGATAATCTCCATAAACCAATCCAAAAGAATGTCGCCGGTGATGGCTTCTTTTGTTTTCACCGGAATCTACTTCTTCTAAACGATCCGGCTTTTGCTTTTGTGACTGGGGAAGTATGGAATGAAATCTATCTTTATCGAGTAACAAAGATCCAGAATATTGGTCCCAGAGAAAAAACTGTAGGATCAAATTGGTTTGCGGTTGGAATTCTAAAAAAACTCCCTCACCTCCATCAAAACTGGTTTGAAAACTCCTAGGTCGAAACTTATGTTCTCTCCGTCCTACCCCGAAAAGAAATTTGGAAGTTTCATAACCTATATAATTGTTTTTACCCAAGTAAAAAGGCCTTAATCCCGTTTCCTTTCCTGTTGTGAGTTGGATCTCTAAGTCCCAAACGAATTGGTCTCTTTTATTTTTGTCCTTAAGACCAACAAACATGGATTGTCCAGAAATCCGGTTTAGATAAGATAGATTCTGAAAATCCAAACCAACTGGAGATGATTGTAAATCCCAACCAGGAGTTTGATTTTTTTTATTACCAACAGTTTCTTTTAAAAACAATTCATATCCCAAAATTCCCACTTCAACACCCACACCGAATCTAGGAGAACTAACCACTAACAAAGATATCACGAAAAGAAAATGCGCCGACGACCGAATCAAAATTCCTCACGGTAAATTTCGAAGTCCTCAGGGGACATTCCATCAGATCCTGTTTTTAGCCAAAGAAACTCACCGGTAGTCACAGGAATTCGAAAGGGAGAAAAACTTTCTTTATGTCCGAAAGAAGAAATCAACTTAGAAATTTGTCCTATTTTTTTACGAAGTTGAATGGATTCCCCCGATGAAATTCCGTTTCCAATCGTTTGCGTAGTTTTGATCGTGAGGAGTAAGTCAGAATCTTTTTGGAAAATAGGAAAAACCCAATCTTTACCGTCTGGATCCACAACCCAAGCACAATGCCCTGGGTACAAAATGGTCGAATTCAATTCAAAAGTTTTGCCTCCATTCACGAAAGGATAAAGATTTGGAAACCGAGATTGATATGAGGTAAGTTCATCTGTGCTCGCTTCGTCTTCGACGAGATAAGAACTCATATCCTCTGGATTTTCTGAACGATTACAAAGATAGATCCATTCATTTTGCGAATCTTTCGGATTGGGAAAAATTGCTTCTATTTGGACAGGGCCCTTACGTTCTAAAAAACTTCTTGGTTGGATCAAAGAAGGATCGCTAAAATAAGAATAAAGTTGTTCTTCTATGGAAAATGGGAATGGTCCTCCCGAATTTACTAAATAGATATTTGTCCCAGAGGTTTGTAAGGAAAGCGGGATGGTATTACTGTTATTTCCTAATCTAACTTCCGTTTGAGTACCAAGTGGAAAGTTGGTAAGGTAAGTGAATTCACCATCCCACCTACTTATTTCTAAACTTCGGTGTTTCTCTTTTCCTGGGCTTCGAAAGTCAGAAATACAATGGTCGGATGCAAGAATGGATCTAGAAAAGAAAATAGGGCTTGGTTCCGGATGTAAGGAATGTGTGCCTCCCAAAGTTCTTTCTTTTATAGACTTTGGATCCCAAGAAAGGACAACCGACTGACCCTTCTCCTTACTTAGGTAGCGAAGAGAATAAAAATTCTCAGAAAAAAAACCATCAGGCAATTGATAAAAACCATCTCCATTACAGGGAGAAGGAGAGGTTGCCAAAGTTTGAAATCTAACTTCACTTGGTTTCCAAAATAGATACGTATTTCCGTTTTCTCTTTGAAACGATACAACTCCTTCCTCAAAACCAGTAAATCCAAAATCTAAAAAAGGCGATTGGTTTGGGTTATATTCTAATAATTCAGTAAATAAATGGTCCACCAAACCGACATTGAATGAACCTGGACTCATTTGAAATCCGTATGCCAAAAGAGCCGAAGATGCTAAGGTTCTCGTATGTGGGTGCTCCCCGAATGAATCGACAACAATAGAATATCGATTTTGTGTATTAAGCCGAAGTAAATGGTAAAAAGTGGGATTGTTTGTATAAGATACCCTCTCTTTATCGTTTCTATTCTCCCAATGAAAGTTGGGAATTTGATATACCACTTTCGGGATCGAAAATGGTTTTTCTTTTTCTAAAAGATTCCAACCTGACCATAATTTTCTTGTGATAAGGAATATGGCTCCTTTCGGTAAAATCAACTCTTCAGCTGACAGAGGATAAATGGTATTTTCAAAAACCCATTGCAGGGAAGAACCATCACAGGTTTCTCCCGTATTTTGAAATTCAAAAAAGGCTGGGATTGGAAATTGGGATTCAAAATGGTTTCCCGGATAAAATTCAGTAATTTGAATTTGTTTGGCTTGGCAACTCGGAGGACGATCCTCCTTAATTTTTTTTTCTAATTGGTTGGGGAGTCCTGGATTCCCACAAAATAGGTCTTTTGAATTCCAAAAATTGTATTGGTTTCGACAAGAGATGGAATTTGTTTGGTTGGAAAAAAACTCAGTTCCTTGACGAAATATAAATTCTGAATCGTGGTAATCTGTATTTCCCCAGAGAACAGACGTTTGTGTTCCTAAATCTGTGAGGAATTCTTTTGGAATCGGAATGCTGAAAAGTCCAGGATCATCCGAAAAGAGAACCATTCCATGAGGCAAAATTAATTTGGTTCGTTTGGAAAATAGTTCGGAACGAAATGACTTACGAATGCCGTCCTTAACCCAATCCAATGAATCCGATCTCGGACAGATCACAGTTTCCTTTGGATTTTCCCACTCCAAAAATCTTTGATAAGATGACTCAGAATGTCGAAAAAGTTCAGATACATTAGGTTCACCTGGCACACACTCTGAGAACCATTTGTCATTTTGTGTTTGAATTAGTTCTGAAATTTCATTTAGATCAGGACAAGGAAAAACTAAGGAAAGAATCGGCCGTTTATTAGGAGATCCAGTAATTGTTTGTGTAGAAAATATAACTTCACATTCGTCCTTTGTTCTCTGTAAAAATAACGGGTGATGTATGGCAAAAGTTTGATAGGTGGTAAGGCCACTTGACCAAATTTGTGAGTTCCACTCTAAAAGAAATCCTTCTTTATCTGAATCCTTTTTCCACTTTCCATATTCAGTGAGTACTGCCTCTGCCCCTTTACCTTTCCAATTCCAAGTAGGATATTCGTTTGAATCTTCCGTTAAATGTAAAAAACCTTCTTTCCATTGGTTTGCGACATCAATACTCGTTTTCCAACAAATTCGAAATTTGGCACCTAACTCCCGCACATACAAAGAAATAGGTAGAGAATGAAGGCAAAGAACTCCAGATTCGAAACTGATCGAACTTGTGTTCTCAACTAGGTTTCCCTCCTCTTCCGCATTTCCATATTGAAACTGAAAAATAGGTGATTCACTGAAACCATCACCAAAGAATAAAAAGGGAGACTTATCTTTATTTTGACAAGAACCAAGAAAAAAAAATAGAAAGATAATGCCCAGTTTTTGCATCTCCCACCTCAAAGGTTTTAGGTGGGAATATAAAATTTACGGTTCTATTTTTTTTAAATTTTGTATACCAGAATGAATTTTCTCAGCTAGTATAGGACCAATGCCTGGAACCTCTCTTAATTCCTCTATGGTTGCATCGGTTACCTTTTTTTTGGATTGAAAATAAGACAAAATGTTTTTTCTTCTGCTCGCACCAATCTCTGGCAAATCATCTAAAATAGTTTTTAATGCTTTTTTCTTTCTTTGAACACGTTGGAAGGTAACTCCAAATCGGTGCGCCTCATCTCTTAAATTGCGAAGAAGCCGCATCATTGGTGAATGAATGTCAAAACTATAGGGATGTTTTTCTCCAGGAAAATAAATTTCTTCTCTTTTTTTAGCAAGACCTACCATTGGAATATGACCAAGCTCCAATGCATTGGCCGCTTCCGCTGCGCGTGATAATTGAGTCAATCCTCCATCAATCACAATTAAATCGGGTAGTGGTTCTTCTTCGTTGATCAAGTGACTGAGTCTTCTAGCAATTACTTCATGGATCATCCCTGGATCATTGATCCCTTCATATCCGCGCATTTTATAATGCCTGTAACCGGCCTTATACGGTTTTCCATCCACAAACATGACTCCACTGGCAACAGGAGAAGAACCTTGAAAATGCGAAATATCGTAACATTCGATCGTTCTTGGTAAAACGGGTAATTTTAAATTTTCTTGGAGCTCTTTCATAGCAACCGTTTGGTCTCGCAGTTTGGTTGCAAGGATGCGTTCGGTTAAACTAAGGTCCGCATTTTTTTCTGCCAAACGAAGGAGTGATTTTTTAGGACCCATTTCAGGAAATTTTAGTTTGATTGAAGTTCCAAATTTTTCCGTGATGGCTTCTAAAAATACATCGTAGTTTCCTTTGGCAGAAGGAGGTAAAAAAACAGTATTGGGAAGAAGAGTCGCATTTAAATAGTAATCACGTAAAAAAGAGGCGAACACTTCCTCATCATCTGAAAAAGAAAGTCCTGTTAAAGGAAAAGATTTTTTACCTTCTAACCGTCCCCCTCGCACCTCAAGGATGATCATTTGTCCTTCATCATCCCTTTTACTAATTCCCAGGATATCTTCATCTCCTCCATCCATACTAACGACGGTTTGTTTTTCACGAATTTGAATTATTTTTTCAATGCGAGTTTTCAAAAACCCAGCCCGTTCATATTCCATTTTTTCAGAAGCCTGGATCATTGCGGTTTTTAAACCGGAAACCAATCTTTCTTTTTTTCCTTCTAAAAAGCTGAGAATCTCATCAACTAACTCAGTATAGGTTTCCTTGGATACATTCCCTTGGCAAGGACCAAGGCAACGCCCCATATGAAAGTTTAGACATGGCCTTTGTGGTTTTGCCAATGGAAGTTTTAATTTTGTCTTACGGATTGGAAATATTCGATGAATCAACTCTAAACTATCTCTTGCGGCTTTGACATCGGTAAATGGGCCAAAATAACGATCCCCATTATCCTTTACCTTTCTTGTCAAAAATACCATAGGAAATTCTTCACTTGTAGAAACACAAAGGAAGGGATATTTTTTATCGTCCTTTAGCCTAACATTAAACTTTGGATTGTATTTTTTTATGAGGGTGGCTTCGAGAAGTAATGCCTCTTTTTCTGTACTTGTGGCAATCCAATCCAAATCGAAAAGTTCCACATAAAGGGCTCGCGTTTTTCGATCCTTTTGGTTGGGGTTTAGATAGGACCTGACTCGCGATTGGAGTTTTAGTGCCTTTCCTACATAAATCACTTCCCCACTTATATTTTTCCAAAGATAACATCCGGGAAGACTCCCTAAGTTTTTAATCTTTTCCTGGATTGTTTTTAGAACTAGTGAGTCTTTCATATTGGTTTTTAGCGGGAATTTTACGTTTACAATTCTTAGACGATTTGTATCCCTAGGGTATGGATATGCGTAAATTGATCAAATTTATAATTTTTGGTCTAGAGGGTTTTAACTACGGAATCGGCTTCCCCACTCTGCTTTTTTACATTTACTTTTTCACAGAATGGTCGGGAGAAGAATTTCAAACTATTCTAATTTCAGCATTTATCTCTGTTTTTTTTATCGTAATCTACGCTATTTCTTTCTATTGGATTCGGTTTGCCTCTATCAGTCGGATCGGAAAACCAGAGTGCACCAAACGGGACCAAATCAAAGCCTATTTCTGGTTAGATCATTTAGCAAAAGTAGCGATGATAGACGTGATCATCCGTTACGCAATCGGCTTTTTCTTTGTTCTTGGATCTTTGTATTTTTATCTTCACTCGCAAAATTTTGTTCTAATGAGCGAAATGGCTATTGGTCTCTGCTTAACCCTGGCTTTTACAGTTATCTTTCAGTCAATTTTCATCGATTATGTGGAAAACAAATTCAATATCAAAGGAATCCTACTTTCCATACGTCTTGACCACAACAAAAGAATTAATACCAGAAAACTTTCTAGAAATTTAGGTTTTCAAACAGTTCTTTCTTTTCTTGCTGCCATCCTTGTATTGTTTATCATCAACTACCGATTGAATTTCAAACAAGAGTTGGATCTAGTGCATTCCAGTATGGAACAATCGGTAATGGATTCCGAAACTTTGATGAGAATCACCTTAGTTGATTTTCGAGATCGACTTACCCTTTCAATATTTGCAGAAAACAAACTAAAAGACCAAATCATTAGAAAAGACCAACAAGGGATTCGGGCTGTACTGAATGAAATCCAATTAAAAAGCACAAACCATGCGGTGGAAGCTCTCTTCTTTTATAAACCTGAAGAAGGAATTTTTGTTTCTACAAATGATTATGATCGTTCTAAAACTGGATCGATATTTTTTATCGAAGATGTTGCACTCGCAAAACAAGGGCCTGTTCGCCATACGAGCATTCGCTCAAGGGTTTCCGGTGACATTGTTTCACCGTATACCCTTCCAGTTTACCAAAATGACCAATTTTTAGGTTACGTAGGTGGTTTCTTAAATATAGGAAAACTTTCCAGTTTTATATTAGGAAATATTAAAATTGGAACCTCAGGGAAAGTTGGATTCTTTGATGGCGACGGAACCATAGTTTATTATACTAATAAAAATGAAATTGGAACCAACGCCAAAGCAAGGTTAGTTTTTGATATTCCCTTCCAAAAAGATGACGCACTTGGTTTTGCAGACTCCACAGAGGACGGAACTTTAAAAAGAATTTTTTATGTAAAAAACCCTGAGTTTAATTACATTATCTTCTGTATTTTTGAAAATGCTGAATTGTATGAAAAAACGATGACTAGTCTATTCACAACACTAGGTATATCAATTATTGTTGTTCTACTCATTGGAATCATCACAGTACTTGTCATCGAATCTAAACTAAAACCGTTAGAAAGAATTCGAGTGAGAATTGCAGAAATGGTGAAAGGGAATTTAAAATCTGATTTTTATGATTCTAGCAGAGATGAGATTGGTAGTATGGCAAATGCTATGTTTGAATTTCAAACTAAGTTAAGACAAATCGTAAACCAAACCCAATCCGTTTCCAATGAACTCACAAATACAAGTTCCGATATTTACGAATCCATGTTATCTCTCTCTGACGCGGCCCAAAACCAAGCTGCAAGTAGTGAAGAAATTTCTGCCTCTGTGGAAGAAATCACAGCAGGTATAGAAAGTGTGGCACAAAGGACGGAAACCCAATCATTTACTTTGGCATCGCTTATGAAAAAAATGACGGAGCTCAATCATGCAGTATCCGAAATTGACAAAAAGTTCCAAATTGCCGATGTGCGAGTTGAAGAAATCACAAATGATGCTAAGTTAGGCGAAAAGTCCCTAGGCGAAATGAAACTCTCTATGGATAAAATCTTTCAGTCTTCTTCTGAAATGATTAGTGTGGTAGAAATCATTCATAATATTTCAGAACAAATCAATTTACTTGCTTTGAATGCTGCCATTGAAGCGGCGAGGGCAGGTGCCAGTGGAAGAGGTTTTGCTGTGGTTGCAGACGAAATTTCCAAACTAGCCGATAAAACAGCTAAATCCATTTACGATATTGAAGAACTCATCAAACAGAACGAAGGCGAGATTAAACAGGGTCAAGAAAAAATTGATAAGTCCATTGTGATTTTAAGTGAAACCATTTCTGGGGTAAACTCGATCAACCAAATGACCAAAGAAATTCGCTCTGTCGTCAGAAAACAAATTGAAACCAACGAAGAGGTCAACGAAGGTGTCACTCAAATTCGTGAACTATCTGAAATGATCAAAGAAGCCACTGACGAACAAAAAATGGCGATGCTTGAAATTTCCAGATCTATGGCAGAGATCAATAACCATGCGCAAACAACAGCCATGTCTAGCGAAGGAACCAAATCCAGTTCGCAAAATATGAACCAACTATCCGAAAGCCTCAGAAGAGAGATCAACTACTTCCATGTCTAAATCAAAAAATAAAATTCCATTCAAAACAAGACTCGTCGCATTTGCCATTCCACTTGTTGTTGGTCTCTTGGCTGCCGTTGTTTTTAAATACTTCGTAATCACTCCTGTCCACATTCCGAACCAGTTTATGGAACCTACTTTAAAGAATGGATCCACTGCTTACTTCAATCGTTTGTTTCGCTTTAAACATTTGGGGATTGGCGATATTGTTTTGGTTCGTTCTCCCTTAGATCCAAAATCTCTTCTCATTGCAAGGATCGTGGGTAAACCTGGTGATACTATCTATGTAGAGAAACGAATGGTATTTCGCAACGGAACCCTTCTCGATCCTACTAGTTTTCCCGAATCCTCATCAAACGATATCCCAATGATCCCTCCCGGAAAAACAGAATCAGATGATATGGCAAAAGTGACTGTTCCCGATAAATCTTTTTTCTTACTTGCTGACAACCGCGAACTTGGTGTGGATTCTAGAACTTTAGGTGTCGTGCAAGAAAGTCATGTCATTGCCACCCTATGGTAATAAAAAATTAGAAGATTGGATTCATTTTTTTGAATCCTCTTTGCTCGTCATAGGATCTGCCCTTCTACTATCAGGAATATTTTTCCTTGTTGCATTCCATTGGAACTTATTCGATCGGTTCACAAAACTAGGCATCGTTTTTTTCCTAAACGTTCTATTTTATCTTTTCACCTTTTTCTTTCGAAAAAAAAGACTCCTCTTTGAAATTGGCCTCACGATTCTTTTTTTCTTAACAGGTTTCGCCTTACTGGTGTTTGATCAAATTAATCAAACCGGTGCTGATGTTTATGATTTTTTTTTGGCTTGGGCCATTTTTACCTTAGTTTTGGTTCCCATATCGCGGTCAGGTGTGGTAGCCGGATTATGGATGGTCTTAATTGCTTCCACGGTCTATCTATATTCGGTTCAAGAAGCAACTGGAAATGAAAACCACCTTCTTTTCGCAGCCGCTTCGCTCTTATTTATTTTCATTGGAACCATTCTTGATTGGCAAAAAACTGAGTTTTATTCAGAAAAAACAAAATCCTTTTTATCAGCCTTAGGAATCTTTTTTGCACTCGGTTTCTTAAATTTAGTCCATGTGACCTTATTTCGAATTCATTCCGAGTTCAGTTCCACATGGACTTATGGATTTTTTCAGATGATACTTCCTCTTCTTTTATATGGATTCCTTTATCTATACTACAGGTGGTTTCGATTTCGACATTTAAACTTAAGTTTGATCTTATTCTTTGGGTTAGGCCAAATCCTTATAAAAACTGCAGATCTTTTTGCCATTTGGGCTTATAGTTCAGCGGTTAATTATCTACTCTTTGCCCTTTCCATTACTCTCTATTCGGTTTGGGCGGTGTTTCATTTGAACAGGTTGCGAAGGATAAAAAACACGGTGGAACTTAACCCGTGAAAACTCCTTGGTACATAGAAATATTAAGTTTTCTAGGATCCCTTCTTGCAGGTGGTTTTTTCCTACTTTGTCTTGTGGTTCTCGGACTTTTAAACAACAAAGATCTCAATCTTTTTTTGGGACTCGTTGTAATGATTTTGGTTTCGGTCTTTTCTTTTCTGCAAACGAGAAGGAAAAAAGAAAGTTTTGGACCTATCCTATTTTCGTTTTTAAACCAAGGATTTTGTTTATTTCTCTTTGGATTCCATGAAACGTATAAACCAGAAGAAACTTCTTTCCTTTGGCTTATCCTCTGTTTTCAGCTGATTTTCTTTTTCTTTGTATCGAATCCCATCCAAAGATTTCTCTCACCAATTCTGTTTTTTCTATTTTTTGGTTTTTTGCTTTTAGAATATAACTTACTCTATTTTTTACCATTTCTCACAGCGATTTGTTTGAGTTTACTTTTCTGTTTTAGTTTTCCGAGAAATGCTCCGGAACCATACCACCACCTTCCTTACTCACTCAGTATTTCTCTTCTCATCTTGGTTAATTTTTCTTTTTTCCCAGAACTAAAAGAGATTCCTTGGAAAAGGGAATCCCAATCCATTATTTTTTTGTTAGGTGGAAGTTACCTATTATACAAAGAGCTATTACCTAAAATTAGTATTTTTTCCTTTTTACTTTTTCTCGTTTTCTTTACTTTTATTTTTCTCCCAACGGTTCAAACTCCAGGAATTATCGCCTCCTTCTTTATTATCCTTTTAGGATTTGCGCGGGGGGATTCCTTTTTATTTTATCTTGCTTGGATTTCTTTTTTTCTATTCTATTTCGGATACTATTACGACTTAGAGACTAATCTCTTAGATAAAGCAAAAATGATGATCGGCTCTTCTTTGTTGTTTTTTGCAGCTTATTTATTTTTAAGATTTTCACCTGTGAGAGAAAAATGATAAGAGCAATCTGGTTTGTTTTTCACTTAATTTATTGGCTAATTTTCACTGGATTTCTCACCTAAATCCATTTGGGAAAAAGAAAAAAATCGGAAAACGGGAATTTCTTAAGGCTTATTCCCCAACTTCGGGCCTTAAAATGAGTGACAGAGACCCTGAACCCGAAATTCTGTAATTAAAAAATCGTTTCATCTCTCGATACGAGCCTTTTAGGAGAACCTCATGGTAAAAATCGCAATCAATGGTTTTGGTCGCATTGGACGACTTGTACTTCGATCTGGAATCAAAGATCCCAACTTAGAATTTGTTGCAATCAACGACCTCGTCACACCAGACAATCTTTCTTATCTTTTTAAATATGACTCTACTCACGGCCGTTTCGACGGTGAAGTTTCTCACACAGACAACGAAATCATTATCGATGGCAAAAAAGTAAAAACCTTCTCGGAAAGAGACCCAGAAAAACTCCCGTGGAAAGAACTCGGAGTGGACTTTGTGATTGAATCCACAGGTCTTTTTACTGACCGAGCGGGTGCCGAAAAACATATCAAAGCCGGTGCCAAAAAAGTAGTGATCTCTGCTCCTGCAAAAGACAAAGACATCCCTACTTTTGTAATGGGTGTGAACCATGAAAAATATGATTCTGCAAAAGACAATGTAGTATCAAATGCATCTTGTACAACAAACTGCCTTGCTCCGATCACAAAAGTGGTTCTTGACAACTTTGGAATCGTAGAAGGTCTTATGACAACCATCCATGCGATGACGGCTACCCAACCAACTGTAGACGGACCTTCTAAAAAAGACTTCCGCGGTGGTCGTGGGGCTGCTCAAAACATCATCCCAGCTTCCACTGGGGCAGCAAAAGCCGTAGGACTTTGTATTCCTGAAGTGAATGGAAAACTCACCGGAATGAGTTTCCGTGTTCCCACTCCAGACGTATCGGTTGTGGACTTAACCGTTCGCACAGAGAAACCAACTAACTTAGCTGAAATCAAAAAGAAAATGAAAGAAGCAAGTGAAGGTTCTATGAAAGGAATCCTTGGTTATACAGAAGATATGGTGGTTTCTAACGACTTTCTTGGAGACATTCGTTCCTCTATCTTTGATGCGGATGCTTGTATTGAACTAAGCCCAACTTTTTTCAAACTTGTATCTTGGTATGACAATGAAATGGGATACTCAAATCGAGTGTTAGATCTCGTACGTTACATGGCAAAAAAAGGCTAAGATGAAATTACCTCTTCTCGAAGAACAAAATCTAAAAGGAAAACGAGTCTTTGTTCGTGTGGACTTCAATGTCCCAGTGAAAAACGGAAAAGCCACGGACCAAACTCGAATCGAAAAAACCCTCCCCACTTTGGAATTACTCATTTCCAAAGGAGCAAAGATCATTTTGGGAAGTCACTTAGGTCGCCCTAAAGGCGGCCCTGAGGCAAAATACTCAATGAAACCAGTGTTTGATGTTCTTTCTACACTCGTCAAAACCAAAGTCAGTTTTTCTGACTCAGTGATTGGTGCAGCTGTAGTTAAAATGTCGAATGAACTTGGGGAAGGAGAGATTTTACTTTTAGAAAACCTTCGATTCCATAAAGAAGAAGAGGAAAACGAAGCCGGTTTCTGTAAGGAACTGGCTAAGCTTGCTGATGTCTATGTCAACGATGCCTTTGGAACCGCACACCGTGCCCACGCTTCCACAGAAGGTGTGGCCCACCTACTTCCTGCGTTTGCGGGACTTCTTATGCGTAAAGAAATTGAAGTACTCAGCGGACTTCTCGCCAAGCCGGAACGTCCGTTCGTAGCAATTGTCGGTGGTTCCAAAGTCAGTTCCAAATTTGCTATTTTAAAGAACCTTCTCGAGAAAGTAGACCACCTCCTCATTGGTGGGGGAATGGCTTATACCTTCCTGAAATCCAGAGCGGTTCCTGTGGGTAAGTCCCTTGTGGAACCAGAGTTTGAATCCCAAGCCTTCCAACTCATTGACCGGGCGGGGGTGCAAGGAGTTGACCTCCAAATTCCTGTGGACCATATTATTGCCGATGCTTTTGATCCCAATGCCAAAACAAAGTCTGTAGATAAAATGGGAATTTTGGATGGTTGGATGGGTATGGACATTGGTCCCAAAACCATCGATAGTTACGTTAAAGCAATCAAAGAAGCCAAAACCATCCTTTGGAATGGACCGATGGGTGTATTTGAGATGGACAAGTTCTCTAAAGGAACCATTGAGATTGCCAAAGCCATTAGTAAATCCAAAGCCAAAACCGTTGTGGGCGGGGGGGATTCTATCGCTGCCGTGAACAAAGCGGGTGTGGCAGACAAAATCACTCATATTTCCACCGGTGGCGGGGCTTCCCTTGAATTTTTAGAAGGACGAACACTCCCAGGTGTGGAATGTTTACTCCCTAAGGAAGGAAAATAAGATGAGAAAAAAGATCATTGCGGGAAACTGGAAAATGAATTTAACCTTGGCGGAAGCTTCTGCCATCACCAAAGGTTTGGTTTCTGCAACTAACTCCTCTTCCTACGAAGTGATGGTGTTTCCAAGTGCTTTGCATCTGGAAACTGTATCTTCCCTTGCGAAGGGATCTAAACTGATTGTAGGTGCACAGAATGCTTACCAATCAGGTCTTACGGCAATGACTGGGGAAATTTCCCCTGTCCAACTGGCAGAATTTGGGATCTCCACCGTTCTTGTGGGCCATTCCGAAAGACGCCAGTTCCTCGGAGAAACTTCCGAGTTTGACAACCAGAAGATTTTATACTTTTTGAAAGCAGGTCTCCGCGTTGTATATTGTGTAGGAGAAACCTGGGCAGAACGAGAAAAAGGAAACACCTTTTCTGTGTTAGAAGACCAAATTAAAAAAGGTCTAAAAGACATTACCAGTGACCTCTTCTCTAAACTAGTGATTGCTTATGAACCAGTTTGGGCCATTGGAACTGGAAAGGTGGCAACACCCGTAGAAGCAGAAGAAGCACATGCCTTTATCCGCAAAGAAATTGGAAATTTATTTGTAGGTGCAAATACAATCGCGGAGAACATTCAAATTCTTTATGGTGGTTCCGTAAAACCAGACAATATCAAAGAATTACTCGCCAAACCAAATATAGACGGGGGCCTCGTAGGGGGAGCCAGTCAAAAATTAGATTCATTTTTAGGACTTTTAAAATAAGGAAACATTATGGGATTTTTTGCAGGAACCATCCTCACACTTTTTATTCTACTCTCACTTTTTCTCATCCTTCTTGTCATGATCCAAACAGGAAAGGGCGGAAGCGCAGGTATGCTCGGCGGATCTACCGCTAGCCAATCGGTATTTGGTGCATCCACAGCTGATGTAATGACAAAAACAACGAGAATTGCGGCGATACTTTTTATCGTATTGTCTCTTGCACTTTCTTTTGTTTTTGCAAAAAAAGACGAAGTGTTGGTTCCCGATGTCGAACCAAGTTTAGAAGCTCCGGTAGAAACTGATGGAACACCTTCCGAAGTACCGGCTCCTACTACTCCTTAGTTTTTTCTCGCTAAATCTCGGTCTTTATCCAGAGTCCGAGATTTCCGAAAAAGAAAGTAGATTAGATAAGGAAATCCTTAGCCTTTATCGAGAGATCGCTAAAGCTAGGGAGCTTATGTCCTACGAAACACTTTCCTCTCTCCCAGCCAATACTACCATTAGTTTTGTCGGAACTTATCCGAATAGAACAGGAATTCGAATTCGAAAATACAAAGTAGATCCAGACCCACAAAACAAAAACCGAATCAAACATTCGGAAGAAAAATCAATTTTACTGGAATTCAATGGATCGGTTCTCTCTAAAGTAGAAGTTCTCATAGTTACGGAAGATACGGAGATTGAACAAAAGACAAAAATAAAAATAACCGATTCTTCCCCGCTCGATACTTCTTTAAATGATATGGTGATTAGTTTTTCTGGAATCGATAGCTCTGATAGTTTTCCCCTTTCTTCCCTTCGAAATGATGAAATTAAAGGGGAAAGAAACGATTTTAAAAAAGATTTTTATATTAAATTCCTTTTGGATTTTCATAGTCAATTGGCTTCCATAACCGCCTTACAAAAAACAGGTGGAAACAAAAATCAGAAGTCTATGTTTAAACAATTGAACCAGTCATTGGGGTATTAGTTTGCATATGAACTCTGCAAGTGGAAGTAGCAATGGTGATTCCTTTTCCGTCGAAAAAGTTGCTGAAAAAGCCCGCGAACTTGAAGCCATTTATGATGTGGTCCAAGACCCCCTAGTTCTCATCGACTCTGATTTTAATATCCAAAGAGCAAACCTAGCCACAATTCTATTTGCAAAAAACAATAAATACGATGAACTGTTAGACCGTAAATGTTACGAAGTTTTATACCAACGCACTGACATTTGTCCCTATTGCCCAAAAATCAATGTTAAACCTAAGGATAAAAACCAGACCTACTCCACTCCGATCACAAGAGAGATTTTTTTCCGATCGGAGGATAAAAAACAAACTCTATTTTTAGAATTTTATCCTTACCCAAAACAAGAAGATCTTTTCTGGATGGTAGAAAAAATCTCCGATGTTACAAAACAAAGAGATAAAGAAGAAGAGTCTTTTCGGATGCGTAACCTAGCCTCTCTTGGAATTTTAATTTCAGGAATTGCTCACGAGCTAAATAACCCTCTAACTGGGATTAGTTTAACGCTTCAAAATCTCAAGGCCAATTGGCAAAACCAACCTCCCGAACAAATCGAAAAACGCTTAGACATGATAAAAAACGATGTTTCTAGGGCAGCCATCATTGTTTCCGATATTATATCTTTTGCAAAAACTGATAAAGTTAAAGTAACATTGGGAGATATTGTTGAAACGATTAATCGTGCAAAAGATACGGTGATTCGTCTTTATCCTCACCTTAGTAAAAATATCGTTTGGCGCATATCCAGTGATCATGATTATCAATTCCCTTTTCATCCAGGAAAGATGGAACGTTTGTTTATGAATTTATTTCGAAATTCTTTGCAAGCTTTTGACTATAGGCCAGGTGAAATTTCGATCGAACTAAGAAAAACTAAAAATTGGATCCATATCATCGTAGAAGATAATGCTGGCGGAATTCCAGATTCTATCATTCAAAAGATTTTTGATCCGTTTTTCACAAGCAATAAGTCAGGAACTGGAACAGGTCTTGGCCTTTCCATTTGCCATTCCATAGTAAAAGAACATGATGGAAATATATCGGTGAAGTCAAGTGAGCAAAAAACTCGTTTTACCATATCTTTCCCACTCACCAATGATATCACGGAGCAAAGTCCATGAAAAAATCCATTTTAATTGTGGAAGATATCCATTCTATTCGCGAAGCGATTATGGACTTACTCAGCACCAAGTTTAATGTTTTTGGAGCAGAGCACTTCGAAGAGGCAGTTTGGTATTTAACCAACGAAAAAATTGACTTAACAATTACCGACATTCGCCTTCCCGGAAAGTCAGGGATTGACTTAGTCAAACTAATTCAAAAAGAATTTCCCCATGTTTTATATGCTCTTATGACTGCATACAACATCAACGAATACATTAAATATGCAAAAGATCTTCATATTTGGAATATCATTCCAAAATATAGTTTCTTAGACATTCACTTAATTGAAGTTATGGTAGATAAACTTCTTTCCAATGACATTTTTGGAATCGAAAAATACTTCAATAGTGAATTTAAAGTTTATAATCAGAATATTAACAGTGAATTTGAAGAAGCGCCGAACAATGGAATCATTTACAAACAAATTAAATCGGACCAAGACCGATCGATCCTTTGTGGAAAAATTTCAAAAAACTTAATTCAATTGGGAGCTCCGAAAGCCATACAACAAGTATTGGAAGAACTCACTTCCAATGCCATGATCAGGGCCCCTCGCACCCAGGAAGGCGATTACAAATATCAGTTTGAAATTCCAAGCCACGATATGGTGGTTCCACTAGACAATATCCAACTAATGCCAGATGATTATTTTTTAATTGGCTACGGTGCGACAGAAAGTACTATTTTTATCGTAGTCCGTGATCAATTTGGATCACTTCGCAAAGAAGAAATTTTACATAGACTTGACCGTCATATTAGCATTGATGAATCCACTGGTTTTCCCAAAGGTTTAGAAGACAGCCACGGTCGTGGACTTTATATTTGCCGAGAAATTTCAGACCAACTCATATTTAATATCGAACGCGGTGTTTGCACAGAAACGATCGCTATGATCAACCGAGAAGGTAGAACTGGTTTCAAATCTCTTTCCGTTTATGAAGTAGATCCTAAATCCAAATCAAATCCCAGTACTTAATCTTTAAATAAAACTAAGTATGTTTATTAAAAACAATTTTTTGGTATACGAATTGAACTTACAACCGCCTAAACAATGGTTTAGAAAATCTGAAATTGCATTAAATCTGATTTGGATTGCAAATAAAAAACGGAATCTGCTTTTCCAGGGAAAAAACGCACCGGCAACTCTGATGGAGGAATGCGTTTGGTTCGAATCAAACCGCCATTCGTATTGTAAAACTGGATTTCTGATTCAAACAAAGCTACGTAAATAGAATCTGAAACAAAAACGGTTTGGTACACTCCCCCTTGTTTGGATTTTGTTTTTTCCCAAATCAATTCACCATCCTGATAAAAAGATAAACTATCCGGTAGATTAAATAAGATCGATCCGTCATTGCCTATGACAAAATAGAGTTTGTGTGGATAGAACTTAGGAAGTGAGAACTGCTCCACTCTTTTACCTAACTCATCTAATACTAAAATAAAATCTTTATCTAACAATGAATAATGAATTGCTGTGAATTTGCCATTAGATGATAAAGCGACAGATTTAAAAAAAGATTCATTTTTATCTTTTGAAAGCTCTTTTTCAAACAGGATATTTCCTTTTTCATCTAAACGATAAATTTCTCCGCCGGAAAATAATACGATCACACCTTTATTCTTAGAATCAAATTGATAGTCGGTTAAAAATCTCCCATTTAACTCTGACTTACCAACTCGGTTTCCGCTTTCATCCATAAGAAAAACAGTATTATTATCACCTGATAAATATAGAACAGGCGATGCGTAATATCCGCTTCTTGGATAAGAATTGATAGGCTTTTTCCAAAATAACTCTCCTGCATCAGAGAAAAAGTTCACTTCATCCCCAATTTTTTCATAAAGAAGATACCCATTGGTTAATAACGGGAAATCAATTAAATATTTAGGATCAGTATCTAAGAATTTTCCAGTTCGAAACGAATAATATCTACCGCCAACTTTGTAACCATTAATTGTTTTCAAAGGATCTTCTCCTATTTTTGGTGAAGAGGTTCCAAATCGGCCTTCGCTGTTCCAAACCCAAGTCTCCCTAATGTTCGGAACTAAATTTAAGTCCACATCCCAACCAAAATAGAATAAGAGAAAAAAGACTACGGAATAAATAATCGTTTGCCACATACTAAACGTTCCTTTGTTTTAGAGACTGGTATAATAAAAATAAGGCGGTATTACTTGCATTTTCTCGAATCCCTTCTCTATTACCGGGAAAGATATAGGAATGAGTTTGAATCATACCATCAGGTGTTTTTATACCAATCCATACAGTTCCTACTGGTTTTATATCTGTTCCACCTTCTGGACCTGCAATCCCAGTAATGGAGATACAATAATCGGCTTCCGTTTTTTCAAAAATTCCTTTTGCCATAACTTCGGCCGTTTCTCTACTGACAGCTCCAAATTCATCTATAACATTCGCCGGAACACCTAACAACGACACTTTGAGAGCATTCGAATAAGTTAAAAATCCACCTAAAAAATAGGCGCTGGAACCAGGAGAATCTGTTAATTTTTTTCCAAGAAGACCGCCTGTGCAACTTTCTCCAACGGCAATAGTATGTTTCCTTAAAATCAATTCTTCATGAACATAAGAGAAGACATCGTCGGAAATAATTTTTGGATATTGACTTTCCAACGCAAAGATTATTTTTTCAAGGCTCTTAGGTTCGGTTGATTGAAAAATACATTTAATATAACCTCGATTTGCTGTGACACCCCATTCCACATCTGAAAAGAGGTCTTCTCGATATTTTTCAATAAAATCTTTTTGATAGAGGGATTCACCGATGTTCCATAACCATTTTGTTTTTTGGACTAAGTTCTCTCGAGGATAGATTCTTTTTAACTCAGGAGTGAGTCTCCTTGTGAACATTTCCTTCATTTCCGACGGAACACCCGGCATACATACTAAGTAAGAATCTACACCTATGGGTTCTACAAAGCCAACTGCAATTCCAACGTTATTGTCTAAAATTTTACAATCTTCCGGGACAAATGTTTGGCGAAGTACTGTCGGCAAAATATCGCTATATTGTTTTCCTCTAGACTCATATACACGCGTTAAACGAATTTTAGCCTTTTCCACTGAAAATGATTTTTTTCCATTGAGTTTTAACACTGTCTCAAGTGTATAATCATCCTCTGTAGGTCCAAGTCCCCCGGTCATGAGCGCAAGTACCGGACGAGATTCTGCAAGTTTTTTTAACGTTTGGAGTTCCGATAAAATGAGTTCCGGATCGTCAGGTAGTGCGATAAACTTTTTTACCTTCCACCCTAATTCAAACAATTGATTTGCCATCCAACCCGAGTTCGTATCTAAACTACGGCCTGCAGTAATCTCAGAACCAGTTGCGATAATGACTATGTATGGTGCTTCCATCGTTTTACTATTCAGTGGTTTCTTTTGACATCTTCTCAGGTGCAGAAATGCCAAGAAGTTTTAATCCACTTTCTAAAGCAAACTTCGTATAAAGTATAAGTGTGAGAAGGGTATCTCTTTCCTTTCCCGTTTTATCTTTGATGCGGTTGTCTTTTTGTGAATAAAACTTTGTAAATGACTTACTCAAAGATTGCAAATAATTAGTAAGCCTATGAGGTTCAAAACTTGTTGCGGTGTCATATACTTCTTCTTGGAGTCTTGCAACCCAGAAAAGAAGACGAGTTCGTTCCTCTTGTTTTAAAAATTCATCAGAAATTCCAGCCTGCAGTATATTCAGATCCATTGGCACTTGCAATTCGCGAAAAATGGAACAGATTCTCGCATGAGCGTATTGAATATAAAACACCGGGTTTTTATCTGATTCGTCTTTAGCTAAATCCAAATCAAAATCAAGTGGTGCATCGGAACTTCTCATTAAAAAGAAATAACGTCCTACATCTCTACCCTGTTTTCCCAAATAAGACAAAAGATCACGCATCGTTTGAAAAATTCCCAATCGTTTGCTCATTTTTACCTTTTCTTTGTTTTCGATCAAATTTACCTGTTGGGCAATGAGTACTCGAAAACTATCATCAGCTTTTCCAAAGGATTTCACCGCTCCTTTCAATCGAGCTATATAACCATAATGGTCAGGGCCCCAAATGTCGATTAACGTATCAAATCCTCGACTAAATTTGTTATAATGATATGCAATGTCAGCCATCAAATAGGTTGGCCTTCCGTCTTCTCTTCGGATCACACGATCTTTATCATCTCCGTAGAGTGTGGATAGGAAATGGAGTTTTCCATCGATTGTTGTAACGTCTTCTTGTTTTAAGATGGTAGGAACTTTTTCAACATCCCCGGCTTCGTGGAGGCTACGTTCACTAAAAAACAAATCAAAGTTAACTCCAAATAATGCCAAATCTTCTTTTTGTCGGCTCAAATTGTAATCAACTGCATAACGAGAAAGAAAATCGATAACCGCATCCCACTTTTCTTCGGTGATAGAATCTAACACATATTTGGTTCTATTTTCGTCGTCTAAACAATGAATGGCTATGTCTTTTATATAATCGCCACGATAACTTTCTTTTGGAAGAGTCCTTTTTTTAATTAAATCAATTACAGATTCATCAGATTCTTCTTCTTGGAAACGTATCGTTTCACCTCTTAATTCAAAAATTCGTAAAAGAACAGCAACACCCAATAAATAAACTTGATTGCCATAATCGTTTACGTAAAATTCTCGTTTCACCGTATGGCCGAGACTTATTAGCAAATTAGCTAATGCATCGCCATACGCAGCTGATCTTGCAGATACAATATTCATTGGACCTGTCGGATTGGCAGAAACAAATTCGAGAAGTATCTTTTCTTTTTTGATGGTTTCAGCAAAAATCACATTTGGAAACATTACAGATTTTACATATTCGTTTAAAAACCGAGTTTGAATTCTGAAATTGATAAAGCCAGGTGGCGAAAAACTAACTAACTCAAAAAATGAATCATTTTTGATCTCTCTCAAAACTGCTTCTGCTATTTCTTTTGGGTTTTTACTTAGAAGATTTTTGTTTTCTAGGGCAAACGGAGATGAATAATCTCCAAACTTTTCATCTCGAGAATACTCAATACGAATTTTTAAATTCTCTCTAACGGAAGTTAGATTATTTTTTTGTAAATAGGTATCGACTGCTTTCTCTAATTCGGAAAGCACCAGTTGCTTCAATAATTGATTAACATTCATTTCTAAAATTTAATTTCCATATTTAATTTGTCTGAGTTCTGCCAAAGTTCAAAACTCTTCTCTTTGAACCTTGACACAAAGTGAGGAATACTCTCTTTTTCTTCCCGCAGAGTCGCCTGGAAGGTACCTGGTTGTTCTTTAACCAAAACATTTTTCCTGTCTTTACGAAAGTTCTCTCCTTTTAATAGGAGTTGGAACAGAGCAAAAAAAACAGAAAGAGTCATACAAAGTAAAACTGTCTTTGTAATCAAATTCATAAATACCCTATCGACTTATAAAATTCGAAGTATGATTTTAATTCTTTTCCAAAAAGAGACCTAAGAAATTGGTTTAGTATCAAATCGCCATCTCGATACTCTGTTTCCCTGGGAAAGATAGTCAATACGTTCGAAAATTTCTTTGATAACATAGTATGAAATAGTTTCAAAACAGGCAAATGATCTTTGGGAATTGGATGGCAGTCAGAACATAAAAATTCACGCTCTACAACCGCAAAATAGGCAGCAGGTTTGGAAAGAACCTCTTCGCCACATGTATGGCAATAAAATTCGGTTGGGAAATGGCCCATATGAGATAGGGATCTTAGTTTAAAAAATGGAAGAATTTGTTTTTGGAATCCTTTTTCATTAGAGGTTTCCAAACTACCAGAAAGAAGTTGGAACAAAAAGGGATGCATTTCTCCTTCTGGATAAATCATAGATGTTAGTTCGGTTATATATAAAACAAACAAAGTCCCAAGATAATCTGACTTTAATTCATCATATCGTTTTACAAGATGAACTTCCTTTATGGATTTCCAATCTTTCTCTGCTTGGTCATAATAATCAAGTTCCACAAGTGATCCAATTTCTGTGGTAATGATGGCACGTCTTTTAGACTTACGAATCCCTTTACTTAGAAAGTTCATCCTAACTTGTGACTCTCCCGCTAAACTTATGACTCGATCACTATCTCCAATATCCCGACTTTGTATGACAATTCCTCTTTCTTTACGAATGGCCATTTATCTTTCGAAAACCAATTCCAAACATTCATCTTCTTTTTTCCGCATACAAATTGCATCTTCTTCGTTCGTTTCATGATCATAACCAAACAAATGCAAAATTCCATGAACCAAAAGACGATAGAATTCGTCTATAAGTGAATGGCCAATTTCTTTTGCTTGTTTTTGGCATGTATCCATAGAAATCACCACTTCACCTAATATCTGAATGGGAATGGGTGGAAATTCTGAATAAAGAGGAAAAGAAAGAACATCTGTTGTTTTATTTAGCCCTCTTCTCTCTAAATTAATCTCTTTCATCAATCTATCATCTACAAGAAGGATCGAGAGTTCGAGAGATTGCAAAAAACTAGGACTCAAATATTTTAAAATAATTTCAGCATTTTTAATCACTAAATCAGGGTTAACTTCTGACTTCCCACCTAACTGATCATTCAGGTGAGTTAGCACACTAAGAGAAGGATTCATTTTTTATTTTTCTTGGTTCCAGCAGTTTCTAAAGCCTTTGTATCTTCTGGTTTTGGATACTTAGGTCTTTGGTGTAGACTTGAGAGTAACACTTCTTTAAAACTAGATTTGATAATCTCTAAATCCCCGATGGTAAGTCCACTTTCATCTAATTGGTTTTCAGCCAATTTTGAGTTAATAATTTTTCTAATGAGTTCATCCAGACTTTCCGGGGACACTTCCTCTAGAGAACGAGAGGCTGCCTCTAAAGAATCAGCAATCATTACGATTCCTGTTTCTTTACTTTGTGGTTTTGGACCAGGATATTGAAAATCTTTCTTATTGATATTTTTTCTGGCCGAAGGTGAAATTTCCTGTAATGCTTTATGATAAAAGAAGGCCATCGTGGAAGTTCCGTGGTGTTCGGGGATAAAACTAATGATCTCTCTCGGCAATCTTGCCTTTTTGGCCATTTCAATCCCGTCTAACACATGATCAATGACTGTTTTTGCCGCCAGTGCAGGATTATTTTTATCGATATGTTCCGGTTTCGGAATCAAATGTTGGTTTTCGACAAAAAATCCAGCATTAGGAATCTTACCGATATCATGAAAGTACACTCCCACACGCACAAGAAGCCTATCTAAATTCAAATTTTGAGCAGCTCTCTCAGACAAAGCAGCCACCATAAAGGTATGCGTATACGTCGAAGGTGCTTTCGTTAACAACTGTTGCAGCAAAGGATGACCCGTATCAGCAAGTTCAATCAGCTTAAAACGTGTTGGGATATTAAATATATACTCATACATCGGAAGCAAAAATTGGACAGCTGTCGCACTGGCAAAACCATTAACAAAACACATAACTGTGATGCGAAAAAGATTCGAATTGGTTAAATCCCGAAAAAAACCAGATCCAGTAGAAACATAGAATTCTCTTCCATCAAACAAATACCCGGCAGTGGTGATGAGGATTTGAACAAATGTTAGTAAAAATCCTGCCTTTAAAAAATCGATACGTTTAAGAAGTCGCCTTCCGTAAATGGAACTCATAACAGCGACAGTAAATGCCAACATAAACGATGTTGGATTGTATCTAGAGGCAAAAAATACGGCAAATGCTAAAAAGAATCCAATCGCAATCGAAAGTTGTTCATCATAAACAAAACCAAGAAGTAAACAAAGCATCCCCACAGGAACAAACATTCCAAAATAGTACACACCAGATAAATCACTATCAGTTGCATAAAAAACTTTTGAAAGCAGATATATGGAGGCAATCACAATCCAAAGTGTAAAAAAGATGATGAGGTTACTCGAAAGATCATTCAAACGATTTGGGCGATAACGAATGAGGTAAAAACCAACAATGACAATTAATACACATTGAGTAAGAAAAATTGAAACAATTGATGCCAAGTTTGCACGAGTGGCATAACGATTCATCATTTCTAATTTTAGTTTTACTTCTGGAGTGATCACATCACCAGCGCGAACAATGACTTCATTTGCCTGGATTCGACTCTTCTGAATCGGAACCGAATTTGTCGCTCGCATCCGCGCGTTTTCTGTTTCCTCTGGGTTATAATTACAAGCAGGATAAGAATAAATATAATAAAGTCCAATTCTAGATACAGCCTTAAGTAAAGAATCAGAAACGTTTGGTAACTTTTCAGCAGCTAATTTTGATAATACGGATGCAACTGGACCATCTTTATAAATCTGAGATCTTGGTATTACTAAATTCCCATCGATAATGGAAGTTTGGTCTTGTGTTCCAATGTTACGAATTTTCGCCCCGGATTTGTCCAATTCCTTTGAAAAAGGAAGGTCTTCTTTAACGATACAATACTTCGAAAAAATCAAATTCGTATATTGTTGGATAAAGTTCTTTAATTTTTCCTTTCTTGGATAATCCAAAATGGCTTGGATTTCTTCATTGGTTCTATTTCTCCACCTCGGTATCCTATCTTTTACTACGTTAGGTGTGACTTTCCCCTCAGCTAAAATGTTACGAAGTAGTTCCACATCTTCTGAAAGACTAGTATCAATTCCAGCAACTAAGATTCCAAAATCCTTATCAAACGCAAACGGAACGTTTGCCTGCGCTTTTTGTTTTTCCCCGTTTGTTTTTTCTGTATCTTCATAAGAAAATTCTTTTACAGATTGAATGGTTTCTGGGGCAATTTTTCCTTCTGAAAACAAACCATCTGGGTCTGTATTCACTCTTGATTGCCCAAAAAAGGGAATCGAAAGCACATAAGTCACAAACAGAAGCGTAAGCGAAACTAAAATAATTTGGATGTTTCGAACCACAGAAACAGGCCTTACTCTCGTAAGAAAATCTGTAAGCCTGGTCATAGAGGAATCTAAAATAGCTTTCATGTTTTTTTCGAAAAGAGGCTTTCGTTTTCCTCGAATCGCCTTACAATAGATTCGACGATCGGATGACGAGTGATATCTTCCCTACCAAAGAAAATTGTTTCAATTCCATTTAGATTTCTTAAGGTATAAACAGTTTTTTCGAGACCAGAACGTCCGTGGGCTAAATCAATTTGGGTGGCGTCACCAGAGATTGCCATTTTGGAATTTTTTCCAAAACGAGTGAGAAACATTTTTAATTGCGGCAAAGTACAGTTTTGTGCTTCATCCAAAATAATAAAGGAATGAGATAAAGTCCGGCCTCTCATAAAAGCAATGGGAGCAATTTCAATTTTTCCCACTTGTAAGTATTCACTAGTTTTTTCAAACCCAATACATTCGTGTAACGCGTCATAGATGGGACGTAGGTAGGGATTTACTTTTTGTGTCAGGTCTCCCGGAAGATAACCTAAATTTTCTCCCGCTTCCACAGCAGGCCTCGTAAGGATGAGTCTGTCCACTTCCCCTGTTTGCATCATACGGCAAGCTGTGGCAATGGACAAAAAAGTTTTACCGGTCCCGGCAGGACCCATAGCAATGGTGATATAGTTTTTATGAAGGCTATCCACAAAACTTTCCTGGTTTTTAGTCCGAGGAAAGATAGGTTTTCCTTTAAACGTAACAAAGATCTTATCTTTTGGAGTCCAAGTTTCTCCATCCTTTTGAAAATCAGAAGAACCTGGAGTCGGCCAACCGCCACTAGAATCTTTTACTTTATTCACCAAATAATCGATATCAAAAAATGAGTATTCGGCTTTATCGGGTCTTCTTTTAAAATTTTCTTCCACCTTATGAAAAGTATCCAAGGCTACCTGAACTTGGTCTTCACTTCCCTGGATGATGAGAGATTTTCCACGAGGGATGAGTTTTACATTGAGGCGACTTTCCCATAACGGTAGTTTGCTGTCTCCAATCCCACATACAGTTTGGTAGAGGGATTCTTCCTGAAATGTAAAACTTTCATCCATATTAGATAGTGACTACCCTGAGTTTTAATTCTTCTAATTGTTTCGCCTCAACGGGACCTGGAGCTTCGCTCATCATACAAGTTCCTTTTTGAGTTTTTGGGAAGGCAATCACATCACGAATGGAAGTTCCTCCCGTGAGTAACATCATGATACGATCCACTCCAAATGCAATCCCCCCATGAGGTGGCGCTCCAAAAGAAAGCGCATCGAGTAAAAATCCGAATTTGGATTTTGCATCTTCTTCTCCAATACCAATGGCTTCCAAAACTAGACTTTGGATTTCTGGGTTGTGGATCCGGATGGAACCACCACCAATTTCTGTGCCATTCAGAACTAGATCATAAGCTTTAGCTCCTATCGAAGAAAGGTCAACTTCTTTCCCTGCTTTCCAATCCCTTAGTTTTTGGAAGTCTTCTTCTTTTGGGGAAGTGAAAGGATGGTGGAGGAAGGTCCAAGTTTTTGTGGTTTCATCCAATTCAAACATAGGAAAGTCCACGACCCAATGGAAACTATAAGGAACCTTAGGTGGATCATATTTTTCAGATAATTTCAATCGTAAAGCACCAAGGGAAGCATTCACAATCTTAGAAGAATCGGCTCCAAAGAAAACCATATCTCCTTCTTTGGATCCAACAGCTTTCGCAATTGCCGCGAGTGCTTCGGGTGTGAAACGTTTGGTGATAGTAGACTCGAGTCCATTTGCCCCATGTTTCATATAGGCAAGGCCTTTTGCACGGAAGTCCCGTGACAACCAAGAAGTTAAGTCTTCAATTTCTTTTCTAGAAATCACAGAACCTCCAGGTACACAAATTGCCTTCACCACTCCACCACTTGAAACAGCCGCACTGAATACTTGGAAATCAGCATTTTTTACAATGTCTGACACATTTACAAGTTTCATTCCAAAACGAATGTCTGGTTTGTCTGATCCGTATTCTTCCATAGCCACATGATATGGCATGGTCATAAAGGGTGCGTTCACCTCTAAATGAAACACTTTCTTTAAAGCAAAGGCCCACATAGATTCAATTTCACTGCGGATATCTTCTTCTGTTACAAAAGAAAACTCCATATCAAGCTGAGTGAATTCTGGTTGGCGGTCCGCACGTAAATCTTCATCGCGAAAACATTTTACGATTTGAAAATATCTTTCCATTCCCCCTATCATCAGAATTTGTTTGAAAAGTTGTGGAGATTGTGGGAGAGCATAAAACTCACCAGCATTCAAACGAGATGGAACAAGAAAGTCCCTTGCCCCTTCCGGAGTGGATTTATTTAAAATAGGAGTTTCAATTTCCAAAAAGGATTTACTATCTAAATATTCACGAAGAGCAAATGTTAGTTTATGGCGAAGGACCAACCGATCCCTAAGTTCTTCTCGGCGCATGTCCAAATAACGATATTTCAAACGAATTTCTTCGCCGGATGGATCAAATTCATCTAACGTAAAAGGAGGTGTTTTGGATGTATTTAAAATTTCTACAGATTCTGCAATTAACTCATATTTGCCGGTTTCCATTTTTGGATTCACTGATTCGGCATCACGAAGGGAAAGTTTTCCTTTCACAGCAATTACAAACTCAGAACGAATTTTTTCTACTTTGGAAAAGTCATCTCCCAAAATTTCTTTACGAGCAACAATTTGCAAAATACCAGAACGATCACGAAGATCGATAAAGATCACTCCCCCTTGGTCACGGTAACGGAAAGCCCAACCGGAAAGGAATAACGTTTTACCGACATATGCATCCGAAACACTCGTTGCACTAATTCTATTTTTATATTCGGAACTGACCCACTGATTCAATTGAAAACCTCTTTATAATGGAACGTTGTCGAAACGGCTGATCTTCGGATTGAACATCAATGGAAAATCGGCCGTAGCACCCGCTCTGTTTTTGGCGATAATGATCTCAGCCATTCCCCTTTTATTCGGGTCAAGCTCCTCGGGAGGTTTCACCATTTCCTCTCGATAAATAAAACATACAATATCCGCATCCTGCTCAATAGCACCTGACTCCCGTAAGTCGGAAAGTTGAGGCCGTTGGTCTTTGGAGCGGTTCTCAATGGAACGGTTCATCTGTGACAAGGCAATGATTGGGCAACCCACTTCCCTTGCCATTTGTTTGAGTCCCCTTGAAATATTGGCAACCTCTTGTTGACGCCCACCCATTGCAGCTTTGGGATCACTCATTAGCTGTAAATAATCCACAATCACAAGCCCTACTTCTTCTGTGGTGCGAAGTTGGCGTAATCTCGCAGAAAATTCTTGGATGGTCAAATATCCAGAATCATCAATGTACAAACTTGCAGAGGTGATATTTCCGATACTGTCTTTGAGTTGAGTCATCTGCGCTGATGTCAATGTCCCTGCTTTTAAGGCATAAGAATCAATCCTTGCATCGGCACTAATGAGTTTAAGAAGGAGTTCGATCCGGCTCATCTCTAAAGAAAAGATAACAACCGTCTTACGCTCTTTCAAAGCTGCATTGGCTGCAATGTTTAGAGCAAAAGTTGTTTTACCATTCCCTGGACGAGCAGCAAGGATCATAAGTTCGTGAGATTTTAGTCCTGTGGTTGCCATATCAAGACCTGTGAAATGGGTTTTTAATCCATTAATTCCACCCGTTCCATTTTGGCTTGCCGCCACAACGTTTTTGATATAATCTATCAGTGCATTGGCATCATCTTTTACTTTTCGCAAACCTTTGGATCTCTCTTGGCGAGAGATATCCATGAGCGATTGTTCGACAAGACTGAATACAGAATCGTTTTCCCCAGGCTCTATCTTTACTTTATCTATGGCTTGGTTTAACGCTTCTACATACTTACGTCTATCAGAAACACGTTTGACACGACGTACGTAATAGTCTAACGGCTGGAAGGGTACTGTGTCTTTGTATAGAGATGTGATGTATTCCAAGTCACGGGATTCATCTTTAAAAAGACGTTTTTCCCGCATTTGGTTTGTGACCGTAACTAGGTCGATATTGATCCCTTCATTGATGAGATCGGTAACAGCCTCAAAGACACGTCTATGTGTGTCCATATAGAAGTCATCCGGGCTTAGACCTAAGTCTTCTTGCCCGGCTACCCCTCTCATGAGTAGGTAACCGATTAAGTTCTTCTCAGACTCTATCTCCTGAAGGGGGTTAGAATTCATCGAAAAAGCTTTAGTTTAAGACTATGCTTGGCCGACGACTTTAACTACGATTTGAGGCACAACACCTTCAGCCAAACGAACTTTGATTTTAAATTCGCCTAAAGACTTAATAGGCTCACCTAACTCTAGTTTACGTTTGTCGAGTTCCACTCCAGTGTTTTTGATTGCAAGTGCAATGTCATTCGCTGTAACAGAACCAAAAAGTTTGTCGTTTTCGCCAACTTTCACCTTCACTTCGTAAGTTTTACCATCGATTGAAGAAGAAAGTTCTTTCATCACTTTTACACGTTTATCACGTTTCAGTTCAGCAAGTCTCTTTTGGTGGAGAGCCGCTTTTGTGTTTCCATCGTTTGCTCGAACTGCAAATCTTCTTGGAATGAGGAAGTTACGTGCATAACCGTCAGCAACTTCTTTCACATCACCAGCATCACCAAGATTTAATACGTCTTTTTGTAATACAACTTTCATCCGATTCTCCTACAGAACTTTAAACGGTAGTAAACCGATAGATCTGGATTTTCTGATTTCACGAGCAAGGGCTCTTTGGTGTTTGCCGCAAGTTCCAGTGATCCTTCTTGGAATGATTTTACCACGGTTGGTCACAAATCTTTCTAGAATATCGACTCGTTTGTAATCAAGTCCTGCAAGTAAGGCTTTGTCAGCACAGAACTTACATACTTTCTTTTTGTATTTTGCATTTTTACGACCGAATTTGCCTTCTCCGTCTTTACCACGGAAACCGCCTTTTTCGTCGTCTTCCATCCCGTCCATACTCTCGCGGGAATCTATTCTTGTATCATCAATATTTGCTGTTTCGCTCATTGTCATAACCTATCAAAAAGGAATGTCGTCATCGCCGGCTGGATAATCATCATAACCACTACTTATGCCGGAATCATAAGAATTGGAACTGTCAGAACGGTCTCCAGATCCCGCACCTTGTCCTTGACCACCTAACAGTTGTGCGGTCTCAACATAAACGCGGATTTTAGAGGCTTTTTTGCCTTCAGGAGTTTCCCAGGACTGTTGTTGGAGTCTACCTTCGATTGCTACTTGTTTACCCTTGCCTGCATATTGTTTTAAAATATCAGCAAGTCGGCCCCATGCAACGCAGTCGAAATAGTGAGTTTCCTCTTTTTTTTCGCCGTTCGTCACATAAACTCTGTTATTTGCAATTGAAAAATTGACAACAGAACTCCCGTTCACCGACTTAAATTCCGGATCACGAGTCATACGACCGATGAGTAGTACTTTGTTTAGATCGTTAGCCATTTGCCCTAATTACGAGGGTTTTTAAGATATTCCCATTGAGTTTAAACTCATGTTCAATCTTTGCTACTTCTGTAGGGGATCCGGAACACTTGATAAGTGTGAAGTGACCTTGTTCGTCTTGTCCAACCGGGTGCCAGAGTCTTTTAGAACCCCAATCCTCTTCGCCTTGGATCGTGAAGTTGTATTTAGAAAGTAAGTCTTTGACTGCAGACTTCGTCTCTTCTACATTTCCTTCACGAAGAATATTCGTGATTTCGTAGTTTCTCATATTTCTCCTATGGGTATACCTACATAGAAACACTTGTAGGTAGAAGAATTTGTTAGTTTCCACTAGGGTTTTGCCAATGGGGCCTTGGGTCAATGGAATTTCTTCTTGGAGTTCCCAAACCCTTCCATTTCTATGGAATTTCAAACGTTTTTATGGGTGAAAAATCAAATTTTCCAGAAGTCTGGGGCCTTGGCCTTGGCTTATTTTTAGCGCTCTATGCTGGGTTTTTAAACCATATCACCCCAAAAGAACCGGCACTCGACAACCACTCCGGATTTGAATCCACCCTACTTGGCCTAGAAATGGCAGAAACCCCAAAACAGGTCCAAGACCTAGTGGGAATCCCTGATACAATTGATTTTTTTCATTTATCCGCAGAGTATAAAAAAGTACATTATTTTGACTTTGGATTTATCTTCTGTTATTTGGCTTTTCTTACCTATACCGGTCATTATGCAGGACGGAAGGTTCGTCCGATCTTTTTAAAGATATTTATGGGTATGATCCTTCTACTCGTGATAGCAGGGTTTGCTGATTTAATTGAAAACATACTAATCCTCAATGTTCTAGATGCAAAAACGCCAGAAGAAATGGTCCCTTCTCTCGAATACTTAAAACCCACGTCACAACTCAAATGGTTTTGTTTATTTGGTTATGTTGCCATAGTGTCCGTTTATTTTTGGTTATACGAAAAAGGTTGGATTTTACGAACAGCTTCGATTCTGTTTTTTACTGGTTTTTTTCTGCAATTGTTTTCGATATATAAAACCAATTTGTTAGAACTTAGTTTCCCTTTTTTTGCTGTGGGACTTACCTGCAGTTGGTTTCACTACGGTTTTAGTTTGGCTTTCAGTTCCTTATCAAAAAAAACATAACCCCTTCCCCCGGAGATCACAAGATCTGTTCCAAGTTGTTTACAAAGGATTGCATATTCTTTTAAAAAAACTTCCGCATCTTTCGGTCCCATTGGGAAAAAATAATGGTCACCTGGAAGTGATTGGTGTTTTCCAAAAACAGGGACCACTTCCACAAACAAAAGTTTGTCGCCGTCAAAATGTAAAACTACCGATATATTATGTTTTAAATATTGGTTTTTAGATCCAAAAAAAAAGTTTCCGAGTGAATAAATCACAACACCTTTCGGAAATACTTCAATGCCTTGTGGAACATGCGGATGATGTCCGATGATGACTTGATAACCTGCATTCACCAAATATTTTGCAGCATTTCTTTCTGTTTCCATTGGTAAGGGACTATATTCTACCCCCCAATGCACCGAGAGAAGGTTCACTTGATTAGGTTTGTTTTTTTTGATTAACCTTTCTGCTGTTCCCACACGAAAGTAAGCTGCCCCCGGAGATTTGATTCCCGAAAATAACCGAGTTTCTCCTGTGTCAGAAAATGAAAAAATCCGATATTCTGTATTTTGTTTGGAAACAGAAATGGGCACCAAAGCTTCGTCGGTATTTTTACCAGCTCCTGTGTGAAGAATTCCAAACTCATCTAACAATTCTAAGGTATCGTAAAGTCCATTTTCCCCAAAGTCCATTGTGTGATTATTACCAAGAAAAACCCCATCAATCCCTAACATACGCAAAACCGTTAAGTCCCTTCTTTCACCGAAAAATACATATGATTTTCTTTGGTCTGCAGTGGGAGTTTTATGTAGGATAGGAGTTTCTAAATTAATGAACCTAAAATCAAAGTTTGTTAAATAACTAGAAAAACTACGAAAAGGGAAATAAGGATCTTCGGTGCGCATAGAATCACGAACACCCCAATTGAACATTACATCCCCACCAAACCATAGTTTAGTGGATTTTTTATATTGAATCGTTTCCCCTGTCTCTGTTTTGAAGTGATATAAATCCTGAACGGGTAAATCAAGTTTTGATTCAACCGACTCTGGAAGGTCCGCAGAAAATAAGGGAAAAATAACAATAATTGATAAACAAATTCGAAAAAGATTCATTTAAAGACTAAATTTTGACACCTAAAACCGAAACGTATTTGCCTGAGGCTCCGTCATTTGTGATTTTTTAAGTTTAATTAGGATTAGAACATTTTCCTTTTCTGTATCCAAACTAATGACCTTGGTTGTAATTTCTTTTGGAGGATGAATTTGTTCTGGTTTGGTTTTTACAATTGCAATGGCTTTTAACCCGCGCTTGGTGCTAGAAAGCTCTAAACGATCCAAATTCCCTTCTTTAAAAAAATACTCATATTCACCATCTGATTTTGATAGAATAATACGAGAGTCTTTTGTATTGAATTTTGCTTTTGGGTTTTGGATTTCGGTAATGTAAGTTCCTGTAAGGTATTCATAAATTACAGGAAATGGGACTGCAAACTTTTTACCAGTATTAGGATCCTGGATGAAAATATCACCCATTGGCAAGGTTTGGATTTCTTTTGTGCTAGTGGGTTTGATTTGAATTTGATTTGGATCTGCAATGAGTTCCGTAAAAATCATACCAAAAAAACTATCCATTAATTGGATTTTCACTTGTTTCGTGTCTTTCGAAAAAAACACTTTTCCATCTAAATAGACATTGTCTTTTTTAGGAACAAACGTTTGGATTTGCATACTAAAATCAGATTTGAATCCAGAAAAATCAGTTTGTTTCTCCAAAATTTCTTTGAGTAGAGTTTTGGATTCCTTTTCTTTTGCGGAAATATATTTTTCTTTGTCTCGGCCAATAAAACTTGGATCTTCCACTTCTGCCGACTGACAAGAAAAGATAAAAAATAAAACACTAATAAGGATGATATTTCCTTTCATTCTGAAATTTCCTTTTGGACTTTTTTAATTTTTGCTATTAAGTCTTTATTTGGTTCTGATTTTATTTTTGATTCAGATAATTTAAAAAATTGCAAAGCATTCACTGGATCTTTTTTGGCCAAATACACATCCCCTAAATGTTCATAGATCACAGGATCTTCAAATCCCCTTTCTAAAGCTAAAGAAGTGGCAAAGTTTAAATGGAGTAAGGCTCGATTGTAGTCTTTTTTTCTATACATTACCCAACCCAAACTGTCTTGGTAAGCAGGGTTATCCGGCTCTAAAGACACTGCTTGGTTTAGTAGTTGGTTTGCTTCTTCTGGATTGATGTCATTTTCTGCATACAAATATCCCAAATAATTCATCGCATTGGATGCATTAGGATTCAGAGTTATTGTGGTTTTTAGATCAGACTCTGTATCACCAAATTGTTTTAATTTATCAAAAGCTGTCGCGCGGTAAAAATAGTAATTATAATTTTTAGGGTCTAGTTTGATTGCTTCTGAAAAATCTTTAACACTTTCTTTGTATTTTGAAAGTTGGTAATAAGCAAGTCCCCTCAGATAATAATGAGTAGGTGTTGGATTTTCTTTTAAAGTTTCAGATAATACCGAAACTGAAAGAGATTCTTTTTTTAAATTCCCTTGGAGATATAAATAGGCCAAACGAAAACGCAGACGAAATTTTTTTTCCGTTTCCTTTGTGAGACGAATTGCCTCTTTTGTCGAGATCACTGCATGGTTCCATTGTCCTAACATTTCTTGGCAGGAAGATATCTTTTCAAAAAATAAAGACTTTTCCTCGTCCGAATTTCCTTTTGCAATCACCTCCGATAATCCCTTACGTAGAATTTTTTCGGCCGCATAGTATTGCCTATATTCATAAGCATACTGAGCTGTTTCCGCATTGAGCGTTTGGTAATCTGAAAATTTTTCTTTTTCTGCAAGTTCTAATAGTGCGATACGAGGAGAAAGTCTTCCTGGATTTTCTTGTATATAGGTTTTTAGTTTGGTTTCTAAGCCATCTGTAGAGCCAGAAATTAACTTATCAAGGAAAAAGATAATCCCATCTTTAGGAATTTTTTTCTCTTTTCGTAGCATTGCAAAATAAATAGGAGCAGTTTGGCGAGAATCCATAAAATAAATTTCGGCAAGCATATGCGATGCATCAATGTCACGTGGATTTTTTTCACGAATTTGTTCCAAATACATTCGACAATTTTTAAAATCACCTAACACGAAATAAATTTGCGCCAACCGAAACAATACTTCCATATCATTTTTATATGCGTTCGTATATTCGGTATACCGTTTGATGGAAATTTTTGGATAATCCAACTTATAATTGAGCTCACCAAGGGCTTTGGCCGTAAGATATTTGTATTTGGAATGTGTATCTCTTCTCTCAATCACAAAAGAAAGAGCCGTATAATATAGAATAGACCTATTCCAATTTTTCCTTTCGAAATTGATATTACCAAGTAGATATAAAAAGTCAGGATCATTGGGGAAGAGATGAAGAGAAGATTCTAAGACCTCAGAAGCCTTTGCCAACTCTCCCTGGCGGATCCGAATCCTTGTTTGTAAAAGAACCAAATCTTTGGTAATGTCAGGAGATTTACCCGTTGCCAGTTCCGACCATTCCCAAGCCTGATCCAAATTTCCCAGTTCTAAGTAGTTTAAACTTTGGGTTTCTGCACTCAAAGCACTTGGCTCTTTTCCCATTTCTTTTAGGCATTGGTGGTAAGAATCCAAAAACCCCACAGAACGCTCAAAAGAGAGTTTGGACTCCTCAGCTTTTCGCCTTTGGGCCAATTGAAATCCGTCGACTTGCTCCCGAAACGCACGAGAAAGGAAATAATCAGCAGGAACACCGGGTTCTAACAAAGAACAAACTTTCGATCGTGTCCCAGGCTCTACTGCAAAGAGAGAAAGCGAAAGAAAACAAAAGAAAACAAAGAGGAAGGGACGGTTTGGAGTTTTAATTGCTTGAAACATCAGTAGATTCCGGCAAAGATCGGGAACAGGGACAATCCTTGAACCAAATCTTCCGAGAAAATTTAAAATACATCCTGGCTGTTCTCATCGTATGGGCAATCACTTTCCCGTGGATTCTGAGAAACAAGGACACAATCCTTGCCAAATTCACCCTCGCCTACAATTCGTTTTTTGGTTATCCCAATCCCCGGATTGCGCACCAACTCATAGCCAAAGGGGATGCGATCCTCGAAGGGCGAAAAGACGGTGGAACCGATTTCCTTCAAACCATAAACCAATTCTTTAGTTCCGAGGAGAATACCAAAGGTACGATCCTTCCTTTAGATTTAGCTCTAATGGAAAAATCATGTTTGTACTTTCGCAGTAAGGAACATGTAGAGGATCATTTTTTAGAACTGACTTGGCGAGAAAAAGCCAAAGAATGGGGATCCCCTCTTTTTTTACGTATGGCTCCCCAAGGGGAACTCACTCTCGGCCCAAACCCAAAAGACTATTGGAATTCGCATATTGAAGCCGTTTTGACAGCTCTTGACTACTACAAACGTGCGTTACGTTTCTCTGGTCCAGAACTTATCGCTCCCAAAAAAATTGAATCTGTTGCTTGGGCAAGTTGTAGGCCCAGTGAAATCCTACTCGGTTACAAAACCCATATGTTGGAAACAGAAAACTTTGTTCTTAAAAAACTAACAGAATTAGAAAAATTACCGAGTGGCCTTAGTGCCGTTCAAAAACGCAGTGTAGTTTTATCATCCATCAAACGAAGCGACTTTTCAGAGGTCTCCGCAAACGACTATCAGGAATCACTTCTTAGACAAATTTTACTCACGGGGATGAAGAACTTTTCTCCCAGGGAAATGGATGATATTTATGAAAGGATTCTTTATTTTGTGGGAGCTGATGAAAGAGAGTATCTAAAGTTCAAATTCAGAAGAGGAGAATTGTTTTTCCAGTTAGGACAGGAAGAAGATACTTATTACAAACGAGCGGCCACTGAATTTAAGGAAGCCTCCAACATCCAACTGGCATCTGAAATCGAAGATATTAATTTACCGGCACTTCTTGTTCATGAATTTGAATCGAAAATGAAAGAAGCTGAATCTTATTACAAACTTAGAGAAAACTCCCAAAGTTTAAAGATCATAGATTCCTTAAAACCAAAGTTACGTAACGTCGATGAACGTAGCGTAGGTGGAAAAAAAGACGATATTTTAAAATCTTATCATAATTTAACTAGATCCGTCCTTCGCAAACTGGGTCGCTACGAAGAAGCAGATGAAATCCCCTTTAACGAATGATATAAAGTATTTTGATTATAATGCCACACACCCTCCTTTTGCAGAAATTTTGGAAACTTGTTTGGCAGACTATCTATCTGGATATTATAATCCTTCTGGTATCACTCGGTTTTCCTTAAAAAACCAAGGAAAAATCGAACAAACAAGAAAGTATTTTGCAAATCTAACCCAAGGACAAGAAAAACAATTTGTTTTTTCTGCCACAGGAACAGAAGCCAACTACTTACTTATCCAAAGTTTACGTGTTCTATTTCCAAACTTAGATTCTGTGATAGTTTCTCCCTTGGAACATTCCAGTATGTATGCCGCGTTGGAATCCTACGGTTTTTCGGCAGAGCTCATCCAAACGGATTTATCGGGAGTAATCAACCTATTCGATTTAGAAAAGAAACTAAAGGAAAACCCAAGACCCGTAGTTTGCATTTATGCAGGTAATGAAACTGGAGTGATTCAACCAGCAGAAGCCATTTCAAAACTAACCAAAAAATACGACCAACTCTATTATAGTGATTTAATGCAAGGTTTCTGTAAAACAGATGTTCCCTTTTCCATTTTCGACGGATATACATTTTCGGGTCACAAAATCGGCGGAGGAATGGGAGCGGCTCTCACTTATCTTCCCAAACCGAACCCCAACTTCCATCTGTTTGGTGGAGGAAACCAAGAAAACAATCATAGGGCAGGTACAGAAAATACATTTGCCATTGAATGTTTCAAACAAGTTGCAGAAATCCAAATGAGAGATTTGGAAAAAAAGAACAAAAGACTTAGCGAATTTCAATCTCTGATCGAAGAGAAGTTAGAGACTTTAGGCTGTGAAATCATTGCAAAATTATCCAAAAGACTTCCGAACACAACCTTTCTCATTCTACCGATTCAGGCAGTAGACTTTTTTTTACTTGGTATGGAAGAAAAAGGAATTTTAGTATCCACTGGCAGTTCTTGTAAGTCCCGAGCAAGAGAAGCCTCTAAGTCACTCTTGTATATGGGGTATTCGGAAGAAGAAGCTTTAAGATGCATTCGTATCTCTACAGGTTATTTCACAACAGAAGATGATGTAAAAACATTACTTTCTAACATGGAAAATTTAATCCTCAAGTTCCAATAAACAAAGATCAATGAAACTTCGAATCATAGCAAAATTTTCAAGAGACAATTTCACTGATGGAGAATGTATCTGGGAAGAAAAACAAGAGAACTTTGGTAATGTCGAAAGGACAACAAAATTCTCCGGGAAAATTCTCAATGAATTCCTTAAAGATTGGGCGCTTTTCGTAGAAAGAGTTTTATCCCAAAAACCGAACAAAGAAGAGTTCCTGGAAAAACTGGGAAAAAAATCAGATAACCTAGAACAAATAGTATTTGGGAAAGCTCTTCCGTTTTGGCGTAAACCTGGATTTACAAATTCCATTCAACTTTTGATAGATCCTGAATTCTCCCCAATTCCGTGGGAAATCCTTCGGACCCATAAAGGATTTTTATTCCAAGATATAGAATACAGTAGAGGGATCAGAATCGAAACAATTCAAAAAGACCACAAACAAAAAACCAATACAGCAATCCTTATTTGTAATCCAGTAAAACCAAATTTGATTGCAACAGTGAAGGAAGAATGTGCGAATTTATTCCCCATTTTTGAAAAAAAACTGAATCTAAGAATCCTAAAAGAAAATCACTTAACGAGGGTAAGACTGATTGAAGAAATTGGTTCTGCAAAATATCTACATTATGCAGGACATACTGAAAAAAATGGAATCCCCATAGGCGCAAACGACTTTTTATATTCCCAAGAAATTGCAGAGCACTCTTTTACCAACTTAGACCTTGTGTTTTTCAATAGCTGCCACTCTTCTTTTGACTCCATAGATCATTCCGGACTTACAACTGGGTTTTTAAAAGCAGGAGCAAAAGAAGTCATCGGATTTTTATTTCCAGTCGAAACAAACTTAGCAAAAGAAATTGGAATCAAATTTTGGGATACTTATTTAAAAACAAAAAATTCCCGTAAATCTTTAGCAAAAATTAGAAAATCATTATATAATGGTTCTTCAAATGAAATTATCACAGCAATTAGTTTAGTCCATTTTTCAACGAATACGCCTAAACTCAAGTTTAGACAAATACTGGGAGTAATCTTTGTTCTTGTGTTATTATTTTTTTTCATTGTATTCTTAGGCGAAAAGAAAGATAATATCAGGGTAGAGGGCCTAGAGATTTCACCTTTCCAAAGGGTGGAATCAAAAAAGCCGAAAAAAGAAACAAACTTCCCTAAAGACAGTGTTTCTGTTCAAATCTCTCAAATAAAGAATCCAGAATTCCGTAAGATGGTTCAACATTTTTTAAAAACAGATCATGAATTTTTAGATGATTCACAAAAAAGAGAAATAATCGATTCTATCCTATCGAAAGATATCTCAGAAGAAAAAATGTATTACGAATTCAAAACTAGGAGCGGATATTGAAACGATTCAAAAGATCCTTAATTCTGCTTTTGGTTATTTCCTTCCCCTTACTCGCAGAATGGTTTCCCAAATCAAAATCCTTTGATGAAGTGTGGAATGCATTTGATTTGCACCAAAACCTAATAAGCCAGGCCTATGGAATCCAAACAAGAGATCTAATTCGAACAGAAACTGCCCAAGAAGAAGAAGATTTTTTATATTATTGGAAACTTTGCTCTCAAACAGAAATAAAAGATTTAACTGAAATTTTGCGTTATGTTTCTTTTTACGACGCAATGCTTACTGTAAAGTACTGTTCTGAATTCAATAAGGAAGAGTTATTACTACTTGAAAAACAAACCAAAAAAAAGATATTTGATCTCATCGTACTTCCTAAACTTGAAATTTTGGAATCGGAAATCACAAGCCCGGACCTAATTCCACTTGTTGCAGACCTACAGAAGGAATGGGAAAAAACAGTCTACGTATTCTCCAATTTATACAAAGCCCAAGAAGTATTATTGCTGGGAAAGGAGAGAGAATACACCCTCGCAATCAATCGAGTTTTGTATTCCGATATGCCGGAAACGAGAAGAAAAACCTTAATTCTTCGACTTTTGCAAGACATGAAACAACAGAACAAAAGTTCTTACCAATTATTTTATTATTCAAAACAAAACCCCTGGACAGTATCCAGTTTAAAGGAAGAAAATTCAGAATCAAAAAAATTCTATTTATCATTAATCGAAGAATGGCAGTTAGACCCTGAATTTTCACAAGAAAACAAATCGATGTTAAAAGAATTTCAAGTTTGTTTGGAAGAAATTCCAGTGAACCATCAAAAAATTCGCCTGCTTGGTTTTTTTGGTTTTTTTAGTGATTATGGACGTTTTACGACAAAAGACCAAACAGACTTCTCTCAAGCCAATCAAACTCGCGTTCGGTTCATCCGCCAAACTTTATTTCGGTCCCATCATTTCCAAAAAAGACTGGAAAATGTTCTAGCTTCTTGTAAAAATTCCGTACAATCCCTAAAAGATCTATGAGTGAAGACATTCGGAAGTTAATCGACAATTGCCTCCTTGGGAATCGTACAGCTTGGCAAGAGTTGATCCAAAAATTTCATAGACTCATTATTGGTACTTGTGCGCACTATGTTCCTAGAGAAGAGGTCACCGATACCTCACAGCAAGTTTATTTAAAACTCACTGAAAATGACTACCAACTGCTTAGAAAATTTAAGGGAGATAGTCTTCCTGCATTTATTATCTATCTAAGCGAAATTTCTAAAAATATAAGTATGTCTCAGACAAGATCCATTCGTCGGTATGAGTATCGAGAAGGAATTTCTTTGGATATGAGTATCGATATTTTAGATGAAAGACAGAGCCAGGAAGATGTCTTTTTTGCCTTTGAAGAAAAACGAGAGTTTTACGATCTCATCGAGGCTTTGGATGAGATTCATAAAGAAATTCTCATTTTACGGCTGAAGGGATATAAATTCAAAGAAATCGCAGAAATCCTCGATGTTCCCCTAGGAACAGTGCTCGCTCGGGCCAACCGAGCCAAAGAAAAGATAAAAAAAATCCTTACAAAGGAAATAAAGCCTTAGCGGGGGGTAATAGATACTATGGAACCGAAAGATCCAAATGAATTTATGAACCGAATCAAATTAAAAGAAGCTCTCTACCTCATGTCTCAGGGCGAAGAGGCAGACTCACCGACAGTTGACCGGATCTTAAAAACGGTTCTTCCTAAACATAGCCCTACCATACAAATTTGTCTACAATTCGTAAATGACAAACTTAAGTTCATTTCAAGCGAACTTCTGGAAATGAGACTGCTTTCTCCTGAACTTGCTTTCCGTGGCGACGGAAATGCAAGCGGTGGCGCTTTTCGCGTGCATCGTCAGGTCGGCGGAAGGGATTTGGACTTTGTCTTCCAACCGAGTAAAGAAAAAAACCAAGTTTATCTTTCGGTAGAGGCATCCAATTGCGACCGTCTCTCGGCTAAGTTATTTCTGGATGGGGCCCCTGTGGAAACCCTACCCAAACTGGGAACTCAGTCCATGTTTGATTCTCCGATTACCTTAGATTCGAGCCCCGAACTTGCGATTTTCGAATCCGGTAAGGAAATCGGACGATATCATTTTATGTTACAATCGTAATTTTTTTTCGAATGATGCAATAAAATGGAAGTTTGAAGCCATTCATTAATTAGGAAATGTTCCTACTTTTAGGAACCTACTTTCTTTTCCAAACTAGTTCACACTTCAAAATCCCGGCGAAAGTCGGGATTTTTTTTATGCATTCACTCGGAAGTAAATGACATCCCCATCTTGGACAATGTATTCTTTCCCTTCCACGCGGAGTTTGCCCTCATCTTTGACTTTGGTCGCATCTCCGGTTCTATCGATGTCTTCATACCGCATGACTTCCGCGCGGATATAACCCTTCTCAAAATCCGAATGGATGACACTAGCGGCCACAGGTCCTGTGCTTCCTTGACGAGTCGTCCAGGCACGAACCTCTTCCACTCCTGCGGTAAAAAAAGTGATAAGACCAAGGAGTTTATAAGAAGCACGAATCATTCGAGAAAGCCCCGATTCCTTTTCACCAATCTCCTCTAAAAAAGCGATTTGGTCTTCTTTTTCTAATCCAGAAATTTCTTCTTCAAAACGACCACATAATACAACCACTGGGGCAGATTCTTTCGAAGCATAATCAATGATGGTTTTAACCAATGGGTTTTCGGTAGTTTTTACATCGGTATCTAAAATATTTGCGACATATAACACTGGCTTAATGGTAATTAAGTTAAACTTTTTTGCAATTTTAGTTTCTTCTTCACTAAGTTCCACCGTAGATGCCCTGTTTCCTTTTTTTAATGCATCTAGGATTTTATCCATCACTGACAGAATCTCAGCGGCTTCTTTATTTCCTGTTTTAGCAGTTTTTGCAACACGTTGTTGTTGTTTTTCTAAACTATCTAAATCAGCAAGAATCAATTCGTAATTGATAACGGTGATATCTTCGATGGGATCTACTTTTCCATGAACATGCGTTATGTTTTCATCCTGAAAGGCACGTACCACATGACAGATGGCATCCACTTCGCGAATATGAGATAAAAACTGGTTTCCAAGTCCCTCCCCTTGGCTTGCGCCTTTAACAAGGCCGGCAATGTCAACAAACTCGATCATGGTTGGGACCGTTCGCTTTGGTTTGTAGACTTCGGCTAAGCGACTTAACCTTTCATCCGGAACTTCCACCACACCCGTATTGGGCTCTATGGTACAAAACGGATAGTTGGCAGCTTGTGCTCCTGCCTTCGTGAGTGCATTAAAAATAGTCGACTTACCGACGTTCGGGAGACCTACAATTCCACAATTCAAAGCCATAAGGATAGGATTTTAACCGGAGACAGTAAGACAAGAAAAATTGCCTACTTAGTTTTGAAATCCTGTCTCGATATATACAGAAGTTAAATAGAAAACGGATGTAAGGATGAAAACTAAGTAAACGACAAAGTAAATTTTGCCAATGCGTTTCCAAGGGTAACGATCATACAAATGCAGGTGGTCAGAAATATAATCTGGTGTTGGCTCTGGAGGCAATACGTCTTCGCGGCCTGCCTTTCTCCACACCAATTGTTTTTCCTGCGAATTTAATTGAAAAAAAGGGGACAACTGACCTTCCGTAAAAACATCCAAAAGAATACTTGGAATTTCAAAGTATTTAAAGGTGATAATTCCAGAAAAACTTGTAAGAATTGCTAAATAATTAATTACAACAATAAGTGGGCTTGCCGTATAACTAGAGCTAAACAATAAATATAGATAAATGGTAAGAAAAGAGATGGATACATACTTTGCGAGCCGAGAAAAAATTTTATATTGTTTTTGTTCTTTGATAAAACTGTGAAATATTTCATTTTTCATTTTGTCTGATTTTATACGGAGAGTATTTTTCCAACTCGATCTGAAAATTCAGAAGGGATCTCCGTTTCCACCCACTGTTTTTTTCCCTGAAAGTCGGTAAAGCACAATCGAAAGGAATGCAAATACATCCGTTGTTCCTTTGATGCAGATTCAGACTCGGAGTATACAGGATCACCAAGAACAGCAAAACCTAACTCACGAAGCATAACGCGGATTTGGTGGCGCCTTCCTGTGAGTATTTTTGCCATTCCAAACGAAAGTTTTTTTTCTGGAAAAGTGGAGAGGATTTGAAATTCGGTAATGGCTTTTTTGCCCCCACTCCTTACGATTTTGACTTCCTTTTTTCCATCCCGAATAAAACATTCAAAACGTTTTTCTTTCCAATCGGGAATGCCAAGACATAAAAAAATATATTCCTTCTCTGCTTCTTTTAATAGAGAATCTATTTCTTTGTTTTTATCTTGAGTTTTTCCAAGAATTACGATTCCACTGGTTCCCAAATCCAATCGGTTTACAGTCCGTAAATCCGGTATATGTAAGTAACTAGCAAGTAACCTAGTAAAATCTTTCCGATTGGGATCTTTGGTTTCGTGTACAGGGAGACCGGCCGGTTTGTTTGCGAGTAAAAATTCGTCGCATTCAAAGAGGATGTTTGTGGTATAACCACCTTTGAGTCGAATCTGCCTAAGTGGAGACTTCAATCCAAAGACCACTGAGACTACGAATATTGATTACACCTGACCGAAATAATAGATACTGCCCCTTAATTCCGACAAGGGTATCTGTGATGGGAGTTTCTTTTGTAAGTTTCAGTGATTTTATTTTTTCTGGATAGGATTCTATCGGATATTCTATTTTTGTGACTCCGATTTTTAAGTCCAAACGATTCCAAACCAATTTGGTTTTACTATCTTGCGGGGTAAAAAAATCATTCTTTTCTAAATGATTTAGAAATTTATTTGCCTCGCGTACCAAATCTATGTCAGGCGGATCACCTGCGACCATTTTTTGCCAAGTGGTTTTATCTGGCAAAAACTGACTTAAAAAATGCTCTAGTATTCCCGCATCTCTTCTTGACTCCACTTCCAAAATCGGAATCCCATACTTTGCCCCTTGGTCCACCCAACGGTTGGAGACAGGATTTTCTTTTGTGATTCCAACTTTTAAGCCACTGGAATTTGCAAAATATACTGTATGTTTTTTAAAACAATTGGTTTTTCCCCATTCGGGTTCCCGACAAGTGCCTTTATGAAAATGACAAGATTCCGGTCTTAAGATACAAAGATCGTTTTCTGCTAAGGTAGTAAAACAAGTAAAACAATAACCTTGACTAAATGACTTCTTTGTTTTTTTTCCGCAGTGCAAACAGCGAATTTCATCATTTGTGGAGAGAGTGATTTTTTTTCCAATCCAAGATTCTACCGGGTTTTCAGAAGTGGATTCTATGGGGGTTAAATCTTTTTTGTCCACCTCACTGTAGTTTGCTGTCTCCCAAAAATAAGAAACAGGCGAAATCCCTTTGTGCGACATTTTTCTTACAAAACCTTGGATGGTAGACATAGATTAAAAAGTGTATTCTTTTACTTCTAAAGGAAAATAGTCGTTATTGACATTTACAAAAAGTAAACCAGTAAGACTTGGTTCCGACTGATTTCCATTCCATTTAAAGATAACAAGGGTTCGCCGGTAAAGGTAATGGGAGATTTGGCCTTTTGGTGCGTAAAAAAGTTTTAACTGGTCTTCTCCCTCACCAAGTAAAACCACCTTCCCGTTTAAGTTTGGAGATTTTTGTTTGCTGAGTTTGATAAAAATCTTTCCACCAGGAAATACATCTTCAGGATCTGAACCTTCTGTTGCTTCGCCTCCGTTAACAGTCGACTGCGTGGCTACTTCCATTGTTGTCCCTTCGTAATCTAAATAGTTACAAGGAAAGTCACCAGGCATACTTGGAAAATTTTCTGAACAAGGGGTATAGGCAGATTGTCTTTCGTCTCCCTCTCCGTAAGTCACAAGTAGTGTGGAACGAATGGTAGCAAAGGCCACAGATTTCAATACCTTGGCCGTTTTGTTTTTGGGAACAGTTTTGAATTCTTTTTCAGATGCAAATAGGGTGAATGCTAATAGAAAATTGAAAATTGTAAATAAAATCCGTTTCATCATAACCTCAGTATAACAAATACGGAGCGATTTTTTTACGCTCCATTTCTTCTTCTGCTAAATATGTTTTGTGAAAGTCTGTAAAACTTTTTCCTTCATTAATTGAAGTGCGGAAATGTTCATTTCCCCAAAGTTGGTCTACCCAATGATTGGTAGAACCTTTACTCCATTTAAAATCATTAGGATAGGTTTCTTTCATGTGCTTTATTAAATCATAAGCCAATTGGATAGGATCATAATCAGGACGAACTAAATTCATTCTAAGGCCTGAACAAATCTTTCCTTTATGCGGGCCAAAGGTTGGTTTAAAATACACCGGGGAAAAATAATATGATTTATTTCCTAATTTTTCCAGTTTAGAAGCCAGTTCCTCTGGATTAGTCATCCAAGGCGCCCCAAAATAAACAAAAGGAGCTTGGGTTCCCCGCCCCACGGACACATTCACTCCCTCGAGTAGTACCAAAGATAAATAATTTCTTGCGGAGTCCACCATAGGTAGGTTTGGTGAAGGAGTGGTCCAAGGAATCCCTGTATCTTCAAAATACATTCCTCTTTTATAACCTTCTACTGGAACTACCAAAACATCGACACTTTCTTTTAAATATTCCTTATTATAAAACCTGGTGGCCTCACCAACGGTCATCCCTGTGATCAGAAGCGATGGGAACTCACCAGCAAAATTTAGATTCCTTGGATTCATTTTTTCTCCCATCGGGGATAAGTGCATTGCCACATGGATATGATCTAGAACGACGAGTTTTGTTTTTGTATTCTTCATGGCATCCATCAGTCGCTTTAGTACACTTAAATAAGTATAACAACGCATTCCAACATCTTGCACATCAAAAACAACGTAATCCACTTCCCTGACTAGATCCCTTAATTCAGAATCTTTAATACGATAAATATGATACAAAGGTCGATTGAAGGTGGAATCCATAGTAACAGGTGTTTGACTAAACTCTTCTTCTAAACCTAGGAATCCATGTTCAAGTCCAATCAAGTGTTCTAGAGTGATTTTATATTTTTCCAAAGAAGAAATGATTTTTTTCGGACTTGTGCCAATGCCAGAAGGGTTTGTCGCAAGCATCAGTTTTTTTCCGGCCATAGTCGGAAGAATTTTTTCATAAAAAATGTCCTGGGATATCCGCAACTTGGAATCATTCGGATGGACACGAAATTGGGGAACTGTATTCCCCTGACATGCAAGGACTAGAAAGCAGAGAGAAAACCTAAAAAAGTAATTGGTCATGTAAGTATATGTTTCTATAATATAGCAAATCTTCAAGGAGAAATGTCCTTCATGTTCAACCGACTTCGTTTGGCTCCCTTAACCGGAGTTCTCATCCTAACCATTTTGGCATGTGCCGGATCCAATTCAGCCCAGAAACAACCTACGCTGCCAGACAATGTGGTGACAGCTATGGGAGAGGCACCTATTTACCAAGGAGACTTGGCACTCGCAAGAAACAAAGCTCTGAAAGATGCCAAACTCAATGCCATCCGTAAACTTGTGGGGGAACAAATCACAGAAAAATCGGGAGTTTCCGATGGCCAGTCCCTAGGCTCCAAACTTTATGGGAAAACCGATAGTTTTGTGAAAAAATACGATATCATCAGTGAAGAACAATGGAAACTGGATACCCAAGACATGATTCGTTTGAATGTCCGCTGTGAAGTAGAGGCAACCAAACTTTCAACCGCAGTGGATGCCCTCCTCGATGATGTAGGAAATCCAAGAATTGCTGTTCTTGTCCAAACCGTTGTGAACGGTAAATCTTATCCTATTGGATCAGCCACTAATATCGCAGAAGCAGAACTCATTGAAAAACTCCGCACTAAAGGAAACAAAGTTGTAGATAGTTCCCAACTCACTTCCCTTCTCAAAAAAAATCCAAGCCTTGCCAAACTTGACCTCACTTCGGTAGAAGAAGGAAGCCCCCTACTCTCACTCGCGCAAGATTCTGGTGCAGAAGTTTTGATTGTGGCTAAAGTTTCAACAACCGACCAAAAACCTGTAGTTTTGCCTGGTGGGAAAAAAACCGATTTTTTAAGTTCCGCAGCCACAGGTCCCTACCGCATCATCCAACTTTGGGGTGATGGAAAAATTTTTGGATCAGGAAGTTTAGAAGGACGTGGTGCTGACATCACCCAAGAAGTTTCTAGAGAACAAGCGGTCAAAGATTGGGCAAACCTTGTTTCCGGAAAAGTGGGAAAACAAATCAAAGATGAATGGTTCAAACTCACAGAACAAAACACAGTCATCTTAAAATTCAAAGGTTTAGGTCTTGAAGATGCGATCAATTTCAAAAATGATTTAATGGAATACACTTCTGTGAAACAAATCAATGACCGTAAAACTGAAATGAATGGTTCAGAATGGGAACTGACTTATCCAGGAAAGGAATCTATGTTTGCAGAAGAGTTGATGTATAAAAAAGATTCTAGTTTCCGTTTTCTTAGTAGCAAAACCTTAAACATCAATAGTTCAAAACGTGGTGTGGTAGAAGCAGAATTTAGAAACAAATAAACATTCGTTTATTCATTATTTGGACCTGCAGAGAGAAATAAAAGAATCTCTGTGGGATCCAGTGGTTTAGAAAAATAACGTGCTACTTTTTTATCACCAATTGCCTTTTCAATTTCCGGCGTCAGATCATATCCGGTCAGTATACAATAAGTGATATTGGGACGAATTTCCTGAGCTTTTGTAATAAACTCCAAACCATTCATTTGCGGCATTCGCATATCACTGATTACAAATTTGACTTCGCTATTTTCGGATAATTTATCAATCGCTTCTTTTCCTGATTGAGCAACAATTACTTCAAAATGATCTTTAAAATAGTCACGAAACAAATATAAATTTAAAATTTCATCGTCTACATACAGTAGGCTTTGTTTGTTATTTAGTTCATTCATTCTTGTATAGGAAGTATGATCCGAAAGGTCGTACCCTTTCCCCATTCCGATTCCATTTCAATAGAACCATTATGATCTTGAACGATCTTATAAGCAATCGACAATCCAAGTCCAACGCCTTTCCCCGGATCTTTCGTTGTAAAAAAGGGATTTCGAATTTGGTTTTGGTATTCTTTTTTTATCCCAACACCTGTATCAGAAATCACAATGGTACCAAATTTAGAATCACGATTTGATTGTATTCCTAAAATCCCATTCTTACCTTCCATTGCTTGGATGGCATTGGTGAGAATATTTAAAAAAACTTGATGGATCTTTCCGGAATTCCCTTTGACCACCAAGGGTTGTGAGAACATATCTTTTTTGACCTGGACAAGATCGCGTAGAGAATGAGTGAGGATCACCAAACAATTCTCTAAAATTTCGTGTAAATCAAACCTTTCTTCGGTAGAATCTCCGCTGCGGGTAAACTGGTTTAAACCTTTTACAATCTTTGAAGTACGATCTACCCCTTCTTTGATTGCTTCTAAAAACATTTTTGTTTTTTCCGATTCGAGTGCCGATCCTTCCAAAACTCTTCGAACTCCAAAATATCCACCTAAAATAAAGTTTAACGGATTATTGATTTCATGGGCGATCCCTGCTGAAAGTAATCCAAGGCTTGCCATCTTTTCCGATTCGACCAGTTGGTTTTGTCTTTCTCGAAGTTCTTCTAAGGTTTTTGTTAGTTCGCTTGTTCTCAATGCAACAAGAGTTTCTAATTCATGATTATTTTTTTCTAATCGAGCTTCATATTCAGATCTTTCTAATTCGGCAGCAATCCTACCTGAAAAGATTTGGAATAAAGTAAGGATTTGATCTTTGTGTTGTATCTCCTTTTCAAATAACCCAACGATGAGGCCCATTACCTCTTTTTTGGAATTAAGTAATGGAGATCCAATGTATCCTTCAATATTCATTTCAATCAAAAGTTGATCGAAGGGAAAAAACTTTTGAACATCATTGGGATAATAACAAATAGAATTATCAAATACCTGCGCACATGGAGTATCTTTTAAAGAATAAGCCATATTCTCAGCGACCGCACCTTTAGCGACAAGGGAGATTGTTTTGGATTCATATCTTTCTTTATCAAAAATGGCAATAAATGTATAATCGGCCCGAATGATCGAAGCTAATTTGAGTGTGAGCCTATCTAAAAACTCGTTCCCATAGGTATTGGAAACGGCTTCAATGATATCGGAAAGAAGCTCGCCCTGAATCATAAATTTAATTCTAGTAGTTCAAAATCAAATTCATGGTCAATCGAAATCACGGTTCAGGAGAATCCGAAACAAGAGGCAGGACAGTTTTTTTGACATCAAGGAGTGGCCCTAGTTCATAGATTGATTCATAACCATAGGCCTTTAGAGAATTGTAGGTAGAAAGATTCAGAGAAGCTGCAGGGCTTTTTGCAGCAAAGGCTTCCTGGTTTCCTTCAAAATTGTTATTACAATAAATGAGAATTTTTGTTTTTTTCTCTGGAATAATTTCAGAAAGCGACTCTTTTGTGAATTCCGTAAAGGGGAGATTTTTTGCACCCTTTATATGCAAAATATGAAAACGATTTTCACTTCTTGCATCTAACAAGATAACACCATCTTCCTCCATTAATTTCAAAAATTGATCTTCCGTTAGACGATGAGTTTCCCTCTCTCCTTCCGATCGATTGACGATCCTTTTAAATTCTCCATAATTGATGAGTTTATTTTCTATTGGAGCCGGTTTTGCTTTTTTCTTTTTGGATGATTCTGATAATAAGGGAATCGTAAAAATCATTAGTAAAAGAAATAGGAATTTTTTCATAATAAATATCCTCCACAAGAAAACAAAAATTGTATCGGGATGCCTGTGGAACTCAAACCTTTTTTCGACTTGCCAGGGGAATTAAAGGGAATGTGATGCATGAATGAGCGTACTTAGAGCAATTCTCAAAACAAACAAAGGCGAAATTCGCATTGATTTGTATCCAGACAAAACACCAAATACTGTAGCCAACTTCGTTAACCTAGCCCAAAGGAATTTTTACAATGGACTAAAATTCCACCGGGTGATTGCGGATTTTATGATCCAAGGCGGCTGCCCTCAAGGAACGGGAACAGGTGGACCTGGATATAAATTCAGAGATGAGTTTGATTCTAGTTTAAAACACAACAAACCAGGAATCCTTTCGATGGCCAACGCAGGTCCCGGAACCAACGGGAGTCAATTTTTTATTACCCATGTCCCTACTCCTTGGCTCGATGGAAAACATTCTGTTTTTGGTGCGGTTGTAGATGACACAGACCAAAAAGTAGTCAATGCAATTCAACAAGGCGATGTGATCGAATCGATCACAATCGAAGGGGATCCTTCCTCGGTATTGGCTGTGGCCAAACCATATTTGGATGAGTGGAATCAAATTCTCGATTCTAAAAAATAAGATTTGATTCTTGTCTTTGTCTTCATCAGTCTAACCACTATGAAGACAAAAGGAAAACCAAAACAAATTTCCCAAATCAAAGCGGCTTCAAGAATGATTTTTTCTATGAAACCGACCAAAGTAAAACCATCAAAAAAACTCTATTCTCGAAAGAAAAAAGAAGACCATTCGGGAATAGAGTTTCTTCTTTCTCTTTATTTCTAGTCTTTGAACCACTCACCTTTCCATTTCACTCCAAGAATCCCTTTCTAATTCATCTTCTTTACCTAAGTCCACAAGCATCAACCTTTCTAACTCAGCGTTTCTCTGTTTAGCAAGACTCATATATTGTACCCTGTCAGCCCTGAGTGCAAAAAGTTCATGGAAGGTTTCATCATCATGTTTTAGGAATAGATTTTTTGCTTTCTCAGCAGTGTAGGCCCTCGTTCCTAATAGTTTTAATACATCCTTTCCCATTTGCACTGCAGTTTCCCGAGTCTCTCTGTATATATAGGTCACTCCCATTTCCTTTAGATCATAAGCTTCCTCCCTGTCCCCAGATCTTGCTACAATTTTGATTTCGGGATAATGTTGGCTTACATTTCGAATAAGCTCCTTTTGTTTTTCAGGATTGTCTAAAGCAGCAACTAACACTCTCGCATGTTCAAGACCTGCAGACTCTAATAACTCGAGCCTAGTAGGATCGCCAAAATACACTTTGAATCCAAACCGACCGAGCATCTCGACACGGTCTGCATCAAAATCTAAAATGGTAATGGCGATTCCATTGGAACGAAGAAAACGACCAAGCATATTCCCAAATCGACCAAATCCACAAATGATTACTGGATTTTCTTGTTTATGGATATTTTGTTCTGTTTGTTTTTTGGGGACCTTGGATTCTAATAATCCAAAAAAAGTTTTTTCATATAACAAAAGTAGTACGGGAGTAAATGCCATACTGACAGCAACACAGGCTACCAAAATAAGGATCGACTCTTCTTTAAATAACCCTAATCCTTCTGAATATCCGAATAATACAAAAGAGAATTCTCCCACTTGAGAAAGTGCAATGGAAAAATAAAGGTTTTGGTCTAAAGGAAGTCGAAATACTAATCCGAGTAAAAACAAAACTAATGCTTTGATAAAAATAATACCAAAAACAATTCCTAAAATTTTGGTAGGACTATTCATTACAATAGGAAGATCCATCGAAGCACCAACACTTAGGAAAAATAATCCAAGTAGAAGTCCCTTAAATGGTTCAATATTACTTTCTAATTCATGCCGATATTCACTACTCGCAAGAACAACTCCTCCTAAAAAAGTACCAAGTGCCGCCGATACTCCCACTGCACCCATAAGTACAGATATGGCAATTACCAGTAACAAACTAGCCCCTGTAAAAATTTCTCGATTTCCGGACTTGGCAAGTAACCGAAAAAATGGGCTTAGTAAGTATTTTCCAACTAGTATAATTCCAACAACTACAGAGAAAACTACTATTGTTTTTGCATAACCTGGCAAATGTTCGATGAGAGAATGTCCTTGGGTCGATGCGGTTACCTCAGAGTCACTTAACATCGGGAAGATGGCAAGAATAGGAATTACAGCCATATCTTGGAACAATAGTACAGAAAATGCAGCCTGACCAGATACAGACTTCATAAGTCCTTTTTCTTTCAAAGTTTGTAAAACAATTGCTGTGGACGATAAAGAAAGAATGAGTCCAAGTGCCAGAGCAGATTTCCATTGAAATCCGAAACCAAAGGCAAAACTTGCGGTAATGGCCGTCGTTAAAATAATTTGTAACCCACCAAGACCAAGTAACCAAATCTTCAAACGCCAGAGTAGATCCAATTCAAGCTCTAAACCAATGGCAAATAACATCATCACAACACCGAATTCAGCGAAGTGAAGCATATCCTTTCCTTCAGTTCCCACAAAGCCAAACACAAAAGGACCAATCACGATACCTGCGATTAAATAACCAAGAACAGACCCAAGACCCAATCTGTTTGCAACTGGGACAATGATAATAGCACTCGTGAGATAAATTAATGCTTGAATGAAAAAACCAAGTTCATTCATATATTCCACCTAACAATTGATCAATAAAATCTGAATAACGTTTAGATTCTTTTTGTAATCCCTGTTCATTCAACTGAAAAGTTCCCTGAACCAAAAATGGATTCAAATAATGCATACCGCAAAGTTCTGCTGTTCTTCGAAATGGAAGTAAAAACTCCTCGGTTTCATATCCATGAAACCCTCCCTTGGAATAAGCATCTTTTGACCCACCAGTAGTGATGACCTGAATCCACTTTTTTCCTAATAATTTGTCACCACCGGGGCCATAAGCCCAACCATCCTCCAATACCATATCAATCCACAATTTCATAAGGGGTGGGCAACTGTACCAATACAAAGGATGTTGGAATAAAATGATTTGGTGGCTTGAAATCAATTCCTGTTCTGCTTTTACATTGATAAAAAAATTGGGATACTCTTCGTATAAGTCACGCAAGGTGATATTATCAGAAAGAGGAAGAGAATCCAGGAGCATTTGGTTGGCTTTCGACTTTTCAAGCGCTGGGTGAACTAACAAAATCAAAATTTTGGGCATACGGGACAAATTCACAAAATTCATAGGAAGGAATACCTTTTAATAAATGTTTTCCCTTCACAAATATAGTCAATTTCTCTCTATTTTCCAAAATCACATTCCTTGTGATTTTTCTAGTGTCTATAGGCGATCTGCTTAGGATTCGGACACAAACAGCAAAAATTTTGGTTTTTAATTCGGTAAATTTTCTTTATTAAAAGTGGATTCTGTATTATTTTACTTACGAAAACTTAATATTCCAATTACAGATAACCATAAATGTAGCCGACCATCCTCCTACACACAATCATACAAAAAACACAAAATGCGACAAATTAGTAACTAACCTTTAAAAAACTTTTGCATTAAATAATACAACAAAACGATTGTTTGACTTGCAATAAACAAAGGTTCGTTGCATTTAGTTCATTTGTATGTCAAATGCCATTCGAAAATATATTGCAATTCTCTTTTTTTTATTTAGTTTCAATCAATGCATAACGACAGAAAACTACAAATTGTCAGAAATTTTGCCTGCTTATTCAAAATATGAAGGGAAAAAATTAGACCCACTAACAGAAAAACCAATAGGGAAACCATCAAGTCAATTGCCTAAATATGACGAATATTTGGAAAATTCGAAAAGAATTATCGTGAAGTTACGCCTTGTTTCCAAGTATTTAAAAACTGACCATGAAAAACTAGAGCTGAGTTCGGTGGATCGACTAAATCTTTATAAGGAATTCGCAACGGACCTTCCGAAACTAAAAACCGAAATCGATATATTGGTGGAACAAGGTAAAAAATTATCGATGGAAGCAAAAGACGATTTTGTTGGTCCCAAAGCTATACGTCTTCCCCATTTACTTTCCGATTTAAGTTCTACCGTCAAAGACTTGGGGGAATTCAGTGGAGAGCTAACCAACCTTTTGAATTATTTAAAATCCTCAGATTCTACCGAATTTGCAAATTTAGAAAATGACAATACGACAGAAAAAATTCCTTCTTTGGATGGAAACAATTCCAAACAATCGATGGATAATTCCAAAGAATATAAATCCCAAAAACTTATATCAAAAAATATAAATGAGAAAGGTTCGGACAACCTAATTCCGGAATATTCGAATAGTCAAATGACCGAAAATCGAATTTTACCTGGAATTGAAAAACTAACCACCTTTCAAAACTATCTTTCTTCTAGGAAAAAAAATTGAACTTAAATATCAAACTTTACTTCTCTTTACTATTATTTTTGATCATAACTCTCTCTATCTTTCCTGAAACTGTAATTTTAAAATCAGGAAAATCATTCAAAGGTAGTGTCATCGATCAAAATATAGATTATTTAAAACTTAAGGATAAGGAAGGAAATGTTTTACAATTTCAAAGGAATGATATCCTCAAAGTAACCTATAGAGATTTGGACGAAAAAGAAGTTAATAAAATTGTTGATGTCGCAAACCAAAAATCAGAATCCTCGGCTAATGCAAGTGATGAATTAAATGATGATTTAATCACCGGATTGATGGAACAAAATAAACAAATTATTGCTCTTTCAAACGAAGTGGTAAGTTTGAGTCGTGAACTCGAAAAACAAAATCAAAGAATTGAAACGATTGAAAAAACTTTCAAAGTGGCTCCCAAGAGAATCCGTTGGGGAGTTGTGGCGCGGTCTGCCATTTTACCAGGATTAGGGCAATACCATTGGGATGAACCTATTTGGGGGTCTGTCTACTTAACAACTTTTTTAGGTGCATTAGTACATTATAATAACTCCTTAAATGACTTCCAAAAAGCAAAATCAGATTATCAAAATGATTTCCGTTCACTAATCATTTTAAACACTGGAAATGCCGGCATTGTTTTTAATTTTTTTGATAAAAACAATTTATCATCGGAATACAAAAAAACTGCAAAATCACTTAACACAGCAGCTGATGTTTTAGTCGGAGTATTTCTGATTAATTTAATTGATTCCTTGTTATACCGGGCAGATAAAGATCCGGTTCTTACCTCAGATGGTAAAAAAACTGGATTAAATTTGAAAGCGGAAGTTTACCAAATGGATCCATTTGCATTGTCTTCTAAACCACAAAACTTCTCATCTGGAAATGTGGAATATAAAATCGGCTATACATGGGTATTTTAAAATGAAATTTCTTAACTCTATTTTCAAACATAAACTTACATTCAGTTTTTATTTAGTTTGTATTCTTTTTTCGCAGAACTGCAGAGTTGATGAAAAACCAAATGGAAGTTTACTCGACCAAGGGACTCCAGCAGGTTTTTTTATCACTAGTGCCTTATTTGAAATAATAAGAAAAGGTCCAACAAGAAATTGGACCAGTTTTTCCACACCCTTTACAAGCACCAATTCGTCGGATTTACTTTCACTTGATCGAAAAAACCAAACAACCTATGCACTCTATGTTAATTCCTCAAATAATACTTCGATTGTTTATTCAAGCAACGATGGAACCAATTTCTCAAAGTTAGGTGTAACAGTAAATACAGCAAACACTAATGTTTTTTCCGTATTTAACACAAGAATACAATTGTCTGACAACTACTCCAACAATTCTGGTGGTATATGGAATCCTAATACCACAATCAGTGGATTTTGTATGGTGAAAGATTCAGATACAAGTGCCTATGTTTTAGGAAATGGGTTCGTAAACAAAACAGTCGATGAGGGTGCAAATTTTACCTTAGTTACAGGTAGCCCCGGTTTTCCTTCTAGGTCCTCTGGACTCTGTACTTATAAAAATGGAAAGATCTTTTTACTCGGTGGCCAAAGTTCCGATTCGAATTTCTTTGATCTTTGGGAATCTACTGACGGTAACAATTGGACTCAAATTTCATCTTCGGTAAAACCGGAGGGAAACAGTGGTTTTTATCGTCCCTGTGATTATTTTAGTAACTCAAGAATCATGGGATTTGCCTATTCAGAAGAAACAGAATACAAATACCACGTTATAGGAAATAACTTAGCACTAATACAAAGTAAAGATGGAAAAAGTTGGCAGTGTACTAACCCAAGTAATAATGTTTATTATTCGGGAACCTCTACAATTTCCAATAGAGCTGTCCTTGTAGGTAAAAGATTGTTTTTATATGGAACATCTAGTTATAATTCTCAAAATGCGTATACTGATTTAGAATAAAATTCCAACTGCGAAAATTGAAAGCTGTTGATGATTAGAAACTTACTAACTTTCCATAATATTGTTTCTAGCATCCATTAACTCTGGATATTTTTGTTTTGCTTGCCATAAATGATAGTTCACTAACTTTAGTGGATTCACATGTGACTATCCAAAAAATGGATTACGGACCAACCACTTCGTGATTATCAATGATTGGATTAAAAATTGAAAATGAACATTAGATTCTACCTAACCCTTCTCATTTCTATTTCACTCACTCATTCCCTCTTTCCAGAAACGGTAATTCTTAAATCAGGAAAAACTTTTTATGGTAGTGTCATCGATCAAAATAGAGAGTTTTTAAAACTGAAAGAAAAAAATGGGATTATCCTCCAATTCCCAAAAATCGATATTTTAAAAGTAACTTACAAAGACCTAAATGCAAAAGAAGTAAAAAAAATCATTGAAGTTGAAAACAAAAAAAACCAACCACAAACAAAGAATGAAATTGAATTAGATGAAAACATAAGTTTTGAGTCGACCAATCAAAACAAAAAAATAAATCCAACGGAAAATCCCAAAAAAATTCGCTGGGATGTAGTTGTTAGGTCAACAATTCTTCCAGGCTTAGGACAATTCCATTGGGACGAACCAGTTTGGGGATCTGTTTACTTATTAACATTTTTAGGTGCCGCCATTAACTACCATAATGCTTGGAATGAACACGAAAAGGCTAAGTCTGAGTTTCAAAACGACTTTCGTTCCTTGGTAATTTTAGGTTCAGGGAATGCAGGATTTTCCTTGTATTATATGGATAAAATCAATTTGGTATCAGAATATAGATCCACTGCCAATTCTCTCAACACCGCCTCTGACATCCTCATTAGTGTTTTCTTAATTAATTTCATAGATTCTATGTTATTTCGTACCGAAAAAAATTCTAAGCCATATACTTCATTCGTTAAAAAAGCAGGACTCAATATCAAAGCTGAAATGATAAATTCAGACCAGTTTCATTTATATTCCAGAGAACAAAGAATCACATCAGGGAGTGTAGATTATAAAATTGGCTACACTTGGGTATTCTAAAAATGGGCCACATCAAAATAACAACAAAAGTCTTTAATCGTATCATAGTATTTTTCTCTCTACTCCTCCTTTTCCATTGTCGAGTGAATCCAAATCCAAAAGGCAGTATGTTAAATCCAAAAACGCCAGATGGACTTTTTAATTCGATTTTGTTGTTTGCGCTATTAAACAATGGGCCTACTCGAGATTGGACATCCTTCCCTTCTCCGTTTGGGACTCCGGATCCAACAGATTCCTTGGTATTTGACCAAATTGGAATCACAACCTATGCCATTTATATCAGAAATTCAATCCCTCTAACAAGAATCTATTCTAGTACGGACGGAACCACTTACACTCAGTTTGGTGATCCCCTCAACAATTTTAACAATGCAAATATTTTTGCAGCCTTTACGGGTCGATTCCAATTGTCGAATTACCATTCGCCAAACGTAAGCGGAACTGGTTGGACTACAAGTATCTTTGACCCAGGTTTTTGTCTGGTGAAATACAATGGTACAAGTGCGTATTTACCGGGAGATGGTTTTGTCGACAGAACCACTGATTCTGGAGGTTCCTTTAATCGAATCACCTCTTCCCCCGCCTATCCGTCTCGCACTTCCGGGAGCTGTGTATATGCAAATGGAAAAACCTATATACTCGGTGGAAAAAATGGATCTTCGAATCTCTTTGATTTTTGGGAGTCAACCGATGGAATTATTTGGGCTCTCATCACAGAAAGAATCAAACAAACATCAGGTGGTGGGATCAATCGTCCTTGTAACGCCATCCAGAATACAAACGATACCAGTGTCCTTGGTATGGTTTACTCTGATGTGACTGCGTACAAATTTCACGTTGTCTTTAATAATTTGGCCCTTTTGCAAAGTAATGATGGGAAAACATGGACCTGTACCAATCCAAACCTCACTTTTAACTATGGATTCAACTCCATTGCCAACCGAGCTGTTTTGATTGGAAAAAGACTTTTTGTATACGGACAGACAGACAATGTTTATACAGATTTAGAATGAAATTTAAAGATACAAAGTAATTCACTTGGATTTGCAGGTGAATCACTTTCTATAGCGGAAGACCTCTTCTACTTTTGTTACAGTCAAGAGAGATCTAATATAATAAAACTAAAAACCGATAGGATTTACTTCCTCTAATTTACACTCATTTCCTTGAAGGGCAGCGATACTGTTACCATCAATTCCAGAAGAAATAACAGACATAGGTTTATTGCAAAACGAAACTTCTTTCAAATTACCAAAAGTAGAACTTAATGTGGCAGTTTGAAGCAAAGAAATATTGGTTAGACCTTCTTTACATTTATCTAAAGATTCCTTTGTATAATATTTATCATCTTCAATACCAGAAACTGAATCTAATATTTTTGGTGCTAGTGCTAAAGACAGAAATGAATTAGTGCTAGATGAGGGAACACTAGTGGCAGTTGCTGACGGTTGGATTCTGATATAAGCTGCAGTAGTACATTTGATCGCAAGACAATTGGATGCAGAAATTGTCGTAGTAGCAGTCGTTAACGTCAGAACTGCAGAGATCGCACCCGCGCAAGCACCCGCACTTGACAAATAAGTACAAGAGGCAGTAGAACTCGTATTTGCAGTCTGTAACACTTTAACTGTATAAGCAGTACTTGATGCAGAGGCATTCGATCTAAAATATAATGTACCACCCGCTTTGGCATCTAAATCAACATAATTATTTGCTGCAGGCAAAGTAAAATTTGCTGCAGTTGAATCACTTGCAGAACCTAAATTGGCATTTGATTCGGTAGGGCATGTATAATTTGTGTTGGAACTGGATGAGCTTGCCGTGGAAAGAAGGAGAGGAAAGGATAATAATCCTAAATTGCTATTTAAATCCTTAATTTGTTTTTTTGCATCTTTTCCTTTGACTCCTGTAGGAGAATAAATATTGGAACAATGGACGGAAAATAGAATTATTATTAAAAATAGTATTTTTTTCATATAACCTTTGCTTATTGATAACACGAACAATGGATTTGCAAATACATTTTTGTCAAGTAATTCTTGTTAAATTATAATTCAAACCTACATCAGAATGGAATATTAAAGTTTTCAATGAGAGGGAAAAGAAAAAAGCCCCTTCCCGAAGTATCCTTCGAAAAGAGGCAACCGTCTTTGAGGCAACTCTTGCCTTCTACAACTTAAGTGTTATTCAAAAGTCGTAATACAGAATTTGGCCGAAGACTGGCTTGCGCTAACATAGCCGTACCGCTTTGCACGAGAATTTGTTTCGTCGTGAGCGCTACCATTTCCTCAGCCATATCTGCGTCCCTAATCCTTGATTCGGATGCTTGCATATTTTCGTATGCACCCATGAGGCCTTTAGCAGTACTTTCGAGCCTATTTTGGTAAGCTCCCATATCTGCCCTCTGCTTCATGATCTTGTTCAAGGCGAAGTCCGCTTTGGCAATCGCTTCGTCAGCTTTTCCAGGTGTCGAGAGTGCAATTTTAATCGCTCCTTCAGACATCTTAAGTGCTTTCGAAGTCATAGTTCCAATGTAGAAACGCTCTCTTTGCCTTGCGTTTGCTCCCATGTGAAACCACATCGATGCTTTCGTTGACTTTCGAGCGAAGTCTCCTTCAAACAGTTTCATTTTATTGAACTCTGCTTGCGAAGCAATTCGATCGATCTCATCCACCAGCGCAGATACTTCTACCTGCACGAGTTGCCTGTCCTCCGGTGTGTAGATTCCGTTCGAAGTCTGGATCGCTAAGGTCCGGATTCGTTGGATGATTTCCGCCGACTGGTCGAGGAAACCCTCTGCAGTCTGGATGAAACTAAGTCCATCTTCCGTATTCCTTTCCGCCTGACGTAAACCACGAATTTGTGTTCGTAGTTTTTCCGAAACAGCAAGACCAGAAGCATCATCACCGGCAAGGTTAATCCTTTGCCCAGTGGAGAGGTTCCTCATGGTCTTATCTACATCCCATTGTGTAAACTTGAGAGCACGATGTGATTGAATCGCACTCATGTTGTGATTGATAATCATTGGCCTACACTCCTTTGTGTTATAACCAAGAACGGTATATGTTTCGTTCTTAGCCGGACAATCCCTGTCCGGTGTCAAGGATGAGCTTTCATTTTGCCACCTGGCAGGGGAAAGCCGGCTGATTATCTAATGACAACTCTTCAGTTACACTAACCACTCACTTCATTAACGTTTGTTAACGAAGGAGAGAAAGAACTCCTTGTGGACGAACATTCGCCTGAGCTAACATAGCAGTTCCAGATTGAACTAAAATCTGGTTCTTTGTGAAAGCCACAGTTTCTTCTGCCATATCCGCATCACGGATCCTAGACTCGGAGGCTTGGGTATTCTCATAAGCGTTCATGAGCCCTTTCGCAGCATGCTCAAGACGGTTAAAGTAAGCACCTAAGTTTGCTCTTTGTTTGCTAATGCGAGTTAACGCAGCATCCAAAGTTCCGATCGCATCATTTGACTTGTCAGCAGTAGATAAAGACAAGAGTTCTCCACTTTGACCTTTTAGATTCAGTGAACGTGCAGTCATTGTTGCAATGAACACTCTTTCTCTTTGGTGCATGTTTGGTCCCAAATGAAACCACATAGAGGTTGCTCTTGATCCACGTGCAAAATCACCTAGAAGCAAATTCATTTTATTGAATTCAGCTTGGGAAGCAATTCTATCCACTTCGTCGATAAGTTGTGACACTTCGACTTGGATCATTTGTCTGTCTTCTTCAGTATAAATACCGTTAGACGATTGAATTGCAAGAGTTCGAATTCTTTGAATGATATCATTCGATTCTTGCAAAAACCCTTCCGTAGTTTGGATCAGGCTCATACCGTCTTCGGTATTTCTTTCTGCTTGTCTAAGACCATTCACCTGCGTTCTCATTTTTTCCGAAACGGCAAGGCCAGATGCATCATCACCTGCTCGGTTGATTCGCATACCAGAGGATAGTTTCTCCATATTTTTGGATACTTCCTCGTTTTGGAACTTGAGAACGCGATGTGAGTTGATCGCGGCTAAATTGTGGTTTATGATCATTGGTTTCCTCCTTGAAACTTGATCTGGCAAAAGAGAGAATCCCTTCTCTCTTTGGTTTTTTTGTGTCTGGCTTTCAGGCCCCTATGGTGCCTAAAATCTCTATTTGTTCCCTTTGTATGTCGGTGATCGGATAGGATAAATTAATTTGAAGATTTTGAGGTATTTTTAGATTTTATTGAAGATTTTTGACGATTTTTGGCGTTTTTCGCTAACTTTAGCGTTTTATTTTTTTTTAAAAAAAGTTCTAATTCCCCCCATACGATGATCGGCAAATCCCTATTTTCCATAAGCAAATTTTGAAAAATAGGAATATCTAGGGGAATTTCCCTGATTTATGGCTCAGGGGACCGTCACTGAATAGAGAATAGCTCTAATTCGAAAATTATGGGCGGGTGACTTTTGCGGACAAGGACTCCCAGTGGTAAACAGGGCTTACTTCTCCAGAAAACTGATGTTCGATCGATTTGAGGTTTATAAAGTTTTCAAAAAGGCTTGCATTTAACGCACGTATTGTGGAATCCATTGCAAGGATCCTACGTTTGTTCACCACCTCTTCTGATTCCTTAGGACCACTGTCTGATCCAGCAGTATAATAGGTTATTGTGTCTACAGGAGCATTGGGATTTTCCTCTTCGGAATCGTTTGTTTCCTCGGATTTGGTACGAGGTAGTCTATATTTTTCCATCACATCTTGTAAAATTTGAACATTCCAATCGATGACAAGTTTTGATTCTTTTTCTAAAAACCAGGACTGCTTTAAAGCAAAACGAATGTCCAAAAGTTTTTTAGGTGAAAAAAGTTTTCCATCTTTTGCCAAAGCTTCCACGGAATCAAAGTAAGGTGGTGATCCCACTTCACCAACGATTTGATAAATAAAATCGCCCGGTTCTTCTCTTTTTAGTACCTTTCTGTGGATAGGGATTTGTTCCCCTTCTCCGTTCGAAATATAAATCACAATTGGTTCTCTGTGATCAAATGAAGGATAGGAATACAATTGAAACGGAACAAGCAATCGAAATGGATTTTGTTCGGCTAAAATAAAAAAACTAAAAAAGATTAGGAGAGAAAACCAAGAGGCAAATAAAAAGATAAAGTCTCTTGTGAGTTTGGTTTCCCCTGTTCCGATTTTATAAAATCGAATGATGAGTAATTTTATTGTTTGGCTTAGCGAAAGAAGATAATCCTTAATCTTTTGAAGATGCGTATTCATGAATTCCTTTGATGACACTACGTGCAATTTTTTTTTGGTAGGTTTTATCCCGTAATTTCCTACTCTCTTCTGGGTTTGTCAGATACCCCATTTCCACAAGTACAGCAGGCATAAGGCTTCCTCGCAAGACGGAAAAATCTGCCTTTTTCACTCCCCTAGATGGGATCTCAGGACTCAAACCCTTTTCAAACTGTTCTGCCACGGCGCTCGCCAATTTCCGCGACCGCCTTTGGGTGACACTGGATAACATCTGCGACTGGATTTGAGAAACAACCGGGTTCTTATGTTTTCCCACATAACGATTTTCCAAAATGGCAGTCTCTCTGGCGGCTTCTGTGCTTGGACTTTGGGAAAGATAATAGACTTCAAAACCGGCTGCCTTATCCGAAAGGGATGCATTACAATGGAAACTAATAAAAACCACATCCCGTGTGTCCTGCAACATCTGATTTGCCATTTTGGAACGGTCTTCTAACTCCACAAAGGTATCATTTTTTCGAATCATCTGCACCCGAATTTCTGGGTAGTATTTTCTTAAGTATAAATAGGTATAACGAGCCACACCGAGACTTACATCCTTTTCAAAATATCCAGTTGGATCGGAAGTGCCTGGGTCCTTTCCTCCATGCCCCGCATCAATGACAATGGCTTTCACATTGAGATTTCGTTTAGGAGATGGTTCTTTAGGAACGAGAATCCAAAGTTCCGTTTCTTTGAATTGGTAACGAACGTCATAGGAAATTAGGTTTAGTAAAATCGACTCCACTAAATCCAAAGGAAGATATACATCTTCCTCCTTTTTTAAAATGGCTTTGGGGATTTTATAAATTTTACCATCCAGGGTATAAAAACTAGATCCTAAACGAAATTGTAAGTTCCCTTGGGGTGTGTAAATGGAACCAACTCTTGTGTATTTTTTTAGTTTTGTTGTAAGTTCTGGCATTACCGTTTTTAGATCGGAAAATGCCACATAGTTTCCTTTCCCGTAGAGCGGAAGTTTGGCAACTTCAGCTCCTACGAAACTTGGAAAAAGACAAAAGCAAAAAAGGATTAATCTTTTTTGAAAAGAGAAAGAATTCGCTGCCAAATCGATTGTTTCTGTTTTTTAGATTTTTTCACTTCGTTGATATCGAAGAGATTTCTTCTTGGGTCGTTCTTCTGATAAGGTTTTCCCGATTGGTTTTTCTTATGTTGGCCTTTACCTTTCCCATCCTTGGGTTGATGGCCATGTTTGAATTCATGGTGAGTCATTTTGGCCGGGTGTTTATGGTCTCCATCTCCCTCATGATGGTGTGGGTGTGACATCTTTGCTGGCGGATGGTGTTTTTCCCCCCGTCCTTTCCCACGTCCACGGTCTCCTGATCGGTTCTCATTTCGATCACCTGACCTGTGTTCGCCGCCTCGGTTGTCCCCTCTACGTCTTGGTTTCCCGCCACGACCTCCGAGGTCTCCCCTCTCCCTGTCTTGGTATTTTTTTTCACCAGGGATGGCTTCGTCTGCAAATACAGGAGTGAACTCACCTTTAGGAAATTCTAAATACTCTTCACGAATTTCTCCGATCGGAATTTTGGAATTCAGGTAACGTTCAATTCGTTCGAGTTCGGTATAATCTGTCTCGGAACAAAATCCAATCGACATACCTTTTCTTCCCGCACGCGCTGTCCGACCAATCCTATGCACATAGTTTTCTGCATCTTGTGGTAGATCATAATTATAAACCACATCGATATTTTCGATATCGATCCCACGGGAAGCAACATCTGTCGCAATCAGATACTTATACTTTCCTGCTTTAAAATCTCGTAGAAGACGGATTCGTTTCTTTTGGTCGAGTTCGGAAGAAAGTCCAGTCGCAGTGATTCCAAATTTTCGCAATACAGAAACAATCTTAGGAATATTCATCTTGTAATTGGTAAATATAATGCCAAGACCTTCTATCTGGTTATTTAAAAGAGAATTCACAAGGTAAGGAAGTTTTTCTTCACGTCCTAGGTGGAGTAAGGTTTGGTCAATTCTTTCAGTGATGACTTTTTCTGGATTGATATGGACTTCAATCGGATCATTCAAATACTTACTGGCAAGTCTTACCACTTCGTAACTTAAGGTAGCACTAAAAAGAAGAGACTGTTTTCTATTTTTACATTTGTGAAAGATGTATTTAAGATCTTGGACAAATCCCATGTCGAACATTCTGTCCGCTTCGTCGAGAATCACTACTTTGATGTTTTCCAAAGAGAGGCCGTGGTTTTTGACAAAGTCAATGAGACGACCTGGCGTTGCGACAATGAGACAAGCTTTATTACCTAACGCCTGTTCTTGGGAGCGGTAATCCGTTCCCCCAATGATCGTAGCCACACCAAAGTCGGTGAATTCTAAAAGTTTTTTTGCTTCTTCAGCAATTTGGATCGTGAGTTCTCTTGTGGGGGCAAGGACAAGGGCATAAGGCAAAGGTTCTTCTTCCGTTGCCGACAAAAGTCTATGGAGGGTGGGAAGTAAGAAAGCCATAGTCTTTCCGGTTCCGGTTTGAGCAAGCCCCGTGAGGTCGTTTCCTTCCATTGCAAATGGAATGGACTTGGCTTGGATAGGAGTGAGGTCTGTGTAACCGATTTTTTCTAAAGCTTTGGTTAATGACTCGTGAAAGGGTAATTCGTTAAATTTCATATTGGATTTCAGTGTTTTCTTTTTCTGGCAATCAGTTCGATGGTATCACCATAGGCAAATTGGTTTGCATACAGTCGATACAGCCATTCGGGGAGTTTGCCACGAAGGCCTAAATCCCGGTAGGAGTGATACGACATAGGTCTAACATAGTTCACTTCAAAGCCAAGGATTGACAAGAGTTTTTTCAAAGAGTGAACAGAGTAGTCAAAAAAGTGGTCGGAGGGATGGGTAGAAAACCATTCCTTGGGGTTTGTTCGGAAACTGGGGCCAAAACTAGAAGGAACCGCTAAATAAAGATACCCACCAGGCCGAGTCCAGGCCTTCATTCGTTTCCAAATCCCTTCGATGTCTTCTATATGTTCGATGACAAAAAAAGCGGCGATCAGATCAAACGAATCTTTCCAATCCCCTTCTGCCACCGACAGAACAGAAGTTTGGTCTACATCGAGGCCAAGAGAGGATTTTGCAAATTCCACTTCTTTCGGAGAAAGTTCTAGGCCTTTGGTTTGGTAACCACAGGTTCTTGCCTCATCTAAAAAAAAACCAGCGGCCGATCCAATTTCCAAAAGAGAACTCTCTTTTGGTTTTGCCCCCACTGTTTCCAGATGTTGGAGCCTACGTTTTGCCATCAAACGTAAGTTCGGTTCATCTTCGTAATAGGATTTTTTGTATTGGGACTTGTATTCTTCCATAAAGTAACTATCCCCATACTCTCTCTGTTTTGCAGGAAGGTACCGAAGAACACCGGTAAGCCGACATTCTTCATAAAACTCTGGGAATTTTTTATGGGGTAAAAATTGGAACAAACTCAAAAATAAGTTCTCTTTTTAGATTCCAGGGATTTTTCATACTGAGCTCTTGCTGCTCTTTTGTTTTCATAGGCTTCCGTAAGGCTTGGGTTTAAATCAATCGCTGTTTGAAAGCTGGAAAGTGCCCGTTTAAATTCCCCATTTTTAAAATAACAAACTCCCAAATAATTGTGAGCTTTGGAAGAAATGGTAGGAGTGACATCAGAGCGAGTAATAACAGTTAGCTCCTCAATCGCTTTTTCACGATCAACAAGGGAACCGGAATCGATTAAAATTTTGGAAAGGACTAACTTTGATTCCATATCCTCTGGGTCAATATGGGTAGCGCGAAATGCTTCTTCTTTGGCTTTTCTGGAAAGACCAGAGTTTCCACTACTCGCATAACTAAGCGCCAGTTTTCTATGAGCAAGTTTGATTTCCTTTGGATCCTTAGCGTTTTCCAAAACATATACGAGCACCTTTTCGGCGGCAGGATAGTTTTTGGTTTGGATGTATACATCCGCCAGTTTCAATCTTGCTTCATACAGTTCCGGTTTCCAAGCAATGGCTTCTTCATACTCAGCAATCGCTTCTGAATAAAATCGGTTTTCTAAATAGTAATCAGCAATGGCAAGCCGTGACTGGGTGTGGTTCGGATCCAGGGCTTGCGATTTACGAAGGGACTCAATGGCCATCGTAGGTTTTCCAGCATGTAAATAGGTTAGGCCCAAGTTGTAATAGGCAGATTGGTTTTTTGGATTGAGTGCAAGTGCCCCTTCAAAAGCAGTGATACTTTCTGAATAGCGCTCCATCTCATCTAAAATGATTCCGAGGTTTACGTAAGCCGTTTCCGAATACGTATCTCCAGGGGTCAGACGGATGATCCGGCGAAAGAGGCTTTCTGCCTCTACCAGTTCCCCTTTTTTATAATAGAGCTCAGACAATGCAAAAAGGGAATCCACATCACTAGGCTTTAGTAACAAAGCTTTTTTTAAGGCAGTGATGGCCATATTGGTTTGGCCCATCGATAGAAATGCGTCTGCAATATAACGATACACTTCTGGTTCATTGGCATTGGAATCAAGGGCTTTCTGAAAGTATTTAGCGGCTTCTTCTGGCACTTTCTTTTTCAAATACACCAAACCTAAGTTATAGTAGGACTTGGCATCATTTGTTTTCAAGCGAATCACTTCGCGGAAATAAAACTCGGCTCTATCATAATCTTCTCTTTGATAAAAGATCGTTCCCAAATGGCCATAAGACAAAACAGCGGTTTGGGAATTGGGCGCTGTTTGTACGACCTTTTGGAATTCAGAAATAGATTCTGCGATATTACCTTGTTTCAAATAACTGATGGCAAGGTTATAAGTCAGAGTGACATCTGTGGGTGCTAGTGACTGCCCTTCTTTGTAAGCTTCGATGGCACTGGCAGGATCTCCAATCTCTTGGAATAAATTTCCTTGCAGGAGTGCCACACGGTAATCATTGGGTGCAATTTCTTTGGCTCTTTCGGCAGCTCGCCTTGCCTCTTCAAATTTCCCTGCATGTTTGAGTGCAAGAGAAAGATTATAAAAAGCAAAGTAGTTTTTGGAATCGTATTGGATGGCTTTTTCCAATCGTTCGATGGCATTGATATAACGACCTGCTTCATCATACATCACACCAAGGACAGTGAGTGCAATGGACTTATCTTCATCGCTTCCCGGCGAATTTAAAAACTCCTCACAAACATTTCCCACTCGGTTCACATAACGGTTGTGATAGGCACTAAGACAAGCGGCTAGTTTAGGATTTACGGAATCATCTGGAAGGTAAGGTTTATCGACAAGAAGGTTTAAAGCTTTTTTATCTGTGGGTAAGTTCTTTAAAGCTTTGGCAATCTCTTCTGGGTTTTGTTTTTTTTGTAGATACCACCAGTATCCAGCAATTAAAAACCCAAGGACAAGTAGAACAAGGAATGTCCAAAACAAAAAAGATAAAACTGGACGACCTGCCCTGGTTTCTGATTCGTAAGTGGTTTCTTTTTCTCTACCCAGGTTCCGTAAGTATGGATCTTCCTGGTAATAACTTGGCTGTGAAGACTGCTCTTCAATGCGAAACCGGTTTTTTTGGATGGGATCCATTCTTTATTTATTTGGGATTTTTCGCTACGATCTCCTTCTTATAGAAGGCATCCAGTAGTCCGTTGATAAACTGAGCCGATTCGTCTGTTTCAAATTCTTTAGTGAGTTCCACCGCCTCATTGATGACAACGGGGGCCGCAAGGAAAGGTTCCTTTTGCAAACTAAGAATCGACAAACGCAAAATACAGCGGTTGACCACGGAAATACGCGAAAGTTCCCAATTCTCCGAATACTTCTTGATTAGAGTATCGATCGCTTTTCGATTTTCGACCACTCCTTTCACAAGAAAGACGGCATAATCCTTTTCTTCTCTAGTGATTTTTTTATCATACCAATCGAATTTCATCGCCCGTTCTGGATCGGTTCCGACAAGGTCAATTTGGTAGAGGCACATTAGGGCGAGACTTCGCCCGCGGTGTCTAGAACTCATCCGATCTCTTTGAAAAGATTTGCCATCTCAATAGCTGTGGTGGCTGCCTCGTATCCTTTGTTACCTGCTTTGGTGCCAGCTCTTTCGATGGCTTGTTCGATCGATTCCGTCGTAATGACTCCAAAAATCACAGGTACCGATCCATCAGCCACGGATCCTACTTTAGCGGCTTCCCCAGAAACCAAATCATAATGAGAAGTAGCTCCGCGAATCACGGCCCCAAGGCAAACGATGGCAGAGAATTGGTATTTTTTTGACCCAAGAACACGTTTTACAGTTTGTGGGAGTTCGAAGGCACCGGGAACATAGATCACAGTGACATCGGAATCAGCGATCCCATGTTGTCTGTATGCATCTTTTGCTCCTTTGAGTAGAGACTCGGTAATGAATTCATTAAACTTTGAAACGATGACACAATGTTTTTGTCCGTTTCCGATGCGGGTGCCTTCCAGAGTAGCTGTCATGTATCCAAAATCCTAGGGGGTGGTTATTTCGCAAGACGAATGACAAGGGTAATCTTTCCGTCTGGATTTTCTACCACTTCAAACCCGTCTCGTTCGAGAGCTTTTTTGGCTCGGTAGATCGCCAGATTCACAACATTGGTTTTCTCTTCCGTTGGTTTTTGTGGTTCTCGGATCATAGAATCCCCCTCGTCCTTTAAAGTTCGGTAAGCCAACCATCCAATCTTAAATACCAATCGCTTTACAAGGTAGAATTGTTTTCCTCTTATGTCATATAGGAAGAAAATGAAGAAAAAGAAATCGATAAAGAAGGTCAAAAAAAGAAAACCGGTAGTGTATACCGAAAGTGACTTTATTGTAAAACCTTCCTCTGTTCCCAATATCGGAATGGGACTATTCACCAAACAAACATTATATAAGGGAGATACCGTAGGTTATTATATGGGTAAAATCATTACCGATGAACAAGCGGAATCAAACAAATACGTAGACTCAAAATACCTACTTTGGATCTGTAAGGATTGGTGGATTTACGGGGAAGGCCGCGAGTCGAATTACACCCGTTACATCAACCACTCTTCAAAACCCAACGCGGAACTCATCACTTCTGTCAGATGGAAAACGGCAAGGTTTAAAGTATTAAAAACGATCCCCGCGGGAGCCGAGATTTTCTTTGACTATGGAAAAGACTATTGGGACAACGTGGACTTCAAACCGAAGTAAGACGAAACTGTTTGGGCCAAAACTATCTTGGCCCAAATGCTTAAAAAACAAATGAGACGACCCCTTAAAGGAGACCGTTATTTCCAAAAGACGGTTTAGAGGAAGATTTATGAGCATCGGCAGCTTCTAAAGCTTCCACGTAACGGATCACAGAATCGTCCATCCGAAACACTCCTTCCGTTGTTTCTTTGTGGCCAAGACGGCAAACCAAAAGATTGGCAGCAAAGAAAACCAGTATCAGAACCAAGGGAAAACGAACTGCATTCGACATAAAACCCTCCGACTTAAGACTAAGCCTCCTACCCGCCTCTTCCCAGGCAAGAAATTTTTAGAAGAATTCTAATAGAAATCTTCAATTCGGATATCAGGAAAGGCATTGTTTTCTCCTTCTGCGGCCGAAAGGATTCCTTCGTCCACGGGCCCGTTTAACATCCCTTCCAGAGTCAAAAAGAGATTGGTGTGTACATTGGTTCGGCGAACCGCATAATCCACCATCGTCCCTGTTTTCATGATAAAAGCCCAATCACTACTTTGTAAAAGAAGGAGCTCTCTTCCCATTTGTTTTAAAATTCTTTTTTGCAAATCGGTTCCGGATCCGAATTCATGAGCCCTCTTGTGCATTCGGATGCTTAAGGAATGGATGAGAGGATAAATCCAATCATTCGTGGAATTGAGCCATACTTCTCCATATCCATTTTCCCCCCAACTGGACATTTTCATTTCCACGGATTGGACTCGGGGAATACCACGTGCCGCCTCCATTGGGTGAGAAAGTTGGATGGTGTTTTGATTAAAATGGATTTTTTTGAAAAGAAATTCGATAAACTGTGGACCCTCATACCACCAGTGACCATATAACTCCGCGTCATACGGTGATACGATCACTGCCGGCTGTTTGTTCGTTTCAAATAAATACTCTGCTTGGCGGATGCGGTTTCGTAAAAAATCTTCGGCATGGTTTCCTGCTGCTTCCATTGCCCAGTCTGGATGGTAGTATCCTTTATCCTGGGTTTTCCCTGTGATCCGAAAGTATTTGATGCTGGTATTGATCCTCACTCCGTTGGAGTGGAGATAAGGTGAGATATCTTCCCAAGGGAGGTCATGGCCTATGTCACGGTAGTATTCTCTGTACCGGTAATCTCCAGGATATCCATCGATAGAACTCCAAACTTGTTTGCTACTTTCAGGATCCCGTCCAAAAGCAAAAACCCCATACCCCACTTCCACAGGAGCATACACACCAAACTTTGGTCTGGGGCTTGCATGTGTGATTCCATGAGTGTCCACAAAGAAATACCGAAATCCTTCCCGGTCTAATTCCTCTTCTAGTTTTTGTGTGTATCCGCATTCCGAAAGCCAGATACCTTTAGGATCACGCCCCCAAATACGACGAAAGGTCCTCCTTCCATTCTTTAGTTGGGAACGAAAAATAGAACTTTCCGAATCATAAAAAGGAAGGAAGGCATGGGTGGCAGGGCTTGTCATGGCCTCTAACTCACCTGATTCGATAAAGGGAAGAAAACTCTTTGTTAAATCCCCTTTCGTTTCTTCAAAAATAGATTCGGTATCTAAAAAATGTTCCAAGTAACGTTTGGAAAGATAGTTGAGATGAGGATCGTATGTTGTCCGTTTGGTTTCGTGATTAGCAAGACTGATTAGATTTTTAATATACTTTCGAAATCCATTTTGCAAATACGGATCTGTTAACATTAATGATAACGTAGGCGTAAAAGACATGGTGATCCGAAAAGGAACCGACTCCTTTTTTAAATTACGAAACACTCTAATCAGTGGAATATAAGTTTCGAGAATTGCTTCGTTTAACCAGTTTTCTTCGATAAAAGGTGTATCATATCCAGGATGTCTAACAAACGGTAGGTGGGCATGTAAAACAAAAACCAAATGCCCTTTTACAAAATGATTCATTACAAAAGTCCTTTTCCTGACCCCGATCCATTCCCCAAAGAGGAAGGTGCTTGGTTTAAATTCTGATGTCCTTCTCTACCACCAGTGTTTCTGGGGAAAACATAAAACCCGGAAGGATCTCCATCTTTAAAATAATACTCATCACTATCTGCAGACTTTGCCACAAGCCCCATCTCTATCCACTGTGGGTGAATCCATTCCTTATCCAAACGAAAGGATTCGGATCCGACCGGTAAATCCTTTCCACTCGTATGAAGGGCAGAAACTTCTTTTTTCTGATAAGAAACAATGATGGAAGTTTGGATCTCCCGGACCGGAAACATAAATTTCAAATAATAAGATTCTGTAAACGGAGCTAAATCATAAAACTCGATCCGTTCGCTTCCGAAGATATTTTTGTATTCTACCTTCAATCGAAATTTCAACTCATTTGTCGAAGGTGATTCTAATTCGTTTAAAACATTTGTTATTGTTTTCTCTGAGAACTTCCAAAACACAAAAGCTTCCCTGGGAGTCCGAATAAGGACTCTCATGAGATCATCCCCAGGTATTTCCGGATGTTTTGTAAATTTGGAATCGTTGTAAATAAGAACAGGAGAGTTGGAATGAGAAAGAGGCTCTGTTTTTTTTACCGTTTTTTTTGCGGCTTTCTTTGCACCAGTTTTTACTGGTTTATCTTCTGAGCTGACAACTGACTGTTTCTTCTTAGGGGCGGACTTTTTTTTGGCGCCAACTTTTTTTTCTTCATTTGCCATGTTCCAAGCTTAAAGATGAGAAACATACACCTTCAATTCTTTTTTATTTGACGTTTGCTTTTTTTCTAAAATACAATCAATCCATACCAAATTGGGACAAACTATGAAAATCAATTATACCTGGAAACACTTAGACCGCTCCGAAGCCGCTGAAAAATATGCGGACGAAAAACTAGAAAGAGTTACAAAATACGTTCAAAAAATCGTATCCTGCGAAGTATCATTTGAAGCCATTCATGGAGAAATTAGCTCTAACTTAAAGTTACACGCTGATGGCACCAATTTTAATGCACACAACCAAGACAAAGATGTTTATGTTTGTATCGATGGATTGGAAGACAAAATCCTTTCTCAAGTAAGCAAACACCACGATAAAAAAAGCCAACACTAAGTCTCTTATGATTCAGAAGTCGGAAGAAGCACTCACTTATCTTTCCAATGGTGAGTTTGAAACTGCAAAATCTCTTTATTCCGTACTTCTGGATCGAGATCCAGAAGACCTTGCTACCATCAGCGGATATTATATAGCCAGTTTTTGGGATCATAGGCTTGATTTAATTCTAAAAACCAGAGAAGGAAAAGAAAGGGGCAAACTACTCCTTGGATTCTTTGCTGATTTTGAATCGGAAATCAGAAAACGTGGATATCATACCACCGATAGTTTTTTTGTCACCCAAGACTGCATCTTAAAAGAAGCACGCGACCACCTAAAATTGGCTTACCAATGGGAAGGTGCCAATGCTCTCGACAAAGACCTGTTACGTGACCTTGCCGTTTGCCTCATCAAAATCAAAGACTATGGAATGGCATTGGAAGTTTTACTCTATGGGGGAAACAAACAATCACCCGTACTTCAGTATTATTTAGCAGAAACACAAGTGATGACAGGAAATGAAAGGGAAGGAATCGAAACCTACCGCACCGCTTTTTTAAATGATCCTCAACTTTTTCCCCATACAATCGTTCGTTGGCCACCCCTTCTCACCCTCATCCAAAAAGCCATTGAAATGACGAAAAAGGAAGACGAAATGAAAGAACTCGTTCCTGTCCTTGCTTGGAGAGAAGGGATCTTTCGACCTACAATCAAAAAAGACGAAACCACCATTCAAATTTGGTTTTCAGAACTAAAGAGACTTGCGGACAGCAAAGAAAGAAGTGGAGGTAGTTTTCGTCTAGAAGCAAGGATGGAACAATTTGCTTTGGCCATCCTCCATTCTGCTGACGACATCCGCTCTAGGGATGCCGTCCAATTTGCCAAGGGGTTTGTTTAAAATCTATCTTTCGACAGATTCAATGAGAAGGCGAAGTTCGTCTGCAGCAGACTCTCTTCCTGTTTTTTCATAATACAATTCTAACTCACGAAGTCCATAAACAGAACCTGGAGCCGAACGCAAATGATCCAGTAACATACGTTTCTGGTAGGATTCATTCAGATCAAGGCTTGTAGGTTCGTATTGGTAATTGTTTTGTTCAATCACAACACCTGCCGTATCATTTCCAGAAATTGTGGTTTCTTGGGAGTTCCTAGTGGCAAGAACAAAGACAAGACTTAAAGCCATTACGGCAGAGAAGGAATATTGAACCGTTCGGTTTTCAATTAAATCGCGGAATGTGAAGGAGATCTTTTGGTTTGGTTTGTCAAAGGTAACGGATTCAAGGAGGTTCAGTAAGCGAATGTCGAAGTCTTCAGACATCCGGGGAAGGATGGTATCTTCCTTTTCCTTTACCCTTTGGAAAAGAGAACAAATCTTATTTTCCAAAACCACACTGTCTGTCTCTTCTGGAAAGAGACCTGGATATTGTGAACGAAACCAATCTTTTAAACTCATAAACTTATTTTTCAAAGAACCCTTCTCCCTTTTCGTCTTTCTGGATGAGGTGCTTTAAAAACTCCTTCGCCTTGAAGAGACGACTCTTAACAGTACCTACGTTACATTCCATGATCTCAGCAATCTCGTTATACGAAAGATTTTCGAAATAACGAAGTTCCAAAACCTGTTTGTAGGAATCTTCTAAGAGTGCAATCTTATCCATTAGATAACGAGACTCCTCAGAAAGTTCCAATTTTTTTTCATATCCGACACGAGAATCCACAAATTGGTTATCTCCCGAGTCATCCATAGGTTTTTCCCGACCTCGTTTCTTCTTTGCAAGCAAATCTTTGGATTTATTCACCACAATACGGTAGAGCCAAGTATAGACCCCAGCTTCCGCACGGAAGTTTTGGATGGATTTATAACCAGAAATCAGGGCGTCTTGGACAATATCCTCCGCATCATCTCCATCTTTTACCATGGAAACGGCTTTGCGGAACAATCGTTCTCGGAAAGGGGACACTAAGGTCATATAGGCAGTCGGATCCCCTGCTTTGATCTTTTGGAGAAGGATTTTTTCCTTCTCCCGCAGGGTCATATTTTTGCCTTCTAGGGGGCGTGGCATGAGGCCTAGAATTTCGAATCCGAGAATTCTATCAATGTTTTTCGGTTCTTTCCTCTAGGTTCTAGATCCTATGAAACATGGTTTCTAGATCTTTTCTTGTGAGTTTGATGAGAGTCGGTCGGCCGTGGGGACAAAGAGACGGGTTTTCACAATAGGACAATCTTTGTAAAAGTTCTCCGATGATGGCATCAGAGACTTGGTCTCCCTTTTTGATGGCAGAACGACAGGCCACACATTTTGCCATTTCATCATAGAGTTCTTTGTCTTCCGGATCTTTTTGTTTGAACCTTTCCCATAAATCCAAAATGGTTTCTGTTTCTTTCCCCGGATCTATGTAGGATGGAACTTCTCGGATGAGAATGGTCCCTCCTGAAAATGGTTCGAGTGTGATGCCTAGTTCCAAAAATGAAGTTCGTTCTTCTAACATCTCTTCGGCTTCTTCTTTTGTCAGTTCCAGGCGAATGGGTGTGAGTAGACTTTGCGACTTATACGCTTTGGACTTTAGATCCCTTAATACTTCTTCGTAACGAATCCTTTCGTGAGCGGTATGTTGGTCGATGATATAGAGTCCGTCCTCGGCTTCTGCCAGGATAAAGGTTTCAAACAAAACCCCATAATGTTTTTTAGGAACAAACAAATTGTGTTTTACAAGATGATCCCCTAACAAATGCAAATTGGTTCCCGCACCCATTCCTTCCAGGGAAAATCCTGGCCTACTTTCAATGGAACTTGGTCCAATCAGTGTGTCTCCATCGGTTTGGAGGTTTTGAAACATCCCTTGTCCAAATCCAAATCCTGGGCCAGCAAAACCAGAACCTCCTCCCTCGCCCCCACGATTTTCATATGGAATCGGCATAGAAAGTCTTCGACGCATTTCTAAAAATTCCACAGGGGTGGAGGTTCGTAACACTTCTGTGATCCCTTGGAATAAAATTCCTGTAATGGTTTCTTCTGATAAAAACCGAACCTCTTTTTTTTGTGGATGGACATTCACATCCACAAACTCACGAGGAAGGTCGAAAAAAAGATACGCATAAGGAAAGGCGCCACTTGGCAGAAGTTCCCCATAACAACGTTTGAGAATTTGTGCGGAGAATTTCAGTTCCACAGAACGGTTGTTCACAAAGAAAAATTGGCCAGTGCGGGACGATTTATAAAAATCCGGATGGGAAATCCAACCACGAAGGGTCATTCCATTGCGGCTGGAATTCACTGGCAAAAGATGATCCCGTAAATTTTCGCCATAAACAGATAACACACGTTCGAAGCCCTCTTCGGGAACTACATTCAAAACTTCCTTTCCATTCTGTAAATACCGAAACCCGATCTTTGGTTCGGAGACTGCCATAGTTTGGACTCGTGCCCTATTTTTTTTCTCTTCTCCCGTTTCAGTTTTTAAGAATTTACGCCTAACAGGTGTATTATAAAATAAATCTTTGATTTCAATTTTGGTTCCTAGGAAAAAAGGAATCTCTTCTTCTTTTACAATTTTTCCTTCTTCGACTATCACGCGGTAGGCGGTGCGATTTCCCTCTGTCCCGGATTCCAAAACCATCCGAGAAACAGAAGCAATGGATGCCAAAGCCTCTCCCCGAAACCCAAAGGTAAATAGATGTTCTAAGTCATGAAAGTCTTGGATTTTAGAAGTGGCATAACGTTTGATGGCAAGAGGCAAATCCTCTTTTTGGATTCCATGTCCATTGTCGGAAACAAGGATACGACCAAAGCCTGCAGAATCGGTAGCAATTTCGATTTTTGTGGCACCGGCATCGATGGAATTTTCGATGAGTTCTTTGAGAATGGAATGTGTGGACTCAATCACCTCTCCGGCGGCAATTTGGTTGATAAGATCCGCCGAAAGTGAATGAATGATGCCCATAGGACAATCATGGGATAGGGAACCTCCCTATCCATAAAAAATTACAGAGAATTACAAGAAGAACAGGTCCCTGTCACTACGATGTCCACGTGTTTGACTTGGAAACCTAGGCTCTGCAAATCTGTGTCTGTGCTTAACTTTAAGGGAGCCACATCCAAAACCTTCCCACATTCTGTGCAGAGTAAATGCGAATGGTCATCCAAAAAGGCATCATAACGAACGGAATCCGACTCGATATTCAGTTTGTTTACCATTTTGTGTTCTACCAAGTATTCCAAAGAATTGTAAACAGTGGCGAAACTAATTTTGTCAGCCTTTCCCCTTACCGATTCAAAAACCATCTTTGCTGTCGGGTGGTCTTTTCTTTCTCTTAGGTCATTAAAAATAAGTTCTCTATGTTTTGTGAGTGCTTTCATACCATTGCCTTAACCCTAAATCACTCGTAAATAATCAATGGGTCAAATGGAATTTAGTTTTTAGAATCCTTCCAGAAATTGATATTTGTCAATACGGAGGCTTTATGCCGGCATCGATAGACCAATTTAAATCTTCACTTTCCCGATGGGCCAGTGGCGTGTGTGTGATCACTTATGCTTCTGACTTAAAAAAGGGAGGAGTCACTGTTTCTAGTTTTTCTTCTGTTTCCTTAGAACCACCGTTAGTTTTATTCTGTTTGGCAAAAGATTCCAGCGCCAAAGAACCCATCGAAAAAGCAGGAAACTTCGTGGTGAATATTCTTTCTTCCGAACAAAAACAAATTTCCGCTGATTTTGCTTCTGGTTCCCTGGACAAAGCGGTTGTTTTGGAAGGACTAAAACCAGTAACCCTCTCCACCGGAGCCCCAGTTTTACCAGATTCGTTGGCCTCACTTGACTGTACAGTGAACCAAACCATCGATTGTGGGGACCACTGGATTTTCATTGGTCTTGTGGAAGCAGTAGTGACGAAAGAAGGATCTCCCCTCCTCTATTTCAATCGCAATTATAGAGAACTTGTTTAAGGAATCAGTATGGAAAAAGAGAAAGTTAGTCTGGAAGATGCAAAAGAACACGGACTTACGGAAACTGAATTTGTAGAGATCCAAAAGATCTTAGGAAGAATGCCTAACTCCACAGAGCTTGGAATCTTCTCCGCCATGTGGTCGGAACACTGCTCTTATAAAAATTCAATTTTAAAATTAAAAACCCTTCCCACTAAGTCAGAGAAACTTCTGGCCCAAGCGGGAGAAGAAAATGCAGGAGCTATGGACATTGGGGATGGTCTTGCCGTTGTCTTCAAAATTGAAAGCCACAACCACCCAACAGCCGTAGAACCTTACCAAGGTGCGGCGACTGGTGTTGGTGGGATCATGCGAGATATTTTCACTATGGGAGCTCGTCCCATAACTTCCCTCAACTCACTTCGGTTTGGTGACCCAAAAGAAGCGCGTAACAAGTATTTACTCACACGCGCAGTCAAAGGAATCGGTGATTACGGAAACTCTCTTGGGATTGCTGTTGGTGGTGGAGAACTTTTCATCCATCCTACATTTACCAAAAATCCACTCGTGAATGCCATGACAGTGGGAATTGCACGCCATGACCAAATGGCTTCTGCCTCTACCAAAGGTAAGGTGGGAAATAAAGTATATATTGTCGGAGCCACCACAGGTCGGGATGGAATCCACGGCGCAAGTTTTGCCTCCAAAGACCTCACCAAAGAATCGGAAGAAAAAAGATCTGCCGTCCAAGTGGGCGATCCCTTTATGGAAAAACTTCTGATGGAAGCATCCCTCGAAGCCATCCAAAAAAATCTCCTTGTGGGCATCCAAGATATGGGGGCTGCCGGAATTTCTTGTGCCACATCCGAGATGAGTGCGAAAGGAAAAACCGGTATGGATGTGGACTTAGACAAAGTTCCTTTACGGGAATCGGATATGAACGCCTACGAAATCATGCTTTCCGAATCCCAAGAACGAATGCTTGTCATTCCGGAAACAGGAAAGGAAGAAGAGCTAGTTTCTATCTTTCACAAATGGGGCCTGAATGCAGTAGAGATTGGTACTGTCACCGGAGACGGAATCCTTAAAATCAGAAAAGACGGAAAACTCAAAGCAGAAATTCCGGCAGACTCACTCGTACTCGGTGGTGGGGCTCCAAGGTATGTGAGAGAAGAAAAAAGACCAGCTTACCTTGATGAGGTGACAAAGTTTGATCCAAACAAAATCAATGATTTGTCTAAAGATACAGTTTCCCAAACATTAAATACCCTTCTCTCTTCTTTAAATATCAGCTCCAGACGACCTCTCTATGAGCAGTATGATACTGAAGTGGGACTTGTGAAAGTGGTAGAGCCTGGGGAAGACGGAGGTCTTGTACGCATTCCTGGTACCAAAAAAGGAATTGCTGTCGCCACAGACTGTAACTCGCGTTACACCTACTTAAATCCATACGAAGGGGCACAAATTGCCGTTTGTGAATCAGCAAGAAACGTTGCCTCCACGGGTGCAGAACCTTACGGGGTCACAAACAACCTGAACTTTGGAAATCCCTACATCCCAGAAAACTATTATATCTTTAGTGAATGTGTGAGAGGTCTTGGGGATGCATGTCGTTTCCTTGGACTTCCCGTGACGGGAGGAAACGTTTCTTTCTACAATGAATCCCCAGAAGGACCAGTGTTTCCAACACCTACCATTGGTATGGTGGGAGTAATTGATGATGTAGCAAAAGGACTTCACACTTACCCTCGCACAAAAGAAGAAGTTTTGTATGCCCTTGTGGGTGAATTCCAACCCACTATCTCTGCCTCCGAATACCTTTATAAGTTTCATGGCCTTGATACAGGGAAAATTCCAACCATTTCTCTCTCAAAGGAAAAAGCGGCCATTGACACACTCATCTCTTGCCGTAAAGAAGGACTTCTTACTTCCGCCAAAGACCTGTCACTTGGAGGCCTTCTTGTGGCACTGGCAAAAATTGTGATTTCAGGAAACAGAGGTTTGGAAGTAAACCTAGAAGAACTTCAAAAAAGTTTCAAACGTCTAGACGAACTTTGTTTTGGTGAAACGGGAGCATCTTTTGTGATCAGTTTTCTAAGCCAAGACGAAGAAAAAGTCAAAGAGAAATACACCAAAGCCGGACTTGGTTTTACAACTCTTGGGAAATCCAATTCCAAATCATCTCTTTCTGTCAAAGGAAATGGATTCCAATGGGAATGGACTGCCAAATCCTTAGAAGCAGAATTTGAATCAGGCCTGAAAGCTTATTTCGAATAGACAAATCTAATTTTTCGTAAAGGATAGGCCGAATGCGCCTATCCTTCTCTTCTTTTGTTTTTTTACTTCTCTGTATCCAATGTACAAGTATCGCCAAACGACAAGAATATGAAGACTCCCTCCGCGCTTACAAAAAAGCCAATTTAGAAAATGCCATTGATTACCTTCCGACAAAAGAAAAAAAGGGTTTTATTGGAATCCTCGAACGTGCCCATTTGGGATTTTTAAAAGGGGAAACCAATTATAAAAAACTGGAACAACTTGCCAATGATAGCAAAGAACGTCTTCGTTTCAGTGCTTCTAGATCTTTAAAATCGTTTTTCTATATGGAAACAGAAGAAGGATATTATGCCTCGGAAGCTGAAATCATCTACCTACACATCCTTCTTGGTTTGTATTACGTGCGGGCAGGAGAATATGAAAAAGGAAAAATCCAAGCACGGTATGCGGGAAACCTACTCAGTGGGGAATGGAGCGCAGAAGGTCAATTTGACGACCCCACCTTACGTCTATTACTTGCTTCCCTTTGGCTCTCAACTGGTTCGATAGAAGAGGCAAAAGTAGATTTTCGAAGAGCCAGCCAACAAAAACCCCAATCGGCCGCCCTTCGGTCATTGGCAAATGAAAGATTTTCGGGAAATGAAGAATTCATTTTGATATTTGGAGGCCCAGGTGCGGAACCAGAAATGGATCCATCTGTAAATCTAAACTTCATTCGGGGACTTCGAAATCTAAAATTCCGCTTATCAGGAAAACAAAGTCAACTCTCTCTCGTGGATGGCGGAACTAAAACTCCACTTGTATTAGAAAAAGATACTTTAATATGGTATGAACGTCACCTAACTCGAGATAATGCAATTTCCGAACTTATCGAAGATTCAAAATACTTTCAACTAGTATCTGCCAGTGCCTTAAAAGAAGGAACCAAAGGAACAGTCAAAGTCACCGGTGCCATCCTTGCCAGTGCCACGATTGTCGCCTTTGGTGCAGGTGTCGTTTATTTAGGAGCTGAAGCAAATTCGGGCCAAGCTATAGGAATGGGATTTGTCATTATTGGCTATGGTTTCAAACTCGGTGCCGATTGGATTGAAACTTCTTACGATGATGCAAGGAGAAATATGAGAAAAGATTTGGATATCTCTGACGAATACCGTTATGTCAGGTTTTTTCCAGAATATGTTTGGATGGGAAAATCCAGGTCAAACCTCGTCTCTCCCAAACTTCAGATGAATCCAGATAACTTACCTTATACTTTAAGCCCTGCTATGGGTAAAGTCAAAGTTCGATTTGGTTTTTTCCCAGACAATCAAAGGCCATAACCTTCTACTCGACTTGTTTTTAAAAAGTTTGTTTGTTCCGACCAAACAATTTGGTTGGTTTCCAAACTGACAAGAAAAAGTGTCACTGTGATGTATTGGATGCGAGATCCTGATTCGAAATTAACCACTTCATTGATTTCACCTTTGATTTTATGTGAAGGGGATTTAAATTTTCCCACAGCCAAACGAGAATCAGGCGAAACCATTCCTGTTTTCCCAAAAGCCATCTCCACACTTGCCTCCTCACGGATAGAAGTGTCCACAAAAGGAATCTTATCCTTTGTGAGTTGGTTTAAAATTTCATTACTAATGAGTTTGGTATCAATATGTTCTGAGGTAGAATTCTGAATTGCCTTCCACTCTAAGTAACCGGTCTTCAAATCTGATTTGTAGTATGTCGATAAAGAATGGCTCATACTGCGAGCCGTTTCTTTGACCTCCAAAACTCCCCACTGTTTGGTGGCCCTGGCTTTATCTATTTTTTGGTAAGAAACAGAAGAGCAACTAACAAATAAAAATGGAACTAAGATCGAAAGAAATAAAATACGCATTGGGGAGAGTTTGGTAGGGATTCGGTAGTTTGGCAAGAAAGAATGTGCGAATATAGTATCCCCGCCCGATCTCTGGGTGGGGAACTAGACCCGCCACCCAATGGTTCTCCTCTACCACGATAGGCCAAAACTTTCCACCGTAATCGACACTTAAAAAATTATTTTCTAAAAAAGTTCATACTTTGTCTCACTAATCATTTTATGTTTTGGGGCGCCTCCACTCTGTTAGTAGATCCGAATTCCCTTTAAAGACGGACCGGGCCACTCCGGGGTCCGCATTCGCTCCCGTCTGCCAAAGGCAGACCAAGCCCTCCGGTCCCTGGCGCAAAAAACCCAATCGTATTTGCAAAATTCTCATCCCTCAGCTCAAATATTGTCTTGAAACTTTCGTTACTCTGTCCAAACTTCTGGATGAACCTATGAGTAAATTTTTAATTCGTCTTAGCTTCTTTTTAATCCTGCTTGCCATTCTGTTTGCAGGTTACACTTGGCTCACCCTCCAATGGAGTTATTCGGAAGGAGACCGTGCGGGATACATCCAAAAACTTTCCAAAAAAGGTTGGATTTGCAAAACTTGGGAAGGGGAAATGGCCCTTGTCACAATGCCCGGAACCATGACAGAAAAGTTTTTTTTCAGCGTCCGGGATGAAGTCATTGCGGAAGAATTAAATCGATCCATTGGCAAACGGGTAGTTTTAGAATACGAAGAACATGTTGGAGTTCCCTTTAGTTGTTTTGCCGAAACCAGTTATTTTGTAACTGGAATCAAAACGGTCCAAGAAGTTCCACCTCTTTAAGTCCCTGTATTTTGGTTTTCTCTAGAGGTAAAAAAAATCTCTAGAGAAACAATCCCTTTCGCCTGTCACTTTATTACCGTTTTTACACCTCTCTCCTCCTGTATTTTCCGGAAGACCACTCGATCCTAAAATTGTTTCCCTATTTTATACCCAAACAAAAGAAAGTTTAGATGAAAAAGAGAAATGATTGAGTTTTTCCCACCGATCCAAAAAGAAAATGATAGACAAATTTCACTTTACATATTTTTACTATACACATATATAGTCTACATGAATCTAACGGAACACTCCCAAGTTTCAAACGATGTCTATGAACCCATCAAAAACTGGAACCAAAAAGATCTCGGAGTACTGACCGGAGAAAGAGGGATGTACCGGCTGGCACATTTTTGGCAATATGCGCTAGTTTGTTCTGGGTTTCAAGTTTTCAATCTAGACTGTGCCATCAGATTCAATCCTTTCACCATTGCCGAAGAAACCAGAAAACAAAATTTACAACCAGAACCATTTTTAGAACAGATCAGAGTTCAAAGGGCCTTTACCCCCTACCAAATCTTAGATGCAATCCAAACTATACTAAAAACAAAGGAAGAAAATACCATTTACTTTCTGTTAGCTCCTTGTAAACAATTTCTGGATGGAGATGTCAAAGAAGACGAAGGCCTATTTTTATTAAACAGGATGTTAGCATTTATAGAAAAATTTCCAAGTGAAAATGTCCCACTCCTCATTATCGAATCCTGGACCTATTCCCACAAAAATTTCCAAATCTTTTTTCCAAAACTACTACAGACCACACAAAACTTATGGGAATTAAAAACCGAAAAAGGTCTCTCTCGCATTCGTACAAGAAAAACTTCAATCACAGGACTTTAACATGGGAAGAACCATTGTTCCTTATTCTCGGCAGATGTTACAAATAGAAGAGAACTTATCTGACTTCCGAAGGTCTCTCCGAAGACAAGACCAAGAGATTTTCGATGAGCTAATGAGAACTGCCAAATTACAGGTACAAGCTGGTGTTATGGCATCTTTACCCTATCCCATTGACTCCATGATCTTATCCATGCTCATTGATCTAAAAAAAGAAGTGAATGAAATTAAAAAAGGCCTACAAAAAATCCCCGATAAGTGATTACACATTAAAGCAAAAAGACTATGGAAACATTCAAGGGTTACTTGTTTGATATCTACCACTCCGAACAAAAAATCTACCTTTGGTTAAGGTCTCTCGAGGGAGAACTTCGATTATTTTCTGATGAATTTTTACCTACAATCTACATTGACGCACCCAAAAACATTCTTCAAAAATTAGTAAAACGTTTTTATGAGTTAAACGCCTTAGCAGAAGTTCCCACCTTCACAGAAAAACGCCTTTTTTATGAAAATAGAACCATCTCCGTTCTCAAATTGGTGATTTCTAAACCACAACTCTTACCCAAAATCACAAACAAACTTTTTAACCTCTATGGAAAATACGACATCTATCATTCTGATATCGAAATCACCACGGGTTATATGGTCGAAAAAGACATCTACCCTCTGGCTTATTTGGAAGTAAGTTACGAAACAAAACACAACCAGAACCAAATTAGAAATATTCAGTGTTTATCAGATATCCATGATTTGGATTATGAAATCCCAAACTTTAGGACAGTCTCTCTCTACTTAGAAAAAAGCCAAAGGATCTCTTTACAACACAACACACTCATTGTTGAAATCAATTCCAATCAGTATAAAATACCAACAAATAATTCTACGAATTTGATACATAAACTAAATGAAATATTCAAAAAACATGATCCCGATATAGTTCTCACCTCCTACGGTGACCAAATCCTTTTTCCTTATCTCTTTAAAGCTTCACAAGAAAATCATATACCAACAGAATTTGATAGAGACAAAACAAGCACAATCAAACGTTCGATACAAACACAAGGAACTAGCTTTAATACTTACGGGACAATCGTGTTTAGAGCACCATCCTACCCTTTGTTTGGTCGATGGCATATAGACTCAAAAAACGGATTTGTTTATAAAGAAGCAGATCTTATGGGAATTATTGAACTTGCTCGTATCTCTCGTTTACCAATCCAAAAGATGGCAAGAGCATCAACAGGAAAAGCACTCACCTATATTGAGGTAGATGTAGCACTACGCATGAACTATCTTGTTCCTTGGCAAAAAAGTGCATTAGAGGCACCAAAAACAGCGTTGGATCTTTTAAACGCAGACAAAGGAGGACTGGTTTTTCAGGCTGACATTCAAAATGGATTTGTACTAGAAAATGTAGCTCAATTAGATTTTTCGCAAATGTATCCCAAAGTGATGGTTACACACAATATATCTCCCGAAACAATCAATTGTTTGTGTTGTAAAAATGAATCCAAAACAGAAATAGTTCCATCTTTAGGCTATCGAATCTGTAACAAAAGAAGAGGTATTGTTTCCGAGGCTCTTGCACATGTCATAGAACGCAGGGCTCATTACAAAAAACAATGTAAAGAACCCGGCCAAACCAACAAACATAACATAGAACAAAAACAATCCAGTTTAAAATGGATGTTGGTTACCTCTTTCGGCTATTTAGGTTATCGAAATGCAAAATTTGGAAAACTCGAAAGCCATGAAGCAGTCACAGCTTTTGGAAGAGAAAAATTACTTCTGGCAAAAGAAATTGCAGAAGACTATGGATACAATCTTGTGCATGCCATTACGGATTGTATCTTCATTCAAAAAAAAGATAAGTCACCAATCTCAGAAAGCCATCTTTTAGAAATATGTGAAACGATAAAAGCAAAAACTAAAATCACAATGGATGTGGAAGGTATCTTCTCCTGGTTATCCTTTCCACCTTCCACTCAAGATGAAAAAATGCCAGTTGCTAACCGTTATATGGGAAGATTTACCGACGGGCATTTCAAAGGAAGAGGGATCGCCTTAAGAAGAAAAGACTATCCTCATTACATAAAAACGGCACAACAAGAAATGATTCGCTGGATGTGTCAGTTTGAAACGATAGCTGATATGGAATCAAGAGAAGCCGAAATTTTAGAAATATTCAAAAAATATGATAACCCACTCTCCAAAGGCGATGTTTTCTGGAAAGACCTCCTCATACAAAGATCCACTTCTCACGATCCAGAAGATTACAGTGTAGACGCACCTAGCGCCGTGGCAGTCAAAGACTTATTAGAAATGGGAATCCACGTCCAAGCAGGAGAAAAAATTCGTTATTTAGTAGTAAACAAAAAATCCGAAAGAAAGGGAGAAAGGTACAAAACAGAAGAAAGGATCGAAACTAAAAACCCGCAAAATCCATTCATCTACGACAAAACCTATTACAGAAAACGACTACTCGCCTCATTCAAAGAAATCTGGACAGGGATTTCCAGTTTCAAAGATTTTGACGAATTGATTAGCGACGAACAGCTATTACCATTCAAATTTTAGAAAAAAATAAAATTCATTACAATATGCAAATTTACTTTTATTGCATAATTCGTAAAAAAAAACATAAATTGCAAACAAAAAAATACCTGTTAGATGAGAATTTCCAAGGCCTATTTAAAAAACGTTTGCACTAACCCTGTTACAAAAAAGACTCAGATTCGTTTTTCCAAACATGGGACTCAGGGGGCGAAGCTATGCCCTAACCCGCGATATTAGGTGAAATTTCCGCCCAAATCATAGCTAGAAGGCAGCAAGATTATGTCACATAAAAAGCCAATAATGCCCAAATACCGGATACTGACAACATGTGAAAATAAACGAATAACATATAGCAAACCAAGAAGCGAAATAAATACACTGCGATAAAATTCAGAATAAAGAAATTAAATGCTATACAAAGATCAGTCACCAAAGGTTATAAACCGAAAAACCATAACCAAGCAATGTTAGCAAATATCAGAAAAACAATTATTTTTCGTTATACGCCATTTCTTAAAATTTGGAGTAAATATGTATAAAATAGATTTAAAAAAGAAAGAATTGAACAAAATAGAATCTACAATTTTAAGAGATGAAAACCTTTTAGAGAGAAACGATTTGCAACAATTTATTTTTAATTCTTGGGAAACTTTCAAAAATGATATCGGATTACCAACATGTATTCTTATAGGACAAGAAATAAAACCACATGATACAATACAAGATTCAATTGACTTACTTGCAATCGATCAAAATGACTCATCACTCATAGTTATCGAATTAAAAAGAGATAAAAATAAATATCAGCTACTACAATCTCTCAATTATGCTGCGATGGTAGCTTCTTGGGATTCTGAAAAACTTGTTAATATTCTAGAAAAAAATAAAACAATATTATCAGCAGAGGCATTAGAATTAATAAAAGAAAATGAATTAAGTGGTGACATTCGAGTCATTCTAATTGCAGAAAATTACGACCCCGAAGTCATTATAACGTCAAATTGGCTATCAACTCAATATGGCCTAAATATAACAGCTTTCTCAGTCGGATTACACAAAATTGGAACTGAATTATTACTAGAAGTGGATCAAAAATATCCTCTACCTGAATTATCCGAAGCATATGAAACTCGTAGAAAGAAAAAAATAGAAGATGGAACCTCAGAAATAACCTGGGAGGAAATTATTCCTAAATTAAATTACGAATTTGCAAAAAAAGGTATAGAGTTATGTAAGAAGATAAAACAAGGAGATCCGAAAAGAAGAAGATTTGGAGATATTAGGAAAAATTATGAAGGATTTAATTGGATTAGCTTGAACTTCAGGGAGAAGTATATAAACATTTACACAGGCTGTGACGATAAGCAAATTTCTTCAGATAAAATTAATGAAATTTTTGGATCACATATACTCATTTCCGAATGGAGAGATGGAATAAGCTTTTCTATTTCAGAAAAAAATGATTTCAATAAACTTGTTGAATGGTTGAAATTAGAATAGAAAGAAACGGCGTATAACAGCGACTAACCGCTTCACTTCGGGACTTGCGCCCTCGTTCGGTCTCCGACACATAGGCTTCTGGCACTCCTCTTGCTTACGCAAGCGTCGTTCCAGTCCCTAACGTCCCGTCCGGGACTCAGGGCCAGCCTACGTCGGTTAGTCTAGTTCGTTATACGACATTTTTGCAGGATAATATAAACTAATGAAACAAATAATCGAAAGAAAAGACCTAGTATATGTAACCTTACTAATGCTACTATTAAACCTTATACTATTCACAAAAGACTTTTATCAGAATCCAAAAATATTCGAAGCAATTGGATTTCTATCTTCAGTCATATCGATAGTTTTATCAATTCTCGCTATCATATACACATTCTTCCAAAATTTTCATTCAAGCTCAGCAATTGAGGAGATAAATAACTCATCAAAAAATTTAGCAGATATATCCATTAAAATCAACGAAACAATGAAATTCGTTCAAAATGCGTCAGAAAATTTAAACACTGAATTAGAAAATAAATTTTCAGGTGTCAAAAAAGACATCGATGACGTAACGAGAAAAGCTATTAGCGATTCATTCAAAGATATAATAAAATATAACAATGAAGATATAAGCATCAACTCAAAAGATTACAAAAATATTATTGAAAGGTTTATACAATTTAACAGTAAATTCAATGTAAAAAAGATGCTCATGGAAATAGAAATTTTATCAACTACGACAGAAACAACTTTCGAAAAACTACAAGAACAAATGGTAAATCTTGTCGAAGATAATGAGTTAACCGAAGACCATAAACTTACTACAGGAATGGGATTCTTTCTTTGTTTTATTGAACTATTAAGTATTCTCAATATTTATTCTTATAGGGTAACGCAAAAAGGTGTAAAATTCGAAAAAGGAAATAATGACATAATAGATCTTTTAAAATAAAAACAGTCAACCAAAAACGTCGTATAACAGCGACTAACCGCTTCACTTCGGGACTTACGCCCTCGTTCGGTCTACGACACATAGGCTTTTGTCACTCCTCTTGCTTGCGCAAGCGTCGTGCCAATCCCTAACGTCCCATT
>NZ_JAMQPN010000039.1 GCF_026151655.1 Leptospira soteropolitanensis | reverse complement strand
GGGACTCAGGGCCAGCCTACGTCGGTTAGTCTAGTTCGTTATACGAAATTTCTCAAAACTTATGGAACAAAAAGATATTTTTAAATTAGAAAATTTCGATCTTTCAAAAATTGCAACTTATACCAAACCACGTACTTTTTTGAATAACGAAGGCTTTAGCTTTCGAATAAAATATCCAAACAAATGGACAAAAACCAACTTATTAAATGAAAACAAATTTACATTAATCCGATTTAAAGTTGAAGATGATTTAAACAAATGTGAAAACAGCTTATTAAATATCTCCATTATTGTAGAGTTCTATCAAGAATCTATTCCAGGAAGCTTTCAATTAAAAAAAGTTTCCCCCCGATCTCTTAAAACTCTATTTCCAATCGATATTGAAATAGAAAATTTAATAAGATTTGATATATTTGAACAGCAATTCTATATTGAAAATGATAAAATAGAATTTACTAAATTAATAGATTTCTGCATGAAGAATCATTTAATAACATTATATAAGTTTAATGGTTTTCCAGCACGAATTAAAATCTACATCGAACACCTGAAGTTAAGCATAACAAAACCTATCTCAAAAACTATTAGATTTATATTAAAATACCTGCTTGGAAATGAAATCACTAATGAGGAAGATCCTTTATACGACGAAAAGGAGAATAGTCTAAATATAAAGGAAATCAAGTATAACAAGAAAAAAGACTATTCTTTTGGAGAATATTCAACAAATTTTAACACTATCATATCTTACTGCTCTTTGACATTAATATTTTATGGATATATTTACTTTATTAAAATTGAAAATAAATTTTTAAGCTTTATCATAAAACTAACTGAAAACAACTTTTTTACAATTGTATTAGCAATTTTGTCTTTATCAATTTATGATAAATTATTTCGAAAAACACTTATTATATTGCATAAGGCATTAAATTTAAATGAATTTTCAGTTAACCAGAATATAAAAATAACCAAGAGAAACTTCGTATAACAGCGACTTACCGCTACGCTTCGGGACGAGCCCTCGCTCGGCCTCCGGCAAATTCCCTTTCTGGCATTCGCCTTGCTTACGCAAGCTACATGCCAGTCCCTAACGTCCCGTTCCGGGACTCAGGGTCAGGGAACTTCGGTAAGTCTAGTTCGTTATGCGAAATCGAAAAATATGAATCCAATACAAAAAAAATTTGAATATGAAATTAAGAAAATTATTGATGAATATCAATATACATCCGAAAGCAAACACCCCCTTTATACAGGTAAATCTAGGGAATCCTTAGTTTCGAACTTTTTGGCAAATTATTTAACAGAAGAATATGCTATATCCAATAATTGTTTTATAATAGACAGCTATGGAAATATCTCAAAAGAGTGCGACATCGTAATATATTCAAAAAAAACAACTAAGCAAAATTTAGCTAATGTCGAATATATTCCAATCGAAAGTGTCCATTATGTAATAGAGGTGAAATCTATTTCAACTAGTATAGAAATTAAAAAAAGCATTGAATCTGCCAGAATTATAAATTCTTTAAAAAAATCGGAAGCCTCTAAAAACACAAATCAAGTGATCATTTGCTATTTTGCATACAATAGTAAATCAAAAGTAAAACATTCAGATTTTCGAAAATTAATTAAATTTTCAGGTGGGTTCTCACCGTTACCTCCAATTCCAGTTATCTGTATACCAAACAAAGGTTATTATTATTTTGGAGTTGATACTCACCCAAATTTTGGAATATTGAATTACGCATGGTCCGTCGTTGAGGATAGATTTGAGTTCAATATTAAAATGTTTTTTATAGGTATTCTAAATACCATTAATAAAGAATTTCAAATAGGGTATTATGCTACAGAATTTGGACGAATAGATATGCTTTATTACAAAGACATTGTAAATGGATTTGAAGTGAATATCGATAGAATTGAACAGTATAATTTAATCCAAAAAGCCTCCGAAAACGGTGAACATGAAAAATGCATACGATTAATTGAAGAAAATTTTACAAAAAATGAAATGAAGAAAATACTACCAGCCCTGATACTAAACTTAGTTTCATTCAAATTAAATAGCTCTGCAGACTTTTGTCTAAATTATCTAATACAAAATTTCTCTGCCGATACTCAGTATATCGAAAAAATTAAGAAAATCTTTTCTCGTTAATTTCGACTTCGCATAACAGCGCCTTACCGCTGCGCTTCGGCACTTACGGCCTCGCTCGGTCTCCGACACATTCCTCTCCGGCACGATTTTTGCCTACGCAAATATCGCGCCGACGCTAACGCCTCCTAAGGAGGCTCAGCTACGAGGAACGTCGGTAAGCTTTTTCGTTAATTGCAATAGGTTAAATC
>NZ_JAMQPN010000038.1 GCF_026151655.1 Leptospira soteropolitanensis | reverse complement strand
GTCGCAATTAAGCAAAAATATGACAAAAAGTAGAATTTTAATCTTACTAATTTTTTTTCAATGTAGTTCAAAATCGAACAATGTATTTTTAAAAACTAATTACATTCAAAATCAGTATTCAGAGAGAATTCCAATTATTCTTTTATTTGGTGATTCGAGTAAAATAACTATCCCAAATGAAACCTTCTATATCGATAGCTGGGTGAAAAGTAACCTACAACTTTATAGAGTAGATAAAAATCGTGATTTCTTTGGTCAGCTATTTCTAGAAGAAGAAGATATTATCGAAGATTTAACTTTCTATAATGCTAAATATTATAAATCTGAATTTAAAGCGTTTTTCATTCCTTTAATTGGATCTATCGAAAATACTGATGATAAAATTATTGCTACTGGATTTTTAAGAAAGAAAATCAAATGAAACTTATATTTCTATATATAGTGACTATTATTTTATACTCGAATTGCATTATGTTTACAAAGCCAAGTATTCATACTTACGATATTGAAAGAGATTATGCATTAGGTGAAAAAATAACTTACAACAAAGAATTAAATCGTTTTGAAAAAACAGAAAACTTTAAAGGAAAAATCATCTATGTTGGAACTGTTAAACTAAAGAAAGAAGAAAAAAAGGATTATAAAGTAAAAAAAGTATGTTTCGGTGATTTAGAAGACTCAAAAGAATCTATAGAAGGAAATTTCATTGTTAAAATATACAAAGAAAACAATAATCTCTGTTTCGAAACTAAAATCTAACTAAATAGCTTAACTGCGACTAACATCCGCTTACCGCATCGCTTCGGCACTCACGGCCTCGCTCGGTCTGCGACACATTCCTCTCCGGCACGCTTATTTGCCTCCGCAAAAATCGCGCCGACGCTAACGCCTCCTACTGAGGCTCAGCTACGAGGAACGTCGGTAAGCTTTTTCGTTAATTGCAATAGGTTAAATCATATAAAAAAAACGCGCGAAAATTTTCTTTAGAAAGGGTTGAGGAATAAATATATAGCTGCCTTTTAATAGTGGAAACTCTCTTCAAAGAAACTTTTATTAAACTGTGATTTGCTAACGATTTATATTTTTCCATTAAACGAAGAAAGATGAGTTTTTAATACGCTAGTACCAATTTAAATTTATAAGAAAAGAAAGATTCGGATCGAAAATTTTCGCTCTTGATGAGATTTCCCTTTCGAATAATATCTATTTCTATAGAAACCTACTGCAATTAACATCCGCTTACCGCTGCGCTGCGGCACTTACGGCCTTGCTCGGTCTGCGACACATTCCTCTCCGGCACGATTTTTGCCTCCGCAAATATCGCGCCGACGCTAACGCCTACTCCGTAGGCTCAGCTACGAGGAACGTCGGTAAGCTTTTTCGTTAGCCGCAATATCCGAAAAACTTATGAGTCTAATACAACAATTCCAAAGTATAGATATTCCAACAATAGAACGTTACGTTGAAGAAATGGAACAAGAAACACTTTTCCTTGACTTCAAAACTGTAAGAGGTGGATCACTCAGGTCTGATGATGATAAGAAAAACTTATCAAAAGCTTTATCAGGATTTGCAAACTCAGCAGGCGGGTTAATAGTCTGGGGTGTTTTGGCAAAAAAGAATGAAAATAATATCGATTGTGCCACAAAATGTGAACCTATCCAAAACATCTCACAGTTTTACTCTAGGCTCAATGAGTTAACAGGAGAATATGTTCAGCCCCTAGTTGAAAAGGTAGAACATAAAATTTTAATTTCAGATCAAATACATGATATAGGCTTTGCTGTTTCCCTAATACCAGAAAGCCTTTCCCCTCCCCATATGGCTGTCATCGATGGACGTTATTACAAACGAAGCGGTGCTAGCTTTTATCCTTTGGAACATTTCGACCTCGAAGATATGTTTGGAAGACGTCGTAAGGCAAATTTATCATTATCCCATAAGCTTATCAATTCTCCTGGAGATGCGAATAAAATTAATATCCAAATCATAATTCAAATCGTAAATACAGGAAAAGGAGTTGCGGAGCATGTTTTTTTAAATTTGAAACCCTTGGCACCGTACTCAATTTTCGCCCACGGTTTCGGAAATTTCAATCATGGTTTAAAAAGATTACTTCGACCACAAAGTAATGATGGCGAAATTCATTTCGCTGCTACAGACGGAATTGTAATCCATCCTAACTATAAATTTGATGTAACACCAATAAATTTAACCATATCAAAAATTGAAGATAAAATTTATCCAATCAAAATCTATTACAAGTTGTATACTGCAGGAACGATAGAAAAAACAGGAATCTATGAAATTTCAGAAGAAATTCTTAGGGATGAAATAAAAAAACTTTTTAGTTAATATCGGCTACTGCGGCTAACAGCGTGGAAACGCTTCGCTTCGGCACAAGGCCTCGCTTGGGCTGCGCCACATTTCCCTTCTGTCACTCGTTTGCATCCGCAAACTCCGTGCCAGTCCCTAACGTCCCATCGGGACTCAGGGTCGGGAAACGTCGTCTCCA
>NZ_JAMQPN010000037.1 GCF_026151655.1 Leptospira soteropolitanensis | reverse complement strand
GTAAAGGTAAAGATGAGTTGATTACCGTTTATGAAGTGTTTGATGCTGACCCAGAACCTTTAAAAAACGCTAAATTGGCGACACTGGATTTATTCAATAATGCCATGAGCTTTTACAATCAGAAGAACTATGAACAGGCGCAATTGCTATTTATTCAATGCCTAGCGAACAATCCACATGATACAGTGAGCAAAATCTACCTAACACGCACATTTGACAGCAGTGGTAAAAGTTGGGAGCAATGATATATAGCCATCTCAGAGTGAACGAATAATATGTTCAGCACACTTAGAAAGTTGAATATGAGATTATAAATTAGGAGTCTGAAACCTATTGTGGATTAGCAGTAGAAAAACTCAAACACTTGAAAATCTTTGATAAGAGCGAAAAAAAGATGAGAAAACAACACATAACAACGCGTACTGTCACAAACAAGGCTTTAAATATTCAAGCACCACAGATGACTGAGCAGTCTGTAAAATGGCGATATGTTATGCCTGCCGTATTATCGGCGAGTATCGCGTTAATGCTTTCTGGGTGTGCGACACCAATTACTGTGGATCATGTTGACTTGCAAACTTCTCAACGTATTAGCAGTGCCAGTGCCTTATCAACGGATGCACCGTCAGAAGCTTCCAGTACCGTGCTTAGACAACACGGACTACTAGATCGGTTTGAATCAGAACCATCTCTTGTGTTGGCTGAACTTCATAAAGGTCTTTCACCAACAGACGATGACGATCAACTATTTGCCTTGGCAGAGTTGTCCTTGCTACACGCTCAGCGCACGCATGACCGAGCCTATTTCTTAGCTTCTGCTGTTTATGCGTGGTCATTACTGTTTCCAGAGAATGGTACGACTATTCAACTGCATCCATCGGATCCACGATTTAGATTAACTTATGATATTTATAATCAAGCCCTTGCTCAAGGTTTTGCCGCGCAGAATGGTCAAGAAGATGAAGTTACTTTGAAATCTGGGACTTATAAACTGCCATTCGGCACATTACGAGTCAAATTAGATGAATCTGGCATGTCGTGGGGTGGTTATAAATTGGATCGTTTTATTTCTACGGCTGCGTTAGCAGTGGATGGGCTTAGAAACCGTTATCATAAATTTGGTATTGGCGTGCCATTGGCGGCGAGTATTGCAAAAGCACAAACGTCTGGAAAAAAAGTGTTGGGTTCTGAACGCATAGGTTTGCGGACAAAAGTGCCTGTCACGGCTTTGTTACGTTTGGAAAATGCGCGTAATCGTTTGAGTAGTGGCAAACTCAATGGGCAACTTGAAGTGTATGCCGCTGATCAAACGACAACAGTGATGATTGATGGACAAAAACAACCGATGGAGTCAGATGCAAGCGCGACTTTTGCATATCAACTGGATGATAGTCCGCTTTATGCGATGGAAATCGCTGGATTTTTGAATGGCGGGATATTGAGCAGTGGTTTGATTCCCAAAGACCGAGCGCAAGACGGTATTTTTACCCTGCAACCTTACAAAGCAGGGAAAATTCCGATTGTGTTAGTACATGGTACAGCATCCAGTCCACTTCGTTGGGCTGAATTAGTCAACGAGTTGAATGGCAATGCAAAAATCCGTGAACACTATCAAATATGGGTATTTATGTACGACAGTGGCAACATGATTCCCTATTCGGCAGGTCGTTTACGCAAAGCATTAACTAACACTTTGCATGAGTTTGATCCCGAAGGCAAAGACCCTGCATTACAACAAATGATCGTGATTGGGCATAGTCAAGGTGGTTTATTGACTAAAACAACCGTCATTGATAACGGTACACAATTTTGGAATCTCATCAGCAACAAACCTTTTGAGCAAGTCAAACTGAATCCCGAAGCCCGCGAACTGCTACAACAATCTTTATTTTATAAACCGTTGCCTTTTGTTAAGCGCGTGGTATTTATTTCAACGCCACAACGCGGTGCGATGTTGGCTGCCTATCAAGTCCTTACTGATCTCGCGGCTAAATTAATTAAATTCCCTGTCACTGTCATGAGCGAACTTAAAGATGTGGCGACAGTGACAGGTGATGAGCGATTAACCGCTATTTTACGCAGACCACCGACAGCAATTGATAATATGAATCCAGACAATCGAGGTTTAAAAATATTAGCCTCTATTCCTGTTGCTGCCGTTCCCGCTCACTCGATTATCGCTGTTCAAGGTGATGGCCCCAAAGAAGAGGGTGATGATGGTGTGGTTGCTTATAAAAGTGCGCATATTGACGAAGCGGTTTCCGAGTTTGTCGTGCGCTGGAATCACTCTTGCCAAGGTCAGCCCGAAGTGATCGAAGAAGTCAAACGCATTTTGTTTGAGCATTTGGCGGCATCAGAAACGGCAAAGCCTTGAGAAATCGAGCGCGTAGGGATAGTTTGAAATCTGGAGTCAAAAAGCTTTAGCTTTTTGCGAATCGCCAATAGCTAAAGCTATTGGACTCCAGCGTCAATCTAAAAAAGCCCTAATTGCCGCTATACCTTGTGCGCCCGCCTGTTGTGCCATACTTAAATCCGCTAAGGTTTGCCCGCCTAAAGCATAGACAGGCAA
>NZ_JAMQPN010000036.1 GCF_026151655.1 Leptospira soteropolitanensis | reverse complement strand
CGAGCCTACGAAGTAGGTGTTGGCGTCGGCGCGCCTTCTTGCGGAGCAAGAAGCGTGACGGAGGACAATGTGTCGTAGACCGAGCAAGGCCGTAAGTGCCGCAGCGAAGCGTTTCCCCGCTGTTATACGCTGTAGGCAACTTTTGATATTTAATTCATTAAGTTTAGTTCTTTTTTACATTCCCTGATAATATTAAAAATCATAAATTCATTGCTATTATTATAAATTGAATTGTTAAGATCAGTCAAAAATGGAGAATTATTTGAAATTATAAATTGATCAAAGAAATCGTTTGAGAATATAGATTTAATTAATTTCTTTTGACAGAAAGCTAATTCTTCACCATTTCTATTAAAAATAGTAAATCGAATAAAAATTTTTAAACCTACACCTTTGAAAGAAGTAAGACCTGGCCAAATTTTTCCGTGTTGAACCATTAAAATAACTGTAGGAAAATATTTTTCATCAGTATTAGAATTAATTTTATATCTTAAATCTAAATTCACTTTATGATACTGATCTGAAAATGGAATTATTTTGAAGTTATATGAATCTAGTTTGTTGAATAGGTTTTGGTCGTAAGAAATTAGAATATTATAAGAATCAACCAAATCATTCACATTTATAGTTTCATTTTTAGATTCGATATATGGAAGAACTCTGTAACGCAAGTTTAGATTGGAATTTCTAATTTCCTTGAGACTGTCATTATTAAAAACTACTGTTTTTTCATTATCTGTAAAATTAACGATTTCTTTTCTAGTGAAATTTTCCTCAGGTTTCTTTGGAATGCAAAGTAAGAATAGCGAAGAGATAGTTATCCATATTAATAGTTTAGAATTCATATTTTATTTTAGAAGAGATTTTGCCTATTGCGTATAACGAACTAGGCTACTCGACGTTTCCCGACCCTGAGTCCCAACGGGACGTTAGGGACTGGCATGTAGCTTGCGTAAGCAAGGCGAATGCCAGAAGGGAAATGTGGCGCAGCCCAAGCGAGGCCGTAGTGCCGAAGCGCAGTGAGTAGCCGCTGTTATGCGCTGGACCGTTATTTATGAGAGACTTTTTGGTTTTTTAAAGGCAATCGTATATCTCCAACGAAGACATACCTGATCTTTCCAATGTTCATCATTTTATGAACAGATTGGCGAGACAATTTTAACTTCTTTGCCATTTCATCAACACTAATAAGATCCGCAGCTACAGTAACTTCAGCATCTTTTTTAGCTTTAAATTCAGCAATTGCAGCATTAATGTGATTCTGAGATTTTCTTGTAAGAATTCCGTCTTTGCAATTTTTGCAATAGTAACCTTCTAGATTATTGATTTTTAGGTTTCCATAATCTTTAATATTGAAATTTTCAGAGACATCAGTTTTGAAAACCATAGAATTTGTTTCACCACAGACAGGACAATCGATCCATTTTTTATCTTTCATATGTTTTCATCTCCTTTAAAAGAAATAACTAATGTATTACTATTCGAAATTTGGATTTTAATATAAAGTTTATAATTATTGCTTTCCTTTTTGTAAACATCGTGCCAGAGCAAATGGTTATTATGAGAAGTCATTGATTTAAAAAAGTCAGAATTATGTAAATTGAGAACTTCATTAATAATTTCAGTTTCCCCATATCCAAATTGTTCAATAGCAGTTTTTTGAGCATTTTTTGTAATAGAAAACTTTCCCTCGATTATCAGTTCTTTGATTTTTTTTAACGGATAATGACAGACGCGTTTTTCCACAATTGCTATTGTGGTTAATTGGTAGACAATGTCAACTGCTTAAAAGTTCGTATTCTAAATTTATTTTTACGGTCTTGCGCATAACGAACTAGACTAGCCGACGTAGGCTGGCCCTGAGTCCCGAACGGGACGTTAGGGATTGGCGCGACGCTTGCGTAAGCAAGAGGAGTGACAAAAGCCTATGTGTCGGAGACCGAACGAGGGCGCAAGTCCCGAAGTGAAGCGGTTAGTCGCTGTTATGCGAAGTAAAACTGGTATTCAATTTATTTTGTTATTAATACTTAGTAGAGCTTTATATTTATTAGCAATCATAAGAAAAATCTCTTCATTTGTAATTGAATCGAATTTCTTTTGATTTGAATAGGGAATGGTATCAAGAAAAGTTGAAAAATCTGAATTACATTCTAAACTTTCATTCCATGTAAGATTTTTAGAGGAAATGCAATCGTGTCTTGATTTGCATGCATAATCTAGAGAATTTTCGTCTATAGGACAATTATTGTAAATTGTTAAATTTGGTTTATTTCTACAATAACATCCATAATTAATGTTTGAAAAAGTATTATTCCATTCTTCTTCGAATTCCTTTTTAAATTTAATATTTTTTATTTCAGTTTTTATTTTTTCTATTAGAATTTGATATTCATCACAAAATATGGGATCATCAAAGCAGATTTTTATGAGATCTTCATTGTTATTAATTTTATTTTTACGATTTTCCTCAAATTCTTTTATTTCTTTTTCCTGAGATTTCTTTTTTTCAATTTTTAATGTTAATTTCTGGTGTTCTTTTCTTTCAATTTCTTTAATCTTTTCATCTTCTCTAAAGTTAGGGTTCACTAGGTAAATAATCCAATAGAAAAATTGACCGATTGCTTCTAATAAACTTAATGGATTCATTTTTTAGGTTAATTTTGTTTTATTT
>NZ_JAMQPN010000034.1 GCF_026151655.1 Leptospira soteropolitanensis | reverse complement strand
TAACGAACTAGACTTACCGAAGTTCCCCGACCCTGAGTCCCGACGGGACGTTAGGGACTGGCATGCAGCTTGCGAAAGCAAGGCGAATGCCAGAAGGGGAATTTGCCGAAGGCCGAGCGAGGGCTTGTCCCGAAGCGAAGCGGTAAGTCGCTGTTATGCGCAGTAATTCATATCTATAAATTAAGCCACAGACCTAATTTTCTTATTTTTATCGTTTTTCTTTCTAATTTCTTTAAAAGATTTTATATCTTTGATTTTTGATTTAAGTTTATGAGATTCTAATCTAATATCATAATCATTTTGAAGTCCAATCCAGAATAAAGGATTTAGTTCAAAAAATTTTCCCAATTTTATTGAGATCGCAGCAGTTATGCTTCTTTTACCGTTAATAATATCAGAAATGTTTGATTCAGGAATCCCAGTTTCTTTCGAAAGGCGATAAGCAGAAATTTCTAATGGAACAAGAAATTCTTCAGATAGAATTTCTCCAGGATGAACATTGATAAAAGCTTCTTTCTTCATATAGAACCTCCAAATAAATTAATGATAATCAACAATTTCGACATCAAAAACATCTCCATTTTTAAAACTAAAACAGATTCGCCATTGATCATTGATAGAAATAGCAAATTGACCTTTTCTATCACCATCCAACCCGTGTAGTTTGTTTGAAGGAGGGATTCTCAATTCCTTTATATCTTTAATGTTATTTAACATTCCTAATTTCCCCTGTGCTTTTCTTTGCAATTCAGGTGGAATTTTTTTAGAGAATTTTCCCTTCCATAGTGATTCGGTTTCTTTGTCGGCAAATGATTTGATCACTAACTCATATACTTACCGTAATGATAAGTATTTCAATCTTTTTTTATTGAAATTTTAATATTTTTTGCCTTACCCATGTCCTGAGGCATACATTTGAATTATTGCGCATAACGAACTAGACTAACCGACGTAGGCTGGCCCTGAGTCCCAACGGGACGTTAGGGACTGGCATGTAGCTTGCGTAAGCAAGGCGAATGCCAGAAGCCTATGTGGCGCAGCCCAAGCGAGGGCTCGTCCCGAAGCGAAGCGGTTAGTTGCTGTTATACGAAGGTTCGCATTTACTTCTAATTATATCTTCCGATATTTAAACCATCTTTTTTAGCTGCAGTTGCTAGATTATCGTCCGCGCTGAGAAAGATAGTTTCTTCTTCTAATTCTCTGAATAGAAGAATCGCAGAAACGAGGTGAATAGCGTCGAAGCCTCGAAGTAAATATTTTGAATGAATTCTATCTAATTCAGAATTTATTGTATGATCTACGTTAATTTTGACAAGTTGATCCCAATCATATCTAAATTGTTTTATAATTGATTCTTTTGTTTTATCAGAGAACTTATCAATCTTTTGCTTTTTATTGATTGTGCCTAGAATTTCAGAATAGCCAACTTGCGAAATTGCAAGATATCGGTTTTCCTTCCAGATTTTTAATACAGTATCGGAAGCAAATTCATCAAAGTATTTTTTTACAAGAACGCTTGAATCTAAATAAAAAAACATTAACGATCTTTAAGTAATATATCAGACGCAGACATTTTTGACTTTGTTTTAAGCGGAGTAGTCGATTTACTTTGCTTATCTTTACTTGGAAGTTGTATCATGCCTTTCTCAGCTAAAAGATACATTTTCTCAATAGTAGATTTTTGTTTGATTGGTTCTTTTATTAGTCTAGCAATTGGTTTTCCGTGATCAGTAACGATTACTTCGTCTCCTAGCCTTGCTCTATCGAGATATTCGCTAAGTTTTGCTTTTAAATCTCTTACTCCGACATAAATCATTCTTTTGACTCCGAAATTGTGGTCACAATTGTAGGATAATGGTTACTTTTAGAGAAATCAAGACGAAAAAATTGCATATTTAGGCTTTTCTTTATTTAAATAGAAATTTGCGAACTTTCGTATAACGAACTAGACTTACCGAAGTTCCCTGACCCTGAGTCCCGACGGGACGTTAGGGACTGGCACGTAGTTTGCGGCTGCAAACGAGTGACAGAAAGGGAATTTGCCGTAGGCCGAGCGAGGCCTTGTGCCGAAGCGTAGCGGTAAGTCGCTGTTATACGACGTGTTTGCTATATTTCGTATATATGTTGTGTTTGAAGAACTTTTAATATTTTTTTATCTAAAGTCCAAAGCTTTAAATTTCTTTGTTTGGTTTCAGAGATCAAAATAGAATCAATAATGCCGATTCCGTTTTCTAAATGTTTATTTTCAAAAGATAATTTTCCCGCTTGGATAAAGGATCCATTTGACAAAATATTATTTAGACTTTCCCAATAATCTAAAACGAAGGTAATTTCACTTTTATTCTTACATCCTTGTAAAAGTTCGCCAAAAACAACTTCGTGAGCAATAACATCAGAAGATTCTATCAACCCAACTAACTTTGAAAAATAGGGTTCTTTTCCTCGAAAGAATTCAATCCAAACTGAAGTATCAACTAAAATCATTATCTTCTGTTAATTCTTCTAATTTTTTCAGCATTAAATTCACTCGAAAAGTGCAAAGGTTGTTTTCTTAATTTTTCATTTAGTTTTTTTACTTTTGCAAGTTTAACCCATTCAGAGAGTGCCTTTTGTAAAGAATCAGTAATATTTTTTCCTTCAGTATATTTTTGTACTTCAGTTATTAAATCATCAGGGAGTATCGCTGTTACTTTCATACGATAAAAAATACGATACTCTTTCGTATTTGTCAATCTTAATTTTTTAGTATAAGATTGGTTTTGCAAACATGTCGTATAACGAACTAGGCTTAACGACGTAGGCTGACCCTGAGTCCCAACGGGACGTTAGGGACTGGAACGACACTTGCGTAAGCAAGGGGAGTGCCAGAAGCCTATGTGTCGCAGACCGAGCGAGGCCTTGTGCCGAAGCGAAGCGTTAAGGCGCTGTTATACGACGTCCGTATCTATTCGTTTCAATTATTATTACCGTAAAATAACACTTTTAATTTAAGGAAGATAGCAGAAATTGAAGTAATTTCATAAGTAATCTGAGTTATCTCTCCATTAGGAAAATTTAATTCGGTATTTGGTGAAGTACAGAAAATTGCACCAACAGACCAACCAAGGCAAAAAGTTGAA
>NZ_JAMQPN010000033.1 GCF_026151655.1 Leptospira soteropolitanensis | reverse complement strand
ACTTAACGACGTTCCTCGACCCTGAGTCCCTGGAGGGGACGTTAGGGACTGGAACGAGGCTTGCGGAGGCAAGAGGAGTTCCAGAGAGGAATGTGTCGCAGACCGAGCGAGGGCGCAAGTCCCGAAGCGAAGCGTTAAGTTGCTGTTATACGCAGTTGACAAGTTTTTTTTTAATTACCTACTTTTTAATTGCAAGTTATTGTATTCGGGTAATGGCCATGACTTAGGAGAATATTTTCCGGATAAATTGCAAAGAAAAGTGGCTGCATCATAAGCTTTCTTACCCGCAAAATAAATTGTACTTGGAGATTTATCAAGTGCAGATAGCCATGAACCTATATATTCTTTATGTTGAAGATCGCGTTGAAATCCAAATGCTGCTCCTAATAGTGTAGAACATAATTCAGCGACTAGTTCTTCGAAAGCATAATTAGAATCTCCCCATTTTTTAATTGTAATATCTCTGCCTAATCTAATTGGTGATCCTGTCCAATGTCCCAATTCGTGTAAATAAGTAGCCCAATAATCTTCTTCACTTTTAAAAGAACTTATTGGAGGCATAACTATTGTATCTTTTATATTTCCGTTCCAAGAATAGTACGCTTCTTGCTGGATTTTATCTTCAATGCATATATGCGGAATGCTCTTAATGAATAGAGTTAAAGGCTTTGATTGTTTAAGTGGTATAGGGCCAATTAAATTTTGAAAGTCTTGGATATTAGCATTAGTTTGGTCAATATTAAATAATGGTTTTGCCTGAAATTCTACATTAGTTTTTTTTTCATTTATTGTAAAATCAGAAATTATCTCAAATTCCTCATTTTCAGTTTTAGTTATTGGTGAAATAATTCGTGCGCTTGCACTTTCTCCTTTTTTTACTTTATAACCTAAATCTTTCCATTGATTAAATGTAGCCCATATTGAATTTCGAAAACCATTTGTTTCAGATGACAAACTTAAAAGTCTAGAATTCCATAGACTATATTTATTATGAGTAACTGCATTAGTAGGAAATCCGAACTCTAACCAAGATTTAGTCCATTTTTTTAAAGTACCTGTGTTCAATTCGATTAAGATTTCATCAGTTAACATTTCAATTATTTCGCTTACGTTTATTTTTTGTTTCATATTCCTCTATTAATAATAATATTTTGGCAATTGCGTATAACGAACTAGACTAACCGACGTAGGCTGGCCCTGAGTCCCGAACGGGACGTTAGGGACTGGAACGACACTTGCGCAGGCAAGGGGAGTGCCAGAAGCCTATGTGTCGCAGACCGAGCGAGGGCGAAGTCCCGAAGCGAAGCGGTTAGTCGCTGTTATACGACGTGTGGCTTAGACACTAGCTAAGGTTTTCTTTCCCTTCTTGATAACAATTTCTCCACCTAAAGTGTGGATTAATTTGGAAAGAACAAGTAGGGTAGGGTTGTCTTGTTTCCCACTTCTAATTTCTTGAATAACAGTGCTGGAAACATTTGCTTTTTTAGAAAGTTCTCTGACAGAAACTTTTTGAGATTCCATTAATTCAATTAAAGTTTCAGAAAGATTGAGAGCATCATATTCCTTATCAAATTTAGCTTTGAAGGATTTATCATTCATCAAACGATCAAATGTAGATTTAGTAGTAGATGCCTTTTTTACTTCTTGTTTCATAATCTTCCCTTCTTTTGATAGCTCTAATTTTTTCATTTTTTGGCAATTTATCAGTTTTTTTGACAAAAGCATTAGTTATTATAATTTTCTTTCCTTTAACAAAAAAGCAAAGGAACCTGTGTGGAATAGGTTTGAAAGCGAATAGAGAATCACCTTCAAAATTGAATTTAGTTTTGTCTTTGATTTCTCCAAAATCAGCAAATCTTTTGAACAAAACCAAAGTTTTAATTTTTAAATCATCAGGTAGTTCATTGAAATATTCTAGAACATCGGATTTTTCTTTTTCGTCAAAATACCATTCAATAGTGAATTTTTCGCCTTTATAAGCTGTAAATTCTTTCACTTTTTAGGTGTAACGGAATAACGTTACAAATTCAATACTTTTTTTATTTTCTTGAACCCAAATTATTAGTTTTCAATGACTTTTGCCACATGTCGTATAACGAACTAGGCTTACTGAAGTTGTCCGACCCTGAGTCCCGAACGGGACGTTAGGGACTGGCACGTAGCTTGCGTATGCGAGCGAGTGACAGGAGGACAATTTGGCGAAGCCCAAGCGAGGGCTCGTCCCGAAGCGAAGCAGTAAGCCGCTGTTATGCGTAGTTTGATGGTTGGGACACAAGTTTAGCTTTTGCAAGGTCTTTATAAATTACATTTCTATAATTTGTAAAAATGACCTATTACTATGTATTAGGATTTCAGGAAAGACTATTGATTAAAGTGCTACAAGAAAACTATATTAAATTATTGTCCGAATAATCTATTAATAAACTGTTTTTACTATTCGAATTTAATTTAATTATTTCCCTCTGGCAATATCTGCCTGCATTTCTATCCAACGCCAGAACTGACCTTCGTGATACTCATCCATTTCATCAATGATTTCCTTTCTCATTTTTAGGGCTTGAGCAAGATTATTGTAGAAATAAACATTCGATTTTTTTAAGTCAGGGTGCAAATTATTTAGATTCAATGGTTCACAAAAATCTTTATGATTTTGCGTAACAAATATTAAATCATTAGCAATTTCAGTTTCTTTTTCTAGGAATTGAATTGCGCCAAAATATAATAGTGCATCTGCCATATTATTTTTACTGTTATGAAAGGGAGCTTTTTTCAATAAAGCCCTATCTGTCATTTCTAGTTTTAGTTTTGAATCAATTTTATAGACAGTCGAACCAAGCAATAGCTTTTCAACTTGATCAAAATATTGATTTGCTAAATTTTCTTGTTCTTGCTCAATCTTTGAATATTTTTCAACAATTTTATATAATTCGAGCCTTTCTGATGTTTGTAAAAGTTCTCCCATTTTTAACGCTGATTTTGCATGAGAGCGAATAGATGTTAGAATTTCTTCAATGATTCTCGTTTTATTGTTATTCCATTCTTCTCTAATTATTTCACAGGTCAGTAGAATAGTTATTCCTTCGTCTATCTGATTTTTAAGCTCATTAAAAATCTCTCCAAACTTGGGTTTAGCTAAATCTAGCCATGTGCAAGTATCTAATAATATTTTTGCCATATACAGGGTCTCATC
>NZ_JAMQPN010000032.1 GCF_026151655.1 Leptospira soteropolitanensis | reverse complement strand
CTATCGCATAAATTTATGAATATAAACAATTTAGAAAAAACAATAGAAATAGTAGAAAAACGATTAGTTCAAACATCTGTCCTACAGGTAATAATTTCACTGACGGTTTTATATTTTTTATTTGATTCAATATTAGCATTATACCGAACATCAGTATTTGAAAAAAATATTATTAGCAGCACTAATATATATGGAAAGATTCAGCGTAATGAAAAATTACGTTCAATTCATTTAGACTATCTGGATAATCTTTATAAAAGTTTGGAGATATACAAAAGAGACTCGGCAGAAACAATCTGGTATAATGAATATAGTAAAATTCTAAAAAAAAGGAAAGATTTATTATCCTTATTAAAAGGAAGATTAAACATATTCGAATTTTCAATCCGCGAAAATGGAAAGCTAGAATACAACGATGGCATAGGCGTAAACGAATTTTGGTCAGGAATAGACAATTCAAAAATTCCAGTGAAAGCTAATGAACTTCTTGAGAATGTTTGGAAAATAAACTTTAAAAGTTTTTTTAAAGAAACCAACTCATTTAAAATCGGGCCCTTTGCAATAAAAAATGATTCAGATGATTTAGAATTTGAAACAGCGTTAAAAATTCAAAATTTTCTCCTCAGCTTACAAGAAATAGATAATGCACTTGAAGAAATTAGAAAGATAGATAAGTCGAATTTCTATAATAGAGAAATTGATGATCCAGACATTCAAGGGAGAATAACTGGTATAGAAATTAATATTTCCGAAACAAATAACAAAATCGAAGAAATAAATAGCGATATTGCAGAAAGTAAAAAAAAGCTATCCGAACGCATCAATTTCAAAGAGAAAAAAGAAGAACTGCGAGGTAAAAATTTCCAAACAATTACATTTTCGAATGTTTCAATTTCATTTCTTACTCTTTTATACCTTTACCCTATAATTGTATTTTCTTCACTAGTCTGGCTAGATATAAACGTTCGTCGTTTACAATACCTCTCTTCAAATATAAACATAAATGACAAATATTATTCTACATGGTTTTTAACTTATCCTGATACATATTCAAAAACCTTCGCATTGCTAATCTTTTTAGGACCAATGATAATGGGATTCTTAATTATACTTTACTTAGGAATATTCTATGATAAAGTTTCAGAACAACTCAACATTCCAATCAACATTACAGAATCTTTCGTTTTAACGGTAATTCAATTTTTGGGAATTTTATTTTCATTTTTAAAAATCAACAAAATTACTGATAAAATTTTATTAATAGTCAAGCAAAAGAAGATAAATTAGTTTATAAATATGCGACAGCGTATAACAGCAACTAACCGCTTCACTTCGGGACTTACGCCCTCGTTCGGTCTCCGACACATAGGCTTCTGGCACTCCCCTTGCATCCGCAAGTGTCGTGGCCAGTCCCTAACGTCCCGTTCGGGACTCAGGGCCAGCCTACGTCGGTTAGTCTAGTTCGTTATGCGCAATAATTCAAATGTATGCCTTAGGACTTGGGTAAAGGAAAAAAAATATTAAACGGATCTCAAAAAAATGATTGCATTACTTACCAAAATGATAAGTAATATAAAAAGTGATCAAATCATTTGCTGACAAGGAAACTCAGTCCCTTTGGAAAGGTAAATTCTCTAAGAAATTTCCTCCTGAATTGCAAAGGAAAGCACAAATGAAATTAGGAATGTTGAATAACATAAAAGATATTAAGGAATTAAAAATTCCTCCTTCAAATAAACTTCATAGTTTGGATGGAGACAGAAAAGGCCAATTTGCTATTTCAATCAATGATCAATGGAGAATTTGTTTTAGTTTTGATAATGGTGATGTCTTCGATGTTGAAATTGTAGATTATCATTAATTAATTTGGAGGTCCTATATGAAAAAAGAAACTTTTATCAATGTTCATCCTGGGGAAATTCTATCTGAAGAATTTCTTATTCCGTTAGAAATTTCGGCTTATCGCCTTGCAAAAGAAACAGGAATCCCTGAATCAAACATTTCAGATATTATTAACGGTAAAAGAAGTATTACTGCTGCTATTTCAATAAAATTAGGCAAATTTTTTGAACTCAATCCTCTGTTCTGGATTGGACTTCAAAATGATTTTGATATTAGATTAGAATCACATAAACTTAAATCTAAAATTAAAGATATAAAGTCCTTTAAAGATATTAGAAAGAAAAACGAAAAGAATAAAAAAATTAAGTCTGTGGCTTAATTTCTTACATGAATTACTGCGCATAACAGCGACTAACCGCTTCGCTTCGGGACTTACGCCCTCGCTCGGTCTGCGACACATAGGCTTCTGGCACTCCTCTTGCTTACGCAAGCGTCGTTCCAGTCCCTAACGTCCCTTCCGGGACTCAGGGTCAGCCTACGTCGGTTAGTCTAGTTCGTTATCTGCAATCGCAATAAATATAAATTAAAGATGAAAAATCCAAAACCAAATGAAGTAATAAAGAGAATATTGGCATTGCAACTACTAAGTGATCGCGGCTGGAAGGAAGTAGATTTTCAAAGTGATAAAATAAGTTTAAAGGAAAAAAATGATTCAATTAAAATATTTAATAAATTAAAGAAGTGGGCAACAGATGAAAAAATAACCAGCTATTTAACGAAAAATGAATATGAAAAGTATAACAAAGATCTTGGAACATTAAAAATTGAAGAATATGCAGAACTAACTTGGCAGATTGAAAAACTAATACCATTATTATGGGCTATAGGCGGTATTAATGAATTACCAGAATTTTCAATGCAATGTCAGAAGGAATACTACGACGATTTATTTTTCTTTAAACCTGAACCAATTAAGCTGATCAATAAAAAATATCTTACATCAGAAAAGAATTTAATACGTTCCAATAATGAAATTGAACTTTATAATGATGCATATATGTTATACAACTGGAGATGTAAAGAAATTTTATTAGGTAATAAAAAAAGAATTAATATAAAAGCTGAAATTCCAAAATTTTTCGGAAATGAAATAAGTGATGCATTTAATTTATTGCCTCTAGAAAAAAATGGAGATATTTTTGTTGAGACATTATCGCTAATAATTACGGAACTAAACAAAACCGAATTATCTCTCGTTCAGAAACTTGTAGAATACAGACAATATGCATTTATATGGCTATCGGGTGCTGAGAAAGATTGGGAATTAATTACTACAGATACATAAAATTTGCGACTGCAGATAACAGCGACTAACCGCTTCACTTCGGGACTGGCGCCCTCGTTCGGTCTGCGACACATAGGCTTTTGTCACTCCTCTTGCTTGCGCAAGCGTCGTGCCAATCCCTAACGTCCCGTC
>NZ_JAMQPN010000031.1 GCF_026151655.1 Leptospira soteropolitanensis | reverse complement strand
ACTTACCGAAGTTCCCTGACCCTGAGTCCCGAAGGGACGTTAGGGACTGGCACGTAGCTTGCGATTGCAAGCGAGTGACAGAAAGGGAATTTGCCGTAGGCCGAGCGAGGCCTAGTGCCGAAGCGTAGCGGTAAGTCGCTGTTATGCGAAGTATCATAGTCTATAGAAAGATTCCCTTGTTATTTTCTTCTGGTTCAAGAATATAATATCCAAAAGAGGGCTTATTTCTACCTGCTAGCGTATTTAATATTCCCGCAAGAAAAGAAATTACTTCGTAACGGGAATCATTAGGATAAAAGAATATCCATTTCTTTCCTTCTGGTAAATGATCGAAAAAAGTCCAATAACCTTTCCCAACTATACAAAGAGCGACAAATGGAGGATGGTGATAGTAGTCAGGGTTAATATCTAAAAATCTTGAAAATTCATCATCACTAGTTAAATCTGAAGAGTAGGAAAAATATGCAGGTAAAATCCTTGGTAGCCAAGGTTGGTCGTAATTTTCTAGGGGCCTAAGTCTCTTTAGTGTGTCTACCTTTTCAATTGAGTTAACTAGTTCTGCCTTCGTAGTTTTAGTTTTTACTTCTATCCAATATCTACATGATTCATACGGAAAAATCCCTATACGTTCATCTAATAGAATAGGTGGAAGCAAATCTTTTTGCCAGATAATTAAATCTGATTCAGAAGAATTAGAATTGAATACATCTTGAATTTGACCTTTCCCAATATCATAGTTAATTGGTAAAAAGTCTTTTAAAAAATTAATTAAGATGTGCTCACGAAGTGAACCTTTTAACCCATTGTGGGTTATTGAAGTTAAATTTTCGGATTCATTTACTAAGTTTTTAGCTCTAGTTTGAGCAAATTCTTGAAAAAATAAGTTGAAAGTCATTTTAGTTAATCTCTTTATTTTGGTATGACTTCAAGACATGGGTAACGATTATGCGTCAGGAGAAGGGTAATACTTTTTAGTAACCTTCCTTGGTTTATGAACTTTATATGAATTGGAATCAGGATTAATCAAGAATAAATTTTGATCGAGATTACCTAACTTATTGTTTCCGAACCAAATAGAAACGGAATCGAATTCTTTTTTAATTCCGACATTAAAGCCGTTGAAAGGATTTCCGATCATAATGAGATTTCCATTATAATTGATGTAACCGCGATCGTTAACATGTCTTTGCTTGAATCCAAACGGATAGGCGATTAGAAGTTCAGCGTTATGATCAAAGAGCATTTTAGACTTAACATAGATTTGTTCAGGAGTTTTCATGTTAAGAGCTTCGTGAGGTCTTTCTCTATTGAATTCAATTCTCCATTTGTCGAAGAGTTTTTGGAAGAGAGTGATGTTACCCACGATTTCATGTTGTAGTTCTCGAGCCATGTCTCTATGCATTCTTTCATGAGCACCATTTTGGTAAGGTTTTCCTGGTTGAATGCGATCGAGTTTGATACCTAGAGAGAGCCACCAAACAGAGAGTTTAGTAAGCCCCCAAAGAGACTGCATAGAGGCGAAAGGGGGTCCGTTGTCTGAGCGAATGATTTCTGGTAAACCATAGATCTTAAATAACCTAATAAATTCGGCTTTTACTGAAGGAATGTCGCCTTTGGAAAGGGTCTTAATGGAGAGAATATATTTAGAAAAATCATCTCTGACAGTGAGAGGATTTACTTTTTCCCTGTCTGGAGTATACCACCATCCTTTGAAGTCCACGGTCCAAATATGATTTGGATGGGTTGCTTTCTCCGGCATGGAGATTCGTTGACCAGAGTTACTTGGTCTTCTATTCTTCTTTTTCTCAAGAAGGCCTGCCTTCTTAAGAATGCGTTCGACAGTGGATCTGTTGGGAGGTCTTCTATCAGGGAATTTAATTTTATAGAGTTCGAGAATTTTCTTAGCACCCCAGAACTTCTTGTTATTTTTTATCTTGATGATTTCTAGAATAGTTTCTTCGGCAATTTTAGCCGGAGAGTTCTTAGGAGTTTTCTTCTTATCCAGAAGACCCTCTCTCCCTTCCTTCAAGAACCTTTCTTTCCACTTGTATCCACACTTAGTAGAAATGCCATACTGAGCACAAAGCTGAGTAAAATTGACGCCCTTCTGGAAGCTGTCCAGAACGAACTGATATCTTAAATCCACGGTATTATTCTCCTTCCAAGGCATCCCCAAAGCCCTCCATTAAAGGTGATCTAAAGGGATTAGAAACCTGAAAGTGTTACCCATGTCCTGAGGCATACATTTTTGATATTTCGCATAACGAACTAGCATTATCGACGTTCCTCGTAGCTGAGCCTACGGAGTAGGCGTTAGCGTCGGCGCGCTTTTTGCGGAAGCAAGAAAGCGTGACGGAGAGGAATGTGGCGTAGCCCGAGCGAGGGCGCAAGTCCCGAAGCGCAGCGATAATGCGCTGTTATGCGACGTGTCAAGTAGACGAGTTGCTGATTTGTTCTAACCATTTCTTTATTTGAAAATAATCGTGTAGAGACATTTTCCAATTGATTGAAGTTGCGAATTCTTGAGCTGGCTTAGTAAAGCTAGAGGTTGTTACAATAATGCCTTTATTGGCTTTTTGTGTATCTAGAATACCTGCTAAACTTCTAACAACATTAACGCCAATTTTTTGATCTTCTGCATATCTTTTACATTCTATTAAATATTTATCTTCTAAATATGGATAAGATTTGTTAATTGCTACTAAGTCATAGCCTCCATCTCGAGTTTCTTTAGTAAGCTGTACTTCGAAATTAAAGCGAATAAAAATTTCGGCAATAAGTTCTTCAAATTCTCTAGGTTTGAGAGTAAATAATTTTTTTGGATCTTTAGTAAAGGTGTTTAAAAAATCAATTCCAATTCCAATTATTTGCTTAGAAAGTTCTGGAATGTGTATTTTTTTGTCTTCTGAATTACTAATTTCAGTTTCATCTATTTCTTCTGGGTCAACAAAATACGTTGTAGATTGAAAATACTCGAGAAATTTATTGGATTCTAGATTATTTAGAACTGTATTACTAAATATCGCATCTATTCCGCTATTTAAACTTTTGAAGTTATCTATTGCTGAAAAAGGTGTAAAGAATGATTCTATATTCGATAAAAGCAGGCTGTTGTCTAGTAGTTTGCTTTTGAAATGATCTATTCCTCCGAAATTTTTTAGATTAATAGCAGCCAATCTGGTAAGTTCTGAATTAGCACCACCAAGCATTTTATGTGAAAGGAGATCGCTTGCTCTAATCAGGTTTGATAATTCGAAATAATCTCTATATAACATTTATTAGTCCTTTAATTGATTTTTAGTTAGTATTATTTTTTGACATGTCGCATAACGAACAAGCTAACCGACGTAGGCTGGT
>NZ_JAMQPN010000030.1 GCF_026151655.1 Leptospira soteropolitanensis | reverse complement strand
GCCTTGCTTTCGCAAGCTACGTGCCAGTCCCTAACGTCCCGTTACCGGGACTCAGGGTCGGACAACTTCGGTAAGTCTAGTTCGTTATGCGCAATAACGCAAAAATGAACACTATTCGCCAATATTCAGAACATTATAACTCTACATTTAGTCAAATATAACAGAAGTAATAAATTTCTTTTCAAACAAAAGATAAGTTGGAAAGTAACAAAAGATGGCTATTCAAATTAAAGACACACCTACTCTAAAGGGCCATGATGCCGATTTCTTCTTTGAGTCCCTAGATAAAAATGAGACAAAAAAAATTGATAATCAAGAAATTGTCAAAATTCAAGAAAGCTACAAAAAAATCTCTGACCTATTAGATAAGTAGTAGTTGATGGATTGGGAAAATATCCGTCTTTATAGACTAGATACTAATAAATCTATTTTACCCTTCGATTGTGGTGATTCAGATCTAAATGAATTTCTACTAAATGACGCTTTAATATACACTCAAAGTTTAATTGCTGTTACGTATATCTTTGAAAATACAAAAAATCAGAATACAGTAGCATTTTTCAGCGTTATCAATGATAAAATATCTGCCGAACAGACGAATAATTCTGGATGGAAAAAATTTAGAAAATCTATACCTGAAAAAAAAAGATTTAAAAGTTATCCAGCAGTTAAAATCGGAAGATTAGGCGTTGCCATTCAATATCAAAAGCAAGGTTTAGGATCGGATATTCTAAACTATATCAAAGGTATATTTCTAGATTCTAATAAAACTGGCTGTCGATTTGTTACTGTTGATGCATATAATAACAAAGAGACTCTCAGCTTCTATGAAAAAAATGGATTTATTTACCTTACTCAATCAGATACAAATGAAGACACAAGACTAATGTATTTTGATTTAATTACTATCGTATAATGCGTTTCTGCGCATAACAGCGACTTACCGCTACGCTTCGGCACGAGGCCTCGCTCGGCCTACGGCAAATTCCCTTTCTGTCACTCGCTCGCATACGCAAGCTACGTGCCAGTCCCTAACGTCCCTTCGGGACTCAGGGTCAGGGAACTTCGGTAAGTCTAGTTCGTTATACGCAATTTCGAAAAACAAATTAACTATGGAACAATTTGAATATTTTTTTTATAAAAACGGAAAAGGAAATTTTTTCCAGAAAGAAGATTTTTTTCAATTCTATCCGGGACTATATGTAGGTTTTAATGATCTTCCAAAATCTGTAGAATCTATGGATAAGCTTGAATCAGAATATATCGAAAATAGAAGTAAAGGTGAGAATGAATTTTTCAAAAATAAAAAATCAAACGATGATGACTTAATTGCATGGTTACTATATATAGATCGTAGAGAGAAAAAGAATTTAGTCGTTTTTGATTCGCTATTTATATATTTTTATGAAATAACAAATGACCTTTTTATAATTAGAGAGAATCCATTACTTTTTGAATTAAAAAAACTTATTCAAAGCCAAAAAAGTAACATTAAAAATCTTTATATTTTCAAAATAGATCCTACACTTAATATAGAAGAAAAGTATAAATTTTTACCCGTAAAACTCTTGAATAAAATTCCGAGAACTAGATTATACGCGCCTATCAATTCTATTGCAGTATATCAATATCTTAACCAAGGAACATGTAGACCATTCGCCAAAATTGGTAAAACCGAAAATAGAAAATTACTCAATAATCCAAATATTGAAAATAACCGTTTAAAGCAAAAATTACCATATTCCAATGATTATGAAACTGATTTTGGAGTATTTATACGTTGCTATTTCAATACAATCTTGGGAAGAAAACCAAATTTAATGGATTTGAAATCAGGACTAAACGACACTGACCTCATTCTATTCACAATCTCAACTTTTAATCCTTCAATGATGGAAACAGCATGTTTTTATTTTTGTATGGATATAGGTTTGCTCCCTGAATCCGTGAACGCCAATTCACTCGATTATGTTGATATTCGATCATTTCCATTGAAAAGTTATGACGAAATTTTCAAAAAATTCAAAGAGAGTGAAATTCTTCTCACAGAAAGAATAAAAGAAAAATTTGTCAAAAATAATCTAATAGAATTTCAATGTAAAGCATATGGATTTTCACCAACTTCATCCAATAAAGAAGAATTGATTCATTTTCTTCCCCGAAAGAAGTCTCAAAAAGAGTTTAATACAATAGGAATTCAAGAATTAGTAATGTCAGAAAAAAATTTTCCATATTTATATAAATATGTGCAAATACAGATCAGTAGAGTATTCGGCGAAAATTTGTAATCATGACCAATCGAAACTGCGTATAACAGCACCTTCCCGCTACGCTTCGGCACAAGGCCTCGCTCGGGCTACGCCAAATTGTCCTCCTGTCACTCGCTCGCATACGCAAGCTACGTGCCAGTCCCTAACGTCCCAGTCGGGACTCAGGGTCGGACAACTTCGGGAAGGCTAGTTCGTTATACGAAAGTCAGCAAATGTATGTCTCAGGACATCTGCAAAGCTGAAAAAAATCTAGAGATTTCAGACTTGACAAAGCCAAAATATATATACTAGAATGTATATATGAATCGTGCCAAATTATTTAAAAACGGTGATAGTCAAGCGGTTAGACTTCCAAAAGAATTTCGTTTCAAAGGTAAAGAAGTCTACATAAGAAAAGACGGTAATTGCGTCATTATATCTCCGATCGACGATGCCGTTGATAGATTATGGAAATCTCTCAACGATTTTTCTGATGATTTTAACATTGAAAGAAATCAACCGAAAACTTTTGATAAGCGAAATTCGATATGAATCAGTATTTGTTAGATACAAATATTTGCATTTATATCATAAATCAAAAACCTGAAGCAGTTTATCAAAAATTCAAAAAGATAAGCCTAGATAACATATTCATTTCTGCTATCTCTGAGTTTGAACTCAAATATGGCGTTGAAAAAAGTCAAAAATCAGAACAAAATCAAAAAACTCTTAATGAATTTCTGGGATTTCTAAACATTATCCCCTTCGACTCAGAATCTGCTTCTATAGCTGGATCAATAAGAACAAAACTAGAAAAAAAGGGAGAAATTATAGGCCCTTATGACTTACTCATTGCTTCTCAAGCTATCGCAAATGATATTATACTAGTTACAAATAATGAAAAAGAATTTAAGAGAATTAAAGAACTTAAAATCGAAAATTGGATCAACTAGAATGCTGACCTTCGTATAACAGCGACTAACCGCTTCACTTCGGGACTGGCGCCCTCGTTCGGTCTACGACACATAGGCTTTTGGCACTCCTCTTGCTTACGCAAGCGTCGTGCCAATCCCTAACGTCCCGTTCGGGACTCAGGGTCAGCCTACGTCGGTTAGTCTAGTTCGTTATGCGTAATGTTTTAAAAAAA
>NZ_JAMQPN010000003.1 GCF_026151655.1 Leptospira soteropolitanensis | reverse complement strand
TGCAAAATAGAATATTCTAATTCACGAAATTGTTTCCAGCCAAACTTTTCCACAAAACTGGGAATAGAAATCCCTCCAGTTTCATAAACAGCTATGGAATCAGTGGAAACAACGGGGAAGTCGGTTTTTTTAGAAAGAGAACGTGAGACCTTTGATTTTCCTGCGCCTCTTGCTCCAATAAAAATAATGTTCATAATATTTTGTACGAATTTGAAGAGAGATAATTAAAAACTATACGTTCAACAAATCGGCAAGACCAGCTTGTAAATCAGGGATATGTACGAAATAAGTTTCAATATCTGCTTCTGTAACGCCTGTTTGACTAAGTGCAAAAGGGGAAATAGGAACAGACTCACCGCCAATATCAATTCCAATTCCAGATACAACAATAAGGATACTCGCAATATGTACTACAGAAGTGAGGATTGGATTACTTTTCGAATTTTCCGGAGTTAGGTAATTGGCAACCACATCGGTAAGTTCCTGTGGGAAGTTCCAACGTTTTAAGAGATTTTCCGACACTTCCATATGTGTGTACCCGAAGTATTTTTTCTCTAAGTTAGGGAAGGGTTCTTGGTTGTCTTTTAAATCTGTTTTGATTTGCATCATCACTGGGCTAAAGAATTGAGCGAGAACGATTTTCCCCACACTACAAAGTAACCCAGAAGTAAAGGCTAGGTCTTTATCAATTTTTAGTTTTTTATGTTGTACAATTTTACTCGAAAGTTCTGCAACCAGTAGGGAAGAAGTCCAAAGTTGGGCTGCCTCTAATTGGTAACTATTCAAATCTTGGGAAAGGATTCCTTTGGCTGCGGTGAGAAGTACAATTTCTTTTACCGTTTTGATTCCAAGAGTCATAAGTGCCTCTTGTACCGTACGAATGGGTTTAGACGCTCTGTAATAAGCCGAGTTAGAAAGTTTAATTACGTTGGCAGTGATGGCAGGGTCTTTCGAAATTTCCTGAGCTAAGTCTGCAATATTCACGTCCGGCTTTTGGAGTTTTTCCAATACCTTCGACACAACCGACGAAATGGCAGGCAGTTTATTTACGTCTTGTAATACTTCATCAACCTTTGATTTTAGCATATTCGCCTAACGCACCTTATAAAGGTATTTCTCCATACCAGCTTTTTTTAACAACACGCGCCCGTCGTCACAATAAAGACTGATGGTTCTTCCTTCGTTCCCAGCCACATCTTCCACAATGACAGGGATTTTATTCTCTTCCATAAATTTTTTGACAATTGCAATATTCTGTTCCCCAATGTTTTGCAAAAATTGGGAGTTGATTCCTTTGAACATCGAGGCCCCACCAAACATACGGCAAGAATACTGCCCAATATTGGAACCTTGTTGTTTCATCATCTCTACGAGAATAGGGAGAGCAGTTTCCCCGTACTTATGCGGAAACTTTACGGCATCTTTGCCCGTCGGATCTTTGGCAAGCATGATATGGGAAATGGCACCCACTTTCTGTTCTGGATCATACAAAACGATTCCAATGCATGAACCCAGTGTAGTTCGGAGCACATCCATATCTTTTCCGACCTTGATGTCGGCAATTCCCACATTGATGATTTTGGATTTTATAGACATTCTACTTGTTTCTAGAGAGTGGAACCGTTACTTAGGTATTATAGATAGTAACCTTTCCTTATGCGTTCAATCAAAAAATCAACTCCCCGAAGAAAATCTACCAAAAAAGGTTTCAAAACAACGGAACCTTATCTTTTCCAAACCATCGGAAAAACAGAAGTTCACATACTTGGAACCGCACATGTATCCAAACAAAGTGTAGAAGAAGTCGAAAAAATGATTCGGGAACTAAAACCAGATATCATTTGTGTAGAGTTATGTGAATCTCGAATGAAGTCGGTGGAAGATCCCGATTATCTAAAAAAATTAGATATATTCAAAGTTTTTAAAGAAAGAAAGATGTGGTTACTTTTATCTAGCCTTATCCTATCTTCCTTTCAGAAAAAAATAGGAAACAAAGATATCAAACCTGGGGACGAAATGCGTAAGGCAATCACTCTGGGCCGATCCTTAAAAAAGCCGGTGCTAGCTGTGGATCGGGAAATCCAAACCACTTTAAAAAGATCTTGGGGGAATGTAGGTTTTTTCTCTAAACTGTATCTTTTTAGTGCCCTTCTTGCTTCTCTTCTGGTTCGTGAAGATGTCTCTGATGACAAAATCGAAGAGATGAAATCAGACGACATCCTAAAAGACTTATTCTCCCAAATCCCCAAAAAATACGAGTCTGTCAAACATGTCATCATTGATGAAAGGGATGTGTATTTAGCAGAGAAAATAAGACAGGCGGCAGAAGGAAAGTCGGCCAAAAAAATTTTAGCTGTTGTTGGCGCAGGACATTTAGCTGGGATTGAGCGAAATATCCAATTAATAAACGATTTATCTGTGTTAGATGAAGTTCCTAAACGCAAATGGTGGGACAATATTAGTATTATTTTATATCCTGTTTTTTTTGCGGGTCTTATTGGTTATACTACTTGGAGCCAGGGCGGAGAAGCAGGTATGGATTTATTTTCAAAACTCATTTATATCAAAGGTGGTCTTGCGGCACTTGGTGCTCTCATTGCTTGGGCCCATCCGATTTCTATTCTTCTTGCCTTTATCACAGCCCCCATTGGTACTTTTGTTCCGATCTTTAAAGCAGGTTGGGTGAGTGCCCTTTCTGAATCTTATTTGCGTAAACCACTTGTTGAAGACTTCGAACATATCGCAGAAGATTCAGAATCAGTAGTCGGTTTTTGGAAGAACCGTGTCCTTCATATTTTTCTCGTTTTTTTCCTTCCCCAGTTTGGATCGACCATCGGAACCTTTATCGTAGCAGGAAAAGGGTTGAAGAATTTATTTTAAGAGGTAGAATCAGTTCGTCTAATCAATGCAGAAGAAGAGTATGAAACGAAAGTTTGTAATTGGATTCATTCTAATTTTTTTAGCCTACCTCGGATGTAAAACTTCCGTATTTGGGTTTTGTACTTCTGCAGAAAAATTTGTGGAACGGGCTTCTATCCCACCTTGCCACCAAACAGCTGATTCCAAAGAAGATGCGACAAATTCATGTGAATGCCCTATCATACACGAGGAACTCCAATCTTCTAATAGCACAGATTTTCTGACTTGGAAGCAGGTGAAACTTCCCGTTTGGAAAGGATTTACTGTTTCCAAACCAAAATTTCATCCTGATCCATCCAAAAAGTGGCTGGTTTCCAGTTTCCATAATTCTCCTATCTATTTCCCAACAAAAACAGTCAGACTTCTGATTTGAGATGGGCACATCTCTTTTGAGGTGAACCTTTTCCCATTTTTTTTAATTTTAAAATTTAACAGAGGTTATATATTATGAATCGCAAAGAATTATTACAAAAAGCAGGGATGGCTGTTGCCGTTTCAGGGATTTTATCTACACTTTCCGCAGAAGACCATGACCATTCAACTATGGCTTCTTCCTCTGCAGGAAAATCCAAATATTCTAAAGCAATGATGGCAGCAATGCACTGCCAATTATCTGCAGAGGTTTGCCTTAGCCATTGCCTTACTGAACTTGGAAAAGGAGATAAGTCGCTTGCTGCATGTGCCACAAGCACAAGAGAAGTGATTAGTTTATGTGAATCTTTTGTAAAATTAGCGAGTCAATCTTCCGCTTATACGAAGAAGTTAGCAAACCTTTGTATTGAAGTTTGTGAAGCTTGTGCTAAAGAATGTGATAAACATGCTAACCACCACGCAGTTTGTAAAGAATGTCGAGACAGCTGTCTTGCTTGTGTAAAAGAATTAAAGAAAGTTTAAGGTCGATTCTAACAAAGGATTGAATTAAAATCAAATCCAACTGTCCGCTGTTTGGTGGGCAGTTGTTTGTTAAAAACTAAAGAATTTAACGTTTTTTCGCCTTTTTTTTGGCCGTTGGTTTTGTTACTGGCTTTGTCACAGCTTTTGATTTCTGTGTTGGTTTAGTTTTTTTTGAGGCAGATTTCTTTTTTGCAGCTATTTGGTTTTTTTTATAAACCGAAGGCTCATATTTAGAAAAATCCACTTCAATCTTTTTTGGGACAGCAAATTCAGGATTTGCTTTCGGTGAAGAATGAATGGCGATACTATCTTTCGGTGTTCCTAAAAATTCTCTCAGAGTTCGGATATTCTCATTTCTGCGTACTAAGTTGTAATTCCCTGGAATGTCGAACCAAAGGTCACGGCCCTGGCCAAATTCTGTACTTTCCTGTGGGGGAAAGGAAAAATCTTCTATAGCAGAAAGTGGTTGGAAAAGGGGAAAGAAGAGTGCATTTTTGTAATTCGTTTTTACCCAATCAGATTCAAAACCCCAATAGGATTGTCTCGTGTTCGTAAACCTGTCCGAACCATGAAATGGTGTTCCTAATGTGATCAGTCGTTTTACTTTTCTTCTGGCTTCATCTGGTAAAATTAATACAAGAAGACCTCCTGTATTGTGCGCAATCAAAGTAACTTCGTTAGGTGCTGTTAGAATTTGATCTGCCAGGTATTTTACCGCTTCTTCTAGGGAAAGAGGGTTTCTGAGAGTGGAAAGAATTCCTACCTTAAATCCCAGATGATCTAAGTTGGATTTAAGTCTCGAATAGTAGGAACGCCCAGCTTGAAACCCGGGAACAATCAAAATGTTTTTATCCTTATTGTTCTCCACAAACAAATGGCTCGGGAGATAAAACGATAAAAGCGCCCAAAAACGTTCCAGATATTCTATAAATCGAAACATGAATTAAATAATTCTGCCAGACTCAATTCTTGTCTATGAAAATCAATTCCGACACCAGAAGAATTCCTGAATTGACCGATAACCGTACTCACATAGGATTGCCTTTTAGAATCGTATGCGTTTTGGTTTCTCACTCATTTTATTTTTTGGTTTTTTCTCTGCAGGTCTTTTGGCAAATCCAGGGAATTATGAGGATGTAGCGAAACTTTTACCCCAAATTTGGGAAACAAAATACCCCCTCCCTTATGGAAAATTGACGAAAAAAGATCCCCTAAAACAAGGGATCCGCCAAGTGACCAGAAAAAAAGGAAAGTATTGGATGTATAATTTCGAAGTTTTTATGCCAAAATACGAACGAAAGGAAACAGTTGCCGTTCCCAAAGAAGACGGTCGCAATATCCTCGTATTTTTTTTATGGAATCCGGGGATCACAGAAGAACCCCATCGGATTGAACTTGGGGAACCGCATGAAGGGAAATAATATGGATAAACAGAAATCGGATCAATTGATCAGAGATACCATGAAATCGGCCGGGCTTAGTGATGCCTTCATTCTCGATTTTATCTCCAAGGTAGATGCTGTACGAAATGGTGAAACCGGAATTGTCAAATGGGAAGAAGTTGGCGATTTGGATCCTAATTCCGACGAAATTTCTTTAGAATCCATTCATGCTTCCTATCCTACCGATCTTAGTTTACTATCCAAATTGGTTGTCATCAAGTTAAATGGTGGTCTTGGTACCAGCATGGGTTTGGATAAAGCCAAGTCTCTCATACCAATTAAGGATTCTATGTCTTTTCTTACGGTAATGGCGAAACAGATTGAGTTCATTCGTTCCGAGTATGGAGTCAATGTTCCTCTTCTTTTTATGGATTCTTATAATACACAAAAAGACTCACAAGAGGAATTAGAAAAAAGTGGATTCAAACAAACTCTACGAACTAGTTTTTTACAAAACAAAGTCCCTCGGTTAGATGCAGAGACTTTTACACCCATCCAAAATAAAAATGAAAAGGAAAATTGGTGCCCACCGGGTCATGGTGATATCTATTTTACGATGGTCGAGGAGGGCATATTGGATGAATTACTTTCGAAAGGTTATGAAATCGCATTTCTTTCGAATGGAGACAACTTAGGAGCCACCGTTGATCCACATATCGTCAGTTATCTGTTGAAAGAAAACATTCATTTTGCAATGGAGATGACTCCAAAAACTCTCGCCGATAAAAAAGGCGGAGCAATCTATCGAAAAACTGTTGGTGGTAAATTTATCAAATATGAGCTGTTGGAAACAGCACAAGTCCCTAAAGAACATGAAAGTGAATTCAGCGGCCTTGGAAAATTTAGAACTTTTTCAACGAACAATCTTTGGATCAATCTACGTGCTTTAAAAGAAAGATTTAACCAAGGAAATTTTTCCTTATCGCTCATTGTGAATCCTAAACAAGTAGATGGTAAATCGGTGATCCAATTAGAAACTGCTATGGGAAGTGCCGTGGGAAATTTTTCTAAATTTAAAGGCATTATCATTCCTCGTGATCGATTTGCCCCTGTTAAAAAAACAGAGGATTATTTAATCCGCCGCTCCGATGCGTATGTACTTAATTCTGATTTTTCACTCACTATGACAAAGGAAAGAAAAACCGCGGGGCTTGGGGAAATTCTTGTTCAACTTGATGAAACATACTATAAAAAAATACACCAATTCGATCATCTTTTCCAAGAGTATCCATCCCTAGTGTATTGTGAAGAATTGAAAGTAACTGGTGAAATTTTATTTGATATCCCCATTTCTGTCAAAGGGAAGGTAAGGTTCCAGAATTTATCCGGCGGGATGAAGGCGATTTCCTCCCTCGGCAAGAAGACATTTGAAAACGAAACCGTAACTCTATGAAATTGTTTTTTCCATTCATTGTCCTAGTTGTTTTTGTAAATTGTGGTTCGCCATTTTCGTTTCGTTCTGCATGTTATGAGCGTAATAAATGTTCAACGATTGAAGGTGATTGTTTTTTAAAAAATGATGCGTTTTATAGAATAGTTACCAATAGTCCTGATTATAGTGGCCCAGACTTAGCGGCACTTGTCGGAAGTTGTATTGGTTTAGAGAAAACTTGTCGGAAAAACTGTGAAAGCGGAACTGTCTTTTAACTAATCAAACAAAGATTGATTTTGTAAAGAACTGGTAATTCTATTTTTATTCGCGAATAAAAGACAGTTGGCTTTTTTCTGGGACTAAACCTTTATCTTCAAATTCTCCCGACAAGGAATCAAAGTTAGGTGACAATTTAATTTTCCACTTTCCTTTTTCTTCAAGTAAATCAGAATCCACAATGTTTTTGCCACGGAAAATTTCATTTTCATTCCATTTCATGATGATGTTTCCTTCTAGGTCTTCGGCTTCAATGGTCAAACGAACAGGTTTAATTTTATTTTTCCCATCCCAGTACATTGCGGTCCAAGGGCCAATAAACTTTTGTATAGCGGATTCTCCAAAAGTTTTGATTTTCTTTACATCCGCAACTGTCTCTGAAATCACTGAAGTCACGGGTTTTGAAAATAAACTTTCACCAATTCCTTTGGAAACAGATTGGATAGCGAAAAAATAAAACTGGTTTTTTGTTAGATTTTGTAACTTAAAATTTGTTTCTGACGTTTCTTTGACAAGGCTCCACTCAGGATCATTTTTTTTTCGCATATAGATTTTGTAAGAAGTGGCTTTGGGGATCATATTCCAACTCAATAAAAATTCACTTGTCTTTCGATTCTCTGATACATTTAATTCAGGGGATTTGATTCCTAAAGACCTACCTGCTACAAGCGATGGATACCCAATGTCAGGCTCAGAAGGATGACTAAACAAGTTTCCTTCGAATTCGGAGGCTACTGCATAAAAAGATTCTTTTTCAGAGGATTCATTGTCTTTGAATTGAAGTTCTGTAGTTTTTGCAATTTCTTTCCATGATCCATTTGTTTTTCGAAAGATACGATAAGCCAGTGCGCTCGGCGATCCTTCCCATTGAAGAATCGTAACTCCAGGATACAATCCTTTGGAAGCAGTTAGGTTGATGGGTCTTGGTTTTAATACTTCGGAAGGATCCAAATGGGCAGAAACATAATAACTGGTTTCGCCGATGAGTTGGTTCCTTTCAGGTACTACCTGGTAGATTTCGCTATCCCCATTGCGACTTGCTTTTAAATCAATGTAGGTTGTTTTTTCTGTTTTGCCTAAAAACCGGTAGATCCTTGCCATAGGGTTCCATTTATAAATGGCATAAGTGGTAGAGATGGGTTGGGGATCCCATTCTAATAGAATGCGGTCATTTGTAGGAGCAACCGTTGCCCGTAAGTTGGTAACAGGAAGAATTCCTGCCGGTTTAGGTGGCTCAACCGCATAACCATCGTTTGAATCAAGAGAAGTTTTTGAAAGGAAGTTTTCATCCAAACTTGCTACTCGGTAATTATATGCTGTATTTTTTTGGATTCCGAAGTCTTCAAAAAATGCCTGCTTGGAAAGTCCTACCAATTGGTATTTGTTATCAATTTTTCGTTTGCGGTATACTTCATAACCGATAGCCCGTTTTTCCCTGGACCAACTAATCCGAATGCGATCTGAAAAATCACCGCGAGACGCAAACACCTCTTTAGGAGGATAGAGGTTATGTTCCCCATATTCTAATGATTCTAAAGCATCATTCAGTTTGTTTTGAGTGAGGAGTTCGTTTTCCGTTTCGGAATCGGCTACATAAACCGATTTTGTGTATTTGGGGAATGTATCGTAAGTGATCCATAAATACCCTTGGTCTCCCCAAGTGGGTCCCCAAGAATTCCATACTTTGAATGCTTTCTTTTTGTCATTAAAACCTAAAATGACAAGAGACTGCGCTCCTAAAATTTCTCCTGTACCTATTTCAAAAACTGCATTTGGTTTTGGATCACGAAAATTTTCATATACCAAGTATCCAATGAGAACAGGTCTTTTTTCGGTTAATGCTAGTTTGATGGATGTCAGATCATGTGGTTCAATTCGATAAATTCTTCGAAGTCTTGCTTTTCTTCCTAATTCGACTATATCTGCTTTGGGTCTTGTGCGGAAACTGGAAGAGGATTCGTTCATTTGTTCTAAAGATACAGAACCTCGACTTTCCGCAAGAACCAGTCCATCTAAAAGGGAAACAGCTTGGTCTTTCCCACTGTTCAATTGATTATAAATAAAGTTAGGTGAGTAGAGTATTTTTTGTCCATTCGCAGAAGTAGGAGAGATGGCAGATAAATTTCGAATTCCTTTTTTTTGCGCTTCTAAATAAGAAATCAGTCCATATCCGACCGTATAACCCACGTTATCTTTGTAGATTCCTTGGTCCGAGGGAGATGGGAATTCGTTACTAATGTCAAAACTTCCCGGTAGGTCGGAACTGGTCCCTTCGGCTCGGAAAGGGGGGATGGTTTGGTAAAGTTCAAATGGATCTGGAACAAGGCCTGGTTTTCTTGCCGAGGATTTTGACTCGGTTTTTCCGGTAATGGGTTTGGACTGGAACCCGACGATAATCACTGACACCACAATGAAAATAGTTCCAATCGCAATTCGACGTTTGTTGTTCCGTAACATTTCAGTCCTCTTCTAAATCAAAACTGATCGGAAGCCTGTGAGCCATCCGAGTTGGTTTCCCTTTGTCATAACCAGGAGAAAAACGGGCTCTTTGGATGATGCGAATGGCTGCCTCATCAAATCCATAACCTGCTCTACCGGAAACAATTTTGACACCTTGGAGGACTCCATGTTCGTCCACTTGCACCATCACCACCACAGTTTTTTGGCTGATGTTTGCAGCCTTGGCAGCTTCGGGAAAATATGATTTTAAATCAAAGTCAATGATGGGTGTGGGAGGGCGATCTCCATTAAAAGAAAATAAATACCCATCTTTATCCGTTCCATTACCTGAGAGTTGGTTGGGATTTAAGTCAGAATTGTCAGGTTTTTCTTCCGCATCTTTGTTGGATCCTTCCACCCATTCTTGTTTTTCCACGGGTGCGGGACTTGAAGTTCCACCAATGAGTTCTGGAGGGATTTCTTCAAAGGAAACATCCATGTCTTCCATAGAAGTTTCTTGGAAGGCAGCATTACTGGGAAGAGTGAGTATAAAATAAATCAAATAACAAAATAAATGCAATCCCACGGAGGCAAAGAGACTGGCTCGAAAGAGTCCGAACCGTCTCAGTTTGTATTGCAGATACAATGTAAATGATTTCATAAAATGATTTTCTAGTGGTGGATATTCGGGGTAGAGCTAGAGGATTGGTTGTGTTTTCCACTCGTGATAAAACTTGCGTGGATTTCCTTTGAAAGAATTTCTAAGTGGCCAATGATGAGTTTCATTTTACGAGTGAAGTAGTTATTTGCCATAACTACTGGAATTGCCACAGCAAGTCCTGCAGCCGTAGCGAGTAGGGCTGTGGAGATACTTCGCATCACCACTTCCGCTCCTGAATTTCCAAGAGTTCCTAGGCCATAAAACGCTTTGATCACACCAAGGACAGTTCCCAAAAGTCCGATGAAGGGAGTGTTGTTTCCCAGAGTGTTGAGGATGGGAAGTCTTTCTTCCAAACCTAATTTTTCTTTTAAAATTTTCCCTTCCATCAACTCTTCGAGGCCTTTGTGGTTTTCCTTTTCCCTTTCCAAAACAAAATGCATGAACCGAGTATAAGAATTTTCCATAGGATGGGTTTCTAGGAGTTTTTCCGTGCCTTTTAAGTCTCTGTGGCGGATGAGAAGAGTGAGCGAATCGAGAAGTGACTCTGATTCTTTGTTAAAATTACGTTTATAGACAATTAACCTTTCGATAAATACGGCAATTGCGAGAATGCTCGCAAATAACATAACGAGGAAGATGATTTTTTCCCCAAGGTCTACGAAATCTTGCATTTTTGGAACCTTCTAACGGACAGAATTCTCTACCTTGGACTGTAATCAAAGAGAAAAATTGCAGAAAAAGAACTTCGGTTGATTCCAAGCCGACCTAGGAGAAAGAATGATTCCAAGGATTGGTATGAAGGCAAAAAACATTCTTCCCAGTGTTTTGGGGTTTATTTTCATCATTTTTGGTATTTCTCTGGTAGTGTTCTATGCTACAAAGTCATGGGAGACTTTCCTTAACCTTTGTCCCAACAAAGATTTTTTGTCCTGGGATGAAAATATCAGATTAAATCAAGTCCTGGATCAGTACGTAGATTTTCGAAATGGAAGTTGGTTTCGAGGGATTATGCCCTTTTTGGAAAGTCCTACTTGGCCACCGCTTCGTTCGATCCTAACTTTTGTTACACTTTTTCTGCCAATTGATGCTTATGAAACTTACAGGGATTCTTTTTTAGGACTTTTGTTCTTAATTTTGGTTTATCCCGCTCTGGTTTTTATCACATATCGAATCACAAAATCCTTGTTATGGGCAAGTGTTCTCTCTGGACTTATTTTTATCTTAACCATCCAAACAGGAGAAGTTCCGGCATATTCTCTTTCTTCCATGTTAGAAACACAATCCATGTTTTTTCTTTTGTTTTCTATCTATGCGATTTATCGTTTGTACGATGTTGACAACAGAGAATCAGAGATTGATTCAGGTACGAAGTGGCTTGTTTTCTTTTCCTTATTTGGTTTTTATTTTACCAAATATCCTTATGGAATTTTATTTTTTATGGCATGTTTTGCCTATGAGTTAGTTAGATCCCCTTCTTTGTACAAAGATGCTTTGGTGTATCTCTTAAAACATTATGCAAGAGGTGTAAGGTTAGTATATTTAGTTTTTGTTGTGCTTATGGTTTTTTCTTTGCCAGTACTACGAGTGGTTACAAAAATTAATCTCAACCAGAAGGGATTCAAACAGTTTATGTTTGGGATCACCTTTCTTTTGTTTGTCGATTTGTCCGTTTATTTTTTCCGCAAAAGAGATGAAATTAAAAAAGTATTTCCAAAAACTGCAGTGGTCCTTTGGGTTTATGCAATTTTCCCAGCATTTTTGTGGCTTTTTATGAACCCGGACCGGGTCAATGCTCTTATCGATGCCCAAATGATCGTAAATGCCTACACTCGGAGTTTTTTCTTAACACTTTGGACAGAACCAGGACTTGATCCTTCGGTGCCAGGGGTTTTTGATTTTATCTGGGGATTTCGAACCCTCATCATCTTTTCTGTTTTATCCCTGTTTTATTTTCTGTTCCGATCGGGGAAAAAATTCACGAGCAAATTAAAAGATCCCCTTCTTGCAGGGACCTTGATTTTGTTTTTGGAGCTTCTCATTTTAGAAGTCACAACAGGAAATAAACAACCACGACATGTCCTCCAATTTATCCCTGCCATAGGACTCATGGGTTTTCTTTGGATCTTGCGTCTATACGAGTTAGCTGAGACTAAAATAGAAAAATTAGCTTCTGTTTCCGTTTTTTTACTCACCTCACTCTTTGTGTTTTCAAATTCACTGTATTCTCAAGGGATTTTGTCGGGTGAATTTTATGAAACCAAAATGTTTTGTTATCGAGGAATGAATGTGAGTGATTTCCAGCCGGCAAGGGAGATCGCCGAACGGATTGTACCTGAGAAAAAGTACATCCTCATCAATGCGTTCCATTTTGAAGAAAAATACAACACCAAAGGACGTGTGCTTGCCTCTGATTTCGATCTTGCCATGAAACTAAAGACCTATAAACAAGGAATGGTAAGAAACGATAACAAATACCGCTGGAAAGAATGGACGGATTTTGATTCCGTTCTTTTATTGAGTGATGTTTGTCCAGATAGTTTTGTAGAAGAAAAATTTGAAAACCGAACAAAAATCTTGAATAGTAAGTCAACATTGCTGTCTACTTACAGAGAGAGTTCTGGTATTGCTTGTCTCCAAGAATATAAATTGCTCAAATAGAGAAAAAAGTTTATGAGTATTGCTTCCTTTTCAATCAAACGCCCCATTTTCATTTCCTCGTTAGTCATCATTATGGTGATCACAGGATTTATTTCCTTAAAACGAATCGGTGTCGATCTTTTCCCCGACATCAACATTCCTTTTGTCGTGGTTTCGACTGTGTATCCTGGGGCAGGGCCTGAGGAAATCGAAACTTCCATTTCCAAACCCTTAGAAGAAGAACTCAGCTCCATCTCCGGTTTGAAACGAATCACCTCAAGAAACCAAGAAGGGATCTCGATGGTGTTTGCGGAATTCAACTTAACTACGGATATCAAATATGCCGAACAACAGGTTCGGGATAAAACCGCTCGGGTCAAACCTCTATTTCCTGAATCTTCTAAAGAACCACTGGTCCAAAGGTTTGACCCTTCCGACCAACCCATCATGAGGATTTCTCTTTTTGCTGATTTACCAGAAGGAGAACTTTATGATTTAGCAAAAGAAAAAATCAAAACCAAACTCGAGCAGGTGAATAACGTTGGTGCGGTAAAAATCATCGGGGGTTCTCGTCGTGAAATCCACATTGAACTTGATCGTAACAAAATCAATTCCTACCAAGTTCCGGCCATAGCCATTGGAAACCAGATCAAAAATTCAGGTGTGAATATCCCTGCAGGAAAAGTAGAAGGTGGAGATAAAGAAACTTCCTTTCGAACGGTCGCTAAGTATGAATCCTTATCTCAAATTGAAAACACAGTTGTTTCCTTTGGAGGAGAGTTTGGGCGAGGGGTTTTAGTAAAAGACCTTGGCCAAGTAAAGGACACTCTTCAGGACCGCCAAACATTGGGTATGTTGTATGCACCAATCAGTGCAGAAGAACATGAGGAACCATCTATTATTGGAAAGTTATTATTCAAATACGATGCACCCAAAAAAGAAAGAATTCAAAAAACAGCTCTCTTCTTGGATGTGTACAAACAATCCGGTGCCAACACAGTAGAAGTGGCCGATGGAATCCTCGGAAAAATCGATACCATCAACGCACAAATCAAAGACCTAAAAGGAGCACCTAAGGTCATTCTGATTCGGGACGGATCCAAATGGATTCGGGCAAATATTGAAGATGTGACGATTGCCATCATTCTTGGGATCTTACTTGCAGTCATCGTAGTTTATCTTTTCCTCGGGAACGTTCGTTCCACCTTAATTACAGGGATGGCACTCCCCAACTCTATGTTAGGTGCCTTTATCATTATGTATGCAATGGGTTTTACCATGAACGTAATGACCCTTCTTGCCCTCTCTCTTGCCGTGGGACTTCTTGTGGATGATGCCATCGTGGTTCGGGAAAATATTTTCCGTAAACTAGAAGAAGGGGAATCGGTGATTGTTGCAGCAAGGAAAGGAACAGAAGAAGTAACCCTTGCCGTCATTGGAACTTCCTTAACGGTGATTGCAGTATTTTTACCGATTGGATTTTTATCAGGAATTGTAGGTCAGTTTTTCAAACAGTTTGGACTCACCGTTGTTTTTGCGATGATCATCTCGTTATTTGATGGTTTGACCGTAGCACCAATGTTATCTGCTTATTTTGCAGGGAAAACGGATATCCATAAAAAGAAAAATATAGTCCTTCGTAACTTTGATAAGTTCCAAGATTTTCTAGACAAAATGTACGGAATCATTATGAAATTTGCACTAAAAAAACCTTGGGCCGTGATTTTGTTAACCTTCCTTACATTGGTCACAAGTATTTTTTCGCTCGCCTTTGTGAAAAAGACCTTCTTACCTGCAAACGACCAAGGTGAGTTTATGGTCAATGTGGAGATGGCTCCAGGAACTTCCTTACAAGGGACAGCTGAGGTAGTGAAAGAAATTCAAAATGCCATCATAAAAACCGTTCCCGAATTGGAACTTTTGGCAACGGTTGTGGGAAATAGTGATGGTGAATCCAATATTGCAACCATTGGTGTGGCACTCCTTCCTTCCGAATACCGCAAACGTAGTACAGGTGATGTCAAAGACCAAATCCGCGAATATCTAAAACAATACCCACAAGCAAGACCGAAAGTGAACGACTATTCGGCGATAGGTGGTGGAGTGCAATATCCATTCAACTTAAACCTAAAGGGTGAAAACTTAAAAGACTTAGAAGCATATTCTTTCAAAGTCATGGAAGAATTACGAAAAATCCCAGATCTTACCGATGTGGACACAACGTACAGAACAGGGAAACCTGAATTCCAAGTCGTACCAAACCGATCCAAAATGCAAACCGTTGGAGTTGTGGCAGGGGTCATGGGAGCCGAACTTCGTTACCATATCGAAGGTGGGGAAGTGGCCAAGTATTTGGAAAATGGAATTGAATACGATGTAAGACTTCGTTTGAGAGAAGACCAAAGAAACTTACGTAAGTCTTTCTATGAAACAAGAGTTCCCAATATCCAAAACCGACTCATTCCTCTGAATGCCATTGCTGATGGAAAAGAAAGTAGTTCCCCTGCACGGATTATCCGGGAAGACCGATCACGGGTCGTTCCTATCAATGCAAACTTGGCACCAGGGGGAGCGATTGCCTCGGCTTCGGAAGCAGCCACAAAGATCCTAAAAGACAAACTTCCACCACCACCAGGAATTACTTATTCCTTTGTGGGACAATCGGAAGACTTTAAGGAACTCTTACAAAACATAGTCCTTGCTTTTGGAATGGCTCTCATCTTCATATATTTGGTGTTAGCTTCTCTGTATGAATCCTTTATCACACCGATTACAATTCTATTCGCTATCCCTCCTGCCATTTCGGGAGCCTTCTTTGCTCTTGCTTTAACTGGTGAGATGTTGAATTTATTTAGTATGATCGGACTCATTCTCCTTATGGGACTCGTTGCTAAAAACTCCATTCTGCTTGTGGACCATGCGATGCTTGCTATGAGAGAACATGGAATGACAAGGGATGAAGCAATTTTTGATGCAGGATCTAAACGACTTCGTCCGATACTTATGACTTCTCTTGCCATGATTGCGGGAACTTTGCCGATTGCTTTGGGAATCGGTGAAGCTTCCAAATCAAGAACTGCTATGGGGATTGCCATCATTGGCGGGCTTGTTTTATCCACTCTCATCACTCTCATTGTGGTGCCTGCAGTGTTTGGATACATTGATCGCATCCGCGAAAAAATTGAGGGAGCATTCCGCCCCGATTATGAAATTCGACCTGAGGATTTAGAGGACTAAACTTTCATCCGAGTAAATTCGCAAGGTAAAATTTAAACTTGCCCAAACTTTGAATTCGGCGTTCTCTTGCTTACATGTCCAGCGAACGCCGAATCTACAAACGAATCTCCGAAAAAGTCCATCTCACATATCGAGTGATCCAATCGGGGGCCGGCTCGGCCCAGTTTTTACCAAAAGACAAAGGGGAAGGTGATTCCCAAGACATTTCCGAAGGGGGACTTTTGTTTCGAACCAAAGAACCAATGCCCCTCGGAACTCGTTTGGAACTAGAATTAAGATTCCCTGATGTTAAATACGTTTTATATCCAAAAGCAAAAGTCGTACGATTGGAGGAGTTTGGTGAAGGTGCTTTTTACGAAGTAGGTCTTGAATTCAATCAAATGTTTGATGACGACCAAAAACTATTGTTGGAACACATTAGCAGATTGGCCATTTAACATGAGCTAGTTCCATTGCCATAAAACGGTTTAATCTTAGGTAAAAACATTCCAATGTTGCAAAGGTTGTTTCGTTTTTTTCGTGGGATTCCTCTCGAACCGATTTCTCTACTCGCCGTTTATTCCGAGATTATCAGCAAATTGTATTTTCTTGGATTTGCTTATTGTTTGGCTTATATACAAAGCGTTTATTTAGAGTGGAATGCTCTTGATCAAACCAATTGTTTATTATCTGCCGTCCAGCTTGTACTTAGTATCATCCTAGTTTTGACCTCCTTTTTTTATAGAAGGTTTTTTGGTGTTGCTCCTATCATTGTACGTTTGACATTTTTTCTTTTGGTGTTAGTAGAAATTGAAACTGGATTTCATGATCCAACGATTCCCTATTTTGATCCCAGAAATTGGCTTACCATCACAGCTTTACTGGCAACATCGTCCTTCTTTTATCCAGGCCTTGTTTGGCAGTACATTTTAGAATGGTCTATTGTATTATTCCTCTATGTTCTTCGGGTGTACTTTACAAACCACACAGTCATACCGATCGAAACTTGGAGAGAGATGTCCACCATCTTCCCTTTATTTCTCGTTGCCTTTTATTTAAACCATTGGTGGTTTCGTACTCGTTATATCGCAGCTTACCGTGGTATGTTACTTGAAGAAAAACGTAGAACTTTTTTCCAAGACATCCATGATAGTTTAGGTTCTCAGTTAACGGATTTAGTTTTACTTGCCCAAAAGATGGAAAAGTTTCCTGATGAAATTACGGGAAATCAAATCCAAAAAATAAAACAGTTATCTGAGTCTGCTTTACAATCGTTGCGAACCCAGGTCCAAGAAGAAAACCAAAGAGAATTATTCCAAGAATCGCTGTTAGATGGATTAAAGTTATCCATGAAAAAAAGGTACAAATTAGCAGGCCGTGGAATCAACTTGGAGTGGATGAGTTTGGGAGAGGATCCTATCATTAAAATCAAAGATCCAGAGATGGCTCACCATATTTTGCAAATCTTTAAAGAAATCACTACAAATGATTTAAGACACGGGGAAGGGATTTCAACTTGGAAGTTGGAAAAAACACCAGAACATATAGAGTTCCAATTTTTTGCAGGGTTTGGCCAGTCTCAAACAAATAGGAATTCCAACCAAGAACCTAGATCGAATCAAAACTATTTGCCAGAGTTCGGAATAGGCGAACAAGGGTTATACCAAAGGATTAAGTCTTTAAATGGCTTTATTAAAATCACCGATTCCCCTTATCATATCGATATAAAACTTCCTATGAGTTTGTTTCATATATGAAATCAATTTCTATTGGCATCATCGAAGACAATTTAGATTTTTTACAATCGTTATGCGGTGTATTGAAACAAGATAAAAATCTAACTTTTGTTACCTGGAATTCGGCGGAAGAATTTTGGGCTAACGGACAATCTAAGGATTGGGACTTGCTCATTTTGGATATTGGACTTCCTGGTATGAGCGGAATTGATGTACTAAAAACTTACCATACACAAGAGTCGAGAAAGAGTCTCGTGATTTCCTCCTTACAAACAGATGATGCCATTTTTTCTGCCCTTCGGAATGGAGCTTCTGGATATATTTGGAAATCTGAACTTGATTCTTTGCCTGAGACGATCCAATCGATACTGGATGGTGGGAGTGTGATTTCCCCTTCCATTGCCGCAAAAGTATTGTTAAGTTTTCGTAAACCACAAATCCATTCAGACCTAAGCGGGGTAGAAGTTCTAACTCCCAGAGAAAGACAAATTCTGGAACTGATTGTAGAAGGGGACAATCCAAGCCAGATCGCTTCATTATTTGGGACAACGGTTGGAACCGTCCGCCAACAAATCAAAGCCATCTATAAAAAATTGCAAGTGAACACTCGGGTTCAAATGCTAAAAAAAGCCCGACAATTTGGAATTTTTTGAATTGTTATGACCTTCCGATTTATACCATCTGGTAAATGGACAAACTTCCAAATATCGGATATCCTGTTCTCATCGGCTCATTAAATAACAAACAAATTTGGTTGGGTTCTTTACATTGGATTCCTATTTTCTGGATCAGGCTAAGGCTTTTTCTATGGTTAATCGCCTTTTTAGCTCTGGCATTCTTGATGAATTGGATTTAATTCAGGAAAAATGTTGCAATCTACCCTCAACCTTCCCTTTTTTATACCATTTGGTACATAGACAGGTTCCCAGTGTGGCGCTAGAATATAAGATTAATACCGGTCTTTCCTATTCTTTGATTGGTACTAGCAAACAATTTCCATTTATCACTAATTTGCTTTTGCAGATGCCATCGTGACCGAGACCACGGTGGTTTTTTTTATCAGTCCATCAATCGTTTGATTTCTTTTAAGAGTGTGGACTGGCCCGACATCAGCTTTGTTTCCGATTCTAGGATGGCTTCTTTTTTCCCTGGGCGCATAAAAAACTGTTCTAAAACTACTTCTCTGAGAGTTTCTTCAAACCACATCCGGGTTTGGGTTTCTCTATTTTTCGCATAATATCCGTTTGTTTTTGTAGTGGAGATATAATCTAAAACCAACTTCCAGATTTCATCGATTCCTTTTCCTCCGATCCCACTGCAGGTAGTGGCGCGGGGAGTCCACTTGGATTCGGGGGCTGGGAAAAGGTGGAGGGCAGATTCATATTCCACTCTGGCACGTTTGGCAAAGGGTTCATTTTGTCCATCGGCTTTATTGATGGCAATGAGGTCCGCCATTTCCATAATCCCACGTTTGATTCCTTGGAGTTCATCGCCAGCACCGGCTAGCATGAGGAGTAAAAAGAAATCGACCATAGAGTGTACTTGAGTTTCGGATTGTCCCACACCAACAGTTTCTATAATGATAGTATCAAACCCGGCTGCCTCACAGAGATACATGGACTCTCTTGTTTTTCTAGCAACCCCTCCAAGCGAACCACTGCTAGGTGATGGACGTATAAAAGCATTTTCTGATTTTGAAAGAATTTCCATCCTAGTTTTATCACCAAGGATAGAACCTTTAGTACGCTGACTACTGGGATCAATGGCAAGGACTGCCAGTTTATGATTTTGTTCGAGAAGGTAACTTCCAAAACTTTCGATAAAGGTAGACTTGCCAACACCGGGAACCCCAGTGATTCCAATGCGGATGGAGTTTCCTACTTTTGGCATCACTAGTTCCAAGATGGCTTGGGCTTTGTCATTATGTGCTTCTAAATTGCTTTCCACAAGTGTGATGGCTTTGGAGAGGTGAGTGCGGTTTCCTGAAAGAATGCCGGCTGCTAATTCCTCAGCTGAGATTTCTTTGCGACTAAGGGTTTTTCTTTGGTCTCGAATGTAGGGAGAAATGGCGGGGGCATCGGCGACACCTGGGTTGACTGACAGGGCCGATTTTGGATTTGTTACATCCGCGTCCTCTTTCTTTTTGCCAATGTCCTCGTTTGGTGTTTTCATATAGTTTGAATTTCTATTAGCGAATCGTCCGAATAAACACCGATTGTTGTTTAGACAAATCGGTGTTTGGTGGAATGGTTCCCCAAGCCCTTGTTTAGAACTTAAGCGGCTCTTCTTTCGCCGAGAAGAATGTTCAGAATTTGTTTGGCAGCTTCTGAGATCACAGTTCCTGGTCCAAAAATCGCAGTGGCACCTGATTTGTAGAGGAAGTCGTAATCCTGTGCAGGAATGACTCCTCCCACAACAACGAGTACATCTTCTGCTCCCAGTTTTTTCAGTTCTTCAATCACTTGTGGGACAAGGGTTTTGTGACCGGCAGCAAGAGAGGAAACTCCTAGGATATGGCAGTCATTTTCTACCACTTGTTTGGCGACCTCTGCTGGTGTTTGGAAAAGTGGCCCGATATCAACGTCAAAGCCCATATCCGCAAAACTAGTAGAGATCACCTTGGCACCACGATCATGTCCATCTTGGCCCATTTTGGCAACCATGATCCGTGGCCGTCGTCCTTCTAATGTGGCAAACTCATCCGCAAGGGATCTAGCTTCTAAGTAACCTTTGTCTTCGGAAATTTCAGAGGAATACACTCCCGAGATGGAACGAATCACAGCTTTGTACCTCCCAAATACTATTTCCATTGCATAAGAAATTTCACCAAGGGAGGCACGTTTGCGAGCTGCATCGACAGCCAGTTCCAAGAGATTTCCGTTCCCTGTTTCTGCACATTTAGTAATTGCGTTTAACGCGGCTTCTACGGCTGAACTATCCCTATCTTTTTTCATTTGTTCCAAACGTTTGATTTGGGCAAGTCTTACTGCAGTGTTATCAATGTCTAAAATATCAAGCGGGGCTTCCTTTTCTAAACGGAAGCGGTTGACCCCAACGATCACGTCTTTTCCAGAATCAATACGGGCTTGTTTTCTTGCAGAAGCTTCTTCGATACGCATTTTTGGAATTCCAGTTTCGATCGCTTCTGCCATTCCACCTAACTTTTGTACCTCGGTGATTAAGGCCCAAGCTTTGTGAACTAGATCGTTTGTGAGTTTTTCTACATAGAAGGAACCACCCCAAGGATCAATGACCCTGTGTATGTTGGTTTCTTCTTGGAGATAAATTTGTGTATTTCTTGCAATCCTTGCGGAGAAGTCGGTCGGAAGCGCAATGGCTTCGTCTAGTGCGTTTGTATGTAAGGACTGTGTATGACCTAGGGCTGCGGCCATCGCTTCGATACAAGTCCTTCCTACGTTGTTGAAAGGGTCTTGTTCGGTGAGAGACCAACCAGAGGTTTGGCAGTGAGTTCGAAGAGCCAGTGACTTCGTGGATTTGGGTTGGAACTGGTTGACGATCTTTGCCCAAAGAAGCCTTCCCGCACGCATCTTGGCAATCTCCATAAAGTGGTTCATTCCGATCGCCCAGAAAAAAGATAGGCGAGGAGCAAACTCATCCACGGAAAGTCCAGAAGCAATTCCTGTTTTGATGTATTCCCATCCATCTGCTAGGGTGTAGGCAAGTTCTAAGTCGGCCGTAGCACCTGCTTCTTGCATATGGTATCCCGAAATGGAAATCGAGTTAAACTTAGGCATGTACTTGGAAGTATAACCAAAGATATCAGCAATGATTTTCATGGAGTGTTTGGGCGGGTAAATATAAGTGTTACGCACCATAAACTCTTTCAAAATATCATTTTGAATGGTACCGGAAAGTTTGTCTTTAGAGACCCCTTGTTCTTCTGCCGCCACAATGTAGAAGGCAAGGACAGGGATGACCGCACCATTCATAGTCATGGAAACTGACATTTGGTCGAGAGGGATTTGGTCGAAGAGGATCTTCATATCCAAAACCGAATCGATGGCCACACCGGCTTTTCCCACATCTCCCACCACTCGTTCGTGGTCTGAGTCGTAACCACGGTGTGTGGCAAGGTCAAAGGCAACGGAAAGTCCTTTTTGTCCGGCAGCTAAGTTTCTTCGATAAAAAGCGTTGGATTCTTCGGCTGTGGAGAATCCTGCATACTGACGGATGGTCCAAGGTTTATTCACGTACATAGTGGAATAAGGCCCACGTAAGTAGGGTGGGATTCCGGCCGCATAGTTCAGATGTTCCATTCCTTCCAAATCTGTCTTCGCATAACGAGATTGGATGGAAATTCCTTCCGCCGTTTGCCAGAGAGAAATGGATTTGGAATCTGGTTTCCCCCCGCCAAAAGAAAGTGGAGTATTTGCAAAATTAGGTTTATTCATTTTATTTCCCGATCCATTTGGTTTGGGCTTTTTCCATAAATTCCACGATGTTTCGTTTCATATGGATGAAGTCATCGATTCCGAGTGATTCTGCTTGGGTGATTAAATCTTTTGGGTAACCCGCAAGGAGTTTCCAAGAGCCTGGAAGTTGGGATTTCATCTCCGCCGCAAACTCTGGGAGGTAGGTCGCATATTCTTCGTCAGACGAACAAAGAACAACAATTTCGCATCCCAGTTCTTTTGCTTTTGTTACCCCTTCTTTGACAGAGGCAAATCCTAAGTTGTCTATGATTTCATAACCAAGGCAACCAAGAAAATTGGAGCTAAAACCCGCCCGAGCCTTTCGCATGGTTAGATCCCCAATCGTCAGTAAAAAAACCTTGGGAAGTTTTTTTCCTGACGCCACATGGGTGTCAGTGAGATTTCTCCACTTGTCAAATTCATAAGAAAGACGAACCGGTATGAGGCGCAAATAACTCGTTTGTTTTTTATTAGTGATTTGTTCCTTCGTTTCTTCTAATGAGTTTTTTAACTCTGGGTGTCTTTCCGATGGAAGAGGGTATTGGTTTGTACCTAGTAAGATATCTTTTTTAGTAGCTAGGGCGTTTCTTTTTTTCTCAGCGCGAGTGTTGATTTCTTTTTGGATGGTTCCTTTTTTAAGTCCCTCTTCAAACCCACCTTCTTTCTCTATATCCTGGAACTGGCTCCAAGCGGATTCCGCTAGTTTTTTGGTGAGTACTTCTAGGTAATAAGATCCAGCGGCTGGATCTTCTACTTTGTCGAGGAAGGATTCATATCGAAGTAATAGTTGGGAATTTCTTGCAATTCTTTTGCCTAACTCTTGTTGTGCGGAGTATTCGGAATCAAATGGCAATACAGAAACAAAATCAGCTCCGCCCATTACGGCAGACATTGCTGTTGTAGTTCCCCTTAACATATTTACATAAGGATCATAAGCCGTGAATTGAAAATTGGAGGTTCTTGCGACTATGAGTGCAGGAAGTGATTCCCCAAGTCCTGGTTTGTAGGCATTTAGGATTTCTGTCCAAAGGATCCTCATGGCTCGGAATTTTGCTATTTCCATGAAGTAGTCAGAACCAATTCCCATCCAAAACCAAAGGTTTGAGGCTGCATCTTCAATTGACACACCTGCGTCAAGATGACGGTTTAAATAATCCACCCCCCAAGAAAGAGTATATGCTAGTTCTTGGCCGATGGATGCACCTGCATCCCGAAGATAGTAACTATGAATTCCAACACCGGCAAATCCTTTGGTTCCAGAAAGAACAGAGAAATTTTTACCTATCGAATTTTCTTCGGTTCCAAGCTCTCCATTTTTTAACGCAGAGCCATAAGGGTCAAAATCACCGAGTACTGTGTTATGCGATGATATAAGTTTTTTTAAGGAATCAGCGAAACTTGGAGTTTTATCTCCCACAGAAACCACGAGTGGTAGATTCCCAATAAGACTTGCCAATCTTTCTAAGTCAGCTGCGGTATTAATCTTTAATGATGATTTCCCGTTTTCCGCAGTAGCCACAAGGACAACTGCATCAGCCCCTTTTTTGGGAAGGTTCGTAAGTTCAGATTCCGAACTTACGATTTCAGTAACATTCCAACCGGTATTTCTTTTATAAACTCTTGGAATTTCTGGTAGGTCTTCTTTGCGATAAAAAGGCTCAATTTTGAATCCTTCTTCTGTTTCCCAGGTAACTTTATCCCAAGGACTACCTTTTAAATCTTTTAGGATTTGGTTTTTCCAATCCTCAGTGGAAACTTCACGGAAGTCTGAAAATAAAAATTCGTTCAATTTATTCCTCTACAATTTGATAATCTTCCATGTAACCTGGGAAGTCGCCTAACCCACGTGTGAAGGTAAATTTTGCCGGATATATAACAAGACGTCTGCCTGATTGTAAAAAAGTTCCTGACATTAACGTAAAAGGAGATGCCACAATAAAGGCAGCAGTCCCAAGGACTGTTCCAGCAAGTCCCATCGGGCGCGCTATTATCAAATCAATCAACATTTCGCCACCTGAGGGCACTTCCCTTGCGGATAAAGTTTGGGTCCACAAGAGACAAATTAAGAAAAGGATGGACAAGGGTCGTGTTTGTTTCATAGGCTGATCACTCGGGCTTTCATCTGATGAAATCTCGAGAATGATATCCCTGTAAAGTAAGAAATATGGCTAAAGAAATTGTTTTGTTTGTTCTCTATTCTATTGTGCATTTTTTTGCGATCGCTACGATCACAAAAGAAGATGTTCTCTATCTCCCTTCCAAAATCATTCCCATTCTGATTCTCATAGTAGCCCTCTTTCGCTACTTCCCAAGTTTGGAAAAACGGGGAAAACTCATCGCGATAGGACTTGTGTTTTCTCTTTTTGGAGATAGTTTTTTAGCCTTACCAAAACAAGGATATTTTGTATTTGGGCTTGGATCCTTTCTGATTGCACAATTGATTTACTCTTACGCTTTTACCTTGGATTCAAAAATCAAACCTATCCTTGCCATCCCATTTTTGCTTTTTGGGTGCTCTTTTTTTTTAATACTGGTGCCAAAGTTAGGATCTCTTCTTGTTCCAGTGGGAGTTTATATTTCGGCTATTTGCCTTATGGGTTGGCGCGCCGCTGCTAGAAATTCTAGTTCCAAACCTTTTTATCTGGGATTAATTGGGGCTTTGGTTTTTATTCTATCGGATTCGATCATTGCATACTCTATGTTTTTGAAACCTGAAATGGACAGATTCACAGCATCTATGGGAATTATGGTAACTTATTATATCGCACAATTGCTAATTTACTCTGCTACAAAGGTAGAAGAGATTGAGATTCAAACCGTGAAAAATACTTGATTCACTCACCACTGGTGAGTATCGTACTTATGGTTTTTAAAAACCAGGGAATGGGATTATGAAATCACTAAAAAAAACATCCTTTATTGAAGCAGTTGCCGCTGCGATTGAACATGAGGTTCAATGTTTCAATTTTTATTTAAAACTTTCGGAAAGTTTGCCGGAAGGTCAAATTAGAGAATTATTCAGCCAACTTGCGTTAGACGGTGATGAACATATTAAATTCATCAAAGAAATCTATAAAAGTGCAGAAGGGAAAGAACTTCCCAACTTAAAACAACTTTCTGAAATTGAGAAGTTTCATTCTTCCACCATTCAGAAGGTAATGGACAGACTCGATAGAAATAAAAATGAAGAAGTTAAGGCAGACGAGAGAAAAGCTTTAGAACTTGCCATTAGAGAAGGGGAAGACGCTCGCAACTTTTATGCGACGATTCGTAACAAATTTCAGGATCCAAAAATCAATTTGTTATTTCAAAAATTGGCAAATTTTAATGAATCCAACAATTCATTGTTAGAAGCCCAAGCAATGGCTATGGAACAGTCAACACCTGCGGACCAAGTGTTCTATTGGGAAGATGAAGATTTGATGGAAGAAGTCAATCGTTCCGCAAAAGCCTCATCTAAACCAAAAGTCTCTAAACCACAATCAGCAAAAACAAAACCTTCTGCTAAAAAAACGGTAAGAGCGGTAGGGCCAAAAAGTAAAAAATCGGTGAAACCTTCTGCAAAAAAGGCAGTCAAAAAAACCGTGAAAAAAGCGGCTAAAAAGTCAAAACCAGCGAAGAAAAAAGGTAAGAAAAAATAGTGAAATACCAAGTAACTCATACATTTCCAGTTTCTCTTGAAAAACTTCTTCATGCAAGAGAGGAAAGATACAAACACCTAGATCAGTTCCCTGATTTAAAAAATGTGACTTTGTTAGAAGAATCTAAAGAGGGAAATATCATCCGCCAAAAACGAAAGGTAAGTTTGGAAGGATCTATGCCTGCCGTACTTTCGGCAGCTCTTAATGACCTTTCACTTTTGGAAGAATCTACTTTTGACATTACTACCAACACTCACGAATTTAAAATTGCACCTCCAGGAAAAGACAATGTGTTCGTGATCAAAGGTAAAAGTAAATACGAAGCAGACGGAGCAGAGTCCAAACGTTCTTATGATGTGGATGTAATTTCTAGTCTTCTATTTGTTTCTCCGATTGTGGAAAAAGCTATTGAAGAAATTCACAAACATAGTTTAGAAAAAGACAGAAAATCCATCGCCAAATTTTTGGGGGTTGAATCCTAAGTAGAAGTGAAGTCTTCTTCTCCTTCATTTTTACGATCTGTTTTAGAACTCAATTTGACGATCCTCATTATGGGGAACGTCACTTTGTTTGCCAAACTCCTTCCTTTCCCTGCGGTCACGATCATTTCTGGTAGGGCAGTTTTTTCTGTTTTGATCCTTGGTTTATTTTTCCTACTTCGAGGAAAGTCCGTCTCTTATCGCAGTTTTAAAGACTTTTTATCTGTTTTTGGGATTGGAATTCTTTTCGCCCTTCATTGGGTAACTTATTTTCATTCCATCCAAGTTTCTACTGTGGCTGTGGGGATGTTGTCGCTTTTTACCTATCCCGTGTTTTCTGCCATTTTGGAACCATTGTTTGGTGGAAAACGCCCCGATCCTTTTGCTTTCTTTTTGGCCCTTTTCTCATTTTTTGGACTTTTTTTAATTGTACCGGATCTATCTTGGGAAAACCAAATGTTCCAAGGAGTGGTTTGGGGAGTGGTATCAGCAGTGCTTTATGCCATTCGCAATTTGCTGACTAAAGAGATGCATGTTCACTACCCGAGCTCCCAGATTCTTTTTACCCAACTCATCGCAACAAGCCTTGTCCTCCTTCCTTTTGCCGATGGACTTTTTGTAATGATTGCCGAACCCAAATACTTGGTGTTCCAAGTAGTTCTTGCTGGAGTATTTACTGCACTTGCTCATACCATTTGGATTCGTAGTTTATCCAATTTGTCAGTCACAACTGCAGGGACATTGTCTACTCTTAGTCCCATTTATGGAAGTTTGGCGGCGTGGTATTTTTTGGGGGAGGTCCCGCCCGATAGACTTTGGTTAGGTGGTGGTGTGATTTTGTTTTGTGCTATTTTAGAAGTATTTCGAAAACAAGCGGAGAGTGGAAAAAGAGTAGAGGAGAATCCTAATTAAGATTTCTCCTTCTTCCATTTTTTTAGATAGATTGTAAGACTTAAACTGCAGGACTATATTTTGCAATTAACTCATCCAAAATTTTAGGAGGAGTCTCAAAATACGGATGGTCCCGAAATATCTCTTGGTATTCAAGTCTTTTAAAATCTTCAAATTCACAATGCAGTTCCGCAACTTGCTCCTTTAAGCGGCGAACCAGTGGCATTGAGAAACGAGTGTTAGTCGGATCAATCCAACCATTGTTTTGAAAACTTTTCATTTTTTTGGAACAACGACAAGGATTCTTTTCGTTCATGAGACCACATTTATCATCCATAAAGGTGTAAAGATCTTTTCTGGCTCGACTTAATCTTTTTCGAAAAGCTTCATTCGAAATACCAAGAATTTCTGAACTTTCACGATCGCTAAGTCCCATTAAGTCAGCAAGAATCAGGGCGATACGTTGTTCTCTGTCCAAACAGAGTAACATTCCCAAGGTGCAAGAGGCCTTTGCTTCTTCTATTAAAACTAAGTTTTCTGGACGAGAAAGTTCGTTTGCCGGGATTTCTATATTTGGCATTTTTTCCAATTCGTTTGCATAATCTGAAAAACCAGTTGTAATTTCTTCCAATCGTCCTCGTTTTCCATTTAACGCGTGATTAATGGAAATTCGGTAAGCCCATGTTTTAAAACTGGCTCTTGTTGGGTCGTAGGCAGCAAGGTTTGTGGCAATTTTAAGTAGCACTTCTTGGGTAACATCTTCGGCTTCTTGTGGATTTAATAAGATACGTCGGACGACATTGTAAATCCAAGTTTGTACATTCGATAACAATGATTCTAGAGCACGGCGGTCTCCCGTCCGCGCTCTTTCGATGATTTCTATTTCCTCTGGTTTGTTTGTTTTCATTAGAGTGGTTGGCGTTCAAACATTTCAAAGATTAAAGTTTGTTTCATCAAGGCGAAAAATTCTTTTCCCGTTTCTGAATTTTGAAGTGTGATTCCTGCTTTATGACAATCTTCTGCATTTTCCCAGTACAAAAGATCTAACATGATCCCTTCTCTTGTTTGAGAGCGGAAGGCTCGCCAAGCCAAAAAACCAGTTTGGTTTTGGAGCAAAGGTAACATTTTTTTACGCATTTGATGGTATTTTTCGGAATCCTCTGCGGTGCATTGGACTATCGCTATTTCAATGGCCGTTGTTTGTGGTAAACTTTCCAGGGTCAGTAAATCTTGCCCTTGGTTTTTTAAACTTTCTAACATTTGATTGTCTCCTTTGTGAAGGTTTTCCCCTCTGCATTGGATACACAAAAAAGAGGAAGTTGTGACTACCGGTTGAAAAAAAATCGTTTTTCCTGGAAGATTTGTTTAAAGGAAAACGATTTTGTATTGCGAATGTAAGTTCATTTCATTTTGCAAATTGAAATTCGGAAAAATTTAAATGATCCCATTCAATTTGATATGATTCCCTTTCCCATTTTGATATCGATTTACTCAATTAATCTCCAGTTTATCTGAATTCTACGCCAATGGGAAAATTCATTCGAAACAAAACCTAACAAAAATAATCGGAAAAACTCACATTTCCGTTTGACAAAACTCCAGTTTTCTAGTTTTTACTTTCCTCTTGTAGAAATAATATATTTCTACAAGAGGAGTCAGTAGTGAAAAAAATTAGTTTCGTAATTGCATTGGCTGTTTCTGTCACAGCTTTTTATTGTCAGTCGGGAGATAAAGCTAGCCTAGAGGATTCAAAGACGATTTTGGAAGGGAATTGGATTTTGACGAACAATTGTGTTAAGGATCCAAGTCCGAATCCTTCCGCATGGCTTATCATTAGTAACAATCGCGATATTAAATCTTGTTACAAAAAAAGTGGCTCTGTGGCGAAAGGATCACTCATCAAACAAAGTGAAGGAAATTACAATATTGACTGGCAAGAAGGTCCCGCATCGACAGCACAATATCCGGTTGGTGGCCCTTTAAATTTATTTGGAATGACGACACAAGGGTATACGGTTTGTTATACTCGGGTTAAGAGTGCGAAACAAAACCCTCCTGCATTCTGTAAGTAAAGAAAGTTTCATTACAAATGGATTTTGTCTTTAGTATATAACTCCAAACGCCACCGATTGCAGCGGAAATCCTTTCTGGCTTAAATTCGTGTTTGGTAAAGGAATCCATTCAGAAAGATTGGAGCGGAAAGCGGGATCGCCTAATGGAAATAATGTGGAAACTGATCTCCATCGGCGAGGCGCCCGCAAATATCACCAAAACGTCAGAATCATTCGTGTAAGTGGTGGATGACTTGTATTAATTTTTCTTGGACTTCTTTGGCAATTTTTTCGAGTTCAGGGTTTTGGACCAGTTTGGTCATGGTCATAGGGTCAAAGATAGAAACTTTGGTTTCGCCGTTTTTTTCTTCGGTGACTACTACGTTGCAGGGTAATAATAAACCAATTTCGTCAGCGGTTTGGAGAGCTTTGTGCGCAAAACCAGGGTTACATGCTCCAAGGATGGTGTAACGTTTGAAATCCACACCAATTTTTTCTTTTAGGGTGTTTTTGACATCGATGGTGGTAAGAACTCCGAAACCTTCTTTTTTTAGCGCTTCGGTAGTGTCCGTGATGGTATCTTCAAAACTTTTTTTTCTGTGTACAGTGAGTCCTAACATAAATCCTCCGCTGGGTCTATACCCCATAGGGTATATTGAATTGGGGAACTTGCAAGAGAATTTTATTTAGGACAGAAAAAAGATCATTCTTTTTTGGGAAGTTTTTGCATTTCTTCCACACTTGGAAGTTGTTTTGACATATGGCGAATTTCCCCAGAGGAATTCAGAAGAAAATATTGCGGGAGAGGTTCAGTCTTTAAAGAAGCAAATCGATCATCCAAAATCAATGATTGGAATTCTTGTTCTCTTGGGGTGTAGTTGAGGAGAACATAAGTGCCAAGGTCAGGTTTCCCTTCGCCGCATTCCAAACCCTGTAACATTTCACATCGGGATTTGGTGACAGCAAGGAGGATGAGTTTTCCTTCTCTAGAGGCTTGTCCAAAAGCAAAGGATTTGTTGTGGCCCCAGTGTATTTCTTGGCTGACCATTTCGTTGATTTTGATATATCCGAAAACAAGTAATAAAATAAAGAGTGGCATGGATAAAAAACCAAGCAGGTAAAAAACGCGGGAATATTTCTGCATACAAGGCAATGGAACCGAATCACCCAGTTCCCGCCAAGTTGAATTTTTAATTGCATACAAACAAAGAAAGTTTAAAAAAAACTACACCTCCTTATTCCCATAACAAATCTGGTTTAAAGAGAGAAACCTTAGGAGAAATCAATGGAGATTTGGTATACCGAAAAATTGGAATTAGAAAAAGGCCGCGCTGTGAGTTACCGGGTAACAAAAACAATCGAAAGCCTACAATCTCCGTTCCAAAAAATCGATATTTTTGAAACACAATCCTTTGGACGAATGTTTACACTTGATGGCGTAACGATGGTTACTAACAAAGATGAACATTCTTATCATGAAATGATTGCACATATTCCGATGATGAGTCATCCCAATCCAGAATCAGTTCTTGTGATTGGTGGGGGAGACGGGGGAACTGTCCGCGAAGTTTTAAAACATCCATCTGTCAAAGAAGTTGTGTTATGCGAGATTGACAAAGCAGTGGTAGATATTAGTTATAAATATTTTCCTGAATGTGCAGATGCAATGAAAGATCCAAAAGTCATTCATCACTATGATGATGGAGCTAAATTTGCGCGAGACAACAAAGGTCGTTTTGATGTGATTCTTGTGGATTCTAGTGATCCTGTGGGTCCTGCAGAAGTTTTATTCAAAGAACCGTTTTTTCGGGATATGGCAAGTGCCTTAAAACCAACAGGAATCATTGCGACACAAGCGGAATCTTTTTGGTATCATGGAGATGTGATTTCTTCACTCTTTGATTTTATCCCTAAAATTTTTCCTGAGTATGGTTACTATTACACAACCATTCCTACTTATCCTTCTGGGATCATTGGGTTTACTTTTTTATCGAATGCGATTGATCCGTATTCGGTAACTCCAGATCCCAAACGAGTTCCCAAAGGACTCAAATACTATAGTCCAGAAATTCACAAAGCTGCTTTTGTCCTTCCGGAATTTGCAAAAGCTTATATCAAACGGAAAGGCTAATACTTTGTGAAAAAGATTCCTTCCTCTTTTTTCCTTCTATTTGTTTTTTACTTTCTTTGCTCTCATGTTCTTTGGGCGCAGGAAACAAAAGCAACGAATTTGGAATTAGAGGCGGAATCTTACGAGGAACGTGGGTACCTTAAAAAAGCAGAGGAGCTCCGTTCCAAGGTAAAACGTCTTCGCGAAGACCAGTTTCGTGAGAGAAATAAGGGACCTAATTTTCCCATCACTTCCGATATCCCTGCTACGAGTAATGGTTCCTTGGTTTTTAACCAAGGAAATTGGGAGGTAGGATTTAGGGGATTGAGCCAGTTTGGGGTTTTTACTTCTGGTGATGAATCTGCTTTAGATGACGGACGTATTGCTTTCCAGGCTGGGTCGCCGTATTATCCTCGTTCGCCGATTGGTTATCAAAATATTCGATCTCTTCCTTTTACTTACGATATCAAAAATCCTTATGAAATTTCCAGGTCTTTTTCTCCTCGGTTTGCTTACAAACACAAGTCAGCAAAATGGGGATTGGAATATACATTCCTTCAATTCCAGACAACAAATGATTATCTTTCTTTTGGCTTTGCGACAGTACCATTATCTGCTTTGCATTCGGATCGGCTTTATAGCGCAGAACATAATTTAGTTGTCAAAATCTACGAGGAATATTCAAAAAATATTGGATATAGTTGGGATTTCGGTCTTAGGGCCGGTTCCTTTCATACCAACTCCGTTTTTTCATCACAATCGCTTGGACAAACAGGGATTATGCGAGATTCAATTCAATACCTTGCTCCTAGTGCTGGATTTAGATTTTATCACAAACTGGGAGAAGGATTGTCATATGATTTGGGAGGGGCTTTGTTTGTAACACCTCTTGGTAAACTTATGTACAGGCGAGAGGTTCTAACACAGGCAGGAGGTTTCCGTAGGTTTGGGGAAGGAATGATAGTTAGTGACGAAGCTTATTCATTGTTTTCAGAAAAACCAATTCAAACATCGATCACAGGAATTGATTTATTGGGACAATTTAACTGGCAACCTTTTGAACACCATAAATTCCATTTAGGACTCCAAATCATCCAGTATATATGGAGGGCAAATGAGTCCTATGCACCTGGGATTCGTGCTTTAAACGAAGAGTCTTTTTATTCAGGTGTTAGAGATTATTATTTAAGTTCAGCGTTTTATGAAGCGGATGGTCAGAACAAACGTTCTTCCAGAAATTACTTAGTTTCGAATTTATACTTCGGATATACTTATGTATTTTAGAGTGTTCTTTTATACCATATCAATTTTAATTGTTACTTTTTTAGGAATGGGTTGCGGAATCTCTCTCAGAGTTTACCGACCTTTCCCAAGTGAAAGATCTTTCGATTATGTAAAAAAAATGGACCATATCCAGATTTTAGTCAAAGACGAAAATCGAATGAAAATGGGTGTTTATGACGGTTATTTTTTTCAGTCAGAAGGATTACCAAATGAGTACGGTCCACTTTCTTATTTGATACGCAAGGAACTTTCGTTACGTGGCGACCGTTTTCCTTTGTTAATCGATCGTGGTGGGAAGATTTTTGTTGACGAATTCCAGTTGGCTTCCATTGATAGATGCTCGAAAAATTTAACATTTGTTCGTTTGAAAGCAAAAATTCAAATTGTTGGTTATGGGGAAGAAGAGTATTCTTTTTACGACGAAATTGATTCGCGTGTTACGAACTGTTATTTAACGGGGAGCATTTTAACAGTAGTTCCTCTCATTTGGTATGTTCCCTACAATGGCTTTCGAGGGAATAGAGAAGATCAGTTGAACCAATTGGGAAGAAATTCTTTATCAGATTTTTTCAAAAAATTAGAATCCGTATCCGGATATAACGGAAGTAATCCGGTGGAAGAGACCCCAGAGCCAAAGCCAGTAAAACCCAAAACGGTTCCCACCAAACAAGAGCCAGTGGACCCAAAACTAAAGGAAATTCTTGATAGTTTATGAAGTTACTAGTTTTTTTCATTCTATTTTGGATAGGTTTTAGTTCCACACAATGTTATTCCTTGGAAAAAACATATAATTACGGGAACCCTTATTTACCAAGTCCCGAATTTACAGAAGACGATCCTCAATTTGAAGAAGGAGAACCAGTATGGATTTTGGACCAAACAGGGAATTGGATTTTTTCTCTTCCTTCCAAACTGGTTCTTTGGAACCTAAAAGCTGACAACCATCATATTTCCAAAGAGACCAAAGAGTATTTGATTCGTTATATCAAAGAAAATAATTTACGAGATGTTAAAGTTCGTTTCAATCAATATGCCCCACTTTCGGAGTGGAAACGTCTTCCAAAAAATAAAAATATCAATCCAGTGGTTCGGTATTTTTTTGGATCCATTTCTTTGTTAGCTTATACTTTTTTACCCGGTCGTTTGTTTGCGGGTACGATTGGCGGAGATCATTATAATTCCTTTACGAACACAATCAATGTGTATTCAGATTTGCCTCCAGTTGTCATCCATGAAGGAGGCCATGCCAAAGACTTTGCACAAAGAGAAAAAAGAACACTTTACGCGGCTGTTTATGCCATTCCAGTGATTGGGGCTTTGTATCATGAGGCAAGGGCATCGGATGATGCTGTTAATTATTTTGCAGAAAAAAATGATAAGCGCCAACTAGACTCTTCGTATGAATTACTTACACCTGCTTATTCAACCTACGTAGGGGGAGCGATAGGAGACGTGGTCGCAAACCCAATTACAGCCTTAACTGTGATTCCTGGTCATATTTATGGTCGTTATAAAAAACGAGATATTGATAAAGAATTAGAAAAAAGAAAACAAAAGATCCAAATTAAGGAACCCCAGTGAATCTAAATCCAAGGTCAAACTTCATTCAAAAATTCAACGCGCGCCGAGACCATCTAAAATCCCTGCTATGTATTGGTCTCGATCCCGAATTGGAAAAGTTGCCCAAAATCAGTTTAGATTCAAAAGCTCCCCTTGTCCATTTTACGGAAACCATCATACGTTATACCCATTCTTATGCCGCAGCTTGGAAACCCAATGTTGCTTTTTTTGAAAGGTTAGGAGCGGAAGGATACTTTGCTTTAGAACATATGGTCCATTTAATGAAGGAGATCTCTCCCCATATACCCATTGTAATGGATGCTAAAAGAGGGGATCTTGCCAATACTTCCAAAGAATATGCTAAGTATTTTTTTGAAAAGTTGGGGGTAGATGCACTGACCGTAAATCCGTACATGGGCCGAGATAGTCTTGTTCCTTATTTGGATCTAGGTGGTTATATTTTTGTACTGGGTTTAACATCGAATCCAAGCTCAAGTGACTTCCAAAAACAAAAACTTTCAGGTAAAGAGATCTTCTTATATGAGGAAGTAAGCGACCAGATGGCAAAATTAGCAGAGGAATATCCAGACCAAGTCGGTCTTGTAGTAGGGGGAACCCATCCTTCGGAGATTCAATCCTTACGCGCTCGCCATCCTGAATTGTATTTTCTGATCCCTGGGTTTGGAGCACAAGGCGGAGATTTAAAATCAATTGTTCAAGCTTCCGGGAAACGTTCTTTGATTAACTCATCTCGTGGGATTACTCTCAGTTCTTTAGAAGATCAATTTGGTGAAGTAGCAAAAAAGAAATCAGAAGAAGTGCATGAGCAAATGAACCAACTCTTTCTCTAACGGTCTAATGACCAAAAGGGAAATCAGTGAAAGAAACTTTAGCAATTGTTGGTACTGGAATCGCAGGCCTTGGCTCTGCCTATTTTTTAAAAAATGATTTTGATTTAACGATTTTTGATAGTGCCGATTATATCGGTGGTCATACAAACACTGTGATGGTGGAAGAAGATGGGATACAGATCCCCATTGATACCGGTTTTATCGTGTTCAACCATGTGACTTATCCTAATCTTCTGAGGCTTTTTCAAACATTAAATGTTCCCACTAAAAAATCAGATATGTCTTTTAGTGTGCAACATGATCCCACCAAACTAGAGTTTTGTGGATCAGGCCTCTCAGGTCTATTTGCTCAGAAAAAAAACCTATTTCGACCGCGTTATCTGAAGATGTTACTCGAAATCGATCGGTTTAATAGGTCGGCTCCAAAAATTTTAGACGATCCAAAGTATGATGATTGGAATTTGGGTCGGTACATGGAGGCGTTCGGGTACGGAAAAGATATTCTAAATTTTTATTTAATCCCAATGAGTTCGGCTGTTTGGTCTACACCTCCCGATTTAATGTTGGAATTCCCGGCAAAATCACTCATTCGATTTTTTTATAACCACGGATTTTTAGGGCTTAATACCCAACACCAATGGTATACGGTGGATGGTGGATCTCATGAATATGTCAAACGTATCGTCCCCCCGATTAAAGACAGGATTCGATTGAATCATCCAGTCAAACAAGTGAACCGAATGAGTGATGGGAAAGTGGAGCTTGTGTTTGGTGAAGGGAAAAAGGAAATTTTTGATAAGGTTTTACTTGCCACTCATGGTCATATTTCTGGGAAACTATTAGGAAATCCTACCAAATTGGAGAGTGAACTCCTTCCTCTTTATCAATACCAACACAACACAGCCACCTTACATACAGATGCGAGCGATATGCCAAAACTTACTTCCTGTTGGTCGAGTTGGAATTATAAAATTGTCGAAGGAGAAAGGGGAAAACAAGATCCTTATACAATTTATTGGATGAATCGTTTGCAAAATGTTTCGAAAAAACAAAACTACTTTGTGACCATCAATGATCCGGGTTGTGTAGCAAAAGATAAAATCATTCGAAAAATTGACTATGAACATCCGCTTTTTTCTGTTGAAGCCTCTCTTGGACAAAATCGATTGCCGGAATTAAATGAGTCTGGGCCAATTTATTACGCAGGTGCTTACTTTCGGTATGGATTTCATGAAGATGGATTTTTATCAGCGGTAAATGTTTCTCGTAAAATTCTAGGTAGGGATCCGTGGATTTAAATTCATGTATGTATAGAGCGGACGTGTTTCATGCACGTACCGCTCCAAAACAAAACAAATTCCAATACAAAGTTTTTAATTTTTATCTGGATCTATCTGAAATAGACCAGTTGTCTCACGAAAGTCTCTGGTTTTCCAGGAATCGATTTAATTTGTTTTCTTTTTATGATAAAGACCATATCCAATTTGAAAAAGGAACGGTTTATGAAAACGTTAAGTCCTTTTTGGAAGCTTCTGGTGTTACCAATATTGGAAAGATATATCTGCTCACCAATCTCCGTGTTTTAGGTTATGTCTTTAATCCTGTAAGTTTCTATTTTTGTTTTGATTCAGAAGGTAAACCACTTGTATCGATTGCAGAAGTAGGGAATACTTTTGGGGAAATCAAACCTTACGTAGGTTATTTTAGGAATGCAAATGGTACCATTGCAGACCCTGAGGTTTACATTCGAGAACCAAAGAATTTTTATGTCTCTCCATTTATCAGTTTGGATTCCGAATTTGAATTTCGATTGAACCTGCCTGGGGATCAATTGCAGATTGGTGTCGACTCCTTTGAAAATGGAAAACGAATTTTAACGACTTCATTTCTTGGAAAAAAAATTCCCTTCCAATCAAAATACTTGTTAAAACTTTTTATCGAATTTCCATTTATCACCGTCAAAGTAATAACATTGATTCATTGGCAAGCGTTCAAACTTTGGATCAAAAAAATTCCTTACATTCAGAAACACCAAAACTTAGAGAAACAAACAGGAGTCTCCCTTGGAAAAATCACAGAACCAGTCCCTCTTAGAAGACACGATTGATTCAGAACTTTTTACCGAATTAAAGAATAAGTCTATCGTAGACCAGTTCCCTATTTACAGAAAAATTTTTTTTAAAGCATTGAGTACTATGAAACGAGGATCACTTCGTATGATCCTTCCTAATGGAGAGCAGATCATCATTGGAGATCGAAATTCTTCGTTTGAACCGAAATTTCATTCAGCACTCATCCATGTAAAAAATCCTGTTTTCTTCAAGAAATCAGTGTTACATGGCGATATTGGATTTTCTGAATCTTATTTAACGGGAGATTGGGAAACAGATTCTATTGAAAATGTAATTTCTTGGTTTATATTGAATGTGGATGATAGTCCAAGTCTTTCTGGAGCAAAAAAGAAATTATTTCACTTGGATTTGTTCAATTTAGGCAATAAATTCCTGCATTTTTTAAGGAAAAATACCTTATCTGGAAGTAAAAAAAATATTGTAGAACATTATGATTTAGGGAACAAATTTTATAAATTGTTCTTAGACCCATCAATGACTTATAGTTCCGCTTATTTCGAATCCTTGGAAGACAGTTTGGAACAAGCTCAAACAAAAAAAGTGGATAAACTTTGCCAGAAACTAAAACTAAATCCAGCTGATCATCTTTTGGAAATCGGGAGTGGTTGGGGATTTTTATCCATCCATGCAGCAAAAAATTACGGTTGCCGTGTGACTACCGTTACACTTTCAGAAGAACAATATAAATATGCTAAGGAAAGAATTGAAAAAGAAGGACTTTCGGACAAAATCGAAATTCGTATCCAAGATTATCGTAAGATCGAAGGACAATTCACTAAAATAGTATCTGTAGAAATGTTGGAGGCAGTCGGGGATGCCTATTACGAAACTTTCTTCCAAAAATGCCAGGACCTTTTGACAAGAGATGGGATTATGGCCCTCCAAGTCATTACTTGCCCAGATTCCAGGTTTACTTCTTTTAAAAATGGAATCGATTTCATTCAGAAACATATTTTCCCTGGATCTTTATTGCCATCGATTGGTCGTATGAACCAAGCCATTAATCGAACCGGAGATATGTATTTATTCCACCTGGAAGATATGGGTTTAAGTTATGCAAAGACTCTTAGACTTTGGCTCAAAGCGTTTGAAGAAAACCAGACAGAGGTGAGAAACCAAGGTTATAGCGAAACCTTTATTAGAAAATGGAGATATTATTTGGCTTATTGTGCAGCAGCGTTTCAAATGAGAAATATTAGCGTGGTTCAATCTGTTTACGTAAGACCAAACAACCTGAATCTATGAGTTTTTGCAAAATACAGCTATCGAAGGGGAGTTCGTCGGTGGCTGTGCTCTAAAAAACATCTTGCCAAAGAATCGCTCTATCTTTACTACTCAAGTCTATGAGAGAAACAAAGTCTGAATTCACCTTTGATGAACCAATAGAGAAATTGTGGTCGGGAGTTACCGTCTATGAGGTGTTAGTCCATTGGTTGGCAGACGAGGTGAGGGGAAGGCCAAAGGTCGGTGGAGATTTTTCATGGACTTGGAAATTGGGTCTCGAAGGTGATTTCACCACTCATGGAATTTATAAAAAAATTGAGCCTTTCAAAGAATTAGTGATGGAATGGAAAGACCATCCCGCTGATCCTACGGGGTCAATTTATTTACAATTATTATTTGAATCATTAGGTCCTAATCAATCTAAGCTAACTATTGTTAATGGAGGTTTCCCTCTTGGTGAAGGTTCCGATGTTTGGATTGATGGGGCAAAAGAAGCTTGGGATGGACAAGCAGTTCAGCTAAAAGACTTTTTAAAAAAGAATCCTGACATCACAAAATTTTTTAAAAAGTCTTGATCTCTAAGGCCTTTCTAAAATCCTGGTAAAAGTAAGGGTTGTTAAGGAGGGTTGGAAGATGGAATATCCCGAATTGGAAACATATTTCCAGAAATTAACTGATATAACTGACCGTATCGCAATGATGAACAATCATTTTGATGCGACACCTGAGATCGACATACCACAGTTATCTGAGTTTTTTGCTGACATTCAATCAAAGGATTGGGAAAATACGGATAGAGAGTATTATGAACTCTTTACAAGTTATTTTACTTTCCATGTAAAAACTGTGGAAGAAATCATTCAAGAAGCTCGCGAAATTCTGAACCCAGAAAATAGAGAGTATGTGAAAAAATTAGTAAGCCATATCCGTAACGCGGAAGATTGGTTTGCCAGTCTCAAAAAGAAACGTAAACTCGCTCGCACTCAAGTCGCTTAAACATTACACTCCCTTGGCCAAAAGCTCAAGGGAGCCTCTTCAATTCGCTTTACAATTAAATCAACTTCCTTTCTCCTTTCAGATATGCTCAAGGCACGGTTTCTTTTTTACCCGGTTATCCTTTTATTGTTTTTGTTTTTGGTGGATTCGATATTTCGGATTCCCTATGTTCAGACAATTACCAAAATTGATCTAACTGCCGTTAACTATAAAGCCAAGTCAGATTTCTTAAAAAAACTAACCACCGAAAAACCAGGGGTTCACTCTTCCAAATCGAAAAAAATCATGTTGATTTTGGGGTCATCTCGCCTTCTTTATTTTGATCACGACGAACTTGTTTCTTTTTACCCGGATTGGGAGATTTATAATTTGTCATCGGCGGTAACAACACCAGCTTATTATGATTTCCAACTAACTAAAGTTTTGGATGCAGGGATCAAACCAGATTTAGTCATTATGGAGACTGACCCAAATCAGTTTAACCAGAATTCTGTATTTAAGAGCTCAAATCTAACTTATAGTTTTGATTTACCTTACGTCCTTTCTAATATCAGTTTGTTTGGAAAAGACCATGTTTCCTTTTATCTTGGTCGCAAACTTTTTGCTGTAGGTACTTATAAACCATATCTGGATCAGATGTGGAGAAATTATAAAAATCCATTTTTAGAAAACGCTTTTTCGATGCATAAGGATACTTATGATTATATTCTCAGCCACAATGGTAATGGTTTATCTCCAGTTGATAATTATATGGAGAAGGACTCTAATTCCTTACAAATGACTAGTCATAGAACTTTGGATTGGTTGTTTGCTTCCTATGTTCGTAGCCCCATGCAGTTTGGATTTTATGAAAAAATTCTAAATCGTTTACAATCTGAAAAAATAAAAACAATTATTGTATGGCCCCTTTCTTCTCCAGACTTTGAAGCACTAATAGAAAAAGAAAAATTAGTAAAAACATGGGAAAATGAAATCGATAATCTCACTAAGAATTATAATTTTCCTCTTCTAAAATTAAAAAATGATCCATCTTATTCGTGTAATGCGTTCGCAGACGGAGGTCACGTAGCAAAAGATTGTTACAGGAGTTTGATGCGTTCTATTCTATTGGAATACTTTCGAACGTACGAGCCGAATCGTTTATAAATTCAATTCCGCAAATGGGAGTTGGCCCCGAATGGGGTGTCTCTTCAATAACCGATTTGAGTGATCTCGGTTTTTTAGGTACGGATTGACTCGTTCCTTCTGTATTGGTTGAAACATATTTTGTACTTGCATTGAATCCTGAAGGGGAGTCTGCCCAAAAAAAGACTCCTTTATTTCCCGCTCCAGTCACTCGCCCATAGTTTTTTCTTGTACTTCCCGGTATGGTCGGAGTTCCCCACGCTGTAGTATAAAAGTTTGTGGCACCTTGTTTTATCGACGAACGATTGATAGTTGGCACTATGGGATTTGTGATGATTCTTGAAAGTGAGGGGCTGTTTGCCAAAAGGTAATTTCCTGAAACAGAAGACAAATCAACGGGAGTGGCACTAGCTCCATCGGCATTTACATATTCCACAGAGGAAAGATTGTTTGTAAGTCCAAAACTCTGAGTTACGAGTAAGGCATAGATTCGAAAAAAAACTTCTGAGTTTTGAGAACCGAGTAAGGTAGAATTAAAATTGGCGGAATTTCGAAATAAACTCATCAAACTTCCTGTAGAATTAGCTCGAATGCCTCCAATGCCAATCACTGAGTTGCGAAAGAAGGACTGTCTTTCTGATTCTGTTGTTCCAGAGCTATCATATAAATAACGCATAAAAACATAAGCAAATGAATATTGTTTTAATACATTGGAGCTATTATTGTCCCAATCTAATAGAGAAACTCCATTGATTCCATCAGTACACCTTGAGTCGTTTACGCCCGAATAACAATCCAGTCGACTTGTTTGAGGCCCATAACCTGCAATATCGCTTGCAACTTCGCTAGTTCCTTCATTGATCCAAAGTTCATCGGTTTGATTTGCTGCTCGCATTCTTGGATATCGCAACAAGTGTTGGAATTCATGAGCCGCCGTAGAAGCAAAAGCATTAGGATCGCGACTAAGTGCTGCAATTAGTTCTTTCCCATCTAAATACAAAACTTCTGCATAATTGGATCGAATGGGGGATAAAAAATTGTCTGGAAAAAAGTTTACTGGATCATAATAGCCTGCCACATAAGCACTGTTTGCTGTAGCTCCGTCCTTGATGTCCATAACAAGGATTTTCACTTTTCCGTTCCCATCCACATCACTTGGTGTCCCAAATGTAGTAATTAATTTGGGATAAGTGATTGTATCAAAATCTTTCGCGAACTTTGCTAAATCATAGTTAACGGATAAAGATCTTTCTTTATAAACTACTACATTAGTTCCTTCTCCCACTAATTCGACAGGAACACAAACGCTGCTTTGTGAAACCAAATCCCTGGCCCAAAGATCAGGTCCGGTAAAACAACTTCCCCCAAGTAATGAATACAAACCCAGTAGCAGGATGAGATCGTCATTTTTTTCCTTTTTGGAATTTAGCGGATTGCAATAAAAAGTGAATGATGTTATGAAAATGAGAGGGATAAGAATCAGTCGTTTTAAATGCATAAATTTCTGAAATTAAGTTTTTTTACCCTGATCTTCTTTTGGACGATTCCAAACGATTCAAAGTCGTTGGATGGATTGTACTTTTCTGAACGACTACCAACAGAGAATGGATACCTAATACTAGGGATAGAAATTTTTACAGAAAAGGGAAAGTCTTTTTATAACGCACAGGAACTTCGCTTTCAAAATTCCCGTGGTTGGGAAGAAGTTCTATTTGTAGGAAAAATCACGAAGGTAGGGGATGAAACCCTTCTTGTCCCTGAGGCTTGTCAAATCCGGGCGACTGAGGTTTGGGGTAAAAAAATGGCTCTCCTGCGTAGATTTGATTGTGACCATTTGGAATTTCGTTTGGGTTTGTTGTCTTCGGGAAAATTCTTCCTTTCGGAATCCTTACTCGGAACCAAAAAAGAGGTTGTTTTGCCTTATGTATTGAACCAATCGGTGGGAAATCCGGTGGCAGTTCGGTTTGAAGCCAGTGAAATGTCGACAGAGGGGATTTGGGGCTTCCATTTGAATGGACTCGGTGGAAAGGACCCGGAATGGACCTGGAATCCTTCTAAGCTGCGTTGGGAACCGTTCCAAGGTTATAAAACTGGAGATGGATTGCAATTCTACCGATGGAAACGAACCTTTTCTAATTGACCCACTAGTCCGTTTCAGGGACTTTCCTTTTACATTGAAAAAGATCAGAATTGGGGTCATTGCGGCTGCCGGAAAAGGAACCCGAGCATATCCCCGAACCAGCTTCATTCCAAAACCACTCTTCGTCATCGAAGGGAAGTCCATCCTCCACCGCAATGTGGAATTAATGGTCAAAACCTTCGGGATAGAAAAGGTTTATGTTTTGGTGGGTCATCTCAAAGAACAAATCATTGCTGAAATTGATCATATTCGTTTGGCACTTCCCAAAGTTGTGATCGAACCTGTGAATTGGACAGAAAAAGGTTTGGCTTCCGATGTAGCAAGTCTTGAGAAAACGATTCATGAACCCTTTTTAACCATTTTAGGTGATGAATTTTATTACCGAACCGATCATGAAATCTTTTTAAAAGTATTAAAAAAACACCCACAAATGGCCGCATCCATAGGGGTTGTAAAAACATCCTTACTTTCCAGAATTCGTAAAAATTATTCCGTAGTATTAGAGAATGATAAAATACTAAATTTAGTAGAAAAACCAGAAAACCCACCCAATGAACTTTTGGGTTTAGGCAGTTATTTTTTTACTCCAGAGTATTTTGAGTTTTTTAAAAAAACACCAGCATCTCCAAAATCGGGAGTAATAGAGATAACAGATGTTATCGATAAGATGGCAAAGGAATCCAAAGGTGGAGTCTATGCTACCATGCTTAGTTGCGATTACTTCAACATCAACTCCATGCAGGACTATTACCATGCGGTTTATGAGGTAAGAAATGACTTGTTTCATAAATTTAAAACCAGTTTGGTGATACCAACAAACAACAATGAAAGATCTATCACGGATGTGATTGTTGATTTTAAAGACAAATTTAATGAAATCATTGTTATCGATAACGAATCTACTGACGAAACTTTAGCACTTAGTAAAAAAGAAAAAGTAAAAACCTACACCTTCCCTGGTGATGGAGATCCTACAAGGCTTGGTGAACAAGTGAGAAGGGGAATCGAATACGCTACTGGTGATATCATTGTTGTAGTTTCTCCCGATGGATCATTCAGGTCTAAAGATTTTCCTAAACTACTCGAATACATGAAAGATTCGGATATGGTAATTGGAACTCGCACCACAAGACAGATGATCGAACAAGGTTCTAACCTAAAACCACTTTATCGTTTGGTGAATTTACTTATGGGTAAATTAGTGGAAGTATTTTGGTGGGGACAAGAACCAAGGTTTACCGATGTGGATTGCCAGTTTTTTTCTGTTTGGCGGGAGTCTTATGAACGAGTGAAACCGCAGCTAGTGGTGGAAGATCGTAAGTTCATTGTAGAACTGATGATCGATATTGTAAGGTCACATATGCGTTGCATTGAAATTCCGGTGTCTTATTTCAAGCCAGTGGGTCAGGTGGAATACAGATTACGTGATATGATTTCTGATTCTATCCACATTTTGAAATTAATTTTATCTAAAAAGTTTTACCTAGGAGAAGATCGCGATGGCGAATAAAGTATTGGTAACAGGCGGCTGTGGATTTTTAGGATCCCATGTTTGTGAATTATTTCGTAAAGAAGGTTGGGATGTTGTTAGTTTTGACAACATGACAAAGTATGAATTAAAACGAACTGGTTATGGAACAGACGCCACTCGGGATTATAATTGGAATTATCTAAAGTCAATCGGTGTCACAATGGTAAAAGGTGACATTCGAAATTTAGAACATTTGATGGATCGTTCTACTGATTGTGATTATATCATTCATACTGCTGCGCAACCCGCTATGACCATTTCTTGGGAAGATCCAGAACTTGATTTTTCAACCAATGTAATTGGAACTTTTAATGTAATGGAAGCAGCACGGAAACACAAAATTCCTGTTGTAAATACTTCTTCGATTCATGTTTATGGAAACTCAATTAATGATAGTTTGACGGAAGGAAAAACTTCATACGAAAGAAACCCAGTAGAAATTCCTGTGACCCAACCAACGATGGTCGGTCAAATTTCCCCTCTCCATGCTTCGAAAATGAGTGCTGAACACTATGTACGTTCTTATACTGATATGTACGGTGTAAAAGCTGCGAGTTTCCGGTTTACAGGTATTTACGGCGAACGTCAGTTCGGTGGAGAAGATCACGGTTGGGTAGCAAATTTTGCGATTCGTTCTGTATTTGGGCTACCACTTCGTATTTTTGGAACGGGGAAACAAACGCGAGATATTTTACACGCTGAAGATGGTGCTAAATCCTATTTAGAATTTTTTAAAAATCCAATCCCTGGTGTTTATAATATTGGTGGTGCAAGCCCTCACAAAATATCACTATTGGACTGTATTAGCCTCATTGGTGAAATTCTCGGTAAAAAACAAGAGATCCTTTTTGAAGTAGAAAGACCAGGTGACATGCGTTATTTTATTTGCGATATCACAGAAGCAAAAAAATTCGGATTCAATCCTAAGATTCTTCCAAAAGAAGGGGTCACTCGCCTTCTCAAATGGATTGAAGCAAACAAAGAAGTATTCAACATCTCTGGGAAATAGAATGTCCAATAACACACTGGTTGTCATCCCTGCATACAATGAAGCCGCAACGATAGAAGAGGTGGTACGGGGTGCGATTGTTTATGCAGATGTTTCTGTCACTGATGATGCTAGTAAAGATGCTACTCCTGTCATTTTGGCCAATCTCCAGAAAGAGTTTGGCCAAAGGCTTCATGTGATCCGTCATGAAAAAAATACTCATATTCCAAGAGGAATTCAAGACGGCATGAAATATGCTGTGGAAAAAGGCTACGATTGGGTAATTACAATGGATGCCGGTCTTTCGCATGATGCTGGTTATTTGAAAGAATTTCAATCCTTTCCTGAATGTGACTTAGTCATTGGTTCCAGGACTTCGACTGTAAATGTCCCTTTGTATCGAAAGTTTATTTCCTGGTTTGCTGCCAAGGTAATGAATTATTGTTTATCCAAAGGAATCTTCAATCTTTTCGGAGCGAATTTGCGAGATTGTACAAGCGGCTACAGAAGGTATTCCAAACCTATGTTTCAAAAAATCGCAGCTTATCCATTAGAGTCTGTGGCGTTTGATTTTCATATGGAAGCACTCTCTATTGTAGCGAATAATGACGGATCAATAAAAGAACTGCCAATACGATATATTTTTTCTAATAGTAGTTTTAACCGTAAGGTATTGAAACTTGCCATCCAATTTGCAAAAAAACTTTTGTTACGAAAATGGAAACTGATCCCACAATACCCGTAAACAAATCCCATTTCGGTTTGAAATGGAAAGTTTTACTTGTTGCCTGTAGTTTGTTAGGTGGAACATTTCTTTTAGATAGTGTTTTCTTTTTTGAAATATTTTTTTTGTTCCCCAATGAGACGGAATGGGATTCCTCTCCTTGGTATAATTTCATACATAAAACAAAAGAATTACAATCTACGAAGGAAAAACACAGAACTATCATTACGGGAAGCTCGGTTGCTTTGTATTCTGTTTTGCCTGATGAGCTAAATCAAAAAGAAAATTCTAAAACAAAGTTTTCTTTTTTTTCTCATGTAGCAATGGCACCAACGGATCTTTATTATTATAAAGAAAATTTATTAAATTCTCATCCGGACTTAGTTGTTTATTTGCATAATTTTGCCGACTTGCAGTGGGAATATTTAGAACCGAAAGACGGTAAATTTTTATTTGATGAGTCAAAATGGGTTCGAGAATTTGGTGATCGTTATCCGGCAAAAACAATTTATCCTACTGCCTATTTAAAAGATCATTGGAAAGAATTACCTAGAAAAACAATTTCCAAACTCGCAACGAAATCACTATTTTATGTCAGTAGATTTAGAGTTTTTTTCTGGGATCCTATTGAAGTTTATATTGATAATCATTTCCGAAGTGGAAGGAAGTATCATCTCTACCAAGGGGAAAAACCTAGGGAAGGAATTTGGTCAAAGGGATGGACTAAACAGTCAGCAACACTAGTTTGTTCAGAAAAAAAAACCAAAGAATCTATTTTCACTCAAAAGCCAAAAACTAAATTAAAATTTAGCTTTTACTTAGATAACGATTCTCTAACTCGCAAACAACATATTTTAGAATTGGAAAAAACTTTTGATCGATCAGGATGGAATGATTTAGTTTGGACTGATTTGATCGATCATTCTCTGGATTGGTCTGTAGTTAAAATCCAAGTGTTATCAGAATTATCTACTGCAAAGGAAGTAAATCTCATTCGATATGGAAAAGATGAATCGGTGGGCATTCGCCTGTCTCATTTTTTTTGTAAAACTTCGGATGTAAACAACCGTTCTTATTCTCGTGGAAGTTATTGGGATGACACTCGTTTGGTGACAATGACAACCGAAGACTTTACGGAAGATTATTATGAACGTATGATAAGAGATTCGGGTTCGAGAAATGAACTTTGGCGCTTACATTTTGTCCGCGAAGCCAAAAAAAACGTTAATTCAGTGACTTTTGAACCTTGGTTGGAATTCAATCGCATTCTGCAAATCTCCGATTATTTTTATCAAAGCAGGATTCCATTTGTATTGATCCTCAGTCCAGAAAATCCAATTGAGTTCCAGTTTTATAAAGATTCGCAATGGAGAAAGGATTGGAAAACAAATTTGAAAAAACATTTAGAAAGTAGGGGTCAAACACTCATTGACCATACGGAGGCCGTGCGTGATGTCAGATACTTTTTTGACCCACACCATTTAACATACGAAGGTGCTCATTTTTATAATTCGATTTTTTTACAGTCCTTAGAACCTATGTTGGCACAATCTCATCCTTAATTTGGAGTTAATTTATGATTTTGAAACGTTTATCCCCAATTTTTTTATTTTTAAATTCCAAACAATGGTTAACGGTATTTTCTTTTTTTCTGATTTGGGGAATTTCCACTTTAGGTTATTGGAAAAAATATGAATGGAACCCGAGTTCTATGGTGAATTTTGGATATGAGTTTGCCTTACAAAATCAGAAAGAAACTCCTGAAAAAGCCATTTTATTCAAAGGAGAACCAGGGGATTTGGGGGCCGGTTATGACGGTCAGATTTTTTATTATTTTTCGCGTCCTCTTTCTGAGTTTAATTTGAATTGGCCAAAAGGTTTTGATGAATCTTACCGAGCGCCAAGAATCGGTTATCCTTTGTTAGTTGCTTTTTTTGGCCTTTTGGGAAAAACATCTGCCATTTTTGGTATGTATTTCTGGAATATTTCTCTTATATTACTTTCCTATTTTTACTTACGTAAACTTTTGGATGAAGAAACTAAACCATTTGCCATTTTATATCTTTTAAGTCCGTTTGCTTTGGGAAGTTATTATGTACTTGTGAGTGATTCTGTAATGGTTTCTATCTTAATCATTGCATATTACTATTATGTAAAAGAGAATTATATCCCATTTGTGGTGCTTTCTAGTTTGGCTATTTTAACGAAGGAACCTGCATTGTTTTTATTATTTCCTTTGGGACTAGCAGCTTTATTTCGTAAAGATTGGAGACGAATGTTAGTAGTGGGATCTGTTCTTATTATCCCCGTTTGTTGGCATTTATATTTAGCGTATCGTTTCCCCAATTGGAGACCAGGTAGACTCACTGATTTCATTTTGCCATTTGAAGGTTTGATATCTTATATGGAGTCTATTTGGAGGTTGGTAGGAAGTGGATCCCATTGGAAAGATCTCGCTCGTTTATTATCAAGATTTCCGTTAGTCATATTATTCTTTTTAGGTTTGTTTTTGCCATTTACAGGGAAAATCCGAAAAGGTTGGGAGTTCCGTATTTCATTTTCGTTAATTATGTTTATGGTGGGAACGGCAGGGTACTATCATTTTTGGTCTGTGTATGAAAATGTATCGAGAATGTTTACCTTATCAATACCCATTTTATTGTTATTACTCAATGAAGATAAGACCATCAGAAAACAAGAATATATCTTATTTACTCTTTTGATTCTAGTTCTGTTTCTTGTGAAAGTTTTACTAATTTCGAGGCAGTTACATTACCAAGTTGGATTCTAAAAATTAGAATCCTTCTGGATTTGGAAACTTTGTTTTGCTTCTGCATTTAGTTTTTGAATTTCTTCTTTTTTAAAAATCATTTCAAAGCCATCGTTCATCACAAAATGAATATAAGGTGAGTTTGACTCTTTTACTAAGTTTTGCAATTGATCCAAAGATTGGATTGGTGTCCCATTCATCGTCTTTAAGATGATTTGATGCGCACTATGGTATGCTTTGTTTCCTGAAAGTGGCAAAACTTGGGATAAAAACACAATTTTCCCCTCGTTATTATTTCTTTTGATACGGTAAAAATCATTCAGATAAAGAAGTTCTTTGCTGACGCGATTTCTCCATTGATTTCCGTGTTCCGTTAGGTATTGTTCTGACAGTTCTTGGAAAATAATCCCGGCTAACATTAGATATTTGGGAGTTTGAAATCTGGAATTTCCATAAGGAATGCGGATCGAAGATTCTTGTAATGGTTTTAATTCCAATTCGAATGAAATTGGCTTTTTGTTTCTAAATACTTTTAGTTTAATTTTTTTTCCAAAAAAAGACTCGTTATCATTTGTATTATGGAACAAATAAGATAGATTGAGTTTACCAAACTTGGGGTGATCAAAATATCCTTTAGGATCTATTTTAAAATTGGCGACTTCGAGTAAAATATCCTCTAATTGCAGAATCCCCTCAGCAGAAGATCCTGGGTAAACCTCAGCAATGAGAACACCAAGATCATCTTTTCTTAATCCATAATAATTTCTTGTAGCACTATCGATGAGCGGTTTAAAACGAAAACCTTTGAATGGAAATGATTTACCTTCGATAAAATGTTTTATTGAAAAAGAAGGAATCACTTTGCCAGTACCAGTTTCTTTGAATTGGTACAAAATACCTTGAGGAATTCTTGCGGTTGCGTCTACGATCAGTTCGCCCACGCCATCTAGTTTGTCTTCCGATTGTACTTCGATGTAAGGAAGTTCGATATAACCGCTAGAATAAGAATCCATATCTAAACGAATCATTCTTATCTTTTTCTCTTCCAAACTTCTTTGGTCTTTACTTTCCATCACAAGACCAGTCCCCGGTAAAAAAATCTCACTAGGGAATGTAACTGCTTTGAGATCTTTCGAAGCATTGGGTTCACTCAGTTTTAAAATGGCAAGCCCAAGATCAGGATCAAGTCGCTCTAGTTCTGCAGTAGAAACTTTAAGAGAATCAGGTTTTTTAATTTCAATACTCGTATAAAAATAAATCGCCTGTGCGGGGATTAAAACTCTATTCTCACCGATATAAATCCCAGTGGATTGGCGAACCTCGGGATTTTTTAATCTCCAAGGTTGAATGAAATGGGGATATTGAACCGTTATTTTTACTTGGAGAATGGAGTTATCGGTTGGGGCAACAGGAATTGTTTTCCCTTGTAAATATCCTGTAAAAATAAGCAAAAGTATAAAAGCAAAGGTAGATTTTCGATTTAAAAACAACATAGGATCAGTTTCCTGTTAGGTGGTATATTTTTTTAATTTCAAGATCAGCACGTATTGCTTCCTCGCGATCCAATATCATTGGTAATTGGATCCCGTAAAATTGGATTCGTAAGGTTTTTTCTTTAGAAGATTCCACAAGTTCTTTTAAGTGAATTAGATTTTTAACCTGAATCCCGTTTAAAGACTCTACTACCATATTCAAATAAAAATCGGAGTTGGAATTGATTGGATGTGGTAACTTTCGATACAATACAACATCTTCTGTTTGTCCATTAGAAAGAGCGGTAACATCATAAAATCGATATACAAGGAGACTTCCTCCTTGGGTTTGTCCATTTTTACTCCATGTTTCTAGTAAATCTCTATTCACAGTCTGAAATACTAGACCGCCAAACACAAGATAATCGTAATTAACTCCATATCTTGCTCTTTGGTTTTCCATTTGTGGCATTTTTTTGGCAGGAAATTTAACCTTTATCTTTTTTTTATCGCGAATCAGATCAAATTGGATCTCTTCTCCCGCAAATTTATTATCCACGACTTCCAAAAAATCTATAGAATTTGATTCTAGTAGATTTCCATTCCTGCCGATTTTACGTCCGTCAATGGCTATTAAATAATCTCCAGGTTTTAAATACCCATCGGCAGATCCTTGGTTTAATACCTTTGTGACAAATACTCCTTCCTCGTCGTTAGGGATTCCGTAGAATTGTCTATGAGAGTCTGAAAATGAAGGTTGTGTTTGGATCCCTAACTCAACATAACCATGATAGATTCCATCTTCAATATCCTTTAGAAAATGGTGTATCACTGCCGTCGGAATAATGTAGCCGATATTTTCTCCTTTGGTGGATGCTTGGAAAGCAACTCCGACAACCTTTCCGTTTTGGAGGGCTGGACCACCCGAATTCCCTGGATTGATGGCAGCATCCACCTGTACTACCAAATGACTATCAATTTGGGAATGTGCATAGGTTGATTGTTCAATACGTGATACAATTCCCCGGCTAACAGATATTTTGTTTCCACCAATGGGGTAACCAACGATGTCTACTGGACTTGCAAGTTCTGGTAAAGTTCCAAGCTCTAAGAAATTACTATCATTATAAAATTCTGGATCGGGAACTTCCAGTAGCGCCAAATCACAATCATGCGCTATAAATAAGACTTTTAATTCGAACCATTCCGTTTGGTTGTTTCTTTGAGCTTCCATAAATTTTGCATTGGAAACAACATGGGCATTGGTAAGAATGCGGTTTTTGGAAATTAAAAAACCAGATCCGGTCGATGCGGAAATCCCAGATGACATCCAAGGGGAGTAGGGGTCTTTGGCTTGTGAAAACACTCGGATTTGGACTACAGATTTCCTGATTTCGTCAATAGATTGTCTGGATTCTTCGCTTTGCAATGGGCTTAGGAATAAACTGATAAAAAATAAAATAGTACTCGCAAAGAGAGACGGGTAGTGGAGAATTTTTTTCTGTTTTTGCATGAGTTTGTTTGAATCCATTATATTCGGAGTTACTGCCTTTTTTTCACTAATTGCCGGCATTGTTTCTTTTAGAAAGAATCCTCGGACAAGAATGAAAACAAGTTTTTCAATACTTACCGCTTTTTTCTGTTTTGGTGATTTGACAATACTTGGCGACACTTTGTTCTTAGAAAACCGAATCTTAAACGAACCCCACTCGATTTCTACCTATCTTGTATTGGAATCTTTTATTCTACTGTATTTTGGCTTACAATTCCCAACATTCTTTCGCAATTTTTCTCGTTTGGTCGTAATTTGTTCCTTCGTTTTAGGAATGGGGATTATGCTATTATTTATAGATTTGGGGCTTCTAAACGAAGTATACCCAAAAGCTAGTTTAATTTTATTGAAGTACTATTATAACACTTATTATGTGTTGGCTTTTTTAGCATTTGCATATCTAATCATTGCCAAACTTCAGTATAACTTTCCTGCTATACAAAAATTTATGGAGTATATTTATTTTGTTACTTTTCTCACCTGTATTTTCTTTATAGTTCTTTGTTTTTTCCCAATCTGGATACCATTAACGACTAAATATTTTTTACATTTTTTTCTTTTCCTAAATTTATTGTTCCTTTCTTGTTTTGTTGTCTTTTTGTTTCATTATTCTTTTACAGAAAATTATTTGACTCATCCGTTTTCCTTTCTTTTCGAAAGATCCACTAAAATTTTTGAAGATCAAATCCTTGCAACAAGATCGCATTCAAGGCTCATCAAAGAGAAACTTTGGGGTTTGTATGACAAAAGGAATTGGCGCCAAATTATGGATAGTTTTTGGTTTCAGATTCTTGTTGATGAAACCTTAGACAATGCCTTAGAACACGGAGGCAAACGGGAAGACGATATTATTACCGTACATGTATTTGAATCGCGTCAGTACATAGACGTTTATGTGATTGATAGTGGTAAGGGATTTAATCCACGTCTTGTTCCCAGTCCTACAGAATCGGATCGGAAGTTAGTCACTGGGGGAAGGGGAATTCATATTTTAAAAAAACTGTTTGTGGTACGATGGAATTTTCTCGGCAATGAGGTAAGTATCCGAGTGGATAAAACAAAGAGTTCTGACTGGAAGTCTGTAACCTAACCAAAACTCTTTTTATTAAAAATCTATTAGTTTACTTTTATGGATCAGTGTCCTTCAAATTCACAAATTGAAAAAACGTCAATCCCGTAAGTATCTTTAATTCGTTTAGCTCCACCTAAGTCTGGCAAGTTGATGATTGTGGAACATTCATGTATCACACCTTTTAGGTTTTGAATGAGTTTGATGGATGCTTCTAAAGTCCCGCCTGTTGCGATCAAATCGTCCATAATTAAAACTCTATCGCCAGGACTAATTGCATCTGTATGAATTTCTACGTGGTCTACTCCGTATTCCAAAGCATATGATTCAGAAATCGTTGTCCCAGGCAATTTCCCTTTTTTACGGATAGGAACAAATCCTACACCAAGCTGGAAGGCTAGAGCGGCACCGGGAATAAATCCCCTCGCATCAATGGCCGCGATTTTATTCAATTTAGCATTTTGGTATCGTTCTACAAACATTCCAATCGTGAGTTGGAAACCTTCTGGATCGATGAGAAGGGAAGTAATATCGCGAAAAAGAATTCCTGGTTTTGGATAATCTGGAATGGTACGAATCTTTGATTTAACAATGGACATAATAGGATGAAACCAAAGAAGACTAGGGCTTTGCAATAAAAAAAGGTCGGCAAATTGCCGACCTTTCCTTAAGCGATACCATAAATACCGTATCTTTTGAACCTTTTATCTCATCTGTTTGAGAGCTAAGATTCTTTCTTCTAAAGCCGGGTGAGTTGCAAAAAGGGAAAGGAATCCCCCTTTGTTAGAAGAAATTTTAAGGGAAGCCAATGCTTCTCCTCTCGGATCTTCCGGCATCTCTACCATTTGGCGGAGTGATTCCAATGCAGAGATCATAGACTCTCTTCCCGCAAGTTTGGCACCACCGGCATCAGCTCGGAATTCTCTTTGACGTGAGAAGTAAGCCACTGCCATCGAACCAAGAATGGAGAATACAATATCAAGTGCAATGGTAACAACAATTCTTACGATATGTGCCATTTCTTCTTTCACCGCGTTTGACGCAATGTAAGCAATGATACGAGAGAAGAACATAGCAAACGAGTTCACAACACCTTGGATAAGAGTCAGTGTCACCATGTCTCCGTTGGCAACGTGTGACAATTCATGAGCAAGAACTCCCTCTAACTCCTGCGCATTCATACGATTCAGAAGTCCAGAAGACACCGCAACTAGGGCACTGGATTTACTTGGGCCGGTAGCAAATGCATTCACTTCTGGAGATTCATAAATCCCAACTTCTGGCATAGGAAGGTGAGCTCTTTGTGCCAGTGATTGCACGCGGCGGTAAACATCCATTTCAGGAGCGGAAGCTTTTTTAGGATCGATGACTTTTACACCCATCGTCCACTTTGCCATCATTTTAGAAAGTAAGAGGGATATAAAAGATCCCGCCATACCCCACATTAAACAGAATACAATGAGCTGTGTTAAATCCAAACCATAGGCCCGGATACTAAATCCCATCGAACCAAGAAGTGTGGTCACGATGGAGATGGTAGTCATAATCAATATATTGGTTAACAGGAAAAAACCGATTCGTTTGATCCAAGTCATAGGAAATTGTTCTCCTTACGGTCTTTTGCGAGACCTACTCTTTAGACTGAAACTGTACTTGTTTGAGCAAAAGATTACAAGCAAATTAATGTTCTAATTTCCCGGCTTTTCCTTTTGCATCCAGGAACCAAACCAATAAAAATAAGGTCGTTAGGGATAAATAGGCAATGGGAAAGTCAAAGTTGGCTAATTCTGTAAACCGATTGAGAATGGCATTCCCTTGCAATTCATAAGCATGGATCCAGCCGATCATAGAAAGCACTGCGGCTATGAATGCCCAAATGGCTGCTTTATTCCATTCTCTTTCTAAAACAAATACCACCATCGCAGACCAAATCATCGAAGTGATGAGAAATCCTTGCGACAATGCAAGCACACCACTCAACGCATAAGGTAGAAAAGTCAAATGAGGAGGAATATCCGATAACGAAAAATGAATTGTTTGCTTTACGCCTAACTCTTGTAAGGTGGATTGTAGTTTCCCATCTAAAAAGATAAAAACATTTTGGATGATGAGGACTGCCCAACCAGCAAAGGCTGGTAGAAGTCCAACGACTACAGCGGGAGAATGGTGTTTTGGAATCGCTTGGAAAGCTTGGCTTGTGATCACGATCCCTATCCAAAGGACAATGGCCATTCCTGCTTCTATGGGAATGAGAGCTTGGATGAGTCCCATAAGTCCAAATAAACTTACGATAGTCATAAATACACCTGAGAGCATCGAATAACTATGTTTAGCTCCGAGTGCCTTCCAACCTGGGTGCCCAATATAAATGGTAGTGGGGAATGGGGAACCAAACATTGTACCAGCTAGGGTTCCAAGGCCATTGACAAGTAAAGAGGTCTTGGTATCGAAACTATCTCCTGAAGCTTCGGCTGATTCAATGTTCTGGAGAGAACCAATCACATTAAAAATTCCCATAGGAAGGATTACTGAAAAGTAGGCTTTTATATTGGCGTAGGTTAAAGTATCGAGTAGCGGGCTTATAGAAAGTTTGGGGAAATAAATCCCCAATGTTTCTAATCCACTTTCGATGGCTCCCGATTTGTAAATGGGATCTCCCCAAAATGTGGATAGGTAAGATAACAATATTCCAAACATAACGGAAAGTAATCCGCCGGGAATTCCAAAAGGGAAACGAACCTTCCCAAAATACTGTAATAAAATAACACCTAATGGAATAAAGGCGATAATTGGCCTTTCGAATGTACGAAGTAAAAAGTCCATCGATATAAAGGTGATGGCGATTCCTGCTAAAGCAGAGAGTAAAGCGGCTCTCGGTGTATATTTACGAATTTTTGCAGCAACAAAAGAGCCAATGACTTCAATACAGCCAGATATAAAGGATACGAGTAAACCTGCTTTCCACGCTGCTATATAATCACCTGTAGCTTGATAGGTGGGAAACATTACAAAAAATACAAAAGCAAAAAGGGAAACGGTATTAATTCCGTAAGGAATTGCTGTAACATCAGTTCGTTTCGTTTTTTGTCCTAATTTCCAGGCCTGCCATGCATAAAATACATTCCCTACGAGTAAAGAGACGGCGGCACCCGGTAATACAACGGAGGTAACAAAGATCAATGGAAAACCACAAACCCCTATACAAAGGGCAGAAAGAACCAAAAGTTGGATGAGGTTGTCTACCATGAGACCAAAAAAGCCGTCGAGGTCTCCTCTAGTGATGGTAAAAAAATTCATTCGTTTCGTTTCCCTCCAAAATCAACTCGTATGACATTACCATCCCCTGTAACTTCCGGTTTAGTCACTTTCGGTTTTGTATTGGATTCTTCTACTCCAGGAGCCACTTCCACTTGCAAAAATCTTAGTTGGGTAGCTGAATTTTGAAACTTGTCATAAATACGAAATACCGCATCCCAAGGAATCACAGTAGGTTCCCAAGCTGACCCAAACTGAAGTTCTGCAAATAAGTAATCAGGTTTGCTATCTAATACTTTTACCGCTTTGTCACCAAACACGAGTACAATGCCAGATTCTTTCTCTGCATTGAGTAAACCACGTTTCCCAATTTCTAGTTTTGGATGTGGCATAACATGGATATAAAATACTCCAAACCGTTCCCAATAAAGATTGAATAAATCTCTTTTAAACTCACGTAATGTTGTGATTTCTTCCTGCGTGAGGTTTTGACTCATAAGTTCCTTTTACCATGTGAAGTTTTTTCCCACTCGATGTATTCGTCGTGGATTTTGTATTCGGGGATAATGTCTTTAAAAGCACCGAAGATTTCTCTATTTTTATTGGCTTTTGCAAGAGAAAACAATCTGTTTAGTTTGTTCTGGAAGAGAAGTAGATTGTAGTTTTCTAACGGAGCAGCAATCCTAATTTTTGGATGGTGTGTTTTTTTAATCCCTTCTTGGTTTAAAAGAAGTTCTTCATATAGTTTTTCTCCCGGTCTGAGACCAGAAAACTCAATGGCTATGTCTTTGTGGGGAGTATAACCCGACAAACGAATCATCTCTTCTGCTAAAGACAGAATTTTTACAGGCTCACCCATATCCAAAAGGAAAATTTCTCCATGTTCACCCATGCTTCCAGCCTGTAACACTAGTTGTGTGGCCTCTGGAATGGTCATAAAATACCGAATGACATCTGGATGGGTCACAGTGACGGGTCCACCACGTTTAATTTGTTCTCTAAAACGAGGGATTACACTTCCATTAGAACCAAGTACGTTCCCAAACCGAACCGTAATGAATTTAGTTCTAGAATTTTGAGAAATATGTTGGAGATAAATTTCTGCGGCACGTTTTGAGGCTCCCATGACGTTTACGGGATTCACTGCTTTGTCTGTAGAAATGAGAACAAAACGATCTACACCGATGAGACGACAAACGTCTGCTACATTTTTTGTACCCATTACGTTATTTAAAACTGCTTCCGATGGGTTGATTTCCATCATTGGTACGTGTTTATATGCCGCGGAATGGAATACAACAGAAGGGCGATGTTCTTCAAAAACAGCAGAAATACGAGATAGGTTTTTTACATCTGCCACTACTGGCCGAATATCAATATTTAAATCGGCAAAACTTTTTCTAAGCTCATAATCGATTTCGTATAACGGAGTTTCGGCGGCATCTAAGATAACCAGTACACTTGGTTTGAAAAGTGCCACTTGCCTGCAAATTTCCGATCCAATAGAACCACCAGCTCCAGTAACGAGAATCACTCGTTTCTCTAAGTAAGACCGAATGGATTCAATTTCTAGGTCAACCGTTGGTCTACCTAAAAGGTCTTCTACTTGTACTTCGCGAAGTTGTGTGATATTTGGTTTTGCTGATAAATATTCACCAAACGTCGGTAAAATTTTAAAATCAACGCCGGCACCTTCACATTCTTTTTTAAGTTTACTCACCACACGTCCGTCAGGTTGGGGAACGGTCATAATGACCTTTTTGACACCATACTGCACTAAAATTTTTCCGATTTCATCTGTGGATCCGAGAATGGGAACCCCTTGGATGTAACCTCCTTTTTTGGAAAGGTTGTCATCCAAAAATCCAATGGGTTGGTAGTCTAAGTCAACATTTCGCCTAATCTCCGTTAAGAAGGAACTTCCGAGTTTACCCGCACCCACAAGAATGATAGGAGTTCCTCTTTTGGATTTTTCAGAACTAAAAATTTGTTCTCTTAGCATTCTCCAACTCAAACTTCGTAAACATAAGAATCCGAGTAAGATGAGAGTGTCGAGGATGGGTACCATCCGAGAGAGTTGGTAGAAGCGGTTATAAAAAAGAAGTGCAAGAGTGGAAACTAGAGAGGAGAGAACTGTCGCTTTGATGATAGCTAATAGATCATGTAAAGAAGCATAAGACCAAAGAGATCTGTAAATCCCAGAAAATAAAAAAACTAAACTCCGAGAAACCACAACGATCGTGGCGCAAACCCAAAAGTCTGGATAACTTTCTAAAAATCGTATATTTTCAAAACGCACAAGGTGTGCGAGAAAATACGACAAGAACATAAAGAGTATGTCTACAGGAAAAACCCAGTATCGTCTCGGAATCGATTTCATATCTGATAAATAAAGGTATTTGGAACAAAATTCCTTGTAAATACAGAATCTCTTCCGAAGAATAGAAAAGAGGAAAAACCTGTTTGAAATCACTTCTTTTCCGCTTAGCGGGAACATTTTCGGCGGAAATTGGCTCCGAACTCTATTTAAAATTGAAGGAGGAAACTCTTTCCCCCTCTCTTTTTTGCCTTGATTTTTCGGAAGTCGAAGAAGTAACGGAAGTTGGTCTGGAATTCATTAGAAAGATTGCGCTACGCTGTAAGGAAACAGGCTCCCAAGTGGCAGGATTTGGGCTGACAGGTCCCATTTCTGAGGAAGTATCTTCCCTGCTTGTTTTACATCCAACGGAAGCTGATTGTATCCATTATCTTGAGTCCTTAATCTTAAACGAAACTCCCGCCAATGAACTCACCCCCAAGTCGGAAGAAAAAACCATCCATTGCCCAGAATGCCAAACTCTCCTGCGTTGGAAACTAGCCGGAGATTACCTTTGTCCCAGTTGTAAAATCAAATTTTTTGTGAATAAAAAAGGATGGGTTTCTACTTACGAACGTTTGGTGTGATTTAAATGTTTGGTTGGAACTGCTTCCCAAGGTTTATCAGGCCAAGGGTGTTTTGGATACCTTCCTTTTAACTCTTTTTTTACTTCATGGTATCCTTGGTTCCAGAAACTTTCTAAATCTTTAGTAATTTGTACAGGCCGTCTTGCGGGAGAGAGTAGGTGTATCAGAATGTTTACTTTTCCATTGGCAAGTTTCGGCAAGGACCTCAAACCAAATAACTCTTGTAATTTGACGTGAAGTTCGGGTTCCATTCCTTCGTAATTCAATTGGATTTTAGAGCCGGAAGGAACTTGGATGGATATTGGTGCCTGAGAATCTATCAGATTTAAATTTTCATAACCCACATAAGCTTTGAATGCTTCCAAAAACGGGAGTTTGTCTAAAGACAATTTCCCTGAATCTAAATTGATAAAAGGAAATAACCATTCTTTCCAAATTTGTTTCAGATGATTAAAATCGGAATTTGTATTTAGAACTCCATATTGTTCTAAAAATTTTACCCGATTGTAGAATTGGATTAATTCCGGATTTTTTTTCCATTCATCCTCTAGGGAAGATTTAGCTAAATATTCTTCTAGCGCCAAACCAAGTATAGTCGGGTTTGGATGGTTTGTTTCTTTAGAATCTAGAACTAGATCTCCTATACTTCTTTCCTCTTTGACAACAAGAAATGATTCACCTCGTTGGTTTGTCCTTTTTTCTGAAGTCACCTTCCGCGATATGATATCGGAAAAATATTTCTCAATTTGTGTTTCCTCTATTGCAAGATACTGAGTGATGTAAATCTCTTGGCCGAAAGAAATTGTATCTAAAACTAAAATATATTCTGGAATTTGGATGGAAGTTGTATTTAAGGTTGCTAATTTCCCATTCGAAAGTTTAAAACTTTTACCTCCTGGCACCTTTGCTTTTGCGATCCGATCAGGGAACCCGGCAGATAAATAATAAAGGCGGTTTTGTCCCTCTGAAACGATCGAAAAATCCGTTTTTTCCCTGTAAATACGCAAAATTTGCTCATAAATAGATTTTAACTCATAAGAAAATGGAGAGGGGGAAACTGCTTCTGAAACGTTTTTTGCCTCTGTACCGGTACTTTCTTTGCCCACTAACGAGACAATATCGGTAATTAGTTTTTCTTCCTCTTTTGGTAGTATGGCCAAAATTTTTCCAAGCCTTATTGGAAGGGGATATCTTAAACATTCTTTTCCTATTTTAGTTAGGTTCCCTTGGGAATCCAAACAACCTAGGAGTTTTAGTCTAATTGTACTTTGAATCACCGATCCTCTGTTTGGCGGATCTAAAAAAGGTAGCTCCTCGATTTCCTCTCCCCAGGACTTAATTTCTAAAACAAGACGATCAATATCTCCTTCCAGAATTTCGGGTTTTGTGCGGTCTAAAAGTGATTTCTCTTCTTCCTTCGACCATAATCGGTATACCAACCCTTTACCTTCTCTTGCCGCTCGTCCTGCTCGTTGTTTGGCGCTACTCAAACTGATGCGTTCTTTGATTAAATGAGAAACACCTGATTCTGTATCAAAGTGGAGGTGTTTTTCATAACCGGAATCAAAAACGACACGAACCCCTGGAATGGTGATGGAGGACTCCGCAATATTAGTCGAAAGAATGATTTTCTTTTTTCCCTGCACAGAAGGTAAAAAGATTTTTTCTTGATCAGCTAAATCCATATCTCCATATAATCCCAGTACCATCGCATTAGATTTTACCACAGAAATGGATTCTAAACTGCTTCTTAAATCGCGAATTTCTTTTTTCCCAGACAAAAACACAAGAATATCACCTGCTGTTTGTTCTACGGCTTTAGGAATTAAATCCAATAATCGTTGATTGGTATTTTTAATAGAATCCCCCATGTGGAAAATTTCCAAAGGATGGGTTACCGCTCGAACTTCTATTGGTTTGGATCGGATACCGAGTGATTCAAAATTCTGCCCGTCTAAAGTAGCTGACATGACTAGTATCTTTAAATCATTACGAAAAACTTCTTGGGTTCTTCGTGTCAAAGCGAAACAAAGATCAGAATCCATTCGTCTTTCATGAAATTCGTCAAAGACAACGAGCCCGTAATCTTTAAGTTCCGGGTCAGAGAGGAGAATTTTAGTTAAAATTCCATCTGTGAGAAACTCAATTTTCGTATTGTTTCCAATCTTTGTATCAAACCGAACCCTGTAACCGACAGTATCACCCAGGTTTTCGTTTAAAGTTTGGCTGATCCTTTTTGCGGCACTTTTTGCCGCAATTCGTCTAGGTTCTAAAATACAGATTTTTTTCCCAGAGGAAACACCCGCTCGCAAAAGTTCTATCGGGAGAGCCGTTGTTTTACCTGTCCCTGGCGGAGCATCTAAGATGGTGACAGGATTTGTTTGGATAGAATCGACAATGGATTGTAAGGCGGTGAGTACGGGGAATGGATCCAAAGGAGGTGACACTTTTATACTTATGGAAGAGGATGGGATTCCTAAAGAAAAAATCAAACAATTTGTATTTTATTTTCTGAAATCACAAGAATCGGGTTTCCAAGATCCATAGAATTCGTTAAGATTTCCTTGTGGATTCTAATCACAAACACTACGAAATCATAAAAAACTCCATCGAATATGTTTTGGAACATTTTGAAGAACAACCGAATTTAGATGTTTTGGCCGAACGAGTTTCGTTAAGTCCCTTTCATTTTCAAAAAGTATTTCGGACTTGGGCCGGTGTATCACCCAAAGAATTTTTGCAATTTGTGACTGTAACTCACGCCAAACATCTGTTAAAAGAATCAAATCTTTTGGAAACAACGTATTCTCTCGGATTGTCAAGCACAGGAAGGTTACATGATTTATTTGTTAAATTGGAAGCAATGACTCCTGGTGAATTCAAACGAGGAGGCGAAGGATTGATTTTGCAATACGAAGTATTTCCGTCTTCTTTTGGAGAAATTCTTTTAGTATCATCGGAACGAGGAATTCAGTCTCTTCAATTTATTGATACATTAGAACAAGGAATCTCAGATACAAAAAAAGAATTTCCGAATGCGATTTGGAAAGAAGGAAGTTCAGAGGAACACAAAAAGATAAAAGACTATTTTCAGAAATTTCTAATTCCAGAAACACCCATTCCCCTTTATCTTTATGGAACAGAATTCCAATTTAAAGTTTGGAAATCTTTATTAAAAATTCCAATGGGGAATCTTTGTACTTATGGAGATATAGCTGAATCCATAAGACAACCATCTGCACAAAGGGCTGTGGGAACCGCAATCGGTAAAAATCCCATTGCCTACCTAATTCCATGTCATAGAGTGATCCAAACTTCAGGTTTGTTTGGCGGATATAGGTGGAATCCGAACCGAAAACGAATGATCATTGCTTGGGAACAATCGAAACTTTCTTCACCAAACAATGAGTTGTCGTAATTTCTGAAATTAAATTCTAAAAAAACGAATAGATCCTTGTTTCGTTTTCTTTAAGCTAAATGCCTTGTGTGAGAAACTAAAAAGAATCCCACGAGTAAAAAACTTTGGGCAATCAAGTAGGTGACCCAAGGAACTTGAAATTCCCACCTTGGGTGCCTAGTTCCATTGATCGTAGTTTCTCCCATTACAGCATCAGAGAGGAGGAAAAAACCTGCTCCAATGGCTAAATAAATCCAAACTCCACCAAACACTAAATAGGCGTTAAAACATAAAGATACAAAAAAACACAAAACCAATCCATAAACAAAGGCAGAGGCCATGACCCATTTGGAACGATTGGGATTGTAGACTCTAAAATAAAAAATGAGTGCAGGTAAAATCAATAAGACAATGGTTACGGCATAAGGCAAAATACCATTATAAATTTCATTCCAAGTGGTTAATTTCCAAAAGGATAACAAAAAGAAAACTTGGGCAATGGCAAAACTAAAAATTCCACCAAGGACTGGGTCTTCCATTTGTTTTTTGGCAATTGGAAATTGAAGGTTGAACCAATCTCCCAAAAAGGAAAAACCAATGGCGTATAAAGGATAAGAAAACCTAGCATGGCCCAGTTGGAATAATAACCAGGCAAAAAGTAGGATTTGAAAGGAAAATCCCAAATAAATTCCACGGGAATGTTCTAAACGTTTGAGTGGATTTGTTTCCCCTTGTAACGTATACCAATGGATTAAAAATGCCGAAATGATGGCTACAGGAATGGTTGTGAGAATTAAGTAGTATACCATACTTGATTTTAACATGAAACAAAAGAGAATGCAATCAGTAAGTTGGATGAATCGATCTTTCTCCTTTGGTTTTTTACTTTTTCTATTTCTTTTTGACTCAAACTGTATAACGTATTCTATATTAGAGAAAGAGAAAAGTATCCTAATTTCTCCCACAAACTTAGAAGATAAAGAGAGTTATTTAGTTTTAAGATTGGTTCGAGGAAAAGACCAATCGATAGGAAATGTTGAAGAAATTCCTGTGAACTTAACATTCGAAAGTAACCAAGAATCCACAAAACAACGGTTACGTATCTATCCACTTCCACTCGCAAAACCAAAGGAACCTTTTTTTTTGCCTCTTTCTTCGAAATCGGAATATCGCGAAGAAATGTTACTGGTTGGGTGTTTGTATTTTTTTCCGATCCCAAACTTTTTTAGAGGTAATCTAATATTAGAAATTCATCATACAAAGACGTTAATTAATCGTGAGTTTTTATTTCAAAAAACAGTTCCTTATGATTGGCAAGGGAATCGCACCAAATACTGGGAATACGATCTCGATCATAGCGAAATGACTGACAAAACCATTCCCTCCCTCTCGTCTTACAGGCATTTGGAGTGCGAAAATGACATTCGTCATCGTAAGGAAATCCCTAAAAAAGGAATTGTCAGTCCTCCAGAAGAAGACTGAACTCCCATTCAAAAGTAACCATTTTGAGCGACGGAATTGACTTCTCTGGGCCTAAAAAAAAAATTTTTGTTACAAACCAGAATGAACGTTCTAAATCCCTTATAAAAACATTTTTAGCGGTCTGCAGTCACCAGCTAACTGAAGGTACGATTGATAGAATTCCATATAAAAAAAGTATAGATAAACCAGTATGCGTAATTTGCCTATAAATCAAAACTTGAATCTACTAATATTCCTGACATTAATTCCATTATTGACAATCGGTTGCCCTGGTGGTGGCGGCGGGGGTGGAGGAGCTGCTTTTGCCCTAATGGGATTAGGTGGTGGAGGCGGGGGTGATGTTCCGGCACCCAAGTTAGAAGTTCTTTATGAAGGTGTTAGCCGTGAAAGTGGATCAACACTTGATATTGGTTCAGAGCCAGTAAACACTGCCGATGGTAAAACAGGAACAATTACTATTAAAAATAGTGGGACTGCTGCAATTACACTGTCAGGATCACCTAATATTGTGACACTTTCAGGTACGGATGCAAGCCAGTTTTCTGTAACTCAACCAGCTACTTCGAGTTTGGCGGCAGGTGCATCAGCAATTTTTACCATTAACTTTAAACCAACTGGTGTTGCAGGCACGAGGTCTGCTACTATTAAAATGAATTCAAGTGACCCAGCAGTAGGTTCCTTCCAATTGAATTTAACTGGAGAGGCAGGTGTAGGAGTTTTTCGTCTAGGTGTCTCCGTTTCCGCCACTCAAATTTCATCTAATGGAAGTTTTGCTATGGGTTCGGTTGAAGAACAATCTGTTGGAACCCCTGTGACCTTTACAGTCCGAAATACTGGAAGTTTTGTAGTGAACCTTGATTCGCCAGCTGTTACATCTTCCAATGCGCGATTTATTGTAAACCAAACTAGTTTTACTGGATCACTTGCAATCGGTCAGAGTAAAACATTTACGATTGGATTCTCTCCCTTGGTTTCGGGAGCAGAAGAATCAAATATTGCGATTCTTTATGATGGTGCAGCAAGTTTCTTATATAAGGTCACTGCGACTGCTACAGTGAAACCTGTTCCTACGATTTCCATATCTCATAACTCAAGCAGTTTTACAACTGGTGGTTCTATTCCCAATTTTGGTGTAGTCTGGCCTCCTGAAGTTGCCGGAGCAAAAACGGTTACAATAACTAATAGTGGAACTGCTACAATGACAGGCATTTCCATCTCAAAATTAGGAACAGATCCTGATCAATTTACAGTCAGTGCTTTTTCGGCAGGAACTAGTCTGGCACCTGGTGCCTCAGGAACTTTTACCATTCAATTTGTACCAACTTTACATGGTGAGAAAAACGCAATTGTTAGAGTACAAACTGCAAATGGAAGTAATGGAAGTGCTTCTTCTTCCGATTTGGCCGTTGTAGGAACAGGGAGAACCGGTGTAGATGTTTTAGTCACCTGGTCTGCAACGAATGAAAAAGCAGTCAATGATACTGATGGTGGCTATAATGTATGTTACAGCAAAACCTCAAACTTTACTGCCGTACCCATTGCAAATTCTATTTTTTGTGTCGCTGTGCCAAATGTGGGAGGAAATACTCCAACCTCTAAAACGATTTCGGTTCCTTCCTATGGAACATGGTATTTCAAAGTGTATTCATATGGTAAATACAACACAACCGGTGGGTTACCTTCAACTCAAGTGTCCGTAGTGGTTCCACAATCTTAAAAAGGTATATGATGATGAAAAATAACAAACATTTGATTCCAAAATTTGTATCTCTCATGGTCGCAGTTTTTGCGATCACAAATATTCTTGTTTCTGAACCTATTTGGGAATCATACCGAAAAAGTTTAGAGACAAAACTAGAGTCTTCAAACCCTGCTAGCAAAAAAAGACCATTATATATTCCTAATGAGATCATAATTAAATTTAAAAAACAAATTCCAAATTCGGAACTATCCATACAAACTTCTCGTTTGGGTTTTCGGCCAGGAATTAAAAATGAAAGGGGGCGCTTTGTCACAGGCAAAATTATGGATGGCGAGTCCGTTGAAACGGCAGTAGATCGTGCAAAAAAAGATCCAAATGTTGAATATGCTGAGCCAAAATATCTTTATTATAAATATGCAGATCCAACGAACGATCCAGGCTTTGTGAGATTATGGGCCTTAAACAACTCTGGCCAAGCGATTCCCTCTCCCAGTTACTCTCCTAGCCAGGGAACCAGTGGGAAAGATATGAATGTGTTAGGTGCTTGGGATGTAACTACTAATTGTTCGAATATTATTGTTGCGGTGCTTGATACGGGCGTGACTTATACGCACGATGATTTGGTTGGAAATATGTGGAATGGTGCAAACTGTGTTGATCACGATAACAATGCCATTGGTGGTGGTTGTCTTAAACATGGTTGGGATTATGCAAATTCTGATAATGATCCAAAAGATGAAGATGGGCATGGAACTCACGTTGCAGCAACGATTGGCGCCGTTGGAAATAACAGTAAAGGTATTACAGGGGTCTGCCAAAGTGCAAAGATTATGGCGGTTCGCGTTTTGGGTCTCCAGGGTGGAACTAACGATGCGATTGCGCAAGGCATTCGATTTGCTGTTAATAATGGAGCTAAAGTCATCAATATGAGTTTGGGAGGATCTGCATTTTCACAAACAATGTTAGATGCTATTGAATACGCTCGTATCAATGATGTATTGATAGTGGCAGCTGCCGGAAATTCCAATCTAAATTTAGATACATCTGGAAATGATTCTTACCCTTGTGAGTATGATAAGGATAATATACTTTGTATTGCGGCTGTAGATCAAAACTTTAATAGAGCCACTTTCTCAAACTATAATTCCCACAGTACCGCATCTAGTCGAACAGTCGATTTTGGTGCACCAGGAACCAATATTTACAGTAGCTACGGTACGGAATTTACATACAACGAGAATTCATCATTTTATTTTGACTGGGTGAGATCATCAACATCGGGGAGTGTCTGGACTGTTGCAAGTTGTCTAACTCCTAGTCATGTAATGCTAACAAATCCCAACTGTACCTTTCCGAACTGGTTGATTAATGATTCACCAGCTTCTGTGACGAGTCTTAGTGCTAACACAAATAGTATAGCTTATAAAAATTTCACTATCCCAAATGGATCAACACGAGTTACTCTTTCTCATTTTGTTGTGAATTACGGACACCGACTAAATAGCAGCATTTGTTATGACTTTATGCAGGTTTTCTATTCTTCAAGTACGGGCATTCCGACAACTCCATTGCAATTATATGATAAAAACTACGGCACACAAAAGACAGAATTATGCAATGATGGACAATATATATTCGCGAGTCATCCTGATGATACATTAGTTTTAACGAATTGTATTGGTGGTGGTACAAACTGCACTGTAGGATATCGAATGTCAACTGATGGTTCAGGGAATTACCCAGGTGGATTTGTTACAGACGTTATTCTTTCTGCATGGGCCCCCTCTGATTACGCATATGCAAATTTAAACGGAACGTCAATGGCTGCTCCGAATGTATCTGGAGTTGCCGCACTGATCAGATCTTATAATGGTACAACTTTTACTTACCAAGATGTGATCACAAAGCTTATTGAAGGTGGAGTTACCGCAACAGACATTAGTACAATCACAAAATATGGAAAAACTATCAATGCCAATGCGTCCATAAAACACCTCAAACAAGTCACTGGAGTTACCGCTGTTTTACAATAAAACAATCGGTTACAGCATTCTGGTTGCAGCCTTAACCACAGGCTGCACCTTGTTTGGTGAACCAAAACAAAACCAACCAATGAAACCGATACAAGAAAAGGGCTCTATGTTCAAAGAAGGTGAATACTTATTTGCAACGGAAGAGGGAGTCACAATCGAAGAATTGAGAACTCTTTTTGGTGAGTTTGGGATCACCAAACTAGAACCTCTAATCATTCGCGATCGAAGTTACCTTTTGGTTTTAAAAAATGATCCCGGGCTTCCAACAATGGAAAAGAAGGCCTCCGGGTTTGGGAAGATTCGATACATTGAAAGAAACCAAATCATGCAAAAATACAATACCAAACTTTAATCGCGAAGACTTGAGAAAAAGCTAAAACTAAAACCGCCTCCTATCTGTCTAACGGACAGTGCGTTCCTTCTTAGTCTCTATAATCATTCCCGTCCTTTTCCAATCCCATTGTTCCAAGACCAGCTCTTCCTATGAAGCTTGTGAACGGGCAGATTTGGATTATTTAGCATGTTCTCTAGTGGTGTACCAGTCGTATACTTATTGCGCAGAGTCCGCATCCGGTGTCTCGGGTTCTTCCGAGACAAAAGCAGCAGCCAAATTCCAATGTGACGCCGAACGACTGGTAGGTTCTTATTTATGTGAAGACATTAAGAAAAAAACCTGCGGAACGAAATGAAGTTACATATGGCACAGGTAGCAACTTTAAATTTCGTAGTTCCATAAACCATCCATTGTAGTGAGAATCCTGGTTTATCTGGATCGCAACTCATCTATTTTTTTGTAGATCATGATTATGAAACAATTACTTAGGTAAGATATCTTGAGGATGAGATCTAAAGTGTTACCGATGTGACTTTCTAAACAAAAGGGTCTGTACTAGTTTCATCCCTTACAAATTGATCTCACAACATCCTTTACAAACAAGAATCTAATTCTTCGATTCAGAACACGATGTACACACCAGGAGTGTGTCATGGCTTGGAAGGAGACAAACGTGTTTGAAGAAAGAATGAAATTTGTTGTCGCTTGGAAACGTGGTGGTTGGTCTCTCACTGACCTTTGCCATGAATTCAGTATCAGTCGAGTGACTGGGTATAAATACTTAGAACAGTATAAGCTGTATGGGATCGATGGGTTAAAAGATAAAAGTCGAAGACCGAAACACCATCCTCACCAAACTCGAAAGAAAATCATTGAACTAATCTTACAAGAGAGAAAAGACCATCCACGGTGGGGAGCAAGAAAACTCTTAGCATCACTTTCAGCTCGGTTTCATATGATTAAAAAATGGCCTCATCCAAGTACTGTGGGTCGTATTCTGAAACAAAACAACTTTATTAAACCTCCCAAAAGAAGGATCCGTAAACAATCCATCGATCAACCATTCTCGCATGCGCTCGGACCCAATGATATTTGGTGCGCTGATTTTAAGGGCCATTTCACTGTTGGGGATGGAGAAAGATGCACACCATTAACCGTCACAGATGCCTATAGCCGCTTTTTACTCTGTTGTGAGATTGTTTCCAAAGCAGATACGACCAACGTAATCAATGAATTTACGAAGTTATTTAAACTTTATGGGATGCCACTTGCGATTCGAACGGACAACGGTCCACCATTTGCTTCGAATGCACTTGCTGGCCTTAGTAAACTTTCTGTTTGGTGGATCAAACTAGGCATTAAGTTAGAGAGAATTGAGCCAGGGAAACCACAACAAAATGGTAGGCATGAAAGAATGCATAAAACCTTAAAGGAAGAAACGGCTTTGCCTCCAAGGTCTAGTTTAGAGACACAACAAAAAGCATTTCGAGACTTCCAAAAAGAATTTAATTATCTAAGACCACATGAAGGAATACAAAATTCTTTTCCTGCTGACCATTACCGAAAGTCTACAAAGAAGTTCCCAAAACGGATTGTAAAAGCTTCTTATCCAACAAACATAATGATCGGAGAAGTCAATGACATAGGGAATCTTCATTTTGAAGGTCATCGGATCTTTCTATCTTCCGCATTAGCAGATGAAGAAGTTGGTTTAGAGGAAATCTCAGACAGGCATGTAAAGATTCATTTTTATGGGGTAAGTCTTGGTGTCATCGACTTGTATACGGGAAAATTGTTGCATTTTAAAAATCCAATGCCATCCTCATTACCGTCTGGATCAGGATTTCTGTGATCCTTTTTGTAAAGTATGTATAGAAACAAAACTGTAAAGGATGTACGAGTACACTCAGCCGCCTACCGTCTGTTATGCGACATAATATACATTCTCGGAAGTTGTCAACTTCTCATTAATAAATAGTATGTGGAAGCATAATGACCCAAAAGTAAAAGTATTCGAAGTAACATTCTACCTCTTCTTTAAGTAAAAGCAAACAAACACGCGAAAGGGAGGCAGAACAAGTTTGGGTAAAGAGAAAATCGCTAGGAATCTTTTTGGCTAATGTTGTTATTGGAGTAGTTTTGTTTCTGGTTCTCAGGATAACATATCGAGTAGATAAAAAAGATCCAATACGATTACTAAGTAGCTGACTGCGAATTTGTCGATGTGAATTATTCTTAGTAAGTAACTATGTTAGCTTTATTTCTAGAATCAATTGATTTCTTCACGATAATTTGATTTGATTTGTTTAATGAAAAAGCGTTTTTCCCATCCCCACCACCGCAATCTCCCGGCAGAAAGTTAAGTTTAGATATGTAGGGAATATAAACTGGAGGTTGAAACTCTCTTTGGTCCTTATATTCTCTTGCACCAGCGACAATGGTGAATTCGTCAAAATTTTCAGGTGTGAGATTCTGAAAGCAGATACAAACTTGTTGACCTGCTTTTAAATCAACTTCTAGAGTTGCTGTTTCATTTGAACTGTAGGTGTCAATGACTCTATTTTTGGCATAGTTGTGAATTCTGACGTCAAAGTAAGCTAATCGGAATCGGTGTTTACCTGGAGTTATGTAGAATTTTGATTTTCCGTCAACTTTTCCAATGCCAATCATTCCTAATGAAAATCCATAATCTTGTAGTTTTTCTTCAAATTCATTCTCATCAATGCTGAGAATTCGAAAGTTTGAGACCCTAACTTCCGTAAGTGTCGATTTGCTAACTGGTTCAGGATCTGAGAAGTGATTTGGGTAAACGTAATATTTTGTACAATGAGGGCTAAATATTAAAATGACAGCAACTAAAAATACGCGAATATAATTGAAACGTGATAAAATAGAATTGTCTGAAGCAAACATTAAATATTAATTTTAAGATTTTAATTTGGTAGTCAACTAGCTCTTGCTTTTCTGGCGTTAAGAAGAAAAATATCCAATGACCATCTCAGGGCTCTTTCTATTCATTAGATGAATAGTTAAAAAAGCTAACGTCCGCCATAGCAAACGTTAGCTTTTTCTTTTGAATCACCAGGGAACATGTACATTTTCCCAAGTTGTGAACGTACCTGTTGGTCCATCAGGCCCAAGTAAAGCGACCCTCACAACTTCGCGAGCACCATCTTCGAGGCTCTCATATCCTTCGAAATTAGTCATTGCTGTTTTCGTAAAACCTGGAGATACCAAATTCACCTTAATGGTTGTATCCTTCAGTTCTAACATCATGGACAAGCTGATACCATTTAAGGCTGTTTTTGATACAGCATAAACTGGATTATAGAATGAACTATAACCTGAGTTAGGATCTGCATTTAGATTCAAGGAACCAAGAGTACTTGAAACATTAACTATACGTGCATCCTTTGATTCCCTAAGGAGTGGTAACATAGCTTGGTAAACAGCAAGAACTCCAAACACATTTGTATCCCAAACAACACGCATTTCATCAATAGAGGCAATACTAGCCTTAGCTGAATCCAAATACTCAACCATAGATAAACCGAGTCTCTGCATTCTTGTATTTGATATTCCAGCATTATTAACTAGTACATCAAGACGACCAAATTGTTTTTTTATTGTCTCCGAAGCATCAATGATCGACTTTCGATCAACTACGTCCAATTGGATGGCAATGCTTCCTAAGCCGATTTCTTGTGCTGCAACCTGCCCACGTTTTAAATCTCGTGATCCGACAAGGACTATCATCCCATTCTTAGCCAATTCCTTAGCGACTTGATATCCTATCCCTTGGTTTGCTCCTGTTACGAGGGCAATTCGTTTATCCTTTGTTTCCATAATTTTATACCTCTACTAGCGGTTTTCCTTCTGCACTTACAGATTATCCTCCGACTGCATTTGCGAAACCGAATAGTATCGGAACTATGTAGTTCCGTAATTGGACATTGGAAATTTGTTTTTCTGTGGTCAAGAAAAAAATAAATTTCAGAATACCTTGCCGATCAGCGAGCGGTAAGTATCGTTTCTACAAATTTGGAAAAAGATAGTTTTATTCAGTTATTAAGAGTGTATTGTATGTTATAATATTAAACCGATGGAAAAGAGAAAAAAAGAGGCGAATCTGAAGCCAACCAAGCAAGTTCCTACCTTAGGAAGGAAACGCGACGCTTCCCTAGACACCTCCATTTTAAATGCCACTCTTGAGATTCTTGCCGAAGAAGGGTTTGACGGCATGACAATGGATAAAATTGCCATTAAAGTAGGAACGGGAAAAGCTGCTTGTTATCGACGTTGGGCTTCGAAGGTCAAACTTGTCAAAGATGCATTGATTTGGATGAATCGCAACCAGTTAGAGCTTGAAAAGATTCCAAATACTGGTTCACTCCGAAATGATTTTTTGGCTGTTCTGAAACCACATTCGATGGAAGAAGCCAATGCAAAACTTCGAGTATTAGGAGGACTAGGCACATTTTGGTTAGATGAAGAAATTGAAAAAAAAGGAATTACCGAAATTTTTGGTCCTTGGACAGAAGTAAACCGAACATTAATTCAACGAGCAATGGAGCGCGGAGAAATATCTAAAAAAGCAAATGTAGAACTTGTTTGTAAGGTCTTAAACTCTATGGCAACGTATCGCGCACTCATAGAAAGAAAACCACCAGATAAAGGTCTATTTATAGCATTGATTGACAATGTCGTAATGCCCGCATTAAAAAACCCAGGCTAAATGGTCTGGGCGCCTCGAATCCGTTAGTTGATAAATGTTTTTATCTAGAAACGACCGCGCTATCCGCTCCAATCTTTCCTGGGGAAGGATTTCCGCTACTATCGCTGGCGCAGGGATTTGGCAGTGAAAATCACTAGGTATACCTCGTCAGTTTTTGATTTTAAAGGAATTCCAAAGGTTGAAATGGCTTGACGAATCCAGAATTTATAAAAGAATTTAGGAGTGCTCGATTATAGAAAATATATTTCATTTGATAAGGACGTTCGAGATGGTAAGCCTTGTATCCGTGGAATGAGAATTACCGTCTATGACATTCTTGACTATCTCGCTTCTGGTATGGAGTATGATGAAATTTTGAGAGATTTTCCATACCTCACTAAAGAAGATATTTTGGCGAGTTTGGCTTTTGCAGCTGATCAAAACAAATCAATTCTTGTTGCATAATGCTTTTGTATGATGCAAACCTGTCGCCAAATTTAGTTGAGCATTTAATCGATATTTTCCCAAATTCGGAACATGTTTTTTCACTTGGTATTGAGTCGTCAGATGAGTTCATCTGGAGAAAAGCATCGGAAAAAAATCTAATCATCGTCACCAAGGATAATGATTTTAATAAGATTCTAGAAAAAAAGGGTTTTCCACCCAAGATAATTCAAATCAAACGGGGGAATTGCAACACGTCTTCGATTGTCACATTGCTGAAAGAAAATAGCAAGACAATCATTGCATTTTCAAAAAACGCTGAAGCGGGAATTCTCTTTCTAGTTTAACAAAACCGAATCTTTCCACATACTTAAAAAATCAATTCCATCTCAAACAAAGAAATAAACGAAATATTAAAAGAAATTTCCTAACACATCCACCCCCACCCATCCGATTCCCAAAAGGATGGTCACTCTTCTTCTTTCTATTACCTTCCTCTTCGATGGACGTGAAGTATCCCTCACTCCTGCCAGCGTCCCATCCGTGGCCACGTCACCGTGAGGGACACTTCACTTGGAGAAACCTATTGATAAGATTTAGCTTATATTCTAGATGGAAAAATTATATAGATTAATGATGAAATAAATTGATAAAAGATAGATCCGTAAACAGTTACTTTTCGCAAATTAGGTTTATCTGAACTACAGATAAACGCAAAGAAATTGTCGGCTATGCGTATTGCGTTTATCACTCGCCTGTTCTCGAGCTACCCGAGTTGCAATGAACCACCACCCAAACACCATACCCATTCTCCACAAACCAAGAGATGGAAACTGCCACTTGGTACCCACTCCGGTGTTAGGTGGACTCTACCACACCTACGCCTGGAAGAAGACTGCTTAAGAGAAGTATCTCTTACGCTTCAGTTTTTAATGATTGTTTGCAAGCTTTGCCTAAGATTCTCTTTTATAGAAGAGGAGGATTCCTTATACCCTCGTGATTGATAAATCAATGATTTTTAGAGTAAAGTCTTTGTTCTGAATCAGAATTCAATGAGTTCCGTTTGTTTTTTGTCTTCAAAATCACTCTTATCTTCAACCAACATTTAACTTAACGAACATTTTGTTCGCTATTATAGTTTTGGCGAGGCTCAGGTGAAATAAAGATCTCAGGTTTCTGGGAAAATGACGTTTTTCAGAGAAATTAATCTTATTCAGAATTTGAAAAACATTTCAATACCCTTGATAGAAAGCTGGTCCAATGAAAGATTTTAATTTCCCTTCTAAGTTGCGAACTGGAAATAGGGTAAACTTGCCTCTGGTTCACGTATCCTTTGTTTGACGAGGAAGGTTTTTATTTTGCCTTTGCCTTTCACTTCAATTTCTCCTCTTGCTTCTAATTCAAAGTCAGATCGGATTAAGTCTGCAGTAGATTCCGTGATTTGAATTTCATTGGGAAGTCCATGTGATTCCATTCTTGAAGCAAGGTTTACAGCATCACCCCAAATATCATAAATGAATTTTTTGGTTCCAATCACACCAGCAACTACTGGACCAGTGTTAATTCCAATACGCATACTGAGTCTAGATCCACTTTTGCCAAGTTTTAATCGTGATAATAAAGATTTCATATCCCAAGCCATATGAGTGGCAAGTAAAGAATGATACTGGTCAGGTGCTGGTAATCCCGCCACTGCCATATAGGCATCACCAATCGTTTTGATTTTTTCTAAACGGTATTTTTCAGCCAATACATCGAAATAAGAAAAAATTTCATTTAAGATTCGAACCACGGCTTCTGGTTTCATACCGGAAGAAATTTGAGTAAATCCGACAATGTCTGCAAATAGGACAGAAACTTCTGGATAACTATTTGCGATTAACCCTTGTTTCTCTTTTAATTCTTCGGCGATCGCCTTTGGGAGAACATTCAATAAGAGTTTTTCTGCTCGTTCTTGTTCGTTGCGAACTTTTTCATAGGCATTAGCTATCTCAATGCGGGAGTCTTCATTTTCCTTAAGAGTAGAACGCACCTTACCCAATACTAAATTATATCTTTCTGCAATCTGTCCCACTTCTGTAAACGGTTCTACAGGGACATCAAGAGCTAAGTCACCTGTTTTATGTTGGTAGTCCATAGATAAAAATAAATCGATTAGTTCTGTTGTAGCCTTATGTTCTGAGATATTCAGTCCCATTCGTTCTTCCGTCTCATCAACACGAAGACGGTAGAAGCGGTTAATTCCTTTAAAAAGGATGTAGGAAACACCGAAGGCAAACAAACCGACAACAAAAGACCCCAAAATTTGTATCAGAATAAAGTCCACTCTTCCATTCGTTGCCCCAAGTTTTTCAATGTCTCCAAAAATCCCCACTGCAAAAGTACCCCAAAGGCCACCTACTAAATGCACTGGAACAGCTCCTACTGCATCGTCTATTTTCCATCTTTCTAATTTTTTTTCAGCAGGAATGGTTAGACCACCGGCAATCATTCCAATGATGGCAGCTTGTGCTGGTTCCACACAGTCAGCACTTGCAGTAATAGCCACAAGTCCCGCCAAAGATCCGTTTAGTGGTGAAATTGCTTCAGGATACCCCTTGACAAACCATGTCAAAAATAATGCTACCATCATGGAAAAACCCGAAGCTATGATTGTATTCAAAATCACAATAGGGACAGATCCGTTAAAAGCGAGCGTACTTCCACCGTTAAATCCCATCCAACCAAACCACAAAATAATCCCACCTAACATCGCCAAAGGTAAGTTACTACCAGTCACTGATTTGGAAGGTTCCCCTTCGGTAAATCTGCCAAGTCTTGGCCCGACAACCATTAGAAGAGCCAAAGATACCCAACCTCCTACGCTATGAACCTGCGTGGATCCTGCAAAGTCATGAAATCCAAGTTGTTCCAACCAACCAAGAGAGGTTTCCATAAATGTACCTCCCCAAACCCAATGGCCAACAATTGGATAAATGATTCCAGAGATAAGGGCAGTGGCGAGTAAATAGGAAGGAAATTTTAATCGCTCGGCAACAGCACCAGAAACAATTGTGGATGCAGTTCCGCAGAACATCAGTTGAAATAAAAAGAATGTGGGGGGCCAGGCATTGTCTTTAGGAAAGGTTGGTAAAAATAAACTGGTTCCAAAAATTCCATAAAAGGAAGAACCAAACATAATTCCAAATCCAAACAAATAAAATAAAAGTGTCGCCACTCCAAAGTCGGCGATGTTTTTAATTGCTACGTTGATTGAATTTTTAGCACGAGTCAAACCAGACTCTAAAACTAAAAAACCACCTTGCATCATCAATACAAGACCGGAACAGACTAGTACCCATAAAATGTCCAACAGACTTTTTTGAACTGACATCCCTACCCTCAAATTCTAATTCCATTTTATAAACTTAAATGGATCTGATTCAAAGAGATAATTACTAATAATTTCAGATCGGCAAGTCGAATTCTAAGCAATCTCGCCTAACAATCATTTTAAAAAAGAGACGACTCGTGCAAAAAACAAATTTTTTGTTTATAATATAAGCAACTTGCTTGTTATTTGTTCCCGCGCCACCGATCGTAGCGTAAATCCTTTCCCGAAGGGAAAGATTGAAGCGAAGAGCGGGGTCTTGCTTCGATAAAATATAGATCACCAAACAAATTCGAGGCGCCCAGAAAAAGAAAGTCACATCTTCATTTTATATCTTTTCAATAAACGAATGGATTCTTTCCAGAAAATGTAACCAAGTCCTAATGAAATTAAAGCAAATGCAAAAGCACCACCTAATGCAGTCAATGCGTTTGATGTTTCTTCATGACAAAGATTGAGCGCGGATCCGGAATATACTGAAGTCGCCTGGATTTCATTTGTATTAGATGAGGTCTGCGAATTATCGTATATGACTGTTACTGTATCGCCTGGTTTGGCTCCAATAATACGCAGCCTGGGCTCGGATGATTGACGAGGTTTTAGGTATGTTCTTTCTTTGTTTTCAAAATTATGGTTAGAAATTCCTGATTCATTGTAAATTAAAACTCGTCTATGATCATCCAAAACTAAGGAAAAACTTCCTACAGAAAGTTGATATAAATTCCAGTGGTTACGTTTAGTTTCGTATTCAACATTATAGACTACAAAGCCAGATTCAGGATCAGGTTGACTGTCTCGAGAAACGTGACCTGTGATACGACGAGAAGAACTATTAGGCGATGAAACCTCATCACAAAAAAAACGTCTGAATTCCCAATCTTCAGAAAAATTGAGAACAAGAAGAGTGGATAATGTTGCCATAAACACAACCATTAGAAAAATAAAAAAATACGTAGCATAAGAGAAGGAATATTTAGAAGATTTCATTGATGTTTTTTCCGTTTTTAATTTATTTATTATTTACCTGCGTGAATTGGTTCAAAACAAATAAACTTATTCTTAATCTTTATGAAACTTACTGTTAAAGTAAAACCAAATAATAAACAACCAGGATTAGAATTTATATCTGAAACTGATTGTATCGCTCGGATAAAATCTCCACCTGTGGATGGCAAAGCAAATGAAGAACTAATTTTATTACTCTCAAAACACTTTCGCGTTCCCAAAACGAATATCAGTATCATCTCCGGTCTTTCGTCAAAATCAAAATTGGTTACGGTTCATCCCAGGGACTGAGAAAGATCAATAGATTCATTCCAGATTGATTGAATTTTAAGTTCACAGATTCTATTCAAAATCCTAAATTTGTAAAATTAAGAGTTCTTTACGCACACATGGTACTTTTAAAATGAAAAAACCCAATACCCTTCTGGAAACGAAAAATCTCGGGAAAACGTACCAAGTGGGAGAAGTGCCATTAGTGGCCCTTCATTCCGTCAATCTCAAATTTAATGAAGGGGAACTAACAGTGATGTTAGGTGCTTCTGGTTCAGGTAAATCAACTCTCCTCAATATTTTAGGAGGATTAGATACGGCAACCACTGGCGAAGTATTATTCCACGGAAAAACATTGGCTTTAGAAAACGACGAAGGATTAACTAGATATCGGCGAAACCATGTTGGATTCGTATTTCAATTTTATAATTTGATCCCAAGCCTTACAGCAGAAGAAAACGTACGTTTGGTGACAGATTTATCGGATAAATCCATGACACCTCTCGAAGCACTTACACTCGTCAAATTAGCTGACAGAAAAAATCACTTCCCTGCTCAGTTGTCGGGGGGAGAACAACAGCGAGTTGCCATTGCAAGAGCCATAGCGAAAAGACCGGAGTTACTTCTTTGTGACGAACCCACGGGTGCACTGGATTTTAAAACTGGCAGGATTGTTTTGGAAGCCATCACAGGGATTAATCAAGATTTAGGTACAACTACTGTTCTCATTACTCATAATGAGTCCATTGCACAAATTGCTGACCGTATTATCTTAGTTAAAGATGGGACGATTGTTTCTGATTCAGTAAATCACCACAAAAAGCCAGTGACAGAGGTTAGTTGGTGATAGGGAGGACCTTAAATCTAAAACTACTCAGAGACTTAAAGTCCATGTCAATGCAAGGGTTGACTGTTGGGCTAGTGATTGCTGCAGGAATCAGTTATTTTTCAGCATCTTGGGCTGCTTATTTTTCATTGATGGATGCAAAATTAAATTTTTACAGTAAACAAAATCTATGTGAAGGTTTTGTATATTTGAATCGTGCACCTTCTTATCTTGAATCCAAAATAAGATCACTACCTGGTATCTCAGATTTTGAAACTAGAATCTCAAAAGAAATTGTTTTAGATTTCCCAGGAGAAGTGTATCCATCAGCTGCTCAGTTAATATCACTGCCAGAACATACCAACACTCTATACTTAAAAAAAGGTTTTTTGCCAAAACAAAACCAAGATGTAGTGATCAGTGAAAACTTTGCTAATGCTAATCAATTAGAACCAGGATCAGTATTGTCATCTATCATTGGTGGGAAAAGAGTTTTTTTACAAGTAACAGGTGTTGGATTGTCACCAGAATTTGTTTATGTTTTTAGACCAGGGAATCCAATGCCTGACGATAAACATTACGGCATCATTTGGATGAAACGAGAAGCAATGGAAACAAACTTTAACTTCGAAGGGGCATTCAATCAGGTTATTTTCCATTTTGCATCAGAAGGAGAAGACAGGTTACGCACAATGCGTGACTTAGATGCTTTACTCGATGAGTTTGGTGGCTTAGGAGCAAAAGAAAGAAAACTATTACCTTCCGACTCTTTTTTAAGTGATGAGTTTAGACAACTAAGAACTACTGCCGTTTTTTTACCTGGAATCTTTTTAGCCATAGCAGCTTTTTTGTTACACATTATTTCTAATCGAATGATTTCAAAAGAAAGGGAACAAATTGCAACCTTACGAGCGCTTGGTTATACTTCGAAAGACGTAGCTTTCCATTATCTAAAACTAATTAGTTTTATCACTGCCATGAGTAGTATTCTTGGAGTCATTGTCGGATATTTTTTAGGTAACGCAATGACAGATTTGTATGGAAGATTTTACAAATTTCCGCAATTGATTCCAATCTTTCCTTCTGCCCTAGCTATATTTAGTTTCAGTTTTGGCATTCTCATTGGTGGACTTGGAACTATTGTCTCTTTACGTAGTATCATCAAATTAGATCCTGCGCAAGCCATGCGCCCTGCTCCACCTGGAACATACTCTATTTTCTTTTGGGAAACGTGGATTACCAATCTTAGAACGATACAAAGGATGGTTCTTCGGAATCTATTCAAACGCCCCGCAAGAACTATGCTCACAATTTTAGGATTGTCTACATCGATTATGATTATGATTATTGGCAATTTTATACAAGATACCGTTGGTACTTTGTTAGATTTACAATTTAATACAATCCAAAGAGAAACAATCACACTAGTTTTTAGAATCCCAGTAGAAGATTCTATATTGTTTGAATTAAAAGAGAAAAAAGGTGTATTTTTAGCAGAAGGACAGCGATCTATTCCTATCAAAATTATAAAAGATAGAAAATCAAAAGATACTATCTTAACAGGAATATCGGAAGGATCAGATTTAAGGCGAATCTTAAACCATGATTTACATCCAATCGATATTCCAGTGTACGGAATCATGATGAATACGGATCTTGCCAACAGAATGGGAATTCAAAAAGGAGAATCCATTTTCATTGAAACTCTTGATGGAGAAAAAAGAAAAATTAAAGTTACTGTTTCAGCGTTCGCAAATGAAATTTTAGGCCAGGGAGTTTTTATCAATCGTAACAATCTCAATCGGATGTTAGATGAAGGAAGTTTGATTAATCTTGCACTATTAAAGACTGATCCCTTAGAAGATAAAAACTTGATCGAAGAATTTAAGGACAATCCACTGGTCATTGGTCTATTTTCCAAAACCGCCATTCTTAATGGATTTAAAGAAGTTATGCAAAGATCTCTTCAGTCTACATCCATTGTCATTTTAATATTTACAATTATCATTTCCATTGGCGTCATCTATAATACTGCAATGATTACTTTATCTGAACGTATCTATGAACTTGGTAGTTTAAGAATTCTAGGGTTTAGCTTAAAAGAAGTATTCGAAATTATAGCTTGGGAATTAACATGGCAGATACTTATTGCCATTCCTATAGGATGTTTTTTTGGAAACAAAGTTGCCAATCTTATTTTAAATGTCAATGAAACGGAAGGGTTCAAAATCCCAGTTGTAATTTATCCTTCCACTTATTATTATTCAATTCTTTTGGCACTATTCACGGCTGGGATTAGTTTTGCCATCGTATATCGAAAACTAAAAACAATGGATTTATTAAGTGTACTCAAGGTGAGAGAATAATATGACAAAAGAAACTGTAATTGAATTTTTAAATACAAAGAATGCGAAAATTGCTCTAGGTATCATTTTGTTTTTTGGCTTTTCTTTTTTAATTTTAAAAAAGGATCCAAAGCCGGTTGAAATTGCCATTGTAAAAGAAGATATTTATAGGCAGATTTTGTCCGTTCAAGGGAAAACAAAAGTCAAAGAACTATATACTGCATATTCTCCCGTAAACGGTGTTATGCGTAGAGTAGAGCTGCATGCTGGTGACAAAGTTTCAAAGGGAATGACTCTTCTGACAATTGATTGGGACATTGTAAAAGCTGTAAAAGCAAGTGCCAATGGCCAAATATTAAAAGTATACCGTGAAAGCGCAGGGCCAGTAGTTATGGGTGAACGAATTTTGGACTATGGTGATGTATCCAAAATTGACGTATCCGCGTTTGTGTTATCAGAGGATATGCCTGATTTAAACTTAAAAGATAAAGTTCTACTCACTGGATTTGGAGAACATACTTTAGAAGGGCAAGTTTCTATCATTGAACCATCTGCGATTACCAAAATTTCATCATTAGGTGTAGAGGAACAACGTGTTCCTATATTTATTGAATTCAATCCACCGCCAGGGATTGGCGATGGATACGAATTAGAATGTAAAATTATCTTGTTTGAAAAACCAAATGCAATCGTTATCCCAACCTCAGCTTTGTTTCGTGAAGATGGGAAATGGTCTGTCTTTACTGTAGAAAAGAAGAAAGCAAAATTACGTTTTGTTGAAGTGGAACACCAAAGTGAAGGTGTTAGTATGATTAAAAGTGGACTATCCGTTGGAGAATCGGTTATATTGTATCCGGGAGATACCGTTGTAAATGGAACTAAAGTTATGCCCGAATAAGGACACTTGATTCTTTAGGTAAGGTAAAGAAAAATTTAGATCCCTTGCCTACTTCGCTCTCAACACGAATCATACCTCCGTGTTTTTCTATAAATTCTTTACATAAAATTAAACCCAACGCAGTCCCTCTTTCTCCAAGGGTTCCAGGCATACTAGTTTGTTTTGCATCGATTCGGAATAATTTATTTTGAATTTCAGATGAAATTCCAGTACCGAAATCTTCTACGCAAATTTCCAAGTCATCCCCAAAGGATTGAGATAAGATTTGGATTTCGCCACCAATATTGGAATATTTTATAGCGTTAGATATTAAATTCCTAAGAACCGTTTCAATCATCTTTTCATCAGCATAGACTTTTGACTTTGGATCCACAAAGTTTTTTACAGTGATCGATTTATTTTGAATCGAAAACGTTGCTGAGGCAATGGAAGATTCGATGGAATGAAATAAAGATATTTCCTCTGGGAAAAAAGCAATTTCCCCCGTTTGTGACCTAGCCCATGTGAGAAGATTCTCTAAGAGAGCATAAACCTCGCCAGAAGATTGAAAAAGAATACTTAAATCATTTTTCGTACGTTTTAAAGGACGTGAATCCAAATCTTCTAAAATCATACCTGCAAAGGTATTCATTCCTCCAATAGGACCCTTTAAATCATGAGCAATAATGGAAAAAAACTTATCTTTCGTATGATTTAACAGCTGTAATTCAGAGTAAATCTTATCCTTTTGAATTTCTGCTTTTTTTCTTTGATCAATATTCCTAGAGACGCCAAGAATATTAATAGTGCCATCAGGATTCCCTTGGAAAACCGTATTTGCTTCTATCCATATTGTAGATCCATCCTTACAATATTGCTCTACTTCGTCACTGAATGGTTTTCTTTCACCAGTTTCTTTAAATTCTTGGATACGTTCTGGCAGAATATCTAATATATATTTTAATGAAGTTGGAGTAAATGATTCTCTCAAAGAGTGATGGATCGTTTCTTCAGAAGTATAACCTGTTATATTAAATACCGACTGACTAACATATAGATATTTCTGTTCATCTAAATTTAGTACCCATATAACATCTGTCGTGTTTTCAGCAAGTAATCGATATTTCTGTTCACTTTCTTCTTCACTTTTGATGAAAATATCAATACACATCATCAAAAACCCAAATGTCATCATTACTGAAGTTATATAAAAAAATAAATAAGTGATATCTTGAATGGGGCCCTTACCAAAAGCAATCTCAGCAACAGATACATTGGCAAAGGTATAATAAATAAATCGAAAAAACAAGAAGATACCGCATGATAAATAAAAGATAGCGGCAAAACGAGAAGTCAATCGAGACTTTTGGTGGGCATATAGAATGGTCTTGCCCGAAAGCAGAAGTTGTAAACTAGCGGCAAAAGAAATCAAAGATATTCTATATTTAGGTGCAATTTCAGAAAATTGGTGTAAAGCAAGCAAAATGAAAACAAGGATTACCGAAGAAATTCCAGACCTCCACATTTGTTTCCGGTCGAACATTGATAAAATTATATTATTATAATATACCAATGAAAGTAAAATTAGCGAGTTTCCGGCACTGATCGAGACCCAATCCGGGATGGTACCTCTTAAGGCTCCCATGACGATCCAACCAAATGCTTGAAGCAAAGTAGCAATCGACCAATCCTTCACAAACCTGAGTTTTTGGAAATACCCTCGCGCCGCAAACCAGAGCCCTCCAGACATTAATAGACATCCGATGATGTTAATAAATACGACTGTTCGAGGATCTATGTTCATATTGGATCGGAAAACTAGAGAGTCTAAATAAATTCTTTTTTCCAATGTAATTTAATCAACTACAAATGGAAATTTATTAGAGAAATTTACTAAGAACAAGGAAATATCTCAAAACGAGGATTAGGTGGCGAAAAAGGGATCTCCCGACCCAATGAAATGAGCCATCTGTCACCATAAGCCCCCAAGAACACAGCAATACAGTCTATTTTTTGGAGAATTGATCCAAAAGATATGATAAAGAAATTTCAAATTCCTTCTGATTCGCGAGAATTTTTGCTTCATTACTTTTCCCTTTGGAGAAAAGCGAAGTAGAGGCCAAGGCATTCCCATGAATAAAGTCTATGATTACGTTTAAAATTATATAAACATCCATTTCAGGAAATGATTTTTGAACGAAACTTTGTAGTTTTTCATTTAATGATATAACGGAAGGGAATTCATCATAAGAATTTTTGACTAGATATAAAGACATTCCTGGGTATTCGATAAATAAATTCCAATAAGCAATCAAAACCTTTTTCAAGTTTATTTTAGGATTTCCATCGGAAACCGATATTTCCTTTTGGAACCGATTGAAAATTTGTTCTACCATTGATTTCGTAAGTTCTTCTTTATTGCGAAAGTAATGGTAGACTGCCATTGGATCTAAATTTAATTTCGCGGCTAATTTACGCATACTAAAGGAATCATATCCTTCTTTTTCGCAAATTTTCAGAGCCGTAAGTATAATTTTTTCTTTCATTTTAGTAAGTATTTTTCTACGGTGTAGAAAAATACTTCTACACCGTAGAGTTATCAAGTAATATGATAGAATATAAAGCATTTATTGCAAGTAGTTTAGATGGATTCATTGCAAGAACCGACGGATCTCTCGACTGGCTGACTTCAGAAAAATACAAGCTTGAAAATATCGATTTTGGTTATACATTATTTATGCAAAGTATCGATTGTATTGTAATGGGTAGAGTTACATTTGAAACAGTCATGCAATTTGAATCCTATCCTTTTCCAACGATACCTGTCTTTGTGCTTACTCAAAATCCTAAATACCAGATCCAATCTAATCATCCCATTTTTATTTTCAATGGAACCCTCGAAAATTTAACTTCCGAACTAGAGAATAGACAATTTAAATCTGCCTATGTTGATGGAGGTCAAGTGATTCAATCATTTATACACGAACGAAAGTTATCCGAAATTACCATCACAAGGATTTCTGTTTTGCTAGGATCTGGGTTAACTCTCTTTGGTAACTTGGATCTAGATCAAAATTTAAAACATATCAAAACGATCGCTTACGCCAATGGGTTCGTTCAATCAGAGTATCATTTCAGCTAACATGAACTTTCCTAAAGAATATTTCCGGAAATGCATTCTTTTCTTGAAGAGATAAAGGATTTATGTTAGGGATTTTAGAACAAACCCACAAGCCCGCCTCCACCACCCTATTCAGGGTGGGGGCTCTTCTGGGGCAATGAGACATAATGCAAACTATTCATTCGGCACAGGATCCTAGACTTTCCGCATACCAACTCCTGAAAGCAAAGGAAGAACCATCCGACAAATTCATTGCAGACCATGAAAAAACAGCGGTTAGACTTCTTAACTCAAACCTTAGTGTTGAATCCATTTTTTGTATGCCAAAATATTGGGAAAAACATAAAAATCTAATCCAGTCAAAAGAAATAGAGCCTAATAAATGTTTTGTTGCCGATAAATCAGTTTTTGAAGAAACCATTGGATTTTCGGTCCACCAAGGATTTATGGCAGTCGGTCTTCAAAAATGGAGTTCCTTATCTGAAGTGGAATCGCCAATTTTAGCAGTGAACTATATTGTTGATAGTGAGAACATTGGGTCCATTTTGCGAACCGCTGCTGCGTTTGGTATCCGCACTGTTATTTTTGATTCCAAATCAGCATCACCCTATCTCAGACGAAGCGTCAGAGTTTCGATGGGATCTTTATTTCAAATTCCGTTAGTTCGCACTCAAAATCTAAATGAAACTTTAATATCTTTAAAAGCTTCCGGGTATAATATTCTTTCACTGAGCCTCCCAAGAGAGGGAGAAAACCTATTATCCAAAACCAAATCGATTTACGAATTAAAGAAACAAAACCATTTTGTGTTAGTCGTTGGCAACGAATCAGATGGAATAACAAAGGATGTTTTAGACCTATCTGACCTCTTAATCTATATACCGATGAAAAACCAAATTGATTCTTTAAATGTTTCCCACGCACTTGCGGTTGCGTTGTCACATTTGGTTAGCTGATTTTCTAATTTTCCCAATCCCAAAAAAAATCCTTATTTGTCATTTCCGGTTCGGAATCTGCCTGATTGGATTTGATGTCCAAAGATTGTTCTTCCAAATCTTTTTTTGCGGATTCTAGATCGATTGTTTCTTTCAGCCAAAACTCTTCTGTACCAAAATGTGGGAAAAGTAATGGGAAAGATGGATCTTCCCATCGTTTAGCAATCCATGCGGCATAATGGATGTATCTAATAATACGAAGCGGTTCTACCAATTGTAACCAGCTTTCATCAAAGTCTGCAAACATGGTATAACCTTGTAAGAACTGAAATAAGTCATTCCTTCGATCTGACTCACCTAACGGAAGTAACATCCAAAAATCTTGAACGATAGGACCTGTCAAAAAATCATCGAAATCTAAAATACTGTATCCTTCTTGCGAAACAAGTAAGTTCCCTTTATGGCAATCTCCATGAATCCGCTGAAAAGGAATTTGATATTCTTTGACTAAAGATTCAAAAATTTCAAAAGATCTTAATGCGGTAGTTTTGTATCTTTCCGCCAAATTACTATTTGGTATTAGGTGTTTATCTAAAATAAAGTTCAGTGATTTCAATCCATAAGAAGGAATATCCAAAATTGGACGATGGATGGAGCCGGTTCTTTTTCCGACAGCATGAATCCTACCGAGCAGTGCACCTACTCGTTCTAAATCGGTACCCGAGATTTCCTCTACAATCCGGCCATTACGAAGTGGCCAAATTGCGAAAAATATTCCAGACCATTCAAATAAAGTTTTCCCTTCTATTGCAATTGGAGTCAGGACAGGGATTTCTTCTGAAATGAGCTCTTGTAAAAACCCATGTTCTTCAAGAATTTCCTCCCTTGTCCATTTCCCTGGTCGATAGAACTTTACAACGATTCGCCCAGAATTCGAAGTTTCGATGTCATAAACACGATTTTCAACACTATTCAAGGGATAAAATCTACCAGTAGGTTCATAACCCAATGATTCAAGGGAATTTAAAATTGTGTCAGGTGTTAGCTGGTAAAATGAGTGGTTAATGTCCAATTTAATAATTTAACTTACAATACGATTTCGACCAGAGGATTTAGCCTCATATAAGAGCTTGTCTGCTGTTCTAAGAAGATCGGCTGGATTTTCTATAATAGTAATATCCCCACCAGCAACACCTCCGCTAAAAGATACTTTGAATTTCTCTCCTGCCTCCGATTGTAATTCAAGATTAGAAACGGATTCTCTAATTTTATCGAGCACCTTTGTTGCGTCAGATACTCCGGTTTCTGGAAACACGATCACAAACTCCTCGCCACCAAATCGCGATATGATATCGGATTTTCTTAAAGATGTTTTCAACTCAAATGCTATCCTTTTTAAAACTATATCACCTGTTTCATGTCCATAGGTATCATTTACTTTTTTAAAGAAATCAATATCTATCATAGCTAAAGATAAATTATGTTTATGCCTCTTACATCGCTGAAACTCTTGCTCTATCCTTTCTTCCATATAGCGACGGTTATACAAACCTGTCAGCACATCGCGAATAGCAGTTTCACGTAGTTGGTCGTGCAAAGATTTCATCCTTAAAGCACTAAAAATCCTAGCTAAAAGTTCAATTTCCTTTGCAGGTTTTGTGATGTAGTCAGTAGCACCAGCTTCAATAGCAAGTTTTAAGTTCTCTGGTTCTGTATGGCCAGTAACCATTATGATCGGAAGCCAACCGATGGGAGAAGAAGAAAATATTTCAGAAATCAATTCAATCCCAGAACCATCTGGCAATTCCCAATCGAGGAGAACCACATCCACTTGGTCCCTGCTGATAATCTCCCTTGCATCAGAAAGAGAGATTGCCTCCAAAGGAGCATATCCATGATTTGAAATCCACCGATTGAGAAGTTTTCTTTGTAATTCGGAATCCTCAATGATGAGAATTTTTTTTCTTTCTTTCTCCATTCTCCAACGGTTTCATTTTTTCTTTTTTTTACCTAGTATTTTTTCAACTTCTCCCTCTTCTAAAGGAACTTTTACTACAGTTCCCCCTTCTTTGCGGATTTGGTCCATATCGACAACGGCTCCAGTCAATAAACGAGATGCCTTTTTTGAACCATCTTTGACACCATAGACCACCCACTTACCTCCTTCAAGGGATAACACTAAATAAGTACAGTCAGCCACCGCAAGTATGGAATGAGCGGACATATGTGATACAAATTCATAACTCAGTACAATCCCTGAACCAATGACAACACCTGAAGGAACACCAACTGCTTTTGTTAATTGATAAATGCCGTAGGTCGTACCAGTTCCAAAGGAAGCTGCTGTTCCAACCACGCCAACAGTGCCTGCTGCTACTTTTGTAGAAGCATAAGTAACAGTCTGTGCCGTTGCTGAGGTACCTGCAAATGTTGCTCCGGTGACTGTTCCTGAAATGGCAAGGCCCCCTCCTAATACTGTTTGTCCTGAGGTAACACCCACAAGACTCATTGGAGCTAAAATATATTTTCCAGAAGTCTCTGTCACTACAGCAGCCGTTTTTACAGAATAGGCAGAAGTTTTCCTAGCAACCGCAGAAGTGACTTTAGCACCTTTCTCCATAGACTGAACAGATTCATTTAATACGACTTCCGTACTATTCAATAGTCCTCCGAAAGCAAGCTCAACACTTGGCGCAGTAATATATACAACACCTTTCCCTGCAAGGGCAAATGTTTCCACCAAACAGAAAAGACCTGTTCCAAAAGAATTAGTTGCTACGACCGCAGGATAAATGATTCCGTTCCAAGTTACATATCCAACAGAAAGCAATGTCACTTTTCCGATAGGTTTTATGATTCCATCATAAAACAATGCTTTAGTCGTTCGAGAAAATGCTTTGAGTAAGGCCAAAGGGACACCTTCTCCATCCGCTATAGATTCGATATCTGCTTTAGCTCGACCTAGTTCGTTTGAAGTATCTTGTCCAAAGGAAAAAATTGTTTCTTTCCAATTTCCAAAAATCTTTTCAGAAACTGAAGAACGAAATTCCTCAATATCTGAAAATCGACGTTTCCAACTTCCAGATTTTAAGTCATCATAAGTCTCATCATAAGCAGACTTCAAAGAATCGTCTAAGTCCACATATCCATATACTGTCGATTCAAAAACTTTTTGAAAATCTTGTTTGTACTGATTGAATCTCTTTTTTGCAGAAGGAGAATAGTCCGGAGTTTCTTTTTGGTTTAGTTGCATATCTGCCCATTCATCCCACTCTTTACGTATGACTTCCGAATTTGCCACAACTGCTTTATGCGTATCTAATCCTCTTTCCCAAGAAGAGCCCACAAGCCCATAAGATTCTGCAACAGAAGCATACATAATAAATAACCCTGGTTTGGTGGCATTTTCACTCAAATATTGAACTGCGGCGTTTCCTTTGTCATTTAGTTTACCAGCGGCAGACCAACTCATTTTTGTTCCGTCTTTAACAATAACAACCGACTCTTTCGCTTTCAAAACAGACTTGGAAAATTCTTCTCCTGCAAAACCAATTCTTTGGCCCATAACAAATACAGTGGATTCATGAAATGGAGGAATAAACTTGATACTTGTTCCTTTGACTGGAAGTGCTCCCTGGTAGTACAGGGATGTATGGCCTTCGATGGCTAATTTTTTCGTATTCTTTAATGGATCTTCTTTTTGGTTTGTGCCAGAGCAGGCAAAAAAGAATAAAGATGGAAAAACAGAAATTAAAATAACTTTGTAGATGTTTGATTTCATTTTTTTTCAGAGGCCTTTGCATTTGCACGTTTTGATTGTTCGGCGATTTCCGCATCTAAAACTTTCTTTATGATTTTTGGATCATCGGTTAGGATTTTTACTTTACCCGCTTTTTTTGCCTCTTCTAAATTAATAACGGACCCTGTCGGTGCATCGTCAAATCCCGCATAATTATCCTTCACAACTGCAATCACAACTCTTGGACCATCATAAATAATTAGTATTGGTCCATCAACAGCCGTTAGCAACAATTGCGATGGGAGGACTGTAAGTGCAGCATAACCTAAAATCATTCCAGAACTCATTGCATAAAATCCAGATTCAGCAGTTCCCTTAGATAAATCATATACCATCCCCGTAGCGTAAGCTCCTGTGTCCAAGGTCGCTCCGCCAACAGCTCCAATCGTTCCCCCTGTAGTTGTTGCAGCGACAGAAGTTACTTGGTTGAAAGCAGCAAGAGTAGTCCCGCCTGTATACGTGGGAATCGTAGCTGATGCAGACAATAATCCAATAGAACTGAAAAGACCTGCCTCTAAGGTAGGAGAAATCACCCGATAACCAGACTTAGTCGAATAATAAAGAACAACCCCGGTTGATATTAAAGCATTGGAAGAAAAATTCATAGTTTGCGAAAGGGGAACATATACACCGTTAACAACCAAAATCTCTCCAGTATTTTTCCCAGTCTTAGCAATAGGAGAAACTATTACCTCCTTTATTGCGACAGAATAACCTCGGAATATATCCACAAGTGCCAAAAGAGAATTCCCACTTTCCCCCGATTCTTCGTAATTTTTTGTAAACTCATCGGAGGCCTTCGAGAAGGAATCACTCCATGCAGATATTATGTTTTTAGAATTTTGATTCAATGTAGAAGTAAACAAATCATTTAACTTATCGCTAGTTTTTGCGCGTTCCCTGCCAAATTCCTTCAAAGTTGAAAACATTTGTACCGTATCCGATTCTACTCTTGGTACCAAATAAATATATCCCAATAAAAACCTAGATCCAGCCTGTTTAAAACTTTCTTTTGAAGTTTTCCATTGTGCTTTACTTAATTGCCAACCAGCATCATAAATATCTTCTGTTCTTTTTGAAGAATCTTTATATCCTTCACTTGTCCAAGATAAAACCGAATCCATTGTTTCGCCTAATTTTCCTGGATAATCGGCACTTCTTTTTTTCATATGAACAAGAACCGTGGCCTTCGCTACTCGAGCGCTCATTCCACCGTTCTCATAAACCAAATCCATACTCTTTGTTCCTGAAGGTATGACCGCCCATCCATTTTCATAGAGGTTTTTTCTCGAACCAAGAGAGTTGGCAGTGAGCGGCGCAATTCTTTTGAACGATTGCGGTTTATTGGAACTAAAGACAGATTCTCCAAAAATCTTATCTGTTTTTTGCGAACCGGAACATTGTAGAAATAAAGCGACGACTAACAAGAGGAAAGATAGTATTGAAACAAGTTTCATAAGATGAGGGAACAATATAGAAACGTTTAAAATATGCAATAGAAAAAAATTGCTTGCTTGCTTAATCCATGTTTAGTGAGACAAAAATGCCACAATAGATTAAATACGTGACCGCAAAGATTAAAGAATAATTATTACATCTATGAAGAAACTGAACATATATCTTGCACTCATTGCCTTGGTATTGTGTGTCGTAATCATCATCAGAAAAAACGATCTGACTCTCAATAGTTTAACTACGGTATTGGCGATTTCTACTAACGATGAAGTATTTGATTTCAACAAAGTAGATTCAATCGTAAAACAAAAATTAAAATCAAAGTTCACTCCAACTCCTGAATTTAAAATTCCCGGACTCGATGGGATTAGTTATGAAGATTATCGCCAAATTGAATACAAACCCGATGTCGCTATTTGGAAAAATCTTGCCCTACCCTACCAACTTCATTTTTTCCATCCAGGCCACATCTATAGCAATGGAATCCAAATTTATGAAGTAATCAACGAGAAACCCATAGAAATACCTTATGATGCTTCTCGGTTTAATTTTGGTGATTTACCACTCACTGATTCTTTTACTGAGCTTTCTAAAAAACTTCATTATACAGGTTTTCGAGTTCATTATCCAATCAACCAAAAAGAAATTTTAGAAGAATTTTTAGTCTTTCAAGGATCCTCATATTTCAGAGCCATCTCGAAAGGCCAAATTTATGGATTATCGGGAAGAGGTCTTGCTATCAATACGGGCCCACAAGACAAAGAAGAGTTCCCTATATTCGAAAGTTTTTATATCAAACGCCCACAAAAAACAGACACAACCATTACGATTTATGCAATCATGAATAGCGAATCTGTAGTCGGCTCTTATGAATTTCTGGTTACGCCTGGTGAAGTGACAAACATTGATGTTAAGGCAAAAATTTACCTGCGGAAAAAAATCAAACGACTCGGATTTGCACCGATTACATCCATGTATTTATATGGAGAATCCGATAACCCCATTTTAGGCAATATTCATCCAGAAGTACACGACTCCGATGGCCTTCTTATTCAAAACAAAATGGGAGACTGGGAATGGAGACCCTTGATCAATCCTAAAAAAACCCAACTAACGCGAATTCCACTAGATTCTCCCAGGGGATATGGCCTAATCCAAAGAGACCGCAAATTTAAAAGTTACCAGGATGAAAAACTAAAATATCATTTGAGACCAAGCCTATGGGTAGAACCAAAGGGAGATTGGGGTAAAGGGAATTTATACTTACTGGAATTCACTACCAATTTGGATTCCGACGACAATATCACCACTTTTTGGGAACCGTCCATTCCACCTAACTTGAACGAAGGTTACGAATTTCAGTACACACTACATTATACAGAAAGGTCACCCAAACAACACACACTGGGGAAAGCTTCGGCATTTTACAGGGGCGTTGATCCCCTTTTCCCAAAGGAAAAAGTGTTTACCTTGTACTTTACGGGTGACTATCTAAAATCTTTGGATAAAAAAACATTAATCAAAGCTGTTATCCAAAACGACAAAATTTCCCCTGAACAAATTCGCTACAAAATTGAAAAAATATCTGAGTTGGATCAGTGGCGTTTACAAATCTGGTATCCCGCATTTGTTAATGAATCCAATTGGAATATTTTTCTTGAAAACCAAAATCAAAGGATCACAGAAACTTGGATCTATAGAGATGGACTATCCAAATAATATGGAATATATGAATGAGTTTAGTGAGAGGGTTCGATCCTATCTAATTTTAATTGGGATCCAGAACGAATACAGAATCGCCGAAATCTTAAGTGACTTTTTTAAGTCCACTGACCTGAAAAAAGAATTCCCAACTGATTGGGAACGTTGGCAAAATTATTTAAAAACAAAAGAGATAGAACCAAAATATCTCTTACCGATTGCTAGCAGATCCTGGCAATTCGGTTCAATGATACCACAATCCGCCGAATGGAAACGAGATACAAAAATAAACAAACAATCCATCATCAGCTCTTTAAAACCATTATTCATTATTGCTTCTATCTTTCTTTGGAGCCTTCTCTACTATTTGATTATATTTAGGTTGTTATGATCCATATCCATCGCACTTTATTTTTTCTAACGTTTGTTACTCCTGTTCTCATTGGGTTTAGCTTATTCATTGACATTATTTCCTTTCGCGGAATTGAAATTCCTGAGTATTACCAATTTATAACACTAATTTTTCTTTTGCCAATGTTGTCTTATGGGGCAAGCACAGCTTTATTTGGATTCATACTTTCCCAAAAAAAGAATGCAGACAGTCTCCTAAAAGCAAAACGGATCCCAACCAAGGAATTGGACTTCAAACTATTAGAATCTATCAATGTTGCTGTCGTAATGCCAGTGTATGAGGAAAATGAAATTTCAATATTTTCCAGAATCAAAGTGATCTTTACATCAGTAGAAAAAATTCATAAACTACCAAAACTAGACTTTTTTATTCTTAGCGATACAAGAACACCGGAAAAATGGATCAAAGAAGAAGCAGCCTATATAGAGTTATGCGAATCAACAAACAACTTTCATAATTTCCATTACCGAAGACGAAAAAGCAATCTCAATGGAAAAAGCGGAAACATCGCAGACTTCTGTAGAAGATGGGGGAAACAGTACAAATACATGATCATTCTTGATGCAGATAGCCTTGTATCAGGAGATCTCATCATTCAACTCATCGCAAACATGGAAAAAAATCCAAACGCAGGAATCATTCAGTCCGGCACTAAAATTTTCCGCACAACGACCTTATTCCAAAAATTAACGGAATTCTCATCCTATTTATTCAGCCCCTTTTTCTTAAAAGGAGCAAACTTTTGGCAAATCGATTCATCAGGGTATTGGGGACACAACGCCATACTGAGGGTTAAACCTTTTATGGAACATTGTGCACTCCCCCACCTACCTGAATACGGAGGTCTTGGTGGAAAAATTCTAAGCCACGATACAGTCGAAGCTGCTTTAATGAGAAAAGCGGGTTTTGAAGTTTTATGTGCTTATGAACTGGAAGGAAGTTACGAAGAAAACCCACCTAACATTATAGATACGCTAAAAAGGGACCAACGTTGGTGTCAGGGAAATTTACAACATTTTTGGTTCCTATTCGGTAAAAAAATTCCACTGATCAATCGAATCCATATTCTCAATGGGATTTTGTCTTACCTTAACTCGCCGATTTGGATGTGTTATATCATTCTAAGTTTATGGAACTATTTGGAAGACAGTAAATATTTGAATTATTCCATGTTACCCGAAGAATATGAATTCTTCAAATCTCAAATTTACGACCCACTTTACATAAAGTTATTATACTTATCTATATTATTACTATTTTTACCGAGAATACTTAGTTACATAAGTCTTCCTCTATTACAAATCATAAAAAAATTTCCAGCTTTTCTTCTGGAAACCCTATTTTCAATACTGATTGCCCCTATTTATATGATTTATCATAGCATCTTTGTTTTTTCTATCTTACTAAATAAACGAATAAGTTGGGGCCCACAGAACAGAGATGCCAATTCAGAATATAATATCTCCTACATAATTTCCTCTTTCTTTGGAGTGACCATTCTCGGTTTTGCTTGTGCTTATATCAGCTATAGCCATTCGACCATGTTGTTTCTTCTAACACTGCCTATATGGATCGGTTGGATTTCAGCCATTCCTTTAGTAATCTTGACTGGCAAAGAATTTAAATCTCTAAACAAAATCCTCAGTATCTCTTTTTGGAAACCCGACAAGCAATTAATTGGCAATTTAGAAGAAGAACTAAAAACACATAAAAACAGTTACCTCGAAGGTCGTGAATTGTTTTTTGCATTAGTCCACCCAGTCTTTCACAACAGACACAAACAACTCCAAGGGAACAAACTATACTCATCTAAACTTCCAAAAACTATCGAAGAAAATTTTTCAATTTTACTAAAACGAGGACCCGAATTTTTAGAAAAAAAAACTCTTCTAAAAATCTTATCCAACAGAGAACTACTGGATTCCTTTTATTGGAAATTTTGGACTTCAAAAAAAGAAGATTGGGGGAATTACTGGAAAACGATTTGGGAAGAAATCAACCCATCTTTTTTTCCATCAATTTCCAATAATAAGAAGACCGATTCAAGTCTTCGATAAATCCGCAGTGTCCGCCCTTTGACTCAATCACCACTTCAAGATAGGAAGAAGGCGGAATTTCAGCAAATTCCTTCCAAGGAATAACAGGATCATCCATAGAAGTTAAAATGGTTGTAGGAATTCGTACTGACTTAAAAAACAAATCATTCAGAGTATAAGAATTAAAATATTCATCCACAGAGGAAAATTGCGAAAACTCCTTCACCATTTTCTCTGTTAAATGCATAACAGATTGATAATTATCCAAGTCATGAAAAGAATATAAGTGCGGGAATAAATTAGCTTTTTTGATTAAAGAAGATTTCCATGAGTTCAAAAAATACTTTCTAAGGAAAGGGTGTTCATCCATTTTTATGGTCGCTCTTTTGGGATCCAAAGCTGGACTAAAAGCAAAACAATGTTTTAACCCATGAATCTGATCTACAGCTTTCGATAGAGAATGACGAGCTGCCATTCGCAAAACAAAATTTCCACCTAAAGAAAAACCAGCCAAGTAAACAGGTCCTTTTGACCCAAAATATTTTACTAGTTCCCGCACCGCGTCATAGGTCTCGGGAAGCAAACTCCCGTTAAAGATACCTTCATTAAGGTGATGGGTATCTCCGTGATCTCGCAAATTCAAGCGATAAACCGAAAATCCTCTTTTTAAAAAATGACTTGTAGTTCGGATAATATAACTGGAATGGATACTTCCTTCCCAACCATGTACCAACACAACAAGACCCTTAGGTTGGGATACTTCATGAATGCGGGCTAGAAGTGTAGTTCCATCTTTTGCTTTCACTGACCTCCATTCACCAGCAATCGCGTGAGTGTATCTTTTATCGGATTTAGATTTAAATGAGGCCAAAAATGACTGAACCAAAGGACCAGAAAAAATCGGTAACGGTTTAAAAAGGCTCATGAACTATCCCCACAGTTACCTACTTGTTATATTTTTTCAATAAATTATCCTAAAGATTTCCGCTCACTTCCAACATGGATTGACAATGCAACAAAAGAACGTAAGGTTTATCTATGAGAAATTTAGCCCCTTACCTTTTACTCTTTTTCATCTCCTGCCAAAGTTATACGCCCTGGAAGTCGGAATGGAGAAACAAAAACGGGGCAGAAGTTTTTTATGCTGCTGTCTCCGCAAAAGCAAGCCCACAAGCGATCGAATCTGGTAGTTTAGCAATGAGAAGAAGTACCTGCGTCAACGCGAGCAACCTACTCTCCACCTCTCCCAAATTAACTTCCATTCTCCTGGAACATGAATCCATTCAGTTAGACGAGGTTGAGATAAAGGATCTAGGTCGCCTTATATCCGCTCACAAAATCAAACCTAAACAGGATTCTTGCCAATCCGAAGATACTGGTTATTTTTTCACAACCCAAGCCTGGGAAACTTGCCAATGCATTTACATTATCGATTATCCAGGCGGAAGAAAACAATTCCGACAAGACTTAACGCAAGTTAAATAAATAGGCAAAATAAACTTAAGGCATTGATCGTCTTACCCATCCTATTCCACAGTTTATTATTTTGGATGGCCCTTAAACCGTTTCCAATAGGAGAGTTGCCAACCTGTCAATACCTCAGGACCGGTGAGCCTTGATAGCGCCAAACTCGTTGAATGAGAAAGCTGCTTTTCACTCCAGGTCAAAAACTCTTTCCAATCAGCACTCGTGCCTTTTTTTATAAAATCATTATGTATGTTTTCATGTACTTTGTATTTAGTAAAAGGTTTCTTCTCAAAATAAGAATCAGCCTTGGATACAACGCCTATTCCACATTTGACTCCATTACGAATCTGGTCCTGCTTCTCAGAATTTAGATCCGACCGAGAATTAGCACTTGGATCCAAAGGTTTCAAAAACCGCCGCCGCCCATCAAACCCAGTTTGTTTTACTAGACCTTTTTTCTTCAACACAGAGATTAAACGAGAAATGGTATCTCTTTTTAACTTTAAAACTTTTCCCAAATACTCATTTGATGCAAAACAACCGCCTTTAGCATCTAATGAAAAAATCTCTGCATACAACCTTGTCTGATTTGGAGTCAGATCCAAATCTTCCATCCATTGGGCGACCCAAACACCCGTTCTTTTGAATTCACTCATAACTATCCCTTGTTTCCAACACAAGCCTTCGGCTCACGGAAAGGATTTCCTCGCCGCAAACTACAACACAAAAAAGATATACCTTCGGTGTTGTATCGTATCTCTTGGAGGTTCGTAAGAACGTCCTATTCGGAATTCAATTGAATTCCAGGTGATGTATATTAGCGGTTAAAATTGTGGAAGACCGCTTTCAGGTATAGGGACACCTCCCCTACCTGGGATCTATTAATCCCAAAATCTATTTCCTGTCAAGTTTTAATGTGACATAATTCTTACCACCAAGCCGTCTCATAATTTGTTCAAAGAACAAAAAACAGGGCAGAGTAGGGTAAAGAAATGCGAGGAGGATTTATGCGGAGGAAAGTCTCTCTGAACTGCTTCCACACAATCCAGAGAGTTTACATCACCCGGTTAAAGGGGTTAGGAACAGTCTATGATTTAGCAAAAATAGTACAAGAATTTTTTCTATTTTGATAAACAAAAACAAAATGTAATAATTGGGCGCATCGAATTTTTTCCAATTTCCTATCTCAAGAAAAACGACCAGGCTCTCCGCTTCGATCCTTTGCGCGAAAAAAATCGATGATCAATAACTCCCAGAAAGTCACAAGACAAATACATAACGGTAAAGTACGCCGGCGTACTTTTTTAAAAAATAATCCAATTCCTTAATTTTTATTGCACCATGAAGCAGGATTTACAAACTCAATTTGCAATGAAGATCATTACTGTTGCAAACATTAAAGGTGGGACATCCAAATCCACTACCGCCATCCATCTCGCACTAGCCCTTTCAAAAAAAGGCTCCACATTAGCTATCGATATGGATCCCCAAGCAGACCTTTCCGACTTTTTTTTCCCAGAAGAACCTGTTGAGTTTTTTGATTCTGGCAACACACTCTCCGTACTAAATGCAGAGACCACCCTTGCAGAGTCAGTAAAAACATCCAACAACATAGACGTGTTACCATCAATAATAGAACTTTCAGATTTAAGTTACTTAGCATCCAAAGATTTTTCCATGATCCCGCGCCTCAAAAACATCCTACTCAAGGCTAAATATGATTATGTAGTCATTGACACACCAGGTTCGGGCTCATCAGAAAACATAGCCTCGTATCTCCCGGCTTCCGTGATTCTTATTCCAGTGACACCTTCCAAATGGGCTGTTCGAACTGTAGCTCAAGTTTTAAAAAAAGTAGATGAAGCAGAAAGGTTTGATGAACAATCGAAGAAAAAATCAGTAATGATCCTCCCCTCTCAATGGGGGACGTCTCAAAAACAAATGGACCTCCTTCAAAAATTAAACACAATAAAGACCTTAAAAATTTTAGAACCGATCCCCAAAAATGACAGTATTCGGGACCGCACGGAGACTGGCAAACCTCTACAAGAAGGAAGCGCTCCTTGGAAAGCTTTCGAAACACTAGCGGAGAAGTTAAAATAAAGTACGCCGGCGTACTTTCGTCAAAAACATGAAAAACAAAGCAAATTATAACCCAGCAGATATCCTCTCACGAGCAACTGCAAGAACCCCTTCCCTTAACCCATTCCTTAAAGATGAAACCACTACCCATCACAATGCTACAGAGATCCCTGTAGAAGAAATATTAATAGAAAACAATCCCCGAAAAACCTTTAACGAGTCAACAATCAGAGAACTTGCAGATTCTATTTCTCAATATGGACTTTTACAGCCAGTGGTCGTAAGAAAAAAAGCAGGAAAATATGAACTTATTAACGGCGAAAGAAGATTTCGCGCGCACAAACTTTTAAAGAAAAAAACCATTCTCGCAATTATCAAAAATGTCGAACAAATCGATATTTCTAAATTACCTGAAATTAAATTAGTTGAAAACCTTCAAAGGGAAGACCTTTCCGAATCCGATTTGGCACTTTCCCTTCAAGAACTAAAAAACAGACACAAAGAAACTAATGAACAGTTAGCAAAAAGAATTAATAAGTCGGGGCAATGGGTAAAAACCAAAATAGCACATGCAGAAATTCTAAAAGAAACAAATATCAACACCACATCGGATAAAAATCACCCCATCTTTCAAATCCCAACAAGTTTATTCACTGAAATTGCACCCTTAGATGTATCCAATAGAAAAAAGGCAATCGACTACCTCCTCAAAGGTTTAGAAAAAAAAGGTGATTTTCCTTCGCGAAATGACCTAAGAGAATTTGTCCGCCCTCTAAAGCCCAACAAACAAAAACAAACAAACCCAAAGCTCAACAACTTAGAACTAAAGGAATTAAAAAACAAATTACTCAAAGTTAAGGAAAAAATCTCCCAACTCCAAAATCAAAAAACAGTAATTGAAGAAGCCATTCGGAAATTTAAAAAATAACTATTCTGAATCAGCAGGTCACTAATGAAACCTACCGAGTTTTTTTCATATTCTTAAAGAAAAAAACTTGTACTCAAATCGAGTAAATTCTAAACTGATCTCAATCCTTAACCGGGTTGAACAATAAAAGCCCTAGGAAGTGTGGTAGCGACCTGGGGCCATTTCCTCCACTTTTCAAATACCTAGTTTTTAAAACTCCAGTGCAAACCCCTCTAATGTGACAGGCAAAGAATTATGTCTCATTTTTCTCTTGACTAATTTAGCAAGTCTGTACATGTAGGGAACGTTCGGGTCACACAACCGAACACGGCTCTACCACAATGCCGTTGTTGTTCAAACCGGAATTTCTAAAAAAGTTCCGAAAGGACGTTCGAAAGAGCTTCCAATTTTTCTTAACTCAAGTTTGACCGAAGGTTTACTTTAAACAAAAGCTAAATTTTCCAAATCAGAGTAAAGGAATTATACCTATAGGGTATTGGCAAAAACTAACCAAACGCTCGTAGCCGGAGAAGTGTTCGTTTGGCAGAAGGAACCTAAAATGAAAACAAATCGAACAGGAATTTGGATTCCCGTTTGGATAGAGGAATTAAATCTTTCCCATAGCCAAACAAAATTGTATGCAGAAATCGTATCCTTACATGAGAAAGGAGGGTGTTTCGCATCGAACCGTTATTTCGGAGAATTGTTGGGTCTTAAAATGGACACTGTATCGAGACTAATCACTTCACTAAAAAAACTCGGTCTCTTAGAACAAACAGGATTTGATGGAAGGAAAAGATATTTAAAACCTTTATTCTCAAAACCGACTGCTAAAGAAATGCAAATGAACTCAGTACCCTTGGAAAAAAGTCCAATGGTCTTTCCGGTAAACAAAGCAGAAACTATCCCAGTCAGCATGCCGAAAAAATCCAATGCTGGATTGGAAAAAATACAGTCTCCTTTTAATAGTACAATAGAGGTACAAAAAAGATTACAAAAGAAAAATTCTTGGGATGAATTTAAAATTTGGAGTGAAACAACACTATCAAAATCGACGTATCATCAAATTTCGAAACTATCATCTCCTGATTTTTTACAAGGTACTTTGAATTTAATTTGGAAAAATTGGATGGAGACACAAAATCCTTCAATGCGATGGGGGTAATGTTTTTTTAGTTTCAAATATACCCAAATTGGGAGGTAGCCAATGTTAGTTTATAAACATTTAAAAACAGGCAATTTATATCTTAAGCTCGATGAAGTTAAAAATTGTACCAATTCCAACGACGGTCAACAGATGATTTATTATTGTGAATATGGGAAAGAAACTCCTTTAAAATTTGTTAGAGAAAAGTCAGAATTTTTAGAAAAATTCGAAGCAATGTATCTTTAAAACTGGAAGTCTATATTTATAGAGCAAACCTCAAGATGTCTTCTGCCATTTCTAGTTTTGATTTTTTAAGAGCTTTACTTTCCTTATCAGGAAATTCAGTTTCAAGGCATAAATTGCTGTAACCATGAACAAGAGACCAAGCCATGAGTGCAAAACTTCGATGATTTTCTTTCCTTCTTTTTGATTTTAAGTAAAACCTACATCCACGGACTAAAATGGCATAAGACTTTAGTTTTGATCGCTTTAATATTGAGGTTTCATTGGACCTTTTGGTCAGGAACATAAGCTTATAGTAATTAGGGTTTTTAATCGCAAATTGAACGTAAACTAACCCCAATTTTACAAAATAGTCATCGGGATTGGCTTTATTTTGAGGTATTTTTTTTTGCAGTAACCCAAGCCTTTCAAATCCTATCGAAGACAAAATTTCTAAAACCTCCTCTTTATCTTGAAAATGCCGGTAAACGGCTGCGTGTGAAACTCCTGAGAGATTTGCTACCTCGCGGAGAGAAAAATCAGTAGAACCCTTCTTTTGTAATAATTTATGACAAGTTTTGATGATGCTGTTTTTTAGGTCACCATGATGGTAGGAAGAGCGTTTCACAGCATAAAATTATAAATTAAGTTACCGGTGGCAACATTTTTCTTGAAAAATATTTATGAAATGTTTCTATTGGTAACATAGGGGAGTTTTGTTTATGCAGACACTCACAACCGAAGAAACACAGAAAATTTTAGATGATATGACAATCAATTTTAATCACGGGGGAAGGAAAATTACAGTTCCTCCTCCAATTTTTGTGGCAATGAAAGCTGAAATTTTATCCTATACAAAAGGAAAAAGTATTACTGTTTCCTTCCCTGTTTCAGAAGAGCAAACTAATCCAATGGGAATGATGCAAGGTGGAGTGATTGCTGCCGCATTTGATAATGCTTTTGGTCCGCTTAGTTATTTAGTCGCAAAACGTCCTACCACAACAATTGATATGAACATTCAATACATTCGTGGTGTAGCAGTAGGACAAAAAGTAATTGTAAAAGCTTCGGTAGAAGCAAAAGGATTTTCCACCATACACATGGTAGGTGAAATGCGAACAGAAAAAGACAAACTTTTGGCAACTGCCGCTACAAATCTTCTTATATTAAAAATTCCTGGTGGGTTAGGGGAGTAGGTTTAATCTTTATAATCGTATCTTTCTAGAACCATTTCAATGATCGTTGGAGTGCAAGTGGTTGTGTCATTAAAATGTTGGCTCATTATCACACCGTGGAGAAAGGTTTTGATAAGTATCATCTCTTTATCTGGATCTTTGATTCCATAAGACCTGAATCTTTCTTTCATTGCCTCTTTAAAAGGGGCAAATCGTTTTTCCACATTTTCTACCATCTTTTTGGATAGGGAGACCGAACCAGGTTGGAAAAGGCAAACAGAAATCAAAACCATCGTTTTTCTTTCTTCTTTTGCAAATTGGATAGATCGGTTAAAAAATTCCCTCACGTATTCTTTTGCGGAAAGATTGGGAGGTATATTGTTATAGAATTTTTCTTGTTTGGCAAGATGCGAATCGATGATTTGTTCAAAGATCTGATTTTTGCTCTTAAAATAATTATAAGCTAGACCCTTGGAAATTTTTGCATGATTGGCAATCATCTCCATAGTCGTTTGCGAGAACCCATGTTTTGCAAATAAAGCAATGGCAGAAGCAAGGATCCTTTCGATGGATTTTTCCCGGGCTTGTTGCTTTTTATTATCTGATTTTTGCGAATTCTTTGTGGGCACTGACTTCACCGTTCTGGTATTTCCTAATTTCGCAAACACTTTTTAATGGCAAATCGGTGAGATTAAAGTTTTGGAATTCACTTGGAAGTCTTAGACCGATCTATTTTTTGGTCTGTATGAGTTCATTTGAATCCGTAACAGTACTAAAACCAGCCAACATTTACTTCAATGGTAACGTCACCAGCCGAACGGTTTTGTTTCCAAGTGGGGAAAAGAAAACTTTGGGGATCATGATGCCCGGTGAGTATGAATTTGGTACAGACCAAAAAGAAATTATGGAAATCCAATCGGGAAAACTATCCGTTCTTTTACCAGGATCCGAAACATGGCTTCAAATTGACGGTAAGTCTGTCTTTGAAGTCCCTGCAGGATCCAAGTTTAAACTAAAAATTCAAACAGTCACAGATTATTGTTGCTCTTACGTTTGATCGACAATTTCCGCTGAACCAGCATTGTTCTTAACGGAAGCAATTCCGTTTTCACATGCTTGTTTGGAGGAATATCCCTCGCTCGATGCGATGATTTCTCCATTAGATGCTTTTAGGCGAAAACGGAATTCGCCTGCTTTGTCTTTGTAGATTTCGAATTTTGCTGACATGAATCAATCTCCTTGGTTTGCCATGAGTATTCACCTTTTCAGATTTTTGGCAATACGTTTTCTGCCTAGGTAGAATTTGAATTTCGTCGGATATTATCTATTAGAACACTGGCAATAGACTCTTTAACTGCCGATGGCTCTCATACCTAGAATTAATTTATTTATATTTGTTTTAGTTCTTGTCTCTTGCGGCAATCAATTGCCCAAACGCCCGCTGATTCAATACACCTTCGAATCCAAAAACTTAGAAGAAGTTATATCAGAAAGTGTGGTTTGGTCTAAAGCTCACGAAATGAAATATCATTTTGGTTATTGGAAACCGTCGGTTTGGGTAAAATTTGAGGTGGTGAACTCAGAGAATGAACCGAAAGATTATATACTCGAGTTAGAATCTCCGTGGGTTGATGAAGTCCTAATTGGATGGGTAACTAAAGGAAAAATAGTTAGGAAAACTTTTAATGGGTCTTCTTCTTTTTCTGCAAGAGAAGTTCCGCATCGAAGTCCTGTTTATAAACTTACACTGGAACCACTAGAAACAAAAACAATCTATGCTCATATAAAGAATTCGGGTATATTAAATGCACCGTTCCGTATATGGGAGATAAATTCATTTTTTGATCGAATCGAAAGAGATTATATCGCAAACGGAGTTTATTTCGGCATTATTTTTGCTCTTTTATTATATAATCTCTTAATCTACATTAGCGTACGCGAAAAAGCATATATTTATTATTGTTTGTATTTAGCCACTCTTGTGATTAATTATTCTCTATTAGGTGGATTTTTTAAGCAACTACTGGTTCCAGAGTTAGAGATATCAATTAAACCTTATTTGTATGTTTCTGTGAATTCGTCTTTAATGTTTGTGGGTTTATACTCCCTTGCTTTTTTGGATCTGAAAAAAATAAATCCGCGATTAAATCGTATGGTTCTACTGAGTGTAGTTGGCTTTGGTGTCTTGGCACTTTTATCTTTTCTGTTACCATCTAATTGGGTAGAAGTGTCTTTTATCTATACGTTTCCATACATGTTCTTGCTTTTGATGTCCGCTGGCGCTTATTCCTTTGCAAAAGGTACAAAGTCATCTTCCTTTTTTTTACTGGCATGGTTCACTTTGTTTATCGGAGTAATCGCTGATTCATTAACAAAAGCAGCTCTTATCCCATTTTCTACCTTTGGTCGCTACGGAGTACAAATCGGTACGGCTTTTGAAGTAATCTTGTTTTCCTTGGCACTTGGTCGTCGCCTTCGCTTTCTTTTGGAAGAAAATTTGATTTCAAAAAGTGAGCTAACAACGATTAAAAAAGATCTAGAAACAGCTAGAAAAATTCAAATGCGAATTTTGCCAGATAAGTTACCTCAGAATCAAAAACTTACTATGGAAGTTTCATATCTCCCGCTTTATGAAATAGGAGGAGACTTCTACGATTTTTTTGAATTCTCTGATGGTTTCGGTTTGGTCATCGCAGATGTGACGGGTCACGGTGTGAGTGCTGCACTCGATTCCTCGACGGTGAAAATTGCCTTTCGAAATGCCAAAGAGTATAAAGAGTCACCGGGGGAATTAGTTGCAGCAATGAACCGGTTCCTTTGTACGAGCCTTCATGCCCGTTTTGTGACAGTGGCGTACTTTTATCTAGATCTTGTACAAATGAAATTACATTTCAGTTCTGCTGGTAGCCCGCCTTTTTTGATTGTTCGTAACGGAGAAATAGAATCATTTGAATGTCCTGGCCTTCTGCTTGGAGTTAGATCCAATTCCAGTTACGAACAGAAAACCATTCCGTTGTTAAAGGGAGATAGGCTAGTCATTTTTACAGATGGTTTGTATGAAAACCTAAAACCTGGTGCTGATTTCACTTCCATTTTATTCCCTGAAATTTTACCCATCATAGATCTTTCACAGATTGAATTTCATCAAAAACTTCTCGATCGATTATCAAAGATGCGACAGAATTCAAAAGATGATATTACTTTGATTTCACTTGATATACATTAAACTTCAATGTAAGCATTTTAAGTTTCTAAGTCAGCAGTAAATAATTCCTTGCTAAAATAAGAAAGTTTTGTCTAATTGCCTGCTAACGGATGGTGGACCTCAAATTTCTTTTTTTAGTCTTACGAATGAATCGTTTTTATTTGGGAGTTCTCCTTTTATGTTTGGCCCCGCTCCTGCTAGTTGGTACATTCCCCGATTATTTTTATCGCGAATATGAAATAGGTTACTTTTTAGTTTTTCATAATGTTACAGAAATCTTTAGTGTAATCGTATCTTTCTCTATATTTGGTTTGGGGTATTATTCCTATTCTCAAAGCCGAAATACCCATACTTTGTTTTTGGGAATAGGTTTTCTCGCAGTGGGAATGATTGATTTTATGCATACATTGTCTTATGCCGGGATGCCTGATTTCATTACTCCAAATTCCGGTAATAAATCCTCTCAGTTTTGGATTTTTTCTCGTATCATCACTGCATTAGTTCTATTTTTTGCTATTTATATTAAACCCAATGAAAGGTATAAATGGAGCCATGCAAATCTATTGTTACTTTTGGCAATTCTTTTGGTTGGCATTGTTTTTCTTTTGGTAATCTATTTAAATCATTGGATACCTCGAACTTATGAACATGGGAAGGGGTTAACACCGTTTAAAAAAAATGCAGAATATGCAATTATAGCCTTACTTTTGCTTTCCCTTTTGATTTATAGAAGAGTAGGCATTTATTCTTCCAAGAGACAGCTTCAATATTATTTATCTGCTTTTATCGCTTGCATATTTAGCGAGCTAGTTTTTGCCGTATACACTAGTGTATTTGATGTCTATAATGTATTGGGGCATATATATAAAATAGGTGCCTTTTATTTAATATACAAAGCAGTCTTTATTGCTGCGATTAATGATCCTTATGATAAATTGATACAAACTAATAAGCTACTCTCTAAGGAAATCGAAGAAAACCGAACTTATGCGGAGATGATAAAAAAATCTTTGCGTGAAAAAGAGAATTTGATTGGAGAGATATTTCATAGAACGAAAAACTCATTGCAGTTAGTACGCTCAATTTTGTTGATTCAAGCATCGGAATTTCCTGAGAACGAAAACATTCAATCGATTGTAGAAGATACTTCCATTAAGATTCAGACAATGTCTTTGGTGCATGACCATCTATATGCTAATAAAGATTTGAGTGAAATTAAAGTTTCTGATTATTTAGTATCGTTAACAGAGATGATTCGTCAAAGTTATCCACCGGAAGGAAAAGATATTCAGGTTCAGTTTCAGGTAAGTGAAGGCACCTTGTTATTAGATACTGCCGTTCCACTCGGTCTTATATTTACTGAATTACTCTCTAATAGTTTTAAATATGCATTTCCCAATTCAAATGTTGGCACTGTGTTTGTTCGGTTTTCCATAGTGGAAAATATTTGTCATTTTGAGTATAGTGATAATGGGGTTGGTTTGCCTAATTCCTTTGAGCTGAGCCACCAAAAAAAGTTAGGACTGAGTCTTGCAAAAATTATCGCAGAAAAACAAATGGGAGGAACCTTGAGTATTGAGGGTACCCAAGGTTTTCAGATGAAACTCGATTTCCCGAGTAATTTATACAAAAGAAGGGTTTAGTTTGTCGCTATTCTGCAAGTAACCACGTGTTAGTTTATACCAAACATCTGATTGTGGGATTCCTGGTTTTCTTTTCCCAAACATTTGTAGGATTAGGTTGCCTTCATTATCAAACACTTCCACTGAAGTCACTAATCCATCTTTTGTTGGTTTATCAACAATCCAAACCGATTCAATATGGTCTGTTCGTAAGTGTAAATTAAACTCTGGATCTAGAACATTAAACCAAGGACCCATTGGCTCTAGCTTTTGAATTTTTCCAGTATGAATTTGAATCATTCCTGGATTTCCAACAAAGATCATAATTTCCATTTCGAGTTGGCTTACTTGCTCCATTAAGCTGAGTAAGTTTTCTTTGGAAATTTTAAATGAAAATTTGCCATCTGCAGCCACCAAAGAAAATTCTCTTGAGAAGTTATACTTTCTGAGTAGGGAAAAGAAATCGTGAGTATCTTCGAGTTTACTCCAGGCATCTAAAAAATTTGGAATTTCATTTGGATCGTTCGTTTCCGTTTTTTGTTTTATTTGAGTGGAAGGAGTTGTAAAAGTTAGAGTATCATCTACAAACTTTTCTTTTGTAGTTTCCCAACCGGCAATCGCAGATTTTTCCGTCTGATAAATTTTATGAACCGCTTCTCCCTTTGAGTCAAAAAATTGGAAACTACGCATAATGCCATTATCTCTTGGCTCTTCCACGTAGAAGCCATACTTCCAGTCATGCAAAAAGATGCGAAGGTCAATGTCTTCTCCCACTGCTAGTGCGGTTTGTCCGTTAACTGAAAGATTTTTGTAGACACCTTTTCTTTCGTGAACACAAGATTCATTTCTAGTAAGAGCCATTACATAGCCAAGGCTTGTGGTGCTTAATAGAAAATTTGCCCAGTCTGGTTTTAGTAATTTTACGGTTGGGCCAATCTTTGTGGAAAGAAGCTCTGCTTCACTTACATTTAAGTGTTTTGCGGCGTCGCGGATTCGAAGTTTGGGCATTTCTTTTGTAAGATTTTCCCATTGTTGTTTTAAGTTTTCATTCATATTGATTCTCCTATGATTTCTGGAATGATAAAATTTCCTTCTGGTGCATTTAGAATTCTTGCTTTGATTCCAAATGTGATTTCTAAATTTTCTAAAGTTAAAACATCGTTTGGGTTTCCTGATTTGATGATTTTTCCTTTATGGAGTAGGGTGATTGTATCTGCATAAAGAGCTGCAAGGTTTAGATCATGTAAAATCATAAATACCGCATAACCCTGGTCAGCCATATGGCGGCATAAGTTTAGCATTTTGTATTGGTTGGGTATGTCCAAAGCAGAAACAGGTTCATCAAGGAATATGTACCGAGGTGGCGTTTCCCAAACTTGAGCCAAAATTCGTCCGAAGTTAATCTTTTGTTTTTCTCCACCGGATAGAGTGGAATAATTTTGGTCTTTTTGTTCAGTAGAACCTGTGATTTTTATACATGTTTGAACAATTTCCTTGTCTCTAATGGGATCTGATATGTGAGGATGGCGACCAAGTTCGATTACTTCTTTCGAACTGATCGGGAAGGTGATTGCGGCATCTTGTGTTAATACTGCCCGTATTTTTGCTAGTTGGGTTTTGGAATAATTTTTTAATTCAATCCCATCCAAATATATATTACCTATCTTGGGTGAAATGTCTCCGCATAATATATGAAAGAGTGAAGATTTTCCAGCTCCATTTCTGCCCATTAGAACATGGAGTTTCCCTGGATGAATTTCTAACTCTATTTTGGATAGAATGGATTTTTCGCCAATGGAATAACTTAGATCTATTGCTTCGATGGTCATATATGGTTCATCCTTTTCCGAATTAAACTGAGAAAGAAAGGGGCGCCTAGTAGCGCGGTCGCAATTCCCACTGGTATTTCCGATGGTGAAATGACAATTCTACAAATTCCGTCTGCCAAACACAATAAACCTCCACCTAATAAATATGAGGTGAGTAGTAAATATCTATAATCCTGTCCAATTGCCAGGCGTACAATATGCGGAACCGCAAGTCCAACAAATCCTATATTGCCCACAAGTGAAATGCATGCTCCGACACTTACTCCGATTAAAAGAATCACCATTGTTTTTAAAAATTCAGTCGATACCCCCAAATGGTTTGCTTCTCTTTCTCCTAATATAAATACATTCAATTGTTTTGCTATCAGTGGACTGATAAATAAAGGTAGAATGAAAAAGACGGAAAAGGATTTTAAATTGGACCATGAGGCACCACCTAAACTTCCCATATTCCAAAGTGAGAGATTCCTTAGTTGGGCTTCGTTCGCTATGTAACTCAAAATCCCTATCGCGGAAAAACATATTGCGTTAACGGCAATTCCAGAGAGTAATAAAGAAAAGACATCAGTTCTTCCCTTTGATTTTGCAAAAAAGAAAATGATAAAGGAGGATGAAATCCCTCCCAAAAAAGAAAATACAACGGTACTCCAAATTGAATGTAGGTAAGGGACGGATGTTCCGAGAACAATGGCTATGGAAGCAAACAAAGAACAACCAGCAGTAATTCCAATAAGTCCTGGATCTACAATTGGATTACGAAATAATCCTTGCGCCAAGGCACCAGACCAAGCCAAAGAACCACCAACGAGAGTACCGAGTATGATTCTTGGTATTCTCAATTCAAAGAAAACGCGAGATTCTATACTATCAGTTTTTATTAAATCTTCCCACCGTATATTCATTGCGCCAAGTAACGAAGAAAGAACGGCAGAGAAGATTGTAAAAATGAGACAAGATAGGATAAAGAAAACTTTTTTCTTCATTCTATTTGTTTCCACTTATCATTTAAAGTTTTTAAAGCGAGAGGAAGCCTTGGGCCAAAACCTAAAAGTAGAAGATCGTCTACAAGAATCAGATTTTTCTCTTTTCCTGCTCGAGTAAATTCCATTCCATTAATTTCCCAAATTGCCTTTTCTCCTCCAAAACCTAATGCTGATTTTTCGGGCATAAGAATGATGTCTGGGTTTGCTTTCACTAATGCTTCACTGGTGAGTGGTTTATATTCTGAAAATTCATTTACCGCATTTTTTGCACCAGATAGTTCTATCATTGCATGTGCTGCTGTGCCAGTTCCTGAAATGAAGACAGAACTTGGGTTTCTAGAATAAATAAAGAGAACTTTAATATTTGATTTCTTTATATTTAACTTCTTGATTTGTTCATTTATAGTTTTAGCGAGAATCCGAGCTTCTTTTTCTTTTCCTAATAACTTTCCAATTTCTAATACTCGATAGGTGGGAGTTTCTATTTTAAAATCATCTGCGAAAAGTCTAAGGGGAATGCCTGCATCTTTTAGGTTTTGTATCGTTGCAGCAGGACCTGCAGATTCCAGTCCGATCACTTGTGAAGGTTTAAAATTTAAGATTCCTTCTGTTGTTAATGTCCTTTGGTAACCTACATTGGGAAGAGTAGTTGCTTGTTTTGGGTAATAAGAAGTTGAATCTACCGCAACTAATTGGCTTTCCAGGTTTAATGCATAGATGATTTCAGTCACCGTTCCATTTACAGAAATGATACGCTGGTTTGTATCTGCCGCTACTGGATAGGTAAAAAGCAAAAGGGTATGAAATAGAAATTTGATTTCTCTGTTAATCTTGAAACGAATCATGCGCCAAGAATTGAAGTAGGATGGTGCTTGTCAAACCTAAAAGAGAGTGAGTCTCAATATAAAATATAAATTTATTACATTTAATTGAGACTAATTCTCATAATTGCTTGACGGGAAAGCGGCTTATTAGAATTTGAGAATCAAAATCATTTAATTAGGAGAGTCTATGAAACAGCTCTACAAATTCTCAGTTCTAACTTTGGCAGCTTGTCTTAGTTTAACACTCGTTTCCTGTGAACAGGAAGATAATAAAGATAACAATAGCACAGTATTATTAAGTCTTTTTGGTATCATGGAAGCTGGTAAGTCTTGTGAGACACCTGGAGCGACTTTGACGATTGGAACTCCTGTCGAGATTTGTAATCCCGCAGGAGGGGCTGGAGTTCATTTTGTCATTCATGATCTTTCCAATGCATTCAGTCACAGTGTTGTGTTTTCCGGTGGATATAAATCAAAAGATTATGCATTGAATGCACCTACTGCAGGAAATGTTTTAGTAAATAATTTTAATGCATTTCAGTTTTGGATGTATGACGGAAGGTCTACCTCTGGATCTCCAGCTTCTGCTATTCGATATGAACCAAACTATGCAGCTTCATCAGCAGTTAGGGTTAATACTGGTTTGACGGCAAATGAATTGCCTATTGCTGTTGTGACTGATACTCAGTGTGATGCTTTTGGAGGTGTTGCGGCAACTTGTAAGGCAAATAAAAATGGAGGTGAGAAAAAAACTTTTTGTTTGGACGTGACACAAACTACTACTGGTGCATCCAGAATTACGCTTTGGTTAGATGGAAAGAATGGCGCAAACTGTAATCTTAAATCAACTTTGACAACAGAAAATGCTGTGGTTCATAAATTGCCTACTGATTTTGCAAACAATCAATCTCCACTTGATACAAGAAATTTTTATTTAGCGGCGGGAGCAGCAGGTTCTAACTCCGGTTCTGTGAGCTTTGGCAAAATTACCGTTTCTACTGAGACTGCTATAAAATAGTAAAATCTTATCGGTTTAGTCCATGATTAAGAGTTGTAATCTAACTTAAATGTTTGGATGGCAACTCTTTGTATTTAGTATTCCGCACCAAAGTTAGGAGGTAATACTTATGAAAAAAATAAATAAACTTATCTTTCAAAAAATTTCCCGTAGGATCGCTTTTCCTTTAATTTTTGCAGTATTTTTCACATTTTGCCAAGAGAAGGTAAATTCAGACGAAACCAATTTATTGCTACTTGGGGCACTCGTGAATGCGAATTCTGGTCCATCTACTGTTTGTAAGACGGGTAGTGACGGTTCGGTAGAAACTACAATGCCAACGATCAAAAAAGGTACGTTTGCTCTTTGTAGGCCTTCTAGTGGCGCTGTTCGGCATTATAGAATTGAAGGTTTGAAAATTATCGGAGGACATACCGCTGTTTCCCTTTATGTTGGTTTGCCTGAGAATTATTCAGCCGAAGTTAACCGAAATAGTACTTTAGCCGCAGGTCAATTTGGAATGAATTTCTATTCTGGTACTGGGACAGGCGGATTTGTTCCCGCTTACGCCTATGCCAATTTTGGACCAAATGAATCGAATATAAAAAATCTTACTTCCAATGGAAACAGTACTGCGCCAACAGCTCCAGCAGTAGCAGGAACTTCTCTTATTAATTTCGTTGAACAAGAAGTAGATCTTTGTTTTGACCTTACTGCATCATCACCTCCTCGTCTTACTGTTTGGGTTACAGGGAAAAACACTGCTAATTGTAAAACTAGGACCAATTTAACAACCGGCAATGCTTTGTTAAACGAAGCTACCTGGACAGGTGGTGATCCCGCTGTTGCCACTGGATTTTCGTTTATAGGACTTAGTGCCAATACTGGCATTTCTTTTTCAAAAATTGTCACCTCAACACAATTGGCTGTTCCATAAGGCTGGTAACCAAAATGAAATTATTAAAAACAATATTTATCGGTTCTTTTCTTTTTTTAATCATTAACTGCATTCCAGAAAAATCATCAGACGATGGTTCTTCTGCTGCGATGTTGCTTTTGGTGACGGAAGCAGTCTCTGCATCTGATGGGACAACGATAAATGCATCCTCCACTACTAATTGGGTATATGTAAATTTAAAAGCAAATGCATCTATCGTAGGATCAGGAGATGCATGGGATATGCGATTTAAACGTTATAATATCGGGACCAATAGCGGAACTAGCGGATCAGGCAATGGGGGAGCTTGTTCTACTGGTTCTACAGATTATTTGGCAACCTACACTGGTTCCGAATGTACGAAGGTGGTAGATGTACAATTATCCTCCAGTGGGGGAGGGCCAATCTCAGGTTCCACTGAAAGTATCAATCCAGTGATTTCCGCTCCCTTGGATTTGGATCCAATGCCAGCAGGTTACGGTACTTGGTATTCATATTCCAACACAATCCTAACCGCAAAGCCGAATGTTTATATCATTACTGGAGAAAATGGGGCAAAGTACGTATTGCAGATGTTAGACTACTATAATGCTGCGGGCACATCTGGGTATCCGAAATTCCGATGGCGAAAGTTATAAAAACTATGAATCAACTTTGGTTTACAAATCTATTAAATGTAGAATTTTATTTTCGGGTCCTTGCGATATATATCTTTTTTGGATTTTGTTTTTTCGTTATAGAGGTATCCGGTGGTATTTCTGCTCAAACAAATGTACCTAAAAAGGAAGATGATTCTTTGAAGAGTCAAAATCCTCAAGATACAATGAAAGAACCAAAACACGGAGAGTCTGGCAAACAGCCTAATGAAGTAAATGCTGATAGGTCTAATATAATTACTGTTACAGGTACGAGAAGACGAAATCTGCTTAAAGATTCTACGATTACTACTGAAGTGATTACTAGAAAAGATATTGATGCTATGGGTGCAAGAGATCTATCCCAAACTTTAGGAAATGTCCCTGGGATAGAAGTGAGACCGGCACAAACAGGCGAAAGGGGGCAGACTGTTCGTTTGCAGGGATTATCTGCACAAAATGTACTTATCCTTGTGGATGGACAAAGAACTACAGGAAGATTTAGCGGATCTATTGATTTAACTCGATTTAAAGCGGAAGATATTGAGCGTATAGAAATTGTTAAGGGTGCTTCTTCTGCTATTTATGGATCGGATGCAATTGCTGGTGTAATCAATATCATCACTAAAGAAGCACAAGACCCGTTGTATGCTGAGTTTCGGACTCTTGGAGGATCTGGAAGCGAAAAGTATTATGGCCCTTATACAGAGTTTAGAAATTATGCATCTGTTGGAGCAAAAAGCGAGAAGTTATCAACATTGTTTACGGTGGGTTGGCATAAAGGGGAAGGGTATGATTTAACGCCAGATGCAACACCTGGCCCTAGGAATGGACGTTATGCATCCTTAGCACCATCTTATAATCCTTATCCTTCCAATCTTCCTTTTACTAATTCCTTTTTATATGCGACAAGACTTCCAAATTACTCTCCTCCGCTAGAGTCTACATCTGGCAGTGCCTTTAACGATATGAATCTTTCTAATAAAACGGTTTATCGCGCCACAGACAACCTAACAATGACAGGTCAGTTTTATTATAGGCATTTGGATCAAAGTGCAGTTGATGCTTCGCCACCAAGAACAGTCTATGATAGAAGGAATAAGACACATGATTTTATGGGAGCCTTTAATGTAGATTGGATTGCAAATCAAAAAGTGAATGTGAATTTAAATGCGAATTATTCCAGATTTCAAGATTTGTATACAACTGATCAAAGAAAGGCTGATGATCTAGATTCCCAACAAAGAACTGACAATTCAGTGACGGAGTTCAGGTCAAGACTGGATTACAAATTCTCGGAGAACCATGTAACCTCTGTTGGTGCAGAAAATTTACAGGATCAAATATCCTCTGCGCGGATTGCTCCTGATTGCCGAAGAGCATTCCCTAATGTCTGTTATGAGGATTTTAATCCTGAATTGACAAAGGGCCAAACCATCAATGGAAATGCATATCGCTTTCGAAATGCATTTTATGTACAAGATGAATGGCGAGTATCTGATAAACCGAGGATTCAAATTGTTCCGGGAGTTCGTTACGATCATGATTCGATTTACGGTGGCGAGTGGCTTCCTAAACTTGCCATTCGATATGATGTGACAGATCAGTTTCGATTCAGGGCAGCGAATGGACTTGGCTATAGAGCACCCAGTTTCCAAGATTTATATTTTAACTTCTTAAACCCAGGTGTAGGTTATCGAGTTGTGGGGAGTTCAAATTTAAAGCCTGAACTCTCAAGGAGTTACAATTTTGGTTGGGAATGGGACATCACGAAAAGAATTTGGTATAGCACTAATTTATTCCATAACAACGTAGATAATTTGATTGGGTTCAGAACGAATCCTGTCAGAGATGCATCGGGTCTCATGGTGTACCAAACTTCAAATTATCAAAAGGCAAGTACGCAAGGCATTGAGTCTTCTTTAAATATTCGTCTTACCGAAATAGTAAGTACTAGTGTTGGGTATACATATACTGATACGAGAGACGAGCTAACAAAACTTCCTCTTGAAGGAAGAGGGCCACATCGTTGGAACTTTAGTGTTCGCGTTGATGAAAAATCGAGTGGGATTTCCTTGTCAGTCTTTGCTGTCGTTTTTGGCAAACAACCGTATTATTGTGTGAAAAATCCTTTTTGGTGTAATCAAGATCTTCCAATAAATTTTGACGGTTTAGAGTCTGTGATTAATGCTCAGGCACAATCTAATATAAACAATGCGCTAGGTAGTTTGCCTGCAGGAATTTCCGAATATTGTACTGAAAAAAATCTCTCTTACTGCACAACTAATTCCACTTATGGCTATAGGATGGTGAATCCACATACCAATTTGAATTTACGTTTGTCTCAAAGATTTTTTGGACATTTCCAATGGTTTGTCGGTGTGGATAATGCCTTGGATGCCTGGGATTTACAATATAATCCACAAAGGCCTCGTTTTTTCTATTTTGGCTTGGATGGTAAATTCGCTTTTAGCGAAGTGAAGTTAAAGCAAGCAGAACCTCAGGTGAATTAAAAAATTCTTTCCATCTATTTCCGGTCCTAATTCTATTTAAGTATGCAAACTATCTATCTTGCAGGTCCGGAAGTTTTTTTGCCTAACGCATTGGAAGTCCTTGCTAATTCCAAAAAACTATGTGAATCATTTGGGTTTAGAGCTTTCACTCCATTTGATGGCGAAATAACGGAAAAGTTACAATTGGCCAAGGCAAAGCAAATTTTTGAAGAGAATGTTTCTCTTATCAATCAATCTGACATTGTCATCGCAAATTGTAATCCTTTTCGAGGTGCTTGTGTTGATGATGGGACAGCTTTTGAAATTGGTTATGCATATTCGAAAAAAAAATGTGTATTCGGTTATGTCTCTGACAAACGTACCTTACCGGAAATTGTTAAATCAAAAATTCAAACAAAACCTCATCCATCTGGTTATGCGATAGACAATGATGGTTTTTTATTAAATGAAGATTTTGGTAACAGTATCAATTTAATGTTAGAGTTTTCAATTTTAAATTCCGGCGGGAATTTAGTTTTGGGGGATTTAGAATCTGTTTTACAGATTTTAAAGAATAGAAGTTAACCTTACGCCTGTGTTTCTTTTTTGAAATGTAGTTAGGCCTAAAATCCAGGTTTCAAAATTTCCCAATAAGATAACTCTTTTTTTGGCTCTTGTCACTGCGGTATATAAAATTCTTCGATTGAGAATTGGGACTTCTTTTGTGTCAATCGAATCGAAAGAGTTTATTGGTGGTAAATAAAGTAAAACTGTATTGTATTCGGATCCTTGGCTTTTGTGAATGGTGAGAAAAAAAGCTGGTTCATGTTCGGGTAAGGTATCTAACGCAAAAGAATAAAGACGATTTTCAATGGAAAATACTGCCCTAAGTTCGGAATCAATTTTTAATACTAGACCAATGTCTCCGTTGAAAAGTTTCCTCGTTGGATCGTTTCTTTTAATAATGATAGGCATTCCTTCAAAATAGAACGATTTTGCTAAATGTCTATATTCGATGTTTTGTGGATTAGTGTGAGAAGATGTGAGTTGCTTTTTTGCAAGTTCAAGGATTCGACTTTGTAAGGCTTCTATTCCATAATATCCATTTCTTAGAATACTCAAACACCGATAGTCTGATATTATCTTTTCTAAAGTCTCTTTGTGATCGTTTTCCAGTAGATCTTCTTTTTTCCAATGTAGAGTAGTAGACACTATTGCCGTTGGTAAAAAGAAATCTTTCCATAAAAATTGGATTAATTCCTCTCCCTTCCAATCTTTAAAAGGCATAACATCTTTTGGTTTCGGTGTTTCCTTTTGTAACCAAATAAAATCATCGTTTGGATTCTGTCCTAATGAAGTCAAAATTTTTGGATGTGGAAACGATGTGTTTGTATTGGATGAATCAAAGGAGGTTTTTACTAATTCTGCAAATTTGCTAAACTCAGATGATGCAGAAGATCTGTGGTTTGTTTTTAGCTCAGATACAAAGTTTTTTTGTTTTTTAAACTCTGTTAGAAGGTCTGCTAATACTTCCCCTTGACCAACCGAAGGCAATTGGTTCGGATCACCTAATAAAATTAAATGAGTTTTTTCGCTGACGGAATCTAAGAACAGATTCATCAACATCATGTCTACCATAGATGTCTCATCCATGATGATCAAATCAAAAGGAAGGTATCTTTTTTCGCCGTAATATACATTTTTAGTTTCCGGAAAAAATTTTAATAAATTGTGAATTGTTTGTCCCCTTAAAGAAGAGGTTAGTTCCTTTGTGTTTTGGAAATGACTTAAATTCTTTTGTAATGATTCGGTAAGTCTTTGTGCGGCTCGACCTGTTGGTGCTACAAGCGCAATACGATTTGTGTTCGGTAGTTTTTTTAATGTATCTAAGACTTTTAAAATAAAAGAAACAACTGTGGTTTTACCAGTCCCTGGTCCACCGGCTATAATACGCAAAGAAGAAATAATGGATTCGATTACAGCTTGTTTTTGTTCTTTGGCCAGTGGATTTTTAAATTGAGATTCTAATTCAGAAATGATGGATTCGATTCTTTCAATTTCAAAATTTGTTTTTTTTTCATTCTCTTTATTTGTTAGAATCAAAGATTTCACTTTTTCTTCAAAATGGATCTTCTCTTTGTAGGTTTTTTGGAAATAAAGTCTTCTTTCGTTTCCAATGGTTTCTATATAAAATGGAAACGATTCGTCAAATTGATCGATTGAGTCTGCATCTTTAATTGGCAAATATAGGTCTCCGTTTAGATTTGCCTCGATTAGCTCCGCGATTAGGAGGTGATTTCCTTTATTTATCTGCGGGAAATAGGAAATGATTTCGTTTGCCAGTTCGATATAGGATGGATCTTTTTGTTTCATAGATATAACTTCTCTAAACCTATCGCAGCATCTCGTATATAAGTTAAAATTTCTTTACGAATCTCTAAAAAAGTTTCTTCTGTCCAAACCGTTTGGGATGATTTTAAATCAGAATAGATCCCAGAATCTTTACTCATCCCCATACCACGCAAGAAAAGATAATAAACACCTCCGAATCGTTCTAAAGCAAGTTCATTTCCAAATAAGGAAGATAGATAATCGTATAGAATTAAAGCATAAACTGATTTTTGGATCATATATCCTTTTTCAATTACAGCGGAAGTGACGGCATCTTTGTCATAAAGATCATTTGGCAAAAGATTAGATTTGTAATCAGCGATATAATACTTTCCATTTTTATAAAATACTAAATCAATGGCACCCTTTAAATAATTTTCAAAGCCTGGAGACAAGGGGACACCAGATTTTTCTAACATTTTCTGTATATATAAATGAAATTTCAATTCAGAAGACTTCTCTTCCAATGTTAGATCACTTAATGAAAAAGAATCTCCATCGGCGAGAGTGATTTCAGCAGTCATCGCTCGTTTTAAAAGTGTGGCTACAACCAAATCTAAAGACTCTTTCGTGTCTGATTGGAATTTGATTGGGTATTGACGAAATGATTCCGTGTAAGCCCAAATCCAAGAAGGATGTATTAAAATTTCTTCGATCTTTAATTTAAAAATCGAAAAATCACATAACTCTAAAATGCGATGTAGAAAGTTTCCAGTTTTGGAGCTAGAAGGAAGTTTTGTTTTGGATTTTATCAATTCTGGTTCAAGAGGTTCTTCAATTTCTTTAAAGGATTCCTCTTGGGTTTTTGTCAAAAGAGTTTGCGATGTTTGTAAGCTAGTATAACTGTGTTGTAAGAGTATTCTTCCTGCTTTGATCTCGGTAGGTAGAACAACCGTTTTTAAAGATCCCTTTTTCGGAGATTTTATCGCTTGGGTTTTCTTTTGTATTTCAGATTGCGGATGATCTATTTCATTTCGAAATACAAAATATTGGTTAACGTGAGATTTGTTATATTCTTCGATCCGTTCCAATTCAGTAAATAAAATGTTCCCATATCCCGATTTTTGCAATGAGTCTTTTCCCCAAGAGAGTTTGGGGAGATAAAGCCTTAAATTTGGTCTTGTTAATGCGACGTATAACAACCGTTTTTGTTCGTTTAAAAAATGTTTATGTTCATTTTGTTTTCCATCTTTCGCATCCCAAAGACTAAGTATCCATTTTCTTTCATTTAAGTTTTTATCTTGAATGAGTGTTGGATACTCGTAATTCAAAAGACTCTGCGGTCTAGTTCCAAAGTAGTATAAAAATACAATTGGCCATTCTAACCCTTTTGATGCATGGATGGTCAAAATTTGAACAGCATCATCTTCTGTTTCACGATCGAAGAGTGGTTCTTCTTCGGGAGAAGTTTTTCTTTGTTTCAGTTGTTTTAGTTCTGCCAATAATTCGGGAAGGTTGGCGTTAGTTTGAATTTGGAATTCAAGTAATCGTTGAAAAATTTGCCTATAGTTAGTTCTTTTTCTTTCCCACTCTAAATTTTTGAGTTCATGATTCCAAAAGATTTTAGTTTCATCCATAACTGATCGAAAAAAAGCAGCATATCGATTGTCTCGAATTAGCTTCAACCAAACATCGATGAGTGATTTTTCATAAGAATCAATAGAGTGTTCATTATACTTGTTAAGGTCTTTTGGTTGTACACTAAAAAGATCAGAAAAAAGAATTCGTTTGTATGATCGTGAGCTATTCGATTGAATTAAACATTCTAACAAATTTTCAATTTGGTCCGCTTCCCTGGATTGGAAAATTCCTCTTTGTTTATAAATAGAGCAGGGGATGCCAGCCTTTGATAAGGTTTTTTCAATTAGTTCAGTTTCTTTTTTACTCCCACATAACACAGCAATGTCTTTCAATTGAACGGATTGGGTTGTTTTTTCTCCTTTTTTAAAATAGGAGAGGGATTGGCTTTTTTGTTGGAAGGATAAAATTTCTTTTTTTATAGATTCTGCCCAGGCATTTCTTGCTTTATTCACATTTGGAAAATGATCTTCATATTGAATCACATGGATTCCGTATTCATTTTGATTTGAGTATTTGTATTTAATTTCTGAATCCTTTGGAGCTTTAACAGGGTGGTATTGGTAGTTTGCTTTTGTGGAGCCAGGTTCTTCGATGGGAAAAAAACTAGTTTCGCCTAGTTCTTTTTCCTTATTATAAAAAAGTAGATTTAAACCTTCGATAATTTCTACTGTGGAACGGTAGTTAGTTGATAGGCTATCTATTGAATCTGCAAAATCGCTAACTGCCTCTAAATAAATTCCAATATCGGCTCCTCTGAATCCATAGATACTTTGTTTTGGGTCTCCAATGCAAAATAACATTCTTGTTTTGTCTTCTGAGTCTACAAATAGGGTTTTAAAGATTTGGTATTGATTTTTGTCTGTATCCTGAAATTCGTCTAAAATACATACTTGGTATCGTTCTTTCAAAGATTGTATCAGAGTTTTATTCGGAGAAGTAACCACAGTCTCATGTACTTTTAAAATCATTTGATCGTAGGTGAGTAAATCTCCAGATTTTAATTGAAGTTTAGTATCCTCTAACAACCGAAATGCTGTTTTTTGTAAAAACCAATCTCCATTTAAATCAATTTTATCGATTGGAAATGTTTCATTGAGTAAAGATATAAGACCTTCTATCGAAGATTGGACAATAATGGCTTCTTTTGATAAATTTTTTGTAATGGTTTTACCTGATAACAATAAATAGTTGAAACCTTGGTAAGTTACTTTTTCCGCTGTCCTTTGGAATGTCCCTATCCTTTGTAATTCGTTTTTTAGTGTTTCCGTATCTTTTGAAAGAAGCGCACTCAAAAAAACATCTAGAGACATCCAGTTTTCAATCCACTTCTGAATGGTTCTTTTATCTCCTTGTTCCACAATCGATAATCCAAGGGGCCCTCTTAGAGTATGGATTACTTGTGTTAAATTTGAAATTATCTTTTCCAAATGGGGGGATATAATTGTTTTTTCTAAACTTAAAACTTCGGGGAAAAAATAATCTTTTGTATTGGATAATAGTTTGGAAACAGCAAATGTAATAGAGGATTCTTTCTCTAAGGTTTTCGATTCGATTAAATTCTTTGCCAATTCATCAAAATTAGTTTCACCCCAATGGTTTCGTTTTAAAAGATAAAAACTTTTATTGATGATTTCCTCTGCGTTTGTGAGTCGAACGTTGGGATTGTTTTGGGTTTCGATAGGATATTCTTTCAAAACCATATTGCAAAACCCGTGAATCGTGGAGATTGTGACTTGATCTAGGTCACGTAAATACCGATAAAAACCTGGTTTGGAGCCATTCTCTGAGAGTTCTAAAATTTTTGTTTTGAGCCTAGCTTTTAATTCTCCGGCAGCTTTTTCGGTAAAAGTAAGAATTAGAGTATTTAAAATTCGATTTTCGGAAATATTATTTTTCACATCATGAATCATTATATCACCTAACATTTCCATGATGAGGTGAGTTTTGCCAGTTCCAGCAGATGCTTCAATAAACTTAGGTTTATGGAGGAGAGGATGATCCATTTATTAAAAACCTTTTTTTAAAAGTGGTGTAAAAATCTTAAATACGGAACTGAGAGAAAAACTTTCCAATAGAACTTTTGTATAAGGTGATAGTTTCATCAATGGATTTTCAAACTGTAAAACTGTCTCTATTTCTTCTGATAAAAACTCCTTCCACAATTGTTCTGCCATCTCTAAATTTTCTCCTAATTCCTCATAGTTATATTTAGAAAAGAAAAGGTTTAGACCTGCAGTGGGAATGTACTTTGGATTCTCTTCAATGATCAATCGGTAAATGGAATTTAAATAAGATTTACAATCTTCGGTTTTGAGTTCAGTAAAATCAAGCAAGCTGTCATTTTTAAAATCCTTTGCATTAGCAGGAATAATGACCAAACGATTTCCTGTAACTCGGTATAGGCAGGCGCTTAGCAGTGCATAAGCCATTTTGCCTAGATAATCTTTTAAATATTCGTTTGGGAATTTAGGTTTATCATATAAACTACCTGTATAAAACCAATAATAGATTCCTTCTTTTTCGATAATGTTTTCCCATTCTCCGACAATCCGATGTGAATCTGTGATTTGATAAGATGGTAGTTTTTTGCAATCGCGAAGACCGGTGTCTCCAATGGAAATTGCTTTAAAATAGGACAAGTTATCTTTATTAAAAAAGAGAGACTCTTTTAGGAAACGAAATCTTTCTGCCACAACTTCCAGCTCTTCTAATAAAACCTCAGAAGAAACGATATGGAAGGCTCCATAAGGAAATTTGGCATTTTGTTCTGCCTTCCGTGTAAGCTCCTTTAGGTGGGATTGGATCAAGTTTCCGTCCCAAATCCATTCCCTATCAGTCACTAAGGATTCGGTAAAAATTGGGATAAAGATAGATTTGATCGTGAATATCTCTAATGAATTCAGCCGAAAAGGTTCTTCTGTTACATTTTCATCTTCTTCCCAAATTTTACCAAGGTTTTGTATGAGAGGGCGAAGGATCGGATTTCTTAATCCATTAGTAAGTTCTTGAATAGAGATTTCATCAGTGATTGTTTGGGTAAATTCTACTGTTGTTAGTTGGTTTGGATCAGTAAATTCTGGATTTGGTAAGGCTTCATTATTCTCTCTAAATCTTTCTAAATTGCGAACATAGTCAAATGAAGGGAAAAGTTTATCGTCATAAAATTGGCTATACGATGTTAGTGGTAGTTCAATTGCTTCCTTAATTGCCATTGCGGTCATTACTTCAAATAGAGTAGAACATGGCTCAAATTCTTTATCTTCTAAAGTATTTTTTCCTACGTAAGAAAATGTGATACTTTCTTCGGCAGATAAGATGGACTCCCAAAACAGAGATTCTTGGATTTCCCTTCGATTGAGATCCCAAGGTTTAGAGTCAAACCTTCGTAAGTTAAATCTAGATCTGTCTACAGAACCAGGGAATTTACCTTCACCAAGGCCTGCTATATATACATGTAAAAAAGGAATAGGGCGCATCGGTTGCAAAAGTGAAACGGTAACACCTTCCGTTAGATAGTTACCTCGATGCATGGGGATTTCTGAAAAAACTTCTTCAGTAATCAAAGATATCATTTCTAAAAAATCTTTCGTATGATTCCAATCAGATTGACACCAAGACTCTATTGACTTTAGCCATTGATTGAAATAAATACGTTCCCTTTCCCAATCACCATCAAATGAAAATAGATTTTGGAATAAACTTTCAAAAGTGATATAACGTTCTTCTTTTGGTATTTTTAATAACTTATCTTTTATTTCCGATTTAATTTGTTTAATTCGATTCCAAATTTCGACAAATCGAATGATGGTTTTGTCGGAAGAAATGGGTTTTGTAACAATATTAAGTTTTTCCCAAGCTGACTTTTCATCAGCAATCATGGAAACCACTGCCCGTTTTAGGCCAAAAGATATTGTATAAGGATTGTATTCTTTTTCTTCCTCATAGATGGAACCTAAAGAATCAATTAGTTCTAAAACTTGGAGAGAAGTTTCTTCTCCATCAGATTCTTGGTTGCCTACTACAAGTGGGTTTTTGAACAATATATGAATGTCTTCTTTTTCAAATCGATCATTTGCCAAACAACGAAATAGTGTGGATAAAGCTAAATACAATTGCGATGTATCTTTTGCAACCAAGTCAGTAATCGAGTAGGGTATCTTTAGTAAGTTTGGTAAATTTTCTTTTTTTTGTGTAGTATAAATTCCTCCATCGAAAACCCATTCAATGGCTGCGCGATATTCATTCATATTCGGAACCAAAATGGCAAAGTCTAAAAGGTTAAGTTTTCCTTTGCTTAAACTTATTTTATTTAGTATATCGTGAGCTATCGATTCTATCTCTCGATAAACGGATGGAGCATTCCAAACTCGCACCGTTTGGTCTTCCAAATAGTTTTCTTCTTTTAGTGATTCTTCTAGTAAAATTGCTTTTAGTTTGGAAAGCATTCCTCCGCTCACGAATTTAGATTTTTGTTTGCTGTAGGACTCCGACGAAAATTCTTTTGCTAAATAAGATTGAGGTTTTGAAAACTTGGAAAGATAGTTTTTTGTTTTCTCTGGGCTTTTACCGATAACTTTTCCGTTATGGAATTGATAAACATGGACCGTCAGTTTTGAATCTGTAGCCAGTGCTGTTTCTTTTATAAAATCAATATATGTGCCTGATAAGTTGGATAAACAAAACAGGTGTAAGTTGCCACTTAAAGAAAGTTTTTTGCCTTCTTCTAGATAACGAAATAGGTTTTTCGGTTTTGAGTTTTCTTTATAGATTTCATTATAAATCTGTTTTTCTAGCTCCCAATAAGGATCTTTTCTTAAATCACTTGGAACATTTTTAGATTCCATGCCAAGCCAGTCTTTAATCCACTCCTCTCGATTGAGTTCATAATCTTTGAAATATTTTGTTAAGACATCGGCTAGATAATATAATTTTGGAATCTCTTCCAAATACTGCTCCATTTCAGGAAAATTTTTTAACAATTGGTTTTGTTTTTGGTAGAGTAAGGAAAAACAATCTCTTTTTAAAGTTTCATATTGGTATAAAACTGTGGTTTCCTCATATATTTGTATATTCAAAGAGTTAAATATGATTTTTAAAATAGCTTTTTCTAGAAACGTAAATTCAATATTGAGAGAAAGTTGTGAGGCATCAAACTTTGGTAAGTTGAGTCTTAGCCAAGGAATTAGGTTTTGGTTCGGTACTACGACGAGTGGTCGTTTGAGTGGGTTTACTCTTTGGTCTTTTGTAATTTGTTTCCCAAGTTCAGTGGTGATTTCACCTAGATGAAGGCCAGCATAATAATGTATTGGCAACGCAGTTCCCTTTATTTATGAATCATACAAAGTCTGACCTTGGAACGAACCAAGTCCATTCTAATCTGGTGTCGGATATAGAAAAATAAATTAGGTGGGGCGCCAATTCCGGCTATCCGCTGCAATCTTTCGCATCCGCGAAAGGATTTCCGCTACTATCCGGGGCGCTCGTATTTGAGAATCCTTTACAAAAGAAAGGGAGAGGTGATTCCTCTCCCCATAAATAAGCTAACAGCTTACATACGAGATTGAACCTATTCCTAATATTGCCATTTCGACGGTCGAAAAGGTTATGAATGTTTCAATTTAGTTGGATTGCTTTCATTCTTTATTCAATTTCCTCATTCACTTTCAAAACGAAGGGTCGATGCAGTCGAAGTGCTATGTTTGAAAGAAGTTGTATAGAGAGAAATTGGTTTTGGTACCGCATACATAGGATCTAAATTGTCGATGGCAAGACCGATACGGCTTCCTACAGGGAAGTCATGAGCAACAGCTTGTAAATCAACACTTAGGTCGGTATCTTTTCCTTTGACTCCGAAAAGTGTAGCGGTTCCATGAGAAATTAGTTTTCCTGTTCCCCAAATATCCACTTCGTAAAGATACACGACAACATGCGGAGAATTGTCAGAACTATTGATTCGACCTTTGTAAAAAGTCCGACCTCTTACTTTCAGTGGATTTGTTAATTTATCAGAAAGATAAACCATCGCATTGGTGCGATCAATCAAGTTGACATTGGTTGTAACCGGCACAGAAACAGCTCCGTCCAAAATTTCTGATAGAAGGGGAACGCCTGTTGTAGCGCTAGTTCCACCAGATAGTATCGTATCAGATTCGTTTGTTGTATTTGCAGTCGTTGTGATTTTTCCCGGACTTAGTATACCCATTGGTCTTAAATGGTAAGTTCGTTCCACTTTATTTGGATTTGGCCAAGTCGAATAAGTAACCCTTGTATCAGAAAATCTTTTTTGGATAGAGACCTTTGGTTTTGACATGATCCCGTTTTGAATTCCTTTTAACCAATAATCAAACCAATCATATGCATTGGTCCAAACATAATTCTCAATTCCAAGAACGCCACCGATTTCTGCTGTAGCATGAATTCCATTATTCAAATCTAATTTTTTGGGGACAGTTAGTTGTTCAAAGTATGGTAGGATTTGGTTTGGTTGAAAAAGATTATCTTGAGAATTGTTAGAGATATAAACTGGTTTTCCAGCTGCATTCAAGGCAGCAACAGTACTGTTTGGTGAACGTTCGCTAGCCCAAGCTAAAACAGTTGCCACATCGTTTGTATCTAACAGTTTTCCAAAATTTTCTGCAATGATTGGATCCATTCTTCCTGTGATATAACCTGCAGTAACGAGGAGGAGTCCCCATACAAGTCTTGGTGTTTGGTTTCCATAAAGAGAATCAGGTAAACTTCCCCATCCACTCATAGCAATAGCAGTTTTGATTCTTGGTTCTTTGCTAAGCCCGAGTAAGGAGATTCCGGCTCCATAAGAAATGCCAGCTATACCAATGTTTGTTGCATCAACTGGCGCATTTGTAAGTAAAAAATCAACTCCTTTAGAAAGATCAGACATGTCTTTCGGGCCAGCAACATTGATAAGCCCTCCAGAGGTACCAAATCCTCTTGTGTTGTAACTGAATACAACGTAACCTTTTTTGGCAAGTTTAGCGGCAGGTACAATGTATTCGTATTCATTGAGAGCCCAACTGTTTACAAAGATCACAGCAGGGAAGGGACCTGCTCCTGACTTCGGAATGAATAAGTTCCCCGTGATTTTGACACCATCATTACTGAGAAACGAAATGTTGTCATTGAACGTGAAACTTCCATCATTCTCTTTTGCAAATGCAGATTGAATGTCTTTGGTTAGTGCTGCATTACTTTGTTTTAGGACTTCTGGAGAAACAGAAGATCCCGAATTGACTCCATTTAACACACCTAATACGGCTGCATTTCCACTAGAGTTTTGGTTTCCATTTTGTCCGCAGGCTATAAGGAGGATGACTCCCAGTGGCAAAAGCAGACGGTAGATTTTTTGCTTTTTCATAATTCGCCTCTGAATTGGCCCAAATTTACCATAAATGACCATATCTTGCGTCCAAAATGACGATTTTGGACAGATTTTTAGGTCTAAAATCATAATTTTGTACTAATTCTCTCTACGGAAAGCCTCCAAAAGGTTGACGGTTGCGTGCATTTCGTACGATTTTTCGATCATGTGGGAATTCTTCGGTTCTTGGCTCCAGTTTGGAGCTTGGTATCACTTTATATTGGGAATTGGTATCCTTGTAAAAGAAAAAGGATCCAAAGGATTTCCTTTTGCTATGATTGCTGCCTTTTCTGGTGGGATTTTGATTTTATACGCCTATCGTCTGTTTGCTGGCATAGAATTTGAAACTTTTATTTTGAATCAAGGGTATGTCCCTGTGATTTATTTAATTCCTGGGAGTATGCAGTATACAATCGAACAGTTTTTGAGTACAGAACCTGTCCCTTTTAAAAAATTGTATCGTTTATATCCTACCTTTCTTGTTTTTCTTTTACTATTAACATTACAATGGTTTGCACCAAATACTCTTTCGCAAACAATGAATCAAAGTTTTGCGGGAGAACCTATTTCTTTTCCCGAAATTATATCCATTTTAGGTTGTCTCTATTGGATGGGTGTTTTTCTAGGAATGATTTATCAATATAGAAATATCCTTTATAATAATCCGAATCAAGAGGCAAAGTTAGGAGTTCAGATTCTCGGAATGATTTTAAAAGGGAACATTACCTTTGCTGGTTTTATTCTCCTTAGTACTATTTTACGATGGCATTACGGAATCTATTTTACTGCAGGGCTTGCTACACTTATGGCAGTTATTGCTTTTATCGGAACAGAAATCAACCACGAGTTATTTAAAGATATTCTTCCCGGTCTTAGGCAATCTTATCGTACTTCTCGTATTCTAAACTTAGATTTAGAGAAATTACAAAAAGACCTCGATTACTTATTGAAAGTCGAGTGCGTTTACCGAGAGGAAGATTTGAGTTTAGCATCTCTATCGGAAAAATTAGGAATCAAGGATTATCAACTCAGCGAGTACATCAATGCTTTTTTGGGAATGAACTTTAATCGTTTAATCAACGAGTGCCGTATTGCTGAAGTTTGTCGATTGTTAGAAAAAGAGCCAAAGGCAAATTTACTTTCACTGGCATACCAAGTAGGCTTTAATTCTAAAGCAAATTTTAATTTAGCTTTTAAGTCCCTAAAAAAGAAGTCACCGAGTGAATATGCAAAATCGATTGTAAAAGGTCGAATACCGTAACCATCTTATTTCCATAGCTGCACCAAACTGCCAATGGTTATAAGATGGTTACGATAGATACTAAACAAATCGCTATTTTTTTCCTTTCGGTTTTTTCTTTGATATCGTATAACCTAGAATATGTGCCATATCCCAAACATTTTTCAAATTTGCTTCAGTCGCTTGCATACTTGATTCCGTTTTAGAATCCGGAAGTACAGATTGCAGGTGAAATTCATTGGTTCCAAATCGTATGGTTTCTTTTGTCAAGTGGATCCATGTGTGCCAACCGTATTCCCTTTGTTCGGGATAAAATGTGAGTAAAATTCCAGGTTCTTTGATCTCTGTCATTTCGGGGATTTTATCATCTAACTTTCGTCTGGCAGCCATTTCTAACATTGTAAAAGTTTCAGAACTTTTTTTTGCTTTTTTCCAATGAGATTCGATACAATCATCTCCTTTTTTACCATACCTTCTCCAGAGTAATGGTAACCTAAGTCCAAGAGATTCTTCATATATACTAGAATCGTAGGAATCATGATTTGTCATTTCTAGACGCCTCTTGATCACTTGAGAGATCGTATCAAAAGAAGATTCACCTTCTAACAAATATAACCTTGCTGCTAATAAATCAGTCCAAACAAACCAATTGGGAGTAGGTTGTTCTAGCAGTTGTTTTATTTCATTTACTTCCATTGTTAAAACCTTTTTCCATTTTAAAGATTCAGGTTCCATCACTCGCATAAATTGTAATAGATAGGCTTTCCATGAGGGTGCTGCATAAGGTAATTGGAAAATTTCCAGAAAGTACGGATAGACACCAGGACCTTGGAAAAACAAAGCTTTGATTGCTTCCCATCTGTCATAAGACCCTGAATATTTATATTCATCTAATGAAAACCGTAAGGATTCTACAAGCCAAGGTCCTCCATATCGGATTACATCTTCATGTTTGTATTTGGTTTCTCGAATTCTCTCAAATACATGTTGGATACTATACTTTTCCGGATGAAGAATTGCTTCTGGTAATTGAGATTTATTTTTTGAAAGTGAGTTTGCATACTTATCAGACGTATCAAATTCTGGAGCATCTTCCCCAGTGAGTATAATCCATGCGCGTCTTGCTTCCACTTCAATGTAACTCCAAGAATAATCAACCATAGGGTCTGGGTCAGCATAAATGTGATACCAAAGATGATCTTTGAATTTTTGAACTTTTTGTTTTCTAATCCATCGAATGATTCCATAAACTCTGACTTGGTCACCTTTGTTTCCAAGGATACGTTCTGCAAAAGTCAAATAATCATTATTATCCGGTTCCAAAAGTAATAATCCTGCTATATAACAGGCTCTTAGATCAATGGCTATACCGGGATAATTAGAGTTTTCCAGTTTTACAAAAAATTCGTTTAACTCTTGTTTTGCCTTTTCAGGCTCCATTTTGGCCCAGGCTAAAGCAGCTTCCGAGATGTTGATGATTTGACTTAATTCGAGATAAGACTTCCTGTCTCCACCTTTGATTTGGAAACTATTTCGAACATAGTTGGCAATGATTTCTGTATGTTCTTTTAGATCTAAGTGAGCACATACAGAAAATGCATTTCCGGCACTTATTCCAAAAAAACCTAGATGATCTTTATAAGTGAAAAGTTTCTGAATCAGTTGGACTGATACTTCATCTAATGTTAAAATTCGTTCTTGTAGTGCTTCATTTAGGTGGGTATAGACAGTGAACATATTGTTCAAGGTCGGTCCTTCTTTTTGTACTTTTTGTCGAATTTCTTTAACATTATCTAATGTCTCAAATGTTCGCCAAGCAGCATCCGCCAAGATGGAAACAGCTTCTTTGTGTTCGCTTTTGATTAATGCTTCTACAACGTATTCTAATCTTGGATCATCTTGTTTGAGTTTATGAACTGCCTCTCTATAAGAAACCATTGCATGGTCGTCGTCTAACATCCCGACTGTTTTTGTAATCCCGCAAAAAGCTTTTTTATTCTCTGCGTCGTATTTCAATCCTTGTCGAAAGGCTGCATTTATAACAATAGAGAGTCGTTTGTCTAACTTTTCTGAATTGTATGGCCATGTATTATAAGCACTATCTGTTCGTTCTCTAAAATAGTCTTCGATCAGTTTTTTTAGGTTTGGATCTTTTTTAGAAATTTCTTTTAGGATAATGTCATGTGTGTTTACATCATCAGGGTATTCTTCGATGATTTTGAAAAGATTTTCCTCAGTCTTTATCCTTGATTCAAGGTCTTTCTTTGAAATAGTGTTAAGATTGGAGAGACCTAAACTATCATTGTATAGTTTAATATTTTTTGGTTCAATTTGTTTTGGGTCAGCGTTGATAAAGCTTTGGGATCGAATTTTTTCTATCTTATCTGAAGGTAGATTGAATAATGACTTGGATTTTCCATCTAAATAGGCAATTACGTGTTCACAAATTTTAGGAATTATTTTTCCTTTTGATTTGTTTGCAAGTTTAATGGTTTCTCTACAAGCATCATCATTTTTTAAATAAAAGTGGTGAAGAATCCAATAGGCTGCTAAATTTGGGAACTTTTTGATATCTTCTTTTTCTTCTTCCCAAAGCGCATAAGAAGGAGCATTTGAGAGTTTATCAGTAAATGCATAAGCAGGTTCGCCATAAGTATGACCAAGTAACCAAGCCGATCTTTCAAACATATCTAGTGAATTGTTATAGATAGGTTTCTTTTCGTATAGTTTTGTAGCTTCTTTTTCGAAAGCCTTAATTATACTCTCTTTGATTTTCGAAGTTAGAATAGGTTCTTTTATTTTTTTATCTGTATCTTCTTCTTCGAATTCTTGTTCGTTCTCATCCTCGTCATAACTTTCATGTGAATCATTATTCCAATTGTCAGCGATGAAATGTGAAATGGAAAAATAGGGAAGGTTTTCTAATTCGCCAATTTCATGATTATAGTAATTTACCTCTACCGATTCGTTTTCATTAGGCAAAAGATTGATCCAACAAGTGTCGCCACCTCCATCCGAAGCAAAAGCAAAAGAGCCGTTGAATAAAAACATGAGTCCACTGTAAGTGCCGACCAACCAAGAGAGTATTTCTTCCGGGTCCTTAATTTTTGTTAATCTAGCTGCGGAGGAAATAGCATAATCAAAACCACCATCTTCATCTTCTTCCATTTCCTCCTCTTCTGCAGAGTGATGGTCAATCATGTTCCAAACATCGGCTACTTCATACATAATCGATTTATAGGCAGTTTTTACATTTTCCCATTCCAGAATTTCTTTTCCAGGTCGAAAACCATACATGGTTTCAAATTCTTTCAAAAAACTTTGGTCTAGTTTATTTTTAGTTTTATCAAATACCTTCTGGAATTTATCTCTAAGCGATTGGAACACTAACATCCGATCTATCATAATTTCTTTTAGATTTCCTGAGTAAAAATCAGACTTTTGTAAATTGAGTTGTGTGGGTTGTTTCATATTGTGAGTTCCGCGTTAAATGTTAAAAAGGATTCTGAGTAGTGGTTCCCATAAATTTTGAACCAATAATCTCCCGAATTATCGATCTCAAGGCGTAGTAAATTTAAATCTGAATTCAATTTTTCATGTAGGGGGTGAGGGGTAAGAGTCAAAGTATCTAAATTAAAATTTAACAAATATTTTTTTGATATTTTTTTGTTTCTTTCCTTTAATAACAAAACCAAATTAGATTCGTTTTGAATAAATACATCTATAAACTCTAAGTATGAGCCAAAATATGTTTTCATTGTTTCATCATATAAATCAAGTAAACTCTTTAGTTCCCCATCGCTGTTTCTTACTTCCAACTTTGAACCAGAAAATAGATATATTGTTTTCGAATTGATTTTGACTTTCATTGGGGCAACACTTGGTGCAAATTCAGAAATCAATTTCCCATTTAGGTCTAATATATACGCAATTTCTGTATTCCCTTCTGTAACTAAAATTTTATCATTACTAATTTGTTTTAGATTATATAGATTTTGAAATTCCAAATCGCAATTCAAGATTTCCCAATTTGTCCCATTCCATCTATGGATTTGTTTTCTCCCGCTTGTATTGGCAAAAATAACGTAAGTGTAGATTCCAAGATTCAAAATCTGGTATGGAGATGGGTTTGCTAACTTTGGAGAAGGAAGACTAAAAAATTGATCGTCTCTGAAGTATAATATAGAATTCGAAGATCCAAACAATACATTATCAGGATTTGAATCAAATGGATTGTCGCTTGCTAAGTAATAACCAATAGGGAATTCGAATCTTGTGATTTGGGTTTCATCGATTTTATAAAGAATTGGGCTTTGGTTCCAAGAACCAATCCATAGATTCCCATTGTGATCTCTTTCAAATAAGATTCTCTCAAAACCTGTTACTATAGAATCTCTTTTGATGTTGTAAGTTATTTTTGTTTTTATTTCTTGCATAATTCTAAAAATATAAATGCAAAATGAAAACTATGTCCGATTAGGCAATTTATTTTTTATTTTAGAGTTTTTGAATATAGAAACCATGAATATCACTACAAGCATAACGTTTCGTCTTAAAATTTATAACAAACTTTACAATTATTAAAAAATGAAAAAGTCTCATAGAATTCTTTGAGACAAAAAGTAAAAAATTATTAACTTTTATAGAGAATTAAAAATATACCAATTGTTATAGGCTGGTTTTTGAATACGGAATCAAAGTGTAACCCACGTGAGTGATCTAATGTGTTACCGATGGCCTTTCTATACGGCCGGGTCCGTGCTAGTTTCATCCCTTACAAATTGATCTCACTACATCCTTTACAAACAAGAATCTAATTCTTCGATTCAGAACACGATGTACACACCAGGAGTGTGTCATGGCTTGGAAGGAAACAAACGTGTTTGAAGAAAGAATGAAATTTGTTGTCGCTTGGAAACGTGGTGGTTGGTCTCTCACTGACCTTTGCCATGAATTCAGTATCAGTCGAGTGACTGGGTATAAATACTTAGAACAGTATAAGCTGTATGGGATCGATGGGTTAAAAGATAAAAGTCGAAGACCGAAACACCATCCTCACCAAACTCGAAAGAAAATCATTGAACTAATCTTACAAGAGAGAAAAGACCATCCACGGTGGGGAGCAAGAAAACTCTTAGCATCACTTTCAGCTCGGTTTCATATGATTAAAAAATGGCCTCATCCAAGTACTGTGGGTCGTATTCTGAAACAAAACAACTTTATTAAACCTCCCAAAAGAAGGATCCGTAAACAATCCATCGATCAACCATTCTCGCATGCGCTCGGACCCAATGATATTTGGTGCGCTGATTTTAAGGGCCATTTCACTGTTGGGGATGGAGAAAGATGCACACCATTAACCGTCACAGATGCCTATAGCCGCTTTTTACTCTGTTGTGAGATTGTTTCCAAAGCAGATACGACCAACGTAATCAATGAATTTACGAAGTTATTTAAACTTTATGGGATGCCACTTGCGATTCGAACGGACAACGGTCCACCATTTGCTTCGAATGCACTTGCTGGCCTTAGTAAACTTTCTGTTTGGTGGATCAAACTAGGCATTAAGTTAGAGAGAATTGAGCCAGGGAAACCACAACAAAATGGTAGGCATGAAAGAATGCATAAAACCTTAAAGGAAGAAACGGCTTTGCCTCCAAGGTCTAGTTTAGAGACACAACAAAAAGCATTTCGAGACTTCCAAAAAGAATTTAATTATCTAAGACCACATGAAGGAATACAAAATTCTTTTCCTGCTGACCATTACCGAAAGTCTACAAAGAAGTTCCCAAAACGGATTGTAAAAGCTTCTTATCCAACAAACATAATGATCGGAGAAGTCAATGACATAGGGAATCTTCATTTTGAAGGTCATCGGATCTTTTTATCTTCCGCACTTGCATTAGAGGAAGTCGGTCTGGAAGAGATCTCAGATAGACATGTGAAGATTCATTTTTATGGAGTGAGTCTTGGAGTAATAGACCTTTATACAGGAAAATTGTTGCAATTTAAAAACTAAAGTGCCATCCTCTTTAACGTCTGAATCAGGATTTTAGTCATACTTTTTGTAAAGTATGTACCAGGACAAAACTGTAAAGGATGTACGAGTACACTCAAAATGGTATGGATAGGTCAGATAGGTAACAAAAGAGACAACTCACATAGGTAACACTTACATTGAGTATCGGAGGAGAATCCGATGCCTTGGAAGGAAACCAAAGTGATAGAAGAAAGAATCAAGTTTATAGCAGCTGTTAAAAGTGGTAATTGGTGTTTTGCAGATCTTTGCAGAGACTTTAACATATCAAGAAAGACCGGATATAAATATTTAAAAAACTATGAGTCTCTAGGAATTGATGGACTCAAAGACAAATCCAGAAAACGAATCACCCAATCAAATGCAACTCCCGAAAAAGTAGTTCGATTGATCCTTGATTTACGTGAAGAACACCCTTCCTGGGGACCAAAGAAACTTCGACCCATCCTAAAAGCTAGATTTCACAGGCTAAAACACATTCCCAGTGAAACAACGATTGGCAATATATTAAGAAAAAAGGGACTTATCAAACCCAAGAAAAAGCGACAAAGAGTACCGCAGTCTCTCTTTCCTTTCTCTGATGTGGTTGCACCTAATGATGTTTGGTGTGTTGATTTTAAAGGTCATTTTACTGTCGGGAATGGGGATCGTTGTGATCCTTTGACAATCACAGATGCTCATAGTCGTTATCTTCTTGCTTGCGAAATCTTAAATAAAACGAATGTGGAACAAACAAAAGCCGTATTTGAAAGGGTTTTTAAAGAGCATGGACTACCAATTGCCATTAAGTCTGATAATGGCGCACCCTTTGCGAGTAAGGCGATCGGTGGCCTCACTAGTCTTTCTGTTTGGTGGTTGAAGTTAGGAATTCGACCGGAAAGGATTGAGCCAGGCAGACCCTCTCAAAATGGTCGTCATGAAAGAATGCACAGAACTCTTAAAGAAGAAACGGCTCTTCCTCCAAGATCAAGTTTAAATGCTCAACAGAGAGCCTTTGATAACTTTTGCGATGAGTTTAATTATATACGTCCTCATGAAGCTTTGGGTTTCTTGACTCCTTCAAAAGTATACAAACCATCCATACGTGAATTTCCTAAAAAGATTCTGGAAGTTGCTTATCCAACTCATATTGTCACTGATAAAGTTCATGAAAGTGGTTTTGCTCAATATGGATCCCATCGTATCTTCTTTGGGAATCCTTTTATTGGAGAGGTGGTTGGCTTTGAAGAGGTCTCTGACAGGCATTGTCGTCTTTATTTTGCGAACGCAATCCTTGGAATTTTAGATTTGTATACGAGTAAAGTGTTGAAATACCAGAGGTTATTGTATAGAATTGACTAATAAAAGTGTCACCCATGTGAGTGATCTAAAGTGTTACCGATGTGCCTTTCTATACAATAGCCTATCGCCTGTTATGCGACATAATCTATATTATCGGAAGAAGCATATTGCCTCATAATTTATAGTATCTGAAAAATTAACTTCTATATTACGAGATATAAGCTAATATAGCAGCAGAAGGTTTTATAGTAGAGGTTTAAATGGCATAACGGATATAGTTCGTTGACCGAAATTCCCGCCAAATATATTCTGGTTAGGTGCCAGCGAACATCGTGTTCGTTGGCAAAAATAGGAGTAACAAAATGTCTGCTAAAAATTTCATCTTATTGTCTCTCTGTATTTGTGTCTTTTCTATTTATACAACCCTAAATAGCCAAGAGGAGAATAAAAAGGATTTTGGAAATTTATCTTTTAAAAATGGATCAATTTATCGCGGCGAACACGATGGAAGTATTCCCGACGGTGAAGGAGTATATATTGCCGCTGATTTAAGCGTAATTAAAGGAACATTTAAAAAAGGTGTGCTCGTTGGACATGGGATTTCAATTAATGACTTAGATTTGAAATTTCCTCAAGACTATAGACCGTATAAAGCTTATCAAATCATGGTGGGAATGCATTCAGAAAAAGGTAGTATACTGGATGGAGCAAGGATCGAATCAATACCCAATAACAAAATTATTTTTCCAAAGGGTCTGGGTAAAGTTGTAGTTAATCAAATTAAGCTCGGAAGCAGTATTGATAATACAATAAAATCATATGAATGGTAGCTAATCTTATTATGAAGCAAAAAACGTCATCAGCGCATTCAAAAAATTCAAAGGATTTCCATGAATTAACTTTTGCTCAACAGGCAAGTTCAATCACAGCCATGATAAATAATCTTTCAAATGCAATGAAACATCATATAAAAAATTCAAATAATATAGAAAGACAAAACTAAAATGTCAGAGCCAAGTTAAACGATTCTCTGATCGAATTTATAAACTTTAATAATAAAGAAAAAATATGCCTAACCTTACACTTTTCAAATTTAAATTTCTGTCAAAATTTTCCTTATTCTCTCTGTCAATATTCATGGTTCTTACTTGTTCATCAAATCAGAATCGACAAAAAATTATAGCATACGAAAATCCTCTAGTCGACGTATGTCCAAACTATGGAAGTCTAGATACTCAATCTGAACAATTCAAAAAAGCTACACATTTTACTTATGAATTAAACACAGACCCAGCATTCCAGCAGGTTGCAATTAAGTATGGCTCGAATTACATACAATCTGTCTACGTAACAAGTGCCAGTAACGCAAAATCAATTAAAAATATTAAATTATGGAATACTTTCAAAGCTGAATATAAACTTTTTTGTCCAAATGTATCAAATCGACCAGAATGGTATTTCGAAACAGAATCTAAATTTGTGAAAGTAATGCTAATAGAATGTTCCAACAAAGAATATAGTATCGCAGAAAAATGTTTTGCCAATACCATCAATGATACTGAAATAAAGACTCTTCCTGTATTCTTCGAAATCCTAAATGAGGAAAACAAAAAGCCTCTATCGAATTGGCAAATTGTAAAATATCTTAAAACTGCTTATTCGACCGATAATGAAATTCTATTCAAGCTACATCTTTACGACGCGAAAGAAAGAATCAAAATTGAAGACGTAAATAAGGAACTAAAAACGAAAAATGTATTCAAAGTATTAAAATCTGCAGAAGAATTAGATCAGCCAAAATTCAAAACTTCTTTGAACTATACTCTTTATTCTTCCATTTTTCGAAAATTTGAAGATTTGAAAAATGAAACTCTAAATCTTCAAAAAATGGATGATGATATTAAACAAAAGAGTAATAATTCTGGAGTCTGCAGTTACCTTGTTTTTGGTGAATTTATAAAAATGCTAGGTAATACCCATATTTTTAAAGGATCATCTCGTTGGAACGGCGACGGTAGTCAATGTGAAGCACAAAAACTAGCGTTTAAAAACAATTATGCAGGTATTGTTCAAGATGATTTCCTTGGTATCACTAATCCTGAAAAAAATGATTATAGATCTCCTACCTTAGTAGCTTTAGGAAAAGCATATTTAATCAACCAAGTCACCCTCACAAATGGAATTAAAATTTACGTTTTTACTAAAACTCCACCAACAGATTATGCAAGAAAAGAAGCAGAAATTAAAAAACTTACGGATTCTAAAAATCTAATGTTAGAAAATATAAACAAAGCATGGCCAATACTAGAAAAGGAACTAGCAAATCTAAATATAAAGATTTTAGATTAAAATTCTCTTTGTCTTTATATTTAGTTAAACTAATCTATCTATTTCCTGATAACCCTATTTCGAATGAGTATTTAAAAATGGCATAAACTTCGCATAATAGTATGTTGCCGCTTCGCTTCGGGACTTACGCCCTCGCTCGGTCTCCGACACATAGGCTTCTGGCACTCCCCTTGCCTGCGCAGGTGTAGTGGCCAGTCCCGAAGGGACTCAGGGGCGGGGAACTTCGGTAACATTAGTTCGTTATGCGATATTGTTCTCAATCTCAATGAAGTATATAAATAATTCTATAAAAGTTAAAATTAATAGGGAAATACAAGATTTAATTGTTTCATTACCCGAAAACGCAAATATTTATATTTTCGAAATGTTGCTGACTGGAGGAATAATTAACAACGGAAAATTTCATAATTTTAATGAAAAACGCGATTTTGTAAATTACCATCCCGACGACACTATAGAAATTCTTATTAAATATCTAAATTATGCTGATAAAATTCTAGAATTCTATCAGGAAAAGGAGGATTGGCTTAATAACTCTGAAATAAAATATATAGATCTATTCTATTTGGAACACTTATTTAAATCAGTATTCTCTAACCTTTATTACAAATATATCGATATTCCCTTATCCTTTGACGAAAAATTGCATTATTTACCTTTTGATTGTTCTATTTCGGATTTAATTTCTTATAAATACATCAGTTTATTAACAACAAAATGGAATACTAATTCAAACAAATTCAAAAGCATAATTCAAAAATATTATGATCATTCAAAATACGATGTCAATATCCAACGAAAAACCGAAGCATTCACCTCAAAATTCAATTTTAGAGATTTGAATGAATTTAAAAATTATAAAGAAGATCAATTATGCAGCCTAAAAAGAATAATTGAGATTCTAGGCTTTATACCAAATGGAATTGAATTTAACCATCCACTTCAATTTTCAAATAAGATCGCCAAATTATTAATTCAAAACAAAGTAACTGAAATAGACATTCAACATTTTCTTTCTCTTGAAACCTATAATTGGTTTACATCTGTCGAAGGAAGTTGGTTTGATGCTCTCATCAATTCGGGAGTATTAATTGATGCAAAGAGAAATACCAAAATTGGAACTATGGTAAAAGCTAAAGACGGTCATATATGTAGATCAATAAGCGAAAAGGTTATCGACGACTGGTTTCATGATCACGGGATAATTCACGAAAAAGAAGTAAAATATCCAAATAGTAATTTTATAGCAGATTGGAAAGTAGACAATTACTATATTGAATTATTTGGCTTAAAAGGAATTCCAAATTACGATCTTAAAATACTTGAAAAAAAAGAAATAGCGGAAAAACAAGGAATGAACCTAGTATCAATCTATTTAAATGATATTCCATTGTTGAATGAAAAATTTAACTTTCTATTAAGAAATAATTAAGTAAAGAACGCCATCGCATAACAGCGACTTGCCGCTACGCTTCGGAACAAGGCCTCGCTCGGCCTACGGCAAATTCTCCTCCTGGTATTCGCCTTGCTTTCGCAAGCTACATGCCAGTCCCTAACGTCCCGTCGGGACTCAGGGTCTGGGAACTTCGGTAACACTAGTTCGTTATACGACAGTTTATAATCGAATAAAAGAGAAAATTTATGAAAAAAATAGTTTATTTTGATGAACAATCCGCAAGTGACTACATAGATATTAGTCTTGGGGGAAAAAAAATATTAACGACAAGTGAGCTTGTTGAAAAACATAAATCTTTAGATGCAAATGTTGGATCTGCTCTTAAAGCAAAATTCAATTGGATTCCATTTCTCTCAAGTGAGTCTAATGCCTCAGCCCAAACTAAATTTAATTACTTGAGTGATAAAATCATCAATTCAACTATCTCTAATACTATTTTAACAGACTTTATTAATAAAACACAGGACGATGAGAAAATTATCAAATTTGAAAATTGTACACTTTCAGCGTACCCTAATTCTTTAACTTTTTTTAAATTATTCACTCCATATGTAATAATCTCCAAAGATAACGATGAAAAAATTGATGTCACCAAATTAGACGATGCTTTAGAAAAAGGAAAAGGTTATTATGAATTAATTGCAAAGTCAAAAAATATTCAAAACATACTTCGATTCAATATTAAAGCATTCCGAAACAATTACAATCTTTCGGACCTTTTAAAAATGAACCTTAATTATAATGCAATTTTTGTCGGTACATATAAAATTTCAAATTTAGATATGAACAAAGAGTTTAACATAAACAACAAAGAATTTTCACTTTCTGACTTAGAAGAAGAGACACAAGAAGGAGAAGAACTAAATGTCTACGATGTAATTCTCGCTGGAGTTTTATAAACATGAAATCCATAACAATATTCTATGGCCCGAAAAAAAAATTCTTAGAAATCATTCCAAAAGAAAATATCAACAATCTTACTGAAATTGTACATAAAGAAGACGCAGAAAAACGTAACTTTAACTTAAGATCAGGTGACCAGGAAGCCGTAACCTATCCTAAACCTGTAATTGAAAATTTGGTTGCTTTCACGGATGAGTATTCTGGAGTAAATGATCACGTCATATTAAATTTTGTAAATTTTTTAAATAATTTTGAAGTCACAAATTTATTTCTTCAAAATCCGCCAAATATCATACACAAAGAATTAGAAAAAGTACACCCTAAGATTCTGAAATCTAGAAACTTTAAGTATGCTCCTTTATCTATCGCAAAACTTAAAGAAATTTCAAATAACTATGACGATCATGTTATAGGACAGCTCCAAACTAAATCAAATTTAATTCATGCACTTTACCCTATGACAAGAAATCAAAAGCATCCACCCGTTACCCTGTTATTTTATGGTCCTACAGGTGTTGGTAAAACCGAAACTGCAAAATTTATTTCAAAAATATTAGGAGAAAACTTGTTTAGAAAGCAATTATCTATGTTTCAAAATAATGAATTTTCAAATTACCTTTTCGGTGGAAAATTTAATCAACCTAGCTTCTCTCGAGATTTACTGGAAAGAGAATCTAATGTTATTTTATTAGATGAATTTGATAAAGCGAACCCAATTTTTCATAGTGCATTTTATCAAATCTTTGATGAAGGAATTTATGTTGATTCAAATTATCATGTCGATGTAGAAAATGCTATAATAATTTGCACCTGCAATTATTCATCAGAAAAAGAAATAAAAAAGTTTTTAGGTGAACCAATATTCTACCGTTTTGATGGAGTCATCGAATTTACGAAATTAAGCATAGATTCTCTTTCTAAAATTATCACAAAGGAAATACAAAACCAATATTCAAATTTACTAGAGAAAGAAAAAAAAATTATTACTTTAGAAGAAATTCTCGCTAAATTCCTACCAAATGCATCAAAATTTGATAATGCTAGACAAATCAGAAAAATAGTTAAAGATTATCTTTCTAAAATTTTATTCCAAAAAATGAATTAATTTATCGGTAGAAACAAACCGTCGTATAACAGCGACTTAACGCTTCGCTCCGGCACTAGCGGCCTCGCTTGGTCTGCGATACATAGGCTTCTGGCACTCCCCTTGCCTGCGCAAGTATCGTGGCCAGTCCCTAACGTCCCATTCGGGACTCAGGGTCAGCCTACGTCGTTAAGTCTAATTCGTTATCTGCAATGCCGCATAATCATTCCAATAAATAAAAAGGAAAACAACGAAAGATATTTTGACTTAAAATTCACCTAAGGTTGTCGAAAATAAATATTAATCGGCTATGAAAAAGAATATAAAAAATGATTTAGTCAAAAAAGAAGTTAGAGAAAAAGCCGGGGCAATGAGCTCTAATAGATTCGATTTCCAAAAAGACTGGGTTATATGCAAATTAATCGAGTTAAATCAAAAAGATATCGAATTTGCAATTATAATGGAACATCACGAAGATGTCGTTGCAATTAATCCCTTTACAGATCCTCAAGAAATACATTTTTTCCAAATAAAAACCTCTAAAAAAAATTGGACGCTTAATAGTTTAATAAAAAAAGATAAAGAGTTTTCAATACTTGGTAAAATTGCAAACACAAATAAGCATTTCCCCTATGGTAATAGCTTTTATTTCTGTTCAAATAAACCATTTGCATTCGGATTAAAAGATCCAAATCTCAAAAGTGATGATTTCGAATGCATCCCAACCTACTTACTAGATGACAAAACTATAAAAAAACTAAAAGAAAAACTACCTAATGAAGGTCTATCCAATGAAACCGTTGAAAGCTTTATTTCAAAATTTTCACTAATTAGATTAAAAATGGAAATTAATACTCACGCAGAAGTTGCGAAGGCTATGCTAATAGATCACATTGATAAAAAACACGGCGAAGTATATTATCGACCTGGTGTCTTATATAATACTATTTTTGATGAAGTTAAAAGAAAGACCAATTATGAAAATTCAATAAGCAATTTCGATGATCTTATTACAAATAAAGGAATAACTAGTGATCAATTTACTGCAATGATTCAAATGGCCATATCTGATTCGACTCCAAAAATCATAGAGATTCGAAATTTTCTGCAAAACAAGTTGAATTCAGAAAATGCACCTTTGTCATTAGTTGCCACGCTTCTCTCAAATCTCCAAACGATCTATATGGATAGGAAAAACCAACCACAAACTATTCAACGCATTCATAACGAGTATTTTGATAAAGTGGAAACTCTAACAATTGAAGAAATTGACTTAGGTTTATGGGTTAACATAAAATCTATATCTGCAAATTCATTAATTTCAAATATCAAAAGCAAAGAGTATATTTTTACATTAATAGGATTATTAATCTATGAAAAAATCGAACGCACTTCAACTCATTGAAAATTTACGGAAAAAAGAATATGAGAAACTTAAAATTCAACGAAATTCTAATTCTAACTCTAAAAGAGAAGAAAGCATTCCAATTCAAAGTAGGAAAAAAACTGACAGTAGTTCACGGAGGAAATGAATCAGGAAAATCCACTTTACTTAAATCAATTTATTGGGCTTTTGGTGCAGATCCAATAAAGATGCATAAAAATTGGGTGACTCTTGATCCAATAGTCTGTGTAAAATTTAATGTTGATTTAAAGGAATATTCAATTTTGAGGTATAAAAATAAATTTTCAATTTTTTCAAAAGAATCTGGGCTTATTGGAAGTTATTCTTCTGTAGGAAAAGAGCTTACCCCCGTACTATCTAAAATCCTTGGGTATAGATTAATTTTAACAGACAGAAAAAACAAAGCAGTCATACCTCCTCCTGCCTTTATTTTCCTACCTTTTTACTTCGATCAGGACAAAAGTTGGGTGGATGCATGGAGTAGCTTTTCAAGTCTCGAACAATTTACAAATTGGAAAAGTCCTCTAATTGACTATCATTCTGGCATTAAATCTGACGAGTATTACACTTATAAAAGCAAACGGGATTATTTAAAATCTAGGGTTAAGGAAACTGAATCACAAATATTACAATACGAGCGCATAGGAAAAACAATAAGAAAAAGAAATAAGAACATTATACCAGAACTTAATGAAGAAAAATATAAAATTCAAATCCAAAAGCTAATGAAAAGTTTAATGGATTTAAGAATTAAACAAGATGCTGTCCGATTAGAATATCAAAAACTTATCGAACATTTACATTCATTGACTCAACAAGAGTCAATACTAAAAAGTAAAATTCAAAGTATAAATAAAAACTATAAGCACTCTTTAACTTTACCTGAAATTATATTTTGCCCTACTTGCGGAGCAGATTATAAAAACGACTTTGAGACAAGATTTACACTTGCAAACTCTGAAGAAGAATGTATCGAATTCCTCACTGACGTTCAAAATGAAAAAGTATCTTATGAGGAAAAAATAATTAATTTTAAAAATCGACTCAATAATATTGAGCGAGAAGTTTCATTCTTAAATACAGAACTGGAAAGTAACAACGAAAAACTTAGCTTAAAAAAATATCTAGAAATTGAAGGCAAGAATGAAGCTCAAAATACTCTTAATAATTTCAGAGAAAGACTGATAAAAATATTAGGGAATAGAAATCATAAAATTCATAAAATTGATGAGCATTTAAAGGAATTTAGTAATGAAGAAAAGAAAAATATAGTAATTGCCACTTTTGAAAAATCTATGCGTGACAATGTTAAATCATTAAATGCTTCTGGTGTTTCCGAAGAAACATTCAAAAATATAGCTGGGAATATCCGTGAATTAGGAAGCCTCGGTCCTCGAGCATTGTTAGCTTACTACTTCGCATATTTAGAAACTATTATAAAAAATGGATCAGGTTTATTTTGCCCAATAATTATTGATTCTCCTAATCAGCAAGCGCAGGATAAATTAAACCACAAGGCAATTCTAACTTTTATACAAGAAAATCAACTTAAAGATAGTCAAATTATTCTTGGAGTTGAAGAACTACATTCCTTACAGCACAATAAAGACATTATACACTTAGAAGGGAAAAAAAACTTACTCAAAGAAAATCAATACAAGAAAGTAAAAAAAATGTTGGATCCTTATCTAGCATCTATTTTTCAATCAGATAATTAATCTAACCAATAAAACACATCTGATCAACCCTAAAAACCAAATATGTTCTCGCGGCACAGCAGATAACAGCGACAAATCTCTGAGATTCGGCGCCTACGGCCTCACTAGTTCTGCGATACATAGGCATCTGGCACTCCCGCTGCTTACGCAAATGTCGTTCCATTCCCTAAGGTCCCGTTCGGGATTCTGGGCCAGGGAACTTCGTTAAGTGCAATTGCACCGTCCTTATCGCAAGTATAATTTTTAATTAATGGCGATCTCCATGTCGGCTTAAGTTAAAGAGCATGGGGGTGAAACTATTAAAGAAAATTATCTTATTTACGGGCATCTCAAAATTTAAAATAAGGTGGGCTTACAAAGTTTGCTAACAATTGCTTATGAAATAATATTTTTAAATATGACATTTCACTATACAAAGACCTCTATAAGACTTAGCAAAAGGGAAAGCAATAATGTCTAGACTTACCGATCTCATTAGAAAAGCAAAGGCCGAAGACCAGCAGCTGGGTGCTGATTTGGAGCGAGAATTCCGTGCCCTTTCGTCTCGCCTGTCATTCGGGCTGAATTTTGAACGTCATAAGCCTGAAGCCGTTGAATTGCCTAACCGTCCCATCCGCAAGGGAGACAAGGTGCGCGTGCTACCACCCCGAGGCACGACTACTAAGGGCGATCAAAGGCTCTGGCAGGTTAAAGCGATTCGTAAGGGAAATAACGAGGCCGATCTTGTCTTGCCTGGCACCGAAGAGGCCGAAACCCAAACCGTTGCCTTGGATGATCTAATTGTCGTCGCAGATTTCGGCGACACGATTTATCCGGGGCTTACATCCACTGGTAAAGTCTCACGCGGTAAAGAAAAGCCATACCACACGGTAATCAATGGTGAGAACTACCACGTTCTCAAAGCTCTTACATGGACGCACCGGGGTAAGGTGGATGCCATTTACATCGACCCACCTTATAACACGGGTGCGAAAGACTGGAAATACAATAACGATTACGTCGAGGGCGAAGACTTGTATCGTCATAGCAAATGGCTCGCAATGATGGAGAGACGTTTACTTGTAGCCAAAGAGTTACTTAATCCTGCGGACTCGGTGCTAATAGTAACAATCGATGAGAAAGAATACCTGCGGTTGGGTTTGTTACTGGAGCAATTGTTTCCTGAAGCAAGAATTCAGATGGTTTCTATCACGACTAATCCGAAGGGAGCATCTCGGCCTGATATGTTCGCCAGGGTTGATGAATTTGCCTATTTTGTGCTGTTTGGCGACTCTAGCATCTCTGAGATAGCTGTAAGTAACTCTAAAGGGCAACCTGTTCGATGGGCATACTTGCGCCGTTCAGATGATGATTCAGTGCGCGGGACTCGCCCACGGCAGTTTTATCCCATTTTTGTGGATCCGGCCACATCGAGGATAACTGGTGTTGGCGAACCTTTAGCTCATGATGTAGCACGTGATAGCATTTTGCCACCGCCAGGTGTTGTTGCAGTTTTTCCTGTCCGTGATGATGGAGTCGAGATGGAATGGGGTCTTACAGGTCCTAGTCTTATGAAAGCGGTAAATGGCGGTTTCGCTCGTGCTACTCTCATAAATGCTCTGCAGCCTTACGCGATCTCATATTTGACAATACCTGCAATAAAAAAAGTCGAATCAGGTGAGTACGTCATTGCTGGTGTTCGAGATGATGGCACAAATATAGTCATCGCACCAGGCGGGAAAACGACCCGTCCCACTACAGTATGGGCGGAGAGTCGTCATAGTGCTCCTGACCACGGAAAGAAAATCTTAGGTGCATTATTAACTACAAGATCCTTCCCATTTCCCAAGTCGTTATATGTGGTGGAAGATTCATTGCGGTTATTCGTCGCTAACAAAAAAAACGCCATCATTCTCGACTTCTTCGCTGGCTCAGGCACAACTGCGCATGCTCTAATGCTTCTCAACAAACAGGATGGCGGCAATCGCCAGTGTATTTGTGTGACAAACAACGAGGTAGCCGCCGAGGAGCAAAAAGCATTAATAGAGCAGAATTTGCGACCCGGTGACCCCGACTGGGAAAGGTATGGCATCTGCGATTACATCACCAAACCCCGTGTAGAGGCAGCAATTACTGGAAATACCCCCGAAGGTGCACCCATTGATGGCACTTATCAGTCTGGCAATACCATAGACATAGAAAAATCTAGGAATTTCAAACACATTGGATTCGCAGATTCAACTATGTTTAATACTGCCATCAAAAAGAAGCAACTCGTAGCTTTGGTGGATGGTCTTCCACAAAGTCTTGTTACAGGGGATTGTCCGTTTATTGTTAGTGAAGATCATACTTCCAGTGTCTTGTTTGATACGGAGCACGAGAGCGAATGGTTAGAAGCACTAGATGGAATGGAGCATATTACTGATTTCTACATAGTTGCGGCTACAACCAAAACCTTTAATGATCTCAAAACTAAGGTTACAGAACTGCTTGGGTCAATCATTTTGAAAGAGTCAGAAAAAACTCCTATGTCCGACGGCTTTGAAGAGAATGCAGAGTTTTTCACACTAACCTACGAGACCCCGCTTGCGGTAAGCTACCAGACCGCTTTCGCCCGCATCGCGCCTCTGCTCTGGCTGCGTGCTGGTAGTAGCGGAAACTGTATCGACAAGCTTCCATCAGAAGGATGGGAAGTTGCTGAGACCTATGGACTTTTGATAGAGCTGGATCGGGCGACGGATTTTCTAAACGCCGTTCGGAAAGCCGAGAAGCTGCGTGTCGCCTACATCGTCACAGACGACGAGCTCCGCTTCCAATCACTAGCTCGCCGCTTGCCCGAAGGGGTAGAGGCAATCCGACTCTACGAGTCTTACCTGACAAATTTTGCATTCGCAAACGGAGACGACGCATGAAATTCACCCTAAAAGACTACCAGAATGAGGCCGTCATCGACGTGCTGAATAATTTGAGGAAAGCACGCAAACGCTGGCGCGAAGATGCCGAACGTCACGCCTTCTCGCTTACAGCTGCTACGGGAGCGGGTAAGACAGTGATGGCCGCTGCGGTTTTTGAGGCATTATTTCATGGGGATGATGGTTTCAACTTCGACCGCGATCCAGGAGCCGTGGTCATCTGGTTCAGTGATGATCCATCCCTCAATGAGCAAACTCGTTTTCGTCTGATGGAAGCCTCTGACCGAATAAGGCATACAGACCTGGTGGTCGTAGAAAACTCCTTCAACCGTGCGAAATTCGATCCAGGAAAAATCTATTTCCTGAATACTCAGAAACTCGGGAGGAATAGCCTTTTAGTTCGTGGCTTCGATGGGGACGAAGAAGAAGGGATATTTCCCACAATGCGACCCGATTTACGGAGTCACACGATATGGGAAACGATTCGGAACACTATTGAAGACCCCGCACTTTCCTTGTATCTTGTTTTGGACGAGGCGCATCGGGGGATGGGAGCACAAAACGGAGAAAGAGGCACTATTGTTCAACGGCTCATCAATGGAAAGGGTGGAGTTCCAGGAATTCCTATCGTTTGGGGAATTTCCGCTACGATCGAACGTTTTAATAATGCAATGGCAGTCTCCACAGGTCGTATTACCTTGCCCCCAGTAACAGTTGATGCAACCCGCGTGCAGGAGTCAGGTTTGCTCAAAGATACCATCGTTCTCGATATTCCCGATGAGGTGGTGGGTGATTTTGATACGGTTTTGATGCGTCGGGCTACAGATAAGCTCAAAGAAGCTTCCGACGAATGGGAAAAATATGCAAAGCAACAGGAAAGCGATGAGTTCGTGACACCCCTGATGGTGCTTCAAGTACCAAATACACCAAACTCTCGGGATGTTGCTCAGGCCTTGGATGTTATTTTCCAACGGTGGTCTGAAGTTACCGAAAACAATGTAGCACATGTTTTCGGTGATCACACCACGCAAACTTTCGGAAATTATTCGGTGCCTTACATTCCGCCACAGCGGGTGCAAGACGACACGTGGGTACGTGTCTTGATAGCTAAGGATGCAATTAGCACTGGGTGGGATTGCCCTCGAGCTGAAGTAATGATCTCTTTTCGGTCCGCAACTGATCAAACCTACATAGCCCAATTATTAGGGCGTATGGTACGTACCCCGTTGGCCAGGCGCATCCCAGGGAATGACCGCCTCAACTCCGTTGATTGTTTGTTACCGAAATTCAACAAGCAAACCGTTGAGGCAGTTGTTAGGGCTTTGCGTGAGGGTGGAGCCGAAAACCCACCGACTGGACGCATTCTCATCAATCCAAAGGAAATGAAACCTAATCCCGCTGTGCCGGAAGAGGTTTGGGAGAAGTTTGTTTCCCTGCCATCGCAGACTCGACCACAACGCGGTGCAAAGCCCGCAATACGTCTTACGTCCTTTGCCCATGAATTGGCATCTGATGGTATACTACCAGGTGCCGGTGGCATAGCCCATGAGGCCATGCACAAGCTTTTGGATAAGTTCATTGCTGATCATGCCACAGTCTTCGCAGAGAAGAGGAAGTCTGTCATGACAGTTGAAGGTCGCACGATAATTGCGGACATGCGTAGTGGCGGGATCAGTGACGGAACATTCACTGCTGAAGCGGATGATGTGGTGATTGGTGATGCATATCGCCGCACTTCGAGGATTATCAGTCCGGACATCGCCCGGACTTACACACTGGAGCGTGCAAAACGTCATCCAGAGGCGGAAGACGACATGGAGCAGGCATTGATTGAAGCACGTGAAGACGTGGCGACTCTTCACTTGATGGAGAACCTTCAGATTCTTTTTGATAAGGAGGCCAAGAAACTGACTGAGAAGTGGTTTCGCGATTTTGGTAGTCATATCAAGAAACTGTCGCACGACCGACAGGATGCTTATCGCCAAATCGTTGCATTGAGCACAGATCCACAGGACGTGGATCTAGCGCGGCCTGTGTCACGCTTCGAACCTACTAAGGTCCGTGAGACAAACGGTGCTGAAACAGATATTCCCACCTTCACACAACATTTGCTTTGCGACGATCAAGGATTATATCCTGCCGAGCTGGGGACGTGGGAGAAAGCTGTATTGAAGGCCGAGCAGCAAAGGGACGGCTTCAAATTCTGGTATCGAAATCCTGACCGTCCTAGTCAGGACTCTTTGGGCGTAGCTTACACGATTAACGACGACATAAAGATTGTTCGCCCGGATTTCATTTTCATTGCCAAGGCAGGGGAAAAGATCGTTGTTGACATCATTGATCCGCATGGTTTTCACTTGGCCGACGCACTACCGAAATTGCAGGGCTTTGCACAGTTCGCCGAGAACCATACTGGATTATTTCGGCGAATTGAAGCCGTTGCTGAAACGGGCGGCAGGTTGCGTTTTCTGGATTTGACCAGTGCAGATGTTCGTGATGCAATTAAGGTTGCTACAAGTGCTGAAGCACTTTACAATAGCTCGGTTGCCGGTGATTATAACTGAGAATATAATTTTACATATTTCAAGTTCGACCTCCATGTCTCGCTTTTTGAATGTGGCGGGGAAACAGCGCTCAACTAAAATTTTCCGCGTCGCTTCTGGCACTACCTATGCTTACGCAATTGTCGTGGCCAATTCCTAAGTCCCATCCTGGGACTTAGGTCCAGCCTACGTCGGTTATCTAGTTAATTATAGCAATACATTCATTGTATGCTTCAGGACATTGGTGACACACTTACAAGTTATTCACCCCTGTTGATCACCTTTACAATTGGTGTTTAGGTATGAAAATACTTTATATTCCCCCTCTCTCCTACTCTTTATCAAAAATTCCATTCCACTACAAAAGGCTACCACATGAAAAAAATCTTAATCCTCCTTCTTCTTCTCTTCATAATCTCAAATTGTTCAAAAAACGAACCTGCCTTAGTTAGTGTTATGACTCACTTAACATTAAGAGAGCAGCCAAACAAATTAAGTCGGCCGATTAAAAAGCTCTATAATAATCAGAGAGTAACCATCCTTGAGGAAACTGAAAATTTTGAGTATATTGATAATGTTTTTGGTCAGTATGTAAAGATTAAAGATAGCGATGGGGACAAAGGCTACGTATTCGATGCTTACTTAGTAAAAGAAGAATTTGCAAACAAATTCAAAAACAAGCGAATTTGTTTGGTGTTATCAACGGGTGGTTTAGCAGGTGTATCTCACATTGGTGCCCTTAGAGCTATTAATTATTTAAATATTACTCCTAACTGTGTATATGGAAATAGTACAGGTGCATTAATTGGTTCTTTATATGCTAGATATCCAAATCAAGATTATCAAATACTCTATTCAAATTTAATGAGTAGTTATTTTCAGTTTATAAAAAACAAAAAAACGGAAAGAGCAGAGGAAGATGGAATCATAGGTGGTCTCGCATTAGCATTCCTTAATCCATTTTTAGGAATAGCAGGTGGAATGCTAATAGCGGAGAGTTCTGCAGCCAATGTGAATGAAAAAGATATTTCTAATTTTCAATATTTCCTAAATGAATATTACAATGGTGCTCGTATTCAGAATTTAGAAATCGATTTTGCGACTTCACATTTTAAAAAGAAAGGGCAAGGAGTCGAACTCCAAATTGACAAATCAGGAAATCTTGCAAATGCTGTAATCAATAGCATCAGTAATCCATATATATTTAAGTTAAAATCCAATGAAATTATTGATCCCGGAATTGACAGAACTGCAGCGACTCCGATTCTTGATGCATGTTCTGTCTTTAACCCTGATATTATCATAGCCATAAATGTAACTGGAAATGATGCGCTTTATGATCCAACAATTAAGTGTAAAGTAGTAGAAGTCAAATTATCATATAGAATCGAAAATGAAAATTATGTGTTACTGGGAATGGGAGATGAGTATGATTCAATTATAAAAAAATCTTTCAGCGATTCTTTGCATATCATAAAGAAAGAATCAAATAAGTTATGACGAAATAAAATTAATAAAGGAGATTCATCCTACCCATTTTGACTTACCTCCCTAACGACTTTGATTTATGAAAAGGTATTCCACTTTTTTTAACTTTAGAATCTCGACTGCAAATCAAAGCAGTATCGATCGATAAAAATATCCATAAACTCGAAACTGAAGTTCAGATTTAACTTCAATCAGAGATAATGAAAATGAGCATTTGTAGTTCATGGAGCGGAGCTATACCTATTTAGATTATTTGAAGCAGGAAATATGATAAAAGAATCAAAAATTAGTATCAATGTGTAATCACAGAAATTTCATCTTGATACCATTTTCTTATTTTGGCTATATTTTCAGAATCTATCCCATTTCTAGATTTATTCATTATGATATTTTCTATTCCATGATTACTTCGAAGACCCCATAGATGACTTGATCGACAAACAACTATCATTCTTTTTCCGCTTTTTGCTTCTGGAATTAAAGTTTCCCGTAGATATTTTTGTGCAAGCCAGCTACTTTTAAGGCAGTTTTCAATTTTATTCAACTGATCCATATTTTCTGATGCATATGGTATTATGTTAAATACAGCGATGAATTGTTTTGATTTCTCTAATACTTCCGATTTCTGTGATTCTTTTAGTCCACTTGTCAATAAATTATTAAACTTATTTGAATACCATTTTACCCAACCTGGAATACTTGGGTAACTTTCACTCCCAGATAATTGATCATATAACAATTTCAAATGGTTTTGATTTTTCAATGCTTCCTTCGAATCAGTATCAACTCCGGGATTCCCATAAAGAAATATTAATTTTGATTTCTCTAATGGTCCAAAATAAGGACCAGGTGGGTATTCAAAATTAAAAAGTGGTTTGGCTTCGAAATTGAAGCTCTCCAATATTTTTTCATCATCAGGATGGATATTTTTATTATCAGCTTTAAATTGCTCTTGATAACTGTTCCAGAAAGTAAAAATAGTTTCTTCATTTGAATCTACACTCATGATTTCTCCATTTCTTATATAGAATAATTACAAGCAATAAAGTAAAAATTGCATGTATGAAATCTAATTCTATAATATAGTATCAGATCATTAATCTCGGAAAAACATTTTCCGATTTATTCAAATTCTTCGGTTAAACTAATTCCTGAGATACAGATAGATCTAAGGAAATTTAAGATGAGTGATACTAACGAATTCGATTCTGATTTTGATCTAGATGACAATAGTGAATTTGAAACAGAAATTGATGAGCAAAACTCGCTTTCCATCTCTGAAGTGGATTTATTTGAAACAGAATTTTCGGAAATCACTCGATTCCGTAATTATATAAAAAAAGCGGAAGCTCGTGGAATGAGTCGAAAACAGATACTTCCATTTCGAGCTCTCGTTGAACTAGATGAAAAAAGAGTTAATAAAATTGGTCTCAAAGAACTCTTTATAGTTTATTGTGAAAATGGGAATAAAGCTTGGTTAAATCCAGGGAAAGGGATCGGAGCTTTAGAGAGCGTATTAGGAAAATTTCACGGTGATCAAAAAACTCTGCAGCCTTTCATTGAATTACTGATTGAAATTGCTAAATCTAAAATTTCTCCGGCCGCGTTTTTAAAATTCATAATCATACCCCGTCTTAAAGGCGATCTCAATTGGAGAACTTGGGTAAAGAACCACCTCCCTGCCTTGAAAACGATTTTGAATGTATTAAAAGAAGTCCAACGATCCCAATCCTTTCAGGATGAAATAATTTCGAATGGACCACTCAAATTATCAAGAGATATCATCCTAACGAAATATGTAGGTGGCATCATTGCGAAATTGGAATTGAATCGGTTATCGGATTTAAATTTTCAAAAGCAATATACTAATAGTTGGGAAAACTTAGAATTCAATAACTATCTTGCCTTTTACTTTATCAAAAGTAATGTGTTGCCTTTTCTTTCCCAACTTTCAAAAAAATTAGAAGCAAAACAAATTATAGAACTCGTTTCTGAAATGGCTCCACTGGAAAAAGCATTTCTGTCTATCTATCCAGATGAAATCTTTTCATGGAAAAAAATACCTAAGTTTACGCTCTATCCCGTATCCTTTCACCATAGTTACCTAAAACGATTGGAAGATGGTTATACACTTTTCCAAATCTATATAGAACTGCTGAGTTTCACTAGAGTGGTACGTAGTACTCTTCCAACAAGAGCAGGTATTTATTTAGTTGAATTGATCGTAAGATGGATGCTTAGAAAAGTAAATCCTACATTCATCCAACAAATTCACAAACTTTTGGAAATTTTACCTGATTTTGGAGGTCTTTATACGTATCGATGGCATATTCAAAATTTTATAAGTTCAAATGAAACAAGCAGAATCGCATTTATCCAACAAGTCGAAAACAATGATGGATTGCATCCTGATTTTCCAAAACCGTTTTGGTTGATTTACTTTTTCAACAATACGAATGAGACAGCTGATTTTCATATCGAAAATTCTATAACGTTAGGTCAAAATCAAACAATTGAAAAATTTGCGTCACGCCTTCGTCTGAATGAGTATCTTGATAGAACTAAAGTGGAGAACCGTTCAATTTCTAATTTATTAGAGGCTTTTTTCCACAAATATCCAGAAAAAAAAGAACTGATTCAATCTTATCAGAAGGATATTTTAAATGGTCGCGATAGATCTTGGAATAGAAACGATACGAAACAGATTGATTCGATTTGCCCTGAGTTCCATCAAATACTATTAATGTCCAAAATTAAAGGACTAAGAGGAGGTTTTAGATCGGAAACTCTCGAACAATTGTTCTATGGATTCTCAGCAGCAAATCATTTGCCTACATTACCTTACGAAATGAATTTCGATTGGGAAGAAACCAAAAAGGAAAATAAAGATGCAAAAGGAACTGAAATCATCCGAAAAAAAATAAATCTTCAATTATTTCAGAATCTATTTTCAATACTGAAATTAGAGAATCATAAATTATCGGATTTCCTACCCTTTTTAGGAAATGAAATGATTACTTTGAAGAAGTCTATTTCCAAAAAAAAAGATGAAATTGCAAATGCAAATGAACCTTCATCAAAATCAAAAATACAAACAACAATTTTACATATCGAAAACAGAATCAAACATTTAGAAAGTGTGCATTCTAATTTCCAATCTTGGAGCTATGAAAAACAAATCATCTTTCTCATATTCTTTTCATCAAAGAATGTAGATCGAATGGACAATTTATTCGAAATGAGTGTAGGAAATCTTCTAAATTCAAATTTGTTACCTGAAGAAATTTCCATTGGAAAAGAGTTACTTTCGCAGGACATAGTAATCGAAAATTTACAGTTATACCAAATTGATGCTCTCATCCTGTTTTGCAAAAATTTAGTTTCTTCTTTTCAATCAAATCAGAAAATCAATTCCTTTTTTGATAACCTGGAATCGGAATTTTTGGATATCCTAAAGCCCTACTCATCTCTCAAAAAACAATCGATACAATTGCCGGCCTTGGATTCAGCTCTAAACTTACTTTTGAGAGTTGGTAAAATGGAAGCTGAAAAAGCAAAATGGTTAGATCAAATTTCAAAATCATTTGAAAAACCAAAAATACGAAAGTATAAACTCTTTTCATCAAAATCCTTTATAGATTCCTATTACGGGAATATGGGTGGAATCTGCCTCGCGGGTAGACCACAAGAAATCTTAAGATCCAATTTATTTAATTTTCGCATAACAGATGAAACTTCCGGAAAGATCGTAGGCATGTTTTTAGTTACATATTCTACTCTAGGAGTAAAATCACTTGGGATTGATGATTTCTTTTCCGTTTTTGCAATCAATCCCTTATATTCAGTGCTTTATCATTGGAGTAAAAAAGAGAAATTGCAATTTTACCTTTGGATTAGGAGTTTATTGGAATTCATTTCCCTTTCATCAAAAAAGCCAATTTTTTTGGCAGGAAGAGGCATTCATGGACTTATAACTGAAGGTGAAGAGTTTAGAGAAATCATCGAATCCACCGAAATTCAATTCAATTCGAAAAAGGTCAGCGATGCATTTGTCTTAGATATCTATTACGATAAATATGCATATGCGAAATCCTATTTGATTTGCGACCCAAAAAATCCTAATACGATGCATGCCCATCGTCTATTAAAGTTATAGTTGGATTTTTTCTAACTGCAAAAATATGATATTTTTGGTCATTACAAATAGTCTTTACAAATATTTACAAGACCCTTCAATTCATCTTTATTACCAATGCAATTTCTACGAGTGCTAAAGAAAGGTGAGAAGATAATATGTTTCCCATTTTCCAAAGGAACAATTCTAATTTTTTTTAAATTATCTATTTTTTTTTCAGTTTCCTTTCCTTTTTGAATCTCATTTTTTGTGCTAGTATAGTATTCACCTGACAGTTTCGTAAAGAAGCAGTGGTCACACATCCTCTAATTAGAAAAATGATTTTTACCACAAAGTCATTTCCTAGGAGGGAAAATGTATGACCACCACCAATACCAACGTAAGCGGCAAAGCAGCGAGAAGAAAGCTAAATTTGTTAGAATTAGCAAACGAATTAAGCAATGTAAGCAAAGCCTGCAAAATCATGGGATACTCCAGACAGCAATTCTATGAGATTAGAAGAAACTACCAAACGTTTGGTTCAGAAGGATTAATAGACAGAGTTTCTGGTGCTACTAACCCTCATCCAAACCGATTGTCCGAAGAACTCGAAAAAGTGATTTTGGATTATAGCCTAATCAATCCAACTCATGGTTCCATACGTGTAGCCCAACAATTGAATTTGAAAGGTCACAGTGTAAGTTCTGGTGGAGTCCGAGGAGTTTGGACAAGAACTAAACTTCTTACAAAACACCAACGACTTTTAAGACTCGATCAGCATCTTAAAGAGCATCCTATAGAATTAAATGAAAACCAAATAAAACTACTAGAGAAATTCAATCCTGAATATCGCGATAGACACATTCAGGCTGATTTTACAGGGGATTTAGTGGCTATGGATACATTTATGGTAGGAACATTGAAAGGAATAGGAAGAGTCTATTTGCAGACTGTTATCGATTGCCATTCAAGATATGCATGGGGAACTCTTCACACATCCAAAATGCCGATTACTGCCGTCCAAACTTTGAATAATGAAGTCCTTCCTTTTTTCGAAGAACACAATGTTCCAATAAAAACGATTCTTACAGATAATGGACGCGAATACTGTGGGAGAGAAGACCAACATCCTTTTGAATTATTCCTTCAACTCGAAGATATCGAACATAGAACGACAAAAGTGAGAAGACCACAAAGCAACGGATATGTGGAAAGACTTCATCGAACATTGCTCGACGAACACTTCAGAGTCGCTGGTAGAACAAATTTTTATGAAACTGTAGAAGAGATGGAAAAAGATTTTCAGGTTTATCTAAAGTTCTATAACAATGAAAGATCACACCAAGGAAGAAATATGAATGGAAGAACTCCCTATCAAGTTTTCCAAGAACGAATCCGAGAATTAAAAATGGAAGAAGATCAATAATCTAAATTAAGTTAGAGGATTGTGTAAGGCGAATACTGTATCTGTACACATTTTTAAAACCAATCCGGATATTATATTCTATCTCCCTTCCTATCACTAATAATATTTTTGAATCTTTAGAATCATTGAAGTGCTTTTTTAAAAAAGCTAGTCGTCCAGATTGTATTATCTCGTTATAATACTCTTCTTTATTCTCTTTTATTACTTTATTGGTCCATTCTTTGTTTGCCGGTAGCTCCCACTTACCATCTACCATATTGTCTGGAAATGGATATAGATTCAGCTTGAATATTGGAGAATTCTTATTGTATAGAGTATTTTTTAGGTATTCTTTTTTATCGTCTAACGAAATGGTTGTTTGGTTTTTATCTTGATAATAATGTAAAAATTCTACCAATTTTAGGTCGAAAGCACTGGTTAGCCAAGATTTAGGAATATCGCATTTTTCATCTCGATATGGATAGTCAGTTCCAAAATTATATTGGGCTTTTTCTAAACCATCCTCCATATTTCCTCCCCACTCAATTGCCATTACCCAGAGGGATGCTTTTGGGTTACCACCATCACAGCCAAGAAAGGATTCATAATTCCATTTTTTATTTGAAAAGTATTGTTCTATGGAGTTTTTGATCATTCTATTTGAATCTTCAATCTTAATTCTTATTTGTCTAGTTATTTGATTAAGTTTGACATGTAAAATAGATTGTCTTTATGATTCTTAGCCTTTTCTTATTTTGTAAGCTCGCAAAAGCTAATTCTAAATTTATAAATTAAACATTTATGTAGTTTATAGGGCGAAGCTATAACCTGTTGAAATAGTATTTCTATAAATAAAGCAAACTAACTACAAGAATTTCCTCTGTATTAGGTATTTCAGGATCTTGTGGAAGAAATTCTATCGTTTTAATAATATCTCCTTTCACAAGTTGAAGTTTACAATCTTCTAAAAGAAATCTTCTTTCTAATTCCACTTTCCACTTTAATAAATTTTTTAAAATGAAATCTAAATCATTCTCACTGCTTAAATCGGACTTTTTATTCTTTTTTTTCCACTCGATTAATGACTGTAGATCCATATATTTCGAAGTCATATTAGCCTTAAACTTTTCAAAATTAGAACGGGGAATTGAGGAAAATGTTAACATTATTTTCTTATTCCCTACCTTTTCTGCTAATTTAGTATTATTCGAATCATTTAGAAAACGATAGCCATACAATTTGAGAATATCTTGCCAGATTGAAATTTCTGAATCTAAAGAAAACTCTCCAGTATCAGAATTGGTAGGTAATCTCTTTACTTCAACTGCTACTTCAAACAAAGCTTGATCGTCAGTATTTGAATTTTCTATCAGTCCAAGGCCTAAATCTAGCTTACATTTATACCAAGGTTTACCATCTGTATTCCATGGATAATTAACCTCCCAACCAATAGTTTTTTCTTCTTGTGATAAGGAATGGACAAGCGCGTCCACAAATGTTGTTTCAAAAATATTGGTTCCACCATATTTGTAAGTTTCATTCCAAGAAGAGATTATGTTACCATTCAAAGTTTCTATTGACTTTGACTTTAAGTTTTCTAATGTTTTTTTAATACTATCATTGAGCTTATTAAGTAAATCTTGTGTTTCCATTCGAATTCCATTTCCTAAAATAATATAACATTAAACTTTATTTTTTGGTTAATTTCGGAAAAATAATATCCTATCTTACCGAAAAGCAAAGTATTAATTCCCCTCTTCTATCCCCTTCCCACCGCATAACCCCTTATTTAATCTGATTCAGGCAAACACACGACTGTTTGCTGGCATGTTCGAAGACATTCCATTCGTATTTGATTCTCGAAATAATCTCCTCCCCAATGCCCTTGTGTTATTCTCATTTCCATACAGTTTTTAAAACATGCTTTTCTTTCTTTACAATCCATTATCCATGCTGTCCGGGAAGGTTCCTTTTTCTCTTTTTTCTTTTGATCCGCACTCAATGCTAATAGAACAGATAAACTTGAAATGAAGTATATTAAAGTTTTTAATGGGGAATGGATCATTGTGAATTTGGATCTTTGGAAATGAGCTTCGCACATGGTATGAATTGCTGATTTGTCTCCATCTGTATTGCCATGTTTTGATGAATCTGACTTAATTCTAAAATTAGATTATGATTTGGATGAACGTTGATTTCTTTAGTGACAACGAATGAAGTGAGAGCAATATAAATTTCATTTGGATGCCTTAAATCCTACCAACCTAACCTTTTTGCTCTCTCCCTCATAAGTTTGCTATATTCTTTGGTATTCTTTTGCCAAAATGGATACTGTTTGATCTTTTCCAAAAGCAAAGGGACCTTGACCTGCATTTGTTTCAATGTTCTTTCAATCACTTCATCCGAAAGACGGATTGTACTCCCAAATGCTTTGATATCAGCTAGATTGATTTTATTCTTTTTCCCATTCAATGTGAGAGCGAGTTCTTCATTGTCTTGTATAAAGAATAGTTTTACTGCCAATAGATCATATGCCGGTGCCAATTTGACACGTCCTTCGAGATCAGTTTGAATGGAAAAGTTTTTCAAATGCATATCCGAGTTTCCTGTTAGAAAGGAAAAAATAACCATTTCGAAAAAACGAACTAAATCAATTCCGGGTGAAGTTGTATTTTGTTTGATCCAACGGCCAATCGATTCATAGGAGCCTTTGTATTTATCTTCCGTGAGTCTCTCTGTCAATTGGCAAAAATCTTCTTGGGCAAGTTTAATGCCACTCTCTCGATCAAATCTTTTTGTGATATAAGCTAGTTCACCCGACTTTAATCGAATCAAAGATGCGATCGCAACAGGAAAAGAAAATTCTTTTGCGAGTAACATTGTAAGATGTTCATTCTCTGGTAAATTGGCGTAATCGTCTGAGGGAGGTTTAAGAATGAATTCTCCTTTGAAACCAACAATTGTAAGCCTTGAAGTTTTAGGGTTCGTATTATCAATATCAAGGGAGATCTTTGACTGTGCGCCGGTAACAGTCATTCTGGATTCTAAATTTTTCTTTGCCAAATCACGTATCGATTTTATATCGATATCAATATCAGGAATTTGATTTTTCCCAAATAAAAGTTTACTACACTTTGGATGAAAATCATCTTCACTTTCTTTTGTACATAAAAGACAAAATTTCATCGACTTTGCCCTACGACACTGACTGCACCGATACAATCTTCACATACAGTTAATAGAATACCGAATCGATCTTTTTTGTTAAGTTTCCAGATATTTTGTGTGAGGCTGAGTAACCAACCTTCAGGTATCAATCCATCAAAAAACGGGAAAAGAGTTTTGGATTGATATGCTTCCTTTCGTTTAAGCAAAGTAAAGCTAATTGGAGGATAAGTTTCATTGTTTAGATAACTTGTATCGTATTGAAAAATATAACCGTTTTCATTCTCGAAGATCTCTCCCGCAAAAATCTCCCGAAAGAAAACTTTTCCCTTACGATTCATTTACATCGCCTTTCGGTATGGAACCTGGGATTAGCTTTGCACCAAATGCTTCTAGTACCTGGTTCACTTTGTCCATCCGTAGGGAGGGCTTCCCTTGTTCTAACTCCCTAATAAAGCGTAAACCAACGCCTGTCATGCGAGCCAAGTCTTCTTGGGTTAAAAAGTTTTTCTTTCTTTCCCCTTTGACAAAATCAGATAGATCACCTTGGGCCATGCATATACCTAATCGGGTATAAATTATAAAAAGTAAAGAAAAATATACCCGATCGGGACTATTATGGGCGTATATTGCAGAATTACACCCGAAAAGGTATAAAAACTTTCTACGGTAGATGCCCAATCATTCTGGGAAATTTTACATTTTTTGCATTCGATGTAAAAAAAATGCAAAAGGAGTTCTCCGATATTCGAAAATTTTATAAAATTTAGGTTAGAATTAAAAGGAGAACGATGAATGCAACAAACCATTACATCAAATTTAAATCCAAATTTACCAAATTCAGACAATGAGAACCACCTGAAGGCGCTGATGCATCTAACTCAGCTAAATAATCCTAGATACTTTCGACCGTATCCAAGTGTTTCAGAGGAAAAAGAAACAGCACTTCTTATGATATTGGTTGGATACAGTTATAGAAAGACTGCCGAGCAAATCCAAAAGAACCATACGATCATCACCCAATGGGCAAAGAATGATACAGAGTTTAAAAGGTTGCTTGTTGAAGTAAAACAAAAACGGCAGGCTTTTCTAAGAAGTCAGATCCTTCCAACTAAAGTCGAAGGAGTTAGTGAAACCACCTCTTCGCAAAATGAATTAGAACTGGTTGAAGCCACTCATTAGATCGGTTCCCCTTTTAGATTTTCTTCCATTTTTTAGGAAATCAATGTGACATGCATCAATTGCATCACATAATATGCGTTTGTGTAATCATGGGTTTCTCCGAGTAAATACTCGGAAGAACCCCGTAAATACGGAAATCCTTTAAACAAATTCTTCAATTGAATGCAACAAATGCAGCAAAATTGAATAGAATTAGATGTATTTATTATAATATACTGATTTACCAAAAAAATTTCCGCCCTTTCTTTGAACTTCACAATTTCGAATTCACAAATTTTTTTCCGTACAGCGAAAATACAAAAAATTACAAAAATATGCGATATCGGTTCTCCGATATCCGATTATTCGTTAGGATTTAGTCAAGGTTATCACTTGGCGTCCTAACAGCCTCCTTTTGAAAACCCCAGAAAGTGCGATGACCCAAAGTCCTTGTGATCTGTTGTCGGGCTTTCGAATTTTTGAAGAAGGAGAAAAAAGTATATGGCCAAGCTATGCCCAAATGATACAACCAAACAAAGGTTAAAGAATATTAACCTAAATAGAATCTGTGAAGCAAAATGGAAGAAACTTCAACTAGAATACGGCAATGAATCGATGAACATAAGAGATGTGAAACGAGTCACGAATAGAACAACCTGGAATTGCCTAAAAGAATACAATAAGAAGAACCAAGCGGTATATAGCAAACGTGGATACACTGGATATGTTTTCACCTTAACTAGAGGTGATAAAGAAGCCGACATGAAGGAATTAAAAGAGGCTCTTCGAAAAACACTAAAACGGATGAATTACGATATATACAAGAATCATATCAAAGGATTAGAACTACCAATCACGACCTTTGAAGGCAATGCAATCGACGGACAATACAACCCTCACCTCCACGGTTATGTATTCATTCCGAAAGGAGAAGTCAGAAACTTTAAAAGGAAATTAAAGGAAAATCTAGCGAATACATTATTCAATCTGCCAAGACTAAATGGCCCCAAAAGAAAGGCGAATAAACTATGGTTCGATAAAATAAAAGGAGATGGAGTCAAATACTTTGGATACTGCGGAAGAGAAGAATCACCAGAGCATGGCAAAGAATTGGATAAACTGGATTGGGATTTATCCTCCTTTGGATTTGTATCAGAACCAAATCACTATTTGAGCAAACGCATTATAAAAAGGATTTATCGAAGATTCCCTGAAACAGAAACCAATTCTGAATTATTCCATCGAGTCATTTGTATGTTGCACTGGATCCACAAACGTGGGTATTTGCAAGAATATCTAAGCGCTTTCATTCCTCCCTTCGAAACAATACCTTTTCCAAGGAAACTAAACGCAAAAAAGAAAAGACCCCATTATCACCATCCAAAGGATCCAAACCTAACGAGGATTCCTAATTCAAACAAGAGTTATCATGATAGAGTCGCATAGAACCAATGCAGCACCCCAAGAAATTCATTCCCTGCCAAGTGAATCCTACGTGCTGTTTTCGGTGCAAAATTCGACAAATTCGACAAATTCGACAGTAAACGAGGGTGTATTGTCGAATTTGTAGGACTTAAAGAGCGGATGATCAAAAAACTTTAAGTAGTTTTTGAACAGATACAAATTGAATTGAATCTCTAAAGGATTCATTATATTCTAAATGATATTCTGGAAAATCGTTTGAGTCCTATTCGAGTTTTAACTATTCTTTTTATCTTTATTCTCATACACTGTGAGAGTACAAATCGATATATGCGTAATAGAGTGAAGGATACGAGTGATGTTGTTACTCTAGGCATTGAAAAAAATAATTTTGGAGCAAATGTCTTCTTCTGGTGCATTGGAGGAGGATTAAAGAGTGATCGAAATACCAGAGGTGTTGGAATGAGAGATGGCCATTTCGGTTTTTATGAAGTATCAAATGGTAAGAATATAGATATTTTTCCAATGGTCCGAAAAGAATCACCAGCTAATCAAATGGGTATATCAAATATTTTGATTAATACCAGTGGCCATAGTCAAATTCATCCTTCTGAGAGAACCCTAAACAAAGACTACCAAGTTTTGAATATTTTAATGTTCGTACCGATCCCATCAATTCCTGATTCAAAACAATCTGTAGCAAAATGTGACTCTCCAGTGAAATTAGAAGCCTCGCTTGGGATTCATTATGGAATTAGATTTGGTTTTAATGTCACGGAACTTCTAGATTTACTCATCGGTTTTACAACTTTCGACCTTTTGAATGACGACGAAATTGAAATAAATTCTTTTAAATTTAGGAATTAAACTCTGAAATATATATTTCTATATTATTTTTAATACAAAGTTTCATTAAATCAAATGAGATGACTGGACCTCCTCCCGTTGCATTTGGTCGAGGTGAGAAGCTTATATCTGCTACCCAATCAAATTTTTTATCTAACGTGCCATCAACAGATTGAATCCAATCACTAAAGGCTTCGAAATTATTTGTTAAATCCCAATCATCTTTCATTAGGTGATGATAATTTTCTGTTTTTTCTTTATTTGTTTTTCTTATCCAAATTGGCAAATTAACTTTCCTTTCGATATGCTAGTAATATTTAATTTTGGGATCGCAAATAAGGAGGGTTAATACGTGAGTGATTTAACGCCTACTTTAAACTACTCATGAGTGTTTTAAAGTCAATTTTAAACTACTCATTTTTACTTTTTCCTACCCCTTTACACCTCCCATCGAATATGGATTCAAAAACTGTCGTTTCCAAAGAAGTTTTCTATCCACCTGGCTTAACTCGGCTTCGTCACAAACAGACTTCCATTTTTTCTCAATGGTATGGATTTGGTGTTTCACAATCTCCATGGCCTTGAGTTTCGAAAGTAGAAATTGATTACGAGCATTGAGACAAACCTCAATTCGACTCCTTCTGTCATCGCCAGAGATGAGCATGGCTTGGGATACTTCGTTACCAGAACGTGCTTGTGGACATATATCGTAGGCCGGTGTAAGCGTTAGTGAATTTCCATCCCAGAAGGCAGCATGATTTCTTGCATGGTCGTCGGTGTTGCCACAAAGGATGTTGAAGACTAGTCTTCGGAAGAGTTCTTCTAAGGTTTCTTTTGGACTTTGAAAGCGATGGCGAATGATTTCACAAAGAGTTTCGTAACTTGTGTATCGTGCCATCATCTCATCGAGACCAAAGAGTGTTAAGGCAGACACAACACGTTTTCTTCCCCAACCATGTTTCAATCGGACTCGATCAAATCGTTTGATGAGGAGCACATCTTTGTTTGCCGCTCGAACGAGTTTGACTGGAGCCACATCGATTCCCACAAGTTTTGCTAGTCGCATGGCAATGTACTCGGCCTTCACGACATGGTAATAATCATCTGTCGAAGAAAACTTTGCAACATACTTGGTCTCTTTTTCTTCCACAAGTGCCTTTGGCCTCGCACCTCCAATGGAAGTTCCATGCAGAAGTGCCATATCCAATTCACGACTGAGAGGAATCCCCTTCTCTACTTTTTCTGATGACCTCAGTAAGTCTTCTAAAGATACATTTGCATTCTGTCTTGGTTTGTAATCAGTTGGTGATTCTTGAAAATCGAGAGCACCAATTCGATCGGAACCGGATTCCAGTAGATATAACAATTCACTGAGATCATTAGTATCTTTCTCTTTTGCATTGGATCCAGAAATTTTATTGAGTATGACACGTCTTCCCCAAGCATCCGGTGAAGCATCTCGAATGGCATTTGGCATCTTATGTTGGGGAAGAAGAGGCAATCGTCCTTCTATCATTGGTAACTCTGGTTCATAGATGGAAAAGGTTTTGGAATTCTCTTTTGACTTCTCTAGATAACTTCGTCCATAGTTAAAATAATAAAATCCATTCTCTTCTTCGATCCTTCCACAGACGATTGGATCTACTTGCTCTTCTAACCAAATCCAAACATAGGCTTCTTTAGAAGTCATCTTTCACCTTCTTTGTTTTGTTACGAATTCGTTTAGGCAACAAAGTCAACTTGTCTGTTGTGTTCCGAATGGATTTGGAAAGGGATGGATTCTCTTCCAGAAAGATGGGAATGCCAAGTATCACGGCCGCTTCGAAAACCAAACCAATGGCCACTGTCATATCACCTTCCTCTATCTTTTGCAAAGTGGTTCGCGAAATTCCAATTCGATCTGCAAGCACTTGTTCCGACCATGCTCTTTCCTTTCTGGCAACTTGGATTTCTTTTCCCAGTAACAAAGATGCTTCCTTTGCCATTTTAGAATAGGTTCTCGTAATTTTCATAAACTCGATAAGGCCAATCTATTGGCCATTTTATTAGTCATTAAATAGTATTACGACCATTTTACTGGTCATTTTTGGAATTTCTACTCTTTTTGGTTTAGATTCTAAAGGCAAACTATGTTTCATTTTTCCTATCGAACAAACACTTTTTCTATTCTAATTTATCTTTTGTAATTTGTATAAAAAAATCTGGTGACCAAAAATCTAATACTTTTGCATTCGTTATAAATGGTTGGATGTCTGCTTTTGCTGGCGAAATCGAAATTGTTTTAAAGCATTCGATTAGCTTATGTATAATATTTCCTTAGCATTTTTGGGAACAATAAACATTGAGGTTGTTTATAAAATAAACTTATGTTTGTCACCTCACACTTATCTAGTCTCGATAACCACTCTTCCTCAATTCTTTTGTCTTCTACAAGGAAATCCTTTAGTTCATTTACTTCTTTTAACTTCGGATTTTTGTAAATCAAATCGAGGATTGCTTTTTCAGGAGTAGCAATTAAAAAGCCTTGTTCTCTTTCCTCTTTGCAAACAATTCCAAATGGATACGCAAACTTTGGAAGATAATAATAATAAAATTCGCCTATCGGTGTATGAAACTTCTTATTTTTATTTTTGTTGTAAGTTGCGGAAGTGATTCCCTTCACCCGTTCTGGAATCATGCCGTAATATGCAAGTGCCGATTCAAAAGATATATAAGATGGGCCATATAACACCGACGCAATACTTAACTTGGAATATGATTGATCATTTCTTTCGAGAAAAACTCCTCTCTTCAAATGAAATATTTCTTTTGACCGAATCATTTTGCTCAGTTTGGATTTTGGAGAAGCAAAAGACGCAAGTTCTTCCATTACAACCCTGTGTGTTTTATACATTTTGCCTCCTCCAGTAAGTTTACTTTATTATACTTACGGGAGATTGAAAAGAGTGAATCTTTCCTAGTATACAAAAAAACAATTCCCGCATTCATCCATCTCCAACAACACTAGTTAAAGAATTCACAATCCTTGCCAAATGTTTGGAAGAAGGTTTCTCTCCTTCAAATAAAATCCGTTCAACGGCCTTTCTTGTTGCTTCGGGAAATTTGTTTAACATTCCCTTGTACTGTTCCTTTGTACTAATCAATGAATTCTTCTTTAAAGGAGGAGGTGGATTGTCCAAGGCTGGTTGGGAGAAAGTCTCAACGCTGCGATGTGGTTCCCTAGAGGGCAACTCCGTATGATTCGTACTCTCATCCAAGGCAGACCCCAGACAAAGATAACGTCTACGGCCGTCAAATCCAGTTTGAATGACAAACCCCCGTTTTTTCAGCCTGGAAATCATGCGCGAAACAGTATCAGGTCGTATCCCAAGTAAGTTCGCAAAATGTTCGTTTGATGCAAAACACTTTCCATTCGATGTAAAACTTTCAATTTCTGAAAGGATTACCTTCTCAGATATGGAAAGGTCCTTCCTACTCTCGATACGAGCAGGGATCCAAATTCCTTGTCTCATGTTGTCCCTTCGATTTGCCTAGACACGCCTTCGGCCAAACCATTTAACATTCTTTTTGTGGCAGGGGATCAAGTTAGGTGAAGTGATCCGAGGTCTTTGCCTACCTCATCCGACAAATGCCTATTACCGGACAGTAAAACCTAAATCCAAAGGACGGATTTTGTCAATCACAATGAGACATAATTTCAGGAGTTTTTTGAGGAGGGAGAAAGGTCCCCCAGGAGGGCAAACTCGAGGGGGAATCGCGTCTTTTTGGATCTTCACCTAAGACAGTACAAGTGAAACATGGATTGGAAAAAGTACAAGAATTTTTTGCCAATTCTTAATGAAATTTAGAATCCTCGTTTTGTATAGACTAACCAAAATTCATCCAAATTCATTAAGGAATGTTAATTTTCTGATCTTATTTGCTCTACCCATCGATCAAAAACGTTATCCACTCTCAAGGTTTTATGGTTTGAAAAATGGAAACCATAATCTAACTTAGTTTCTGACTTTTTGAGTTTTGAAAAATAGGAAATCTTAATTTGGGTAGGAACCTCTCTATTATCAGCAATGAATAAATTCGATATTTCTTCCAAAAGATTCAAATTTTCATCTAATAATCCTGATATACGAAGTGAAGAGTTATCAACTTTTCTCTTTAACGCATGATTGACTTCGTGTAACTCGACTATCTTTCCATTAATCTTATAAAATGTTTGTGTATAAGAGACTTTTTGTTCCCTAGCTCCAAAAAAGTATATCGCATCTACTTCTTTGTCATTATAATCAACAAATTCGGAAGCGACCTGGAGAATTTTCTGACACAAGTCTTGAAATTTTTTATCAAAGTCTTTTGATGGCAATGGATAACCTCTTCATTTGCAATACTCTTTCTTTCAGCTTTCACAACTTCCGAGAACCGGTCAAGAAAAAGTCACTTGATACCCGTTTGTTGGTCAGTTGCGAAAGAATCTTTGTAAAAATAATCCCAATAAATCTTTGACTCATTCAATCTTTTTTAAGTAATATTCCATTATCTCAAAGTTTTTATCATTGCATATGAACTCTATTTTATCTTCACTTTGGCAAAATTCATTTGTAATCATTTTCGATTTTATTTTTGGTTTTTTATTGCTCGTATCAAATATATAAACATAATCAGAAACTTTTTTCTGATTGGATTCAAAGTCTATACTTCTAGAGTATTCTACTGAATTATTTGGAGAAACATTAATTGACTTAGTATAAAATTGTCCTTTATTATTTAGGTGGTATAATATACTAGATTCATTACTTAACATAAGCAGTATTATGCTTAAATGATATTTTCCATTTTCTTCTAGATAAGTGATCACTAGTTCGTCTTTACTTTCTCTTGAGTGATCTTCAAAATAAGGGGTTCTAAAAAAAACTTCTTTACGCAATACATTCCAATCCTTATCAAATTTGGTATGCACGTCAAAATTTTCCTTCTTTGAAGATTCAAATTTTCTATACCCTCCATCTGGAGTCTTCCTGATGTGAGAATCAGTCATTTTACGGCAATGAAATGCCAATATTAGGAAAATTAATATGTGAATAAATTTTGAATTCATTGCCAGCCTCGTTTCTCTTAATACTCCTTCCATAGTTTTGGGAGTCCATATGTCCTTCTTTGAAGCGAAGGTATCATATACAATGTATGTGGTCTTGATTTTTGATAAGTCATTGTAAATTTAGAAAAAATTAGAATATTTTCCAATTATCTTTCAATATAACCTCAACTGTTTTCTCATTTATTAAGTTTGCTAAAAGAAATAAGATTTCTGGCATATATTGCTTATCTTGCATTAAAATTTTCTTTAGCATATTCTTTTAATTCATTATATTGCCGATCATTCTGATCTTTCCAATAAATAAGAAGGTCGAAATCCGGCTCACCTGAGATGATCTCATTCTTATATAAGGCAATAAATAAACCCGAGTTCGCAGGGAAAAGTTTATCAAGGTGTTTATATTCGTTAGCACCAAAATTTCTATAGATATTATTCCTTCCTGGAAATTCTTCAGACCAATTATCAATGATTAGTTGACTATTTTTGATATTCCATTTACCCAATGTCCGAATGTTTGCATTCTTTATTGTAATTTCTTTTGCATAAATTTTACCATTTTCTGAAAATATCCAAACATTATTCGGTGGATCTGTAACAACCTTCCCTGGAAGAAATACTTCTAAAAATAGAAATTTTTCTTCAATACTGAGAGAATTTAGCCATTTTGCAAAACCCAAACTATCGAATCTTTCGTTTTCTTTGATTTTTAATTCAATGGCTTCTTTAGTAACTTTCGCTCTAGATTCAAAACAAGATGAATTGAAAATAGACATTACCATAAGTAAAAAAATATTCAAAAGCATCTTCATTTTATTCATCCAGATTTCTATTTATTATCATTCTCTACTTTGTCCCGATTATTTTTTCCCTTTTCAATACCTTCTATCCTCAACTGAAATAAAATCGACCTGACTCGAGATCGGCCCACAATAAAACAAACTTATGGTGGATAAGATGATATTCGATTCCAATAGATGTCGAAACGAGATCGATTTTTCCCTGATCTCATCTTCCGTGATGTTGATTTCTTGAATGTTTTTTTTCGAAATCTTAATGGAAGGGCAAACCACTTTGTCTTCCTTCAGAAACTGACATGTTTCTGAAGTGTAAGGAACTGTTGGATTTTTTGGATCATAAGGATCTTTAAATTGAAAGCCATGATAAATCTTTAAGTCACTTGTTTTACAGCGAAAGAATGATACATCACCATATCTAAGTTTTGTCATAGCATAATACTCTCCCACTTTTAAAGGAATCGCCATGGAAGGGTCCGAAGGCCGGAGATTCGCCATCTTTTTGATATGTTCTTGCGACGAACAATTGTAATCGCCATGACAACCACTTGGATCTTTAAAGACTTTTGTATCGACGACGACATAACCATCTCGGATGGAATTGTGCCATCGAAAGTATCCATAATTGGTATCAGTCATAACCTCTGCTTCCATTTCTTTTGAATTGGATGTGGAACAATGAAAATGAAACAGGATTAGGAGAGATAAGGAAATGAATAAGTAATTTTTCACTTGGTATCGTTTTTTTTGATCAAAAGAATTAAAATATTTGGTAAATCATCATTTGAATTGCACCAAACAAAGAATGATTAGGTGTCTTAATTCTTACCTCTTCTGAAATTCGATGGCAAGCCAAAAAACCACCTAACAAAATAGATTTCTCTAAAAATAAAGTTGATAAATAAACAAAAAGCGCGAAATATCATGCCTGGTAAGTATAACATGGAAATAGAGCATAATGGACTGGCAACAAAAGAAGAAATGGAAGCGATGAGACGACAGATGGAAGAGATGATGGAAGATCCAGACTTCTTCCCAGAAGATATTGAGGAAGAAGATCCGGATGAAGAGGACTCACTCCATATGCAACTCCTCATTGAACATTTGGATCGTCTCAAAAATGGAGAAAAGGCAAGTCTACAAGACATCATCGCAAGCGCACCCGAACCGATTGATCCAAATTCTTTTACAATAGGACTTTTAGAACTGTAATTGATGATTCAGCTTTCCAATGGAAAGCTACTCTCCCCTTTTTTTCGATATTTCGACTGATGCGGTATTTCATTCCCACTTGCTCACCACGCTCGTACCACCTAGTCCTCAGTGGGCTGCGGCTTTCGTTTGGTCGCCCCTTACCCTAATACACTAGTTAGCCGTTTCCGACTTTCTCCGAAAACAGACACGGAAGCACAATAAACTAAGTTGACCGATCTTGTAACAGATCGAATGGTGAGCGAATGAAAATAATAATACTAGTTTCTATGCTCTTTACTTTGAGTAATTGTTTTACTGGAGTAATGTATTTCCGCACAGACAAAATGACACCTATCGAACAGCAAGGAAGAATTCGCACAAGCAGATCAACCTTTCTAATGTCGATTGACGATCAAATGATGCCTATGGGTCAGGTACACAATTGGAGTCACTATAAAAATTTTCTCGTATCTCCTGGTGACTACAAACTTATGGTGCATTATTATAAAGTAGTTGGGCGATCTGTATCAAGCAGTAAGCAAGCTCTTCCGATCGGTATAAAGATCAACGCAGGAGAAACAATTTTTATCTGTGGTAGCACAACCAAAACTGGATGGTTCCCTCAGCCTTTACTGATTCCTAATGACGTCCCAGATTCTGAGCCTGATCCGTCTGGATGCAATTAATTTGAACTTTTAACCACACCACCGTTCCCAAAAATTGCTAGTCTCTGGAAACGATGGGATTTAATTTTCATATATTACAACTTTTTGATTATTCCAGGTTTATTGAAAGGTGATGACTTTCTTTAAAACTGGTTTGATCTCAAAGAAAGTTGCTATCGTTAAGAATTCTGATCACGATTTCTAAGATACTGACTAATTTCAAAATTATTTCAATGATTCTCATATTCGATTTCCCCCTTACTTTATATTAGTATTCGAAAAGGATTTTCGTTTAAAAAAACTCTCTGTTCATAGTGTATTAGTTCACTTAGGTTTTGGACAGAGGATTTCCCTTTCATCTAGTTAGTAGTGAGATTTGATTTGGCTTCGCTTTGGATAGCTTCCCCACTACTCTTCTTATATAATAAATAAAATTCAGAGAATCTTTTCGATGCGTTGGGTTTTCCGAGTCCCTAAAAGGACTTCCCGTCTCAATTACAACCGAAGTTCACCTTTTCGCACTAAAACCATTTTCTTTACTAAAGTAGAAGTTTGGTAAAGGAAATCAGAAGTGGAGAAGAGACTTACTCCGAAGGTTCTTTGGGCTAAATGAATCTTCTCCTTACAAAATCCATTTTCCATTGGTTAGATAAAAACTGCGTCAATACAGGTAACCTTTCCCAAGTTCTGAATATTAAAAAGAATACTATAACCTAATGTATAGAAGAGCTAAAATTTGGAATTTTAGCTCAGAAAAGGCCTCTCGGCTATATGTTCCTATTTTTAAGAATCAAATAGGCTAGAAATCGATTCTAGCGCGAAATTTTTAACTTCAAAGAAGCCGTTTAGGACACGAAAATCCATCCCGAAATTCAAAGTTTGAATTTGCCGAAATCAACGGGCAACTTTGGAGGGAAAAGAAAGAGTGGAACATTCTCCAAAAATTGGATGCCACAACCTTCTCTCGAATTTTTACCTGAACAGGAAATTCGTAACAGATGGGTCGGAAGCATCTCCATTGAGGAAGTTCATACTTTCTGTTCCAAAAGAAGAAAATCGAACAAGAGAACCTTTCAAAATTTGAGGGAATGATATCTAAATAATCTTCACTAACAAGTCTCCATTTATGTTAGATGGACTCGCTCCAACCTAGCAAAAATTCGGTGGTATCTCAAATACACAACAGAATTGATTTGCAGCAAATCTTCCAAATGTTCCAATCGACGCGAAATGGCAAAAAATCTTACCAAAGAAGAACAAATCCAAAAAGGACTCGAGGTCCTTCTTTTAGGAAGAGAGTGGTATCTAAAAGAAAGAACTAAAAATCAACATGATGAAATCATGAATGTGGGAGATTTATACACACGATTTGATGAAATCCACCAAATCGATATGGATCCAGAAGCATGGAAAAAAGAATTATTAGAATTCAAAGATGATGAGGACGAAGAAGAGCCTAAAAAGAACCAGAAAAAGAAAACATCCCTTCAGGAAAAAGTTAGAAAGAGACTTCAAAACTATTTGGATGAAGTGAAAGCGCAATTTAGTGTATCCATTAATTTCCAATCGAAACGCTGCAATTTAAAAGAAAATGACATTCCCAAAATCCTTTCGATCTCATTAACCATCTTAAAATCTTTTGCCCATTTTACAAGTGATGAAGCCTTACAAATTGTTTTGAAAAACTGGAAAGACAAACTTGACTTACCAACATTTCTCATTGTTGTACGTTATGCGATCAAATTCAATTTACCTCTTGAGTTTCAATATAAAAAACTGATGCAATTTCGACAAGAGTCAAGGCGAGTGTATCCTCGGGCCATCACTCTTGTGGAAGGAAATTTAGGCCTCATCGCCTATGACACAAAAGATAAAAACACAAAATCTTTTATGTTAAGCCGAATTCAAAATCCAAAACTGGATTTTTATCCAGCACTTGTATCTTCGCTAGGCAAAGATACAAAGCTTCCAGATTTTGACCTGATTGATTATTTAACAACAAATCCCTTTGCAAGATTCCAAAAAGAAGAAGTCACTTACACCATTTGGATGGCAAAAAACAATGTAGATTATCTACTACACAGTCTGAATCTGGCATGCAAAATCATCAAAGAAGATGACAAAACCAATTCTGCAATCGTTGAAATCAAAACTCATAACGAATATTTAATTTTTGATATTTTGTTTAACTACCAAAGGTATGCGAAGTTGATTGGACCCAAAGAAGCAGTCACGGCTTTCCGAGCTAAGTTGCATGATCTTAGTCAGTTTTATTCGGAAACAAAGCAAAACAAGCAACCAACCAAAAAGGACTCCCCAACAAAGGGGAGCCAAAGAGGCAAAAGAAAGTAAATGGAACTAACGTTTTGCGAGGTGTTTTTCGATTCGCATAATGGAAAACAAAACTCCTAAGAATGGCAAGAGTAACAAGATGGATCCTAACACAATCAGTCTTGTGTTTGTGAAAAACTCTTCTTTGGCATTTTTTGCATCCAATTCAGATTTGCCACTGCTATAGTCGTCCCAAAATTTTCGATAGACTTTACTTAGTTTGATATCTGTTAAGAAATCAATTTCTTCGTTTTGGTAGTTGTAGATCGCATAAGGAGAATATCCTTTTTTCATAGATTCTTTTAGATACTCCGTCATTTGTTCCGAAGCATCTTCTCTGAAAGAATCTTCTGAGAATTGGTATTCCAAATCAGATGCGATTCTTTCTTTGGATTTATCAAAAAAGATCTGCCAATACTTCGGAGTTGTATCTTGGATCACAGCTTCTACACTTTCATTTAACTCCGCATAAGGCAAACTTTTGAGTTCGTCACTGATTTGGCCTCGAACAAGTCCGATTCCTTTTTGTCTCACTACATTTGCTAAAGTCGATTCAAAGTCCTTTTTGATATCCTTCAAAACGGCAATCGCCAGTTTCTCAGAATAAGTCACTTCCTTCTTTGATTCGGACTCGGTTGCATCAGCAGAGGCAGGGGCACTCCGTTTGAAGTCTTGGATTTTAAATTCCGTTTTTGGATACTTCTGATTGAAAACTGGTGTCACTAATTGATATGTATAGGCGAGCAAATTCCAACCTAATACCAAAACCAATAGTAGCATAAAAAACATTCCTAATACGCGAGCGACTTTCGATACAAATTCTTCGATTTTTTCCATTTGAATCATGTAACACCTTCCTTAATGTTGAATGACTCATATCATAACGAACGTAATGGGGATTTTCGGAAGAAGTCTTTCCGAAGGGAATTTTTTAGTAAATATAAGTTCTCAATAGTGAATTTTAGCGATACAAATGATTCAAATCAGTGTTTAGTATATTCCGTTATTAAATGATTTTTTAAAATGTATTTAATTCACACAGAACCAAATTTAATAAATCTCTTGTATACATTTAAGTATACAAGAGATTTAAAGCCACATGTTTTAGGGGGATAAAAAGTTAATTTTACAATATAGATAACCCAAAAAAATGGCAAGTTACCAGTTAAATTAAATGTGAATTTTAGGTTAGAGTCTTTAGGTATTTATCTATTTATATCCAGTTACATCTGCATAAAATTCGTGACTTTCTATAAAATTATTACCAGATGGGCACACTCTTTGATTAAGTTTGAAATAAGGAGAAGGAGAAGTTTCATTCGGATTTAATTTTAACTTAACACTGTGTGCTTTCTGATAGCGAATAACTGAATCAATTTCTTTTATAATTAAAATAAAATTAATCGATGAGATAGTTTTTTTTGTATTATTCTGGAATGTAACATTCCATTTATCTATGCATCCATCTCTGTCAAATTCCCACTGATGGTATGATGATTTTAAAGATTCATTGAAAACTTGTCTTTCCAATTTTTCTAAATCAATAAATATACCGGTTTCTCTATTAAAGACACCTACTTCTTGTATTCCATTTGGGTATTTTGCTTTCCCATTGATAAGATAACCCGTCTCAGGATCAAAGATACCTTCGCGAATGTTTCCATCTGGAAATATTGCTATTCCTTTAGTCAGAAGTTTAGTTCTAAAGTCAAAAATTCCCTCATAAATAGTGCCATCAGGTACGATTTTTTTTCCTTTTATCTCAATATTTTCATCATAGCTTAAATTTCCAATAAAAGTAACTCCACTAGGATAAATGGTTTTACCTTTCAATACATGATTTTTGATGGATCCTTCAAATTTGATGCCATTTTTAAAGAATGATTTACCATTAAGGAGAAATCCATTTTTATCAAATAGTCCTTCGTAAATATTGCCTTCCGGATCTATCATTTTACCTTTAAGAAGAACACCAGTGATTGGATCGAATTCTCCTTCCTCTACTCCCCCATCTGTATATAATCTTTTGCCTTTAATTAATCTTGCATCTTTATCCCATATTCCTTCATGAATTTGGCCTCCGGGAAAAGTTGCAATGCCTTCAGTAGCAATTCCCGAAGTGAAAGTTCCTTCAAACAAATAGTTTGAACAACTTTCAGCTCGTCCAAAGCCATCGAATTTGCCATTTCTAAATTCACCTTTATAAGTTGATCCAGAAGGAAAAACCATCTCACCAAGTCCTGAAATACAATCACCAGCTATACATTTCCCTGGATAAATTTTCTGATCCTTCTTTTTAAAATGATAATATTCCTTATTATTCTGTATCTCTCCTGCTTTTGGATTTGATTTCTGCATCAAGCATTCGCTCATTTTTTGTTCAGGTTTTGAGGATTCACGCGAACTTTTATTCTCATTTGTTTTTTCAGTAGTTGAGGAACAAGATATTAAAAAAAGCGAGACACAAAGCAAGTGATTTAGAAATATATTTTTCATCCGGCTACCCTAATGCCTGTTCAGTGAATTGTCAATAAAGTTTAAAATAGAATAAGATAACTTCTAAGCCAAAGTCCCGTTTATACTTTTTACAAACGAATCTACCAACGCCATTATATCCTCTTTCCTTGCCAAAACATCAATCCATTCTTTTGGATCCATTAACAATCGTTTGTAATGGCTTAATTCTTTTTCATCATGAAAGATGGTTTTGGTATGATCTTGTGCGATCTGGTTACTTTCAGGGATTGATTTCCCTTGCAGTAATGCTATCCCAAGTTCGATAAGAAACGTAGATCCAATCAAACTCCTTGGATGTTTGTGAGTTAAAGAAGAAACATCGGAAACAAAGGAAACTCTTTCTTCCAAAGATTGGTTTTGTAAGGCAAAACACAATGGAAGGATTCGCATGGAAGCACCATTCCCATTGTCTTTTTCAGCAGATCCACCTGCATCTTTGGGATGGATGGAAGTATCTCGCAGACGATCAATTGCCTTTCTAGTTCCGATCCCAACATCAAACGCCTTTCCATAAGGAGTCCAGTAACCAATATCTAACCAATTTATAAATCGGTTACCAAGTTTCCTAAGATCAAAGCCAGCCACAAATGTTTCCATCAAACAAAACATAAGCGAACTATCATCGGACCAAGTACCGGGAGGTTGGTGGTGCGTTCCATATCCTGTCATGCCGGATACAGGATTCTGTTTTAATTCCTCGCGTGATTCAAATTCAACCGGCACACCAAGTGCATCTCCCACTACAAATCCAAGGATTCCAGCATAGACCAATTCTTTTTGTTCTTCATTCATCATCTAATGTTACCCTCGGAGAAGCTGGCGAGAGTCAATCTGTTTTCCTAAGTCTACTTCATAACGAAAGTATTGGTAAATAAAAACCATTGCCAAAGTGTCGAGCTCACAATACTTCAAAAGTGCTTCTTTGATTTTGGTCCGAACACGCTCTGAACAATCCATAAATTGTAAAAAGGCAAAGGCTGTCAGTGCTGCCCCACCATCATTCAATCTTGCTAACTTATTTTGATTGGCCAAACTCAGCTCTGATTCAGGAATTTCGATCCCTTGAAAAAGATCAGGGAGTTGGTCATACGGATTAGTTGCTTCTTTCGTGAATGGATCGATCTCTAACCATACTTTATCTTTGAAATTCAAACTTTTGATTTCATTTCCATAAATGGGTTTGTTGTAGATTGATTGTAAATACGAAGACGAATTTAAAACGGCCGGAAGTACTGCTTTGATGGAATTAGAACCTTTGGTTCTCGGATCATAATGGTATTTTTTTACAATTTCACATAAATCCACCATATCGCGATCCCCTACCCAAGTGTTTTCATTCTTCCCACCTGAGTGAGTGATTGTTTTGATCCAATCGATTAACTCTTGCTTATCCGGTTCCATGGATTCATCCAATTGTTCGATGATCCGATTGAGAATGGTATTTTCATGATTGGAGTATCGAAAGATCGTGCCATCATCGGATTCTAATTCTTTTTTGAGATGACGGACAAAATCAAAGTTTGGAAAAACTCCTGGTTCCGTCGAAAGATATTGTCCTTTGTGTTCTACAGAACCGTCCTCGTTCACTACATGGTGAGAAAATTGAAAGGCAACTTCTTCATAAGGAGACATTCCTTGATAGAATGGAATTGCCACAGTAGAAGTTTCAAAGTCAATGAAATGCAGTGGAAATTTCCAGCGATCCATTTCAACTTTAAGACCCACTGTATTCAAATAAACAGATTTATCCCCATCTAAAACTTTTTTCAATTGGAGCCATTGGCGTTCCGAAGTAGATAGAGTATCATCCTCACTTGGATTGATCGTCAGATCCTCTTCCGAAAGATCTTCTAAGAAGTATTTCGACTCGCGTAAATACTGTGATGACTTTCTTGAATTCCATAATTCGAATACAAGGGGTTTTGCAAATGCCTCTTTTGGAAGGCCAAGGCTTTCCGTCCAACATTCTAAGAATCCATCTTTTTTTCCTTCGGCCACATCACTTTCGGTGCAAGTGAATTCACAGGAGTTACAAGTCGTAGAAATGGTTGGTTGGATTTTGGTGTTAGCTTCGTAACTTGTGGCTAGATCTTGAATTCGTTTTTCATAAACCGCCATCCCTTCTGCTTCGTAGATGAATGGCAAAACGGAATCGACACAAACTTTGATTAAAATCTTCTCACCAAGACCAGTTTTCTTCAAAATTGGTTCGTCGATTTGAATTTGTTTTCTACCATTCTCTTGAGTGATTTTAAAAATTTGATTGAGTCCATTGACGGTTGCTTTTGCATTTTTATTAGCCAACATCAAATACGATTTGATTCGATATTGAGGATAGGCTTTCTTCAAAACAAAGGTTTGAAAGGCCACATCTTCTAGATAGGAACTATAAGCTGAATTGATCTGATCACCTCTTACATTTAAGAATGAAGATTCATCTGTTCCGGCAAACGATTTGGCTTTTACTTCAATGAGTTCGATTTGGTTTCCGTTTTTTTTCAGAATGTCAGCACGAATGAGAAGATTCTGATACCGGATGGCCGCTTCAAAGATGGTTACCTTGTCTTTTTCTAAAAGTAATTCTGTTTCTTTGACGGCCGATTCGATTTCCAACCCTTCAACTTCAAAACTATCTGAATCCATTTCATATAATTTTGCTAATTCCCCAACTTGAAATCCCCCTTCCGCCAAACTCTCCAAAAAACTATCCTCTAGGCTTTGGTTTGCGTATTCAGGATTGCTTGCATAATAGAGTTTTGTCGGACATTCCCCCGCTAGTTGGTATCTTGATTTTGTAAGATAACGGGATTTAGTTGGTTTTGACATGCTCATGGATACTAATATAACAAACAAAAGTTTGTCATTCGGAAATTTTTCGTCCGAAAATGAAAAGTAAGCTGGTTTAATATCATTACTATGGATGATCCAATATCAGAAAAACTTTATACCTTCCCACTTTTGTTTCTCCCTTCGAAAGACTTTTTTGATATTCCCGACAAACATCGTATTTCAATGACAAACTTCGCTTTTAATCATGGGACGGTTCCCTCCAGCGACCTAAGGTGTTACCGTATGTTTTACCAATTTGATAACCATCTCTTAATCCCTGATTTTGATCTGATGGTAGTCATTGGTAAATACTTAGATTATTCACTTTTCAAATCTCCTTTCTTTAAAAATGAAGATGAATTTTTGGCAGCAAAAATTCGATCCAATCAATGGAAAGAGAAAAGAAATGAGAATGTGATTCAATCCATGCTTTCCCGATTTGAATGCATTGACATCGGCCGAATCTTCGAGTATCAAATGCGCGAAGAGAGAGATTTTAAAATTTCGAGCAAAAGGGAAATGATAAAATCAATCTTAGAAGGTAGCAATTATTTACCATCAGACCTACTCTCTTACAATTTTTTTACCTACGGTATGACAGACGGATTCGAATACCAAGGCGAAGATGCTTATTATGGAGCTTGGGATCTTTGTATTCTGCAAAGTCGGTTCATCTCGGAATAAACTTTTCCGAAAATGGCAAGGTTATCGATTAGAGTAAAAGGTTTTTGTGTAAGGCTAGAGATTTATTCAGGTAGAAAGGTTGGGTAACCTTCTACCATTTTGAATTTGATCTGAAAATTCTTTAATTCATTCAAAGAGCCATCGCGATTGATATAATTTTCCAAATTTTCCTTAGTACGAACAGAGCAATATGGAAGTATACTTTTGACCAAGTTAAAGAAATCTACATTTATTTTTTTTGCAGCAAATTCAATCAAAACGAGATAGCGAATATTTTCTCTATAATCGATAAATGTATCTTCTATACAATGACAGATTAAAGCTGCATGTAGACATTGTTTTGAATTTGTAAACATTGAATATTCTGATAGATATCCACTAATGGATAATAACTTCTTAGCTAAGTTTAGATTAACTTGTTTCTTTATCTGCTCCAAATCATCTTCTTTTAGTGATACGATCAATGACGCAAAATCCACAAAGATCTGATAGACTTCACTAGAATCAGGTCTTTTCCGAGTATCCATTGATTCAAATTTTGTTAAATATTCACCTGCCTTCATTTGATTCTTAACCCCCTCCCCCACTCCATCTGTCACCCATGTGAGTGTTCTAGTGTTACCTATGTGACTTTCTCACAAGCTGCCTACAAAACACAAAGAGACATAATCCTGAGGCTCAATTCACCAACTTTTCAATTGCTTGGAAGAGTTTTGTTTGTTCAGCTTTCGAAAGTTTGGATCCCAAGAAAGGAAAACGTTTGGCAAACATAGATTTGATGTCTGTCTTTGGTTTTTGCTTTGGGGCCGCTTTTCGTTTGTTTGCTAAGTTCTTTAGGGCTTGTTTAAACTCAGTTGGTCCAGGTTGGTTTTGTTTTGCAGTTTGTGCAAGGCGCAGGGCTTCACGGTAAACCGCTTTGTAGCGTTTGAGTTGAGGAACGGAAATGCCATGAGTTTTGGAAATCTCAGCGAGAGTTGCATTGTCTTTGGATGTGATATCTCCACCTCGGTTGTCTTTTTGAAAGGTGTCTGGAAATAGATTCACTAATATATAAATGACTTGTGCTGGGTCTTTGATTTGGCGTCTGTCAAAATTGTCTGACAACATCAAAACTTCTAGCTCACGAAGTGTAATTTTTCCTTCGATGAAGCGAACGGGAACTTCTGTGATTCCTAATTCTTTCAGGGCTTTTTTTCTTCTGTGTCCTGTGATGAGAGTGTTCGGCTTTAAGGAAAAACCAACGGCACTTGCTCTTGGTCCAAAGACGATGAGTGGATCATGTATCCCACCTTTTTTGATTCGGTCCACAAATCGACTCCAAGCCAATTCATCTTCTTTTTTGGATTTATCCCAGTAGTCGAAGAACTTGATGTTGTCTGGATGATCGAGAAGTTCCGATACATTGGCATTGCGGACAGGACTAAGTTCCCAGTTTTTGTTTGAGGAGGTTGTGAGTTTGAATGATTCTTTATTAGAGACAAGAATGTTTTGCCCAAGAGAGTCAATCATTGCCGATTTTTTTGTCTTTGCACTCATAAGGAAATCACCTCACTTGCTAAGGATGAAAATTCTTGTTCGGATTTAGATCCAGATTTCAAACCATTTCCTTTCATGATGGCTGACTGTACGGCTGCTGAGCGAGTGATGAAGGATTTTGTGTGTTTGAATTTTCCTTCTTTTAGGATATCAATCACATCGTCTTTAGTTTTGTCGGATACCATAGAGGGAACGGCAACATGCTTTGGAGTTTTGAGACCAGAGCGGCCGATTAACTCGACTTGTTTTTTGGCTTTTAAGAGACCTGATAAACTCCATCGGTCGTAAGTGAGTGGAGAGAGAACGATATCAGCAGCATACAAACCGATTTTGAATTCGTAAACCGGTGAAGGTGGAGTATCGATGATCACATAGTCGAACGGCAAGGAAGAGATTTCTTTTTTGGAGCGAAGGAGTAAACCCGGATCGTTTTGTAATTCAGCACCCAAATCTTGTAAATCAGGGGAGCAAGGGATCACCGTGATACCTTGGGATGGAAACATACAATCTTTTAGTTGTTTGCGGTCTGAAAATGCTTGGTAGGCATTTTTTTTATCAATTTCATCAATCGAAAGATCGCGCAGAAAAAAATCTGTTAACGAATAGGACTGAGGATCCAGATCAATCACTAATACTTTTTTCTTAAGTTGACTAATTGCCAAGGCCAAAAAGATAGAAATTGTACTTTTGGAAACGCCACCTTTCAAACTTGCTGAAGTAATAATTTTCATTGAAAACCAAGTTAATGGGAATTCGAAATAAATTCAAATTTTTATTCGAGGAAAGACCAAAAAAGACCAAAGGATCACCGTGATACCTTGGTCTTCGATCTTATCAATGAATCCTGAAGGCTTTTTTTGCCAACCAGCTCCCTTCTCTCTCCAAGCACTGGCACAATCGTAAAGAAAATTGCAAAAAAACGAACAGACTTTTCGGTATCTTGCATCGATAGAACTTATCGAATCTGCTTTTACGAAAAGAGTCCTAACGGACCAAGAATAAAGCTTGATCATAATTCGAACCAAGATATTAATCTTGGGAAATTCAAATGAAAGTATTTTACTCTGCACTTTTATTCCTATTCAGTTTCCACTCCCTTATGGCAGAGACTCCTGATCGGGGCAAATGTGAAGCCTACAGGAAAGGAAATGAAACTCGATACCCCGCTTGTTTGACAGATAAAAAGATGCACCCTTGCGAAATAGTGAAACAGGCAAAGTCTTGGAGGGAAGTATTAGACCTACTAAAAGGAAAAGGTGTCATTGAAGACCCGAGTACATTTGTTGAATATTCATTTGATGGAGAAAACATCGAGTATACAATGACTTTTGAAGAAGGGACGATGATGGCCAAGAAATATGGAGTCCGAAAGATCCCAGGCTACATTAAAATGATCAATGAAAATGAAGTTGAATATAGCTTGTTAAAACCTTTAGATGGCCCCTGTAAAGGTAAATCGAATAAAGTTACTTGTTCCACAATGCAAGCACCAATAGGCCCAGTCCTTATCATTGGTTTTGAAGGCAAACCCGATATTTGCGGTATAGTAACCTACTTCAAAATAGGATTAGATGAGATGGAAAGCGAAAGAACATTTACTACAAAGAACGCTGAAAAACCATAAATCAGAATAAAATAATCCAAGCAGGGAAACAATCGATGAACCAATTGATCATACTTACAATCCTAACTTTTTTATTCCCACTTGCCTTGTTTCCAGACAAACAAAAAGGAAATGGACCAATTGATTTTTCCAAATAACAACCGGTGCATCCATATTACGAAACTCTTGGCGGCAATGGAAGTTTGAACTGCAAAGAGAAACAAGAATGTATGTCGAAATGTACGAGTTCGATTTATGTGTATACAAACCATGGAAAATCATTGGAGACAGCAAGGCAAGGTTGTATTGCTGATTGCAATCGGATTGTTTGTTTGCCAAAAAATAAAAAGTAATCGATTACGAGATAAGGTAATAATTTAAGACTCATTTCTTTTTTGATCCTCAATCGAGTCCTAGCGCCAGCGATTGCAGCGGAAATACTTTCCCATTTTGGATTCAGGTTTTATCTTTTCTCATTTGTTGGGAAAGATTGAAGCGAAAAGCGCGGTCACTGCTACGATACAACTTTTTGACTGTAACGGATGTGAGGCGCCCGTTGAAAAAACATCCAGCTAACGAACTAGGCTTATCGACGTTCTCAACAAAAAAATGCTTGTACTCTTTTTGTACTTCGATTAGGGTTGTTCTTAAGTAATCCTTAACCGGGTTAAGTCAAACGCCCTGGAAGGTGTGGTAGCCAACCAGGGCATATTTATCTCTCCTTCCAACACAGCTCGAATTTCAGCAAAACGAGCCACCTTCCTCCTGTTAAAAATTCCTGATTTATGTCTCTTTTACTTATTGACAGTTTATCGACGTCGGTACATTTGGGGAACGTTCGGTTAACACTGCCGAACACGGCTCTACCACATAGCCGTTATGACTTAACTCGGAATTCGTTAAAAAATTCCGACGGAACGTTCGAAAGAACTTTCCACTCTCTGTAAATTTACTTTGACCGAAGGTTTGTCTTCACATGAAAAAAACCGAAGTCCAGTAGAGTAGGGGAGCTATGCATTCTCAGAATGCGTTGGCATAAAAACGACCAGATGCTCGTAGCCGGAGTCAGTGTTCATTTGGAAGAAGGAACCTAAAATGAAAACTAACCGAACAGGGATTTGGATTCCCAGGGAAATTGAATGCCTTGAGGATTTGAGTGTTTCTGAAAAGTATCTGCTTTCGGAAATTCGATCGTTAACATTGGCAAAAGGGTGTTTTGCTTCCAATGCATATTTTGCCAAACTGCTTGGGAAACAGCCAGACACCATCTCTCGTATGATTTCCAAACTGAAAAAACGAAATTATATTTCACAACTTTCCTTCGATGGAAGGAGGCGAGAGTTAACTTACAGCCTAGGAAATTTTTCCCAAGCGGTAGTGGAAGAGAAACCGAGTGCTCCCATCCAAAAATCCAAGGCAGATTCGGAAGTTTCAGCGGTTCCTTTTGTACCTAGTACAACAAAAGTACATAACATAAGTACAAAGAGTCCTTTGGATATTTGGAAAGAGTTTTTGCAATGGACGAATCAACTGGCACCGACCACTCGCATTCGGATCCAATCGGCAAGTGGACCAGAGAGTTTGGCAAAACAGGATCGTATCTTTTGGGAAACCTATACAGTGAGATTAAGGCCGATGTTTGGGAGTTAGGTTGGGGAAGGAGTGAAGTTCAAATTTATTAAAATGGTTGGGTGAAATTTTTTATTTTGTTTTAGACGAAGATAATTTTTAATTTAGAACATGCTCTAGAGCAAAGTGAATTAAAGTATCAACGTTTTTCTATTTAAATAATAAATAGTATCTTCAATGAAAATTTGGGTGTCGTAATTTAGAAGTTAGATTCTTTTTTGAATGAAAATCTAATCATCTTGTCAGAAAATTTGTTGACATTGTGTGGAGTATACCATTTGTTATGTGGCATGTTTGGAGATTTCATGAAATCATTTTTTTTACTTATTTCAGTTCTATGTTTTTTTGTTCAATTTACCTGCTTGTCTCTAGATACGGTCGATGGAGAAGGAAAACAATATTGGCAAAATAATCAAATATCGGCTGAAGGTTATTTTGAAAGTGGCCTTTTGCAAGGGAAAGGTAAAATATATCACTCTAATGGGGTTATAAATAAAGAAGGCTCATTTAAAGATGGTAAATTAACTGGAGAAGGGAAGATTTTTGATAATAAAGGTAATTTAGAAGAGGAAGGGGAATTTTTTGAGGGTCGATTACAAGGGAATGGTAAAAAATATTGGAATGGAGAGCTTAGAGAAGTCGGTACCTTTTTTGAAGGGGAGCTATACGGTTTGGGTAAAAAGTATGAATTTACTAATAATCTAATAGAGGAAGGAACATTCGAATTTGGTCGATTAGAGGGGAGTGGGAAAAAATATCATGAAAATGGAAGAGTGTCTGAGGAAGGTGAATTCCGAAATGGACGGCTATCTGGTATAGGGAAGAAATATCACGAAAACGGAAGAGTATATCAGGAAGGGGAATTCATGCAGGGATATCTCGGAGGAAAAGGCAAGATTTATAATACAGATGGGAAACTATTAGCTGAGGGAGACTTTGCTTATGACTATTACGTCGAACCAGGCCATGATAAAACTTTTTTGAATGGTAGAGGTAAGAAATATAATCTTTCGGGCAAAATTTTAGAAGTTGGTGAATTTCATTATGGTAAACTTCATGGAAAAGGTAAGAGATATCACCCGAATGGAAATTTGATGGAGGAGGGAATCTTTTCCAGTGGATACCTTCATGGCAAAGGTAAAAGATATGATCACTTCGGCAAACTTTACGAGTCAGGTACATTCTATTATGGGAAACTACAATAATTAAATTGATAAATTATAAGGTTTTCCATTTTGCAGAATATCGGACCATCAATTAGGCACTTGGATTATTTTCAACTTTAGCAAATGTGTTCCATTTGTAGGAGCTTAAGTATATTTATAAATTAGAATATTTTCTTTTCTCTGCTTTGGAAATGTAAACTCCACTCGGAAAATCATTTTCCGAATTCTAGAACCACAGATGGGATGCTAAAAAAATTCATTCAAGGTGAAGCAAATGGGAAAATATAGAGAGTTGAATTGTGAACAGTGGATATTCGATCTTGCTAACGATCTTAATAATGAATCCAAAAGAAAACAAGCTTTGCAAAATATAGCTCATTACCAGTGCAAAGAAGCAGTTCCATTGCTTAAAGAGTTATATAAAACAAAGCATGATCTTAAAATAACGATCAAATGTGTATTAGAAGAGCTGAATGAGGATTTTGAGATTCCAAGCTCTGGATTTGATTTTCCTGGGAATCTTTCCTTTAGCGAAATAAATTATGTGCTCAAATTTTTTGATGGATTTGGTTCAATTAAATACAATTGGAATCGTTTTGAAAAAAATAGAATATTAAATTCTGTAGTTGATACGAGTAGAGAGAAATTATTTCGAGAACTCGATTCTCATAACTTATACTTTGTGGAGAGTAATGCTGTAGCAGAAAGAATTAACGAAGTATTACAATTAGCTGAAAGATCTGGGAATATAAAAATCAAAAAAACCCCGACTCCCGACGAGACAAAGAGAATGATTGAAGAAACATATGACTTCATTGGCGAATTTAGAAGTAAGAAAGCTAAGCGTAAAAGTTACAAAGCTTCAGCAGAAAAATTTGAAATTTTTCATGAAAAATGTCGGACATTATTACAAAAACTTCCTTCTCGTTCTATAAATTTTCACAACTATCAAGAAGCTTTTAAGAATCTCGCAGATCATGCAAGAAGACAAGGGATTCTGGCTTTAGAAGATGTGATTGGATTTACTGAGGATAAATTTTTGGCAAATGGTCTTCAATTGGTTGTAGATGGGACAGAACCTGAGATAGTAAAATTGATATTAGATTTCCATAAAAATAAAATTCTTTATGATAATAGCAGACTTCTTGATCTAATTGAAAAATCAATCTTGATGATTCAGAATGGCGATAATCCACGGATGATTGACAATTTGTTTTTATTTACTTCTGAGAAAACGGAATTAGCCTAATTACATAAAAATGGACATCTTTTTTGTCTTAAAAAAGTAAGAGATGCAAACGAGCATACAAGGAAAATGATCTCTGTAGTTTAACGAACAAACAGTGAAACAAGCCTTGTAAGATTCTTTTACAATCAAAAGATTCTACGAACCTTTGAGAATCAGTTATTTTGCAAAATGATAATGGAAGGCGGAATTCTTGAAAATCGAGTTATAAGAGTTTAGAATAGAAAACATTCCTTTTCACCATTCCCATTCGGAAAATCCTTTTCCGAATTCTAGAATCACCTATGGGATACTAGTATCATGAAACAATTACATATCGGAATTACTGGATCTCGAGATGGAATCACGCAGGCTCAAATCGAAGCCTTTGTTACCGAACTTTCGAAGTATGATGAGATTAAATTACATCACGGTGATTGTGTGGGTGTAGATGAAGGAATCCATAAAATCCTCTTGGAGGCTAAAAAAGAAAATCCCAAAGTCATCGAAATCTTCATCCATCCTCCAACAGATAACAAACAACGAGCGTTTTGCCAAAAGAAATATGAAACGAAGGATGTGTTGGTTCACAGCTTTGCAAGTGAAGAGTATTTAAAACGAAACCAAGTGATAGTTTCTTCAGCGAAGGAACTCTGGGCGTTTCCGAGTGGTCCTGAGAAACAAAGGTCTGGCACTTGGGCTACGATTCGTTTTGCAAAGAAAACGGGAACTCCAGTGAAGTTGTTTTGGCCTGATGGTAGAGTGGAGTAGGGGGGATCTTAGATGAACGCTTCTTTTGAACCCGAGATTGAATTGCCGAGTAAGGTGAGACTTAGCGAAGTTCCTCCAATTATCAATAAACTCATACATTTTATGGACCAACATGAGATTCCAGACTTCCTTTATTATCTTACCATTATCTGTATGTTACCTGAGAAATTCGACATTGTTGAAATGCATAAATTTATCAAAGGAAATGATCGAGTAAAAATTGGTTTGAGAAGTTCTCGCAAACGATATGGTGAAATTTCGTTTGAACGAATCATTAGATTAGAAATGGAAAAGCACCCAGAGGAATGGGAAAACAATTCGGAACTAGAAAAAGAGAACCTGTTGCATTTCGGCAAACTGATCGATCAGTTGGAAGCATTGAATATACTATGGTAGCAGACATATGAAGGAAGAAAAATTAGTTTTATCAATGGAAGAGATTGATGATTTTTTGAACAATCTATCTGAAGGTGAATTCAATAATTTAAATTATACAAAATACTATGACTTCAATAGGCCTATTCTCTTTTCAGAAGAGCATGAACATATTCTTTTTTCAATACATTCTTCTTTTGCTACTGCATTAACAGTAGATTTACGGTCGGAACTTGATTCAAAAGTTTTCATCAGTATTGCGGCTATTGATGAGCTACACCACGAGGAAGTTACTCGATCTTTCTCTGGACCAACATTAATTTCTACAATTAATATTAACAAATATAAACACCCAATAATTTTGATTTTCGAATATAACTTAGCAAATGAAATTTTAAACAAATTGTTGGGGGCATCGAATGAAGAATCCTCAGAACAAGTGAAACCTTTCTCTAGTTTTCAATTACTTATCTTAGAAGATTTTCTTGAAAAAAAAATTCTGGTCCATCTGAACAAAGAATGGAACGCGCTTTGCGAGATGAGTTTGTCTCTTGATTTCGTTGAAGGAGAAGCATGGAGAATCAAAAGAATACCCTTAAGTTCAAAAATGTTATCCATTTGTTTTGACGTAAATATTGATGACTGTTCTGAATTAATGCAAATATTTATTCCGTTTTCTTCCATTGAGTCGATTCTTTTGAAAACATCAATCGATTTATATAATAAGCGTAATCTCGGCGAAAAGGAAAGATGTAAGACTACTTGTCTTGAGGTTCCTGGATTTAATGTATCAAAGGTTATAAAATTTGAAAAGGGTCAACTGCTTCCGATTCATGGCATTCGAGCGAATCAGTGACAATTGTCTAGGTAAGAAAGATGCAACAAATAAAAGAAGAAATATCGCAGTTAGAAAATTCTAACAATAAGAATTTAGAAACTATTCTTGAGAAACTCAAATATTTTCTTTGGGTAAAAGGCTGCTTTGAAACTCGCAAGAACAAGAAATATTTAAGAGAATTTCTATCAACTCTCTCTTATGACGAAATACGAAACGCCTTTGGGGAATTGTCAGCTAAATCAGATATCAAAACGCTGTTACTTTCTTATCTCAAGTTTTATCTTCTTTCACATGAATTTGAATTCTCAAAATACTTCCAATTAATGGAATCCAAGTTAACAAACCTTCCCGTGCCATTGAAGAATTGTTTTTTAGAAGAAACATTGGATCAAAAGAAGAATGGGATCTTGATGATTGGGAAAACAATAGCTTGTCGCACTGTTTTTAAATCCAAGCAAAATCGTTTAAAATTGAAAAAATTTGAACTAAATCGGCATGAGCTTCGGACTTCTATTTTGGATAGTGAAGTAAATTTAGTGGCTGAATTGAATAGGGGATACTTTACCGAAGCAGAGATAATGAGTTTGGCAAATGGAAGTATTGTTAAATTTGACAATCTTCAAAATTGTTCAATAGCCTTATATGCTGAAGCAAGTGACCTTCGTTTATTTGAAGGCAGTATAATTATTGCTGATGAAAATTTTGGAATAAAAATCGAAAAGATAAATGATTTGCGTGATTCTAATGTAATCAGATCTTCCTCTGATAGGATTAGAGGTCGATTGATACTTGGGGAACGAATCATGACTTGTCGTGAGATCCTAAAATTAGAGCTAAATAGTAATATTAAACTGAATACTTATCCTGGAGAGCCATTTATCCTTAAATTTGATAATGGAATTAGTTTCTTCGGGTATGCATTTTTAAGAAATTCTAATATTGCTTTTCAGGTTCGCGGCCGAGTCGATGCAATCGGCTTTGTTGATACAGATAACGAAAGCGGAGGAGAAGACTTGAATGTTTTGCAATGGGTAAGTATTTTCAAAAGTTTGTTCAATGGAATTAACATAAACACATACTACTCAAAAATATTAAATCTTTTCTCTTTTGAAAATCAAAGATCTGATAAATTCAATTTGTTGATTGCTAACAAAAATCTAAAAGACATTGATCCAAAGGAAATTTTGAATTATATCCAAGAAGAAAATAATCAATTTTTTGCACTAGTTTTAAAGTTTATTGATTCGGAACAGTCTTTAGCCATCTTATCGAATCTTGAAGCAACTGTTAGAATGGATGTTGAGAGTCGAATTGCAAAAATTAATATCTCTAAAAAGCGATTTTTTGCCAATATCGAAAGATTCATTTTGATTCGTTCTTACTTTGAAAGTACTAAAACGTTCCAAAGTAGTATTCAGCCGATGGAAATGCTTTTCGTTTTATTCTCTCGGAGTATGCAGGAAAAAATTCTAATCGCGTTGGAAAAGGAAGGATCAAGCGAAATTGCAAATGAGCTGCGTCGTGTTTCAGAATAAATTTCTGTCTTACGGATTCAAATTTTTTTATTCGGAATATTTAAATCCGAAATTCCAGTAAAGATGCGCTAAAGTTTTCATTGGCTCTAAACTATGAAAACTCCTGTTGTCATTTATCAACTCACATCTTCTGGGTATTCATTAAAATTATACCCATCTAAAACTAGATATATTTTGGAGGTTGGAAACAAAAAACAAAAGATTCCAATTCGTTTTAATTTTAATTTGGGGGTCTTAATTGGGTTTGGGGTTCCTAAATTTTTAATTAAAAGATTTATCGAGAATTCAAAGGGATTGCGAAGGCAATTTGAATCTAAACTTCCACGTGAATTTATTAATTTTACTAGAATAGCTTCTATTCCTATTTTTGGAGATTATGGAAATGAAATTGTAAGATTCAAATATTTGCCTGCTTCAATTATAATTCGGTTTTTCGAAGATGAGAAACTTAGAAAGGAAATCATAGATTTTCCTTTTTTAAAGTATCTTTTGTTACATTTGGCTGAAATGGAGAGATTAGGCAAAAAAAGTAACTTTGGTTTAAGACTTAGTGACGCGAACGAAAAATGGCATAATTGGAAAGCATATTTATCATATGATGGAAAGTTATCTACAGGTTTATATGAGTTTATTTCTCAAAACAATATAGACACTCTCAGGGAGCAAGAGTGGTTTCGGTTGCTTTCTCTGGTGAAATTTGGAAAAATTCCAGAGAAATTTTTTAAATATGAAAATCCTCTGAATGTTTATTTTCTTTTGGGCTTTTCAAGGTTTTATAAAAATCTGGGACTGATTTTTTATGAATTAGCTGAAAATTCGAATCCAAGTTCTTATCACTTCGAGAAAGATTACAAAGAATATATGAATAGGAAGGAAAAGCAAAGGTATTTAAGATTGTTTGCATCCGGGCTATGTATATCAATTCTTAAAAATAGTAAGATTAAGAATTATGATTTCTTAGATAATTTGAATTATAAAGTTTTGCAAAAAATTCAAAAGAATTTTGGTAAGTTGACCCAAAAGATGTTGATACCTGTTTTTGACAAAAAAATTCCTGTCCACGGGTTTAGATGTATTCGCACACTGAATGAATTAATTGGATATGGATTCATTTATAACAATTGTCTCGCGAAAGATATTGTTCCAGAACGTACGATTTTTCTATTTGATGGATCAGTTATGTTTGTGAAAAATATTCCTGATTCAAAAGAGTCTGTTCTTCTTTGTTTAAATGTAAAAGAAAAAACGATCGTTTGTATCGCCTCACTTTCAAACAAACTTAATCTTCATGTTGCGAGAGTGTGTTTCAAACTATGGAAATCTGGTTACTCAACCTACGATTGCAAGTTAATGAATCGATTTCCAAGTTTCCGTTACTTGTTGATAAATGTTTTCGATAATTGTAGTAAAATAAAATCAAACTTCAAAAAGATTGAGGGATGGAAAAATAAACTGACTTTCGGATAAATAAATTCCGCAATACCAATTAGGAAATCGCTATAATTAAAGCAATGAAAGAGTATTGCATTCATATGAATTGTATCCTTAGCGATATAAAAGATTTTCTTTCTGATATAACAAAAAATCAATCGGAAAAAGCCATTAAAGTTGTTGGTGTAAATTTTAAATCTATTTCTCTTCGTAAGTCTCAGTGGGAGTTATTGAAACAATACTATGAAAGAGTAGAATATGGCATAAGTGGGGAAGGTAAACAAAGTGAATTTTCTGATTCGCTTTTCTCTGAAAAAAAGAATTCTGAATTTGATAATCTAAATATGGGCGATATTCGTTATTTGCTAAAAGATGTTAAAAATATTAAAATGCTTCATTTTGTTGGATTGGATATGGAGGAACTTCCTTCCCTAGGTGGATGTTTTGCTGATATTACACATCTCTATTTTCGTGATTGTAGTTTGAGAAGGTTAATTAATACATCAAGTGAATTTGAAGGGAAAAAAATACGTAATATCTGCATACAGAATTCACTCTTAAAAGAATTTCCTGAAGACTTAACGATTTTTCCAGATTTAAGATTTTTTGCATATGAAAATCATCGTTTGAAATCTTCCTCTGAATATATAACTGCGCATATGTTCCGTTTTTGTTCTACAACGGAACATACAGAGAATTCTATATTCTCAAAAATTGGACTTAAAACCATTGAAAAAAGAATGTTTCATCATTATAAAAAACTCTTATCATCTAAATTTCGTTTGGCTTTAAGAAATCACAGGCAAGAATTTGTGAATTCTCAGTTCCGATATCTCCCTAAAAATTTAACCTTTGGTTCAAAATTGAAATCATTCACGGTAGTTGCACCCGATCTTAGAAATTTGCCCAAAAGTTTGTTTGAGAGGAATTCGATTATGCGCATTAAAATCATGGCTTCCGGAAATTTCCAATTTCCCGAATTAGAGATGCCAAATTATAATTTGCGATATCTTGGATTGCACCGTATTAATCGTAATGGAATGGTCAAATTTGAGAACTTTATAGATCAATTTAAATCACTCCGATATTTGAATATAAATAAGCTTGGTAGCGAAGATAAAAATATTAAATATCCAGATCGAAATAAATTAAAATTGTTTTCATCATCAGGTACGTTAGTTTATCTTCATCCTTTTCGAAAGAAAAGGAATCGAAAGAGAATTAAGGCTTTTCTCAATTTGCATCAAATTATTTGAATTCCACAACAGGGAGGTGGTTATGACAAAAATAGGCAAGGATGTGATCCTAAGTCAGAGTCTGTCGGCAGTTTAGGCAGTAATATTTCAAAATATTGGGATAATGATAGCTTTAAGTTCTATTCTGGTTTTATTGATCGTTGCAGGCATAGCAAAGCAGATTTAAAAAAAGCAGGCAAATACAAGGAACCTTTTCATCACTATACTCCATCAAAAACGTATGCAGAATGTCCAATTTGTAGCGATAATAAAAAGGTTGTTCCAGTGGGCATGCAGCGTGTGATGCAAGAATTGTTTAAAAATAGTGTGATTAGTTTGGACTTAAGAAAGTCGATAACTCTCAACGCGATTTTTATGCAATCGATAAGAGGATCAGTCGATTTAAAAGATAATTCCCTAATTGCAAATTCTCCAAATCATACGGTATCTAATTTCTTTAAAGAGTGTCTTTACCCAATTCATAAGAGTATACTTGAAATTGTAAAACCTAAGCTGGTGTTGTGTTTGGGTCATGGTGATCAAAGTCCATTCAGTCTCTTTCGAAAGGCAATAAATCCAAAAAGTCAGCCAGACAGAGATTCAAGCGGTGAAACGAATTCTGCTTATTGGAAATACTTCAATGACAAAGGAATCCATTTTCTAGGAATTCACCATCCGGCGTGGAGTAATCGATATCATAAAAATGGACTTGGCTTTAAGGCAGTAGTGGAGAAAATCGACGAGCTTATTAAGTAGCAAATCGATTCTTTTCAGCATTCGTTTACTTACATTGAAACTGCGAACGAATGGTAGATGGGAATTTACAGGTACGAGGAAGGTATGGTTATACCTTGTCTTGAATTCTGTAACTCATTCCTTCCCCTGTTTCTGACCAAAATCGATCATTTGTAAGTCGGGTCCATTCGATGCCATCTAACAAAATTACCTTTTCTATATGGTTTACATTGCCTGAGTTTTTGAAAGTAAAATGAGAGTCTTTTACCATATCGTTTGGAGTTAGATAGAAGGTACAATGGAGGTCGGGAGGCAATTCTTTTGAATGATCGAAAAGAGTTTTGTCTTCCCATAGTGGCACAGTGATGGAACTCAAAGGATACAATAGTTGGTCTTCATACTCAAATAAGGAAAATTCTACCTGCAGTTCTTTCAGAAATTCTACATACGAGAATTTTGCATTTTTTCGAAAGATTTGATTTAGAAAATCAGACATCTGAGATTCTGCAAATTTAGAATCTCCGTGGACAAAAAAATCTAAAAGCAAATCAATCCACGTAGAAACTAACAAGGATTGATTTGCTTCGATTGTTTTGAGATTCAATAACGAGCGCCAATTAAAGTTGTGAATTTTCATAATTGATTGTTAGAACTTGCCTTAAGGGATACAGTTATTTAACCTAACTTGTGCCTATGAATAAGATACTCGATTGAGTGTAAAATTTCGGAAAACTTCCTTCCGATTTCCTTTTCCTGCTTCTCTACAATAAGATTCGCCATTTTGTCCTAGGGTAGGTGTATATTCTGCCAAGGGATTGAAGCGGAATAGGTTTGCAAATTTTTCCAAAAATTGTGACACCCTTGGCTTTGAACTTACATATAGTGGTATGAAAGAGAAATATGGAAATCAAATCCTTAAGGAAATAACAGAAGAAGTGATGGCGGCCATTCAATCTTGTGACCTAGGACAGTGGGTCAAACCTTGGCAGACATTTGGATATCCAAAGAATGGTAAAACAAAACAAACGTATGGAATGTTTAATTCCTTTTTATTAACAAATTGTTTGGTAAAGTATGGCTTTACTTATCCGGTTTGGGCCACAGCAAAACAATGGAAAGGTCTTGGTTATTTACCAAAAGAGGGGGAAATAGAAAAGGCTGCTGTTTTGTTTCCTTACCATGTTGAGGTTCCGATTTGGCCTAAGAAGAGACAAAACAAAGCTGAATTAAAAGAAGTTTTCGAAATAAACAAAGATGAGGAGCCAGTTTATTTCAAAACATATAAGAATTATAAAGCGTTCCCCACGTTCAACATTGAACAAATGAATGTACCTGAGTCGGAGTATTCTTTATATGTAACAAAGATTCGGGAAAAAAGTTTGGATCAGGTTGCATCGTTTGTGCAAGCGATAGATCACACAATAGCGACTTCCTTCTTTGATAATGCTCAGTATTCAACTTCATCGGATGTAATCCTTATGCCTCCAAAAGAGCATTTTGCAACGGAAAGTGATTATTGGGCCACCTACTTACACGAGTTAGGACATTGGACAGGAGCAAGACATCGATTGAATCGCGACTTCTCGAATGGTAGGAGCAGCTATGCGTTTGAGGAGTTGGTTGCAGAGTTATGTTCGGCCCTTTTCGCTGGAGAATTTGGTTTAAGCGGAAACTTACAACATAAGGAATATATTTCTTCTTGGCTAAGTATCTTGCAAAACAATCCACATGCGATCATGAAGGCTGGTTGGCTTGCAATGGAAGCGGTGGAATATTTGAAGGCGGAGGCGAAGAGTGGGGTGGGGGGTCTAAGATAGGTCCCAAATCATCAGTTGGATCCATTTATTTTTGAACTAAATACAAAATATCCAAAATAATTAGATTTCATTTTTCACATATTGCTCAGTTTATAAACAGAAAAATATATCCCCTATTCTATAATTTTTTAATTATTTTGAAATAAAAAAGAATCTCTCGGATATTTATTGGGTAGGTATTTCTCAACAAACGCAGGAAATGTTCTCACCGATTAACCACCATTCTTAAAAATTAAATAAGCATATATTGATATTAAAATTCGGATTGAATCATATTCCCTATAATAGAACATCTGTTCTGTTTTGCGGATGGGACTCAGGGGGCGAAGCTATGCCTATCGAATTTAACGCTCTAGCGGAATTCCTTACATTTGAAGCTCTGAATAAAAATTTGTTTACTTTTCTGTAAAGGATGTACGAGTACACTCAATAGGGTATGGATAGGTCAGATAGGTAACAAAAGAGACAACTCACATAGGTAACACTTACATTGAGTATCGGAGGAGAATCCGATGCCTTGGAAGGAAACCAAAGTGATAGAAGAAAGAATCAAGTTTATAGCAGCTGTTAAAAGTGGTAATTGGTGTTTTGCAGATCTTTGCAGAGACTTTAACATATCAAGAAAGACCGGATATAAATATTTAAAAAACTATGAGTCTCTAGGAATTGATGGACTCAAAGACAAATCCAGAAAACGAATCACCCAATCAAATGCAACTCCCGAAAAAGTAGTTCGATTGATCCTTGATTTACGTGAAGAACACCCTTCCTGGGGACCAAAGAAACTTCGACCCATCCTAAAAGCTAGATTTCACAGGCTAAAACACATTCCCAGTGAAACAACGATTGGCAATATATTAAGAAAAAAGGGACTTATCAAACCCAAGAAAAAGCGACAAAGAGTACCGCAGTCTCTCTTTCCTTTCTCTGATGTGGTTGCACCTAATGATGTTTGGTGTGTTGATTTTAAAGGTCATTTTACTGTCGGGAATGGGGATCGTTGTGATCCTTTGACAATCACAGATGCTCATAGTCGTTATCTTCTTGCTTGCGAAATCTTAAATAAAACGAATGTGGAACAAACAAAAGCCGTATTTGAAAGGGTTTTTAAAGAGCATGGACTACCAATTGCCATTAAGTCTGATAATGGCGCACCCTTTGCGAGTAAGGCGATCGGTGGCCTCACTAGTCTTTCTGTTTGGTGGTTGAAGTTAGGAATTCGACCGGAAAGGATTGAGCCAGGCAGACCCTCTCAAAATGGTCGTCATGAAAGAATGCACAGAACTCTTAAAGAAGAAACGGCTCTTCCTCCAAGATCAAGTTTAAATGCTCAACAGAGAGCCTTTGATAACTTTTGCGATGAGTTTAATTATATACGTCCTCATGAAGCTTTGGGTTTCTTGACTCCTTCAAAAGTATACAAACCATCCATACGTGAATTTCCTAAAAAGATTCTGGAAGTTGCTTATCCAACTCATATTGTCACTGATAAAGTTCATGAAAGTGGTTTTGCTCAATATGGATCCCATCGTATCTTCTTTGGGAATCCTTTTATTGGAGAGGTGGTTGGCTTTGAAGAGGTCTCTGACAGGCATTGTCGTCTTTATTTTGCGAACGCAATCCTTGGAATTTTAGATTTGTATACGAGTAAAGTGTTGAAATACCAGAGGTTATTGTATAGAATTGACTAATAAAAGTGTCACCCATGTGAGTGATCTAAAGTGTTACCGATGTGCCTTTCTATACAAAATAAATCCAAACCCAATGCGACATAAGATCAATTATGGGAAGTAGCTCACTGCATCACGTAATAATCTACTCGAAACACTAGTCGTTGCATCATCTTAAAATCTACTCCAAATTTAGATAAGGAACAGATTTCGGATACTTCTTGCCTGCAACTGTGATTTGAATTTGGTTGGCATGCAGTTGTTCAAAAACATGAACATATCAGAATAAAAAGTGGGAAATTAGGAATCTCTATTGCGGTTTTATGGATTTTCTGTTAGAGGTGGTTCGACAAAGCCCACAAGCCCGCCTCCACCACCCAATTCAGGGCGGGGGCAACCGGGTAGCAATGCGACATAATTTACTTAATACTACTTTTTGGCACCATCACTGACGCGTTTCTGAATCACTTCATTCAGCACCTGCACAAGTTCTTGGAACTCGTCACCCTTACGGATGCGGATGGTTTCAATCGGTTCCCCCGAAGCCATCCTTTGTAAAGACCGTTTGATACTAAATACGGGGCCTGCCATTTTGTGAGATTTGAAAACAGAAAAAACGGTGATTAAGAGCAAATACAGAATCGAAAGTGTGACCACCGCATCAAATTGAATGGTGTACATATTCAGTTGGTGGTCATAGTTCGGAAGGTAAATCTCTCTTGGAACAAATTTCTCTTTTAACTCACCTGGACCCGCGTCCTCGTTTTCTACTTTCCAATATACTGTTTGTGCATCTTGACGAAGACGAAACACAGCCCCGCCATCATACTTGGCTTGGTTTAGCCAATAGAGAAAACCTAAAGTCACAAGAACCCCGGATATAAACAAAAGCGAATAGTGCGCTAAAAACTTTAATTGGAATTCCTTATCGATGAGATAATGAAAACGAAAGGTTTTTTTGTGATTTTGAGACATGGTTGCTGTTAAGGTATTCCCCTAGGGTGTTAGGAAAGACCTTCTCAGGAAAAGACAATATTGTCAAAAACTTATAAAGATTAACGAATTTTTTCTGTTTCTAGAATCTTCTGAATGGGGATTTCAATCAAACCTTCTAACCCTTGGAAATGAAGGTGAGTTTCTGATTGCCCAAGAATGACACCTCGGTACTCAGTTCCATCTTCCAATCGGACAAGTTCTAATCTAGCATGTTCTTCATAAAGTTTGGATTCGCGAGCAAGAACGCTTTGCGTTTGAAATGCTTTGAGTTCTTTGTCTTCCTTGGCACTCAAGGAAGCTGCTATGACAGGATTTTCTCCTAATTTCGCAATAGTTTGTTGTTGTGAATTAAGGATTAAATCTCCAACGGATACAGAACCTTCACGAACCGCAACTACTTCAGTTTTCCCATCAAATTGAACACTGAAAACTGTTCCTCTAACTTGTGTAAGATGTTCTCCGGCTTGCACAACAAACTGGCTGTCCTTCGAAAGTTTGGAAACAGAAGCAAAGAGTTTACCTTTTTTTACAGAAAACTTTTGAAATTGGGAATCCTCAGTTTTTTCGATTCGATCTAAAATGACTTCAGAATTTGGGGTGATTCGCATCCAAGATCCAGTTTCAAAATCTAAATCACTTTGCGAGTTTCCTTCTGTAATGATAACATCACCCGAAACCAATTGGTAGTTTTTTACAAGAGCCACCGGATGCGAACTTCCTTCTGGCAAAACAGATACCTTTCCTTTTACCGAAGAAACAATGACTTTCAACGGTGAAACGATGGTTTTAGAAGTTTTGGCGACAGAGGCATTCGCAACCTCAGTCTGTTTGGATGGTTTCAGTAAAAATACAAAGAATAGTGCTGCGGCAATCGATAAGGCAGACCCACCAACTAAAGTTATGCCGATTGGTTTGCGGAAAAAAGATAATACATTAGACGCAGAGCTTTCTTTAGGGATATATTCGAATTGGATGTTTCGTTTCGCTACAACTTCCCAAGATGGAAATTCTCTAGACTCCGTTACCTTTGACGGTTTACGTAAGAGTTCTTCCCATTTAGCGAATGCTTGTTGCTTCTCAAATTCGTTCATTGATTCTAATCCGGTACCAGATTTTCTCTTTTGGCAATGGCCAACACTTTCTCAGTGGCCCTAATGACCAAACGAGATGCCGTAGAAACCGAAACTCCTAAGACTTCAGCGATTTGCACTAACTGAAATCCTTCCACATTTTTAAGTAATAAAGCCGAACGTTCTTCTTCTGAAAGTTCTCCCAAAAAAGAATAGAGCCTATCCTCTAAATCTTGGTATTCTGCTCTGGTTTCAAGCTTCGGATTGTGGCTATGAAACTCGATCTCATCGGAGACAATCTCTTTTGTTGTAGAAAATTTTTTAGCATAATTGATCGATAAATTGCGGGCAATGGTGTACAGAACCATAACGGATTTCTCTTCCGAGAGACCGGCTTCGCCGTAGTGCTTATGGAAACTTAAGAAACTATCTTGCATCAAATCCATCGCCGTGTCCGCATTTTGAGTGTACTTGTAAAGGAAGTCATAAATACGCTTATGGCTTCTTTCATAAATTTGACTCATAGAGGCAGCTTTGTCTGACACAATCTTGTATGTGTTGGTAAAACCGAGTCTCTGACAAGTAAAATCCCGTTCCTCTCTGTAAAAGTAAACAAACGGAACAGGTCAGATTCTCAAGGAATTCCGATTATTTTTCTCTTAAAAGGGCATCATTTGCCGCATTTTTATACGCACCGATCATCGTCGGATAATTAAAAATGTGTTCGGTAAAGTATTCAATTGGGGCCTTGAGATTCACCACACATTGGCCAAGAGCAATAAGCTCAGTGGCTTTGTCAGAAATGATATGAACTCCCAAAACTCTTCTGGATTGTTTGTCAAAAAGGATTTTTAAGAGACCGACTTGGTCCCCACTAATTTGCGCACGTGTGATCGTATCAAATCTCGCCATTCCTACTCCATAAGAAACTCCACGCGCCTTTAATGCTTCTTCCGTTGGTCCAATAGTGGCAATTTCTGGAAGTGTATAAATTCCAATAGGAAATTCTTCACCATCAACCGGGACGGAAGGATGACCAAACATATGTTTTGCGACATAAGCACCTTGGTACATGGACACAGATGCTAAACTTGGAAATCCAATGACATCTCCACAAGCGTAGATATTGGGAATATTGGATTGATAGTTTTCATTCACTAAAATTTGTTTTCTGTCGTTCGGAATGATTCCTACAGATTCTAACCCCAAATGATCAACATTCCCAAAACGCCCACGTGAAATCAGGACTTGATTGACTCGAACCACCTCTCCTTTGTTAGTTGTCAGTTCAAACCCTTCCTCATGAGGGAGTTTGTTGTACTTTGTAATCGAAGAATCTACATGGATGGAAATCCCTGACTGTTGCATGATACGAGTCATTTCACTCGATACATCTTCATCCAAAAAACCAAGGATTCGACTTTGGGAATCAAATAGATGAACCTTTACTCCGATATGAGCAAAAATTGTAGCGTATTCGGACCCGATGATTCCAGCACCAACTACGGCTAAAGAAACGGGCATCTTTTTCATCGCAAAAAGCCCATCACTGTCATAGACCAGTCCATCTTCAAAAGGAATATTTTCGTTTGTGGGCCTACGAGGACTACTACCCGTTGCGATCAGGATGTTCTCAGTTTCATAGACTTTTTTTCTACCAGCAGAGTCTGTCACCTCAACATGATGGGCATCCACAATCTTGCCCCAACCGGTAAGTGTCGTAACTCGGTTTTGGATCATTTGTTCGCGAGTGACATCTTCTTCTTTTTCAATCACCGTTCCTGCACGAAACATAAGTTCCTGTAAAGTAAGCATGGCGGGCTGAGGTGATTGTAATCCGTGGAGATTGGACAATTTTAAATTACGATAGAACCGACTGGTTTCTTGTAAAGATTTGGAAGGGATAGTTCCATAGTGGACACAACCTCCACCCAAGTAAGGGTCTTTTTCTATAATGGCTGCTTTTTTTCCCATTTTGCTTGCTTGGATAGCAGCTTTTTGTGCGGCAGGACCGCCCCCGATGGCGAGTAAATCGAAACGATTGATGGACATTTGCTAAAAAAACAATACAAACGAAGTGAAAAATAGCAAGGAAAAATTGACAAAGCCAATCTTTAGGCCTTGTCTTAGACTTTTTCACCTAACAAAGTAAAACGTAAATACAAAAAATCTTGCTTTGAAAACTCATGGTCTCAAGTTTCATCCATCCCTATGGAATTCTTTAAAATGATCCAATCCGGACTTACTTCTGTCTGGAAAATCCTTTCCGAAGGAATCAGAGCTAAACTTGCTTGGTTTACTGGTACCTTAATCGCCCTTACGATTCTTTTACTTTCCATCATTACTGTCCGCCAACAGACGGCCATTCTCTCAGAGAGTTACGAAAAACAAGCTGCCGTCTCCAAAAATTTCATCGCAAGTTTGGTGATGGAGATTGAGAACATCTCGCAAAACTTAATACGGATCGAAGAATTCAAATCGAGGATCGAAAGGCAAAGAGAAGAACTAAAAAAGTATCGAACTGCAAAAGTGGTCACCAAGAAAAAAACAGTTTCTGTCTTTGGATTCCAAACCAATCTTTTTGGATCCCTCGGAACCTCCAAAGTGGTAAAGAAAGTAGATACATTTTTTTCAGTTTATTTAACCAAAGATGATGTGGATATTTTGGAACGAGAAATCCGCCACCAACTTCGCGAAGCAGCCAACCGAAATATTAGCGAAAGGGAATGGAATACTTTAGTTAATCTTGCCGCTTCTTATGTTCGAAACGAAGCAAAGTATTTAGAAATTCAAAAACAAACTCCACCAGAAGACCCAGAGGCAAAAACAGATTGGGAAACCAATGTTAAAAATCTAAAAAAAGAAATCCGAAACCATAAGTCACAACTGGATCTTTTCATCGCTAAGTTCTATGCTGATTCCAAAAAACGAAAACTAGAAGAATTGGGTCTTGATACCAAACTCTTCCGGATCCAAACATTCCCACTTTCTGCAATGATCCAAGGAGAAACATCCCTTGCTTCTTTTGATACACAGATCATAGACAACACCTCCCCCCTCGCAAATTTCGATCAGTTTGATCAGATGGAAGAAAGTTTGGTAGAATCCTTCCAGCGGTTTTCCGATGACATTTCTTCAGTCGATGAAAACGAAAAACAATATGTTTATGAATGGGAAGACAGAGAAATCCAAGCCCTCCACTCTCCTCTTTTCCGTCATCAAAATTCAACCAAAAGGGCTTTCAACCTAAGTAGTGTTAAATCTAGTTTAGGTGACTATAGAGAAGTAATCAAAGAAGATTATCGAATCACTAAAGAACTAACAGAACTCATTCCAAAACTAAGAGAACGCATACAATTTTTGAAAAATGCAAAACCGCCGATCCCTCCCGCAAAGGACAAACTTTTTACTAGTTTCTATAAATCCTACGGGGAACTGATCGATGAGAGAGACAAAATTTTTGATGAAGTGACTGCAAACTACCCTATTCCATTGGAAACTTGGGAAAAAATAGAAGCTTTGAGAAGTTTACGAGATGTAACCTTGGAGGATTGGGTTTTGATGAAATTCAAAACAGATCCCACCGAATATGAACGTTATTACCAAGATCCAGACGTTCGAGAAATCCAAAGAAATCGTTGGAAAGCCATTCGCAAATGGATTCTCAGTGCGGAACAGGAAACTCCAACAAAAGAATTAAAAAAACTATTTCCTGATGGGAGTTTTGGACATTCCCGAAGTGAATCAGAAGAAATCATGTGGAAATTAGATGGTACCCATCTTTTGGAATCGGAGAATGTTCCGAATCTTGTGTTACGTGATAATTTCTCTGGACTCATTCGAACACTGGTTGATAGAACCGATGGAATTCGAGCCATCAAAGACAATAGAAATCAAATTGTACTAACAGCAATTACCATTTGTTTGGTGGCAATTTTATTTGCCATTTTTATCTCTGGGGTAGTTGTCCAAAAAATTCGAAACATCATTCGAAGTGCAGAAGACGTAGGGCAAGGCAACCTTCATGTGCATTTTGAAGACGGTGGGAATGATGAATTTGGAAACTTAACAGTCGCATTAAACCAAATGGTGTCCGGATTAAAAGAACGAGAAAAAATGCGAGGTGTCCTCGGTAGTATGGTGGATCCTGTCGTGGTAGGTGAGGCTCTCAAAGATTTAGAAAAACTAAAACAAGGAAGTGAAAAAATCATCACAGCCTTCTTTTCGGATATTGCTGGTTTTAGTACCATTTCTGAAAAACTGAATTCAAAGGAACTTGCCAATCTTCTCAACGAATACTTATCAGCAATGACCATCATTTTAAAACACCATGATGGGGTTTTGGATAAATATATTGGGGATGCCATTGTGGGAGTTTTTAACGCACCTCTTGATGTAGAAAACCATTGTTTAAAAGCCGTTTCTGCCAGTGTTGAAATGCGAGATAAACTTGAGGTCCTAAAAGCTGAGTGGATAGAGAAAAATAAATACATTCCAGAAGCCCATACGATGAAGTTCCGAATTGGACTAAACATGGGTTATGCGAAGGTTGGATTTATGGGAACCGATGCCCTGGCTTCTTATACTATGATGGGTGATACTGTCAATTTAGCGGCTCGTTTAGAAGCAGCAGGAAAAGATTATGGAGTCTGTATTTTGGTTTCTGAATTTGTTCATGATGAAGTGAAAGACTATTTTTTCACAAGAAAGTTGGACATTGTGCGGGTGAAAGGAAAAACCAAACCGGTCACACTATATGAAATCCGAACCAAAAAAGGCGATGAAACAGAAGAAGATCGTAAGTTTGTGGAAGCCTATGAATCTGCCCTTTTTTCATATTTAAACCGTAAATTTGAGGAAGCTGGGAAAAAATTCTACACCTTACTGACCACTAATGGAGATGAGGCCTGCAAACTCCTCTGGGAGAGATGCCAATACTATTTGGAAAATCCCCCTGAACCAGACTGGGACGGAGCCTTTACCAGAACAAAAAAGTAAGAAATCAGCTAAATATTTCAATAAAATGGAAATTTTGTCCAATAAAGTGTAACAAATTCTTGCATTCCTAGAGGTGAATTCTAGAATTGGAATCACTCATCTTATAGGAGACAAACTATGGCACTACGTTTAGGCGACGAAGCACCGAATTTCCAAGCGGAAACCTCTGAAGGCAAAATTGACTTTCATGAATATTTAGGACAAGGTTGGGGGATTTTATTTTCTCACCCGAAAGACTACACTCCGGTTTGTACAACAGAACTTGGTTACGTGGCAAAAATTAAACCAGAGTTCGAAAAACGTAATGTGAAAGTGATTGCACTTTCGGTTGACCCTGTTGACAGCCACAAAGGTTGGATCTCTGATATCAACGAAACACAAGGAACCAAAGTCAACTACCCTATCATTGCTGATGCAGATCGTAAGGTATCAAACCTTTATGATATGATTCACCCCAATGCCAGCGAAACCACTACAGTTCGTTCTGTATTTGTTGTTGGACCAGACAAAAAAGTTAAGTTAACTCTTACTTATCCTGCATCCACAGGAAGAAACTTTGATGAACTTTTACGAGTGATCGATTCGTTACAACTCACTTCTCAATTCAGTGTTGCAACTCCTGCAAACTGGAAAGATGGAGAAGATACGATCATCGTTCCTTCTGTTTCTGATGAAGATGCGAAGAAAAAATTCCCTAAAGGATTTCGCACGATCAAACCTTATTTACGTTACACACCGCAACCTAATAAGTAATTTAAACTTGGCGGGTTATCCCACCCGCCTATTTTATACGCATGCACATCAAACTGAGTCGTATTGAAACCCCTTATGTTTTAGAAGCAACGAATGAATCTGGTAATTCCATTCGTATCGATGCTTCGCCGGAAATTGGTGGAAAAAATTCTGGCCCAAGGCCTATGGAACTATTGATTATGGGACTTGCTGGTTGTAGTAGCATTGATGTTCTAATGATTCTTACAAAACACAGAATCGAAGTCCTCGATTACTCAGTAGATGTAGATGCAGAAAGGGAAAAAGTCGAAGAAGCCAATCTATTTAAAAACATCTATATGAAATTCAAAGTAAAGGGTGGTTTTAAAGAAGAACAGGTAAAACGTGCGATTGATCTGAGTTTAGAAAAATACTGTTCCGTAGCCAAAACATTAGAAAAAACCGCAAAAATCACTTACGAATTTGAATTAGTTCCTTAAACTAGAAATTGCTGAAATAGGAAACGTTCTCTTAGCTCCTACTTCAGCTTTTATCTTATTTTATTTTAATTCGTTTAGGTCCCAACTATATTCGTTATAAACAATTTTGGCATCTGGTTTGATGGTTTCTTCAAAGCCTTCCTGCACATATTGAATGAGGGTTGTTTTTTTGGTGAAGTCTGTTTGGAACCAGTTAAAAATTTTACTTAAATACAAAGTGTTCGTCGTTTTATCATAGGAATTCTTTTTTGGGTTTTTTAAGAATCCTAATTTTGCAGTCTGGAGTTGTTTTTCTAAAGCATTGGGGGTGTAGGCTTCAGAAACTAAATAAGGACAACCAATGGAAGCACAAACAATTGCAAAATGAATCCTTGGTTCATTAAAATCCTTTCTTAACTTTTCATGTTCGATCCAATCCAAATGTCTAGACTTGCCTAGAAGAGAAAAAAATTCTTTTTTCCAAGGGATTCCGCGCGCTAAATTAATTTTCGAAAACGGAGATCCAATTTCTGTGATACTCTCCACAGGATAATGATCTAAAATGAGTTTCACGGTAAAGGCATTGTATGCGTTGATTAGAAAACTCATTTTTTCTTTTTCATTGAAACCTTGGTATTGGGCTTCCGTTACTTTCGAAAGAGATTCTAAATATTGACGAAAAGAAGCTTCTTCAGACTGAATTCCCTTATAGGAAACAAGTCCATTCTTCACGTTCTTTCTTAGGATGGAATCCCAAACACTATGTTTATGATCAAAACTCTGGGCAGAGATTCCTTGCCATAATCCAATACAAAGAAACGAAATGAGAAACTGTTTCATAAAGACCATCCAAACACTTAGACTGATCCGAATTGGTATACCAAGCGGAAAATTTAAGATAAACTATTCAAATAACGACTGATTCCTTGAATCACAGGTGCTGGTATTTCGTGACCACCACTAAAAGCAATGAATTCACCCAGAAGGCCTGCATTACGAAGTAACTTTTCCAGTTTTTTTGCATTCGCATAACTAAGGATAGGGTCAAATTCCCCGTGGGATTGGAAAAAACGTAAAATAGATTTTTGGGGAGCCAATTCTTTCCAAAGTGATTCGTTGACCAGAGCACCAGAAAGAATCATAAGTCCCTTAGATATTTCCTCTTTTCTAAGTGTTATATCTGTGGCAAGCATGGCACCTTGGGAAAACCCACCAAGTATTAATTGATTCCAAGGAACACCTAGAGCATCTAACATTAAATAAACAGCTTCTCTTGCAACATCCATCCCTTCTGGATCTTTGTCTGCAAAATTCCTGAAATCATTTTTGCGGATTGCTTCTTCCAAAGAAGCCATATCAATCGGAAACCAAGCCCGACCTGAATAACCTGGCATGAGAGGAACACTCAAATGTCCATGTGGGAAAATCCAGTTGAATTTTTGATCAGTCACTAAAACTTCATGGATGGGATATAAATCAAATGCACTGGCACCATAACCATGAAATAATACTACTGTTGGTGCATCAATGTCTCCCTTTACTCGCAGTACTTGTAAAGGTCCAAGAGGTTCTAATTCATTTTCATTATCTAACATAGTTTAACCGAAGAGTGAAGGTTGGTCCTGGTCTTTCGTTTCTGAAACAAAGTTGGTAACAGAAATTCCTAATAGCCGGATTTTTTTGAATGGATCTGTGTTTTCCTTCCAAACATTTGCCAACAAATTCGAGGATTGTTGGAAAAGGCTGTCTGCCAAGTAGAAAACAGAATCGGAAGAAATAGATTTTTGTTTTACTGTAAAATCTTCAAATTTTGTTTTTAAAGTCAGTGTTTTTCCCTGTTTATTTTTACGTCCCATTCTCTTTTCTAATTCCTTAGATAGAGTTTCTAATGTTAGGATCAAAAAAGAAAAATCACCAGAATCATGTGAAAAGGTAGTTTCCACTCCGATCGATTTGGGATCTCGGAAGGGAATCACCTCCCGGTCATCGAGCCCTCTTGCCATTCGATAAAACACAGCGCCCATCTTGCCGAATTCTTTGATTAAGACAGATTCTTCAGCTTTGCGTAATTCCGAACCCTTTGTATATCCTAATTGAGAAAGACGTTCATAGGTTTTTTTCCCGATCCCGAAAAAATTATATAAAGGTAAATCTGCCAAAAATTTTTCTTCTTCACCTGGCAAAACCACATAAAGACCGTTAGGTTTGTTTTTTTCCGAAGCCATTTTCGCTAAGAATTTATTTTGAGCTACTCCTGCAGAACAAGTGAGACCTGTTTGTTCAAAAATCTTTTTTCTAATTTCTTTGGCAACGGTACTTGCATGAGGGATATTCAATTTGTTAACGGTTACATCTAAATATGCTTCATCTAAAGATAGTGGTTCTACTAGGTCCGTGTATTCTAAAAAAATGGATCTAATTTCTCTAGATACCGATTTGTAAACTTCGAATCTCGGGGGAGTAAATATGGCATTTGGGCAAAGTTTATAGGCCTGAAAGCAAGAGATGGCTGATCGAACTCCAAACTTTCTTGCCTCGTAACTTGCCGCACATACCACTCCCCTTGAATGCGGAGAACCACCCACAACAACAGGTTTCCCTCTCATTTCGGGAAAATCTCTTTGTTCCACTGACGCATAAAACGCGTCCATATCAATGTGGATGATCTTTTTCATTTCACTAGTCTTATAGAATCAAACGAAATCAAAAATCTCTTGCCAAATGTTTTTTTTAACAAATCCTTCATGAATTGTGCCTATGAAACAAGCCGCAAAAATTTTGGTAGTCGACGACAACGAAACAAATATTGAAATCATTACTCATATTTTATTAAACCAAGGTTATGAAGTGGCAGTTGCATACGACGGAGAATATGCCTTAGAGCTTGCTGAGGCACTCGATTTTGACTTAATATTACTTGATATTTTACTACCTGGGATCAGTGGACTCGATGTCGCCAAACGACTGCTTAGTATAGACAGATCAAAAAACACCCCTATCCTTTTTTTATCTGCCTTAAATGAAACGAGTGATATTGTAAAAGGATTAGAAACTGGCGCCGTTGATTATATTACAAAACCCTTTCAAGAATCTGAAATTTTAGCAAGGATCAAAACTCATATTAAAATCAAAACTTTAGAAAAAGAGAGAATCGATTTATTACAAGCAATTCAAAAGGATTTGGAACTAGCAAGATCGAATCAAGAAAATTTAGTCAGCTTTCAGTTCCCACCTTCTCCGCTTTATCAAATTTATACTTCCTATAAACCTATGGATTTGGTCGGTGGTGATCTGATCACCTATGACTTATTAACTTCCGGTGATCTCGATATTTTATTTGGGGATGTGACTGGCCACGGAATTGCCGCAGCTATGATATCTCTAATGGCCATCATCACATTTAAAACAATGGATAAGTCCTTTTTATCACCTAGCGAAAGTTTATACTGGATCCATAACACTCTCACCCCACTTATTAGTACACATTTTATAAGTGCCATCTACTTAAGATACAAAGCAGAAGAAAATCTACTTTCCTATTCGATGGCAGGACACCATAATATGTTTCTAATTCGGGATCAGAGAATCATCAAACTTGGCACAAAAGGTTTTTGCCTCATGATGTTCCCTGACCAACTCAACACAGAAAACGAAGATATTTTTTTAATTTCGGGGGATCGTTTGTTTTTGTTCTCCGATGGTATGTTTGAAGTCCCCAATGAAAACGAGGAATATTTAGGTGATATAAAATTTTCTGAAATCATTGAAAATAGAATCCACCTCCCTTCAAAAGAATTTCTCAAATCAGTTCAGGAGGAAGTTTTAGTTTATTCAAACGGGAAAGTGGCAGATGATATGACTATGTTATTATTGGAAATCAAATGATCGATGAACTATTAGCAATTTTGATTGCTTCTGGATTGCTTTTTGCAGCTTATTATTATCACAATGCCTATAGAAGAGAAAAAAAACTTAGGTTAATTCTTTTTAGGAAAAATTTAAACAACTCTGAAGAAATCGAACGAACCATTCGCGAAAAAGAAAAACAATACCAAGATATTTATGATACTGCTAATTCCATTATCATTCGTTGGAGTCCCGATTTCAAAATTCATTCCATCAATCCGTATGCCGAAGAATTTTTTCAATTATCAAAGGAAGAAGCAGAAGGTAAAGATGTAGTTTTAGACTTATTTCATATTCCACTTGAAAAATCAAACGAGGTAAAGTCCAAATTATGGAATATCTTTCACCGACCAGAACAAAACATCCGCCAGGAATATGATGTATTTATAGGAGAAAACGACAAACGCACTGTCACTTGGTCGAATCGAATTTTAAAAAATGAGTTTGGATATCCTTATGAAGTATTGTCTATCGGGAACGATATTACAAACAGGAAAATAGCAGAAGAAAATTTAATGAAATCCTATGAAAGGATTTTAGATTTATATAACAACGCTCCTTGTGGTTATCACTCACTAGATAAAGATGATACCATCGTTTCAATCAACGATACAGAACTAGACTGGTTAGGTTATACTCGTGAAGACATCGTTGGGAATTTTAAATTTTGCGATTTACTGACTGAAAGCAGTCGAGACAAATATAAACTTATCACTGATTCTTTCCCAAACGAAAACCTAACTGGTGTAGAACTAGAATTTGTAAGAAAAGACAAAACTACTTTTTTTGTAAGTTTAAATTCAACAGCTACTTACGATAAAGCTGGTAATTTTATAATCAGTAAATCAACAGTCTTTGATATCACCGACCGTAAACTGGCGGAAGATAAATTAAATGATTACTCGCAAAAGATTCAATTACAAAACAAACGACTACAAAAAGCAGTGGAAGCTGCAATCAAAGCAAACCGCTCTAAGTCTGTATTCTTTTCGAAAATTACACATGAGCTGAGAACTCCCCTTCATGCAGTGATTGGCTTCTCACAAATTTTAGAAAAGGATCCTAACTTACCTAACCACCTAAAAGGTTATGTAGATTCTTTGTACGAAAATGGAGTTCATTTACTTGGAATGATCAATGATATTTTGGATTTATCAAAAATTGAGGCCGGTAAAATGACTGAAACGAGAGAACCATTTTCTCTAGTGCAGCTATGGGACACTTTATTCTCTATGTTTTCCTATCGTTTTTCAGAAAAATCAATTAGCTTCGAACTTTTGAACGCAGCTTCGATAGAATCTTCTTATTACGTTGCCGATTTGCAGAAAATACGCCAAATACTCGTTAATTTACTGGGGAACGCATTGAAATTTACCACTCAAGGATCTGTAAGTTTGGAAATTAAAATCGAAAGCAGTCTAGAACATAATTTTGATATGGTTAAGTTCATTGTCCGCGATACAGGAATAGGTATTCCAAACGATCAATTGCATTCTATTTTTGAAGCGTTCCAACAAACGGAACAAGGCAGTTCTTATAAGGAAGGAACAGGTCTCGGACTTTCCATTTGTCATCAGTTAGTTGAATTTTTAGGAGGAACTATCAGCGTAAACAGTAACCTCGGTGAAGGTTCTGAATTTTGGTTTGAAATCCCATTAACTAAACTAGAAGTCATTCCGGAACCATTAATACAAAAATCAAAAATTGGTCCTACTCACACTAACCAGCTGGAACAAACCCAAAAGTTAGATGAACCTGAAGTAGAATTTGTGCAAACATTTCTAAACACATCTGCTCCAGAATTAAAGAAAGAAATCTTACAATTAATACGAATCCAAAACTTCGGTCAGTTGATTGGTTTATTAGATAAAATACAAACAGAGGATAAGGGGAAAAATATCTTGGAACAAAAAGTGAAAAATAAAAAATACAAATTTTTAATCGATTTAGTGCAATCCTCTAATCCTTCTGAGTGATGATATTTATCTTTTGATAACCTTTTGCCTTTAAAAGATCTGTCACAAAAACAAAGTCTTCAAAAATTGCTTTTTTATCTACTTCCAAAACGATGGAAGATTTCTCATCCTCGTTTTCTGGAATCATTTTTGGTAACGAATCTTTCGATGTTTCTTTACCATCGAAAAAAACCATACCTAAATGATTGATTTGAATTTTGAAGGCAGGATTTTCTTCACCTATGGACTCTGTTTTAGTTCTTGGAAGATCCAATTGCAGAGTAGAGGTTGTCTCCGTAAACCGAACGGCTAACATGAGAAAAATTAATAATATAAATAATACATCGATAAGACTACTAATATCAATCGACGAATCTGAACTTGATTTACGGAGTTTCATCCTTGATTTGAAAAATCCTTTACCATTAGCTCAGAAATATATCTGATTTTGTTTTCTGCAAATCGGTGAAAATACAAAGAAGGGATCGCCACAAGAAGACCCACAATTGTTGTGTTTAGCGCATCCTTAATTCCACCAGCGAGAACCTCTAAACTTACTTTCCCTTGCACCTCCATTGCACCAAAAGCAGAGTTAATTCCTATGACAGTACCTAAAAGCCCCAGAAGCATTGAAAGAGAAGCAATCGTAGGAAACCAACGGATGGTTCTTTCTAGGGGAGAAAAAAACAATTCGACTTCCGATTCCGTCGGTTCTTTCGGAAACACTTTAAAGCGAAAATCCTTGTCCTCTAATTTCCTTAAACCAAAGAAAATTCGGAAGAAAAAATAAAACGAGGTGAGAGAAAAACAAAAAAGAAGAACAAAAATCAAAATTGCGGGAATTGAAAATGTCCAATTCATGGATGTATCGACCTCTATGAACCAATACCAACTCCCATCCCAGGAAAAGAAACCCGAATATGTAAGAACCAATTTTGATGGAATCGCGAAAGCCTATGATCGTTTTAATGATTGGAATAGTTTTTTTCTCCATCGCAGTTGGAAAGATTGGGTAGTAAAAGAGGCCAAAAAGAGCGTTCCTGCGGCTAAATCGGCCTTAGACCTCTGTTGCGGAACAGGAGACATCACTCTTCGGCTTTCCAAGGACCAAAACCTGGAGCGAGTGGTAGGCCTTGATTTTTCGGAAAAAATGTTGTCCTTTGCCATCCACAAGATCCCAAAAGATCCAAGGGTCCAACTCCTCATTGGAGATGCAATGAACCTAAGCCAATTTGCCGATAACAGTTTTGATATTGTGACTATGGGGTTTGGTCTGCGTAATGTTTCTGATTTAAAACAATGCCTTCTTGAGATCAAACGAGTGTTAAAGAAAGATGGAGTTTTTGTCAATTTGGATGTAGGACGCGTAAGGCCCAAATTTCTCAAATTCTTTGCAGACTTTTACTTTTTCAAAATTGTGCCAATTTTTGGGTATTTACTCTACGGAAAAGCAAATGAGATGTTCGATTATCTTCCTCATTCATCCAAGGTTTATCCCGACCAAGAGTCCTTGGCCCAAATTTTAAAGGAATTGGGATTTCGAGAGGTTCGATTTCAAAATTTTGTCTTTGGCAATGCAGTAGCCCATTTAGCGACAAACTGAAGTTATACGACATAGAGTCAGGACTTATGTCTGATTTCTTTGTCGTTTTATTCTTTTTTTTGATCCGTGTTCGTACTTTCCCCAAAAAATCCAATGGATTTCCCTAAATTTTTTCAAATACCCGTTGATTTTTTCTAACTTTTGTCGTTTAATTCCCTATACAATAGGAAATTTCAACATGAAACGATGGTTAGTTCTTTTATCAATTCCTCTCTTAATTTTGGATTGCTCCAATAAAAAGAAAGGTCTATTGCTCCTTCCCTTTTTGGGCCTAGGAGACGGTTCCACGGAGACCAAAGCAGAAGCAGCAAGCACTGGCGATGGCACATTTACTGTAGTCGGTTTAGAAACTACCGACCCAACACAAGTGACAGCACCTGAAGGGAATACTACAGGCGATACTACAAATGGGAACCAAACCACAACCACCCCAGAAGTAGTCACCCCAGCACCCACTACTGTGAACAATGAAACAACAGTGGTTGTTGTAGACCAAACCAATGGTGGAAATTTTAATTTTGAAACCAACGTCACTGTCCCTGTGACCGTCGTTGTTTCTAACGAGTCCGGTCCGGTAGCAAATGCACCTGTGACTGTCACAGAAACGACAACCACAGGAGAACCAAACGTTGTGGGAACAGGAACCACTGATTCCAACGGTTCAGCAACGATTCCTGTGAGTGTTCCTCCCACAGTAACCACCGTAGAAATTAGCGTAGTGGGAGTGAATCCAACCACAGGGGAAGTGGTGGAAATTACAGGAACGGCTCCAGTACAACAACCGGCAACTGGCAATGGAGCAGAAGGAACTGTCGTTGTGGCTCCTGTAGTCAATGTTGATACAACTAATTTTCAACCTGTGAATGGATGTGTGCAAGCGGTTGATACAGATTGTGATGGAATTGCCAATGTTTACGATGAATTTCCAGAGGATCCAAGTCTTGCCTCCACTGCTAGATCCGGTAGATACACGATTGCCTTCGAAGATATGTATCCTTCCGCAGGAGATGCAGATCTAAATGACCATTCTACTATTTTCACAACAGAGATGGACAAAACTCCAACAAACAAAGTTAAGACGATTCGTGGAACTTATACTCACGTCGCTAAAGGTGCAGGATACAACCACGAATTACGACTTTCTTTAGATGTTCCAACAAACGCAAACGTACAAGTCAGTTACGTAGACGGAAGTGGAAATCCTTGGAATGGCTGTGCGTCTGCACCTAAATATACGGCAAATGTAGCTGGTGATTGCACTGGAGGGAATTTAAACGCAGCGCAACTCAAACGAGGAATCCTTCTTCTTCCAAGTTCTGACAAAACATTATTTGGTAAAAAAAATGCTCCTAGTGCCGGAACCACTTTTACGATCAATGACTTTGTGCGTGGAGTGACTGCCAATGTTACCATTACGTTTGAAGAACCAGTGGATTTGAATGTAACTAAAAACTTAGTAGGTGGACACCTAAATTACTTCTTAGCGATCAATCAGAAGACAGATGGAGTGTTTAGACAAATCTACCGTCCAGGTTATTATAAAGATGCAAATGGTAAGGACTCCTTCTTAGATAAAAGTGGTTTTCCTTGGGCTATTGTAGTTCCGGGAGTTTTCAACCACCCAACAGAAGGGGCAGACATTCGTAAACCATCCACATCTGGTTATATCTTCTTTAACTCTTGGATGCATTCGAATGGTGTCGCACATAAGGATTGGTATTTACATGTAGACCAAATCCCAGCACCGAACCGTCCTTCTTACGTTGTAAGGGTGAGTGACTTCTATGCAGACAATGGTTTTTCTGCTTACCTACTGAAAGCAGTTCGCAAAAATGCTTTCGAAGTGTCGGCAAGTTTGATCGTTGTGGGAGCAGCTCTTGGATTCCTAATGAAAAAGCGTTTGGAAAAACAACAAGCAGCTTAAATATAAATCTAACTTTCCTAAGAAATCCTTCCTCTGTTCTCTAGGGGAAGGATTTTTGTTTTATGGCCTCTGTCCTTCGATTCGCAAACAACGAGTATTTTCTTTCCGGAAACTTCGAATTCGATTTAGTGTCCCAGCAAAATCCTATCCTTGTGGATCCACTCTGGAAAGGGACCAAACTCGAAGAACATTTATCTGCCTTCCCCCTCCCATTCCTTGAAACGAAAAAGTCCTTTTGCCTTGTGACTTCGGGATCCACTGGCCTCCCCAAAATGGTTGTCAAACAATGGAACGAGATCGAAGAAGAGCTGGTTTATTGGGAAAAAAAAACGGAAATCCAATCTCTTTATGAGAATATAGGCACGGTTCATGTGCAAGTGCCTCTCTGTCACCTCTACGGTTTACTTTGGGGTTACTTATTACCAAAACGGTTCGGTGTCTCTATTGATGTATCACCCTCATCAGAAAATAGAAAACTCTGGATCACTTCTGCTCCAAAATTACAATCTATTTTATCTTTAGGAAATCCACTCCCAGAATCTGCTGTTGTTTCTGGAATGAAATTCCCAGTTCCTCTGTCTCGAAGTTTGCGCGACAAGGGAGGGATCTCTGTACTCGAAATTTACGGTTCTACCGAAACCGGGGGAATCGGTTACAGGGACCCACTCCGGCAAAATAGATTCCAAATCCTTCCCACAATCCAAACAAAATTCAAATCCGAATCTGGACCAGAGGAAACCGAATTACAAATACAAAGTCCGTTTCTTTCCCTTGAATCTTTTCTGTTGGAAAAAGAGGGTTGGACCAAACATAGTTTGTCATTAAACGCGTATTATCCGACGGGTGATTTAGGCAATTGGTCCGAGCTGGGATGGTTTCTTTTAGGAAGAAAAGATAGAATCATTAAACACAACGGGAAACGAGTTTCTTTAGATCGAATAGAATCTGAAATTTTGGGGCTTGCCCTACCTGGTGAATTTCTATGTGTACCGGTAAAAGACAATTTTGGATTTGGGGAAACCATCGGTCTATTTTGTACAAGTCAGTTGCCTACGTCAGAAATTTTAGAGAACTTAAGAAAGGAACTTCCGGATAGCCATGTTCCTAGAGTTGTATTACAAAAAGAATCGATTCCAAAACTTCCCAATGGGAAACCGGACTATCCAACCATCACCAAACTTTGTAACGAACATTACCGACAAATTCAAAATCAGATATCAATTTTGAAAAATCAAAAACAAATCGATTCCCATTTTAGTGTTAGGGAAATTTTAGAATCAATCCTTGGGTTAAAGCCAGAAGAAAATAAACATTTAGTTTACGATTATGGGATGGATTCGATTCAATATACAGAACTCATCTTAAAGTTAGAAAGAAAAATAGAACACAAAATCCCAGAAGAAGACAAACAAACGAGTTACTTTGCCAGTCTCTCCGGGATCGAAGAGTATCTTAAAGAAAAACTCTACTTATTAAAGTAAAAGATTCGTTACCTCAGTTTGACAAAAATCCAATTTGTATCTGATGATTTATCATGATACAAATGAATAACCACATTGGTAGGTTTCATTTTATAAGTGAACACATAATTAAAGGCAATGTCTAAGTCTCCTGTGACCATTCCTTCTTTAAATCTTCCATAAAAAATTCTGTTATTCGTACAAATTGCAACTTCAGTAAAGAAGTTTTTCCCTACAGCAGTTTGTATCGGTACATTGGCAAGTTCTGACTCGTATTTATTATACAATAGAATTTTTCCGTTATTATCAACCTTCACAATGCCAAAAGGTGCCGCATCCGCATCGGTCTGTGTCAATGTTCCAAGTTTGCCAAAAGTATTTGTGTCTATAAATTTGCTCATCAATTTAGTTCCTAATTTTTTTTAAGTTTCGTATTCAGAATACATAGAATTCAATTGTTCTTCCATTCCTTGGATAAGGGCGATTACCTCTTCCATAGAATTTGTTTTGGTTTTCGAGAACAACATTTCCTTCTCTTCGTATAAGCTGGCTAGTTGGTCTTTTAATAACTCAGCTTCTGAATGATTGGACTGAATTGTTGTTCCATTGGAAAATGAATTTTCCTTTTCTGCATACAATGCTTCTACCTGAGCAATTAAATCTTTTGTCACCTCTATGAGGCTAGTAACATCTTCTGCACCACGCACTTGGTTGCGAACCAACTCATTGATCCAATAAATGACGGAGTTTTGAGATTTCGCTTTTTCCAAACGCAAACGTTCGGCCAGAGGAAAGTGTTCGTCAATTTCCCTTTTAGTAAATATCATAGTCTAAAGGATTAGATCGAGGAATGTAACAATTTCTCTAGAAAAAATTTAAAAAAAGTGCATTTCGATTAATTAATGAGAAATAATAAAATTAAACGTGAAATAGAAAACGAAAAATATGATATTTATCCGAAAATCATTCGTTTAGAAATTTACTTAGTATTAATCCTGATTGTTTTTTCGATTACAATCATATTACAATCTGGATTGATTACCTCTCCCACTTCGTTCTCCATAATTATGAGTGGTGGAATCGTTTTACTCACTGTTTTTTCCTTTTTTATACTTTATAAAAAACGTAAAATAATCAAAACGTTGGTAGGATCCAAATCCCAAACGGTAGACCCAGTACTTCTACTTTCAGGATGCGGGATCGATATTAACGATTTTTCTGATTCCCTTTTGCAACACTGTTCTTCTGTCAAAGAAAGAATGGACACAATCTCAGGACATATCTTAGATTTGAATGATAAAATTCACACTATTGGACAAGATATCAATAATGTATATAAGATTGTTTCACAACTAGCATTAGAAGAAGTGAAACTAATGGATGCCGTTGGGAAAACATCTGAAGAAATCAATATCATGTTTGATATTGTAAACATCGTCATTGCAGAAATCCAAAGTAGAAATGAAACGATGGAGAATTTAGTATTTTTAAGTAAAGATGGTCGATTGAAAGTAGAAGATACAAATAAAACGATTAAAAAGTTTAGTGAATCCTCTGGTAGTATTTTAAAACTCATTGACCTTATCAATGGAGTTTCCAAAGAAACGAACTTACTTGCGATTAATGCTGCTATCGAAGCAACGCATTCAGGTACCGACGGGAAAGGATTTACTGTGATTGCTGATGAAATTGGAAAACTATCAACAATGACTGCCAACAATGCAAAACAAATCACAAAGATCCTCAAAGAGAACGTAAGTGATTATGGAAAAGCAGAAAAATTAGGTTCAGAATCTAGTAATGCTTTTCAGTTCATCGCAAATGAAATTCATATTGTTCACGGAACCATTGCCGAGGTCATTCAATCCATTCAAGAATTAAAATCAAGAGGGGGTGCGATCCTTTCCAAGGCAAAAACACTGGATGATGTAGCGGAAAGAGTAAGAGATACCTCAGGTGAAGTTTATGGCGAAATCATCACGATACATACGAATTTAGAAGATATCCAAACACTTTCTGATACGATCCAAAGAGAATCTGAGGAAATTCTAGATGCCCAACAAGAAATCCTACAACTTAGTTTTAGTATGAAAAGTAAATTAGGTGAAATTTCGAACGACACAGACGAACTTTTAGGTTTACAGAGGTCGTAATTTTTTTCAATTTCATTGTTAATAGCAAGAAGAAATAGTAGACCAGTCGTTCTATATTTTTGAACCTTGTGTTTATGAGACACAGAGAAATTCTCTTGGAATACAAAGTCCATCCCTTGTGGCATTTTTTAGAACAAACCTACGGGTTCGAACAAGCATTTCGCATGTTCAAACCCTATGAAGGTGCAAATATACTGCCAAAGCTCGTAGACAAAAATACTATGGTAGTTACAATGCCTCTTATATTATCAAACACGAATTATGTGGGCACCCATTTCGGAGGATCTCTTTACTCCATGTGCGATCCCTTCTTTATGTTTTTACTGATGATGAATCTTGGAAAAGATTATATGGTTTGGGACAAAGGTGCAAAAATTGATTTTGTCAAACCCGGAGAAGGAACAGTTACCGCCACCTTCCATATCCCCAACAGTGAGTTTGAAGATCTAAAAGAGCTTTTAAAAAAAGAGAAAAAAACCATTCGAACCTATGAAACAGAAGTTGTTGGTGAAGATGGGAAAACCGTCTCCAAAATCACCAAGGATTTATACATTCGAAGATTGGTTTAAGTTTTAAAACTGGATTCGGTTGTTCCCATCAAACTGAGACCTGGGCAACCGGAATTCTAATTTAGATCTAGATTTTAATCTGACAAAGGATGCTCCTTTAGGGCATTCTCCAGTCCATCCATATCCTTGCTTAGATTCGGTGAATAACTCTTGTTTTATGATGTTTCGATCTGAATTTAAAAACAAAATTTCCACAACAGGGCTTTTGTCGTTTGTTTCTAAAAAAATTCTTCCTGACCTTGATTGACCAAATTCAGAAAGTTTCCATTCCCAAACCTTCCCGTGAAACTCATATTTAAAGTTAGGTGCTCTTGGAGGTAATGTAGCAGCAGTTTGGAATTCTTTTAGCTGTGTTTTTCGAAACTCAGAACCAATCCCAAAATCCCAATACCTTTGCGAATAAAATAATGCATAGTTTACCGGTAAACCTATAGAAAGGATCAGGAGCAAAGGGGAAAACCAAATGGTTTTTCTAAACTTTTCAAATGAAGGCGAATACCCCGATCCTTTTTCTCCAAAAAGAACCAAATAAAAACATAGGAAGGCCCCATCAGAATTTTGGAATTGAACTCCAAAAAAAAGCGGTAAAACCAGAAGTAAGGTTTGTTTCCAAAGCCCTCTCTCCCATAGGAACAATCCAATATAAAATAAAAATACTGCGGCCCCGAGAATTCCCAAATCATGCAACAACCAAAGATAAAAATTGGGGGGAAAGTCGATTAATGGGCTCGATGTTTTTGTACCTATGCGGAAAGGATCTAACATCGCAAGTGGGAAAGATCCAATTCCATTTCCGAGCCAAGGATTGTTTTTGATACCTTCCATACAAATGGTCAGAAGTTCCGCTCTGACAACATCCATTCTTTTTAAAGCTAAATATGGATCCGACTTCCAAACAGGTATGGTTGTCATGGTTCTTTTGGATAACTCAACTAGATCCCAATCTTTTTGTAAAAAACTGAGCCCATATAAAGCAAAAAAACCAAGAATGGGAATTAATAAATACATTCCAACCCGCATGATTCTTTTTTTAGTAATGGATACAATCCATATATCTGTCGTTAGGTGTATTATGCCAATGGCAATAGAAATAGACCAAATCACCCAAAATGCTTTCCCTTGTTTTAATCCGAGCCAAGTTACCAAAAAGAAAGTTAAAATAGCAAAAACCAAACTGAATCTCTCTTTGGATTTACGCCAATTATTTACAAGTTTCGAAATCCATAATAATGATAGAACCGGCAAAATCCATGAAGCAGAACCTGAATCTTGTAAAAGACCTGTACTACGACCCGCACTCACACTTTCTAAAGTTCCTTCAGAAAAAAACTTCAAACTCCATACAGATTGGATGCACATAACAAGTATATTGATACCAAAACCCAGAAAAATCCCAAATCTAAGTTGTTCCGACAAACTATCCTTAGATGGTGTAGGCATGGATCTTTCTTCCGAAAAAAGATACACAACTACAAGAGAAACTGGAACTAAAATTTTACAAGAAAGGCCCATCGCTTCCCGAGAAGAAAGTGAGGGAAAGTATAAATATTCTTGGATTCCAAGACCTGACACCAAACCCAGACCCTGGTATTGGAAAAAACAAAGCACAGTGAGAATCAAAAAAAACAATACAAACCCAAAGTAGGTGGAATACCAAAGAGGAAGGTTGGATTTGCCTGTGGGATTACGAATCATCCAGTCTGTCAAAATTTGTTCCGACTGTTTGGGAAGTGCGATTTCATTTCTACCCAGTAGTACAAGGATGATTTCTCTAGTCCAGATGCCAAGGATCGCACCAAGAAACAATCCTACCAACTGATAAGAACCCAACATGGGTAAACCCGATAGATATGGCAGTCGTAAGAAAGTAAAGACTCCGAAAGCTGTAAAAATCCTTCCCCATTTTCTCTGGTACATTTGCGGAAAAAAACCAAAAGAAAATTGCAAAAGGAAGGAAGGATAAAAAGAGGAAACGGGAACTGGTTCCACATACCGGTGGAGGTTCCAAACTAAAAAAATACAAGAAAAAAAGAAAAGGAGATCAAAGAACGGTAAGGAGCGAAGGCGGCCTAGAAAACTCACGATAGAAAGAGTTTAGTGATGGGCGCGTGGAATCAATTGTAAAATTAAAGATAGAGAGAGAATTCTAGAAGATAAAAGAAGAAGTAAGGATTCTCTTAGTCCAGAGAATCCACATCCATTCCGGTTACGGGATAAGCAGAAAGAGAATCCATGCGGTATCCACCGGCACGGTTACGGCTTTTCGCCATTTGTTCTGCAAACTCCACAGTAAATCTTGTCCACGGGATGGCCTTGAGCCTTGCGAGAGGGATTTTTTTCTTTGTTCCTTCGCAGATCCCATAGGTTCCGTTTTCAATCTTTTCTAACGCAAGTTCAATCTCGCGCAAAGTTTCAATTTCGTTTTCGGTCAAAACAGAAGTTAAAGCTTCTGAATTGAGTTCGGATGCGATATCAGCAATATCACCCATCTCTTTCAATCCAGAAGGAGAACTCGTGTCTTCCCACTGGTTGAGTTTGATTAAGAGGGACTCTTTTTTCTCTTGGAGGAGCTCTCGCACCTCTTCAATGAACTTTTTGTCCACTCCCTTCTCTGATGAAGATTTTGCAGCTGGTTTAGGCATCTTATCCCTTAGACTTTAGTTTCCTTGTGATCCGTATGTGATTTGCAAAATTTGCAATATTTTTTAGTCACAAGTTTTTCCGACTTAGTCTTCTTGTTTTTAGTCTGGAAGTAATTTGACCGCCCAGGTATCGCACATGGGACACAGGTTAGTTTTATGATTTCTCTCATAATTTATGCCATGACGTACCGACCCCATATATAGTCAATCGACAATAGTGGGTTTTTTCGATTCCTTTCGGAAATAGGTCGCAAATAAACTCCCGAGGAGTGAATGGGTCAGACTCGATAAAGCACTAGGGATTGCGGTATTTGGATCCAAAAAATGGGTTCTCGCAAGCACTGCCCCAAGGCCCGAATTCTGCATCCCAACTTCGATGGAAATGGTTTTTGCTGTTTTTGCATTCTTTGTCAAATACCAACTAAAAATCCCACCGAACCCAAACCCACCCAAATGCAAAAGGATAACTGCAAAGAAAATACGGAAGTCTGATTGAAGGATGGTCTCTTTCCCACTGGCAATGATGGAAGCAACGATCATGGCAATCAAAAGTACAGAGAGTACGGGAAAGACTTCTTGGATTTCCTTTGTGAGTTTTGGGAAATTAGTTTTTAAAAATAATCCCAAACCAACAGGGACTAAAATCACTTGAAAGGTAGTGAAAATAAGACCTAAGCGGTCGATCTCCAAACGACTACCGATCAGAAAGGCCACAAGTAAAGGAGTCATTAAAATTCCAAGGATCGTGGAAACAGAAGTTAGGGTAACACTGAGTGGTACATCCGCTTTGGATAAAAACGCAATTACATTAGATGCGGTGCCACCAGGACAACAGGAAACAAGGATGAGTCCTACAGCAAATGCCTCCGGTAATTGGAATAAATGTCCAAGAAAATACCCAAGTGTTGGCATGATCGTATATTGCAAGATAGTTCCAATGAGAATTGATTTTGGCTGTTTTAAGATTCGAATAAAATCTGCAGCCTCCAAAGTGAGTCCCATCCCAAGCATGATGGCACCAAGGCTATAAGTGATCCAAGGGCCTTTGAACCAAATGATCTTTTCCGGGAATAGAAATCCAATCCCTGAAACGAAAAGAAGAACTATTGGAAATGCAGTAACAATCAGTTTCGAAATTTGAGTGACCATAGTTTACCTTAAAAAATGTATCGCCTAACTTTGGCTTAAATATTCTTTTAAGGCCTTTTTTACTATGGCTACATGTTCTTCTTCAATGGCAATATGAGGGGCCATTCGGAGTCGTCCTAGTCGCATTGCTGTTGTGATTTTCCTTTGTTTTAGAAAAGCTTGGATGGCTTCGGGTTGGAACTTGGAAGGATCTTTATGACCAGTGATGGCAAGGATACCTGTTTTAACATTGGGGAATGCATCGGATTCTAAAGTAAAACCTAAATCATGAAGAGCCACTTTAAACATTCCTGCCACATCATAAATTCGCTCCCTCACCCGAGAAAAACCAAGAGTCGACAACATCTTTAGGGATGCATAAAAATAAATCCAATCATTGAAGTTGATGGTACTTTGTTCAAATTGGTCGGCAGCTGGTTTCCATTCATCTCGATAAGGAAAATAATTGGAATCGTTGACGACACTGGCTTGGCCTTTGAAGATTAGTTGGAAACCTTTGGATTCTTCTTTGGATAAATACACCACTCCAAGCCCGAGTGGTCCAAGTAACCACTTCCAGGCGGCAAAGGCACAAAAAGCCACTTTTATTTCCCCAAAATCAAGGGGGATATGACCCACAGCTTGGCTACCATCAATCACAAGTTTCGTGTGATTGGTTTCACAAAGTTTAGAAACAGCATCCATATCAAAGGCGATTCCCGTACACCAATGAACAGGTGATAGGCTAAGTATATAGACATCTCCTTTTTCTAATTCAGTTCTAAGGTTGAGAAGAAATTCGTCGGGTGTTTTTCCCAAAGGGATAAATTCTAAACCCACTCCCTTTTCTTTCCAATGTTCCCAAGGATACACATTACTTGGATATTCGTTTTCCAAAACGAGGATTCGTTTTCCTTTCGGAATTTGTATGCTGTGCGAATAAAGGTTCATCCCCTCACTCGTGTTATGTACAATCCCAATTTCAGATGGATCACAATTTAAAATCTCCGCGAGATATCCACGGATGGCAGACTTAATGACTGGTTCCGCAAAACTGGGTGCAAAAATCCCAAACCTAGCATATTCTTGGAAGTAGAGATTCATCATCTGGATGGCATAGGTAGAAACAGGTGTAGTTCCACAATAATTCAACCAAACGGAATCATTCTGTACGGGGAAATACTGAGAGATCCCTTTCCAATTTTCAAAAGTGGGAAACGAAGGAAGTTCAGAGTGATTAAGAGACATGCAAAAATAGAAATATCTGAAGCGACAGAAGAGAAAAGTAAAAAAAAATGGGACCGTGCTCTCTTCTAAAATTTACCTCTCAAGGTCGGCATTTAGCCATAATATTGCCCTTTTTCGCAAGCTGATTGGGCCCAAAACCAAGTTCACCGCCGTCATCAAATCCAATGCCTATGGGCACGGCCTTCTCGCCACTGCCTCCATCGCACTTGATGCCGGTGCCGACTACTTGGGAGTGAACTCTTTAGAAGAAGCCCTTTCCATTCGTCGAGTTTTTGCGAAAGCCACAGTCCTTATCATGGGAAGCATTCCCGATCTAAAAGAAAGAAAAGAATCACTAGCAGATGAAAATTTTTGGGTCATGGTCTCTCGGGTGGAAGAAATGGAAATCTTAAGCAAACTTTCACCAACACCAAAAATCCATTTGAAAGTAGATACCGGAATGTCTAGGCTCGGAATTCCTATTAGAGACGCCGAGGCTCTCGCAAAAGAAATTTTAGAGAAAAAACTTCCGCTTTCTGGAATCGCCACCCACTTTGCAAGTACGGAAGATTTTACAGAACATAGTTATTCGATGTTACAGTTGGGAAGGTTCCAGGATACCATCGACACATTCGCTAAACACGGGTTTATCGATCTTGTATGCCACTGTGCTTCTTCTGCGTCTGCCATGTTATTTTCTGAAGCAAGGATGGATTTGGTTCGCGTAGGAATTTCTCTTTATGGACTTTGGCCAAGTCTGGAAACAAAACTCTCTCTCTCTCTTATGAAAAAAGATGTAGGGATGTTAAAACCTGCACTCAGTTGGAAAACACAAATCCAACACATCCAAAATCTAAGCCAAGGTACAATGATTGGATACGGATCCACATATAAAACCACACACGATACAAAATTGGCAGTTGTACCCGTCGGATACTATGAGGGACTAGACAGGAAACTGTCCAACAATGGATACATGCTCATCCACGGAGAACGCGCTAAAATTTTGGGAAGGATTTGTATGAATATGACTATGCTTGATATTACACATATTCCCGACGCAAAACTCGGTGATGATGTTGTCATTTTGGGCCAATCGGGGAATGAAATCATTACTGCTGACGACCATGCGGCATGGACCGGAACCATTAATTATGAAGTGGTCACAAGAATTTTGGGATCTTTCCCGCGTATCATTGAAGACTAGAGGACCTTATGTCAGAGAGACAAACTTATAACTGGAAAAATCATAGATTAACTTACGTTAAACATAAATCACTCAATCCCAAAGCCAAGGAAACAATTGTCCTCATTGGTGGTTGGTGTTCGGCGGCTGGGTATTGGGGGCTTAATATTCCTTTTTTTCGTCAGTTGGGAGATGTCATCGAACTAGACTTAGTTGGTCATTATCCCGCAGAAATTTTTGACCAAAAAAAGGGACTCACTCTCCAAGACTTTTTGGAAACACAAGCGCAAGGAATTTGGGCCTCTGCCGGCGAAAAAGACATCACCTTAGTTGGTCATTCCACAGGAGGAATGGCTGTGCTTGCTATTGCTTCTCTTTTCCCACAAAGAATCAAACAAGTCATTTCGATTGCACCCTATGTCCACGGACCGGTTCCAGGAATTTTAAAAATCGGTGTTTTGGGACTTCGTGCAAATTTGGGATCATTTTTTGACCTTGGCTTTAAGTTGGGTAAGTCCCTTCCCAAGGCACTACAAGTTGGATTTTCCTATGGTGTGTATGATTCGTCAGCGTTCCATGCCAGAGAAGACATTAAACAATTCCTCAAAGACTATAATCCACAATTTGAATGTTTGAACCCAAGACAAATCCTAATGATTTTGGAAATGTTAGATAGGACTGATATTCGTCCTTTAGTATTTGGAAATCAAGTTCCTACTCTCATTATGCGAGGAGAAGAAGATCCTATCATCCCAGGAAAAGATGTAATGGAACTCGAAAGGACCACTCCTCATGTCAAAGCCGTTTTATTTTCCGAATGCGGACATTTCGTACACATGGAAAAACAAAAGGCTGCTGAAAAAGTGATGAAAGATTTCCTTTTGATGAAAAAAACTTCCACAAACAAACGATCTTTTTTTTAATCATTCCAAAATCTAAAGAGGAAAGGAATGTGAATCAGAAAAAAAAGAACTCGGAATTTAAAACAAACGATGGTTTAGGCTTGGTAATTGGTTTCGTATTTCGCTTAACTTCTGTAAGTCTATTTCTGCTATAACAAAACCTTCCTCTGCATTGATCTCATCTAAAATTTCACCCCAAGGAGAAATGATGAGAGAATGACCGAAGGTTTTACGGTTCCCATGCGGATCATGGACTCCTGTCTGGCCCGGTGCCAGTACATACATAAAATTTTCTATCGCACGAGCACGCAGTAATACATGCCAATGAGCTTCACCCGTAGGGACAGTAAAGGCTGCGGGCAAAAAACAAAGTTCTACTCCTTTTTCTGAAAGTGCTCGAAAAAGCTCAGGAAAACGAAGATCATAACAGATAGCAGAAGAAATTTTTCCGTATTCGGTTTGGATGACATCGGGAACTTTTCCCCCACTTTCTGTAGAATTGGACTCGCTATAATTAAACCCATCTCCTACAACTGCGTTGAATAAATGCGCCTTATGATACCGAAAGACTTCCTTTCCCTCTGGATCCCTAATGACAGCAGTGTTATAAACCTTTCCTGTAGGTGCCTTGGTAGGAAATCCTCCTCCTAGTAAATAGATCCCAAGGTCTTTTGCTGTTTCTTGTAAAAAAGCATTTGTTTCTTCTTCAATTTGCCCGAGAAGATTTTTTTTCTCGGCTTCACTTCCCATAAAGGAAAAATTTTCAGGAAGACCAATGACTTTGGCACCGGCAGACGCAGCCTCTTCCACTAGTTGCCTACACTTAGTTAGGTTATTTGAGACTCTTGCTGTACTTGTGACTTGCACTGCTGCGGCTTTAAATTTCATTATCATAAATGAGGACTTTTATGAACCACCATTCTGAAAAAATCAATCATATCTTGGAAGCACTGCCCTATTTGATCAAATATTCTGGAAAAACCATTGTTATCAAATATGGCGGGGCAGCGATGGTGGAAGAAGAATTAAAAGCATCTTTTGCCGAAGATATTGTACTGCTCAAATATTTGGGGATCAATCCTGTTGTGGTCCACGGTGGTGGACCTGAAATCAATGCTCTGATCAAATCTCTAAATCTCAACACGCAGTTCATTCGTGGACACCGAGTGACGGATGAAGCCACAATGGAAGTGGTGGAAATGGTTCTTACTGGAAAAGTAAACAAACAAATTGTCTCTCTCATCCAAGAAAAAGGTGGAAAACCCGTTGGCCTCTCTGGAAAAGATGGTGGGCTTGCCATTGCTGAAAAATATTTAATGGAAGTAGAAACTGAAGATGGCAAAAAACAAAACGTAGATTTAGGTCTTGTAGGAGAAGTGACGGCAGTCGATCCCAATATTTTATTCACCTTACAACGTGAAGGTTTTATACCCATTATATCTCCGGTTGCCATGTCAAAAGAGGGACAAACATTAAATATCAATGCAGATACAATGGCTGGTGCCATTGCAGAAGCACTCCATGCTGACAAACTCATTCTACTCACAGACACTCCCGGTATCCTTATTGACGGCCAATTGGTAACGGGTCTCAAAAAGGGTGATATTCATGGTTATATAAAAAGTGGACAGATCTCTGGCGGCATGATACCAAAAGTAGAATGCTGTTTGCGAGCGATTGACTCTGGAGTCAAAAGAGCCCACATCATCGACGGGAGAGTTGCCCATTCCGTATTAATTGAAATTTTGACCAACCAAGGGATTGGAAGTTTGATCGAACAAGGATAGATTCGGATGCCTACAAAACTACTGACATTAAGTCTGATTTCAGACATTACAAGCCGTATCAACTCTCATGAAGATTTGGACACACTACTCAGCGAAATCATGGGAATTACTCGTGATGTTCTCCAAACGGAAGGTTCTTCCCTACTTCTTTATGATAAAGAAAATGATCAGTTAGTTTTTAATACAACCAGTGGTTTAAAAGAAGAATCTCTTGCTCACCTAACAGTACCTAGGGGAAAAGGGATTGCAGGAATGGTATTGGAAACTCTCCAACCAGAAATAGTTAACGATGCAGCGAACGATCCAAGAATTTTTAAAGCTATTGATCAAAAAGTGGGCTATGTCACAAGAAATCTTCTTTGTGTACCTATGGTCGCACAGGGGGAAGTACAAGGTGTACTGGAAGCGGTAAACTCCCTTGACAATCGAGATTTTAATCATACCGATATTAAAATTTTAAAATATCTTTCTAACCTAGCGGCAATTGCTGTTAAAAACCGCCTTCTGATTGATAGCCTCAATCTACGTGCAAACGAACTCAATGGTTTGTTTCAAATCTCCCAAGCACTTGCCAATATCCAAAGCTCTGATGAATTTATGGATCTTGCTGTAAAAACTATTTCCGAAGTACTGCAGGTGGATAGAGTTTGTCTCAACTTTGAAAAGATCGAAAAAAAAGGTCTGCCTCGGACAAAATCCAAAGGTTTTTCCGATCAAATCCATGATGAAGATGTAGAAACTTTGCTTTTCGCAGATAAAGCCGATTGGATGTTCAAAGGTTTTAAAATCATTACTGCAAACTCACCGCAAGGGATCCAACTCACACACAAAGGATTGTTTCAACATAGTATGATCCTTTTCCCAATCCTAAAAAACAAAGAATGGCTTGGTTCCCTGTTAGTATCCGATAAAACATCACGCACACGTTTTGATGAAATGGACATTCGTATACTACGAACCCTCACGAACCAAGTTGGGGAAGCATATACAGCATTACAAGTTAAGATACAAAGTGAACGTTTGAAAAATATAGACCGCGACATGCAAGTGGCAGCGATGATTCAAAAACATTCACTCCCTATCATTCCAAAACAGTATTCACTCTTAGAGTTTGATACATACTACCAGGCCTCACGTGAAATTGGAGGAGACTTTTATGATATGGTAGTGCATGGAAAAGACGAAGTGTCTGTCATCATTGCCGATGTTTCCGGGAAAGGAACTCCTGCGGCCCTATTTATGGAGTTTTCAAAAACTGTTTTACAACAAGAGGTTGCAAAGACAACTTCCACAAGCGAAGCGCTATTCAATGCAAATCAAATCTTACAAGACAAATCAGGATTCCTTATGTTTGTCACTGCAATGCTTGTGCGAATCAATATGACAAAAAAAGAATTAACTTATTCGTCTGCAGGCCATAACTTACAAATCATCTATCGCAAAAAACACCATAAAATCCAACACCTTTCCGGCAAAGGCCAACCAATGGGCATTGGGAAATGTGAGTTCTCTGAACATACTGTCAGTTATTTACCAGGTGATTTACTTGTGCTCTACACTGATGGTGTCACTGAAGCTATGAATGTGAAAGAAGAACTCTTTTCAGAAGAAAGACTGGAATCTGTAATTTTATCACATATCAATGATCCTCCTGAAGTCATCAGACAAGCTATTTTACAAAAAGTAAGTGAATTTGTAGGAGAAGCAGAGCCACATGATGACCTTTCTCTCTTTATTATTCGTCTAAACTAGTAATAAAGGAGTTTTTATGAAACGCATTCTATATGCAATGGCAGTGACCTTACGATTGGATAAACTGCACAAAGCCATGTTAGATGCTGTCATCGAAACACGTGTCAAAAACGCGTTACTAACATCTGACAAATTACGCAAAGAACAAGATCGTTTGCGTGAAAAAGATTTCCGCAAACAACTAGAAGACTTACAAAACAATCACAATAGCAGTTTTGAAAATTATAAACTTGAAACAGAAAATCTGATTCGAATCTTCAAAAATCAAATTCTAGTTGAGAAAAAAGAGGTTCTCAAAGAACGCGAAGTGGTTAAGGAAATGCAACGCCAAGCCATGATTCGCGAAAATAGGTTCCAACATTACATTCTTCGATTTAAAGAAATACTCTTTGTAAACAAAAAGGTAGTGGAATCCATCCAAAGTTTGGTCAAAGTAGAATCCAACATCGAAGATCTGTTATACGAAATTGACAATTATGATGAAAGTAAGTTTATCAAAAAACCCGAAATGATCCTCGATACGGAATTCCTACAAGAACTCCATAAAAAAGAAGAAGAGATCCGGGACAATATTCTTAAATTTCAGAAAAAAGTAGAGAATAGCTGAAGAGGAATCTTCAGCTATTTTTCCATTATACATACTCAAGCCAAGTTACGATTCTTTAGCCCCATCTCTTTTTGTTTCCAAAGAAAATATATGGCTGGGTAAACCACAAGCTCAAGTGCAAAACTTGTGACAAGCCCTCCAACCATCGGAGCAGCAATTCGTTTCATTAGATCAGAGCCAGATCCCGTTGCCCACATAATTGGCAATAACCCAATAAATCCGGAAAGAACTGTCATCATCTTGGGACGAATTCTGTGCACTGCCCCTTCAATGATCGCAAGTTTTAATTCAGGTATATTCATATTCGGATTTTGAATTTTATGTTTCTCAAAGGAAAGATCTAAATACATCAGCATAAAAACACCTGTCTCTGCATCTAACCCAAGTAGTGCGATTATTCCCACCCAAACGGCAATTGAAATTTGATAGTCCAAGACAAATAACAACCAAAAGGCTCCGATCATGGAAAAAGGGACTGCTGTTAAAACAATGGCTGTTTTCATCATAGATTTGGTATTGATGTATAATAGAAAGAAAATCAAGACCAGTGTAATAGGAACTACAATCATCATCCTGTTTCTTACACGGACAATATTTTCATACTGTCCGCTCCACTCTAAAAAAACACCATTGGGAAGATTTACTTCAGATTCTACGATGTATTTCAACCGATCTACAAATCCAAGCAAATCCATGTCCGTAGTATCTACATAAACGTACCCAGTTAAAAACCCATTCTCATCTCGGATCATAGTAGGTCCAATGTTGTATTCAAGAGTTGCTAAATAACTCAAAGGAATATGGCCTCGATTTGCAATTGGGATCAGTACTTTTGAAATCATTTCCATACTATCACGATATTCCCTAGGATAACGGATTTGAATGGAATACCTTTCCCTTTTTTCAATGGTTGTAGAGATAGTTTCTCCACCCAAAGCAGAAAGGATTGTTTTTTGGATGTCCTCAATGGTTAATCCATACTTTGCAGCAAGCTCTCTTTTTATTTTAATATCAATATAATACCCACCTGATGTTCTCTCTGCAAAAACGGAGCGAACATTTTTTTCTTTTTTTAGAACAGTTTCTATATTGATCCCAACTTCTTGGATTTTTTCAAGATTTTCACCTAACACTTTTATACCGATCGGTGTCCGAATCCCTGTAGATAACATATCGATCCGAGCGCGGATTGGCTGAGTCCATGCATTTGAAAATCCAGGAATCTCCATTTGTTCATTCATTTGTTTCACTAGGTCATCTTTGGTGAGCCCATACCGCCAATCTTTTTCTGGTTTTAGTGTGATAACGACCTCAAACATCGAGATGGGAGAAGGATCTGTAGAAGTATCTGCTCTTCCAGCTTTTCCATATACCGATTCCACTTCAGGGAAACTCGCTAATTTTTGATCCATAATTTTTAATACTCGTTCTGCTTCCCCAATGCTAATCCCAGGAAGAGTTGTTGGCATATATAAAATAGTACCTTCATTCAAAGGTGGTAAAAACTCCGTCCCTAACTTAAAATAAATCGGAACAGTAAGGAGAAATAACATTACCGCACTGAAGATCGTTTTTTGGGGATGGATCAAAATTGTTTTCACGATAGGCTCGTAAATTGCGTACAAACGTTTGCTAATCGGATGGTTTTTCTCTGAATAATATTTACCTACAAAGATACTAGTGAGAAGAGAATTTACCACTGGCGTAAACTTTGTAAAGGGATCCATACGCGTGAATAACATACGAAATGCAGGATCAACAGTAATGGCAAGGATTGCAGCAATGGCCATTGTAAGGTTTTTTGAGATTGCCAGTGGTCTAAATAATTTTCCTTCTTGGTCAACCAATGTAAAAATTGGGAAAAAGGCAACTGCGATGATGAGTAAAGAAAAGAAAACAGAAGGTCCCACTTCTAGGAGTGCTTCGAGTCGAATCGCATGGAAGTCTCCTACCCGACCAGATGTTTCCCACTCTTCCAATTTTTTATAAGCATTTTCAACCTCTACAATGGCTCCATCAACAAGGACACCGATCGATAAAGCAATCCCAGCAAGGGACATTAAATTGGAACCGATGTCAGCCAAATACATTGGTAAAAAAGAAAGGACCACCGCAATTGGGATCGTGAGGATCGGAACAATCGCAGAAGGGATATGCCACAAAAAAATTAAAATGATAAGGGATACAACAATGATTTCCTCAGCTAACTTTGCTTTTAGAACACGAATGGTTTCGTTAATGAGGATGGAACGATCATAGACTGGTTTTATTTTTAAACCTTTTGGTAAAGATGCTTCTATTGATTTTATTTTATCTTGTACAGATTCAATGACTCGTAATGCATTTTCCCCATGCCTCATGATGATGATACCAGATACTTGATCACCTTCTCCATTCCAATCACCAACTCCTCTCCTTAAGTCAGGGCCATCTACTATTTTGGCTACTTGAGATAAATAAATGGGAGTCCCAATTGAATTTGCACCTAACGATATCTGTTCGATGTCTTCTTTGGATTGAACGTACCCTCTAACACGAATCATATATTCAGCCCCGCCAATTTCGAGTAACCTTGCTCCAATGTCATCGTTTGATTTACGAACCGTATCTATGACTCGATCCATATCGATTCCAAAAATTTGTAATTTTAATGGGTCAATTTGGATTTGGTATTGTTTCTTAAATCCACCCACAGTGGCAACTTCCGCCACACCTGGAATCGAATTCAGCAAATACTTTAATTTAAAATCTTGAAACGAGCGAATTTCAGCCAAATTCATCTGGTTTGTTTCATCTACTAATACATATTGATAGATCCAACCAACACCTGTGGCATCTGGCCCCAGACTTAAGTTTACACCTGCAGGCAGATTATTTTGTAATTGGGAAATGTATTCATTCACTCGGGAACGTGCCCAATACAAATCTGTTCCATCTTCGAATATCACGTACACAAATGAATATCCAAAGTCAGAAAACCCCCGAATCGCTTTTACCTTTGGTGCACCTAATAACGATCTGACGATTGGATACGTAACTTGGTCTTCAATGATATCTGGACTCCGATCCCATTTGGAATAAATAATGACCTGAGTATCAGACATATCAGGCAAAGCATCCAATGGAATATTTTTCATGGCAAACATTGACATTAATACAAAAAATAAAGTAGCAAAAATGACAAGATACCGATTGTTAGCGGAAAATTTAATGATTGTGCTGATCATTTTTATCTCCACCTAACTTTAACTTTGATTCAGAATCTAATAGAAAATTTGCTTTGGATACAATCTCATCATTCTCTTCTAGACCTTCTGTTACCTCGACCCATTCCGTGGAGGAAAACCCAAGTTTTATTTTCTTTGGAGTATAATGATTTGTATCGGTTTTTTTATACACTAAATCGGATTTTCCCGTGGGGAGAATGGATTCTCTTGGAATTCTCAACACATTGGTTTTTTCAATTTCATAGGTGCCTTGCACATACATTTGAGGTTTAAAGAATTCCTTTAAGTCTTTCACCTCACACCAAACAGACAAAGTTCTTGTATCTTGGTTAACCAAATTTCCTATCGCTACAATTTTAGCCTTGGGGAGAGCATTCGTTTCTACTGGGTTCACTAAATCAATGAACTTCCCTACTTTTAAGTATGAAAGATCATTCTCATACACTTGGAACACTAGAAGTGCCGTTTGATGGGATCTCCCTGTCAGAAAAAGGTTTGAGCTTTTCGAAAAAATGTATTGGATCTGTTTCTCACTTAGCCCCAACTTAGTGAACCTCAAACGAATGCCGGCACGAATTTCTTTTCCCCATTCATTCTCAGCACCAATGGATTTATATTCATTAGCTGTCGAAAAAATCTCAGGATCATACGCAACTTGTCCACTGAGATTAATTGTCTTAATGATTTTCCCCTTCGAAACAAGAATTGTATCTAAGTTAAGAATTGATTGTTTATTCTCTGATAACTTAAGATCAGGTTCTTTTTGTTGGGAATGATTTTCACGTTCAGGCTCGAGCAGTGGATCTTCCTTTTTCACGAGTTGCATTCCACATATCGGGCATTCTCCAGGATGATCCATTTCAATCTGGGGATGCATCGGACAAGTATAAATATCCTTATGATTGTGTACGGTTTCATCGCATGAAACTAAGAATAACAACACAATGGGAAAAAGTATTTTTTTAATCTTCATGAATTTCTCCTTCTGGCAACAAGTGATTTGTTAGTTGCAGTAATTTCAATACTGTTGACCATCGTTTGAATTGGATTTGGTGTAATTGAGATTGCATTTCTAATGATTCGACAATTAAATCGTAACTCTCACCTAATACACTTTCTCCCTTAGCATATGATGAAAGTGATGATTTTATATTCTTTTGGAAGGATGGCAAAAGATTGTTTTTAAAATGCTCGAATCTTTGTTTATTCCCTAACCATGCTTCGATCGTTGCTTGGTATTCTGACTTAAGTCGAATTTGTTCCTTTTCTTTTTCCTTTTGTAACCTTGTGATTCTGATCGCATTTGATTGGTTTAATTCATCGATCTTCGATAAAGACCAAACAGGGACACGAATGGTTACACCAGCACTCCAAAGATCACCAGCAAATTCAGGATTATCCATGATGCTTAAGTTTAAAGGACCACTATCAAGTAAAAAGGGTTTACGTTTTCTTTGCATATAACTCAGGAATATTTCAAAATCTGGCAAATGCAAAATCTCATCCTTTTTGGATTCAACGATCGCCTTTGATTGGTTTACTTCAGCAAATTGAATCAGAGGGAACTTTGATAGCGAATCCCCAGACAATTCCTGCTCAATATTACTTTCTTTATTTGCCAAATATCCAATAATCTCTTCTTCTGTAATGGAATTGGCACCAATATGATTCGAATAAAACTCAACGGATTGTTTTAATTCTTTTAATGTTATCGTTTTCTCAATGACTCGGTCTTTAATTCTTTCAATCTGATTTTTTGTTTTGATTAAGTTTGATAACTTAAATTGTTCTGAAATATATTGGGACGACTCTAATTTGACTTTTGTATTCAGCTGTTTTTCAATGCTAAGTAGGTCGTTTAATTCCCTTTCAATTGCCGCAATGGATAACACCAATTCAAAATAAGATCGCATAAATTCATTTTGGACCCAAACTCCGCTCCAATAATCCAACTCCGAATCTGATTTCAAAATTTGTTTTTCTAAATTCAATCTACCTGGGAAAGGAATTTCTTGTGAGATTGAATATTCTTTTCCCGTCATACTGGGTGTATCTGGTCTCGCTCGATCGGTATCAAATCCAGAGCGATAAGGATAGGATCGAAATGCAAAGCCAATTTTGGGATCAGGATAAACATCAGCATGTTTGGATCGAAATCCCTTTTCCTTCGCTTCCAAAAACTTCAAAGATACTTCTGGATGTTTTTTTAATAATTCGTTTATTTTTCTATTAATATCGCTAGAACTGCCTGCAAACAAGTCAGTAATAAATATACATAATACAAGTAATGTAGTATATTTTAATTTATATATATAATATCTTCTCATATAATCACTCCGCTTTTTATTAAAAAAAACGGATCGATTTAAATGAGAAGTTTTACGGTTTTTTGTAGAACTTGGGAATTTGATTGAGAAATATCGTTGTTATTACGATTCGTTTCAAATAGTAACTTGGCAATTGGTAATTCCAAATGCAATGGCAAATATAGTTTCTGAATTGAGATTCGGACTAATTTGGAAAACTCTATTTGAAAGCTAGAATCTTCCGATTTGGAAACTTCGTTACACTGGCATGAATTTCCATTTGTGGAATTTTCAGGATCCTCAGCTCCCTTCGATTCCGCATGGCAAGGCATCGCAAAATCTTGAGAAGCTGTGGATTCGCTGTTTCCAGGTAATATGCCTAACTTTGGACACTGGAAAAATCCCGCCGTACAAACCAAAACGAAAGCAAATGAAGTCAATACGCTGGCACTGACAATTTTCTTTTGCTTGTTTTGGATAGGATTCATACGAACTCTCTTCCAGTTAGACGAAATCTTTCTTGTGATGAAAGAGAAAAATCATAATTATTCCAATCCTTTCGCCTTCATCACATTGGGTTGTCCCGTCGAAGCAAGCAGTGCTCGCCACAAAGTACTCCTTTCCGGACGTAATACTTTTCTCTCTGCAATAGCAAGGGAAATGGGCATTACTGTAAACACATTGTTCCAAATGCCCACTACGCAACCGGTCCGACCAGCAAAAGCCGCATGGACCGCATTTTGAGCAAGAAACCCGCAAAACACAGAGTCTTCGGCATTGGCAGGTACGGAGCGAATGATATAACTCGGATCAATATACTTTAAATTGAGATTTACTCCTTCCTTTTTAAAATACTCGGTAATTTTATCTTTAATAAAAATTCCAATATCCGCCAACTTCTTGTTACCTGATAAATCCTTTTCGCCTTTATCTTCAAAAAACTTTTGACCAGCACCTTCAGCTAAAATCACAACCGCATGACCTCTTCTTTGGATCCGTTCTTTTAAAACGGTCAAAAAAGCACCTTCTCCTTCCAAATCAAAATCAAGTTCAGGAATGAGGACAAAATTCACATTTTTTGAAGCAAGGGCTGCATTTACAGCAATGAATCCAGAGTGGCGACCCATTAGTTTCACAAGGCCAATTCCATTCGGTGCACCTTTGGCTTCTTCATGAGCACAATTCACAGCCTCTACCGCCTTACTAAAAGCAGTCGAAAAACCAAAAGTTTTTTGTACATAGTTGATATCGTTATCAATCGTTTTGGGTATTCCCACAATGGCGATGTCTTCTTTGCGTTTCCGCACTTCTTCTTGGATGGCTTGTGCCCCGCGCAGTGTCCCGTCCCCACCAATACAAAATAACATCTTCACACCATAGAGGAACAATGTATCGACCATATCTCCAATATTTTGGTTCCCACGAGAGGATCCGAGAATGGAACCACCGAAGTTCATAATATGAGCTACCTTGTCGGGTGTCAGTTCCACCGGTCTATGTCCAAATTTTTTTACTAGGCCTTCATATCCAAAAGGAAATCCCAAAATGCGAGGCACTTTGTAACGGTAATGTAATTCCATCACAAGGGCACGGATCACATCGTTGATTCCTGGGCAAAGTCCCCCACAGGTTACAATCCCCGCAGTGACTTCTTCTGGGCGAAAGTAGATCTTTTCTTTTGGACCGGCTTGTTCAAAGAATACGGGACTTGTTTCTACTGTTTTTCTAGCGTCTTCGGGACCTGAAAATATGGTTTGGAAAAGTACAACAGAGTTATCCTCTGTCCAGTAGTCATACCCTGCTGGGTTTGGAATCGTGCAGGGTCCAAATTGTTCGACCTTTGTATCGTTTTCATTCATCGGTTTCACTTATAACAAAAAAAGAGCGAGAAGAAAGCAAATTTCATTGCCAAAGGAAGGAAAAGCAGGCAGAAATGCTTTTAGATGCTTAAAAAGATAGTACTAACAACCATTCTCGCCACATTGACGAGCTTTACTATTTTTGCGCAAGGATTACCATTCTTTTCCAGTTATTCTTTCACCGATCCTAGAGCCTCTCTATTTCAAGTGGGAGGGTCACATAACGGAAATTTGGCGATCCTTATCCCTTTTCGTTTTCCAAAGGAATTGGAACTCGGTTTTGATGGCAATCTTCCCAAATCTAATGACCCAATGGCAGGGATTCAAATTTTTTCTCCAGTCATTCCCTTCACCACGACGAATCCTTACCGAAATCCAGAAGGAAATTTTGATGTCCGACCGGAACGGATGAACTCTGCCCTACTTTCCTACCAACCGAATGTCACTTATGTGTATTATAGAAATGGGTTTACCTTTGATTTGGGCCTCAGTATGGGAATGTCTTTGAACCAAGGTGGTTCAGGTTATGTAGACGTGGCAGAATCTAAAGTAAGGATCAAATACAGGCTCAATCGAAACCTATTCTCTTTTATTAAAAACTCGCGTTGGGAACTTTTTTTACAACTTTCGGAACTACATAGGTTTGATTCTTCTGAATACGCTAACAGATTCAACTCTTCGATTCGCGCACAAGAACCTTCTAGGACAAACTTTGTAGGAAGACAAGTTTACGTTACTCCGGGAATCAGCATTTCCAATAGTAACCTTACCTTAGAGGGAATGGTAAGAGTTCCACTCAATGCAAGGGAAGCAGGTCGCACTTTAGATGACCTTTGGGCGCCTGAAATCCAAGGTAACTTAGGACTCAAATACTATATGCCTGTGGCTCCCTCTCATTCGAATTAGTTATTTCTTTGTTAACTTCCACTCCCAACTAGCCAAACTTACCACTACAATCATTTCTAAAACAAAATAGACCTCGCAAATGAACGTGGTTTGTTCCAAATTGATCACCAAGTAAACCATTGTAAGCACACAATATAAAAAGTTCGCAACCGCGATCACACGTAAAAATAGTTTCCATTGACTAGGATTCAAAAAATAACATAACAAGGAATAAACGGCAAAAACAAGAGGAACCAATGCTAAGATATAAAGAGTGCGTATTGGCATTCCTAATAATTCGACAAACAATGGAAGAACGAGAGAAAGTAAAACTTCAGAAAAAATGGCACCGAGACCATCGATTAAAAAAATGTATTTCGAATTCTTTCGTAAAAACTGAATTTGGTTTTTCATAGGTCTATTTTCCCATTTTCTTTATGGCACATCGAATTCTTTTCAGTAACAAAATTTGATACTTCTCACCGACCGGGCTCTCCGCTACAATCTTTCCTTAAGCATTCCAATATAAACATTTTTCCCACGTAGTTTTTCAGTAAAAATATCAATCAGCCGTAAATCAAAAAATGGTTGTATTAAAAATCCATCCGCACCGGCATCTATTTTCATTTCGATATAAATTTGACTAAAATTATTTTTAACATAATTTACTTCGGATAATAATGTCTTAATATCTCGAGGAACAACTTCTAATCATATTTGGTTCAAAATTAGTCCTTCTACCGTAAGAATTTTGGACCCAAGACAAAAGCCAGATACACAAATATACGATCTGCAACAATCACAACAGTTTTGGGGTTTATGCGAATTTCGTAGATTTGCATAAGGAATAAAAAGAGTTGATTAAATAAGAAAAGTTTAATTGCCACAGCTAAAACCAAACGATAGAAATTAGATTAGCTTTGTTTTAACCTTTAGTGACAAATCGTTTCCAAGACAAATCCACATCCATCTTAGAAATTTTTTCTTTTTTCCTAGAGATACGAAATTCATGTTCTTTCCAAACAATCATTGTTTCCTCTGTCGGACAACTGGCTTCCCCACAACTTACTTCTAAAATTTCTAACTCGGTTTCTTTTGGTATATTTGTATATTCTTCTAACCAAATAGCCAGTTTGGGATGGAAGGAAAACCCGCCACCAAGCGTTCCTTTGGCGACAGATTTCCATCCGTGATTGTGATTGTGATTGTTCCCTGTCAAACTCACTTGATCCCCCTAAAAGATTTTCGAAATTCTTTTAAGACTTAGACTTACGTGAAGGATCATAATTGAGAATTGGCGACAACCAACGTTCCACTTCCGAAATTTCCATTTCTTTATCTTTGGCGTAGTTTATCACTTGGTCTTCATTGATTTTTCCGATGGCAAAGTATTTTGCATCTGGATGTGAGAAATAATAACCACTCACGCTACTCGCAGGCCACATAGCACAAGATTCCGTCAGTTGGATTCCTGTATTTTTTTCTACATCCAGGAGTTTCCAAATTTTCTTTTTTTCCGTATGGTCAGGACAAGCAGGATATCCAGGAGCCGGACGAATGCCACGGTACTTTTCGCGAATCAGATCTTCTTTAGTAAGATTTTCATCCTTTCCAAAGCCCCATTCCTCACGCATGCGATGGTGCATGTATTCCGCAAATGCTTCTGCAAATCGATCTGCCAGAGCTTTCACCAAAATGGCATTGTAATCATCTTGTTTAGCTTCATAGGTTCTTGCCAATTCTTCGATTCCATGACCTGCAGTTACTGCAAAATAGCCAATATAATCATTTTTCTTTTTGTCTTTCGGTGTTATAAAATCCGCCAAACTATAGTTTGGTTGATTTGTCATTTTAACCGTTTGTTGGCGTAACATCGGGTATTTTCCCAAAGATTTTGTTTTGGCATCATCTTCGAAAATTTCCACCACTTCTCCATGCGAAACAGCAGGGAACATTCCTACAACTGCCCTAGGTTTAAGATTTGGATTTTCCAACATTTCCTTTAGAATGATTTGGGCATCATTGTATAGTGATGTGGCTTCCTTTCCTATGATTGGATCTTTCAAAATCTGCGGGTAACGACCTTTTAACTCCCAAGCTAAAAAGAATGGTGACCAATCAATAAAAGGAAGTAAGTCATGTAAAGTTACGTCTTCAATTTTTTTAACACCAGTAAAACTTGGCTTTGGCGGAACATAAGAATCCCAGTCCGCTTTGAATTTGTTTTGTATCGCATCCGCAATAGGTAAAATATTTCTTTCGTTTTCTCTCGAATAAAACTCTTCACGAATCTTAGTTTGTTCTTCCACTACCTGTCTTGCATAATCAACAGCTGTTTGAGGATTAAGTGCACTGTTCATCACATTCACAACACGAGAAGCATCCATCACATGAAGAACAGGTTTTGAATATTGCTCTGCAATTTTCACTGCCGTATGGGCAGGTGAAGTGGTTGCCCCTCCAATGAGAAGTGGGACTTTAAATCCTTGGCGTTCCATTTCTTTGGCAACATAGACCATTTCATCTAATGAAGGTGTGATAAGGCCCGACAAGCCAATGGCTGCAACATTTTCTTTTTTAGCTGTTTCCAATATCTTTTCACAAGGAACCATAACACCGAGGTCGATCACCTCGTAGTTGTTACATGCAAGTACCACACCCACAATATTTTTCCCAATATCATGGACGTCTCCCTTCACCGTTGCAATGAGAAATTTTGCTTGTTTACTCTCATCCTTTTGGTTTCGTTTTTCCTCTTCCATAAATGGAAGTAAGTAAGCGACCGCCTTTTTCATAACCCTTGCACTTTTTACCACTTGTGGGAGAAACATTTTCCCTGCTCCAAAAAGTTCCCCTACCACTTTCATTCCGTTCATTAGGGGACCCTCGATTACTTCGAGAGGTTTTGCAAAACTAAGGCGGGCTTCTTCCGTATCTAAAGTGACAAATTCATCGATGCCTTTTACAAGAGCATGCGTTAGTCGCTCTTCGACTGACCCAGTCCTCCAAACATCATCTTTCTTTTGAACCTTTGCTTCACCGTGAAAACTAGCGGCTGCATCAATCAATCGTTCGGTTGCATCTGGGCGACGGTTAAGAAGTACATCTTCTACAAGTTCCAAAAGATCTTTCGGAATCTCTTCGTAAACTTCAAGCATACCTGCATTGACAATGGCCATATCCATTCCTGCTTGGATAGCATGGTATAAAAATGCGGAGTGCATTGCCTCTCTCACCGGGTTATTTCCACGGAAAGAAAAGGAAATATTACTAAGACCCCCAGAAACTTTGGCACCAGGACAGATTCTTTTAATTTCACGAGTAGCTTCAATAAAATCAACAGCGTAGTTGTTATGTTCTTCAATTCCCGTTGCTACTGTCAGGATATTTGGATCAAAAATGATATCCGTAGGATCAAAATCTAATTTTTCAACAAGTAAGTCGTAAGCCCTTTTACAAATACGGACTTTATCATCCTTGGTTGCCGCCTGCCCTTGTTCGTCGAAAGCCATCACGATTGCTGCAGCTCCGAACCTCTGGATGGTACGGGCATGACTTAAAAAAACCTCTTCTCCTTCTTTAAGAGAAATAGAGTTTACAATTGGTTTTCCTTGGATGCATTTGAGACCTGCAAGTAATACAGACCATTTGGAAGAATCCACCATAAACGGAACCCGGGCAATATCAGGTTCTCCTGCGATTAAGTTTAAAAACTTAGTCATAGAAGCCTCTCCATCCAAAAGCGCTTCATCAAAGTTGATATCTATGATATTGGCACCAGCTTGGACTTGTTGGAGAGCTACTTGTACTGCTTCTTCGAAATTCCCATCTAAAATTAGTTTTTTGAATTTTGGAGATCCAGTGACGTTGTTTCTTTCTCCCACATTGATGAACCCTTGGTCTTTGGTGAGTTTCAAAGGTTCAAGACCAGCAAAGGCACTTAGTTTTGGTTGTTCTTTTAGTGGCCGAGGGGTAATGCCAGAAACAGCAACTTTTGCTGCTCGAATATGATCTGGTGTCGTACCACAACACCCACCCACAATATTGAGAAAACCTGCTTCCGCAAAATTTTTCATCCAACTACCAAATTCTTCTGGGGTTTGGTCATAGCCACCAAAGGCGTTGGGTAAACCAGCATTCGGATAACAAGAAACATAACAATCGGCCACTCGAGAAAGTTCCTCGATATAAGGTCGCATCTCTCCGGCTCCAAGCGCACAGTTAATGCCCACAGCAAAAGCTTTCGCATGTTTGATAGAAATATAAAACGCCTCTCCCGTTTGGCCAGAAAGAGTTCGTCCGGAGGCATCGGTAATCGTTACAGAAAGTACAACAGGAATTCGAATTTTACGTTCTTCAAACACCTTCTCGATCGCGTAAATACATGCTTTTAAATTTAACGTATCTATATTGGTTTCTGGTAATAATAAATCTACACCACCATCTAAGAGCGCTGATACTTGCTCATAAAAACAATCCACTAACTCATCAAAGGTGACTGCTCGAAATGCTGGATTGTTTACATCTGGAGAAAGAGATGCGGTTTTCACCGTTGGCCCAATCGAACCTGCAATGAATATATCCGCTTTGCCGGTTTTGGCTTTGAATTTGGTCACGGCATTTTTCGCACATTGTACAGCAGCAAGATTTAAATCCCTTACTGCTGATTCCATTTGGTAATCCGCTTGGGACACAATGTTTGAGCTAAATGTATTGGTTTCAATAATATCTGCTCCAGCCTCCAAATATTCCAAGTGGACAGACTCGATAATATCGGGACGTGTGATCGCTAATACATCGTTGTTTCCTTTTATGGAAACCGGCCAATCCTTAAAGCGATCTCCACGGAAATCGTCCTCTTCCAAGGAATGTCTTTGGATCATGGTACCCATAGCACCATCCAAAACGAGAATTCTCTCATTAATCAATTTTAAAAGGGTTTTGGAAGAAGGATTAGTATATTCAAATTTCATATTATTTTATTATTACAGTAAAAAAGGTGTATGGACAAACCATACACCTTTAGATCTTTTATTTACTCGAATCAGAACACTTTGCACCCTTAAGAGGTGGTTTAGTAGTTACAATTACCGGGTATTTATTTGCTTCTTTTGCATTAACTTCAATAGACGGTTTGTGTTTTTCCGGGACATCATAGTCGGGGAAAATCGCATCAATCGGACATTCATATTGACAAGCATTACAATCAATACAAGTGTCCGGATCAATGTACAAAGTGTCCGGAGCTTCATGAAAAGCTTCAACCGGACAAACTGCGGCACAACTCGTATATTTACAATCAACGCAAATTTCAGTTACAACGTAAGCCATGAGAAACTCCATTGCTCTTTCTGGCCTTAACCAAAAAGAGCGTATTTTTTAGTATCGGTAGTGGTCTGGTTTGTACGGACCTTCGAGTGGAACACTGATATAATCAGCTTGTTTTTGAGTGAGTTTTGTCAAACGAACACCCAACTGCTCCAAATGAAGTGCTGCCACTTTTTCATCTAAATGTTTTGGGAGGCGGTAAACACCTAACTCGTATTTTGTTGTATAAAGTTCGATTTGAGCCAAAACTTGGTTTGTGAAAGAACTAGACATAACAAAAGATGGGTGACCCGTTGCACAACCAAGGTTAACCAAACGACCTTCTGCAAGAACGATAATCGATCTTCCGTTAGGGAAAGTGTATTTATCAACTTGTGGTTTGATTTCTTTTTTAGTAACACCTTTCTCTGAGTTCAAACGAGACATTTGGATTTCTGTATCAAAGTGACCAATGTTACAAAGGATCGCACCGTCTTTCATTGCCTTCATGTGTTCTAGAGTGATGATATCATCATTTCCAGTTGCCGTTACAATGATGTCTGCATTTTCAATCACATCTTCTACACGAAGAACTTGGTATCCTTCCATCACTGCTTGAAGAGCACAAATTGGATCGATTTCAGTTACAATCACTCGTGCACCAAAGTTACGAAGAGAAGCTGCAGAACCTTTTCCTACATCACCGTAACCACAAACTAGAGCCACTTTACCAGCAAGCATTACGTCTGTTGCACGTTTGATTCCGTCAGCAAGTGATTCACGGCAACCATACAAGTTGTCAAACTTAGATTTTGTAACAGAATCATTTACGTTGATTGCAGGAATTTTCAAAGTTCCGGCTTTCAATTTTTTATGAAGTGCAATTACACCTGTAGTTGTTTCTTCCGAAACACCTTTGATTTCAGTAAGAAGTTGTGGGTATTTTTCATGGATGTAATGAGTAAGGTCATGACCATCATCTAGGATCATGTTTGGTCCTTTTCCACCTTCAAAAAATAGTGTTTGTTCAATACACCACCAGTATTCTTCTTCTGTTTCACCTTTCCATGCAAATACAGGGATTCCCGCTTTTGCAATCGCTGCTGCTGCATGATCTTGAGTTGAAAAAATGTTACAAGAGGACCAACGAATGTCAGCACCTAATGCAGCCAAGGTTTCAATAAGAACCGCTGTTTGGATTGTCATGTGAAGAGAACCGCAAATTCTAGCACCTTTCAATGGCTTAGAATTTCCGAATTCTTTGCGAAGAGCCATAAGACCCGGCATCTCTTTTTCTGCCAAAATGATCTCTTCTCTTCCCCATTCTGCAAGAGAGATATCCTTCACTTTATATGGCAATCTTTCCGATTTTGTTTCAGTTGCTGTGGACATGTTGTCCTCCTTATTCCTTTGTTGCTTTGATTGTTAAAATTTTAAAACTTGATTCTGTTTGGATCTCGTTCATAGACCCGACTCTAAAACCTGCATTGGAAAGCCAGGATTCAAAAAGTTCTGGTTCAAATCCAAGCCATAGGTCTGCAAAATTATCGCGCATAAACTCCGCATTATGTTTTCCCAAATCCACTATACACAAAACCCCTCCTGGTTTTAGTACCCTTGCCACCTCTTCCAAAACTGTCGGTGGATGTGAGATATGGTGCATGACCATTGAAGCAACCACCGCATCACAGGAATTAGCTGCCAGAGGTAAATGTTCCATAGGAGTTTGGATGAGGCTCACACTAGGATTTTTTCCATAGTGGGAAGAAGCACTTTCCACCATTTTAGAGGAGTTATCGACTCCAATCACATGTTTTGCTTTGTTTAAAAGAAATGGGATGAGTCCCCCTGGACCACATCCCAAATCCAAAATATTTTCGCAAAGAGGAAGTTCTTGTAAAATCCAAGACCGATAGAGTTTGGGATGGAGTGTCTCTTCTTGTAATTTTTCCCAACTCTCTGCCACTCCATCAAAGAAAGATTTGGATTTCCTTTCTCTAGCTTCTAAAATCTGATGAACCATTTTTTGGTCTCTTTCTCTAGAAGGAAGGTCTTCTTTATATGATAACAATAGTTTGGTGAGCTCAACAGGGAATTTTATGCCAGACTCTTCCTCACCAAGAAGGAAACTATAAACAAGGCTTCCTTCTCGACGAGATCCGATGAGACCTGCTTCCATCAAAATCTTTAAATGACGAGAGATTCGAGATTGGCCCATCCCAAGAATTTCCACCACTTCGTTTACAGAAAACGCCCCAAAACTAAGGATATGGAGGATCCGAATCCGAGTTTCGTCAGAAATGGCCTTGGTGGCAGAAAGTAAATGACCGGAGGTTCTGGATTGGGAGAGAGTTTCAGTTGCCATAACCAAGATATCTACATATCAAGAAATCTTGATATGTAGATTCCGCAAGCAATTTTTTAGCCCATCTTTCCCAAGAAAGGCTAAAAAAGGCGAAGGTTAGGAGATTTTGAAGAAATTGATCTTCTTTTTCAAAGTTTCTGCCAAATTGGCAATCCCATTGGAAGTGGCAGTCATTTCTTCGAGCCCTGCTGCCGTACCTTGGGTCAGGTCGTTGATGCTGAAAATGGCCTGAGCCACCTCCCCAATCGCATTCTTTTGTTCTTCCATCGAAAGTCGAATGGCCTGGCTGATTTGGTTCACCTTATCCACTTCCTCCCCGACCTTTTGGTTGATGATGAGCTGTTCTTTTGTACTCGCCTCAATGGAATCCGTCATCTCGTTAAAGGAGTTAACCCCTTGGATGATTCTTTGGATGAGAGAAATCGTGGTTTCAATATTTTCTCGGCCGTTTTCAATTTCCTTCTCATTGGCTTGGATGAGTTCCCCAATATCCCCGATGGACATTGCTGTTTTTTCTGCCAATTTCCCAATTTCATCGGCGACCACAGCAAATCCTCTTCCATATACTCCAGCTCTTGCTGCTTCAATTGCAGCATTTAACGCAAGTAAGTTGATTTGTTCGGAAATATTATTGATAATTTCAATCACACTTCCAATTTCTTCAGAACTGTTACTGATTTTGGTGATGGAATTTCGCATCGAATCCAAAGAAGTTTGCCCAGACTTTGCTTCTTCTGAAATAAGAGTTACGTCTTTTGAGGCCTTCCCTACCTGTCTACCTGTTGCTTCAATTAAACTGGAAAGTTCTGCCATTTTTATTTTCAAAAAATCGACTTTGCGAAATTGATCTTCCGCCTGTGCATCCACGTTTTGAACGGCAGCAGAAATCTCCTCGATAGAAGCAGAAATTTCTTCTGCAGAGGCAGCCTGCGTTTGAGCATTAGAAGATAACATATTGAGTGAAGCTGACATTTGTTCAGCAGAAGAGGCCAGATCTTCAGAAAAAACCTGATTGGATCCAACTACTTCTGAAATTTGTTTTAAAGTGGCATTCAGTCCACGAGCAAGTCTTGCAAACTCGTCAGAGGATTCCATTTTTGCATTGTGACGTAAATCCCCTACTTCAATGTCGTGCAAGATCTTACCCACAGTTTTCATAGGCTTAAACCGAGCAGTAAACAATAAATAGATGGCAATAGCAATAAACACTGCCCCAACGATACTAATGACCGTTAGTCCACGAAGGGAAGAAAGGCTTTCTACCTCAATTTCTTTTAAATCAATAGTCGAGAAAAATTGAAGCCCATATTTTTCACTCACCTTTCTTCTGAGTAAAAAAGTGGATCCTTCCCAAGGATTACGAAAAGAATCTGTCTCTCCGGCATTTTTTGCTAGTTCCTCAAATTCAGTATTTTTAAAACTATGCATTAAGTATTTTGGGTTAGGATGATATACCATTGTAGATTGTTTATCTAAAAGGAAGGAATAACCTGTTGTTCCAATTTTTACGTTTTTTAGGAAAGATTCCATCGCCTTCCCCACAAGAAACGGCATCCCTACCATTCCTATCACAGTTCCACTTACGTTTTTAACAGGTGTTGTGACCATAATCACAATATTTCCGTTAAACGGTGATTTTACAGCGACACCAACATGGTTTTTTCCCTCTTTTGCTGCCTGGATATTCTCAAGAACATCGGGGTTGGAAGCTAAGGAATAACCCACACTAGCTCCGTTAGGAAGTCCTGAGGCGACAATGGGAACCCCTTCCGCAAAAGATGCGATAAATGCATTTTCCAAAAGCAGTTTCGAATCACTCATTACTTTCGAAAGAATCGGTTCTGCTAACTTATAATTTTTAGTTTCTAGAGCTGTTTTGATGGTGGGTGAAGAAGCTACTTCTTTTAAATTGGCTTCTACTGATTCAAAATAGACATTGATCCCCGCTTCATTACTTTGATTGAAGTTATACAACTGGTTGGAAAATGCTTTTTCTAAAGACTTGGCATTGACGTTAAATGCGTAAATCAATAGAAAAATAGAAAGTACCATAACCATAAGGGAAAAGATAATAGGAACGGTATTTCTTAAATTTCTGTAATAAGGGCTAATACTTTCTTTTAATTCTGCCTGAAAGATATCATCTTCCAAAACGATGTGAGATGATTTTTCAAGTAAAATAAATGAAGAAATGACATTGAGGATTGCCGTTAGAATCAGAATACTCACAATATAAAATGAATCTGACTTACTGGTTTCTTCCAATAAAAGAAGTGGGCCAATGACTATTGGAAGGGCTAGAGTCCACTGGGCACTCCCGACCAAAGCCCCCACCACCGGCATTTTTGCAATTAGATCCCAAACTGCCACATAGGTTTTGGGATCTTTCTCCGTTTGAGACTCAAGTTCGACAAGTCCCTTCCTAATGGCCTTTAGTTTTTTAGGAAAGATGAGTGCAGGAAGAAGCAAACTCACAAGGGCAGCAGCAAGCGTTGCTCCAATGAAAGTTTTGATTTGCGTTGGGCTTAAATCAACATAGAAAAGGATGAGAGCAATTCCAATGGGAACCACAATTCCTAAAGAGAAAACTTGAGATGCAAGAGTAAATGCCCTTGCGTAGCGTTTGTATAACTTCATTGAAACTTAGACCTAAATCGCAGGTTAAATTCTACGATCATTAAGGCAAGGCTTTATGGATTTCCCCGAAGTTTTCCTAAAAGGAGAGTTTGATACCCAAATTGGCGGAGTACAGATCCTTTCCTCCATACAATCCTTCCGCAATCACCTTTAGAAGATACAAATCAAATTCTAATCCGACAATCCCGTATCCAATTCCGCGTTTGGAGTTAGATTCGCTACTAGCTCTAAACCCAAGTGTGGCATTGGGATTTTGAGCAAGAAGTTCCTTGTCCACAACTGATTGGTATTCCCTAGGCAGTTCCAAAGGTTGGGATTCATTCGTATTGATTAAAAAAGGTCCTCTTCGACTTAAGATCGCTGAATTACTTCCAGAATTCCAACTATATCCCCCGCCCACAATGACATTGGCGATCCAAAAAAGACCAAGCCCTGTTCGAAGGTCTACATTCGTGGTTTGAACTTTCGTATTAAATTGGAAGTTCGTATCTCCTCCCCATTTCCCTTTGACACCTTGGAATTCGATTTGAGCTGCCTTACCTTCCAAATAACTAAGACTCATATTCTGTTCCATAACATGATGTCCTACACCCACATTGATTCCATTCCAAGTGATCAGGTTCATTAAAAAACCTTCTTTTTCAAGCAACTGGTAACGGATCATACCACCATACGACCGTACGGCGATACGGCCTTCGTAATTTTTATTATTGGAAGCTGATTGGATTTGATCTTCTGAAACAGCTACGTTCATACCATGAAGGAAAATTCCGATCCTACGGATGTATCCACCTTCGGTAGTTCCCAAAAGCCAACCTGGATTAAAATCCAAATGGAATGAAGGAATCACAGCACCACCCACGTTAGGAAGTTTAGGAAATTTAATGTAATTGTCTTGGATTTGGATGTCATCTTTTTTGTAGCCAGCAGCAGAAGTACTAACTCCAAACTGAACTCGACGAACCATACCAGTTCCAATATTACTGGCTCCAACATTGGCTAAAAATCCGGCTTCTAAGTTTGTTTTGAGTACTTCGTTTAAGTATTCTGTTTCAAATTTTCTAAGGGAACCATTCCCTGCTTCTGTAAGTGGTTTTGGTAAAAAACTACAAGCAGACCCTTCACAAGTAAATTGTGCATACAGCTCTGATTGTGATACTGTTGTGACAAATACGAATATGAGCAGGAGGTTACGTAATTTCATATAGATCCTTAATTCTCTATCAATTCTCAACAATTGGAAAGGAAATTTCTCTCTTAAACAGACACTTCTTTCGCTTTTTTTGCCGTACTGATCCAAAAAACTCCAGTCAGTACGAATAAAGTACCAATACTATGTAGTATAGTTATCGGCTCATCTAATAGCCAATATGCCAAAAAAAGAGTCGACATCGGTCCGACAGACCCAACTATAGCGGCTGTTTTGCTGCCAACTCGTTTGATTCCTTCAGAAACAAAAATGGCTGGGATCACAGTATTTACAGTTCCCATTACAAAGGCAAGTGTGTAGAAAGAGAATGGTTGCAAAAGTTCCTTATAGGTTCCAAAGATTGCATAATGAATAAAAACTGCAAAAGAAGAAATAATCAATGCCCATGCAGTGTATTTTTTGGCACCTAACTTTGGAATGATGGAACCACTCCCCATCAGATAAATGGCATAAGTAAGAGCCGAAAGTAAAATAAAGAACGCCCCCAAACTTACTTCTTTCGCAGAGCCAAGTTGAACATCCTGTCCGTAGGCCAAAAAAACTCCAGTATAGGTTAGAATCAGAGAAAAAACTTCCCTAAGATGGATTTTCTTTTTCAAAAATAAAAACGATAAAAGGACTACTAAAGTAGGATAAACAAAAAGGATGATCCTTTCAAGACCTGCACTGATGTATTTCAGTCCTAAAAAATCAAAAAGACTAGCTAAGTAATATCCTACAACTCCCATAAAGATAACATGGATCACGTCCTTTTTGGTAAGTATGGTTTTACCTTCTTCTCTCTCTGCCTTCCAAGCAATCCAAACTAAAAAGGGAAACGCAAACAACATCCGAAAGAAAAGTGATCCGATGGCAGAAATTTCATATCGGTAAGTCAGCTTAACAATCACAGCCTTTGCGCTAAATAAAAGTGCTCCCATAAGCACAAGCGCTATCCCTTTCCACTCTGGACTCGTATTTTCTCTCACAAGTCCATCTTGAAAAATGCAGTAAATCCCGATAGTTTTATTGAATGAAACTTAATTTGACTTGGGGAACCTTTATGTTGTTTGGTTTTGTCATTTGGGCCAATCCTTCGGAGGAATTATCCAAACCGCTTTTACGAGTCTTCCCTAGTTTTCGACCAGAAGAATGTGAAGACTGGGCCATTCGTCCCTTTATTTGCAAACAATGTTTAAGGGAAGGAAAACGGTATGCACAATTGATTCGATTTTTTGAAGATGGTCCTTATAGAACTCACGGTTGTTACAAAGAACCAGGTGGGTTTGAGAGTTTAGAAGAGGAAACAAAAACCGGGAATGCGAATCCCCGGTAGGATCTGTAGAATTATTTTTTTACACAACCCATAATGCCAGCAAAGCCTGGAGCATTTTTCAAACAGTTAGGATCAAATTTTCCTTCCATACACTGATCGATCATTTTTTGTTTACCTTGTTGTAATCCTGCGAGAACTGGTGCCGCCGCTGGATTCTTTTTAGCTTCTTCTTCAATTTGAACAAAAGTGCTAGCGAGAGCAGACTCACACTCTTCTTGGGTATACACTTTGGATTTACAATTAGCCAAGAAAAGCCCGAGAGCGAGCGCCAAAATGAGGGATTTTTTCATGAAAAACTCCGATACTTAGATTTCATGATAGCTTCTTTTTTAGAAAGAGATTTGAAAACAAAAAAATGATCCACCATATTGCCATAGGTACAGCAAACCCATCCCGATTAGCCGAATTTTACCTAAAAATTCCAGGTTCCAAAAAAATTAAAGAATTCCATTATGAATCAGGGATTTTACGTTCCGTTTGGATCGAGTTCGGCTCTATCCTCGTTATGTTAGAAGAAGGGGAAAATAAGTCCCCCCGTGCCCTTGTTTTTTCCTATCAAGAATTCGAAAAATCCAAGTGGACTCAGTTTTTAAAACAAACCAAAGTCCAAAGCCGAACAGAATATACTGTTTATTTTTTAGATCCTGACGGCAATCTCTTAGGAGCAAGCAGCTATCCAGAAAAACTAGAGTCTCTTTTAGAAATGAGTTGAGAAAACAACTAATTCTATATATGGTAACATTCACTTAGGAACAGAAATCCAAGAGAATGAGCATCAAACAAAAGTTAGCACTAGGTTCTTCCATCATCACCTTTTTTTCGTTAGGAATTATCCTCACACTTATCTCTTATGTCATTTACAAAAATGCAAAAGAAGGTGCGTTGGAAAATATCTCCATCCTCGCCGACAAAATTTCACTCGATGTAGGAGATTATTTATCGGCCCCACTGGGCGAAGCCTATTTGTTAAAACAAATCCTTGAAGAACCAAATATTTTAGACCGGGAACGTGTTTTCAAAGTTTTAAATGTAATGACTGCATCCAATGAATCCATCCTTGGCACCTATGTAGTTTTTGAACCGAATGCTTTTGATGGCAGGGACTCTAACTATCGTAATGCGAAATTTCATGACAATTCCGGTAGATTTATACCTTATGCAGTAAAAGCAAATAACACAATTATTATTGAACCTGTAGTTGGATTTGACCTTCCTGAGTCCGATTTTTACCAACTACCAAAAAAAAACAAAAAACCTGAACTCATTCCTCCATTTGATTATAAAGTGGATGGAAAAGATATAACTATGATTTCTCTTGTATATCCCATCCTAAGAAATCAAAATTTTATAGGAATAGCAGGAGCAGACCTTTCTTTAGCAACCATTCGGACTTATCTCAAAAATTTAAAAATCCTAGATGGAACAGTAAAGATCACTCTCGTTGCTAGCAATGGTTACGTATTATTTAATGGACTCCATCCAGATGAGAAGGATGTACAATGGAAGGATGAAGAAGACAAATATATTAATTTAGCAATGTCTTCTAAAGAAAAACAAACTTACTCCGATTCGGGATATTTTCATGTGAGTTTGCCTATACAACTAATCGAAAATACCGCACCCTGGACACTTCGCGTTTCTTACCCACAAACACGAATCACAAACGAAATCCAATTCATTTTCTGGATCGCTCTAATTCTCGGTGCCATCGGAATTCTTTTTTCCACTCTAGCAAATATGATCATCTTTCGCAATTTAGTAGATAAAAGGTTACAATCGTTGATTGGATTTACTAAAGATGCAGCTAACGGGAATTTATCGAAAGAAATCGTTGATGAGAAAAAAGATGAAATTGGTCACTTGGTAGAAGCTGTAGTGGGGATGGTGACTAACATTAGGCATATATTAAGTGTGGCGCAAACATCTGGATCAGATCTCACCGAGACCTCCAAATTTATGGAAAATACAATCATTGAACTTTCTGATTTGGCCCAAAGCCAAGCTGCCTCATCAGAAGAAGCGAGCGCCACAGTGGAAGAACTCAATGCTTCTTCCGAAACAATCAATTCCAATGTACAACAAGCGGTTAACAATTCCAAGTCTATTAACAATTCGCTCCATGCCATCCAAACTTTGGTGCAAAAAATTACCTCCGAAGTAGAGTCCTTTGGAGAAATTGCCGTTGGGGCCAATCAAAAAGCAGAAGAAGGACGAAATATGGCGGGTCTTACTTCTAAGGCCATCGAAGAAATCCAAGAAAAGTCGTTAGCCATTACTGAATTTTCTGACGTTATTTCAAATATTTCCGAAAAGACAAGTTTACTTGCGTTAAATGCTGCTATTGAAGCAGCTAGAGCTGGTGAATCCGGCCGTGGGTTTGCCGTCGTAGCAGAAGAAATTTCTAAATTAGCTTCACAGGCAGCAGAATCTGTTTCGCAAATTAACACTTTATCCGTAGAAGCCTTAGAATCGATCCAAAATGGCGGGAACCAAGTCACAAAACTCATCGATTTACTTCGTGAGATCATACGAGAAGTATCTATAATTTTTGATAAGGCAAAAGATATCGTTCCCCTCATCCAGGATCAGAAAACAAAAACGGATCAAATTTACACTGAAATCGAAGAAATCACTTCCCTTGTTGAGTCCATCCAACAATCAACAGAAGAACAAAAAAGAGCCACTTATGAATTATCAAATATGACCATAAATATTTCCAATGGGTCGCAAGTGTTATCTGAACAATCGGAAACTATGTCTGCCAATTCGGTTCGTATGACAGGAATTAGTTCAAAACTTTCTGAAGTTTTACTAAAATTTAATTTATAGGTGTTTCAGTGATAAATACACTCAAGGTGAATTCCTAAAGAGTTTTTAGGATAAAAAAAGAATAAGAGGAATCTTTCCAAGCGACTGCATAAGCCCAAAGGAGACCACCCATCTGGAACTTGGAAAGACTGTGTCTGGTCGGTTTTGCAACAAAGCTAGAGGCGTTATTGCCCAGCCACCTCGCGAGTCAAAAATCTTTTGTTGTAACAACTACTATCCAAATAGACCACCTCCTTTGCTTATACCTTAGCTATGCCTTTTCTAGTACTATCGAGAAATAACGTCAAGAAAACATTTGATCAAAACTAAAAATAAAAGAAGATAGTGTAAGTATGGCAAAAGAACAAGAGGAAAAAACCTTAGAGAACCTGAACCAGTCTAACCCGCTCCAACTGGATTTTGAAGTTTCCATTTTTGATCTCTTCAAACACTACTTCCAAGTAAAGCTCCACGTAAAAACAGTAGAATCGGAAATGACCTTCTGTTTGCCTTGTTGGACTCCTGGATCTTATATGATCCGAGACTACGGCACCCACTTACATAAATTCGAAGTCAAAAACTCTAAAACAAACGAACCCGTTTCTTGGGAAATGGTAGATTTACACCGTTGGAAACTCAAAAACCTACCAGGTGAAATTGAAATTTCTTACATTATCTATGCATTTGAAGACTTTACCGTCAGGACAAATTACCTCGAAACTGATTTTGGATTTATTAACCCACCTGCACTTTTTTTGTATCCCGAAGGGAAACTGGAGCAACCCTCTAGTGTTCAATTTCATGTTTCTAACCATTTCCCTTATGTTTATTCCAGCTTAACTCGCAGCCAAAACGATTCTCATCTCTTCTATGCAGAGAATTTTGACGAATTATTCGATTCCCCTTTTCACTTAAGCAAACAAAATTCTTTATTTTTTACCGCAGGAACCACCAAACATGAATTACTCATCGAAGGTGAGATAAACTTCGATTTTAAAACGAAGTTAGCCCATGACTTAAAAATAATTACCGAAACACAAATTGAATGGATGATGGAAAGCCCAAATCCATACTATTTATTTGTTCTTAACTTAAGTTTACCGGCTTATGGTGGTTTAGAACATAGAGCATCAAGCATTAATTATTTTAACCCAGAACTCATTTCCGATGAAGAGGAGTATAAAAAGTTACTCGAACTTTTATCTCACGAATATTTTCACCTTTGGAATATTAAACGAATCCGTCCGATAGCACTAGGTCCCTTTGATTATCAAAAACCCAACCTAACAAGAGAGTTATGGATAGCGGAAGGATTTACTAGTTTTTACGATGCCTATTTTCTGTATCATTCCGGTTTTTTATCAAAAGAAGAATACCTATCCAAACTCCAATCCGATATATTCGCACTGGAAGACAATGACGCAGACTTTTGGATGAGTTTAGAAGAATCCTCTTTTACAGCTTGGACAAAGTATTATAAGCGAAATGGGAATAGCCATAACATAACCGTTTCTTATTATACAAAAGGTGGTGTTATTGCATTATGTATGAATTTGTTTTTGTTAAAAGAGTCCAAAGAAAGGAAAACCATTCGCCACGTCTTCCATAAACTAAACGAAGTTTTTGTTAAAACAAAGAAAAGAGGATTCACCAAACAGGAATTTTTTGATACTGTCAGAGATGTCACTGGAGTGGATCTCAAAACAGAATTTAATGAATATTTAGAGTCCCCAAAACCAATTCCTGTGGACCATTATTTAGATATCATTGGAATTCAAAGAATCCAAACAGATATGGTGGGAGAGACTGGTTTCAAAACAAAAGAAAAAAATGGAAACCTCTATATTCAAAAACTACTTCACAAATCAAATTTAGAATCATTCGATTTGATGTTAGATGACGAAATCCTCGCCATCAATGGAAAAAGAGCTACTCCGAACACCTTACAAAAACTGGAAAAAAACCTAGGCCCCGGTGAGAAGTTTCATCTTATCCTTTCAAGGTCAGGGAAAATCAAAGAAACAATGATTACTGCGTCAGAGTATTACAAAACAAAAAAGTTTGTCATCGCAGAAGACTGTACAGAAGACAAAAAAGAGCTCAGAGAATTTTTTTTAAGGAATGTAGTGTAAATGCCAGGTTTATTTAATTATATTTTAACTCCCTCAAGTAAAGACGAGGTCCTCCTCGATAGGCCGCTCCCCGTTTCCCATAGACACCCGAAACATTGGATTCATATCACAGCAGAGAATGAAGAAAAACTCATGTTTCTTTTCCAAAAACATGATATCCACCAATTAACAATTGAAGACATTCTAAATCCCAATAGTCGAATCAAATTAGAAATTTTTCCCAATTATATTTTTTTTGTATTCCGTGGTTTTCATTTTGAAAGAAACCAACTCACTCAAAAAAACTTTAACTTTATATTAACACCAAACCAAATCATTTCTTTGACACTCGATTATCGAGATAGCATAGGCGATATCATAGACCAGTGGAAGGTTAATAATAAAATTCTTGCACGCGGTTATGAATTTATAGTCCATAAAATTTTGGATATTGAAACAGATCATACATTGGCAATCACTCAAAAAATTGAAGAAAGAATTGAACATTTTGAAGAACAAATTTTTGGAAATGCAAAATCTTTAGACATCAGTAACGTTTATAGTTTGAGAGCCAGTCTTCTTTCTATCAAAAAAGGAATGTTACAAAATAAAGAAGTATTAGAAGACTTAGAAAAAATCAAAAACAGTTTTTTTAGCGATGAGGCCGATGCATTCTTTCGAGACGTACGTGACCATTCCCTACGCATTTTGGAACTAGTGGATAGCAATATAGAATCTATATCCTCAGCTCTAGAAGCTCACATTGCCATTTCCACTCGTAAAACTAACGAGATCATGAAAATTCTCACGATTATGACTGCCATCATGTTACCCATGTCACTAGTAGCAGGAATTTACGGAATGAACTTTCGCCATATCCCCACTCTCGAGTGGGAGTATGGTTTTATTACTGCACTTGGTGCTATGGGGTTTTTAGGGATCCTAATGTTAATCTATTTTAGGATCAAACGTTGGTATTGATTTTATATCAACCCACGAATTTGAACTAATAATTCAGGATCTTCTACTGGAGGATCAATTTCTCCTCTCGTCCACTGATTAAACAACTCCTTCAAACGTTTGTTAAGCGAATCGAATTCGGGAGAATTCGGAAACAAAATAATGGAATTTGGTTTTACTGTTTTTCCTGTTGTGGAAACAAAAGCGAAATCAGGAATCATTTTCTCTAAGGTCTCAGCAGAAAAAGCAGGATAGTTAGAACCGAGCCAATCCACGGAAGGCAAACAATTCTTCTGAAAATAGGCATCACTCAGAGCAGAAACCAAAGCCCGTTTTAGCTGTTGTTTTTTCTCTTTTTCTAAACGATCTTCCCTTTCCCTTAGTTTCTTCTTATAATAATTCTCGCGTCGTTTTTGATACAAGAATTGGCGATCCATTTGTGCATAAGTTAGAATTGATTTTGCTTTTGCATAACCAGAATTCACAATTGGTGTCACACCCAAAAAATAGAAGAGTTTGTAAAACCAAGGAATATATTTAAAATATACTGATTGTAAATTTTTACCATAGGTCTTAACAAACTCATCATCCTTAAATAAAGGTTTTAATTCCTTTTCGTTTAATTCGATGATTGCTTTCAGATATAAAATGTGTTCTGTAGTAAACCTATAATTTTGAAAGATAAGTTGATTAATGTCTTTGATGTTATTCTGATTATTATTTACAAAGACTGCAATTTTTGCATCCTGATCAAACCATTCGGCAGAAAGGACTTTTGGATTTTTTCGGAGTAGATCTACAATGATTGTATCATGTTCGTTATCCTTTTCCAAGTTAATGCGAAGTAACCTGGAATCGAAATCAAATTGGCTATCCAACATCTTCATATAAACTTTTAAAAGCCTATCTACTTCTCGTTTTTTTTCTACTTCTGCATACTTGGCAGCCAATTCAGCCACCTTTCGTAGATTATGGACTAAAGGATAAAATCCATTTTCTTTGAGTATCTCCTTAAATTCATACAATGTATCAATTTTTGAACGGATCAGATCTATTTCATTCGGTTCGGAGTTTATACTGGCTACTGGAGTAGTTGAATGAATTCTATCGAAAGCCAATCGAATTTCTGTATCAAAAGCCTTCGCCAAGGGCTCTACTTTGGTCACCAAATACTCATTGGCAATTTGTAAAAAATTTGCTGCTTCTATTTCCGGCACAAAGTAAAATCCAACATGAGGCAAAACAATGGTTCGAGGATCGGCATCAAATTCATCAACAATGAGTCCTCTCGAACGTTTCAACATCTCAGCTGACGGTTGTAAGGGGAATTGCTTCGGGTCTAATAAACGATCTAATTCATCACCAGAACCACTTTCCTCTTTATAATCAATATCTGCTAATTTGTTCAGAACAATACGCCAAGTATCCTCTGTTAAAATTCTTTTAGCTTGAATATATTGAAATAGGTGATCTGTCGATCTTGCTATCAGTAATTTATATGGCTCCTCTAGAGGCATTCCACCAGGAAGCCCTACGAGAAAAGTCACTAATCGCAATTCACCAAGATCTGCATCAAACTTAATTTCAAAGAGTTGTGTGGTTAAACCATAGTCAATAAGTTGCCACATAGCATCCAATGCTGTTTCACGATCCATTTTCAGTTTTTCAAAATTGGGATCAGTTGGGCGAAACAAATGACCTGCTTCAATGTTTTCACGAGAACTTTGCACTTCCACTGTCTTCATGATAGACAAGGCTTCTTTTTGTAAGATAATCCCTGAAGACCTTCCTAAGGTTTCTTTTGTTGTTAATTGCAAAAAATGATCGTGCGGAACGGATATTCTCATAGATTAAATGGCTGTAAGTCCACCATCGACTGTCCAATTCGATCCAGAAATATACCCAGATTCTTTTTGAAGTAGGAAATTAACCACACGTGCTATTTCGGAAGGTTCCGCAATTCTCCTCACCGGTGTCTTTTCAATAATTTTAGACTTATGATCGGTAATCTGGTCTTCTTGGATTCCCATGCTGGTATCTACGAATCCTGGACTCACTGCATTGGCGGTGATACCAAACTTTCCCCATTCATCGGCGATCGAACGAATAAAACCAACTAACCCATGTTTGGAAGCGGAATAAGCTACAGAATTGGCTGAACCTACAATAGACAAAGAGGATGCAATTGCCACGATCCGTCCAAAACTTTGACTTTTGAAAATAGGAAGTAACAACTTAGAAAGTAGGAACAAACTGTTTAAGTTAATTCTGAAAATAGATTCCCATTCTTCGATAGAAACCTCAGTAATGGGATGATAGGGGCCACCAAATCCTGCATTATGAACCAATCCATAAAGATCGCCAACTTCTGAACTTTCCTGGATGATTTTGGAAATACCTCTTTCTACAACGAATGGTGTTTCCGATAGATCCAGCTCTCTATAGGTCTCTTGGAGGATAGGAGAACTGGGCCGTACTTTGTCTAGATTCCAAACAGAAAAACCCGCAAGGACGAGTGTTCTGACAATTTCCCTGCCAATCCCGCCACTGCCGCCTGTCACGAGAACAATCGATTCCTTGATTTCCATCGGACCTACAAAATTCCTTTTCTTGGGGTAATGGATAAGTCATCTACAAAGATAGATTTAGGCAAGTGGGAAATACTCCACAAATACTCGGAAATGTCCGAAATAGAAACCATATCATTCTTGTCAAACTGGGGTCTTGTGTCCCAGATTTCCGTGGCCACCGCACCGAGACTTACATGAATTACCTTGGTTCCGATTGGTTTCCACTCCTCACGAAGGGCCCGAGCCACACCCAAAACAGCATGTTTTGAGGCACAATATGCCACAGATTCTGGAAATCCTTGTTTTCCAGCAGTGGATCCTAAAAAAACAAAAGTTGAACTACGAAAAAAGGGTAAATATGGTCCAAATGCTTTCGCAATCAAAATGAGAGCATGGACATTCAGATCAAAATGAGATTTTAAATCGGATTCCTCTAAACCAGAGATCGGCCCAAAAACGCCATCACCCAAAGCATAGTAAACGAGTAAGTCCACAGGATTCACAGATGGAGTGGAAACACTCGGATCTGAAAGGGACCCATATTTAGAAGGAAGTGATTTTCGAAATGTTTCCAAATCGTTTGGGTTTTTGGCATCGAAAACAAAGGATCCCTTTTCTTCTTTTGGGAAGGACCCCAGTGTTTGGGAACCACTTCTAGAAAATCCGAAGAGAGATACAGATTTGTCTTCTAAAAAACGTTGGTAGAGCCCTTGTCCAATTCCGGAACCAATTCCAAAAATATATACATGGGCTCCCTCTTTCATATCCGTCTAGCCATCACTTGTAATAAGAAATGCACTGCTTCTAAATGTTTATTTGCTTCGGCCACAGTTTTTCCCCATACCGTGGGACCGTGACCTTCAATGAGAAGAAAAGGAACTTGCGGTTTACCAATAGTTTCCATGTAACGTTTGATTTCTGAAGCAATGGTTGGAACATGAGTGTGGTTATAAAAAACGGGGAATTTTAAGTTTGGTTTTTCATCCCAAATCCCAAAGGCTTTGATGATTTCGATTGGAGGGAGAGATATGTCTCGGAATCCCTCCTCTTTGCCAATTCCAAATTCTAAAAGGTTGGAATCTAAAGTATGAACATGCAAAGCAGAACCTGCGTCAGGATTTTTTGAGTATACCACCTGATGGATGCTAGTTTCCGCTGAGGGTTTCAATCCCTCACCTGCAGAAACCAAAGAACCATCGTTTACCGAAACACAAACAAAGTCTTTATCTGTAAGTTCTCCCTTATGTTTTCCGGAAGCTGTGATCCAAAACGTATCTCCGTCGCGAGCGGAGAGATTTCCAGCAGTGGCATACATCCACTGCCTTTCATAATAGGTATGGGAAAGTTTGGTCAGTTCCTTTAAAGAAGGGTGAGGATCCAAATCTATTTGTTCACGCGCTCCACGTAGCTCAAATCTCGGAGGTCAATTTTGACTGTGTCCCCTTGTTTGATAAAGATAGGAACTTGTACTTCTCCACCAGTTTCTACAGTCACTCGTTTGAGTGCAAGACCAGTAGTATCCCCTTTGAGGCCGTCTTCTGCATAAGTCACTTCTAAGATTGCAAAGTTAGGTGGTGTTACACCGATTGGTTTGTCATTATAAAATGATACTTCTACCGGAGTTTCTTCTTTCATAAAAGGAAGGATGTCTTCCACATAATCTTTGGAAACCGGGATTTGTTCGTAATCGTTGACATCCATAAAAATGATTTGGTCACCGTCTGCATAACAGTACTGCATTTTACGGCGCTCTAAATCCACACTTTCCAATTTTTCTGCTGCTTTGAAAGTTCTTTCAATTGAAGAATCACGGACAATATTTTTTAGTTTGGTACGGATGAATGCAGAACCCTTTCCAGGATTCACAAACTCGGTTTTGACGACGGAATAAAGCTCATTCTCGATCTTGAGGATCATTCCTTTTTTTACTTCTGTAATGCCTAAGTTCATAATTTCGTTACTCGTAAACAAAATCCGAGGGACTTGGCCCTGTGTCAACCGAAGTATGGTCATAAGCGATGACCTGGTCGGATTGGAAATGGCAATTACAAAACCGAATCACTACCCTTGGCGATTTGGAAGAAAAACTGACTCTAACAGAAGAAGAGAGGGAAAGTTTTGCCCCCGCACTTTCGGAATTTAGTTTTGCAGTCACTCCCTATTATTTGGAACGAATCGACAAAAAAAATCCCAACTGTCCCATTCGAAAACAAATCATCCCCCGAGCGGGAGAGCTTAGAAAAAAACCAAACGAAGTAGAAGATCCCCTAGCAGAAGAACGTTATATGCCGGTGAAAGGAGTGACCCATCGTTACCCAGACCGTGCGATTTGGTACATTTCTCATGTCTGTGCTGTGTATTGCCGATTTTGCACCCGGAAACGAAAGGTCTCAGATCCGGAAGAAACTCCCAATCGAGGCGAATGGGAGAAAGCCCTTTCCTACTTTAAAACTCATACGGAAGTAAGAGAGGTCATCCTGTCCGGTGGAGATCCACTTACTTTATCCGATTCTTCCCTTGATTATCTTTTGGGGGAATTAAAGTCCATCCCTCATATCAACCAAGTAAGGATTCACACCCGCCACCCAGTCACTATGCCCATGCGACTGACAGAATCTTTAAACGAAGTTTTTGCCAAACATTTTCCTTTGTATATGGTCACTCATTTTAACCATCCGAATGAAATTTCGGAAGAAACTAAAATGTATGTTATGCGAATGATAAAAACAGGTTTTGTATCTATTTTTAACCAATCTGTTTTATTATCAGGAATCAATGACGATGAAAAAATTTTGTCAGAACTCAACTACAAACTAATCAGTATAGGAATTAAACCTTATTACCTCCACCAATGTGATGAAGTATTTGGAAGTTCAGACTTTGTGGTACCTATTGAAAGAGGAATTGAAATCTATCGAAAACTTCGTGGTTATCATTCTGGAATCACAATTCCCAATTATGTAAAAGATCTTACTGGTGGTGGGGGAAAAGTGCTTCTCTCTCCTAACTATTTACAAAAGAAAACACCAAGTGGATATCTGTTTCAAAACTATTTAGGAGATGAATATGAAGTGGGACATTAAAATCATTTTTATACTTTCTTTCATTATAAGCAACGCCTGCCAAACTCTACAGGAACCACCGAAAGAAAAAAACAAAGATACTACCCTTCCTAGTCACAAGGTAGAAACAAAAAATTCTCACCTAACCAAAGAGCTACGCCTAACCTACCACGCAGTCTGGGTGGCAAAAGAAAATTTTGAACTCCTAAAATCTGGATCCATTTTTGGGACAGGGAATAGTTATGAAATTCGTTTGGGGGAAGGACAAAACATCCTTTGGTTACGTTTATCTTCCACGGACCGCGAAAACCAGTCCCAATTCCCTTATTTTTATAAAGAGGAAAACAAAAACCCAGACGTATCCTATTTTGTTTGGGGATCCAAAAAATGCAGTGTCCTTGTTTTTCCCTACAGGGACTCGCAACTTTATGCTCGTTGGGAAGGAATCCATAACGGATTTTTACTCGTTTTTGAGACCATTACTTCCCAAACCACAGATCCCAAAGAACTGGCCAAGGACCTCCACCAAATGGTCCTCCAATCTCTGGAATTGTACTAGGCACGAGAATCCCAACAAAGCCTCATTTTTTAGAAAAAAAGATTAGGCAAATAGAATGGAACCCTTAGGCTTTGAGGAGAATTTCTATGTGGCTAAAACTCGGTGAATCGGAAGTTATTAATTTGGATTACGTTGCCTCTATCAAAAAAAATCCGAACCAACCTTCGATTGAAATCATTTACCAAGATCTCAATAATGTAAAATCCCTTCCTTTTCCCGGCAAAGAAGAACGCGACCGCGCCTTCAAAGCCATTTTAGAGAATCTTTCTCGAATGAAATTATACTTTGAATGAACAATGGAATTTGAAGCACTAAACCCTAACCTCTATGCACAAGTTTTGGATGAATTAGAACTCATCCCTTCGACCAAACCTTACCAAATCCTTTTTTATGGTTCCCGCGAACGTGGGGATTTTCACCCAGAATCTGATCTCAATTTTTATTTGGTGGCTCATTCGACAGACCAGATGAAATCTCAATTCATTGATTCCATCTCCCGCGCCTTACAGAAATTAGAAGATGTGGCTCCAGTGAATATGATTGCAGGAGATGCTGATTCTCTTCGTCATCGAATCAAAATTTCGGAACCAGGGAGCTTACAACTGATGGAAGCCTCATCCGTGTTCTACGGCGAAGGCCTTTATGAAGATCTAAAAGCCGAGTGGGAAAAATGGAAAGGCAGAGAAATTCCTAAATCTGATCTCATTGCCTATTTGGAAAAAAGAATTCGTTTTTTTAAACAACAAGTCACAAGAAATACTAAAGACGAAATTTCCCAACTCGAAAGGATCACGACCCTCACACTTCATATTTGGGCCTTACAAAATATCCATGACCTAACTCATATTGAACTTTTGAAAATGGATACTCCCGACCAAGTAGCACCTCTTTTTAGCAATCTTTATCGAAAGGAAATGGAGGACTCCGTTTGGGAACTTTTAGAATTACAAACTAGAGTTCGTAAACTAAAGGTAGATATTCGTTGGAAACGAGAAGTTTCTCGAGAAGATATTCATGAAACAAAATATAAACTCATATCGTTACGTAACGATGAAGAGTTTATGATGAACCTTTGGGCTTAAATTTTTCTCAAAGGTTGCAAATAACAATAGATCTCATTTTTTCAAACGGAACCATTAACTGTTCAGGTTAGCAGATTATTTTCTTTTTTCCGATTCTGCAAACAGAGAAAGATATGACTCAAAACCTCTTTTTTTTAATTCGGATTTTGGGATAAATTCCATTGCTGCCGAATTCATACAATAGCGTTTGTTTGTTGGTGCAGGTCCATCATTAAACACATGACCTAAGTGAGAATTCGCTTTTTTGGATCGGACTTCAGTTCTTGTCATCCCATAAGAATGATCATCTACTTCAAGAACATTGCCATTCACAAGTGGTTTTGTAAAACTAGGCCACCCCGTACCTGACTCAAATTTATCTTTAGAACTAAAGAGGGGTTCTTTGGATACAATATCAACATAGATCCCTTCTTCATGATTGTCCCAATATTCATTGTGAAAAGCAGGTTCTGTCTCCCCTTCTTGTGTGACACGGTATTGAAGATCAGTGAGTTTTTTTCGAAGTTCAGGGTTGTCTATTTTTTTCGGTGAATGGGAGGAGGATTCAGAACAAAAGTTGGTTCCTATCAATCCGAGTAGAACAAAGAAACAAAACAAAGTGAAAGGGAAAATTCGCTTCATGGTACTTAGACCGGTTGGATTTCAAAATTTTTGCTTTTCTTTATACGAATATGATTTCGTCTAAATTAAGTATGATGATCGCCCCTTTACCGGAAAATGAGACAGCACGACTTTCGGCTTTAAAAGGGCTCGAAATTCTCGACAGTCCCGAAGAGGAGATGTTTGACGAAATCACAAAACTTGCTTCCCTGATTTGTAATGTTCCAATCTCGCTTGTGAGTCTAATCGATGAAACAAGACAATGGTTCAAATCGCATCATGGTTTGCATACTCGAGAAACACCTAGATCTCTTGCCTTTTGTTCCCATGCGATTTTGGGAGATGAACTTTTTGTAGTGCCAAATGCAAAAGTAGATCCTCGGTTTAAAAATAACCCCTTAGTGAATGAAGCTCCCAATGTAATATTTTATGCAGGGATTCCCTTGGCTTTAGGTGACCAAATTAACTTGGGAACATTATGTGTCATTGATAACAAACCAAGAGAACTGAATGAAGACCAAATTCAGATGCTTCGCCTTCTTGGAAAACAAACCATTCGTTTATTACAAATGCGAAAAGCCACAGAACGCTTAGAAATAGAAAAAATCACTGCCGAAAGAGCCACTGCTGCAAAACGAGATTTTATAGCCGCCATTAGCCACGACATTCGGAATCCATTAAACTCTCTCCTAGGTATGTCAGAAATGATCCGCGAAACTGAATAGAATCCAACAATTCTAGGATATGTAGATCATATCAAAAATGCAGGCGAAGTGATTTTACATTTAGTCAATGACACAATCGAAATCTCACGATTAGAAGAGAACGCAAGTGTCTCAAATCATGAATGGTTTGAGCTCTATCAATGTTTACATATTTTAGATTCTTTTTTCAAAGCAGAAACCAAACGAAAACACTTGGAATTTAAACTTCATAGTTCAGTGAATAAAAATGTATATATTCACTCAGACAAAAGAAAGATAGAAAAGATCTTATGGAACTTAACTGCCAACGCAGTTAAATTTACGAACGAAGGAGAAATCTCTTTTTTCGTATCTCTGGAAACAAAAACGAAGGAACAGGGAATTTTGTTGATTGAAGTGAAAGACACAGGACCGGGCATTTCTCCTGAGGTAAAGGACAAACTGTTTCAAAAATACAATCAATTTGTTCCTGAAGGTTGTGGAATTTCAGGTTCTGGTCTTGGACTTTCCATTGTCAAACTTTCGCTGGAAGAGTTGAAAGGAAGTGTGGAAGTAGAATCCAAGTTAGGTGAAGGATCAACTTTCAGAGTGAGCATTCCTATTCTTTGGAAATTCGAAGAAAAGCCACCATCCTTAATGCCAGAGATTATTTCCAATTCCAACCAACTGCCTAGTTTTTCTAAACAACAAAAAGTTCTCATTGCAGATGATAACGATCTTAACAGAAAAGTACTAAAAAGTTATTTAAAGCCGTTTGGTTTTGAAATCAAAGAAACAAGTAATGGAATCGAGGCGGAGAGAGAACTACTCGATACTGCTTACGACATTGCTTTTTTGGATATAGAAATGCCTGGAAAACACGGTACTGAAATTGCGAAGCTTTTTACGGGAAAACCGGATCGTCCCATTCTTTTTGCTTGCACTGGACTCTGTATGCCAGAGGAAAAAGAACAAATCCTAAACTCAGGATTTGAGTATTTTATGCCCAAACCCTATCTCAAAGAGGAACTCTACGAACATCTCAGAGAAATTGCCGAAAAAAGAACCTAGGACATTCTAGTATTTTTCCCTTTCTTTTTTAGGCCGTTTTTTTATTGTATCCTATTTCCATGACTAAGAATGACACCGAAGTTGGAAATGACTTCCAATCCTTCGGATTACGTCCTGAAATACTACAAGGAATCACTGAAGCAGGCTTCGAATCACCAAGCCCTATCCAAAAACAAGCGATTCCGCTCGTATTGGAAGGAAAAGATTTAATCGCACAAGCGCAGACCGGTACCGGAAAAACTGCAGCTTACGGACTCCCCTGTTTGAACCGAATCAATGTGGAAGAAGGCATGCAAGTGCTTGTCCTCACACCCACTCGGGAACTTGCTTTGCAAGTATCAGATGAATTGTACAAACTGGGAAAACATTTAGGAATTAAAACCACCACAATTTACGGTGGAAGTTCCTATTCTAAACAAATCACTCAAGTGGCAAAAGGTGCCCAAGTTGCTGTTGCAACTCCTGGCAGACTCCTTGACCTATTAAAAGGTAAGGAACTTAAAAATTTCAAACCATCAATGGTGATTTTAGACGAAGCAGATGAAATGCTTGATATGGGATTTATGGATGATATTGAATCCATCTTTAACTTACTTCCCACCAAACGCCAAACATTATTATTTTCTGCGACAATGCCCGAACCAATTAAAAAATTGGCGAGTAAATACCAAACACACCCAGCTCATGTGAAGATTGCACCTACTGAAAAATCTTCCAAGAACATCGAACAAGTGTATTATGTGATCGATGAAGCTGAACGTGAAATTGCTGTTGTCCGAATTTTGGATTATGAAAATCCATATAAGGCAATCATCTTCACCAAAACTAAAAAAGAAGCAGATGATTTAAAAGCAACCCTTGGATTTAAAGGATATCCGGTAGAAGCCCTCCACGGAGACTTAAACCAAAAACAAAGAGAACAAGTACTAAAAAGCCTACATGATGGCCGAGTTAAAATTCTTGTGGCAACAGACGTTGCGGCACGTGGTCTTGATGTAAAAGACTTATCTCTTGTGATCAACTACCACCTTCCTTTTGATAGCGAAAGTTATACGCATAGAATTGGTCGTACTGGCCGCGCTGGTAAATCGGGAAAGGCAGTGACTCTTGTAACCACAAGGGAATCTCGTGCTCTACTCCGCTTGAAAGGAACTTCTGGAATGAATCTTACAATAGCTGCCCTTCCCACTAAAAAGGAAGTTCTGGCACGTAGAGAAGAAGACTTTTTAAACAAAGTAGTAGAAACAGAAATTCATGCGGATGCAGAAGAAGTATTAGAAAAACTTTTGAAGTTAGACGATAAAAGATCACTTTCATTGAAACTACTTTCGACTATGCTTGATAAAACCAAAATCAGTGGCCCTGAAAAAATCGGAAAAACACCTGGAGAATGGAATGAAACCCCTCCTGGTGGTGGATCTGGTGGAAGACGACGTCGCGATGACGGTGGTGGTTCAGGCGGGCGCGGTGGATACCGTGGTGGCAGGTCGAATAGTGAACGCAGCGAAAGAGGCGAACGCAGTGACCGCGGAGAAAGAAAAGAGCGTAGTGGAGAAAGTAGCCGCCGTGTTAGCACACCCTCTTCTAAAAAAGAAGGTGGAGTGTATGTGAAAGCGGCTGGAAAAAAAACTCAGCGTTTTCGAAACAAGTAGTGGCTCACAAACCACTCTTCACCGTTTCGGTAACCCCATAACTCAGCACAGGCGAGAAAGAAAACTTTCCAATATACAAACCATTTGGTTTTTTCTTTTTCGCCGTAAGTACTGGCAAGGATAGGCAAAAGTTTATCCTTGTTTTGGATCATATTATCATACCAAGCTTCACTCGTTCGCGCATAATGAGTTCCATTGACTACCCAATGATTTTCGATGAGAAAATCTTTTTGGAAGTATAAAAACAAATCATCCGAAGGCATCTGCCCACCCGTAAAAAAGTATTTCGCCATCCAATCGGTTTCATCTATGACTTCAAAAGGATAAGCAAATTCTTTATGGGTGAAAATATGGACAAAAAACTTTCCATCGGCCACAAGAAACTTAGATAACTTCTCAAAAAGTTTTTCGTAGTTTTTCATGTGTTCTAGCATCTCAACAGAAACAATTCGATCAAACTTGTCTTTGGTCGTAAAATCGTTCATATCTTTTGTGATGATGGTTAGGTTTTTTAATCCACGCTCTTTAGCACGTTTGTCGATAAATTCCTTTTGGGTTCTTGAATTGGAAACACCAGTAACTTTACATTTTGGAAATTTCTCAGCTATGTAGAGAGAGATACTCCCCCAACCACAACCTAAATCGAGAACACGCATTCCGTTTTTAATCTCGGCCCTCTCCACAGTGATTCGCAACATTTCTTCTTCTGATTCTGCAAAACTTGTATCCAGTGTCGGCCAATACCCGGAAGAGTACTTCATCCTTGGACCCATCACATAGGTAAAAAAATCACTAGGAACTTCATAGTGTTGTTCGTTAGCTGCGTCTGTATGTACAGCAATAGGAGATTTTTTTAACTCGTTTACATAATTTATTTTATGTTGGAGCTGTGCTGTAACATTTTCTTTTCTCTCTTGTTTGATTCGCAAAGCCAAAAGTTGTCGGATGCGAAACCTTATGAGCCAATCAGGAAAAATATCCTTTTCCAACAGTGAGTTGATACTGAAAGAAGCATCCTCTTCTTTCTCTCTAGAATCCGTAAAATTCATGTTTTATCCTTTTTTATTTTTGTTTTGGAAACCAAGGGAAAAATGCGTTTGTGGTGCTCATGTATTCGCGAAAAACTTCACCTTTGGAAAGAAGAGAATATTTTTCTGCAAAAGGGACGCCGGATACAAATCGTAACAATATAAACATAAATACTGGCGTTAGGAGGGAAAGTAGCGCCCAAGGAGCAGAAAAAATGGGAATGATCCCAATCCCCACCCAAATCACCCATTCAAAAAAATAATTGGGATGTCTTGTATACTTCCAAAGACCAAGATTACAAACTTTGCCCTTATTTTTTGGATCGGCTACAAACTCGTGGAGATCTCTATCGGCAATTCCTTCCCCAATCACTCCGATCACAAAGAAAATCCAACCAAGAATTACCATTATATATCCGTTAGGTCCCATAATTCCAGAATTGGGGAATAAGTTCCACTGTGCGGCAAAGTAAAAAGGGAACGAAAGAAGAAGTGCAAGAAATCCTTGTAACATAAAAACGTTGGTGAACATTTTCTGGTGCACTTTGTTAGCATAATCTTTTCGAAATCCAGCGTACCTTTTGTCTTCTGGATGGTTTGTGCGAATACGAGTCCAGTAAAGAAAACCAGATAACCTAAGAGCCCAAATCCAAACGGGGACAAGCACAGCAAACTTTGCATATAAATTTCCAGATCCGAAAAAACCGATTACACTGGCAATCCCTGCGATGACAAGTCCCCAACCTACATCAATCACGGCATAGTTGTCTCTCGACTTCCCCCAAAGCCACATGAGACTCATAAAGAAAAAAGTGAATATAACGGCCGCTAAATATGAGTTCAACAAATTTTCCAAAGGATAGATCCTCTCCCTAACCTTGGTTTAGACAGAGTTCAGTGTGGTTTGAAGTCCTCATAAAGTTTTTTATAAAGAATTTTTTCTAAAAATTTGGGAGAGAAAAAACGCATCCATTCTAAGAATTTTCCAGATAGATTGAATGTGACAAGCCTTGCTTCTTTGTCTTTGGCCACAGACATAAGAACATGAGCCACTTCTTTTGCACTCTTTCTTTTTCCTTTAGCAGGAGCTTCCGATAAAACCCCTCCACTTGCATCAAGACCTGACGTACGAAGGGCCGTATCCGTATAGGGAACACAGACCAGAGAAACACCAAGTCCCGACTCTAGGTTTTCAATACGAAGGGATTCAAGCGCCGCATGTAGTGCAGACTTGGATGCCGAATATGCAGCCCGTCCCGGTACCCCATAAAGAGCGGAGACTGTGGAAGTAGTCACAATATTACCTTTGGCAGATAGAAGCAGGGAAAGGAGACCACGGATGAATTGGATGGGACCAAAAAAATTGGTGGCAAAGGTTTTCCGATACACGTCCATCGAAAGGGAATCAAAACGACCATGAGCCGTAATCCCCGCATTATTGAATAATACATCTACTTTAGAAACTTTTTTTTGGATCCACTCAATTGCATCCAACACAGAAGTGGGATCAGAGAGGTCACAGGCCACTCGGTGAATGAGAACGTCCTTGTGTTTGTTTTTGGGTTCGGCGATTTCTGCAGCACGTCTTGCCACAAGAACCAGTTCACAGGGGAATTTAGCCAATTCTTCATACAATGCTTTCCCAATTCCACTCGTTGCCCCAGTGATCACTACCACCCTATCGTTCCAAAAATCTTTTTTCATAACGCCCCTTTCTTCTGATTCCCACTCGACAAAGGATCGGGAGACAGGAGGATCTGACGAGTGAATTTTGATTCTAAATGGCAAGAGGGAATATGTTAAATCAAGTTTGGGAAATCCAAGGATCGTTCGGGTTAGAAAATCTAAAAAAATCCACAAGAGATCTTTCAGAATCACTTGCTCCCAAAGAAGTTCTTGTTCGCCTAACAGCGACTTCACTCAACTATCGTGATTATTTAATGGTCATTGGAACTTACAATCCAAGACAAAAACTCCCACTCATTCCCTGTTCGGATGGAGCAGGTGTTGTGGAGGCTGTAGGATCTGAGGTCAGTCTTTGGAAAAAAGGAGACCGAGTACTACCGATCTTTGCGCAGAGGTGGATGGATGGAGCTCCCAATATGGACAACCTTCGCTCCACTCTCGGTGGACCACATGACGGCTGTTTAGCGAATTATGGGAAATTCCAAGAAGAAGGACTTGTTGCAACTCCAAGTCACTTAACAGACAAAGAAGCTGCTACCTTAGGATGTGCTGGCCTCACTGCATACAATGCTGTTGTGAATTTTGGAGGGATTGAACCAGGGTCTGATGTGCTTTGCCTGGGAACAGGTGGAGTTTCTTTATTTTCTCTTCAATTTGCAAAAATGATGGGAGCAAGAGTCATCATCACTTCCTCAAGTGACGAAAAACTTGCTCGTGCCAAATCTCTCGGTGCTGATGAAACCATTAACTATGCAACCAAATCCAATTGGGAAAGAGATGTTCGCAAACATACAAAAATGGCAGGAGCCGATCTCATCATCGAAGTGGGAGGTGCAGGTACCATGCAAAAATCCATGATGAGTGTCAAACCTTATGGAACCATTGCTCTAATTGGTGTTCTTGCTGGTGGGGAATCGAGTCTTTCTCTGTACCCAATCCTCATGCAAGGTGTCAAAGTCCAAGGTGTGATTGTGGGTAGCCGTGCTGATTTTGAAAAAATGAACCGAGCCATCGAAAAAAATAAAATGAAACCCGTTGTGGACAAAGTGTTCGGTTGGGAGGAAGTCCCCGAAGCATTGGCGTATTTACAAACAGGAAAACATTTTGGAAAAGTGGTTGTAAGTTGGGAATAAGGGATAAGAAGAAAATTAAGATAACGAGAATCATACAGAAATCCGTTTTTTAATAGCCTTAGATCAATTTACTTTTGGATTGCAATTCTATCCAATTACTCTTTCAACAAATGACGTTCTCCCTCCGAAAGTGATGGAAAACTCGGAAGTAATGCCTGCATAGTAATTGCAACCGACCCAATGTCGGCCCCTTTCTGGGGAGGCGTATGATTTGTGATGGCAGCCACTAATACCTCACGCGCATCAAAAGAAAGAGTGATATCGCGTATTTCTTCTGGCATTGCAAGTAAGCTTAGTACAATTCCAGAGCTAAATGAATAGATCAACTCGGCAGCTCGTGTTTCAGTTACTTTCAGTTGTCCTGCGACTGCTATGCGGTGGATAAGTTCTTTAAGAAGTAGTTTTGAATTTTCGATGATGGGTAGTGATAATTCCGGTCGGGGTTCACCAAACATCAAGATGTAAAGTACTGGGTTTTCAAGTCCAAAAGTAATATGAGAATCCCAGGCTTTTCGAAGATCTTCCACAGGATCAGGACTTGGCTTTTGTTCCTTCTTTTTATTAAAAGCTGCAATAAAACCATATTCAGCTACAGCATCTAAAAGACCACGCGTCACCGAACAAACGATAAAGGGTTGGTGCTTGCACTTTCGCGGCTGCGGAAACTTGGGAGGAAGTTTCGAACTCAGCGCAGGGATCTTTGTAAAAAGAGTATCTTCCAGAATTCTGGTTTCCTAAAATTTCTGGAAGATCGTCATGATTGATAAAAAAGGAATCAATTACGAAAAGATCATTTCCCTTTTAGTTTCGATAATTCGTTCATAGAACTAAATTCTAATTCAGAAACTAAATGGAGAAGGTCTTTTATTTCCCCTAGCAATCTTACTTCACCTTTTTTGCCTAAGGTATCAAACAAAGTTGCGATTTCTGTCCAGTGAGCGGCAATCTTTTGGAATTGTAAATGGGTTCTTTTAAAGATGGGATCATTGGTTAGCTCATAAGATTCTAACAAAAAATCCCTATATAAATTTCTAAAAATCGCACCACCCGTCCCGGCTTTTTCCATCATCATAGCAGTGGTTCCAAAATCTCTTTGGATGTCTTTTGAAGAATGAAACCACTTCTCCAAATGGGATGCCAGTTTTCCAATTCCTTTATAAGAAACATTAGTAATGGGAGGATTGAGGTACTCACGAGCGTTATTTTTTGCCGCAAGAACCACCACCTTCCCCAAGTTTGTCTGTTTTTTCCCTGCCGCAATGGTATAAAAAAGATTTTTGGAAGCCATTGGTCCTTTTTCATTTCTTGCCAATTCTAAACTCTTTAAGGAAGTCTTTACCTTAGTTCCCTGTTGTTTGGTATCCACCAAATAAGCATTAGTCTTATCATATCCATATAGAGCAGCATAATGTCCTGCAAAATGAATCGGTTTCGAAAAATATTCCAAATGAAAACAATCCAATTTTAAGCCAACTGGTATTCCAGAATCAATTAAATCACGAACGGACATCCATGCCTTTGACTTCGATGCCGTTTCTTGTATGTTAAGGTTCAAACTTAAATTTTTAGTGATGTTTGTTGTGATTTGGTCTGGTTTTGTCCTCCCACCAATAAAGGGGAAGTCCATCGACTTCATGTTCCAAAAAATAAAACTAAGCCCTTCTCCAATGCCAAATAACATAGGTTCAGAAAGATCAATTCCGATATGTTTTAAAAGAGTACCGGTAGTTGTTGTTTCACAATGAACTCCCTCAAAGGGCGAAAGATTAGTTAAAATCATAATTTAAGTGATTACCAACGTTGTAATGGTTTTCATAACTTACTAAAATATTTTCGTTTACTCTACCACCAATCCTTCAATAATGATCGTCCTTTGCGAGTATAAGGCACGATTGGAGGCCAAAAGTATTTGCGCACCAGTTGTTAATGTTCTAATCAAAGAATCCGTTACGTTTTCTTTGGAGTAGATTCGAAGATTAAAAATTTTCTTCGCATTAGGAAGATTTTGTTTTAGAACTTCATCTAAATTCAAACTGTCTATTGGTTGTGTATCAAATAAATACCAAGAAAGTTTAGTTTCAATGGAAAAATGTCTGTATTTTTCATCCTTTTCCATTTCAGCAGAAAAACTAATTGGTATTTTTGAATCTACAATTTCATATTGATAAGAAGCACACGAAACACCAAAAAATAAAGACACTAACAAAACATTACAATATATTTTTTTCATTTTGAACCACTCCCTGTATTCTTGGAATATATATTTCCTTTTAAATGAAGTGTATAAGGACGTAAAATTCCAAAGGTAACTAAATCATAAATACTGTCAGAGAATTCATATTCTTCGGAAATTTTTAAATCCCCAATACTTGTGTTCGGATGTTTGAGATAAATTTCTGCCAACAATTCATCCAAGGATTTATCCCGAATATTAGAAAGACCCCAAAACATATACACCCTTGTAAAAGTGATCTCAAACGAATCAATGATAGCATAACCTTCGTTTGCAGAATAACCATTGAGGCGTACTTTATGTGTGCCCCATGTTTGATAATAAGATGTGTTGGCGCATTGGAACGAAACTAACACGATACCTAATACAATCACTTGTTTCAAGATTTTCATTTTATCCTCCTTACACTATTTCTAAATATTACAATATCTTGTCTCATATTCATCCTTATTATTTTTTGGTGATTCAGGAATGGAGATACAAGCGCCAAATAACAAAAACAATGTTACTTCAAATGATTTATTATTTCCTTTGCACATCGATCCAATACCTTTAGATTTGTTACTTCAATCATGGATTCTATTTCGCTTGTACGATAAAAGCCGTAAATTTACCAATGTACACCGGTTTGCTGATAATTGGCAAGAATACTTTCCAGTATAATAGAATATTCCAAATTTACTAAAAGATTAACCAAGCCCTACATCAAGAGCCATCATTAGAACAAATCCAAACATTGCACCTAGAGTTGACATTTCCGTTTCTTTACCAGTATGAGATTCTGGAATGAGTTCCTCCACTACTACAAAAATCATAGCCCCTGCCGCAAAGGAAAGTGCGAAGGGCAGTAAACTTTCAACATAAAACACAAGGACTGCCCCTAAAAGGCCACCAATTGGTTCCACAAACCCAGAAAGCTGTCCATACCAAAAACTTTTCCTGGCACTCAATCCCTCGCGTAACAAAGGAATGGATACAGCCGCCCCTTCTGGAATATTTTGGATGCCGATACCAAAAGCAACAACCACCGCTGCCATTAGTGCTTCATATGTGAAGCCCTCACCAAGCGCCCCAAAAGCGACGCCAACTGCCAAACCTTCCGGGATATTATGAAGAGTGATTGCAAGAACTAAAAGTAAACTTCTTTGAAAGGAAGACTTCCCTCCTTCCAAACGATTTTCTTCTAAACCTACATGCAAATGAGGAAGAAGTTTATGTAATAAATACAGAGAAAGGCCTCCGGATAAAAAACCGAGACTTACATGAAACCAAGCAAGATTTCCTGCCCGTTCAGAAAGTTCAATCGATGGCAAAAGAAGTGACCAAAAACTGGCGGCAATCATGATCCCGGAAGCAAAGCCAAGCATTGCATTAAAAACAGGCCTTGGTACCGTGCGAAAGAAAAAAACAAACCCAGCACCAAAAGCCGTACAAAACCAAGTAAACCCAGTAGCAAGAAGTGCCAAAACCACTGGGTGTAATAACATAATTGAATCTAACATCTATTTGGGTGGCATCATTCCGACAAAAAGAGAACTCATTTCTTTGGCTCTCCAAAGTCCATCGGCATCTTTTTCCAAAGATACGGGTCTGAAACTTGAGGCACCGCGAGTCGCAACAAAAAGCTTCAGTTTCCCTGCTGATTCCTCACCTGAATAGGGATTGGTGAATGTTTCCACCGTTAAGGGAGAACTCGGTGTATATCCGTTAGCTGGTTCTGCACCTTTCCAATAACCATTGGATAACATTTTGTATTTATCCAGTTGCCCAAGAAGATATTTATCACCATTCCCCAAATCCATTCCATCTACTGCAGAGGGTTTTGTAGACTTCTGTCTATTTTTAGAGAGGACAGAAAGGACCACTGCTTTGGTTCCCAATTCTGGATTTTTGCCATAAATGGAAATGGCAAGGACTAACATCGCTGCTCCGCCTTCCGGTGTGGAAGCCAATTTTGATTGTAAGGATTTGAATTCTTCTACTGTCGTAGGTTCAGACGGAATACTAACAGGATTTCTCTCTGTCAGGTTTTGTGCCACAAGCGGTAAGGAGAAACAAAAGACTAACAAACTAATGAATGTTTTCATGGTCGAGAATCCTAGAATCATATGATCTGGTTTCAATCCTTTTTCTTCATTTTTTTCTTTACCAAATGACAGTGATCCGTAATCTTTTTGTATGAAAAAAATATTTCTCGTTTCTCTCTTTTTTCTTCCTTTGCTAATCACCTCACAAACATTAAAGGATGCGAAAGAATTCCAAGCCCTGTCCAAAAAAATGTGCGCAAAATCTTCTGAGTGTATGAAAGAAAAACTCAAAGACCTCCCCGCAGACCAAAGGAAAATGATCGAGTCCCAATTTGTAAATGGGAACGTCTGTGAATCTCGTTATAAAAATTACGTTGTAGACGGACAAAAACCGGCAAACAACCAACCCACTAAAAAACTTACCAAACAAGATTTGGAAGATATGAAAAAATGTGCGAAAGAAATGGCAGCCTTTTCTTGTGCCGAATTAGAAGAAGGAAAAGTTCCGGAGGCTTGCGAAAAATTCCAAGAAGAAGATTAAACAAAACAATCTACACTTCCATCCAATACGGGCTAATCTCTTCTAGCCCGTTTTTTCCTGATAATTTCAAAATCAGTCGGTCCATACCAATGGAAATTCCAGAACAATTTGGAAATCCATTTTCTAAACATCCCAAAAAATCTTCATCCATAGGAAAAACTTCCTTTCCTAATTTTAAACGTAACTTCTGTTCTTCGCTAAAACGTTTTCTCTGTTCCTTTACATCGCTCAGTTCATAAAAAGCATTGGCAAGCTCCAAACCGTCCCAATAAATTTCAAATCGTTTGGCAACACCATCGACAATTTTGGCAAGGGCAGCACATTCAGGAGGATAATCATATAAAAATACAATTCCTTCACCTAAATTTGGCTCTACTAAGTTTAAAAAAACTAAAAAGAAAAGATCCTCATATTGCCAATGGAGAAGTTCTGAAACAGGTGTATTTGAGAGTTTTTTTGACTCAATGGTTTTGATTAAATTCTCTTTTTGAAAACCATGTCCAAGATTTTGTAAAAATATTTCTTCTACGGAAAGATGTCGAATCCATTTAGGATTCAATATATTCATTTTGTCTTTTTCTCTTCCAAAAGTATAAATCAATTCTCTGAGGAATTTTTCGATAAAATAACGTAATTTCTCATCATCCATTCCTTTTGCATAAAGCTCTAACATCACAAACTCTTTAGAATGGACCCCACTTCCCATCTCGCCCGACCGGTAAGTATGAGCGAGTTCAAAGATACGATCCAATCCCGTTGCCATCATTTGTTTTAAGCTGTATTCAGGAGATGTGATAAGATAACCTTTTTCCCTACCGTTAGGGGAACGCACTTCAAACGGATCTAAATATGGTTCCATACCTACTACGGGTTTGAATGTCGGCGTATCTACCTCCAAAAACTCATTTCGCGATAGAATCTCACGTACCATTTTGAATACTTGAGATCGAAAAATAACTGTATCTTTTGAGAGAGAAATCATACCATTACCTCCAATGGCAAAAAAAACAAAATACCTGAGCGTAAGGGAAGTTCAAAACGCGTATGAAATTGTCATTTTATCTAAGGAAGTTCATCTAGAATTAGAAGAAGAATTGGATTCTGTAATGCATATGTTGTTCTTCCAAACAAGATCTCATATTCAAATGGATCTTTCCAACCTTCCCTATCTTCCCCTAACGCTTCTTACTAAACTTTTAAATATGGCTCGCGACCTACGATTAAAAAAAAGAGTTCTTGTATTACTTGGATTACCCGTTTCTAGTTATATATATTTAAAACGATTTGACCTAATTCGACTTGTTTTCCCAAGTCCGGCCATCCTTAGGGAGTCCCATCGAGATCCCAGGGGATAATTTCTAAATTCACACCCAGCTCACCTAACAAAAGCATAGTTCTTTTGTCGAGAACCACACCTTTTGTGTACTCTGAGGCAAACTCTACAGAAGCAAAAATGGTCGATTCATGATTTTCCGTGAATTCTTTTAAATCTTTTCGAACAGGTGCTAAAGTTTTAAGCAAATCCCAAATATGATCTAATACTGGGAATTCTGGTCCCAATTTAGAATTGAGCTGCCAATGACCTGAAATTGTCATATTTTCAATGTCTTTTACATCCGTTCCGTGGTAATAGTCGGGTTGGATGCCCAATTTTTCCGTCAGTTCCTGCGGCCTAAGCCTTGGTCCTGTGACGGCGAACATCGCCCACGATTTTGCTTCTCTTTGTGTTCCCGATTCCATTTTTTACTTTTTTTTTCTACTACAAGAACCAAATTGAGAAAGAACTCAAGGGAAAAACATGAAAAATATTTTGGTAATTGAGGACGATCCGGATATTGGGAACTTAATTCGGAAATCACTCGATTCTGCTCATTACACAACCTCCGTTTTTGAAAACGGCGAAGAAGGTTTGAAATTTTACAAGTCCAATCATCCTGATTTAGTGATTTTGGATTTATCTCTACCGGACATTGATGGTATGGAGATTTGCCGTAGCATCCGTAAAGCCGACGAAAGCACACCGATTTTCATTTTATCCGCAAGGACAGAAGAAATCGATCGCATCATGGGACTTGAGTTAGGCGCTGATGATTACATCACAAAACCATTTTCGGTTCGCGAACTGAAAACAAGAGTGGATGTATTCTTTCGTCGATGGGACAAAAAAATTGGAATCAAACCCAATGTGGGTCAAGCAGGAGAAATCATTCGTGGTGCTCTTAAAATTGATTCCATCCGCAGACGTGTCACTCTCAACGAAAACATCATCAATATTTCTAGGAAGGAATTTGACATCTTACAACTCTTAGCTGGTTCACCAGGGAAAGTTTTTTCAAGAGAAATGATTTTGGAATCCGTTTGGGGTGTGGAATGGGATGGATTTGAAAGGATGATTGACAGTCATATCAAACGCATTCGTTCTAAACTAGAAAAAAATTCTGCACAACCAGAATGGATCGAAACCATTTGGGGAATCGGATATCGTTTCACCGACAACTTTGAAAATATTGTGGTTCCCGACTAAACAATATGGAAGAAGTCAAAAGAGACAAAACCCTCATCGACGAAATTAAGTTGTATGAAAAAAAAGCCAAAGAAATTGAACAAAGAGCTAAGGAGAAGTATATGGAACAAGTAAGCGACATCAAACAAAAGTTAGGTAAAGCAAGTGAAGAGGCTTCTATCAAAGCAAAAGAAGTCATAGACAATGTTGGATCTTATGTAAAAGAACACCCGCAAAAAGCGGCAATCATTGGATTTGGTGTAGGTCTTGGTCTTGGACTGGCTCTTGGCTTAATTTTTAAGAAGAAATAATTGGACGAGAAACACACAAAACATCGCAAAAAAGGCGGGATCAAAGCCGCCTTTGAAGAATTAGTTGCCAAGGTCGTTGCCTATGGTGAAGTAATGGCGATTTACATTCAGAAAAATCTCCAAATTTATTTAAAAAATTTGGTCCTCTCTTCTGTTTGGATTTTCACGTCTTTTTTCCTAATCTTCTTAGGTCTTTTATACATATCATACGGTGTGTATTTAAGCATTCAAAAGTTCCTAGCAGCAGGAGACCCCATCCTTTCTAGTTTTGGAACAGGAATTGGATTTTTGATCTTTGCTATTTTCTTTTTATCACTGGTTCTTAAGAAAAAATAATTCCATGAGATTCAATCCCCTAACAGACCACGATCGGTATTTAGACAAAGATCCACGGGACATGTCCCTCACCGAACTTAGGATGCTACTTAAAATCAAACGAATGGACTTACAACTCGGATGGAATGAGTTTGAAGGAAAAATCAAATTCTGGCAACGAGTGATTCGCTCTGTTCGTGAGTCGGGAATGGTAGACCAAGTGAAAGAAGGATTCCAATCTTACTTACAAAATAAATCTCCAAAAGAATAAGGGATTCCCTACCAAAAGCCGATCTTTGTAAAAACAAACAAGGATTTCACATGGCTTCCGAAGAAATTTTAGTATTTACCACAATTGGCGATCGTGATATGGCCGAAGAACATATCTCGGAAATGTTAGAACAAGGAATCATCGTTTCAGGAACCATCTTTCCCGAAGTGGAACTTGTTTATTTATGGGAAGGGAAAATCACTGTCGATACAGAAAATAAAATCCTTCTCAAAGCAAAAGCTGACAAGTACAATGCGATCGAAGAATATATTATGAAACGTCATCCTTACATTGCACCTGAAATCATTCGTATGGATGTAAGTTTCGGAAGCCCCGCCTACAAAGCGTTTGTGGAAGATAAGATTAAAAAAAATAGCTAAGTTTGGCGCCTCGAACTATTTTCTAAAACTAACCTCTTTTATATAAACGACCGGGCGTACTCCGGGGTCCGCGTTCGCTCCCGTCTGCCTAAGGCAGACCGAGCCCTCCGTATGCCCTGGCGAAGGTTTATAGGAAAAGGGAACCTATTCTGTAATACTTATTTTTATCCAAAATTTTTTGTATTTCATTATATATAAATATTCTGATATTTACATTTTCCCATTTTCGTCTACATTTGGTAATGTAAATTTAGCTTCATCAAAGGACTATCTACCAAACTGCATCCACTTTGTATTGAGTAACAAGCGCATCCTTGGTAAGAATTGCCATCTTCTCATAGTTAGATTGACAGACCAAAATACGATCAAAAGGATCTTGATGATATTCAGGAAGGCCAACAAGCCCAAATGTATGACCCATACTAATAGTCAAGGTTTGACAATCTGTTGCAATTAATGATTCAGAAATCATTTTCTCGGGGGAAATATGTAAATTCAGTTTTCCCAAATTATATTTGATAATAATTTCCCATATACTGGCAACACTGAGGAAAAGATCAGTGTCCGCGTTTTCAACGACACGTAAAACTTTTTTCGAAAGTTTCTCTGGTTCGTATACCATCCATAAAAAAGTATGAGTATCAAGGAGATATTTCACGAATGGAATCCAGAAATAGTATCCTCGGGAAGTGGCTCAAAAAAACTTTCAGAAATTTTTAATTTACCCTGATACAATCCAATTTTGCGTTTTAACTTCTTATCTGGTGTGATTCGAACAAGTTTCACAATGGGTTTCCCTGACTTGGAAATAATCACTTCCTTGCCCTCTAAAGCTTGTACGATCAATTTCGAAAGATTTGATTTAGCATCATGAATGTTATATTCCATAACAAAAGATTAGCTAAGAAACCGGGCTAAGTCAAACCAATTTCCATTAAGCTTTCGCGGCTCCATAATATAAATTCCTTTGCAATTTTCTTGAAATAAAAAAAGTGTTGCCAAATGACTACATATCATTGATAAGTCAAATGGCTACACAATGGATTTAAGAAGAGATGTTTTTCAAGCAATTGCAGATCCCACAAGGCGAGCCATCCTCCTCCTTGTGGCCACCCAGTCTATGACAGCAGGGGCCATTGCCTCCCAGTTCGAAACCAAAAGACCCACGGTTTCTAAACATTTACAAATTTTAACTGAATGTGAATTGTTAAAAAAAGAACCTAACGGTCGTGAGATATATTACCACCTAAACCCAATTAAAATGAAAGAGATTGCCAACTTCATTGCACCTTTCCAAAAACTTTGGGAGGAGCGGTTTAACAAACTAGAAACGGTAATGAAAAGTTACCAAAAAAAACTTAAACAAAGAAAATTTAAATCAAAAGGATTTTAATATGGAACTCAAAACTAAGGTTTATGCAGAAGACGGCAAACAAGAGTTAAGGATTGAACGTGAATTTGATTTACCAACTTCTTTAGTATTTAAAGCCCACATGGAACCGGAACTTATCGAACAGTGGATGGGGAACAAAGTGCTTATGTTCGAAGCAAAAAATCATGGTAGTTGGATTTTTGAAACAAAAAATCCTGATGGCATTGTTTTATTTCGAGCCAATGGAGTTTTACTAAATATAAAGGAAAATGAAAGTTTTGTCCGCACCTTTGAAATGGAAAATACAGGTTTTCCAATACAACTTGAGTTTTTTGAATTTCAGGAGATTTCTGAAACCAAAAGTAAACTCATTATGCAGATTATTTATAAATCCGTCGAACAAAGGGACCAAATTTTAAAGATGCCATTTGCACAAGGAATCAACATGGCTCACAACAGATTAGAACAAATAATCCAAAATTAGTTTTGAGTTTTTAATTTTATGATTCGTTTAAAAATACCAACAAACAGGAATTATATTTTACTTAAGGAGAAATTAGATGTCTGAGAAAACGAAAAAAATTACTTACTGGTTTTTTACCCTATGGTTGTCACTTGGTATGGTATCAACGGCCATTGTACAATTAATTAAACTACCGGAAGAAGTAGAAAAAATTAACCAACTAGGTTATCCCACTTATTTTCTTACCCTACTCGGTGTTTGGAAATTGTTTGGTGTGATTGCAGTTCTCGTGCCAAAATTGGTTTTGTTAAAGGAATGGGCTTACGCTGGATTTTTCTTTGCGATGTCTGGAGCTGCTTTTTCCCATATAGCCTGTGGCCACGCGTTTGGTGAGATTTTTCCTTCTTTACTGCTTCTCTCTCTCACTCTGATCTCTTGGTATTTACGGCCAGAACACAGGCGCACTAATACTTAAGTCCACTTTTCATAGACATTCTTTGCCATTGGAATGAAGTTTGTATTCTTTATACCAATGGTAACATCCGTAAAAAGCAATGAGCAAAAATACAATGTATTCCAGAGTCACTAAGGGAATTTGTTTTAATGAGTAAATGATAATACAAACTATATCAACAAACACCCATAAAAACCAAGATTCCAATTTTCTTAGAGCAAGTAAAAAGTTAGCAAAAATACTTCCTACAGTTGTAAATGCATCCCAATATAAGAATTCCGGGGGTTTTATAAAAATACTGGGTAACCAGAATGGCAACCGACTCGTGATTTCTCCCAGAAAAAAAGTTCCGAGAAGAATGACTATTACAAGAAACAAAGTTTTTGATTTTCCCAATGATTGAATTTTTATATAAGCACCTGTTCTTTTCCGCCAAACCAACCAACCATAAACACTAGATCCAAAAAAATAAATTTGTAATAACATATCTGAATAAAGTTGGATTTGAAAAAATAAAAAGAAAAAACAAGTAGAAGTTAAGATCCCAAAAGGCCAAGTTAGGATATGATTCCTGGATGCTAAATAAACACAAAAAAGTCCTGTGCTTGTGCCGAGAAGTTCGATAAGACTGATCGGGTTGCCGAAAAAAGAGAAAATCTGAAGTTCTTTTGAAAAGAATAAGGATAAATCAAACATACTGAGACATTAAATTAGAAGGCTTCGGATTCTTTTATTAAATCCTAAAAAAATCTTCCTTGAATCCCTTTTCTCCTAACCACTTACTTTGCAAAAGATTATATCCTACAATTTCAAAATCGCGAGAAATCCACTTTCTGTATTTTTTTTTTGATCTAGAAAAAGCATAAGGGTCGGTGAATTTCATTTCTTCTTTCATGACCGCATAGTCTTCATTAGTTGGAACAGTGAAGTATAAATAGTTACAATATTTCGCCATTTTTTCCAGAACATTGGGAATCATAGAATCTGGTAAGTATTGGATCACTGAATTACAAATTCCGAGTTCTACTGGATCCTTTTCCAATTTGGGGAGCTTTAGAGTTTCTAAAGATTCGTGATAAATATGGAACTTATCAGATTTTTTGACCCAATCTTTTTTCTTTAGGTCTTCGTAGGCTTCTTTGGAAGCATCCACCGCATATACCTTAACAGGAGAAAAAGTTTTTACCATCTCTCGGAGTAAAATAGCTTTTCCAAACCCAAAATCAGCCATTCTGTAAACAGGAATCTCCATTAACTGAAAGAGTGATTTCAGATATTCGGCATGTTGTTTGGCATTATAAGAACCATCAACATCTAGACCATTTCCATATATATCTGACCAATAAGTACCATCGAATTTTTTACCATTTTTGCCGAGGCCAAAGTTTTTTCTATTTAAGAATCCCTTCACTAAAATTGAACCCCTAGGCTTTGTAATTCTTTAATCATTTCTTTAATATACTTTGGTTCCATTTTGAGCTGTTGGACTTCCTTTTCATAGGCCTTTGTAACCATTTGATTATCTAGTTTAACTCGTTTTAGATATTTACCCAACGATTCCTTACTAATCTTTTTTTCTGAAAAATCTGCCATAAGAGGATGAGAAAAAAATCTTTGACGTATGGAATCCTCAAGTTCGCGAATCTTAGTTTTAATGATTCCAATAAAACGTTTGATAGAGGTATCATGAAAAGAAACGTCCGTTTGTTGGTTTGGCAATAATTCATCCACTTGCAATTTAATTTCTAATATCTCTGCGATATTCATATTATCTCTCGCACTAGAAAGTTTAGTCATTAGTTTAGATTTTCGCTCTCGTAATATCGGATCTTGTTCTTTGTCAGGATGGATGAGTTTAGCTAAATTTTTGAATAAAGTGTTAATGTCTGTACTTAACAAACGTTCTGCTTCTAATTGTTTTTTCTCTCTTTCGGTTTGCGCTTTTGTTTTTTTGCGTTCCCCGGAATGGGTACGAGACCTATTGAAGTATTCTGAGCGATACTCTTCATATTTCTCGCGAAACTCTCTATACTTTTCTTCGTGTGATTCTCTTTCTTCTTCTGAATCAAACGTAGTACGATTCATGTCATCCAAATCAATATCAATCCCAAATGTATTTTTGATTCTTGATTCCATTTGGTTTTTATACCGAATCCGCTCCATCTTTTCGAATTTAGTTTCTAATTGATCACGATAAATTCCGTAAAAACCTGTATCTTCCATCATTGAATCGTTACAAATATCCAAAAGATACCTACGCAAAAATTCTCTCTGCATTTTTCCAAAAGAGAGTTTTTCTTCCAATAGGATTGAGCACATAAGTGCAAATCGTTCCCTTTCTAACTTTTTCTGTTTTTCTAATTCAGGCAAAACCTCTTGTAAATAAGTTTCATTTACAAGTTGGAATAAAGGCTCAATTTCCTTGGAACGCTCTAAAGTTTCTTTATGTTTACGAAAGGCATCGTTAAACTCTTTTTGAGCTTTCGTTTGGTTGGAAGAAACTCCCGTCCAGACTAGAGTTTCCTCTGTTTCTAGATTTAGTTTGGATTTTTGTTTTGGCATTTATGAAAAAGGGAATCGCCAGATAACCCGTATCTGGCGATCGTTTGAGACTTTATTTGTAATTTACGCTTTCATCAAATTCAAAGCAGCACCTGCCTTGAACCATTCGATTTGTTGCGCATTGTAAGTATGGTTCACAGAAATTTCATCCTTCTTCCCATCCTTATGATTGAGAACAAGAGTGAGTGGTTTTCCTTCTGCAAAACTTGTAAGGCCCACAATATCAATCACATCATCCTCTTGGATTTTATCGTAGTCTTCTTTGTTTGCAAAAGTAAGTGCTAACATCCCTTGTTTTTTCAAGTTTGTTTCGTGAATCCGTGCAAAGGATTTTACAAGAACCGCTCTTACACCTAAATGCCTTGGTTCCATCGCAGCATGTTCCCTTGAAGAACCTTCACCGTAGTTTTCGTCCCCGACTACAATCGATCCAATCCCTTGGGCTTTATAAGCTCTTTGAGTTTGCGGAACTGGTTCGTAGTTTCCGGTGAGTTGGTTTTTCACTTCATTGGTTTTTCCGTTAAAGATGTTCGTTGCACCGATAAGAAGGTTATTGGAAATATTATCCAAGTGACCACGGAATTTCAGCCAAGGACCTGCCATAGAAATATGGTCCGTTGTACATTTTCCTTTGGCTTTGATGAGGAGTTTTAGACCTTTAAGGTCTGTTCCTTCCCACGCTTTGAATGGAGCAAGAAGTTGTAATCGAGTCGATGCTGGATCAACAATGACTTGTACCCCAGACCCATCTGCCGCAGGAGCAACAAAACCAGCATCTTCGACCGCAAAACCTTTGTTAGGGAGTTCCTCGCCTGTTGGCGGATCTAACTTTACCTGTTCACCCTTTTCGTTGGTTAAAGTATCTGTGAGTGGATTGAATCCTAAGTCCCCCGCAATCGCAAGAGCGGTTGTAATTTCAGGAGAAGCCACAAAGGCATAAGTATTCGGATTTCCATCTTGTCGGGCTTGGAAGTTACGATTGAAGGAATGAACGATTGTGTTCTTTTCCTTTTTTTCTGCTCCTACCCGCGACCACATTCCAATACATGGCCCACAAGCATTAGAGAAAACTTTGGCTCCAATTTTATGGAAGGAATCAATGAAACCGTCTCTTTGAATGGTGTATCGAACCAATTCCGATCCTGGAGTGATGGTAAATTCCGCTTTGGTTTTTAAACCTTTTGCCGCCACTTGTTTGGCAAGGGAAGCTGCTCTTGAAATATCCTCATAAGAAGAGTTCGTACAAGAACCGATGAGGCCCACTTCTACTTTGAGGGGCCAACCGTTTTTGGCAGCCTCTTCTTTCATTTTGGAAATAGGAGTGGCAAGATCTGGAGTGAATGGACCATTCACGTATGGTTCTAATGTATTCAGATCAATTTCAATGACTTGGTCAAAGTATTTAGAAGGATCAGCATACACTTCTGGATCAGCAGTAAGGTGTGCTTTGTATTTGTTAGCAAGATCCGCCACATCACTTCTGTTAGTGGACCTTAAGTATCTTTCCATAGACTCGTCGTAACCAAAAGTAGAAGTGGTGGCACCAATTTCTGCTCCCATGTTACAAATGGTTCCTTTACCAGTACAAGAAAGGGCTTCTGCACCAGGACCAAAATATTCGACAATCGCACCTGTCCCACCTTTTACAGTAAGGATCCCAGCTACTTTTAAAATAACATCTTTTGCCGATGTCCAACCGTTTAACTTTCCTGTGAGTTTAACACCAATTGCTTTGGGCCACTTAAGTTCCCAAGGAAGGCCTGCCATCACATCACAAGCGTCAGCACCACCAACACCGATCGCAACCATTCCAAGTCCACCAGCATTTACTGTATGAGAATCGGTTCCAATCATCATCCCACCAGGGAAAGCATAGTTTTCTAAAACCACTTGGTGGATGATACCAGCACCTGGTTTCCAAAATCCAATACCATATTTATTAGAAACGGAGGATAAAAAATCATAAACTTCTTTGTTTTCTTTGACAGCAACACCTAGATCCACACCAGATTCGTCTTTTGCTGTAATTAAGTGGTCACAATGAACGGTGGAGGGAACCGCTACTTTTTTACGACCTGCTTGCATAAATTGGAGAAGTGCCATCTGCGCTGTTGCATCTTGCATGGCTACACGATCTGGTGCAAAATCTACATAGTCAGCACCGCGACCAAAACTTTTGGACGGGTTCCCATCCCAAAGGTGGTTGTATAAAATCTTTTCTGTAAGTGTGAGGGGTCGACCCACTACCTTCCTGGCTTGTGCGATGGCCGCTTCCATTTTGGAATAACGTGCCGCAATCATTTCTATATCAAATGCCATCTGAACCTCTTATACCTATCAGACCGCAGGAAAAAAGGGAATCAATCGAAAATTAAACTACAAGTGCTAAAATCAGTAAATTTGGGTCCTTAGTGAGAACCAGTATCTTTTTTAGCCGTCGATACGGACATAAACTTCATCCGCTTTGAGGATGAGGCCTGATTTGATTTCAATCAGCCTGGTATTGACAAAAACTCCATCTTGGTATGGTGTCACAATTCCCGTAATGATAACGTCCAGTTTCAAAACATCACCTATTTTGCGCAAGGTGGCAGTGTCTGTAGGAGAATCAAGTCCAAGTCCTGCTTCCTTTAAAACCTTTTGGTTGGCCAGTCGGTCTAAAATCTGAAACCTGTCTTTTTTCACTAGTTCTGTCGTGAGTTTCTCTGCTAGGATTTCGCCGTATGGACTTTTTTTACCGTCATGGTCTAAAAAAGTTAAAACGACAAGTCTTTGAGGCTGAAAATAAAAACCCTTTTCGGAAAGAGAAACTGCGAGTTGTTCGAGAGGGGGAACTGTTTTTTTTTGAGGTTTTGACTCTCTTTCTTCCCCCAAATAACATGCGCTAACGTTAAACAAAACAAATATAAAAACGATTTTTTTAAAAAGCAAGTTCCATCCCAAGTGAGGTAACATATTCATAAAACGATTTTCCATTAAACCCATTCCCATACATATAACCACCAGGAACCCCAATTAGCATACCGTCTTTGTAAAATTGGTTCTGAAAATTAAGAAAAAAAGTAGTTTTCAGTTTGCCAGGATGTTTCCCTCGAAAAGAGGCTGAAAAAGTTTCTGGAGATCTACCATTTTGATCTTTAATATGCAATAAAGGATCATTGAAGACATTAAAAATCTGATTCCCTACATAAAGTGAATAACTTTTCGAAGAACCTAAAAAGAAGATAAGTCCGAGAGATGCATTGTCCTGTGCCGAACCAAATCCAAATTGGCCCTGAGGAACAGTACCTGGCCTTGGATTTACGTAATTGTATTTTAGATTTAATTGGATTTTGTCACTACCGAAAAAAAAAGAAAATTTACCACCTTCTGCTCCATAGGCCGCAACTGGATTTTCTGTTTTTACATTGTATACAGCTGTTTGGACTTTCAGAAATTGCGAGGGATTGAAACTTCCTTGGTATTCATAAGATTGTCTTGGATCATATAACGACCGCTTATTGGCTTCTAATTGACGAAAGATGAGCGATGCCGATGGATGAACTGGACCCGCAAGAGAGGACTGAGAAAGAGACGGCTCTCCACTTAACTTTGCATCCCAAACTAAAGTTGCCTGAGGAGAAAAATCAAAATCCAACTTGGAACCAGTAATGGCAAATGGATTCCATTGAGAGGTATTTTGTATCTCTTTTTTCGAACCAGATAAAGGACTTGAAGGAAGGAACTTAAGATTACTCTTATATTCAGAAGATCGTCCATTCTCAACATTTGTTTCATAACCCAAACTTACTTGGCGTGAAAAACCATCATCCAACTTACGCAAGTTCGACGATTCAGATTCTCGCATATTAGAGTCTTTTAAGGGCGCAATAAAAACAACCCCCAGAAGACCTAAACCTGAGAATAAGGAAACAAATACCGAAGATTTCGGGGAGTACATAGAGAAACTATGAAACATATTTCCTAAATTCCGATGAATGTAAATCTATTTTTGGAAAAGGAACATTGAATCCCCGTAAGAATAAAAACGAAACCCGTTCTGTAGTGCATACCGATAAGCATCCAACACAAGTTGAGTATTTGCAAATGCACTCACGAGTAACAAAAGGCTGGACTTAGGTAGATGAAAATTAGTGATCAGGCCTTGTACTGATTGGATATTGTCACCGGGCGACAAAAAGATGTCAGTTTGACTTGATCCTACCTTATATTTCTTTAATTGAGAATCAAATACAGTTTCCAAAACACGCAGTGTCGTGGTTCCCACTGCGATAATCCGCCTTCCCTCCTTTCTTGCACCGTTTAACTTTGATGCTGTGGATTCAGGAACAAAGTATTTTTCCTTGTGTAAGGTTTTTGTTGCCCACTGTTCAGAAGTAAGTGGACGAAATGTCCCATAACCAATCTGTAATTCTACAGGAACGAACTCTGCTCCCATTTTATAGAGATTCCCTTTGAGTTCTTCGGTAAAATGCAAACCTGCCGTTGGTGCGGCAACGGATCCTGAACGATTTGCAAAAATAGTCTGGTATCGAATCTTATCTTCTTCTGTCACATTTCGTTTTAAGTAAGGAGGAATTGGTATATTTCCAAAAATTCCAAAATCAGAATCAGAAATGGAACTTTCGGAAAATAAAATGGAAAGTTCTTCGTTGGGTCCTTGGTAAGAAAATTGGTAGCTCTTAAAGCCCACGGGGAAAAGTTTATCACCTAACTTAAGTTTTGCCCTATTTTTTAGGATACATAACCAACTTTGTTCAGAAGGATCCACTGGTTCCAAAAAAATCGACTCATGAATGCGCCCCGATTCTGTTTGTAAATATACGCGACGAGAAGATACTTTTGTCTCATTATAAACAAAAACATCTCCTGGACGAACTAGTGCCTGGATGTCTCGAAACAAAGGTGCTTCCCAGTACTTTGATTGTCCTATGTCAACAACCAAAAGTCGAGACTCATCTCGATTTTCTAAGGGAAATTTGGCAATTTGTTCATCGGGAAGGTGGAAGTCGTATTCCTGTAAAAAATCCATTTTTGTATAGCCTTGGGAAAACCTTGTCAATTAACCAGAAATATTGGGAATGGTAGGAGAACTATGTGGAAATTTTTAGAAACCCTAGAGAAACGTGGGAAATGGATCCTCACCATTCTACTTGTGATTTTTTTTGTCATGTCAGTCTCTAGATCCAAACAAAAATCGGATTTTTTGGATTATTACCATGCTGCAGAACGTTGGGCAACGGGTGAGAACCTATACCGGTTTGATGCGGCTTTCGAACTCCAGTCCAAAGTAAAAAAGATGGAAGACCTCTTCCAACCGGAGAATTTTCATCTATTAACTGCTTTGCAAAACGAAACAGCTACCTATATTTATCCTCCACTATTTTCCTTTTTGCTCATTCCCTTTACCTATCTTTCGGAATCAAATGCGGCCCTCCTCTTTGAAATATTAAGTTGGCTTTCTTTATTAGCCATTCTCTATTTTATTTTCCAAAACAAAGAAATCACGGATCAAAATTCCCTATTTCCGTATTTGATTCTACTCACCACAATCCTATTCAATTTTCGTTTTTTGGAAAGCCATATCCAAAACAATCAAGTTGGACTTCTACTCATATTACTTGTGTTAGTGTCTCTAATGATAAAGTCAGATTGGCAAAGTGGATTGATTTTGGCTCTTGCAGTCAGCATTAAAATCACCCCACTAGTATTTCTTTTTGTTTATGTTTATGAAAAACAATATAAACGAATCTTCTGGTTTTTAGTTGGAATTCTTTTTTGGAATGCGACGCCACTCTTGTACAATTGGGATTATACCGTTCAAATGACAAATGAATGGCTCACAGAAATTTTAGGGAACGCATTTAGTAACCCCCTTCTTCGTTCCTGGAAAAATAACCAATCTTTAAGTTCCACACTCGCTAAATATTTTGTCCCGGGTGCGGATATGATGAACCAACCCACATACAGTTTGCCCTTTTTGGTTCTATCTCTTCCCATTTTAAAGTACATCCAACTTGGTTTTATCATTTTGTTTGGAGTTCCGCTATTATTACTATGGAAAAGGAAAAATAAAAAATGGGAAATCATTTCTCTTTTATTTCTAATTTCTGCGCTTTTTAGTGGGATTAGTTGGATTCATAGTTTTATCATTTGTTTGATTCCAATTTATTTTATTTTAAATCAAGTGATTCGTTTGCCAAACAACAAAAAAGAATTAACAATTCTTTTTTTGATTTTGAGTTTACCTCTTCTATCACATAGGACTTTCGTAGGATCAAAAATCGAAGCGGCACTATCTATGTTTTCTATATTATTTTATTCAACCAGTCTCTTATACTTTTATATTGTAAGGTTTGCATTACGTGAAACAGAAAATCGGAATTGATGTAAGGCCTCTGGCCTACGGGATGACTGGGAATTCTAGGTATTTAGCGGAAGTACTCAAAGTCATCTTACCCAAATATACAAAAAAAGAGTTTTACTTATATACAAACAAACCGATCCATCCAGTGTTTCAAGACCTAATCGGATCCAATACAAAGGTAGTTTTGGAATCTAAAAAAATTCCAGGGCCTATTTATTTGAATTTTGTTTTACCGAAACGCCTAAAACAAGATGGTATTGAAGTTTTTTGGGGCACCATACAGATGTTACCTTTTTTTAAACTCCCCATACCTAGTTATGTGAACTATCATGACCTTAATTTTATTTCAGCTCCTGAAACAATGGCTAAATGGAACTATTGGCAACACAAACTACTCTCCCCTATTACTCTAAAAAATGCAGATAAAATTTTTTGCCTGTCTCAAAACACAAAAAAAGAAATCGCAGCCTATCGGCCTGAATATGAAAAAAAATGCATTGTTGTTTATCCCGGTGTTTCTAAACAAAAATTGCCTAAACCAAAAGTTAATTTCCCAAAAGATTTTTTTCTAACAGTGGGCACTTTAGAACCAAGAAAGAACATTTATCGTTTAGTAGATGCTTTTTTAGATTTTAAAACCAAACATCCCAAGGACAAAAATTCTCTCCTCATTATGGGTAGAAAAGGTTGGGGCGAAGAAGGTGAGTTTTTATATCAAAAATTAAAAGACCCAAAAATTCAGAGCCTAGGAATTCATTTTTTGGAAAATCCAGATGATGCAACTTTATCCGCGGCCTTTAAACAATGTAAGGTGTTTTTCTTCCCTTCTCTACACGAAGGTTTTGGTCTTCCACTACTAGAAGCAATGTTAGAGGGCAAATGTTGTGTTGCTTCAGACATTCCAGTCTTTAAAGAAATACTTTCAGACAAATGTGATCTCTATGTTCAGCCAAAAGAGACGAAGGAATGGACTCGTAGTTTTGAGCTAATGTCTGGCCCCAAAAAACCTAGATCTCCAAAATTTCCCGCCAAACAATGGACATGGCAAGAAACAGCAAAAAAAATAGAAGAGGTAATTTTTCAGTGAAAATCATAAACAAGTGGATATCGAAATGGAAGGAATTCCAAAGCAAAAGAGAAATCGCATATTTTGGAACTTCTTTATATGATGAGTTAAAAGTAAATCCTCTCCCTTCCTTACTTCTCATTCTTTTTTCAGTTTTATTTTTCACTTTCAGTTTGCCGTATATTTATTATTTAGGTAAATTCTTTTATTGGTTTGTTGGTGTTTTAGAAATTACCAAAGTATTAAAAATTCCCTTTTTAGATGAACTTCGGTATTATCATTACCTATCTGCCTTCGTTTATTTCTACATAGTAACCTCTCTCTTAATCGATATTAGTCGACTCTTAAACAAATGGAATATTCGAACCGTTTTTGTAAAAAATGAAATCTGGCAAATCCAACGATTTGGTTTTGGTAAAAAATTAATTAAATTTAACCTAGAGACTGATGGTTTAGAGTTAGGTTACGAACATGGTGGATTCAGTGATTATTTAGGATGTAATCGCTTGATTTGGGAGAAAAATGGAAAAACTCTTTTTGTGACTCCTTATTTTTTTCCTTATAAAAAAAATAAAACCCTCGTGAATCGGATCTTAAAACGTTAGAGTGGATTAGAACTCTTGAAAAAGTTATTCATTCTCCTTTTACTGTTACTACTTTTTTTATTCCATCTCAGGTATCTTTCTCGTGCCTTTGACTGGGATTCTTGTGTTTACGCTCTGAACATTCAAAAAGATAGAATAGAATCTGCATTCTTTAATCCGCATCATTTAGGATTTGAATCATCAGGGTTACTTTATTGGAAAATGCTTCGCTCCATATATCCAACGACGGATATCATGTTTTTTTTGCGATTGCGTATCCTTAGTTTTTCTTTATTTTTTTTAGGACTCTTTATATGGATTTATTATAAGTTATATAAGGATATTATCCTCGGAACAATTCTTGCTCTTGTCATCCAAGTGAGCCAAGCTTTTTGGTTCTACAGTTTACACAATGATACTCCGCTCATCCACTCCTGTTTGATGGCTCTTTTATTTTTATCCACTGTATACTTTCTAAGATCAGGACTTCAGACAAAACATTTGATCATATTATGGATGATCCAACTATTTAGCATCTACTTTCATCAATCCAATGTCATTCATTTTGGGATGGTTCCTATGGCAATTTTTCTTTCACCTAACAGATCGTTTGGGAAGAAACTCAGAATCATTTTTATCTATTTAACATGCCTTGGTGTTGCAACAATCCTCTCTTACTTATTTGTTGGATTCGTTATCCTAAAAAGAGGGCTTGGACCCCTAGATGAAAGACATTTCTCTTTTTGGATGTTCCTCTATGCCGCAATCAATCGTTGGGGAACAAGCTTGGGTGAGGAAAAAAACTACGTATTATATTTTTATCGAGGCATAGGAGATGCGTTTCTAGTTTTCCAGAACGTCATTCCAAAGTTTCGAGTGAACCTTTTTGACTTCCAAAACCCAAAACACCTTCCCTACAATTTGAATCTTTTATTCTGGATTTTTAGTTTGTGTTTGGGAATTTTGAATTTCCGTACTATGTGGGCAAGATACAAACAAGAATTATTAATCATGGTGTTTTGGATCCTCCCATCCATTGGATTTTACACATGGTGGGAAGGTTATTTTTTTGAATTTTGGGTGGGGACTACCATTGCACTTTGGATCTTAAACTCCTATATCTTAAAATCATTATCTCTTCCTCTCTTACCTAAGTTTTCAGCCGCGATTCTGCACACGGTTTACCTGATCTTATTTCTCTTTTATTTCAGTACGAATTTTACCTTTTCTACCCTTCCCAGATCCATTGGCCCAAAATTTGGCTATACAGAAGGAATTCAGGGACCTGTTGAAAAGTTAGCCGAAGAATCAATTTACCGCTAGGATAAAAAAATGTTATTTAACTCTTTTGAATTTTTAGTCTTTTTCTTTATAACGATCATAATCGGAAACCTTTTAAAAAATCGTTGGCAGAAACTTTTTTTTCTACTGACCAGCTATTACTTTTATATGGCTTGGCAACCATCGTCTATTTCCTGTACGGCGATGGCCGCAGATGGTTTTAAGTTTTATACAGATAGACTCTATTGTGAATTTAAGATTAATCCCTATGTTTTTATTTTAATTTTCTCTACAATCATTGATTACTTTGCCGCAAGACTGATTGAAAAAAAACAAGACGGAGATAGTGCCAGAGGATGGTTACTACTCTTATCTCTTGTAGTCAACATTGGAACACTTGGATTTTTCAAATATACTGACTTTTTACTCGGAGTCATTAACGACATCCATCTTTTAGGTGATTTCCAATTCGCAAAACAGAATATCATCCTTCCCGTTGGAATTTCTTTTTATACATTCCAGTCAATGAGTTATACCATTGATGTTTACAATCGAAAGATAGAAGCAAGGAAATCTTTTCTCGATTTTGCTTTGTATGTTGCCTTCTTTCCACAACTGGTTGCAGGACCCATCGTACGGGCTGAAACGTTTTTTCGCGACTTAGATTTCCGCCTAGGAGTATACAAAGAAAATATTGATGCAGCCTTTGCATTGATATTAATCGGATTCACTAGGAAAATCGTATTTGCTGATAATCTAGCTCGAGTGGTTGACTCAACATTTGCAAATTATCAAAACTTAAACTCAATTGAAATTTGGACAGGAGCTCTTGCTTTTGGATGGCAGATTTATTTTGACTTTGCAGGTTACACCGACATTGCTATCGGAGTTGCAAGATTGTTTGGATTCCAGTTCAATCCAAATTTTAATTTTCCTATGTCTTGCAGAAATATCGCAGACCATTGGTCCAAGTGGCATATTTCTTTTTCCACCTGGATTAGAGACTACATCTATATTCCGTTAGGTGGTTCTAGAGTTAGTGTAATTATGTACATCCGAAACATCATGATCACGTGGTTATTTGCTGGATTGTGGCATGGGGCAGCATACCATTATGTAGGTTGGGGGATTTGGCAAGGAACTATGTTACTATCTCACAAATTCTATAGTGATACTTCTGTAGCGAAGCTCCTCAATGGGAAAGGTGGCAAAGCTTATGACTTACTAGCTCGGGTATTTACCATGTTTTGTTTGGCATTTGGTTTCGTCATGTTCCGAGCGGAAACAATGGAAAAGGCCGTTCCAATGATGAAAGCTCTCGTTTTCTTAAATAATTCCGCAGCTCCGATAGCGAGATGGACGAACTACCGGTTTGGAATTTTACTTGTGATTTGTTTTACTGCTAGTTACTTTTTCTCTAAAAGACAAATCCCTACCCTTCTCACTGGACATTGGTTAAAATATACAGCCTTTGTTATTGTTAACGTATTGTTATTATTACTTTTTGGAGTCACTGAAAGTCAGAACTTTCTCTACTTTCAATTTTAATTATGAGCTTACATAAAGAAACCATCTCATTTTTGACTGATAAAAAATTAGTCACTGCAATCATCTTTTTACTAACATTGGAATGTTTACTGCAGCTGGGTTTTTATAAACCTTATTTAAAAAAGAACTCGTATGCTTCCAATATCAATCGAGTTACTGAACATGTGGTTTCCAAACGTGATGTTTTGGATCCGGACATTTTGATTGTTGGTACATCTGTGGCCTTCGAGGGAATCAGTGTTCGCATGTTAAACGAAGAACTACAAAAATCTGGATGGAAAACTCAATCGATCGCTGTTCGAGGTTCGGAACTTGTAGTGCAACATCGAATTTTAGAAGAATACTTGGATAAATTTCCCAAAGTAAAAATGATTCTCCACGTAATGGAACCTGGTATGCCCTGGGTTGATAGGAAGTATGTCGTAGATCCGACACTGGCGATGTTATCGGAACTAGGAAACTTTAAAGCAATTCCGACAGTTCTCGATTTCGAATACAACCTAGACTTTTCTAACTATCTTTATCTCATTTTCAAATCGGTGGCCTATCGCAAAGATTTGTCTGATTTAGTTATCAATTTTAACGAAAGACTGAAGGCTATTTCAAGAAAGAACAAAAACCCAAATTTGAATCCTTGGGACTATGAAAACGACCATCCTGAATCCATCGATGAATACCACCTCACAAGCGTAGATGATTGTTTAAATCGATTGGCATTGCACCTTCCTCTAGAAATTCCAAAAGCATCCAACCCGGATCATCGACGAATGTTGTTTGAAACTTGTGGAATTGCAAGCGTAGTTCCTCAAGATTCAAATGCTACCGAAGACACCAAACGATACTTTAGAAGATTAAAAAAGATGTATAACTTTATAGGGGAACGAAAGATACATATTATCAATGTCTTTGCTCCTTATTCTGATGTAATTCGAAAAGTAAATAACGAAAGCAGAATGAAAGTTTGGCATGATGGTTTAACTGATGCACTCACACCTTACCAACCTTTAGATGAAATGGATCTTCAAGATTCCCTTGGTGACTCGAATGGTAAATATTGTTTTGATTTAATTCATTTAAATGAAGCAGGGATGAAAGAATTCACGAAAATACTGGCGAAGGATTTGGAGAAAAAACTTGGAAACAACCGATGATATCACTCTAAATCAAATGCAAGCAGAAGTAAATGACTGGATTCAATCCATTGGAGTTCGATATTTTTCTGAGCTCACCAATCTTGCCATCCTTATGGAAGAAGTGGGTGAACTTTCGAGATTAATGGCAAGAAAGTTTGGAGACCAATCTTTTAAATCCGGTGAATCAGCAGATAAAATACCTCATGAAATAGGTGATATATTATTTGTACTTACTTGTTTGGCCAACCAAATGGGGATCTCCCTGCAAGACGCCATTCAATCCACTATCCAAAAAAATACAAAACGAGATCTAAACCGCCACAAAAATAATCCCAAACTTTAGCCATATTTTTACTGTGTCATGGAACGAAAAATCCTGCTTCTCTCCGAATGGCATTCCAATATGCGGATAGATGGGCTGGATGGGAATTCATATCAGAAATACAATAATCGAACTTTGTTCGAAAAATAGGATTGGCTTCTAAAACGTCCTCATACTTGGAATAATCAAGATACATTTTTCGAAAAAAAAGTTTTTGCCCTTCAAAATCATAGTCTTCTCGGAAAAACATATAAGCATGAGCCAAGTCATGAAGTAAATGTTCAAACGCATCTCGTTTGCCTTCTACCAAGCTTCCTTCCATTGCATCAGTCCAACTGATAGTAGAATATCTATATCCATTACTTTGTGATTCCAACATTTCTAAAGAACTAGGATTGTAGTTGATGAGCCTTATATCCCACTCACCAATATGCCATTTCCAAAGGGCAAAACGTACGGTATCAGGCATTCCATAAAACCGAACTACTTCTAAAAATTCTTGAGATTGGTTTCGATTCGGAAGTGGTTTCCCCATTCTAAGGAAAGGATGTTTTTTTACGCGCCGCTCTAAATACAATAATACAATTTGAAAGGTAACTTGACTGTCAGATAACTGACCTCTTTCCCAATCTATTTTCAGAGAAGTTAAAATAGGACGAAGGATTTCTGCTTCTGTCTTTAGTTCTGATTCAGGGATACAAATTTTCTTAAAAGAGCCGTATATAAGGCCGTTATCATGAGGCATAAAAAACTAATTGGATAACCCGTAGTATTCTGTTTCCAAATGGAAAACACTTCCAATTTCTCCACCAAGAAAAAACAAAGTCCCATCAGAAAATTTTACACCGCTGTGTTTCGTTACGCTGTACTTTGCCAGACCCATATTGTAAAAATGATTACTTTTCCCGTAATCAAGTTTTTCCATAACTCGACTTGGCTCGCTTGTATTGTATCTATAACCGCCACCATAAAAGAGTATCCCGCCATCAGGGAGTTCTTGTGCAAAACTCCATTCCCTTCTAAATTGCGAGTTCGCAACTGTTAAAATTTGATTCCGAGTAAGATCAAATAACATCGTGGAATTATTTGAATTAGATAATTGTGCACCGTAAATTAGAACATTACCGTCAGCTAACTTCATACATTTTAATGCACCGACAGGCACGGGCAAAGTGGGACCCCAAGAAAATGTCTGCGTATTTGGATCAAAAAACTCCGTAGTATCTTTGGGAGCAAATATTCCATCCGTCCCGCCAATGATAAAAACTCTACCATCGTCAAGTAAAACCGAACAGGAGAATGATCTAGGCACCATCATTCGATTGGGGATTTCGGTAAAAATACCAGTAGATGGATCATAGATCTCAGCCGTGTTTAAAGTAACAAAAGCATAAGGTGTCAAAGGGTCAAAATCATACTCGCTAATTCCACCTAAAACCATCACTCGACCATCGTGAAGTCTAACTATATTATGTAAGTGCCTCCGACCATTCATATTTCCCGTAGGAGCAAAGGCAGTAGTTTCTGTATCAAAAATATAACTCGATGTGATGGCATATGGATTAGGTGCTTGGATTCCACCTGTGATTAAAAGATTCTTTCCATCTAACATAACACCTCGTTCACCTCGAGAAATATATGGCAGACTAGGGTTAGTGAGAACAAAACTAGAAGACCCTTTTCGTAATATTTCTGCACTGGAAGCAAAGCCATAGATGGCGATCACATCGCCATTAGCATTTTGGAAAGCATCGAATTCCGACCGGCCATAGTGTAAATTAGGTCCTTGGACCAAACCAATAAATTGTAACGTCAGAGAATTGGACACCTCATTGCCAGCATTATCTTGTGAATTATAAAAATGCATAGTAAGTGATCCTGGGCTATTCGAAGAAAAATTGACTTCGAAATAAACCCGGTATGTGGTTTCATTCACCTTTTGTACGGATCGGAGAATCACCTCTGAAGCCAAAGATCCGCTTAAGATTGGCGGACTAAAAATTGCTAATGGCTCGGATGTTGTAAAATCCCAATAATGTGGAGAAAAAAAAGTATAATCGGTAATAGGAATATAACCAACTAACGAAACTGTTGGAATCTGCGTGTCAACGATAATGGGAAGTTTATCTTCAAGTAAGGTTTCACCAGTGCTAGAAACTACTCCGAATAAATTTAGCTCATACTTCCCATCAGATACTAAAGGATCAAAAGTTATAAGAAGCCGATCCTTATCTATTTTTGAGAAACTGACATTAGAAAAAACATCTTGGTTTGACACTGCAAGATAATTTGCATCTATATTTGCAAGATCTCTATTACATTGCAGTAAAACTTGGTCAATTGTTCCAAGGGTTTTATGATTCGATTGATTCGAACAATGGAAAGGGGTTGAATCGAAAAAAGCGCCAAAAAATAAAACTCCGCTAGATTTTTGATCAAAAGGATTTCCATACTTTTCGGGAATCATACATCCTATGGCAAAAATGAAGATAGGAAAAATCAATTTATTCAAAACTGTATTCCTCCGTATTACCCAGGATATCACCAACCCTACCACCTAGGATCATACCTCCGCCAACTGAATGATAACGGATGTCGCAACCGTCCCACCGCGCATTTAAGGAACGACTTGTCACATAAAATCTGTTACTCGATTCCGACCATGACTCCGTATCATGTATCGAATCAAATGTAGAACCGTTTATAGTACGATATTCTAAACCGCCTGCGACAATCAATTGGTCCTTTCCATAAGGGAAAACGAAAGAGGATCCCCACTCCCTGCCAAAAAGTAAGTTTTTATGATCTCTGATTGTGTCCGTTAACGGATTATAAATTTGTGCGCGTAACACCGGTTGTGCGTTATCAAAACGAGAGTTGATTCCACCTAAAACCAGTATTTCCCCATTTTTTAATCCGTGCACAAAATGATTAAATCTTTTGTATACCTTTGCTTGCGACTTTGAGAGAGTTTTGGTGTTGATATCATAAATTTCAATTGTATCTAACGCATTGGGAATAAAATCATTGGAAAGGGGTCCAAATACATCGGAACGTTCTCCCCCAAATATTATGACCTTCCCTGCGGCTTGAGAAAGAATTTGTGCATGTTTACCTCTAGGGTCACTAAGATTTCCTATAAGCTCTACAGTCATTGTCGCTGGATTATTTGTGATATGAACCAGTTCCACAGATCCCACTGACTGAATTGGTTTATAAGGACTCATTCCACCGACTACAAGCACATCCCCATTAGGAAGCACTGTCATTTTATGAAATAATCGAGGGACCGATAAATGCGGACCTTCTGCCCAAGTATTCGTTACAGGATCATAAACTTCCGTTGAAGTTAATCCGTCATTGGAGGAACCAATTTTACCACCAATACCAGAAGTAACAAATATTCGTCCATCCAGGAGTTTAATAGCCTCAAATTCTTGGCGCCGATACACCATGTCAGGGCCTTGTATAAATGTTTTAGAAATAGAATCATAGAACTCAGAGTGGCTAAGTGTTCCATTCCCATTAATAACTACATCTTTTTTCGCTTTTCCGCCAAGAACCAAACGGCGACCGTCATCTAACTCAACACCAACGCACGATCTTCTAGCTACATTTAGGTTTGGTCCACTTTTGAATGCATAAACATTGATTGGAACCATGACAGTTCCTTGTGAATTAGATGCTTTGTCTTTAATATTTGCAAAAGAGATCGTTAGAATTCCACCATTTGAATTTGGATTCCCTGCAAATAACAAACGTATATTGCGATCAGATGTGATGATATCAGACACCACAAGTGTATTTTTAGCAGTTCCTGACAAGGAAACTTGAGACAAATCCCCATCCCAAACAATCTCTTCGTTGGAAACGATATCCAAAAACCCAGATTCTAATTCGGAGATATCTATCCCATTTCCAGTACGAAGTTCGAGAATTGGTGGCTCTGAATCAATTTCAAATTCAAAAGTTTCTGGATTCACGAGAAGAGACTCGTTTGAATAATAATCCTTTAAGTTGATACGAAACCGACCTGTCGTGACAGAAGGGTTCATTCGTATCTCATACAAAAACTTACTACGAGGAATAATTTGTGAAATTGGATTATCACTAGTCCCTGCAATCGGTAATTTCAATCCATTCGTTTTTGTCGTAAAATCATGGTTAGTGGATACATACATAACCCCACCCGGCTGCACCCTGTTGGTCGAGAATTCCATAGTAACCACTGGCTCGGAGCCCAGAAGAAGAAGACCCAAACTAGCTGGGGAATTTGGATCGAATAAATTATTGCCGGTTCCTAATTTACAAGATACTAATAAAATAACGAAAAAGTTGATTCTAATCTTTGCCATACAACTCAACCCTTGTATCGGCCAGTGCCGAATCGCCAAAAATAACAACTCCCTTCGTTGTTTGGATCGCTGAATGTTCCGAACGAGCCTCCATCATTGTATCTACAATAAAATTTTTCTTCTCTATATGATCGTAAAGCTCAAGAATTCCTGATTTATAATAAGTATCGACTCCACCTGTATATAGAACTTGTGCATTTGAAAAAGGTACGATGGAACCACCATTTTTAATTCTACTAGTAAACCCATGAGTTTTTGTGATAGAACCTTCTTCAGTCCATGATTCAATACTTCGTGAACCTACGCCACTCCCTGTCACACCACCCAAAATCAATCGATCCCCTCCAGGTACAAGTATACTCGTAACATTTGATCTGGAAGTAGGCAATACCGCAGGTAAAGTCGTAAATAATTTAGAATTAACATCTAAACTATAAATGAATTTTGAATAAAGCGCATAAATGGCAAGACGATCCTTACCACCAAAAAACAATATCCGCTGTTTACTCTCGTCATACTCTACAGAAGGAAACACCGTATTTACAGGGAAGTTGGCAGATGAACCTAAAAAAGATGAAGTCCCATTCTGAATCGAAATATATTCATGGTCATTAGATATAGCATTTTCATCACTACCCACTCGAAATTGTCCTCCGGAAATAAGCAAATCTCCATTAGACAAACAAACCATCGAATGACCAACCCTTCGCCTCAACATTGGTATCGGAACTTCGACCACGGTATGACTCGTTCCATTGATTTTATAAATTTTATCACTGATTTGCGAATCTAAAGTGGGATCAGCTCGAGTCGTTTTCCCACCAGAAACATAAATATTCCCTTGAGGATCTGAACAAACAGCCATTCCCATTAAACTCTGGTTTAATGACGGAAGTAAAGTTGATGTCCCCGATTCAGGATTAAATATTTCTACCGTGGATACTGTATTACCAAATATAGAAACACCACCTACCAAGAGGATTTTTCCATCCGACATTAAGATCGTAGTGATTTGACCTTTTGCTTCCGATATGGAACCTATATAACGTGGGTAAGGAAATTTAAATTCTAATACTTTGCCCGGAAAAAAATAATTATCAAATGATTCAGGCTTTTGTATGAAAATAGAAATAGGTTCTCTCCACTCGGAGCGAGAAGAAACCGAAAACAATAAACGAAGTTTAGTTTCGGATAACGGAAAAACATCTCGAATCACTAAATCATCTTTGTAGTTGTCAGAAATGCGAAAGTGATTTTTACCAAAGTGTTTTGCTATCGGACGATTCAAATCCAAATCAAGTATTTCTGTTTTTATAAATGCTGGATAATCCGTAGGTTGATACCGAGAGGAAATTTCCACCTGATCTTGAGAAACTAATGTTGATAAGACTGCTGCGGTCCCACCAGCAAAAGTAGTGGGATCAAAGATATTCTGTGAAGTATTCTTTATTTTACAGTGAAATAATAGTAATGCTAATAGTAGATTAAAACCGCATCGCATATCCTAACTTCCCAACCCTGTCGATTCCCATAACACCTTGGTTTTCCCAATCAAACTCGAGTAAAACTCCCGATTTTTCTTTAGGATTGGGTCCTAACAGATAAAAATCAAACACATTTGCCGACCACAAAATGAGAAGAACTGTGAGAGCTTGCGATAGGTGTGCTCTAGAAGATTCCATTTTTTGCCTATATGGCTCAATCAAATAATAGTTTAATGCGACAGTTTCCGTTACGCGGGGATTTGGAGGAATGCCAATAGCAGACTCATAATTTGATTTATCCAACATGTAAGCTTTATATTGAAACCCCGCATAAATTACTCCTAAAGTAAAGATGGACATATAAACTTTACCTTTGTCCTCCTGCCCCCTTGCATATTGCCCCCATCCAGGAAACAAAAACGACCGAAACGCATAAGTGGGATTGTACGGGTTAAACAAAGGTGCATCTGTCAATGAGGTCTCTGGATTAACCGCATATGTTAGAATAGTATCTTCGGATTTCTCCGCATATTCTTTCGTGTATGGTTTTTGTAACTTCTGGTTGGTTTTACCCCATTCTTTCAAAGAACTTATGACATAATTCGATAACTCAGAATAAGAAACTTCGCCATTGAAGTTTGCATCTGCTCTACCTTCCAGTCCATAAATAAGAAACTTTGTAAAGATGCCATAACCAGACTTTGGATCTTCAAAGCTGGAGTAACCTACCTTAGTCGAATAAAAAACTGAAACAATTTCGGAATCACGAAAAGAAGTATTAACTAAGAATTTTCGACCTTCCTCACCTTTTCCGTCATCAGGATTACGACAAGCATCGATTAAAAAAATGATTCTTTTCAATTGAAACTTCCTTGCAATCTCAAGGAGTTGTTCTACAGCAATACCCGAATCAAATGGCGTTGAGGGATCAGCATCTTCTGGAAGTAAATAAACCCGATCATTATAATCGACAACACCATGCCCAGAAAAATAAAATACGAACAAATCATCTGGATTTGTTTCCTCCAGTAGGGCTTCAAAATTAGATAAGATATTATATTTTGTAGGAGTTGAATTTGCAGAACCTTCTTGTACCAGTGTTTGGATGCGATTATAGGAACCATAACTGAATAGAATTTTGGTCATTCCCAAAGCGTCGTTTTTGGCAGTTTTCAAATCACCCAGTGTTAGATTTTTATATTCACTAACACCAACAATAAATCCAAATCGTTTAGGTCCGGGATCGGAAACAAGCATTGTCGGTGCAGTAAAAAATAAGAATATTAGAATTTTTGACTTCATCAATATTAACGGTCGACAGCCAAATCTGCGGCTTGTTTTTCCAAATTTCTTGTATTCTCACCTACTTTTCTAGCATTAATCACCACTTCTCTGTTGATTTCTTCCATTTTTTGTACAACGGCAATCATTTGGTCCTTATCTCGATTTAAGACTTTTGATTCTTCATCCAGTTGTTTCGAAATCGATTCAATTAAGTCTAAAGACTCAAGTACTTCATTATTAATATTTTTTTGAGAATTAATTTTGTTTGTCGCTGTTCTAATCACCCCACTCAAAAGTTCATACTTAGATTGAAGTGTTTCTGTTTGTTTTAAAGAAACGGAAGCAAGTTCCGTTCCTTCCTGAATGAAACGATTCGACGTTGTGATGATTTTTTTGATTTTTGTGGCATTTTCATTCGAATTTTCTGCTAATTTTGCTACTTCTTGCGCTACGACAGCAAACCCTCGACCATGTTCCCCAGCCCTTGCCGCTTCAATGGACGCATTGAGAGCAAGCAAATTCGTTCTATCAGCAATTTCTGCCATAATATCATTTACTTCACTCACTTGTTTTTGAGATTCATTGACTGCACGAAGTCTTTCTTCTAAGTTTTTTACAGTTCCAGATAAGACATTACTTCTATCCTGAAAATCACTCATATTAGAATTCAATTCTTCTACAACGACCCCGATTTCGGAAATACTCAGTTTGAGAGTATCAGACTTATGATTTAACAAAGTAATTTGGTTGTGTTGTTTCCCAATATTATCCACAGAAGATTGAATACTTTCGGAAAATGAAGATACGAAATCTGTCAATTCATGAATGGATTTGTCCTGAGATTCAATTTGAAAATTAAAATCGGTTATGATTTCGCGGATTGATTTGAGAGTACTAAACAATTCGGAACCAACTTGTACTAAGTTACGGTTTAAGTTGTCCGCGGTTGTTCTTTCTGTTTCTGCAATTTTTTGTCTATATTCCGATTCATTTTTTATTTCATTTAATAAATTGAGGACTGCAGATGTTAAATATCCAAAACAAATTAAAAAGAGAATTTTAAACACTTCATTAGAAATAGCAACAGTACCTTTTTGGCTTTGAAGACCTTCCGCTTCTTTAAATTCAACTCCTTGTCCGTACCCGATCAAAAGAATAAGGACCAAACAAAATGCAGAATAATAAGTACTCATAAGAAGAGTTCTTTTTGAAAATAAAAATGCAGAATAAACTACATAAAAATAGTATAACACATATAAGGTTGGCGATTTAATTAAGTCCGCAGCAACCGTACTTCCACCCATAAGTCCCGAAGCAGTGACTGCAAATAAAACCGATATATCCAGAATAATAAGTAACTTGGGGAAAAAAGCATTCAATCTTTCTTTTCTAAAAAGGTATGCCTGCAATCCTCCATATAAAAACATACAAGTAATCCCCACCAAATAACTCACGGTTTGGAGGGTGGTAGAAGTTTTATAGGATCCAAGAGTCGCGATGATATAAAATCCAGCCAAAAGAAATCTGACTCGATTCACATACACAGGGCCTAATTCTACCCAGTTTTTTTTTGTTTTTATAGATTCTAAACTAGTTCTCGACATAGGATGATGATTCGGAAGGGAAAGTGAATGGGAAGTGATTTTCTTTTTTGCTTTCTGAAAACAAAACTCTGTTGACAAAATTTAGTTTGATATTAAACTATTCAATATGGAAACAATAAATACCAATCGCAGTTCCGTACATAAAAAACTTCATCCCGCATCAGAGCGTGGACATGTTAATTTTGGATGGTTAGACAGCCACCACTCGTTTAGCTTTGGACATTGGTACCATCCCGAAAAAACAAACTTTGGCGCACTTCGCGTACTCAATGATGACATAGTAGAACCAAGTATGGGGTTTGGTACTCACCCTCACCAAAATATGGAAATCGTTTCCATCCCCTTATTCGGAGAATTAGCTCATAAAGATAGTACAGGTACGAATGGTATCATACGTACTGGAGATGTACAAATTATGTCTGCAGGTTCGGGAATCCTTCATTCGGAGTTCAATCATAACAATGAAAAAAAGGTAAATTTTTTGCAAATATGGATCCTTCCGAAAGTAGGTGGAATCGAACCACGATATGCCCAAAAAAGTTTTTCGGAAGCCGGTCGGGTAAACAAATTTCAAACCGTTGTATCCCCCATTGATGAAGAAGCTGTTTGGATCAATCAAGATGCCTATTTTTCTTTGGCAACTTTAGATCCAGGAAAAGCGCTCTCTTATTCCGTTCATTCCCCTGACCAAGGAATTTTTGCCTTTCTCATAAGTGGTAAACTAAAAGTAGAAGATACAGTACTCGAACGTCGAGATGCTGTCGGATACTGGGGAAACCAAGAGTATCAATTTCAGGCAGAGGTAAAATCCGAATTAATGGTGATTGAAGTCCCTATGAAGTAAAAGTAGATTTAGTGGGAACCGACAAAAGTTGACTCCCACATCTCTTTTTTTAAGATCAAATTTTTTCTCATAATTCCATTTTATACGAATTTTTTTTCGTGAATATATTTTCCTATTAGTCTAACTTTGCAAAAGTAAGACTTTTCCACAAAAAGGGAAAAATCGAAGGAAAATAAAAATGAAAGATTACCAATGGATTTTGGGTTTTGTTCTTTTGACACTTTCTTCAAATGCCTTTGCAGAAAGTATGGTCGGTGTACCAGGAGATATTGCCTTACAGAGGTTAGTTGAAGGGAACATTCGATTCAGGGAGGGAAAAGCAAAACGCCCCAACCAGTCCCAGGAAAGAATTCGAGAAGTTTCAAAAAGACAATTTCCTTTTGCCACCATCATTGGATGTTCCGATTCCAGAGTGCCAAACGAAATCGTATTCGATCAAGGGCTCGGTGATTTATTCATCGTAAGAACAGCAGGCCAAGTCTCCACCTATGCATCTTGGGGATCTATCGAATTTTCTGTCGCTGTCCTTGGTGTGAACTTAGTTGTGGTCCTAGGTCATTCTAACTGTGGTGCCGTAGATGCGGCATGCAAATCGAATGATGTACCTGGTCATATCATTACTTTGACAAATGCAATCAAACCTGCAGCCGAAAAAACAAAACACCTCCAAGGTGATTGGTTACAAAATGCAGTAAAAGCCAATGTTGCCTTACAAGTTACCTCTCTAAGAAAACTTGATCCAATTCTTTCCAAACTATACAACAGCGGGAAAATCTTAATCGTCGGTGCCGTTTATGATTTGGATACAGGAAAAGTTAGTTTTCTAGACGAAGATTATATTCTTTCCATTTCAAAATAGGTGATCCAATGGAAATACTAAATTCTCTAATAGCCAATCTTCAAACACCGATGTTCCTTGCTTTCTTGTTAGGAATCGTCGCAACTCTTGTGAAAAGCGATCTCAAATTTCCAGATGGAATGTATACAGGACTTACGATTTACTTACTTTTTGCCATTGGGTTAAAAGGAGGAGTAAAACTAAATAACACCACTATTGAGGAATTTTACAAACCTGCCATTGTTGCATTAACTCTCTGTATATCAATTCCAATCCTTGCTTATTATATACTTACCAAACTTGGAGGGTATGATAAGGAAAATGCAGCAGCGTTATCAGCACATTATGGATCAGTGTCCGCAGTCACCTTTAGTGAAGCACTCGCATTTTTGGAATCATTACATATACCTTATGAAGGTTATATGCCAAGCATGTTAGCCATTATGGAAATTCCGGCCATTATAGTGGCGCTCCTCCTACTCAAATTAAATTCCTCAAAGGAGAAGGAAAATTTATCCTGGAAAAAAGTGGCCCACGAATTATTTACAGGAAAAGGCACCTTACTTTTGATAGGTGGCCTAATCATTGGTATGATATCAGGTAAAAAAGGACACGAACAATTTGCTCCTCTATTTGAAGTACCTTTCCGAGGGATGTTAGTTCTTTTTTTACTGGAAGTTGGAATTGTTACAGGTCGTAGAATTGCCGACTTAAAAAAAGCTGGAGTCTTTCTCATTGCATTTGGAATCCTATTCCCAGTTTGTAATGGTATGTTTGGCTTGATGTTAGGTAAAACAGTTGGACTATCGATGGGTGGAGCGACTATCCTTGCAACTTTAAGTGCAAGTGCCTCCTACATTGCAGCGCCAGCAGCGATTCGCATCGCAATCCCAGAAGCCAGTCCTGCCGTTTATTTGACCTCATCGCTTGCCATTACTTTCCCTTTCAATTTATCAGTTGGATTACCACTTTATCTAGCGGTATCAAAGTTTCTTTACGGAGTTTAAAATGAAATTAGAAAAAGCAAAATTGATTACGATTATCGCCGATGAAGCAATTCAAGATAGGTTAGTCCAAGAACTCAAATTTCTATCGGTAAAAGGTTATACCATAAGCGATGCAATCGGTGAAGGTATCAATCAAAAACATCTAACCTCTTGGGAAGGAAAAAACATCCGACTAGAATCTTTGGTTTCGGAAACAAAAGCAAAAAAAATATTTGAAATAATGACAGAGAGATACATTGATAAATATCCGATGGTGATATTTATGAGCGATGTTGAAGTGATTCGCAAAGATAGATTCAACTGAATTGAATCATTATCAACTAAAATGTGTGACCAATGTCCACATAAAACAATTGGTCTTCTCTAGAATAAGCATAGTCCATTAGGATTACGGTTGCTTGGTTCCAAATCAGTCGTAGTCCTACCCCACGTGCATGTTTATAACCAACTGCATTCACGTCTCGAAGTTTGTCCCATACACGACCCACATCATAGAATGGAACGATACTCAATTGAAAGAACTGATCCCATAGAGAAAAACTACCGACTCGATACCGTAATTCTATATTATAAAATCCAATCACCGGACCAAAAAAACGCTCTTGTCTATACCCACGGAGTGTGTTCTGTCCGCCAAGTGCACCAAATGGACCATCAATCGAATAAAGGTAACGATATTCAAAAAATGGAACATTCCCTTCAATTTTTGTAAGTGCAACACGTTGTGCGATCACAAATTCTTCAAAGAGTTTCGGGAAGGGTTGGTAAAAATTCTTTGCTTGTGCGAAATGTCTGATGTAACCAAAATCAGAACCAATCGTTCTTTCCGCTTTATTGATATTATATTCAATGAGCCAACCTCTATCGGGATCAGGTTCATAGTCTCTTGTATCGTAAGCAATTCCCGCACGTACATAATTTAGGTTCCCACCATTAATACCGATGATTTTCCTAGCGTTTGCGTCTTCCGTAATTTTAGAACTATCTTCTACTGCTGGGACTTTAATGCTTGTAAGGGGTTCCTTCGCTTCTGTGGAAGTCCCATCATATCGCCTAACAGAATTCCTAGAAAATTCGACCCCTCCCCAAATCCGAAATACCTGAAATATCGTTTTGTCTGCGGCAAATTGTCCATAAGTAGTTTCAAATTGGTAATCATGGTAATGTTGGTTCGAGGTAAACTCTTTCCCTGGACCACGGTTTCGAGTATAAGAATTTGCGTTTTCAAAGTCCGAATAAGTAGCATTTCGAGTGATCCTACTTCCATCGACATTCCGATCTTTAAAATATAAAGGCTGTAAACTTTCTGTTCCAACACCAAAGTATTGATTATACAAACTAGCATCATGACCTACATAAGCTCTTAGCCTGTAAGCTGTATCAGCAAAGTATGGCGCATCCCATGCCAGATAATTATTTTGTGTGCCACGGTTTGTCCTATAAACACCAACATTAAACAAATATTCGTAAGGTGTATACTTGAAAGATGAATCTGACTTAGTCCCATTATAAAATATATTAGCCAGAACCCCTAGACCAGAGCCATTCACAGCATCATTTCCAAAAAGTGGAAGACCCGTAGCATACCAGCCTTCTTTTTTTTTGGTTAGTTCATTCTCATCTAACTTTTTAAACTCACCTAACCATTCGGGGACATCAGACTTTCTTTCCTCAGCAGATAACGGAACGAAAATCAGTGTTGATATAAATACCAACACTGAAATCAGATTCCAAAAAAACATTGATGTTATTTAACTTCGCGGACTTGGATGGTTTCGACTCTTTCTTCCCCTGCAATGATATCAGATAAAATGACTACCTTTTCACCCATTTGCAAATATCCATTATTCACAAGTGTTTGGATGGCAAGTTTAATCGTTTTTTCTGGATCGGAAGAAAAATCGACTCGGTAAGGAATGACACCGCGTGTCAACCAAAGCTTCCGTCTAACAGAAGTCATATTGGTGAATGCATGTACAATTGGATATTTCGGATGAAACGATGCTAAATTATTTGCTGTGATACCACGACGAGTAATCGCAATAATCGCATGGGCTTGCATAGAATCGGCTAAATTTGCTGCCGAACGCGCCATTTCTTCTTTTTGGTCTTTCGGTTTTCTTTGAGCAGCCAGACCCAGGTTGATCGACATTTCCATACGGCGTGCAATTTTATCTAACATTTCCACACAACGTACAGGGAATTTTCCCATTGCCGTTTCCCCGGACAACATAATAGCATCGGCCTCTTCATACACTGCGTTAGCAACATCTGTCACTTCCGCTCTAGTTGGAGATGGGTTTTGGATCATGGACTCTAGTAAATGAGTCGCAACGATAACACGTTTTCCTTCTTCCTGGCATCGTTTGATGATCCTTCTTTGAACAATGGGTAACTCTTCAATTTCTATCTCAACACCTAAATCTCCACGAGCCACCATAATTCCATCAGACTCTCGTATGATTGCATCCAGGTTTTTTAAACCCTCTTGATCTTCAATTTTTGCAATAATTTGTGCATGATGATTCTTTTCATCAATGATTCCACGAAGTTGTTTTACATCTTCTTGGGAACGAACAAACGACAAAGCAACAAAATCAATATCTTCTTCCAGCCCGAAAAGGATGTCTTTTAAGTCTTTCGGTGTGATAGACGGTAAATTTACGCGAATCCCTGGTAAATTGATATGTTTTCTGGACCCAAGCTTACCACCATCTAACACTGTACAAACGAGTTCATTTTCTCGAATTTCTTGTACGGCAAGGTTGATAAGTCCATTGTCAACAGTAACTCTGTCACCAACCTTCAAATCTTTTACAATGTCGCGATAGTTTACAAAAACACTTTGAGCTTCCGCTTCCATTCCTGGAATGATGTGAAAAGTAAAAGTCTCACCCACTTTTAAGTGGAGATCGTTTTGAACATCCCCAGTTCGAATTTCCGGCCCTTGTGTATCAAGAAGGATAGAAATTGGGTGTTTGTGCAATTCATCTTTATTCAAAGATTTAATAATACGAATGATCTTTCTGTGGAATTCATGATCGCCATGACTCATATTAATCCTAGCAATGTTCATCCCAGCCAAAGCTAAGCTTCGGATCATTTCTTTGGATGCAGTCGCAGGACCAATGGTGCAAACGATTTTAGTTTTTCGAGCTCTTAGTTGTTCAATAGCAGGCATAATTTTAAGGTTTTAACCGGGGTAAGATTCTATTTAGAAAGTCTAATTGCGATTCCGCAATGTCAAATTTCTCTTGGTTTGGAAATTTTTCACTTCGCTGGCGTTCACTTTCAGCAGTCACTTTTTCTAAAAGCTTTTTACCGTATCGCTTTAGGTATCCGGTAGAAACGAGAATCGGCCAAGGAAACTTTTCTCTTTGGTTGCGAATCGGAAAACTATAGATTTCCTTTCCACCAAATTTCTTTAAGAAAAAGATCAAGTTTTCTTCAGTAAACTTCCCATTTAATTTAGAAAGTACATATTCTCGGTCTGGATACACTCCAAACTCCCAAGCCTCATCTAAAATACGAATGATTGCTTCAATGGATTCTTTCCATTTTTTTTCTTCTTCAGGACTTCCTTGTTTAACAGGCTCAGAAGAATCGTCTTCTCCGCCGTTAAATCCAGCAGTAGAAGAGGCAGATTGTTGCGATTGTTTGGATTTTTTTTCGGCATCTTTTTCCGCCTCTTCTCGTTCTTTCAAACGAGCCTTTACCAAACGTTCCTTCTCTAACGATATTTTTTTAGCCTTTTGACTCGCCAAATCCTTGTTTAACTGTTGTTGTAACCTTGCTTTGATAGGAGGGATTTCAAATTTATGGACAACCATACTACCCATTATCATCCGCCAGATTCTAGTAAAAAAAGGAAGGAACTGAAAAAGGCTTTGAGCCTCAATTTCTTCCAACAATCGTTTAGGGCTTTCATCATTCAAATGAAGAGTTACATTCATTTGATTTAAAACTCGAATTTCTAAGTCTGAATGTTTGATTTGGAATGTCCTCTTTGCGGACTCAATAGCCTGTGGAATACAAGATTTATGAAGTATAAATTCATTATATACTTTGTTATCTGCATACTCAGTATATAATAGTTCTGGCTGAGAGAGTAAAGTGGCACGAAATTCATCTGTTAATGGTTCCCCACTCACACGAAGCAAATTGACCTCAACGATTCTACCTGCCTCTGCAAGGAAAGCCATCAAATCATCAACCTGTTGTTTACGTTTTTGTTTTTCTTCTCTCTCTTTATCTTTTTCTATAATTTCATTTAAAACTAAACATTCTTCTATCAGCGTTTTTTGATCCCCATAAGAATCATTCATATACCCTTTAATTTCTACTAAAAGGTTGCGAGGACTGTTCCATGAATCCTCTGTAACCTCACCCATTACTCCAAGGTTTTTTAAAGCAGGATAAATTGTATTTTTGGCATAATCAATATAACCTTCATAACGGTCCGCAATTTCAGAAGGTTTATTATAAAGGAAAACACTCTTATTGGCTGGCCGAGATGCAGAATCATTACGAAAGAAAAATAGGATCTTATCATCCACCAATTGTTTCAAAATAGGTTTCAAATGAATGATGATCGTTGCATCTTTTTGGGCTTTTGTTTTGTCGTAAGGACACTGAAACAAATTTCCAATTTCAGTAGAAGCATAGGTATCAAATAACCGATTGGAATCCACGGCTGCTTTGATGACTTTTCGCATTTTTTCTTTACCGGGATATTTTCTTTTTTCGTTAAACCAACCTTTAATGGCGGCTGTAGAAAGTTCATTCAGTCCCAAAGCATACCGGAATGCAGTCCCTCCATCAGAGGTTGTAGGTCTTGCAAATACAGTATTGTGTTTGATAAAGGTCTTTGGATTTTCCGGATCCCCAGGTTCATTCGGATGGAACTCTAGGACATTCATCTTTCTGATGATGGCCGGATTTTGTTTGTAACTAAGATCAATTACGTAGTTTTCTGTACGATCACGATCGATGGAACTATCACGTTCAATTTGTTCCACATTGGGAAGGACCTTGTTCTGTAAAAACTTGTCAGTCCACTCAAAGATCACAAGTAAAACTTTATAGATCCCTTTGTAAGAGAAATCTCCCCGTGAATCCATAGCCTGCACCTTTTGGAGGCAGGCTGTGTAATCCATAACTTTTAATTCAGGGAGGTTTGGATCTAACATAGTTTATGTGAATGTCCTTAGTTAAAAAATCCTTTTTTATACAATAACTCTGCATTCAAAATGGCTGCACCTGCAGCACCTCGAATTGTGTTATGCGAAAGCACTACCCATTTCCAATCCAAAATTGGATCTTCTCTAAGTCTTCCAACAACTGTGGTCATCCCTCGGCCTGTGTCTAAATCTAGACGTGGCTGTGGTCTATCATTTTCTTCGCGGTAGAGAATAGCCGGATTTGGTGCAAACGGCAATCCCAATTTCTGCGGTTCTCCTTGAAAACCGGCCCAAACTTTAAGAATCTCTTCTTTTTTTGGTTTTTTATCAAAGGAAACAGAAACACAAACAGTATGTCCGTCAAAAACGGGAACACGATTACAATGAGCCGAAATTTTAAAATCAGCTGATTTGATGATTCCATCTTTCACAGTTCCCAAACATTTCTGCGGTTCCACTTCTGCTTTATCTTCTTCGCCACCAATGTAAGGGACAACGTTTCCAAGAATGTCCATTGTCGGAACCCCGGGATACCCTGCACCTGAAATGGCCTGCATAGAAAATAACATAACAGACTTTAAACCAAAAGCATCCATTAGAGGTTTTAGGGAAATAGTAACTCCCATAATGGTACAGTTGGAATTAGTAATAATTTTTCCTTTGGTCTTTTGTGATTTCAAAACATCCAAATGGTGTGCATTTACTTCTGCAGAAAGAATTGGTACGTTCGGATCCATTCTATGATTTTTAGAATTGGAAAGAACAATGACTCCTGCCTCTGCATAAGCAGTTTCCACTTCTCCAGCGATGGATGCATCTAGACCACTGAACACAAGTTGTACGCCCTTGGTCACTTCTGGATCTGGTAACGAGATAATAATGTCTTTTGCATATGCCGGAATATCAGACGAAATCTTCCAACGAGATTTCATTACCTCACCGTATGTTTGGCCGGCACTTTTTTCTGAAGCTGCCAAATGAGTCACCGCGAAATAAGGGTGATTCTCCAAAAGTTGAATGAATCTTTGACCGACGGAACCTGTTGCTCCCAGGACTCCAACTTTGATTTTTTCCATAAAATTCCTTATCTAATGTAAGGATTGAAAAACATCCTATTTCGGAAAGAGATTTCCAATTCTTTTAGCATAAATCGGATTCATTTGTTCCATTCCGACATAAGTAAAGTGATGGAAGTCAGAGAACCCTTGCATGGGCAAACTTCGGTGTATGTCCCAATAATGGACTGACCCACCTTCCAACGATTGTAGGTAAGCAAGGTGGTCTTTATACCACCGAGAATCTTCATACCACTCCAGAGAAATGGGATTTTCTGGATTATTAATGAGTAAAAACGGAAGGTTCCGTTCACGAAAATGCTCCGCAATTTTTTTCAGGTAACGAAAATGGAAATACGGCCGAAATGATTCCTCTCGGATTCTCTCTTTTGCCAATTTTAAGGCCACTAGATATCCTATCCCTGGTCGTTTTTCCAAACCTTCGAGCAATCGGTAATAGAAGTATTTCCGATATACTTCGTCTGTCATACCGATGTAACGAAAGTCCTCCGTTCTTGGTTCCCGTTCGTATTGGATTCCCGACTTAGCTTTTTCCAACCCAAAAGTCTGTTCAAGCCGAACGCCCATCGGATCAAAATGATAATCCAAATACGCACCCGTTGCCTCATTGGCAAACCAAACACGTTCGAGTTTTGCGGTGATCCATTTTCTTGTTTGGAAAAATTTTGGGTCTAGATAGAGGTGAACCCATCCTTCTTTAGAAAGAAGAACCTCTTGTGTTGTGATCCCGTCAGAAATTTTCATTCGGCAAGGTTTCCCAGCCAAAAGAAAAGGAGTCACTTCCACCCAAAATCCTTTGTTTTTTATCTTCTCCGTTGGATAAAAACTGAACTGTTGCCCTGTCCATCCTAGACCGCTGATTCCTTCGGGGATCAGTACGCCGGCATATGCATGGTAACTGGTGTTCCGCCCAAATCGATGTTGGACTAGGTTTTGTAAATTTTGCTGATAAATATCTTTGTAACGGTAAAACGAAAACCCAGAGGAAATCACGTAGCGAGACCAGGTTTCCCAGTCCATAGAAGAACCAACTTCCAATAATGTCTCCCAAGGAAAAACCCAAAGTGATTGAGGAGCTTCTCCAAAGGTCAGTGCGTCCTTAACTACCACAGATTCGTCTACGGATCCATTTTTTCCCTCAGGAAAGATAACATAAGTTCGGTGAAGTCGATAATCTATAAAATTAATCGGATAAACGACAAGGTCAGGCTCCAAAGGGTCAAGCCAGTTGAGTAATAAATATACATAAAGTGGACTATTCCCTGCATAAGCTAAATAAAAAACATCAACATCCAAATTAAAATCGGTCAGCAAGCGTTGTTTTAGTTTGTTTGCATCGATGGAATAGTAGGCAACAGAACTGCCCACAACGATAATTCGCTTTTTTGTCTTAGGAAGATGACGAATTCTTTCATATTCATATAAAAAATTAAAAAAATGGTTCGTATTCCAAGGAGATTCATTCGGCAATGCAAATTGCAATTTTTTAAAAACCAAAAAATCAATACCGAACAAAGAAACCAGAAACAGGCATATAAATAAGATCCGCTTTTTCATATACCTACCTAAAATACAAAATACACAAAGGGTTTACTATCGGCCGAAAACAAAACGATTAAAATTAGGGAAATTGCAGCAAAAACACCAAAAATAGCTACTTTTCTTAAGGAATTCTCCCATTTTCTAAACCCACCTAACAAATGCTTATTGTCATTGAAATAAAAAATGCCCCAAATATGTCCGAGTAAAAGTATAAAACCACAATAAAGAAAATTCATTTCTAAAGTGTATGGTAGAGAAAATCCCTCTTTTTTTACAAAAAGGCCCTGTAGGTAGCACAGGGAGTTAGAAAAATCTGGACTACGAAAGAAAATCCAAAGCAAACTAACAAAAAGAAATGTCCCAAAAATCCGAAAGGGTTTTAACCAAGAGGGAAGCTTCTGTGGAAAATGATGGGAAACCCATCTTTCCAAAATGAGTAAAATCCCATGAGAAGAACCCCAGATCACGAAATTCCAAGAAGCACCATGCCAAAGACCGCCAATTGCCATCACTAAAAATAAATTCCTGTAAGTGTTCCATTGGGTGATTCGATTTCCCCCGAGTGAAATATAAATATATTTTTTTAACCATTGGGAAAGGGAAATGTGCCAACGGTTCCAAAATTCTGAGAAACCCGCAGATAGATATGGCATCCTAAAATTTTCCGGTAGACGGAATCCAAATAGAAGTGCCGCGCCCTGGGCAATGTCAGTGTAACCCGAAAAATCACAATAGATTTGAAAAGAGTAAGAAAACATCCCAATCCAAAGTCCTTTAGTTGCCATTTCTGTTGGCTTGGCAAAGACAAAATCAGAGGTTGCAGCCAAATGGTCAGCCAAAACCATTTTCTTGAAAAAACCTAATAAAATCAGAAAAACAGCGAAGAAAAGGGGAACTTTCGAAAAGGAAAGTGGCCTTCGAATTTGGGGCAAAAAGGACTTTGCCGTAACGATCGGACCTGCAACCAACTGCGGGAAAAAACAAAGAAACAATAAATAGGAGAAAAAATTCTTTTCCGGTTCTAATTCCTTCTTATAAACATCCACAATATAAGATATGGACTGGAAAGTATAAAAGGAAATTCCCACCGGTAAAAGCCAGCGACTCCAAAAGTCAGTATCCAAGGGACCAGTGCCCAAGATTAATGACCAATTTTCAGCAATAAAATGACCATATTTAAAAAAGATCAAAATCCCAAGGCTATTCATCAAGGAGAGGAACAAGAAAATTCGCCGAATACTCACCAAATTACAATATCCAAGGGACTTCGCCAAAGAAAAGTCCACGAAGGCAACCCAAAGAAGAAGCAAAAAGTAGAAAGAATTCCAAAAACAATAGAAAAAAGAACTAATTACGAGCAAAAAAACGATTAATATACACCGAAAATACAGCCTCCTTAAAGCAATATTTTGCGCACTTTTAATCAAAAATTCGCGCAAAAACCACCAAGCAGTCAAGGAGCCAATGAGGTACGTCGCAAAAGCTGCAGAATTAAAGAGCACTTTTCCGCCTATTAATAAGCACTATACATTGTATTTACACTTAACCCCGCAATTGGGGCAAGTGCAAGTCACTTCTGCCTTAACTCGTCGACCTTGTGCCCCTTCCACCTTTCCTACTGCCACAAAATCAAATACTACCCCTTCTGGAACAAAATGACCAGAGCCATATTTCGCAGTTCCCTCAATCAAATTGGAACAGGCATGACATTTTACTCTTAAACGAATCGTTTCCGCCATATAAAAAAGAACGGTGACTACCGAAAGCAGAGGTGGCAACCATTATTCCCAAACCTGACAATTTTACAGATGCATGCAATTTCAATACACATGACAATTTGACAGTAAAAACACCTATTTTCGCCAAATTCAAAGGGGTCGAAATCCCTGTTCGATGGAAACCTCCAGGGACTAGGATTTCTGTAGCCAATGAAACCGTAGGCTTTAAATGTCGAGAAATGGGCACCCAGAAGGGATTCCTCAGGCTCCGAAAACGGAAATTCCTTGAGAGTTTACCAGGTTTTTTCCCTGTAGAACCCCCTGTCTTTCCTACAGGGGAAAAACCATCAAAAACCGCATTTTTTGGCCTTACGGCTTTCGATTTTATCAGGGAATTGACCATTTTCCGTCACAAGAGGGAGCAAAAGTTTTTTCTAAAAATGCCCTTCCAGAAAGAAGGAGAAGGCCTCCAAGTTGGCAAATGAAGAGATAGATTTTTGTAGAGGTGCCCTATTTCCGGCATGCCGAGAATTGCCGATCCCGAGTCTGACGGAATTCGATCATGCCGGTGTTTGGGTGCCCAAGGGGAAACAGCTAGTGCCCAAACCGGAACTCCGCCTCCGCGCCTAGCAAAGACCAGGTGTCCTAGCCCAGGCACTTAAGATTTGGTCTGTAAAATTCAATAAATGCCTAGTTTTAGGCATTTTGTTTCGAGCGCGTAAAAGAACTCGGCAATCTTAGCATGAAGGCTCGCAGGAATCGCCTTAAGTGATTAAAAATGGGCAATTTTGGTGGTATCAGTGATTATGTCTCCATTTGGACGAAATGGAGGATTCGGCCCTGTAGTGCGCACAGGACGAACCTTTTTAGGTGAGGAAAAGTGAAAACTAAGCCTTTTTAGAGCTCTGTTTGGCAGAGGGCTTCGCCTTCTTTACAGGAGGTATGGATTTTGCTTGCGAGCGCTTTGATTTAGAACTTTGAGAGAGTGATTGCTTTCTTGGCGATTTTGAGCCAGCGGAATCGGATCTTCTGTCTTCTTCCCCGGATATAAAGTCACTAGGAACTCTACCGTTGCGTTTGACCATGTAGATGAAATGTCGGACATATTGAGTGTATGGTTCAGGGATGGCCTTTGGATCGAAGTTTTTAGCATCCTGAAGGAGTTGGTTGACGAGAGCCAAAGGGAGGTCATCCTTACTGGTTGCCATAAGAATTTCCAATCGTTTGCAGATCTCCGAGTCATTGACTTCGGTAGAGAGTTTTCGCATAGCGTTGAGAAATTTTTGGAAGGCAACTCGCTTCGGCTGAGACATATCCCCAGAAAACCAAAAAGTCCTGAGTTGGCAACCGATTTTACATAGGACTGCTTTGGCTCATTCTCAAAAATAAAAAGTCGCGCACGGGGACCTAGAGATCTCTCTTGGGAAGGTGTTCCATATTTTTTAGCTAAACTAATATCCGAATCAGAGACCTCTCCAGAAAATAGAGAATCCAAAACTTTCTCATCGGTAGAAACCCAAAGAAAAGAACTTCCCTCTTCGCTATAGGAGGAGGCCTCAAAAGCCATTTCCGTTTCTTGGTCTGCTGTTACCTCATAAACCAAACCATCTCTCAGCTCGATAGGAGCTAGGAGTTCGTCGTTTGGAATGATGACAGGAAGGTCTGATTCATTTGCAAAAAGATTAGAAGCGGGGAAAATAAAAAAAACTGAAAGCAAAGCAGAGAGTGCGATTTTTTGCAATTTCTGTGCCATTTTTTTGTTTTTTTCCAAGAAAACCATAGGATTTTCCTCAGTATCCCTCGAAATCATGGAAAAATAAAGCTTTTTTTGCAGGATTCCGGCTATTTTTTGATGATTTGAGAACGCACCCGAAGTTTCCATTCCCAAAGGACAATTTCATGTTCTAGGTCCTGAGCCGTCTCCTGCTCTTTTGCAAGGAGGGCATAGATCATATTTGAGATTTCTTTTGAGAATCCCAAGTCCAATTCCTTTTCAAAATCTTCCACCCGGAATTCTAAAATAAGAACGGCCAAACGAAAGGCCTCGTTCATGGCAACGAGCTGCGGTTTTACCGTATCTAGTTCCGGTTTTTTTAATTCGTTTTTGATCATCACATCCAAGAAGGTTCGAATGAACATAACATCATCGGAGGAAAGATGAAAATCTAAAAGGAGCTGTTTTACCTTATCCAACTCCATTGCACGAAGATGGATCCGCGCTAAAAAAACAGGATTTTCGCTATAGGTATTTAGGTTTTGATTTTTGGCAACATCAGTTGCCCGAACTTTGTCATAATCAACCACTCCCTTATCTTTAGAAGCATCCGTTTTGGGAGACTGCGATTCTGCTGAAGTATTGATCCTCTTTTTGATCACAAGGATGTTCATGCTCGGATATCGGATTTTAAAAGAAACCATATCCGATCGGGGGATTTCCTCATCCACGACGAGATACTGGGCGTGCTCCCCCCTCTCCCAAGCTGCCATCAAATCTTCCTTAGTTTTGTAGTGATAGATCACAACAGGAAGGACATCACTCTGACTCCCCGTTCCAAGGTAGATGGTTTTGATTTCATTGGAGAATCCATGTTGGTAAGGAATGACGAGTTTACCTGCCTTAACGTTGACAAAGGAAAGTTCTCCTAAATGGAAATGGGATACGTCGAAATCGTCCCCAAAAAATCCAACCCGAGGGACATTGACTACAATGGAATTATTTCTGGCTCCTTTAGGAACCTCTGGCCCGGAATCCGTAAATACAACATAGGTCAACTTGGAAAGCCGAACTTTGACGAGAAACCCAGCTGGGGTTTTCCTCTCTTCGTATACAGTATCATCCATTTTTACATTAAACCAAGTTGTTTCATTTTATATTGGAGGGAACCCCTCGAAATGCCCAAGGCCTTTGCCATCCGGATTTGGTTACCAGAAAAGATCCGCATGGCAAGCAGAATCTTCTGCCTTTCTAAGGCCTCTGTTCCACGCCGCAAGTCTAAATCTTCCGCATCAGGAATCTCCAGGTCCATCTTAAATTTTCCAGGTTCCAAATCTGTTAGTTCCACCTGGTTTGACCTGCAGGTCAAAATCCCCGTTAAGATGGCATTTCTTAAATCCTTAAAATTTTCCGAATAAGATCTGGATATCAATTCCTGCAAACTTGGCGCCCCTAAACGCAAACCCGAACGGTTCTGAGAATCACATAATTCTTCAAATATTGCCTGCACCAAAGTTTGCAATTTTGCTTTGGGGAGGAACCTAAGAGACGGTAGTACTAACGAATTTTTTTGTAAAAATCTTTCAAATTCGGGCAACAATTCTTGTCCCATATCCTCAGGTCCGAGCAGAAACAAAGACCCTGGATATCCGGATTTGGACCACCAATCGAGAAGGATTTGCTGCTGCCCCAAATTCAAACTTTGGATCCCAGCAAGGACCAAACTCCCCTGCCGCGACTCAGCACCCCACTGGGCTAAGGCCTTTTCCAGTTTTCCAAAGTGGTCAGGTAGCGACTCTACCACAAGGATGGGAGCGCCAGGAAGATTGTTTTGATGAACCCATTTCGCTATGGTTTTTTTCCCTGAGCCGGAAGGACCGAGAATGGTCAGTATTTTTTGCTTAGCGAATTCCGTGGTCGCTAGATCTAAATTGGGAATTTCCTTGCGATATAAAAAATACGAATTTCCGGAAAGAGCCGCCTCTTTGACTAAAGGAAGAATTTGTGTTCTGCCCCATTCATTTCCAATTTTTTCGGCAAGAAGGCCGAGAAAAATCCCCACCGGGAGCGAATAAGATTCATCCATTTCAGTAAGAAGAAATCCGATTTCTTTTTGCCCAGACCGAATTCGAATGGCGACAGCATTTGTTTTTTTGCCAAATAACTCAAACTCAGAACCAGAAAAAAAGACGGGTTCCTGGGAGCGCATCAACTCTTCCCAATGCAAAGAATCACGGTTTAAAAAGGAATAATAAAAGCCATCTTCCCCGTATCCAAAACTTGCTGATTCATAAAAAGAATCCTCTCCTTCAATTTTCAGAACCACTACACCGGAAGAGAGACCAAGCTCAGTACATAAATTTTCCCACAAAACAGGAAGGACAGAATCCATCCAATCCTTGCCAGTTTTATCAGAGGCAAGCAGGGAAATGGCTTGAGAAGGCATGCTATGAAACTGTTTAAATTTAATCACTTTGTCAAGTACGTACCTATTTGAATGTCGGATGTCCGACCAAAAGAGAGGAGATAGTTTTTGCTAATTTTCGGTATGTCGGATGTCCGACAATGGAGATAGAATGAAGGAAAAATCCTTTTTTTGCTGCATTCTAAAAATACAATTGATCCCAAATTTTCGACAGGAAAGGATACCATTTGGGAAGGGAAAATAGAGAGAGATGATCACCATTGCAGTTGCAAACCAAAAAGGCGGAGAAGGAAAAACAACAACTTCTTTGAATCTTGCTATGGGGCTTGCCCGTCGCAATCTAAAAACCCTACTCATCGACATGGATCCTCAGGCAAATTCCACCGGAATTTTTCTGAACCCAGAGACAGTTGAAAAAGATTTAGCGCACCTCTTTCAAAATTCGGCTAACCTAAAAGAGATCATTACTCCGGCATATAACGAGCATTTGTGGGTAGCTCCATCTAGCATGCGTTTGGCGGAAATGGAAACTGTGTCCGTGAACTCCGTAGAGGCACCCTATATCCTCAGAGACTCTCTTTCCACAATCAAAGAATTTGACTTTGTGATTATAGATTGCCCGCCCTCCCTTTCCATCTTCACAGTAAACAGCCTTGTAGCAGCAAACTATGTTCTTATCCCTCTCCAGGCAGAAAAATTTTCGATGGATGGAATTATGGGATTACAACAAACCATTTCCTCAATCAAAAAAAGAATCAATCCTGACCTAGAAATTTTGGGTGCCCTCATTACCCAACTCAAACCTCAGACCTTACTCACAAAAACAATTCTCCCCGTTCTAACAAAATACTTCCGCATTTTCGAACATACCATTTCTGACGGGGTGGCCATCGGAGAAAGCCATCTAGCCAAAAAATCAGTATTCGACTACAACAAGACTTCTCGTCAGTCCCAAGAGTATGAAGGTTTTATTGAGGAGGTTTTAAATGAGCTTAAAAAGTAAACGCCTCGGAACTCTCGCCGATATCTATCAGGCAGAAAATTTAGATGGAACCATTCGAACAATCCGAATGGACAGAATCCAACCTTCAGAAAACCAACCTAGACAAGAAAGGAAAAAGGGAATTGAAGAACTCGCCCAAACCTTAAAAGCCGATGGGCTTTTGCAACCCATCATTGTTTCCAAAGGAGAAAGAGAAGGTAATTATAAGATCATTGCGGGAGAGCGGAGGTTTCATGCAGCCAAGTCACTCGGTTGGGCGGAAATTGAATGTAAGATCCTAAACCGACCCGATAAAGAAATTTATAAATTGGCAGTCATTGAAAACCTCCAGAGAGAAAACTTATCACCTTATGAAGAAGTGGACGCCCTTCTCTTTCTAAAAAACTCCCACAACTATACAGACCAAGAACTCGGAGATCTTTTTGGGAAAAGCCGTAGTTATATGACAGAGGTCCTTTCGATTACCTCGATGTCCAAAGAAGACCTGGAGAAATGCAAAAAAAACGAGATCTACAATAAAAACCTTTTGGTGCAAGCCGCCCAGGCTGCCAAAAAAGGGAACTTGGACGACTTCCTCACCTTGTTCCACAAGGGAGCCCTTAAAACTGTCAAAGATGCCAAAGACTTCAATAAACAAGTGAAGTCTGGCGAGAAAAATCAGCAAAAAAATGCAGCCTACTCTGGCTATAAGATCCGACGAACGGGAACAGGGATTCAGATTCTTTCTGATGACGAAATTCTTTTGGGCGACATATACAAATTTGTTCGAAAGGAACTGACTAAAAAATATGGAGACTCGGCATAACCCAGACAAGTACTAAGCAGTCAAGTACTTAGGAAAAAAATTTGTAGTACATCAAGGAAAAAAGGCTGTACGAACTTGACATCTGTCGGAATCCGACAATAATGTGACATAATAAAAGTTACTTGAGTTTGAGCAAACGTTTCTTGTAAATAAGAGACGAGGGATCTGTAGTATCCCAACCCGAAACATAAAAAATTCCCCTGGAACACCAGGGGGTCGGGGTTTCCCGAAGGAATGTTGTTGGATGAGACATAATTAACATTATGTCAGATAATGTCAACTCCTTCGCAAAATTTGCTTAAATTTGGTTTCATTTTTGCAAAAAAGCGGAGGAGCTTTTGTGAGCGACCAGCGGCATCCCTATATCCGACTGATGACCGACATCATAGATTCTGGTGTTTGGGCTGGCCTTTCCCATGCGGCCAAAACACTTTATCCAGTTCTATTGAAATTCAGTGACTACAATTTCAAACCCGTTTGGCCTAATACAGAAACGTTGATGCGGCTCACCGGATTCAAAACCAAAAAATCGATCGTTTCCGCAAAAAAGGAACTCACAAAAGCAGGTTTACTCTACCAAGTTCCAGGCAATGGCAGAACCTCTACCCGATACCACTTTTCCTTCCATTACGAGGGTTCCAAAATTACCCCTCTGGGGGATACGAGCGTAACCCTTAGAGGCACCGAGGTCGAAACCCCTGAGGGATCAAAATCTACCGATAAGGGGGGTGCTGGCGGGACCCCTAACCATATTAATATAACTATTTCTAATACAAACCATGTCCCTCCCACCACTGCGGCAGGAGACTTCAGTAAAGAAAAAGAAGAGAAAAAAGCATTCGAAACTTTGGTCGAACTTTTTGGTCCAGAAATTGCTTTAGAAGCCTATAAGAAAGCGGTTTCTCTACATATGGAATCCAATGTATCTTATGTGCAGTCTCTTTGCCGGGAACTCATTTCGTTGCAGAGACAAGAAGTGCTTAAAACTGAGCAAAAGCATTCTTCAGAAGAAACCCTGTCTCATCCGGCTTCCTGGTCGGGATTTTTGTCTTGGGCGAGTAAAGAACTCACTCAATCTTCTTTGCAGCAGTTAGAAAAGGTGCAAGTCCAAATCGATGGGAATGTAATTGTAATCACTTCTACTTTGCAAGGGCACCTTCGGCAAATTGTGAATATGTATTTTACGGAACGAGTAAAACCTGCAGTTCTTGTTGTATTTTCAGAGAAAGAAGAAGGATCGCGACTTAGCGAAATTCGATAGACTGGATAGAAAAACGCTATTTTTTGGAAGGAATCAGCAACAAAAAGCGCAATGAAAGATCATTTAATACGCACAAGCCACCCCCACTCTCTACCGATCAAATCTGTTTCCACAACGGGAACTTTCGAAGTTAAAAATGAAGAATTTTTATCCTTTTTCGAAGAAAAAGAGCAGTCCTCATTATCCTCGATCATCTTCCAATTTGATGATGTGGTTTATTTCAATGGGATTGAGCTTTTGCCTGGCAAAGACGGGTTGGATTTTTTTCCCGATTCCTTCCGATTTGAACTATCGCATGATGGAAAGTATTGGGAACCTATTTTACAAGAATCATCGTTTCGAAAATCTTTTAAAACATCTGCCAAATGGCTTTTCTCTCTTACTAGCGCTCGTTATGTGAAGTTTGTTTCTAAAATTTCAAGGAAGGCAAGCAATGGAAAGAATCGGATTAGTTTTGGTCAATTAAAAATTCTAATTACTGGGGTTCAATCGATCCAGGCAAGTTCAGAACTAGATAGGCTCTTTGTAAAAGAAAATCTTTTTGATACAAGGCCTGACTACGGTTGGTCATCGAAAAAGAAAGAAGAGCCCGAAGAAGAATATTTGATTCTGGATATGGGTTCGGTGAATCGCATCGAAGAGATGCGGATGCTTACCAAAAATGATCCAGTCACTAATTTTCCAGAACGATTTGTTGCTTATTATAGTGAAGATGATATTACGTGGCACCAACTTCATGAGGAGAACTTCTTCTTATCGGAGCCCGGAACATGGTATAAATGGAGATTCTCCGCTGTTAATTTACGATTTCTTAAATTAGTTTTTATCCAAGAGAAACAACAAAATAAAAAAGATTATATTACTGAAGTCATAGAGCTTGAGTTATACTCTAGTCCGGACAAAAAAGATTACGGTGGCCCGACAAGAGAACCCCTCCCCTATGCTTCTGTCCTTAGATCCGGGATCATTCGCCTTGCTGTGGATGGAGAGGTAAAAGAAGGTGTAGTGGTTCAGGCCAATGACAGGCGTCTGCGAGATGCTACTACGGAGTATCGTGGGATTGTGGAATTGGCATCAGATGGGGAAGAAAAACCAGGGGTTGCCGTCCAAGGAAATGACAAACGCCTAAAAATCGCCACTGAACTCACTCATGGTCTAGTTCGGTTATCGAGAAGTGGAGAAGCAAGACCAGGACTTGTTGTACAATCTGATGATGAACGTTTACGTAGTGCTTCCACAGACCACCCTGGTATCGTTGAGCTCGCGTTAGATGGTGAAACTCGGCCCGGTGTAGCTGTTCAAGGGAACGATTCACGTCTTCGTGTTGCTACAAAAAAATCTATTGGTTTAGTGCAACTGGCTGATGCTGGAGAAGTCGCTGTTGACAAAGTAGTGACTGGTGATGATCCAAGGCTTAGAGATGCTACCAATACTTCTAAGGGGATTGTACAGCTGGCACCAAATGGCGGGGAAGAGCCAAATACAGTGGTCCAAGGAAATGATAAACGACTAAAACATGCAAGTACAGAATTACATGGTATTGTACAATTAGCACACTCTGGAGAAACAAAACCAGGCACTGTAGTCCAAGGAAATGATAAACGTTTGGCAAAAGCCGGATTCCAAGATGCAGGGATTGTATTACTGGCAAATCATGGAGAGGCAGTCCCTGGTAAGGTAGTACTTTCCGATGACCCGAGACTTTCTGATAAAAGAGATCCAAAACCACACACACATCCATATGCAGAAAAGGAACATGATTTTAATTCACATACAGGGCTTTTGAAAATCACGGGGGAGGCAGAAGCCAATTCAAAAGGTTTTGTGCCGCCACAAACAAATGATGCTATCATCTATGGGAAAAATACAAAAGTAGGAACCGGAGTTGTTGGTGTGTCATCTGGTACTGGTGTCACCGGGTTCGGAGATTCTGTGGGAGTGTATGGAATTTCTAAAGGAAAGTACGAAAAACAATCAGCAGGAATTTTGGGTGCCGGTACAACGGCACCAGGTGGTCGTTTTCTCTCTCAATCAGATTTTGCTTTAATTGTGGATGGTAAAGGAATTCCTGAGATGGAACTTCCTGGTTCCGGTAAGGCTATTTATGCGAATGGAGAGTCTTTATTCGAAGGGAATATTCGTATAACAAAAGAAGGCGGCGAGGAATGTATTGCTCGTTATTTTAGATTGGATGGAAAAGATGTTGTGACTGCGGGGGATCTGCTCGTAGCCACAGAAGAGCCTGGTGTTTTGGGAAGATCGAAACACCCCTACTCTACCAATGTAATCGGTGTTTGTGTTTCAAGTGCCAATGTGGTATTTGGAAAACAAGAGAAGACTGTCGAGTATGTCCTAGTGGCTCTACTTGGGATTGCAAAAATTCATGTGGATGCATCGCAAGTCCCGATTTATCCTGGAGATCTTTTGGTCTCAGGACTTTCTTCTGGTCATGCTGTTAAGGCCGATCTTTCGAAATTAAAACCTGGGATGCTTGTGGCTAAGGCCATTGAAGCTTGTAAACGAGACAAAGGAAGAATCCTTTGTATGTTAACTTTCTCCTAAAAATAAAGGCAATGATGAGGTGGGTTTTTTGATGAAACCTGCCTCAATTGCTCTTTGTAAGAGATATTCCACGGCCCCATGACCATCATTGCCTAGGTTTTTTGTAAATTCATTTACATACAAGTTGATATGGGATTTGATTACCGCATCTTCTTTGTTTTGTGAATTAGTCCTGATGTAATCCATCATTTCTTTTGGTTCCAAATAGGCCGCATTAAGGCTTTGCCTTAGATTATTTTGGAACCGAAGTGCTTCTTCTCTTGGGATATCTCTCCGAATAGCAATGGCACCTAAAGGAATAGGATATCCCGTAGAGTTTTCCCACCATTCCCCAAGATCCACTACCTTTTCCATTCCCCTATCTTCATAGGTAAAACGTTCCTCATGAATAATGACTCCAAGGCTATCGTCTTCGATCATTACTTTGGGAATGATCTCATCGTAACGTAATGGTGTTGGGTTTTGTTTTCCATTGGTATATAGGGATAATAGTAGGTTTGCTGTGGTTAATTTCCCTGGTATGTAGAACTTTTTATAGTTAGATAGGTCTGTTTTTGAATTTTTTTTTCTGATGAGAATAGGGCCACAACCTCTTCCTAATGCAGATCCCGTTTCGAGTAAAATATATTTGTCGATGATATGAAAATAGGCAGCAAACGAAAGTTTTGTGACGGGAAATTTTCCCGCAAAAGCAAATTCGTTTAAGTTTTCTACGTCGTATAGTTCTTCTTTTACTGGGTAATTTGCATTACGGATCAGGTGGTAAAAGAGGAAAGTATCATTGGGGCATGGGGAATAAGCAAGAGATATCATAGGGCTAAAAAATACTCCTTAGTTTGGGTGACCCAAAGAATTCGAATGATTAAGAATAGAAATAAGGTAATAGATATTCCAAGAAATAGACGTAAAAACGGTTTTTTGAATGCATCCTCTAATAATAGTGAAAATGGCAAAATTAATGTGAACATTCTACTTAGGTTATCAAAAGACCTCCAATACCCTTCTTCTGCAATGAGTATGACAAAGAGACTTCCAAAAATAGGTACAAGTATGTTTATATTTTTGGAGAAAGAATCCTTTAGTGATTGGACGCTCGTAATGGTTAACAGAAGGAAAGAGATGAAAAAGAGAATTTTGGGAAATTCTTTGAGTTTAAATTGGAAAGACCCATTTTCTATAAAACTTTTGAAAAAACCAAACAAAGGAAGGTCTGTCATATCTCGAAATCCGAGTGGATTTGTACCTAGATGATTTGGTGGATGGACTAAGCCGAATCCCACCAAACAAACAAAAACGAAACCAGGGATGGAATAAAGGGCCATCTTTGTCCATTTTTTTTCGATGAATGCGCTAATAACAATCGGTGCAAGAAACAAAATCCCTAACTCTCGGGTGATTACCATTAGCAGGAAAAAGAAAACGGCAAGAAAGTCCTGCTTTTTTGTGAAAAAATAGAAAGCTATGATTCCAAAACTAACAAAGAGTGAATCTGCGACAAGGAGTAGGTTTGCATTTAAGGAGAAAGGCGAAAATAAATAAAAGACAACAAACCATTTTTTTGAATCGGGAAGTAAAAAATACAGGCAGAATACGGATACAGAAAATACTAAAAATAAAAAAAGAAGAGTGATTATGGGATAATGAGTGAATCCGAAAATTAATGAAAAAAGGCCAACAAAGAGAGAAAGGCCAATTCTGTGAAAACGGAAGTGGTAGGAGTCTACAATTAAATCCCAATCCCCACCGACAAACATATCTTTTGCGAGAAAGTAAAAAAATTGGCCGTCATAACCTCCCGATTTGTAGATCACAAATTGGGAATCAACTAAGTTCGGATTGATTTGGTAGAATCCTTCCCAAATCCCAATAAGTGCAGAAAGAGAATGTTCGTAAGGTGCAGTTTTAGAGTAGATAAGTGCCCCTACTCCCAAAAGGAAAAATACCAAAAGAATCAAAAGTTGGCGCTGCTTCACTCTTCCATTTTGCAAAATTAAACAGATTCGAAAAGGAATTTCTCTGGAATTTTTTGAAGATTCTGACAGTTTGTATCCAAAGTTGGGGCAAATGAAAGAAGTTCTAGTTACCATCCAAAGTGTATATCAGTATTTAGAAAAACTTGGCCCCAAAAAATCTTTTCAGATTTTGAAAAATCTCGGTTATGAGAAGTTACTTTCACTAACAGGGAAGGTGCCTAAAGAAAGGCTCATTGTTTTAACGCAAAAGTTAAGTGAAGATACTGTAGTTGAGTTGGTAAAGCAGATCCCTGAAAAAATTCTCGTGGAGATGATCCGAGAGAATGAAGATGATGATTTGGTTTATTTTATCCATTCTCTTCCGATGGAAGATTTGGCTCTTGTGTCCCGAAGCATTCCTCCGCATGATGTGGGACTTCTTGCAAAAACATTAGGAAAAGAAACTAGTGTGGAAATTCTTAAGACTTTGGGAATAGATAAATCCATCGCTCTTTTGAAAGAAATTCCTATGAAGGACTTTCTTTGGCTGGTGGATGAAATTCAAGTTGGATCTGTAATCCAACTCGTAAGTGAACTTTCTGTGGCTGATTGCAAAAAGTGGATCAAACAACGTGGGTTAGCTGAGCTTCCGATCCTCATCAAGTTTTTTGGCGTTGGGAATACACTGAAGATTTTTAGAAAACTCGGAATGAACCAAGCGTTAGAAATGATGCATTTGCTGGGAACAAGGGAGATGTTAGAGCTTTCGCTGATTCTTTCGGGGATGCAGTTGGATGAGAAGAACATCCCTGCCCTAGTTCTATTGAAACCTGATGATTTACCTGCAAAGAAAAAATCAAAACAAACGACCAAGAAAAAACAGATTCCCAAAAAGAAAAAAACTGCTAAGCGCTGATGTTTACTTTTGGGAAGTAAATGGTGAACTTACTTCCCTCACCCATTTTGCTTTCGACAAAAATTTCTCCGGACATTTTATCCACTAATGACTTGACGATGGACAATCCAAGACCTGTCCCACCTATCTTTTTATTATCAGAAGAAGGAATTCGGAAAAAACGATCGAAGATTTGGTTTTTGTAGGTAGGGTCGATTCCAATTCCTGTATCCTCTACCGTGATTTCAATTTTCCCATTGGTTTCGCGAATAGAAATTCCGATTTTGCCTTTAAATGTATATTTTAGAGCATTTACATAAAGGTTGGTAATGATTTGTGAGAATTCGAATTTGATTCCACGTAAGAAAAATCCTTTTTTGAGTGATAAATCCCATTCAATCGCTTTTCCTTTTGCTAGATGCGAGTTCATGTGAATTACGTCTTCGATCACAGGAACGGGATCGAAAATTTCTACTACCTCAGCCTCTTTGTCTTTTTCTCTTGATGTGGTTAACTTTAATAGATTTTCGATTAAAAAGCTTAGTCGTTTAGCATTTTTATCTATTACTTCTAACATATTTTTGTGTTCGGTGTTAAATGGTAAAGAGGTATCGGATTTAAAAAATTCTAAATATCCTCTGATATTTGTCATAGGGCTTCTTAGTTCATGGCTTACGTTTGAAATAAATTCGTGTTGTAGTCTTTCTTGTTCTTTTCTCTCTGAATTGGGGCGGAACTGTACTTGGTAACGTTTTTTGGGTGAAAGCAAAATAGAAGTAAAACTGATATCTACTTCAAGTTTACTTCCATCTTTGACGAGGATTTCCACATCGGGAAGTGATAACATAGTATCGGAAGAAAGGTCCGAGCCAAACCTAAGTTGGTTGGACACTTGGTTACCAAGGATGATATCTTCGATATTCATCTTTGTGATGTCACCACGGGTATATCCAGTTAATAATCGGAACTGATTATTAGCTTCTAGTATGCTTCCGGTGTCGGCGTCTACAAGGGCAATGGCCTCTCTTGAAAATTCAAATAAATATCTGTATTTTTCTTCCGAATATTGAAGGTCTACGGCTGAACGATCAAGTTTGATTTCTAAAATAGAGATAAGGTTTTCGAGTTCAGTGATTTCTTCTCTTTGGAGTTCAAGTTTTGCATTAAATGAGTCTAACATAGAGTTTACGAGAACTTTGACCCGGTTATCTAATTGTAAAGTTTCATCTGAATTTAGTCTAGAATTGTAATTTCCTTGAAGTATATCCAATACTACTGAGTTGACGTCGACAATGAGGTGTCGTACTGCGTTTAGTTTCCTATAGTTGATTTGTGATGGCGCATGTAATTTTATTTCCTTTGGTTCTTGGAAGCTGCTTAGTTTACGCACATCAAATACTTTCTTTGGCTCTAAAGCCGAAAGGATCTCATCAAAATCAAAGGCTGCTTTTACTGCGTCAGGTTGGATGACCCTGCGAATCAATCGAAAGTATACATCTTTAAGAAGTGGATAGAGAGTTGTGGCGTCTCCTTTGTAGGAAAAAATACCTTTTTGGATTAGGGGATGTGAGTTAAGGAGATTCTTTGTTTCCCCTACTCTTAGATGTGGGTAAAAATGTGAGAGTTGTAAGTCTTCCCATAAGTTTCCATTACTTAACTGGTTTGTGTTTTGTAAAAGGTCTATGGCTTTTTTTACCGCAAGCAGTACACCGGAGACATCTCTTCCTGTTTTTAATACAGCGTCCCCACTGAACGCTAATAAGGTGGAAGGATAAAAAGATTTGGTTTCAAGTATTGGTAATTCAAGTGTATTAGCAAAGTCTTGAAAGTTTCGAAGGAATGGGCTAGAGAAAGAGTCGGAAACTAAACCTAGACAAGAAGGTTTTAGAAATTCTTTTTCTTCCAAAAATCCTGGTGTATCAATGTAACGAACTTTGACTGGATTTTTGGGAGCATATTCCTCTAGAAATTTTTCCGCAAAAAGTCTTTCTACAGAGTATTGGTGTGGGACTGGTAATATATAGGCTTTGTTTCTTGTTAAGTCTTCTGGTTTGAATTGAAATCTTGAGTAGAAAGAAAGTGGAGAGTGGTAAAGATAAATGCCTTTATAAATTCGTTTGAGTTTTGATTTTTTTAAAAAACTGTCTTGTAAGTAAGCAATGGTAGGAACCTCGCCAGCTTCGACTCGACCAGCGTCCAGTAATGGCATAATTGCCTTGTGGTGTGTGTTGACGTGAAGGGAAACTTTGACTCCGAACTCTTCAAAGTATCCTTTTTTATAGGCGACAACGACAGGTAAAGAACTAAGGCGACTTGTTATACAAATCTGGATCACATGGCAACAATTCCAAAAATAGGAATCATTGCCAAATCTTTCTGTAGGAATTTCCCGTTGTTAGGAAAAAATCTCTTGGAGGAACTCGGTTGTCCTTTTGGTATATTCCGAAACTTCTTTTTCATCCATTACCTTCGCTGATAAGAGCGATAAGTCGTAGATGATCCTTGCTAATTTTTTTCCTTTATCTGGGTTTACTCCTTCAAACGCTTGTAAGGCGGATTTTACTAATGGAGACTTGGCGTTTACCATAAGGGTATGTGATTTTAAGATGTTTTTTGTGTCTTCTCGGTTCAACATTGAGTTCATTTCGGACATTCGCCTCATAAACTCAGGCAAAAGAATGACTCCTGGAACCTCTAAAGATTTTAACGCTTCGACCTTTACTTCCACTGTATCGGTTGGCAAAGAAGCTTGGAATAAAGTTTTGATTCTGTCGAATTCCGTTTTGTTATCTTCGTTTACCAAATTTTTGGGAGTTTCTTTGTCTACGATTTGGTCAGCTATTTCCGAGTCGACTCTTTGAAATTTCCAATCTGGATTTTTCATTTCCAAATGTTGTATTAAGTGGGAATCGATTTTTGAATCAACTAATAGAGCTTCCAATCCTTGTGACTTTAGTAACTCCATGTAGACAGATCCCATTTCTGTTTCATTTGCGTAGAAAATTTTGTTTTGGTTCTTTTCTTTATTTTTTTCCCAATATTCGGAGGTTGTGGAGTATCCACCTTCTGAATTTTTAAAGACTAAGTGGTCCTTCATCGCATCATAAAATTTTTCATCAGTGAGAACCCCATATTTTACGAATAATGAAATATCGTTCCAATTTTCTTCATATTTGCTTCTATTTTTTTTGAAATCTTCAATAAGGCGATCGGCAACTTTTTTGATGATATGGTTTGAAATCTTTTTTACAAGGGGATCATTTTGCAGATATGACCTCGAAACGTTCAAGGGCAGGTCTGGAATGTCTATTGTTCCTTTCAGGATGGTGAGAAATTGTGGTATAAGTTCGCTTGCATTATCGCTAACAAATACATGGTTGCAAAATAGTTTAATACCGTTTTTAGAAGCCTCTAATTCATGAGTGAGTTTTGGGAAATATAGAATTCCTTGTAAACGAAATGGGTAATCTACGTTTAGATGGATATGGAAAAGGGATTCGCCAGAGAACGGAAATAAGTAAGAATAAAAATCTTTATAATCATCTGCGGAAACTTTTGCGGGTTCTTCTGACCATAACGGTTTTTCGCGATTAGCTTTTTCTCCTGATACGTAAATGCCAACAGGTAAAAAGTCGCAATATTTTTTAACGAGCTCCTTTAATTTCCATTTATCTAAATATTCTCCAGACTCACTGTCGAGATATAAAGATATTTTTGTGCCTCTGGATTCTTTTGTGATTTCTGAGATCGTAAAATCAGTTCCTGATTCACTTGACCATAGAACAGCCGTTTGTCCTTTTTTATATGATTTAGTTTCTATTGTAACTTTTTTAGAAACCATAAAAGAAGAATAGAAGCCAAGGCCAAAGTGGCCAATGATTTCTGCTTTGTTTTCTGCATTTTGATATTGTTTTGCGAAGTCTGTAGCACCGGAGAATGCGATTTGGTTTATATACTTTTTGACTTCTTCTGCAGTCATCCCTACTCCATTGTCTTCAATGGATAGAATTCTATTTTCAACATCAAAGTTTAGGTCAATTCTGTATTCGTTTCCTCCCTCAAATTCTTCGGATAATGCGATTTTTTTTAACTTCGTAATTGCATCACTTGCATTGGAAACTAATTCTCGAATGAATATATCTTTCTCGGAATATAGCCATTTTTTTATGATGGGAAAGATGTTTTCTGTTTCTACACTAATTTTGCCTTTTTCTTCAACTGACATATGTTACTCCTTGTTTTTTAATTGCTTATTTAATAATAAGACTTTTGTTCTTTCTTGTTCGGATAAATTCTTAAAAGTTTTTTCTGGGGTTAGTTTATCTGAATCGTTAAGAAGGGTTACCAAAAATTCTGTATCCGCTTTCTGGATCCCTTTTTTTTCTAAATAGTCTGCGAGAAAAATGTTTCTCTTTTTTCCAAAAGATCTAACCATCTCTAAATACATATTTGACTTTCTGCTAAACGAAAATCGTTTATAACCTACATAGGAGAGAATGCCAAAAACCGCAATCAAAACTAAAGCTAAAATCGATGGACTACTTCCGGATTTTGAACCCGATTTTGGTGTTTCTGGAGATTTTTTTTTCTCTGGAAGTACGGAAATTTCAGGAAATGTTAGAGCCAGAGATTTATATTGTTTTTCGTTTAATGAAAAAAAACTAAAATGGTATGGCTCAATTTGCAGCTTCCCTGGCAAATCAGTTTGGTGTCCGTAAAGAATTTTTACTACGGAGTAAAATCCATATTCACCCGAGTCTAGTTTCCGGAAAGTTTTTGTCCTGTTCTGTGAGATGACTTGAACTTTTGGATTCTGCATTGATGATGGAGATATACCTTCATACCCGCCTTCTCCTTCAATGGTGATTTCATAATAAGCTGTTTCTCCCTTGTGGACTGTCTTTGGAAAGTCAGTTAGACTAATTTTGAAGTTTCCAATTGCTCCTGTGAATTCTTTCGGTTTGTTTGAGGGCAGTTCCAGGACTGTGACTGTTACAGGATTTGTGTTAACTGTCTCTTGTAACGAGTTGAAACGAAGACTGTCTCCTGTGATAAATTTGGTTTTCCCGATCTGGAACCTTCCTGCTTTAATGCCAGTTAGACCATATATTTCTTTATCATAAACGAGTGTTTTTCTTAAGTGATTGTTTCTGATTACTTCTGGTTCAATTTGTACGGAAACTTGTTTTAAAGTCTCCGAAAGAAAATAGGGAAAGGAAATGGATTGGTTCGGATCTCTTTCGAGAAATGGTTGTCTATATCCATTGTAGTACAATACGAAATAACCTACGATTGGCTCCCCTTTGTAAAAGACGGATTTGTTTGTATGAAAAGATACTTCTGGGGATTCTGGTGATGAGTCATCTTCTATATCAAATGGGAATGGACTCAACCATTGGTTTTGTGATTGTTTGTTTTTTTTGCTGACTTTAAAAGAGATTGGTGGAGATGTATAGGTTTTGTGATCGTATTCAACTGATATTTCTGGAAGTTTAAATGTCCCCTCTGCTTCTGTGTAAACATGGAAGTTTAGTATTTGTGATTTGGTTACTTTAAAATTGATGATTTGAGTTTCTGTTCCACTGCCAGAAAATTGAATATGCACACCATTTAGTATAATATTAGTTTTAACAGCTCGGAAAGGTTTGTCTCCATGAGCTCTCACCTCTAGTTTTGCATGTTCCCCAAGAGAAAACTCGTTAGGGTATAAATTGAATTCTACATCGGCAGAAAGGACTTTTTTAAATGGAATAAGATAAAACAGAACAAAGAAAAGTATAAGTTTACCAGAATTTTTCATTATCAAAAGAACCTCCCTTTTTATTTTTTAAAATTGTGTCCTGTGAGAAAGGTTCCAAAATTCTTTCTGCATCAGACTTATCTTCTTCCGGTTTTTTTTGTTTGTTATTTTGCGGAGGCTCTTGGTTTGATTCGTTGTTCTTTGGATTTTGATTAGGTGCTTGTTCCTTTTTTTTGGTCAGGTGTTCTATGTTTTTTTTAGCCGCAAGATGGTCTGGATCGATTCTTAAAGTATCAGTATATGATTTTAATGCGTTCTTTTTGTCCCCTAATCTAGCATAAATATTTCCTAGGTTAAAATTTGCTTTTGCTTTTAGTTCTTGATCGGCTTTTGGATGAGCTAGAATTTTTTCTGAAAGTTCCTTGGCTTCTTTATATTGTCCTAATTGGTAGGCTGTTGCAGATTCATTATAGAACAGTTTTGGATCATCTTTGATGTATTCTTTTGCCTTATCAAATTCCTTTTTGCTTTCGTTAAAATTTTTATTGTGATAAGATTTTACGCCTCGTTCGATAGAATTCCCTCCTGGGTCGAGTTCCCAGGCTTCAAGCCTACCCCAACCTATAGAGATCAGTAGCAGCAGGACTAAGTAAATGTTAGTTGGTATTTTTTGCATAAAAAAGGTTAGGACTCGTTCTAATAACAGGAAGCCAATCGCTGCGATTAAAAATGGATGTGCACCATCTTCGTTCTTGAAACGCTCAACGCTTTGAATTTTCTTTTTTTTGATAGATTGTATTGTATCAAGAAGAGCATAGGCTCCCTCGGCTTCGAAAGAAACATCATAATAACTTCCATCATTTTGTTCGGCTATGGCTTTTAGTTTTTCAATATTCATTTTGGAAATCACTAGATTTGGTGTCATAGGTGAATCTGATATACCAGCATCCAAAGTCACATAACCTCCTTTGCCAGTTCCTGGATCGCGGTATTCAATGTAGCCGCCTTCTGGAGTACCAATTCCCCATACCATCACCTCCCCTCCGATAGATGGAAGGTTTTGGTTTTCATGGTCCTCTCCGTCAGAAACAACTATAGTTATTTGCGAGGATATATTGTTATTTTTTTTTCTGATTTTGTTTACTCTCTCTAGAGCTACTGCAAGGTCTGTTCCTTTTGCACCAACCATTTCAACACCTAATGCTTGTATATAGTCGGATACGGCTGAAATATCGGAGGTTAATGGGCAAAAAGAAAAAGATTGACCTGCAAAAACGACAATTCCTACCCTATTTCCTTTGAGACAAGGTAGAATTCTTAATGCTAAGTCTTGGAATCGTTTGAGTCGACTTGGTTTAACATCTATTGCATTCATTGATAAACTCACATCGACAACAAACATGATGTCTGCGGATTCAAATTCTTTGAGAGATTCAACTTCTGTGGATTTTGTCTTAAACAGAGAATAAAATGCAAAAAAAAGTGCAAGTAGGAAGGAAAGTATTCTCAAAACATATATTTTTGTATTACTTGTATAGATTCTATTTTTTAAATTTGGATGTTTTTCTTTAAATAGATTGGCTTTTACATTGATATATAACTTTAAGGAGAAGACAAGGATCCAAATGAAAATACAAAGCAGAGCAACTGTTGCGATAAGATTTAAATTTGTCATAACTTTTCCGTAAGTGGATAAAACATAAAAAGACCAACAATTCCCAGTAAACCGAAGAAATAGGATAACGCCGTAGGAAAATTCGTTTCCTGTATTTCCATTGGTTTTGAAGGGAGTTCTACTCTCTCTAGACCATTAATTTCATTCAGAACTTCTTGTAGTACTTCTGGAGATTCTGCACGGAAAAATCTACCACTCGTGTTTTGTGAGATTTCTTCTAATGATTCATAATTCACTTCGTATTGGCCTTGTTCTTTTCCAATCCCTATGCAATATACTTTAATCCCAAAAGCTTTGGCTGCTTGAGAGGCAGTCTCTGGGTCAAGTTTTCCGGTATTTGACACTCCATCTGTTAGGAGGATAATGATTTTTGATTTTGCTGCGGAGTCTTTGAGCCTGTAAGTTGACAATACTAATGCATCACCAACAGCAGTGCCTTGTTCAGATATGTCTTCATCGGAAGCTTCTGCGATCAGCTCGTCTAATGCATATCTGTCGTTTGATAAAGGAGATTGAAGGTATGCTGCCCCCGCAAAGAGTACAATTCCTATGCGATCAGATACTCTTTTCTTGATAAAGTCCCTTAGTAGTTCTTTCGACACTGTTAGTCTATTTTTTGGTAAAAAATCATAGGAATTAACCATCGAACCAGAAATGTCTAACGCAATCATGATGTCGATTCCATTCGTTATATCGGGCATTAGATGATATTTTTTACCTGGACCTGCTGCAGCAATGATAAGGAATATACTTGCCACATAAATGAGAAATTCTGTGATTTTTAAGAACGGAATCTTGGTTCTTAAAAAGAAATTGTTGTTTTGCGATCGAAATCGATCCGATTGGATCAGCAAGACAGATCCAATCGGTTTTTTTCGCCATTGATAAAGCGCCAGCAAGAGAAATGGGAGAATCAATAGTAATAGGTAAGGTCTTTGGAATTGGTCCATAATTATAGTCCAAAATCCTGTTTGATTTTTTCCCAAATAGCTACTGCTTGTTCTTTGCTTATTTCAGCTATATTTTCATCATACTTTGTCTTTCTAAAGTATATTCGCAATTCCCTGAGAATAGAATCGTTTATATGAGTTCTGTCAAATAACTCTGCTAAAAATTCAGAATCTGTTTTCCCTAATAAGTTTTGTCCTAATTTTTTTGAGAATGCTTCTTTTAGATATTCGCTGATTTTAAACGCTAATTTTTTTTCAGAGATTTTATTCGTCTGCAAATAGGTTTCTAGGTTATGAAGTCGTTTGGTTTTTTCTTCTAAAGTTGGTTGTTTTTCCCAGAGAGCATCTACTACTTTTGGTTTTGATTTCCAATAGATGTATAGAGCGTATAATAGATAAATATTTATTGCGGTTATCAAAAGAATTATGAATAAACGAAAAAAATATGGTCCCGAGAAATTGATCGGTGGCTCAATGTCTTCAATATCAGTTTCATTACCTAGTAGTTGAGATTTTACCTTGAGCGTTAGAGTGGATTTCATGGGTTCGTCGTTTTTTTTCCAAGTGACGGGAATTGTATAATCTCCAGGTTTATAAAAGATAATTGATGTTTTTAGTTTTGATTTTTCTTTAACAATATTAAAAATCTTGAAAGAAGGTACGGTGTCGTCATCATAAACTTCGCCTTCTGTGGCATCTAAACTATGTTCATCGGAATCTGTTAATTCGATTTGATAATGAACGGTATCACCAACATAAATATCGTTCTCTGTAACTGATTCTTTCGGTAATGCATAAATGGAAATGGTTGTTAGGAAAAATAATGTAATGTATTTAGCCATTTCGTTTTGCTTTGAATAAGGGTAGGATCTGATTGGAAAGTTTTGCTTTAGGATTGATGCGAACTAAGTTTTGTCCAAAAAAAGTTTTTGCGGCTTTTAAGTCTTTTTCATATGTATTCTCTAGGCTGCAAAAGCTGATTTTTTCTTCCGAAATTTTCCCGAAAAACTTAAACCAAGTTGGATATTGTATTATCTCTAATTCGTCTTCGATCCAAATGCCTGCTTGTTCCCAAATTTTTGGAACCTTATTGTTCTTTAGATAAGCCGAAAATTGATTAAAATCAGAAATCCAATAACTAACTGCAAATTTCGGATAGAGCTTAAATGCATATTGGTATGCTTCTTCATAATTTGTCTCGTCACCGCCAGTTTGTTTGGTTACCTTTGTAAAGATTAAAAAAACTTCGGATTCTGTTCTGAGCCAGTTAGCGGAAGATTTTTGATTGCTTGAAAAGCTGATGAGTAAAACGCGATTCCCTATTTTTACGTGGAAGAGAGATAAAAAGAGTGCCATTTGGAATGCAGATTCTTTCTTTGAACCACTGAGTGAGTTGCTTAAGTCTAAAAAAATTATGATGGGAGCGTCACGTTCCTCATAGAATTCTTTTGTGTATAACTCGCCTGTTCTGGATGTTACATTCCAATCGATATAACGTATATCGTCTCCTAAATGATAGTTTCTGACTTCTTTGAAATCAAGCCCTCTTCCCTTTTCTGACATTGTTATGATGCCTTGTCTAGTGGAAGAGAATCTCTTTTTAGTTTCCCATTGTAATACCTGGAGTAATCTTTTTAACTCTGGAGATAACATCTATGGAACTTCCGTTACAGATAAGATTCGTTTGATAATGGAATCTGTGCTGATGTCCTCGCTGATTGCATCAATGGTTAGGTGGAGTCTGTGTTTTACGATTTCGGAGAAAAACCGATGTATATCTTCTGGGATCACAAAATCGCGACCTTCTAACAATGCGTTGATTCTGCTGACTTTCAGCAAAGCTAGGCTTGCCCTAGGACTTACTCCATGTTGAATATAGGTTTTTAATTCATTGTCTATTGTAGTTTCTGGCCTTGTGTTTCTTGTAAGGCTTACGATATAGTTCTGTAATTTTGGTTCTATAAAGACTTTGTTTGAAATTTCCGAAATTTTTTGAATATCCTTTGGGTGTATTATTTTATTTGGTTTTTTCTTGGGAAAGTTTAAATTTCCATGTTGGTGTAAGATTGCCAGCTCGTCGTCAAATGATGGATAGGTGACAGTCACTTTAAACAAAAAACGATCAAGTTGCGCCTCTGGAAGTGGGTAAGTACCTTCCTGGTCAATTGGGTTTTGAGTTGCTACAACAAAAAATGGTAACTCTAGGTCGAAGGTTTGATCTGCAATTGATACCTGTCTTTCTTCCATACATTGGAGCAATGCAGATTGAACCTTTGCGGGTGCTCTGTTGATTTCGTCAGCAAGTAATACATTTGCAAATATCGGACCTTTTCGAATTTCGAAAGATGAAGTTTTGGGATTAAATATATTAGTGCCTGTTAAGTCTGCTGGTAACAGGTCAGGCGTGAATTGAACCCGTGAAAATTTAGCATCCATAATGGATGCTAAATTTTTGGCAACGAGTGTTTTTGCAAGTCCTGGCATTCCTTCGAGTAACACGTGTCCGTTGGCAACAAGGCCAACGAATAGAGATTGGATTACATGATCCATTCCCGATATAGATTCAGAGAGTTCCGATCTAAGTGACTTGACTTGATCGGAGATTTCATTGATTTGTTCTTTGTTTATTTGCATTGTGATTGAGTCATTTTTGGCATCGGTTTATCAATCATATAGTATTCTGTTTTTCCCCCAATGGTCCAACAGCCCATTTTTCTTCCTTGAGGTTCCACAGGTCCTTTTCCTAATTCTCTTCCATCTTCAGAATATTCAGTTGCATCTTCAGTGGAACGAATGACCATTCTTTTTTTTCCTGAAGGATAAAAGTAAGTATAGGGAATACTTGGTTTGTAATTAAGTTTTAAATCTTGTGTTTCTTCATCAATTTTTACAAGTGAAAAGAAAAGTTTTCCTTCTCCTAAAATTTTTCCTGTGTTATCAAATACTTTAGCAGATTCCAACATACTTTCGTTTGCCATATTCCCTTGGTAACCAATCTGCCCATTTTTATAGTAAAACTTCCATTCGCCGGTTCTTGTATGTTTTCTTGGTCCAATGCCAAAAAGTTTTCCATCTGCATAGTATTCCTTCCAGATTCCGGTTCTTTCATATTTTATATCTAAGTTTTCTGAATTTTCTTTTTTGGAATATGTTCCTTCGGCTAGTACATTCCCTTTTGGTCCAAACATTTTCCATAAACCAGAACGTACATCGGATGTGTAAGAACCTTGAGATTCTACTGCGCCGTCTTTATAGTAGTTTATTTCTTGCCCATTTTTAAGGCCGTTGTTGTATGAAACTTTTGTTTTGATCCCGTTTCCATCTGCTCCGATGAAATAATAGATCCATTCACCATCTTCTTCGTTTTCTTTAAAAGAACCTTTTTCTACCCACTCACCTTTGTTATTTTTTCGATAGTATGGTCCATTTTTTTTATCATCCACGTAAGTAGTTTCTGAGGTTACATTGCCTTGTTTATCAAAAGTTTTTGCTATCCCTTCCTTTTTACCGTCAACCCAAGGAGTTTCTGCAAGAAACCTTTGTGGATTTTCTGGATCTGGTTTTTTCCAAATTCCGGTTTTTTTCCCATCAATATATTCTCCTACTTGATCTAATGTGGATTTATATTTTGGATTTTCTGCAGTTGACCCAGGTTGTTCGAATTGGATATATTCTTCCCAAGAGCCATGTTTGGGGAGTGATTTGATTTTTGCGGGAGCAAATTTTGCTACTTGGTCTTCAGTGCAAGGAATACCACCGCATTCAGCTTTGACTTCTCCAATGGCTCGGATTCCACCGGAATTTTTGAAACGTTCTGTTCTGATCCATTTGCCTTTGGTAAATTTGAGTTCGAATTCTTGGTCGCCTGACCCGTCTTTTATGGAGGCACCAGAACATTGGATGACCAGTATTGAGATGGTTAAGTAGAGAAGTTTTAGTTTCATGTTTCTATCCTATCAAAGAGATGTGCGCGTTTCAATTTATTTACTGCTAGCAATTCACTCGCAATCGCTATTTTTCCTCCAGTTAATTTATCAGAGAAAAAACGTGGCGGGAGTATATGAAATGCCCCCTCCCCTTTTACATATAAGATTTCTCGATCGAGAGATGTAAGTTCACATTCTAAAAAAACTTTTCGTTTCGCTTTTTTAATAGGCCATGCTCGGATGAGTAATTCTTTTTCTACTGGAGTGGCTTTGTGGAATTTAAAGCCCATAGTATCTGTCATCACGATATAACCTAAATGAAAACAAAGTCCTCCCATCGCTTCATCTAGTACGGTAGAAAGAATTCCGCCATGAACGAAGCCGGGTGCTCCATTATACAATTTCTTAAAATTATAAGTAAAATTGACTTCTCCAGTTTCATCATGAAAAGTGAAGTCCGCTACTAGCCCGAGCGGGTTTTCTTTTCCGCAGCCAAAACATGTATCATGGTGGATTTCATAACCGTGTCTGGATGGGTTTTCTATAGGTTGGTTCATTCATTATCCTTGGTTTGGTGATTAGCTTTCTAAAAAATCTATAATAACGTTTGATACTTCTTCAGGGGAATCCATATGCAAATGGTGACCGCCGGGAAGAATTATTTCTGTTAGGTGTTTTACGGCGTCTTTTCTGTGTTTATATTTTTCGGCTATTTGAAATCCTGATCTGTCACCTAATATTAATAATGTTTTGCAGTCTATACGACTACAAAAAGAGACAATCTGTTCTTCGGTATAACGGAAAAATGAGTTGTAATGAAGTCTTAAATCCCTTCTTGGTTTTAGTCCCTTGTGGGTTTTTTCAATGCCACGCTCCATTAAAATTTCTGCCGATTCTTTTTTCATATCACCAGCTCGCATTCTGACACTTACTGCAGATTCCATATCAGGAAAGAAAGTTTCTTTTTTGCCTCGGGGGTGTAAGATTTGTTTGATAGCTTCTGAAAGTATATCTGGCGCTGATTCGGAGAGGTTTGTGAGAGGACCCAGGGATTCGATTAATACAAGTTTTTTAATTTTTAATAAGTTCGTCCCTGCCACTAACGTAGATACTGCGGCACCCATTGAATGTGCCATTAGAATAAAATCTTCTAAGCCGAGTGCTTGGGCAATCGATACAACCTCTAGTGCATATTCGGCAAAATAATATACGGTATTTTCTGGTTTATGACTGGATTTTCCATGACCAGGGAAGTCGATAGAAATGAACCTGTAATTTGGAAAAAACTTTGCTAATGGAGCAAAGCTGTTTGCGTTGTCAAGCCAGCCGTGGAAGGCAAGGATCGGTGCACCATGCGGATTCCCCCACTCAATCCCCTCTATAGAGTGGAATTTTGTGTGAATAGTAATTGGCAACATATACCTAAGCCTTTTTGATTCCTGCTCATTGTAAACATTTATCTTTTGGATTTAAGCTTGATTCTTTTTTGAATTCTCTATGAAATTTGTTCATGAATCGTATTCTTTTGCTTGCTCTATTCTTTGTTTTTGGATTTCCGTTACTAGCTGATTCCAGTTCCAAACCTGTATGTCTTAGTTTGTCTGATTGTGAGACAAAGGCAGATGCAACTACGATCCATCGAAAAAAAATCACCTTATTAAATTTTGCCCTGTCCGAATATGCCAAAAATGCTCCTATAGAGAAGTTACTTCCTCTCTATTTAAAACGTGTTAGGTCTATTATTTTGGAAGCAAATGGTGATACTGGTTATAAAGGTGAAATAGTTTTAAAAGTAAGTCATAAGCCAGAATACAAACAATCTCAAAGGTTAAAAGCAGAAGATGACTTAAAGTTCCTTGAATCCAATCAAAACTATCTGACTAGTGCTCAAACTTCTGAACTTGCGGAACTACAAACTTTATTTAGTGAATCCAAATGATCCGATTTGTATTTCTTTTATTTTTAGCTTTTTTGTCCTGTGCACAGTTATCTCGGGAAGATCAATTTAGAGAGGAATGTGATAAAACTAGAAATAGAAGTTACGTTTTTATGTTACCGATTCTTGAAAGACATTCAACAACTGGAAATGTTGAGTTAAATACCGCTGTTTGGATCGGAAATACAGAACTGGCTTATAAAAAATGTATTTCCGAATCGGAGAAGAACCGTTATAACTTAAGATCTAACTGAAAGTTCGTCCATTTCTTCTTGGATAAGCCTAGACCCAGCACGGAATGTTAAATAACTCCATACCCAGCTTAGGAGTGTACTGACTTTATTTTTAAATCCGACTTGATAAACGAGATGAACAAAGAGCCAACCGAGCCATCCAAAAATTCCTTTTAATTTGATTTTGCCAAATTCAGCTACTGCATCCGTTCTTCCAATCGTTGCCATGTTTCCTTTATCAAAGTAATGAAATGGTGTAATGGATTTCTTTTTTTCTAAAGATTCGATAATTTTGGCGACATACCTTCCTTGTTGCATTGCGACTGGTGAAACCCCGGGTAGGGGCCTTGTAAGGCCTTTGGCATAATTTGCAGCATCACCTATTACAAATACTTCTGGATATTCAGTCGTTCGGCAATATTCATCTACGATGATTCTATTCGCCTTGTCTTTGTTAAGTGGCAATTTTTTTGCTAACTCGGAACCTTCTACTCCTGCTGCCCATATCACTGTTTTAGATTCGATGGTCCTGTCTTTGAGTACGACACCAGTCTCTGTAATGTCTAATACAGGGGAGCTTGTAAGTACTTCTACTCCCCTGCTCTCCAGTTTTTCTTTTGTAAAAGCACTAGACTTCTCGCTAAAAGCAGTTAGTAATCTAGGCCCTGCTTCAATCAAGGTGACTTTTGTCATACCTGAATCTATATTTCTAAAGTCTTTGCGGATGATATTATGAGAGAGTTCTGCGATGGAACCAGCGAGTTCAACACCAGTTGGTCCCCCTCCGATAATTACGTAGTGCATAAAACTTTTTGCTTTTTCGTAATCTCCTATCAATTCTGCTTGTTCGAAGGATAGTAAAATTCTTCTTCTAATTGCCAAAGCATCTTTAAGATTTTTCAGGCCTAAAGTTTTTTCTTTCCAGCTGTGATTTCCAAAATAACTGGTTCTTGCTCCTGTCGCTAGTATAAGATAGTCGTAAGTTTCGGAATTGTTCTGGAATTTAACATTTCGATTTTCAAAATCAATTTCTGTGACATCACCTAAAAGTATTTTTACATTTTTATACTTAGTTGTAATCGATCTAGATGGAATGGCAATGTCAGCGGGAGAAAGTACTGCTGTTGCCACTTGGTATAAAAGTGGTTGAAATAGGTGGTGATTTTTTTTATCAACAACAGTGATTTCGAATAGTTTATTATTAGCTAGGGTTTTGATTACTTGTAACCCACCAAACCCGGCTCCAATGATTAAAATTTTTTTCTTTATTTGATGCATTCTATTTCTCCTAAAAAATTTAAAAAACCGATAGAACAATCTTCTACAAGATCTTGAACCTTCTCAAAGGCGCTTTCGTTCTTGTAGTAAGGATCAGGCACAATCGGAGCACCTGCATCACTTCTAAATTTCCCGAATAAAAGTATTTTATCCTGAATTTTCTTCTCATTAGTTAGACTGCGTACATCATGGAAGTTGTTTTCATCCATAACCAATAAGTAATCAAAATGAATTAAATCTGCTTTAGTTAATTTTCTTGAAAGGTGTGTTAAACGGATTCCTCGATTTTCCGCTACTCTTCGTGTTCTTGGATCGGCTAATTCTCCATCATGATAACCAGAAGTTCCGCAAGAATCTATTTCGAATAAATGATCTAAATTCCTTTTTTTTACCAGGTTTTGAAACGCACCTTCAGCAGCAGGGGAACGACAAATGTTGCCTAAACAGATAAAGAGAACTTTTGTTTTTTCTTTCATTTAATTAAGATAGTATATATATTTTTTGCCAACGTCTTTGAGCCATTTCTCCGCGACTTTGTAATTGGGGTCTTGTGATTTCACAATCTTCCAAAATTTTGAGGAGTGGTTGTGTTCGATAGTATGTGCTATTTCGTGAAGAATAATATATTCGATAATATAGTCTGGACAATGGACTAGACTTAGGTTCAGGGATATTTGATTTTTTGAGTTACAACTTCCCCAAAGCGAACGCATGGTTTTTATCGAAATTTTTGTTACTTTTGTATTCAGAGCGAGAGAGGTTTTTTCGATTAGTGGTAAAACTTTCTCTAAAAGCAATTCCTTTAAGACTTGTTTCCCCTTACGAATGCGTGAATCTGCGGTTTTAGTATTAGGGATCTGAATGGTTCCATTAAGATAGATATATTTTTTTTTCGGAATTATGGATACTGTTGTGGGATTTCCAAAAATATAAGTTTTTTCCCCATCTTCAAATTTCAATTTTTGCGGAATGTCTTTTGGAAGTTGTGCCAATTTGGAAACTATCCAGTCCTTCTTCTCCGACAAAAAATCCTCTAGTTGCTTTTTGGGAACTTTGGCAGGATGTTTTAGTACCACTCTGCCATTCTGATAAACCACTAGCGAAATATTATTCCCTTTGGTGATTTTTCTTTCTATCGTTAAATCAATCATTTAGTCTTTGGAAGTTTTAGTTGTCGGTCTTCTATTCGACTTTTTCGCCACTATTTTGTTTTTGATCCCAATCAAGTTTGTTTAGAACACCAATCTCAATTGAATAGTCTTTTATATTAATATGAGATTTAAATCCACTGACTAAATTGGATGCAATATCTTCTGTGGTCAGACCACCTTGCGAAGTAAATCTTCCCTCAGAGAAAAACCTTCGATGGTTGACCCTCAAATAACTTAGCCAACTTGGGTTTATTTTGTAGCCTACCTCGGCCTTTGACGTCCAACCTAAACCATAATTTTCTGAGAAGAAATTGATGGATCGTTGAACATGGAAATCCCTTGTTTTGATTCTTCCAAAGGATGGCATAAAGCTTATATCTAGATAGAAATTTCCCTCAGAATGGCGATATCCACCACCACCAAAAAATTCCCAAAGATCATTCGAGAAACTCAGTCCGAGCCCTATTGGTCCATAAAACACTGGACTCGATTCTATGAATTGATTCACGTCATAAAAATAATATTTAAAATAAGAATACCTGGCTCCCGCGGAAAGAAAAAAGCCAGAACCGTTGATCCAGTAATTTGGGTTTGCACTTTGAAAGTAGTACCTACCAAAAAATTCTGCTCTATTTTCGGAGACTGTTGATTTACCTTTCCCGTCTGCAAAATTTCTACTACCAGCATATACTGTTGCAGAGTCTCTATAACTCCATTCTCGTGTTGCAATATTTGTTGTGTTTTCTGTTGAGATAGAACCTAGAAAAAAATCTTCGTCACGAGCCTGTCCAGATTTTTGAGACCATCCTGTGGTTTTAAGCGCACCACTAATTTCGAACCGTTCTTTGGTTATGGTTCCTTGGACACCAAATAAAGAAAATGATCTGGGAAATGAGATCCTTGAGCCTCCGCGAATCCCCGATAAGTTTGGGTATTTGTTCCCTGTTTCAAATATATACTCTCCGCCTGATTTTTCAACAGTTGGTCCCCAGATGATTTCTGCTGAGATGGGACTAACGCTTAAGAGTAAAAATAAAAAAACAAATTTAAGTATTTTAGGCACCAACTTAAGTTCTACTTTACCCCTAAGTTGTAAATTCCTAAATTATTGGGAAGGAGGGCGGTTGAATATGGCGATAGGTTTTTGGTTACCATATATGTTTCTTCTTAGGGGTGAAATCATTTCACCCCTAAGAGACATAATTAAATTGACATCCTAGACAGGCTCACTCACCATCTAGTAGGTTATGGGGAAAATTGATCCTATATTGACAGAAGAAGAAGCGGCCAAATTCGTTGGTTTGGGCACCAGTGAGTTTTCTGAGAAAGCTTCGGACCTAAAAATACCTGGCTGGAAATCTGGAGAATTCAAACAATCTATTTTGTTAAAATATTTTGAACCAACCGAAAGAGATGGTTTTGATAGCCATGTAATTGCAGTATCAAATCAAAAAGGAGGGGAGGGGAAAACAACGATAAGTTTGTATTTAGCTGAAGCTCTTGCAGAAAATCATAAAGTATTGTTGATTGATTGGGATCCTCAGGCAAACGCCACACAACTTTTTTTGAAAGATGACGTTCCATCGGTAATGGATTATTTAGGTTATCGAGGTAAGAAGGCGAAGAATATTGAACCAGCTATCAAAACGATTGGCGAAAATTTTGATTTACTTCCTTCTACCTTAGAACTTGCAAATTTAACCACACCCTATGAAAGGGATGATTTTGAATTGTTAAACGAGGCGATCCTTCCTCTGCGTTCTAGATATGAATATATAATTATCGATTGTCCTCCTTCTCTTGGACTCATTTTGGAGAATGCTTTGATTTGTGCAGACTACATTCTTGTGCCAATTCAAACTAGGGCTTTTAGTTTGCAGGGGATCAGGGATCTTTATGAAACGTTTCAGAAGATTCAGAGGAAAGCTAACCAGAGATTGAAACTTTTGGGTGCTGTTTTAAATCAGTATGAAGGTCAAAAGGCACTGGCAGGTCTTGCTGAAGGAGTTAAGAGATATTTCCCAGTTTTTGAAACAGTCATTCAAAGACGAGAGGCCATTCCTCAGGCTCAAGCAAAGATGTCTTTCCTTGCTAAAGTTGACTTAGCGACTATGAAAAATTTTAGAGAACTAGCGGCAGAGGTTAAAAGTAAAATAGATGTCCAAAAAAACTGAGTTTCAAGCTTTAGATTTAATCTCTGCATATTCTGAAAAGAAAAAGAATCCTTCTCATTTAGAGTTAAGTCAAATATCCCCCAACCCCATGCAACCACGTTTGATTGGACGTGAAGATACAACTGACCTATTACCATCAATGGAGAGGTTGGGGTTAATCGAGCCAATTCTTGTCAGAAAAGATAAAGGAAAGTATTTGATAGTTGCAGGGGAGCGCCGATACCGAGCTGCAATCAAATTAGGGTGGAAAGAAATCCCTGCGATCATCACGGATGCTAATGAGGATGTTTGTTACGAGATGTCGCTTGCCGAGAACGAAAAAAGGAAAAACTTAAATCCCTGGGAAGTTGGCAAAGCAATTCAGTTTCTTCGTAAAGAAAAAAGGAAAACTGCAGAAGAAGTATCTGAACTGTTGGGATATAGCGGAAGATATGTGAAACAACTCAGTAGCATAGCAAGGCTCGATCAAAAATCAGTCATGGAATTGATGATCAGCGGGAAACCACTTTCGGTAAAGAATCTCGAAGAATTACTAAAACGTAAAGAAAATAGAGGGGGTGAAACCATTTCACCCCGGTCAGGGTCTAGTTCGGGTCGTATTAGTATCAATTTGAGTAAACTAAATGGGCGAGTGCGAGACAACTTTTTAAGAGATCTCGGTTTACTCAAAAAGAAGTACGGAATCAACGAGTAGGGGAAAAATGAAATCAAATTTAAAATTAAAAACGATAGACGATATTGAAAGAGAATTATCAATTATTGTTGCTTGTGAAAAAAAACAAAGGGCAGACATCACTTTAAGCCAAGTTTATGATTTTTTGGCTGAGTCTATCGAATTATCGATCCAAAGAATCGGTTTAACAAACAAAAGAAATACTATCAATAAAATATTGGGAAAATACAAGTTTGCAAAACTTCTTTCTAAAGGTAGTTATACCAAAGCAAATCAAATCCCAGGGTTCCCTCTAAAGGATTTGGGTGACTCAGAATCAGCACTATTAAGGTTAAAAACTTCTTTAACAGCTTTTAAATTACATTCAGGGCCTTTTGCTGACCATCCAGTATTTGGTGAACTAGATAAAAAACAATGGGAACGAATTCACGGAATTCTTGCTGCCTTTTTATTTGGTTATATTCAATTGTATGGTGATGAGAAACTCAGGTTTGCCAAGGATAGAGAGCAGAAGAAAGAAAAAGCTTTTTCGGATAAAAAACAGCACCACCATCTTCAGCAAAAGAAAAAAGACGACCGAGATACTAAACCAAGTGGCCATAATAGTCGCAAATGGAAAAACAAAAAGAAATCTCATAACAAAGGAAATAAAAACCAAGGCGGTGGGGGTGGAATGAAATGAAAATTTGTTTAATAGCCGGAAGCCACAGAAAGAACTCACAAACGTTAAAAGTAGGAAAATTCCTTGCTGAGATATTAAAATCAAAAGGTATTGAAATAACACTTTTTGATTTAGGAGGGAATCCACTTCCGCTATGGGAACCAACAATGTGGGAAAAGGATTCTGATATTAAGAAGTTTTGGTTAGAATACAGCGAAGGACTGGGCAGTGCCGACGCGTATGTCTTTCTTTCTCCTGAATATGCAGGAATGGCTAGCCCTGCTCTAAAAAACTTCTTTCTTTACCTTACTGGCAGTGATATCTCTCACAAACCAGGCTTGATCATTACTGTATCCAGTGGAATGGGTGGAAGTTATCCTAACGCAGAATTAAGAATGTCTAGTTACAAAAACACGCGGATTGTGTATTTACCTGATCACGTAATTGTTCGGCATGTAGAGTCTGTATTAAATTCTGAAAATCCAGAAAATAAGGATGATGAATACATTAGATCCAGATTGACCTATACTCTAAATGTATTAGTTGAATATGCAAAAGCGTTTGCTAACGTTCGTCAGAGTGGAGTAATCGATATAAAAACTTACCCTTTTGGATTGTAAATGCGATTATAATTGGAATTCCTACATTTAAGACCAAAGTAACTATATAACCCAGAATTGGGCCACCAAAGCTATATGGATCTACACTATGCATCATGTGAATGATAAAGGGATGAAGAAGAAAAATAAATAGGCTATTGTTTCCTATATAAGAAATCCAATCGGATACCTTTCTATTGAATCTAGGTAAGATTTGCCAGATTCCAAAAAAGAAAAATATAGGATACACTATGTGGTGATTTTTAAAATCAACAACATAACCAAAACTATATAGTATCAGAAAGAATAAAAATAAAACTGTGAGGGCCAGGAACAAAATTGACAGCTCATCTTTCTTTTTTGTATTTTCTTTTTCTTCATAAGAAAGACCGATATAGATACCCAGTACAAAGAAAAAAATATAATTTAGAATAGAAATAGAATGGTACTCCTTAGGAAGTATGGAGTCAAAAAAACCCAAATTAGAAGTTAAATTTAATAAAAGAGAAATAAAAAGCAGGGACTTCGAATACAAATTGTTGGTAAGAAGTTTGTCAAACAGATAAAACAAGATATAAAATTGGATCAATAGAGGGACAAAATAAAATGGTGCGAACACTTTTCCCAATAGGTAAAATTGGATGAATTCTAGTATATTGTAATTGTTATATTTCACTAAATAACCGAGGCATGAAGCCAGTGAATAAGGTAAAACGAGGTTTTTAAGTTTAGAAATCCAATAACCCTCTTTTTTTCGCAAGAATATAGCGGATGTTAGTATGAAGACTGGGACCGAGAATCTAGAAAGATTTGATAAAAATAATGTAGTTCTGGTCACCGTTTGATCTGCAGGATGAAAAAATTGAAAGTAGGAATGAATATGGATGAGTACGATTCCAACCATGGCAAATCCTCGCAGGACATCAAATCTGGTTTCTCTTCCTTGTCTTGCTGCCAGTGGGTGGGGGATAGAGTAGGGGATGTGGAAGACTAAAAGATATAGAGCAGCAAGCCCCGTTAGTATGATCCCTAATAATTCCCATTCCATAAATGCTATCTCCTTTACGGCATTTTCTTTTCAGATTTCCTGGTGCAAAGGAAAATGAATTCAGATTTTAGGCAAAACAGCCAAAAATAGATATAGGAGCTACGAATCAATGAGCAAACTCAACATTCCGCCAAATCAGAGAATCTTCAAAGAAGGGGAACTGAACAATGCGATGTACATCATCCTCCAAGGGAACGTTGAGATTTTTTTTACGGTGAACAATAGCCAAACGAGATTGGCACTCATGAAACCAGGTGATTTTTTTGGTGAAATGGCTTTGTTTAGTTCTAACCCAAGAAGTGCAACGGCAAGGACAATAACAAATTGTGAAGTTGCTGTAATTGAGAGTAAACAACAGTTGGAAAACTTTCTTGTTAAGAATCCAAAGTTTGCCGCAAAGATGGTATCGATTATGGCTGACCGTTTAGCGCGAACAAACGAACTACTCATAAGTAGTATGGAAAAATCAGTAGCTAAGAAGATCGAATTTAGCAACGAAGTTGGAAAAGAACACCAAATTGGGATTAGTGATGTTCAAGATGTCGAATGATTATCCGTAGATTGTTGGTAAGTTCTTTTTAATTAATGTAATTTCTAATATGGGAGCGTAACTTAAAAGGTTTTTCAGATTAACCACCTGTCCTTCTGCTATTAAGAACTCTTTCAGAATTTCCAACGTTTCTTCTGGGGGAAGAGTTGATATACTTGGATATTCTGGGTGTCCTACTAGATTGAATTCATCGGCTAGTTTGGGATCTTCTAATTGTTTGTCTTCGAGCTCTAATAATTCTTTCCAGTTCATGATTAAGATTATGCTAAGAGATTTTGGTATTCTTCTCTATGTTCCTCAAATTTTACTTTAAAACTATCTTGCAAATCACGAAAGACCTTTTCTGATGAAATTTCAAAATATTCCAAAACCTCAGGTTCGACAGTGAAATAATTTCCTTTACCACGCCCGATATTGGCTAGGATATCTGCTAGGTAAATGATCTGACAAAGAATATTATTTCTAGTTTTGCATTGCCAAGGTTTGTGGTGGTAACGTATGACATCTAGAATCTCCTCCGGGAAGTTCCACTTTTCCGCCATCAAATGACCGATTTCTGAATGTGTGGTCCCTAAAGTGTATTCTTCTACCCATTCTGAAATTTCATTATTGTCATCACTTCTAAGTACTCTTATCTGGTTCACTTGGCTTAAGTCTAAGGAAAGAAGTACCATCCTACCTAAATCGTGGAGTAGGGCAGAGATAATAGCGGGTTCTAATAACTTCAAATGTTTTTTGCGATCTTCGATTAGAAACCTAGCGTACATCGAAGTTTTGAACGAATGGGTCCATACTAAAACCTGCTTCGCATAACGAGAGTTAAGTATTTTTTTTGCACCTAATGTTAGAAAAATGGATTCAAGATTTTTGAGACCAATTCTCTTAACTCCGTCTAAAACGGAAATAATCGGTGTATGAGCTCCAAATAATGGGGAATTCGCAATTTTTAAAATTTCAGCAGTAATGGCAGGATCTTTTTCTACTTGAGTTGCTATCTCATGCCAATCGACATCCTTTTTTTTTGCGATGAGAATCAATTTCTGAATCTGTGGAGGTAAAGGAGGAAGGCTATTTACTTCACGGACCAGCAGATTTTTTATGTTCGTCTGATTTTCTTTTGGTATGAGTTGTTTTGGGATTCGAATGATAACTTCTGTAAATTCATCAGTTGTCATCAACTGAAAGAATTGGTTAGAAATCCCTGAGTTTCTGAGTAAAATATGAATCAAGACAATTCCTAGTCCGGAACTCTCTTCGTTGTCAACTGACTCGCGATAGGCGTCATTGATGTTTTTGTATTTTTTGGAAGCTTCTACTCTCTTTAGAATTCTGTTTTTTTCTTCTGGAAGGATTTTGGCGTTATTTCTAACTCGGAATTCGATATAATCTTCTTTATAAATGGTGCTTAATGTTATTTTGTAATCGGAATGATCGAGTGCTAAAAACACTCTTTTTCGGTTATGACCAAATTCATCCTTATACATTGGAATTCCTCTGGCGTAATCTTTTTCGTCCCAGAGATTTAATCCTTGTTCCTGAAAAAAAACACGTTTTCCGTTAGCCTTACATCCGTTTACCAGTAGTTCGCTGAGAATGGTAAAAAGAATTTCATGTAGGAATTCTAACGAGATACTACGAACAACTCTTCCGATCCAAACATCTAGTTCTGGACAGTCAATTTCCGAAAAGTGGACATATTCTTTGGAAATCAGCTTTCCAGAAAGAAAGTCCTCTTGGAAGGTAATGAGCGGAGGAATCGACATGATAAACCTGTTTTGAACCTTGTTTCTCTTTTTGAAAACCGAAAATTTTATTTTGAAATTTGGGTCAAGAATCCGATAATGTAGACTATGGAACTCTTAAAAAAATCCCTTTCTGTTTCCTTTGTGTTATTTGTAGCAGTTGCTTCTATTTCTGCTCAAGACACCAAACCTCAAACTACCCCCACCGATGTGAACCAAGAGAATCACGATGCCAAAGAGGGACAAGATAAAGAGTTATTTGAATACTATTATAAAACCCGTCCCGAAAATTTGCCACCTAATAAAGCAAAATTGGAATATAACTTAATCAAGACTTTAAAAAAAGAAATTATGAGTAGGGATTATTCTAAGGAATCTGCAGAAGCGATTAAAAAAATCGATGCTACCAATATTCAATATGAGAGGGTATATAGAGAAAGTAAATGGCTTCGCGGTTTTATGACCCAGAACACCCACTTAAATTATTCAGAGTTTATGTATGTTGTAAAACACGATAAATATATGTGTTTCGTAAGTTTTGATGTTAATCCTGAGACTTATTTACAACAATCTCGTCATTCTCATTTGGTTTTTGCGGCAAAGGATAAGTTTGAGATAGTAATCCCAAAACCCTAAATGCTAAAGTAACACCAACTAATACGAGTAAATAGATAAATCCGTATAAAAAATACCTTTCTAAGTTTTCCAAAAGGGGGAGTGGTTCTTCATTCCCCTTAATTCGCGAAATAGCCGTTTGTTTCCCAAAGATTTTTATTTCTTTCTTATAAACCTCGATTGTATCACCTAACCGCAGTCTTTTGTAAATGGAGTAGGGGATTCGTTCTGTGATTTCATGAAGAGAACCATTGCTAAGACCGAAACTGTAATGGCATTGGTAAGCCATAGGGAATTGGTTTTTGACACGAGATAATTCTTGAACAATCGCAAAACTTCTATTTCTTTCCTCATTTAAGCTTGCAGTTTCAGTTTTTAAGTTTTGATTTTCGAAATGAACTAGAGAATAGAATAGAGAAACAACAATAAAAGATGCAAAAACAGCATTGGCGATCCAAACGGATACTCTAGGAGACATCTACTGCTTAGATGGCTCCTCAAAAGACTTTAATGCTTCCTCTCGGTCTGGATAGAACTGGAATGCATTAGACAGACCAAGTAGATGAAACACTTGTAAGATGGAACTTGTGACTCCCACCAGTGCCATTTCCTTATTTCTTTTTTGCAGATTCATCTTTACATCCAATATCATTCGGATTCCTAAACTGGATATGTATCTAAGTTCTGAAAAATCTAAAATGAGATGTTTTCTATCGGTCCCAACCATTTCGTCCAGGATCGTTTGTGTGATACGGTCAAGTGGACCGGATTCCATACGACCTTTAATTTGGACGATGACAGTTCCATTGATACGTTTCTGTTCTATTTCGTATGGTAAGTCTTGCATGGATTCCCCTCTCTTTAGCGGAACAATTACAGATAATTTCTCTGGCGATAACCGAATCGTCGCCTTTGCATAAGGTGGAAAAGGATAGTGTCTCTCTGTGAGAGAATCAACTGCCAATCCACCGTTCATTTCAGATATAACTTCCACTTGATCTAAGGCCCTAAAATCTGCCAAGGAAAACTCTGTTTCTCGTGACTTCACACGTATTTCTCGAGAATAAACATGAAAAAAGGGCTCATGTTTGGAAAATGGTGGGAATTTTTTCGGGAAACAAGAACTGATCCAGCCAGTGGATCCGGCGCCCGTATAAACAAGTAATCCCGAACATTTTTGTTCTTCTTTCTGGCCTTGGTAGGAAATCCAAAACCTTGAAGTGAGATCTGGGCTATTGTTTCGAATGGAAAGTTCACAGATGGCAGGCACGGTTTTTAGTTTTGTTCCATTCGGATAAAGAATTTCCGTATCTAAGAGTGACCAGGATTCTATATGAGTGTTTTTGAAGTGAGTTTCAACAGCTATCTTGAGTTCTTCGGCGGTAAAACCAAGTAACGCTCCCACAGAGGATTGAGGATCAGAATTACAACCGATAAGAGGGGTGGTCCCCGCCAAATGAGCTACATAAGTGAAATGGTTGTCTCCACCGTGAGCCACAATCAAATCATATTTTGTTCCATTTTCTGGATCAAAGTTTTCACGAAACACAAAATCAGCATCGGGGAAAATATGGGATTTTAAAAAATTACGTGATTCCAACTGCCTTTCGTGTGATTCCAAAGTCCTTTCAAAAACCTCTGGATTTTGGCGTGCGACTTCCTTATAGGCCTGAATGGAGCCGTAAGTTTCCAAATCTAATTCGTATTTGGTACGTTTGAAGACCACTACGACCTTTTTATACTTGGTGGAAGGCATGAGTTTTGGAAGAAATTCCCATTTTCCTTAGGGAAATAAAGGTTTTTTTAAAAAAACTTCGTTTTTCTTAGGAAATTTGCAGAAAAATTGTATCCAAAATAAATTTAGTCTTGTACCAAATCATGTAGTTTTGTAAATAATGTGTAACCGTTAAATGGTTTAGAGGAAAATCAAAGTATGGCAACAACTCCTACCCCAATGAAGAAGTCCGAAATGCTCAGTGAACTTGCTGAAACAACTGGTATGACCAAAAAGAATGTAGCAGCATTCCTAGACTCCTTTGTTGAACTCGCTTACAAGGAAACTAAGAAAAACGGAGCTTTTGTGATTCCTGGATTAGGAAAACTTGTTAAACGCAATCGTCCAAAACGTAAAGGTAGAAACCCTGCCACTGGGGAAGCGATTGTAATCCCTGCTAAAACCGTCGTTAAATTCACATTATCTAAAACTTGTAAAGACGCAGTTGTGCCTCCTAAAAAATAAATTAGTTTGTGAGCCCAGGTGGACAACCCCCTGGGTATTTTATGGATAAAAAACCTTATCCTTTTTTACCTTTCGAAGATTCTCTCGTTGGAGAGAAAATCCTTCTTGTTTGGCAAGAAAGTCATCATTCAGAAAAAAATTTAAAAGAACATTTATTAAAAGCACTAGGTCTTACCGAAGATCTGATTGTTTTTACGCCAAATGCTATTAAACAAAAGTTAATGGTCTCTTATCCCACAGAGATACGTCATTTAATTGATCAAAAAAATATATCTCAGATCAAAGACTTGTTGTTATCGATTGCTAAAGGTAAGTCTGAACAATGTCCTTCTCCTGCCCTTGATATTACTTTTGAACTTATCGAATGGATTTTAACAGGCTTCGATTTGGATGATGTTTTGGTCGAAACCTTATCCGCATTATTTGGAACAACCTTAAACAATGCTTTTGTGGATCAAGTTAGAGCCGAATACATAAAAGAACTCCGTGGCTAAAGATTTTTTGGGAAGTTTGGTATTTTAATTGTCAAATATTGAACTTGGTTCAAATTCTGGAACAAATAAGGATTTTTGGTTACCAATATGCAAACTCGTACGATTTATAAATGGGGATCTCCCGAAGTAGAAGAAAAATTACCAGAGCATACTTTAAAATTTTTAGAAGCGAAGTTCCCCGTTGATAAAGAGTTCAAGGCATCCTTTCCAAAAGGAGAACTTCCATTAAACCCAATAAAAAAATCAAAACTCTCACAAGCTACTATTACAAAGTTAAAACAAATTGTCGGTAAAGACTATGTTTCGTTAGACGACGTTTCGCGTGCTAAACACTCAATTGGAAAGTTCTATACAGAAATTTATAAAGCCAGATTTGGTGAAGTAAATGACGTCGTTGATGTGGTTGTGTCTCCTAAAAATGAAGCAGAAGTTGTCGAAATTATCTCACTAGCTAATGCAAATAAAATTCCTGTGATTCCTTATGGGGCAGGTTCCACAGTCACAAAAGCCTTACAAGCCCCTAAAGGTGGGATCTCATTGGATTTATCTCGCCTAAACCGAATCATTGAATTCAATGCAATCGACTCTACTGTCACAGTGGAAGCCGGTGTTTATGGTCCGGTTTTAGAAAAACATTTGAATGAACGTGGCTATACTTGCGGTCACTTCCCGCAATCCTTTGAATTCTCAACAGTAGGAGGCTGGATTGCCGCCAAAGGTGCAGGACAGGCTTCGACTGGTTATGGGAAAATTGAAGATATCCTCCTTAGTTTAACAGCAGTTACTCCTGCAGGCAAATTTGAATCAAAAGCATATCCAGCTGCTTCCATTGGTCCTGATTTATTTCGTTTGTTTCTTGGTACTGAAGGAAGTTTTGGAGTCATCACCAAAGCAACGTTAAAAATTCGTAAATTCCTTCCAGAAAATTCTGCAAAAGGTTCCTTCATTTTTAAAAACTTTGAAAAAGCGGTAGAAACAATGCGAGAAGTAATGCAAGCGGGTTTTGGGAAACCGCATTTCTTTCGTATCCAAGACCCAGAAGAAACAGACATCTCCTTTCATATGAGTGGTCTTCATGGAGGCAAAGAAGATTATTTTCTTAGATTCATTGGCTATAAACCGATGGAAAGATCTCTTATGCATATCATCATTGATGGTGACCCAACTTATGCTAAAGAAGTTTTAAAAAAGATTAAAAAAATTGCAAAACGTAATGGCGGATTTTCGACGGGAGAGTCTCCGGTAAACAAGTGGTTACACCAAAGATATTCTAGTGCCTATCTCAGGGATTATTTAATGGACGAAGGAATCCGCATTGATACTTTAGAGACGGCTGTTAGTTGGTCGGATTTGCACGGATTATGGGAAAAAACTAGAGCTTATATCAAAAGCCATGAAAATACATCTTGTATGGTCCATATTTCTCATGCCTATGAGAATGGGGCAAATTTGTATTTTATATTCTTAAGCCCTATTGATAAAAAAAATGAAGAAACAAACTTTGTAAAGTTTCACAAAGGAATCATTGACTCCATCCATAAAAATGGGGGTTCACTCTCTCACCACCACGGAATTGGTCGAATGTTATCTCCTTGGATGGAAGGTGAAGTTGGTAAAGAAGGGCTTCGCATTTTGTCTTCTCTTAAAAAGACTTTTGATCCAAAAGGAATCATGAACCCGGGTGGATTGTTAGGATTGAAATAATGGGTGTTTCTGAAAGGAAAAAACGCGAATTTGCACAAAGAGAAGCAGACATTCTTAACTGTGCCATTGAACTTTTTAGAACTAAACATCCATCTTTAGTCAAGATGGATGACATTGCAAAACAATTGGAGATCGGCCGTGGGACAATTTATCTCCATTTTAAAAGTAAAGATGATTTGATGGCCCGCATTCAGTATGAAGATTATGTTCGTTTGCGTAAACGTTTAGAAAAAGCTTTAGCAGAACACACTGCCATTGAAATGTCTAGAAAAGCAATTCGAGCTTACATTGATCACTGCTTGGGGGATCGACATATGTATCTTGTTGCCAGACAATGTGGTGTTAATTTAAATATTAACAATGTTTCCGAAGATATGAGTCAACTTCTAACTGAGGAAAGAACTAACCGTCTAACACTACTGGAAAAAATCTATAAACATGCGAAACAGGAAAACTTAATCAATACTAGAGGAACTTATCCAAACGTGGCCGTTGCCTGGGGGATGATTCGTGGCGCTGTAGAAGTAATTTTAGATGGACATTTCCAAAATGAAATCAAAAGCGAAAAAGCCTATCTAGAAACAATTGAACATGTATTATTCTATGGATTATTTTCTGGGAACAAAGGAGAGACTTAATGAAAAAGATGAAAGTGATTTTAAATCCTGTATCTGGTGGAGGTCTCTCGGCAAAAGTCTGGAAAAAAGTAGAACCGGAATTAATTAAAAAAGGGATTCCTTATGAATTTGAAGCAACTACAAAGGAACGAGCTGCACGTGATATCGCAAAAGATGCCGTCAAACAAGGGTTTTATTGGATCATCGGCATTGGCGGAGATGGAACCTTTTCGAATGTGATTAATGGGCTTTTTGAAAATGGAAAATTAATTAACAAAAACGTTGTTTTTAGCCCCATTCCTGCGGGGCGAGGTAACGATTTTATAAAAACAGTCAAAGTCCCTAAAGATCCCATCAAAGCTCTAGAACAAATCCTAAATGGAAAAGAAAGGGTCATTGATTTGGTCGAAGTTACTTACACAAAAGCCGACAAAACAAAGGGAAATTACCTATGTTTGAATTTAGCTGATTTTGGAATGGGCGGTGAGGTGGTTTATAAAGTCAATCGCTCAAAATTGGCTCATATCATTGGAGGGAAGGGAGTATTTTTATTATATTCGATTCTTGGTTTATTCACTTATACCAACAAAAAAATAACTCTCACACTTTCCAAATTTGAAAAAATTACAAACAAATGTAGATTGATCGTTTGTGCTAACGGAGAGTATGCGGGCGGTGGGATGTGGTTTGCTCCTAAAGCAAAATTGGATGATGGTAAAATGGATTTACTTGCCATTCAAGATGTTACAGTATCGGAGACTCTTCGAAAGTTTAGTTATTTATACCGTGGAAAATTGTCTGCGGATTCGAAAGTTATTTCAAAACAGATCACAGAACTAACTGCAGAGTCTGATGAAGATGTTTTTATTGATGTCGATGGCGAGAATATGGGACAACTCCCAGCTCATTTCAAAGTTTTACCGAACGTACTTCCTATCAAATGTTAAACCTATGAAACAAATTACAAAAAAAGAAAGTTCGAGACTCAGTCACATAAAATCGGAATACGACATCATTATTATTGGTGGTGGGATTACTGGTGCTAATGTTCTTTGGGATGCTACCCTTCGCGGATATAATTGTTTACTTGTTGAAAAAAATGATTATGCTTCCGGCACAAGCCAAGCAACATCTAAACTCATTCATGGTGGGCTTAGGTATTTAAAAAATCTTGAGTTTGGACTTGTGCGTGAGTCACTTTCGGAAAGAAGATATCTTGCCAAAATTTCTCCTCATGCCGTTCGGCCAATGGGGTTTATCATTCCTATTCGATCTTTCTTTCAAAGAATTCTATTGTTTTTTGGAATGGAGTTGTATAATGCTCTTTCTTTTGATCGTAATCAGGACATTGATCCCGATGTACAACTTCCTAGATATAGATGGAATTCGTTAGGGGAAACTATTTATAAGGTTTTAGGGTTAGATCGAAATTCCTTAAAGGGGAGTTTTCAATATTATGATTATGCGAACCTTAATCCAGAAAAACATACCACTGAATTTATTTTATCCGCGAAAGAAAAAGGGGCTCATGCGTACAACTATCTTGCTGTTACAACTTTAAGAAAACAAAATAGCGGTGGTTATACGGTTGGTCTTACGGATACCCTTACCGGCAAAAAGATACTTGTTTCTAGTAAGGTAGTTGTGAATTCGGCCGGTCCTTGGGCGGATGTAATTGAATCTATGACAGGAGTCACCGCTGAGAAAAAACTGGTTCGTTCCAAAGGAATTCATGCGGTGGTTCGTAATATTTGTGGAAATGAATGTGCAGTGCTTTCCAAAAGAGATGGTTCCCATCTTTTTGTTATTCCTTGGCGTGGGAAAACGATTGTTGGTACTACTGATACGGCTTATGAGGACGATCCAGATGCTTTTAAGGTAAAACAATCGGAACTTGTCGATTTGTTAGATGAAGTGAATTATAGTTTTGGATTTGCGAAATTGACCTTAAAAGATGTGGATTATTATTACGGTGGCCTTCGTCCATTGGTAGAAGATCCAGGAAGTACAGAAGGAACTTATTCTGCCTCTAGGAAATCTGAAATTTTTCATTATGAAAACGAAGGATTCTCTGGGTTTTTCTCTGCGTTAGGTGGAAAGTATACAACGAGTCGTGCTGTTGCGGAAAATTTAGTAAATGCGATTGATCGTTACATAAAAGGTGAAGGATCTCCTTGTGCCACAAAATTCACGCCACTACTTGGAGGGAGATACCAAAGTCTCAAGGAATTAATAAACGAATTGCAGTTTAAATTTCCAAAGACCGAAGGGGCGAAGTTAGAAACGTTGGCCAAACGCTATGGTAGTATTACTTGGAAGATTTTATCCTTAGAAGGAAAAGAAACATATCGGATTCCTAATGGTGAGATCTATTATGACGAAGAAGTAGAATATATGGTAACCCATGAAGACATCTTCCACCTAACGGATTTTTATTTTCGGCGATCTGGAGTCGGAACGGTTGGAATTCTTGACCCGTTGGAAAAAAATCGATTAAACAAAAGGATTGCGAAAATTCTTGGTTGGAATGCAGATAGATTGAAGGAAGAAGAGAAGTTAGTCGAAGAAAGATACAAATGGTTTATTGACTAATGGCTCGAATTTCTATCGATATTCCAGAAAAACAAATTTATTCTACTGACCTCAGTGTTCGTATCTCTGATATAAACTTTGCTGGTCATCTTGCTCATGATGCCATTTTGACCTTAACTCACGAATGCAGGGCCCGGTTTTTTCATTCTCATGGATGGACGGAAATTAATGTGGAAGGGAAGGGGATTGTTGTATCTGATGTTGCTATTGTATATAAATCGGAAGCCTTTTTTCCTGATGACTTAATGATGCAACTTTTTGTGGACAATGTGTCCAAAAAATCTTTGGAAATGGTTTATGTGATTACCCATAAAAATGGGGGAAAAGAAATTGCTAGGGCCAAAACTGCTATTGTGTTTTTTGATTATGTGGAAAGAAAACCATGCCCTATTCCAGACGTTTTTCTAAAAGCCCTTATTTAATTTTTGTTTGAATCATAGAAACTATTTTACGTTCTTCTTCTTCATACTTTAGTTTATGGATTCCTCCAAGTGGATTTCGTTTGACCGCCTGGTTCCACTTAGATGATTCCAACTCTTCCCAAATGGAGATTCCCCATCTTCCATATTCATTCCGAATCCACTGTGTGAGTTGGGTCAGAGTTTCCGTATTTTTGTCCTTTCGTTTTTTGTATTGTAAGATGTATTGTAGCAGTTCTTCGATTCCCTTTCGTTTTGTGACCGATGTTTTGAAGATGGGAGGAAGGGACTGATCGGGTAATATATCTTTGATGAATTCTAAGGTGGATTCTAACATATAATAACTGGAATTTGCCAAAGACTCTTCATCACATTTGTTGATGATAAAAGCTTCTGGAACTTCCATAATTCCCGATTTCATAAACTGCACTTGGTCCCCACCGAGAGGTTGCATCACAAGAAAGGATAAATCGGAAATGAGTGAAACAGAAATTTCGTTTTGGCCGATACCTACAGTTTCTATAAATACATAGTCGAAAATTTTTCTGAGGAAACGGATGACATGATAAGTATAGGGATTGAGTCCTCCTAGTTCCAATTGAGAAGGTTGGGATCTAAAATAAATACGATTGTCTCTTCTTGGAAGAGTGACTCTCGTTCTATCTCCGAGGATGGAACCTCCACTTACATTGGAAGAAGGATCGATGGCAACAATGGCCATTTTTTTGTTTGGTGCAAAATCCAGGAAAAGTCTACATAACTCACCGAGTAACGAAGATTTGCCGGCACCAGGTGTTCCTGTAATCCCGATAGTAAGTCCTTCTTTTGTGTCAGGGTTTTGAAGGGAAAGTTCTTGGAATAAGCATTCGCGAAATTCTAAATTATTTTCAGTTTCAATTTTTGAAATGATTTTAGCAATCGGGTATTTTTCACCGTGAAGTGCCTCTGAAACCAGTTGGGATAATGATTCTTTAGTATCAATCAAGGGATGTTGCCATTACAAAACATAAGTCAGATTAGTGAGATCTTCCATTGCAGATTTATTAAATCTACAATGGATGGATAAAAGTAGAAACGACTTTTTGTTTTTAAACGAGAGCTGGTTCTACAGAGACAATGTCGATGATCTTTTCCATAATCGACATGAGATCGTAATCTTTTGGAGTGAAGATTTCTCGAATTCCCATTTTTTTCAGTTCTTCAAAATCGGATTCAGGAATGATCCCTCCAATCACAACAGGGATTTTTGCCTTGTAGTGTGCTAGCTCGTCAAACAGTTGCTTTACGATTTCTTTGTGAGAACCAGATAGGATAGAAAGTCCAATTACGTTGGCATTTTCTTCCACTGCAGATTGTACAATTTCTTCTGGAGAGAGCCGAATCCCTGAATAAATCACATCAAAACCGCTGTGTTTTGCAGAAACGGCAATCATTTCAGCTCCATTGGAGTGACCATCGAGTCCTGGTTTTCCTACAACTATTTTTGGTCTATGTCCATTGGCCTTTGTAAAGGCTTCTACTTTTCCGCGAACGGTAGAAACTTTATCATCAGACAAAAAGAGTTTTTGTCCATCCACACCTGTTGGTGGGTTGTATTCTCCGTAAACTTCGCGAAGTGCATCTGCCCATTCACCTGTAGTGACGAGTGCTTTTGCGCAAGCAATGGAGAAAGGCATTAGATTTTTCCCTTCTTTTGCTGCTTTTTTTAAGTCCTCAATTGATTTTTTGGCAGCTTCTGCATTTCTACGAGACTTTGCATCTGCCAGAACATTTAATGTTTGTTCTGCGGATTTTGGGTCTACTTTAAAAATACCACCATCGGAGTCAGTCATAAGCGGAGATTTGATTCCGTCAGTCCATTTGTTTTTACCAACTATCACTAGTTCATTAGAATTGATTTTGGAAAGTCTTTCCGTTTGTGATTTCACAAGTTGAGACTTCATATAACCATTTTCAATAGCAACAAGTGCCCCGCCCATATCGATGATTTTTTGAATTTCAAGTTTAGCTTCTTCTTTGAGAGCTTTAACTTTAGATTCAATCACCTTAGAGCCTTCGAAAATATCCGGGTATTCTAGAAGGTCAGTTTCATAAGCGAGGACTTGTTGTAATCGGAGTGACCATTGTTGGTCCCAAGGTCTTGGTAATGATAACGCTTCGTTCCAAGCAGGGAGTTGGAGGGCCCGACATCTGGCATTTCTAGAAAGTGTCACACCAAGGGATTCAATGAGAATCCTCCATGCATTGTTTTCTGGTTGTTCTTCGGTCAGTCCAAGAGAGTTTACCTGTACTCCATATCGGAACACTCGGTATTTGGCAGTTTTTACGCCATAACGTTCTTTAGTAATTTCTTCCCACATTTCAGTGAAGGCGCGCATTTTGCACATCTCTTCCACAAAACGGATTCCAGCGTTTACAAAGAAGGAAATCCGACCCACACATTGTTCAAATTCATCGGCCGTAAAACAATTTCTTTCTTTGATGGCATCTAACACAGCAATGGCCGTAGCTAATGCAAACGATAGTTCTTGCACAGGAGTGGCCCCTGCTTCTTGTAAGTGATAAGAACAAATGTTAGATGGATTCCATTTTGGGATATTGTGCAAACAATACTCATACATATCCACGATGATTTTCATGGACTCTTTCGGAGGATAAATATAAGTCCCCCGCGCCAAATATTCTTTAATCAAATCGTTTTGAGTGGTTCCGTTTAATTTTTCGAGAGGAACACCACGTTCTTCTGCTAGAGCAACATATAGCGAAAGTAACCACATGGAAGTTCCATTGATGGTCATGGAAGTGTTCATTTCTTCGATCGGGATTTGGTCGAATAAAATGCGAAAATCTTCAAGTGAATTGATGGGAACACCGACCTTACCGATTTCGGGACGTGATACCTCGTGATCGGAACTATAGCCACATTGAGTAGGGAGATCAAATGCAATGGAAAGGCCAGTTTGGCCTTTAGAAAGGTTCTTTCTGTACAACTCATTGGAGGCTTTTGCATTGGTATGACCTGCATAAGTCCTAAAAATCCACGGTTTGTCAGGTTTTCCCTGTCCATTCTCGTCCACGAGAAGGTAATCTTTTTTTTCGGCGGACATTCTTTGCCTCGTTTTATAAATTCTATGTATAATTGAAAATCTTCTGGAATATTTTCACCTAAAAATTTATACAGGACTAGGCAAATTGAGCCTTTTCCAAGATGCGAGACCCAAAACCTTTTTCACCTCTACCTTTCTTTTTTAGCATCTTATTCTTAAGTTTTGGCTTTGCTTTGTTCTCCTATTTTAGACCTTTTCCTACCACTGAAACTGAGTGGGAGATTTTGGCCAATATTAAGGCTTTCACGGAAGAGGGGGGACTTATTTCTTCCAGAGAACCACTGGCAATATGGTTTGTTGTGGCATGGAAAAAACTCTTTGGGATGAATTATATTCCTTCCTTTCTTGTGTTAGCTGGTCTTTTTTATAGTTTATTCCTCCATTTGTTTATGTTACTGCTTCGTTCTGAAGAGTGGAAACGAAACCACTATCTTTTGGTATATCTGGCGGCCTTTTTACCATTTTCTTATGGATTTCCCACTTCGTATTTTACGGAGACGCTATGTCTTGTATTTTTACTTTTAGTTTTTTTGACATTCCGATTGGAAAAGATGACGGATCTTCTTATCTTTCCAACCTTTACGATCCTTGCTTTCTTTTCTAGTTTCATTATGTTTTATTTGGGGTTTACTTTTTTTGTGATCCTTACCGGGATCCGTGGTTCAAGAAAGGCCGCCCAAAAAACTTCTGTGTTTTATAAAAAGAAAAATCTGCCTTTTTTGTTTTTGCTTGGGTACCTCGGATTTTTTGTTCTTTCTCTGATTTACTTTTCGTATACAGACTTTTTTGGACCAAACTCCATTGGCTTTTTATTCAAAACTTGGTACACATCTGCACTCCTCATCCTTTTACCACTTGTTGTCCTTGGAATTGGACATGTATTATTAAATACAGAAAAAGAATTAAACACCATCACGGCATCGGTTGTGATTGTTGTATCCATTGCGGTTTCTATTTATTTTATATTTAAAAATCTAAATGCCTCTGACAAAGAACCTTGGGAAATTCAATCTAAAAATCTAACTAAGGCCTTTGGACAAGCACTCATTCTAAAATCAGATCCAATATACTTGCCAAAAGAATTTTCTTTTGCCTTTTATTTCCAGACGGGTACCAAAACCAAATACATGCGTGAGGAAACTGTTTCTGATAAATCCTTTTTGTATGTAGAAGGAATTTGGAACCAAGACATACAATTGGTTCAGAAATCGGGACTCTTCCGACGAAACCAAAGATCATTTGCGATTGTTCCCATTAGCGAACATGATGTTCTAATCCAAAGGGTTACTTCAGAAAAAATTAAAAATGAAAAGAGTTTGAACTTTATAACGAAAAAAGTCGACGAAGCTTGGTTGTCTACTCCCGCAAAAAGCCCGTTTGATTTGTATACCGCTGGTCTGCAAAAGAAGTTCGGGTATCTAACTTTCTATTAGCAGCACTTACGAGCTAAAGTCTTTATAGTATCGTTTAACTTTGTTTACGTATTTCTGTGTTTCTTCGTAAGGAGGAATCCCTTTGTAACGTTTGACAGCCCCAGGCCCCGCATTATAGGCAGCGATTGCCTTTTCTGGATCTTTGAATTCCTTCATAAGACCTTTTAAGAATTTCACTCCACCGCCAATATTGTCTTCTGGATCGAAGGGATCATTTACTCCGAGTGACTCTGCGGTTTCTGGCATCAGTTGCATAAGCCCCATCGCACCTTTTGGAGAAACTGCTTTGGGTTTGAACCCAGATTCTGCTTTAACCATCGCCTTCACTAAGTTAGGGTCCATCCCTTGGGATTTGGCAATGGATTCGATCGTTCCTAAGATATCGTTTGTTTTGGTTTTGGTTTCCGCCTGGAGAGAGCTGGTGGATTTGGATCCAAGTTCTTCGGGGAAGGGGAGAGAAATTCCTTCGGATTTCCCACCCAGTGTTTTTGTTTGGAGATTTTCTTGCGGTTTCGAAAGGTTCCACTCTCTTTCTAAAACTTCGGGAAAGGAAACGAGTGATTTCGGGTTTTCTGAAAGTTTGGAAAGAGATTCCATTCGGTTCAAAACAGAAGATACAGAAGGAATATCAGAAAGTCTCACACCATAAGGATCGTCAGAGTTTGTAAAAACTAAAGGAAAAAAATATGTCTCATTAGCCCAAGGATGGCTTAATGGACTGCAAATCTTTGAGGGAAAGTGGTTTGACCAGATACCCTTTGACATTCGGAAATTCGGCAGAACGAGCCTTGTCGGTGGGGTCGATAGAGGAGGTTAAGATATAGATCGGCAGTTTTTCGTATTTGGGATGTTTGCTAATTGCTTTTAAAAATTCCCAACCATCCATGACAGGCATATTCAAATCTAAAAACAACATGTCTGGGTCATGGGAACCACTAAGGAGGGCATTTAGTGCTTCTTCCCCGTTTTGGAAGCCTTGGATTTCATCCGTAAAGGAGAACTTTTCCATCAAAGTTTTGATGAGAAAAGTGGTAATCACATCATCTTCAACTAGGTACACCATACTTAAATGTTTCATAAATAACAGAGAGATCCGAGCGAATTTTTATAAAAAATTAAAAGAAAGCAAGAAATAAACATCTTTCAAAGTGTGTGCGGTGATGTGAGAATCTCAGGTCTCAGGATTTCTTTTAATTTAGTTTCTTCTAATAAACCAAGTTCCAAAACAATCGATTCTACTGAGCGGTTCTCTGACAGTGCCTTCTTTGCAACAAGAGTTGCATTTTCATATCCGATATATGGATTGAGGGCGGTAGCAAGACCTGCAGAAGTTTTTGCTCTTCTTTCTAATAATTCACGGTTTGCTGTGATCCCATTGATACAATTGATTTCTAAAGTTTTACAACCAGCGGTTAGGTGTTCAATACTTTTAAAAAGGCTATGGGCAATAATTGGTTCAAAAGCATTTAATTGGAGTTGTCCGGCTTCTGCTGCCATCGTTATGGTGATATCATTCCCAATCACTTCATAAGCAATTTGATTGACCACTTCTGGAATGACAGGGTTTACTTTGCCTGGCATTATAGAAGAGCCTGCTGCCTTTGCTGGCAAATTAATTTCGTTAAACCCGCCTTGGGGGCCGCTGGAAAGTAAACGCAGGTCATTACATATTTTAGATAACTTAGTCGCAATGCGTTTGAGTACACCAGACAATTGAACAAAAGCACCCGTGTCCTGTGTGGCTTCAATTAGGTTTGGTGCTGCGATCAAACTCAGGCCAGTTTCATTTGATAAAATATCGGTAACAATTTTTGAATATCGAATGTCGGTGTTGATCCCCGTTCCAATCGCCGTAGCACCTAAATTGATTTCACCAATAAGGGATGTGGCTTCTTTCAATCGGCTAATATCTTCACCTAACATAACATCGTAAGTGGAAAACTCTTGCCCAAGAGTCATAGGAACTGCATCTTGTAATTGAGTTCTCCCTATCTTTAGTATATCTTTGAATTCTTCTGATTTTCTACGGAAAGCCAATTGGAGTTCTTCCATAGCTTTTAGTAAACCTTTCATGGCAAATACTGCAGCTACTTTGATCGAAGTGGGGTAAACATCGTTTGTACTTTGGGACATATTGACTTCATTCAAGGGATGTAAGTGGGAGTAGTCTCCCTTGGAATACCCAGCCATCTCGAGCGCAATGTTTGTGATCACTTCATTGGCATTCATATTCGTGGAAGTTCCGGCTCCTCCTTGGATGACATCGACAACAAACTCCGAATGGAATTCCCCGTTTAGGATTCTGTCGCAGGCACTTGTGATCATTTGGGTGGTTTCTTTGGTGAGTTGTCCCAGCTCGTGGTTTGCTTTTGCTGAGGCTTTTTTGATATATGCGAGGGCACGAACCAGGTCAGGGTAGGTACCAATGGTTTTTCCGGTAATGGGATAATTTTCCAAAGCTCGCAAGGTATGGATTCCCCAATATACATCTGCGGGAAGTTCGCGCTCTCCCAAAAGGTCGTGTTCTCTACGTGTTGGTTTTGTCATAGGTCTTTAATTTCTATTGGATAGGACGAAAGATACTCGACCAAATCCAAATGGGAAGAAGATTTATCATGCTAATGATGAAAAACCCAATCTTATCTATCGTCTTAATCGTTTTTTGTTTCTCGTCCTTGTCCGGAAAAGAAAAAAATCCCACAAATGTTTCCTGTAAACAAAAGGAGGAAACAGTAAAGACCATCTTTCAATTATTGCCGGAATCGGAAAGGTCTTGTGTCGATATTGCCAAACTTGTATTGACAGAAGAAGATGAAGAAGGTGAAAAATTAGACAAAGAGTATACCGAACTTTTTTTGAAAGTTTGTGAGCTCAAACGGAAAAAACTTTCCTTGGAAGAAATTCGTGAAAATCTAGGATTCACAAAACAATGTAGTATTGCAGTAAACGTGTTGAAAAAGAATTGATTCTTTATAAGGACGGCATATCTTTTTTGCAAGTTTTATGCTAAAATACAGTTTCGTCCTTTTGTCCTTTCTCGTTCCAGCTGTCCTTCTGCCATGTGATCCGTTTGCCGCCAAAACATTAACACCTATCGATCATTCTACGAAGGAAAAAAGTTTTAACGAATTTAAAATTAAATTTTTAAAGATTCTAAAATCAAAAGATCGAAAAGCTTTGGAAGAGGTAATCGACAAAGACATCCATTTTTCTTTTGGCGGAGAAGCTGGGAAAAAAGATTTTTTAAAAACCTTCCAACTAACAGAAAAACCTTCTGCGTCCAATTTCTGGGAACTGATGGAAGAAACGATCAAGTTAGGGTTTCGCCAAAATAATGAAGGTCAAATGGTAGCTCCTTATTTTTTCGAAACGTTCCCCGGTGACTACGATCCCTTCACTCATTATTTGGTTATTGGCAAAAATGTAAATGTAAGAGAAGATGCTACTAAAGAATCAAAATCGATCACACAACTCAGTTATCAAATTGTGAGAGCAGAAGCTGATGATTTGGATGGAAGACGATTAGAAAAAGAAAGTAATTGTAACTGGAAAAAAATATGTACACCGCAAGGCAAACCAGGGTATGTATGTGATCGGTTTTTACGTAGTCCCCTTGACTACAGAGCCTTTTTTGAAAAAAAGAAAAACAATTGGTATCTTACGATTTTTATCGTTGGCGATTGACCGTTGTTAATTACAAGCCTTCTTTGGATTTTTCTTGAAGCAAAGGTATATAGGATTTAAATTTGGTGAAACCATTATCGAAGGGAACATATATGTTAAAAAAAATTCTGTTTGTTACTTTAGCGTTTTCGCTAACCAATTGCCTTGTCTTAAATCCAGTGGGTGCAACGATCGATCGTGAGAAAGGTTCCGAGGTTGCTTCGAGAATCACCGATGCAGCGATCCAGACAGACCTAATCAATTCAACTGTTTTAGTTGGTAGACCGTTTATCTCTATTTACAGTTTAGTGGCGGCGGACATAGCCAGTATTGATTCCGCTAAATACTATGTGAAAGCTGATGTGGACCAGTGTGTTTCCGATATCAAAGGATTCAAAGGCTTTGTACTTGGTTCTGCCATTGCAAACATCTTGTCTTGCCAAGACTTAAAAACAGATGGATACTTAACAGGAGATCCGTTCCCAAGTTTTTAATTTAAAAAAAACAAATTCCCTACCTATTTTTTTCTAAGGTAGGGAACTCTTCCTTTCTCTTTCGGGTCATATTCACCAAACAAACAAGGAAGGTTTTATGATCTCTCTCAAACAAGTTTTAAAAATCACAACAACTATCGGTCTTGTATCGGTGATGGCTTTTGCCTTTGGAAATTGCCGTGGACACAAAGATTTTGAAAAAAGAATCGAGTGGGTGGCCTCCAAACTCACATCTAAACTAGATTTGGATGATACACAAAAAGCAAAATTAGAGTCTATCAAGGCGGAACTCATTGCCAAACATAAGGAAATGAAACCGAAACACGAATCTTGGGCCAAAGAAATGGCAACACAAATTCGGTCTGAGAAAATCGACACTAAGTTGTTGGATAAAATGAGTATCGAAAGAGAAACTCGTCACCAAGAAATGCGCAAGTTTTTCCAATCTAAGCTCGTTGAATTTCATGCTGTATTAAAGCCTGAACAAAGGGAGAAGTTTGCTGATTTAGTGGAGCGTTTCGCAAGTCGTCACCAACCACCGGAAGAGTAAACAATGCCTGAGTTTGACTTCGAAACAGTAGTCAAAGAAACCAAACATTTGGTTTTAAAAACGGTCGGTGATACCCTCATCGACCGTTTTGATGATTCTACAGAGGATGTCGTTCAGGAAGTATACTTTCGTGTCTTTAAATCTTTGGAAAAGGGTGGGTTTGATGGTAGATCCAAAATTTCTACTTGGATTTACACCATCGCTCGCAATGAAGCCCTTCGGATGAACGATAAAAGATTACGCGAAGAAGAGAAAGCAAAACGATATTTGGTTAAGAACAAAGTCCAATTGTCTGGGGTAAGGGAAGAATCTTCTTTTGAAAAAGAAGAATGGATTGAGTCTGTGATGAAACAAATTCCAGAAAAGTACCGCCAGACCTTACGTCTCTATTTGGCTGGTAAGACAATGGAGGAAATTGCAAAAGAATTAGAGATTCGGGAAGGAACAGTGAAGTCACGTTTGTTCCGGACCAAAGAATGGGTCCGAAAGAATATACCAGGAGGAAGAAATGAATTCCAAGAATCCTAAAAAATGGGAACAACTTTTAAATGATTCGGAATTTGAATTGCGTTTGGTAAGGCAAACCAAAGCTAGAATTCGAACAGAGAGAATAAAACGAAAAGTTTATGCCACTTTGGCAGCTTGCGTAACCTTCTTTTGTTTAGTGTCTTACAATGAGTTTGTATTGGAGCCGAGTGAACTTACAACTAACTTACATTATCTGGTTGAGGAACTCAGTTCAGAATCAATTGTTAGTTTGAGTATGTATTGACATTTATCATGAATCAGAACATGAGTTTTTTATTAAAAAGAGTATGTTTTTGTTTTTCTTTACGTCATAATTAAGTAAGGGAAGTGAAAATATGAACGCCTGCATCCTATACCTCAACAAGAAGCGAATCGAGATGATCCAGTTCGAATCTGACCAAATGCAATCTAGAACATGGGAAAAGCCTGTGGAGACTGATGTTTGGGATTTTGAAGACATCACAAAAACTTTGCAGTCTCCGACAGAGGTTATTTTAGTAGGGGAGTCGGACTTAAATACCCAGTATAGACGTTGGTTAGCAAATCACGACAGGAATGTTGCCAAAAAACTCATTGCTGTGATTGGCAATAATAATGAACCCAAAATCAATCATGATTTAGTAAGTCACTTTAAAGAAAAATACTTCCGAGGGAGAGGTTTTTAGTCGGATAGCTTTTCTGTTTTGATTAGAGGAACAAAAAACCTTAATTCTTTATAATAGGTGGTCGCAGGATTCTCCATGAGTGTGGAAGAACAATCGATAGAGTAAAAAACCGAGAGAAGTTAAGATAACAATCGTCCCAAACGCAGGGATCCACTTTGTAGGAATTTTGTGTCTCCACTTGCCAACAATCCATCCAAGACCGGTTAAGGCCGGAACTGTTCCCAAATAAAAGAAAAACATCACAAATCCGCCGTTCCATAAGGAACCTGTCGCAAATGAAGCGGCGTAGGCAGGATATAAAACGCCACAAGGGAGTAAGGCACTTACCATTCCAATTCCAAACCCAAGTCCATTTTTGCTAAAACGGGAACGAATTTTTTCTAAAAACTTACGAATGCCTTGTGGTAAAGATCCAAAGGAGGAGGTTGTTTTTGTTGAATAGGTTCGGATGGCAAATACCACTAAGAATAAAAAGGTGAGTAGCCCTGCAACTCCCCGAACAGCCGTTAAATCTCCCAAGGCATTGGCTCCTTTACCGAGAAATCCTAAGACCATACCAAGGAAGGTATAAGAGATGAATCTTCCTAGGTGATAAAGATAAATGGGGATATGTTTTCCTCTCTCCGTTTGCAATAGGGAGACAAAGGGGCCACACATGACTAAACAATGAAAACTGCTTACAAATCCATAAACAAATATGGAACCAAAAAAACTAAGATTTGCTAGTTGGTCCATCAGATGAATTTGATTTTGATTGGCTCTCTTGCGGATATTCTTCCTCAAAGAACATTCTATATTTAGGGGATTCGATGTCTTCAAACTGGCCTTTACGAAAGGCAGTGATAAAGACATAAAGAAAGAAAGCGGCAATACACATTGCCATAGGTATTGTTAAGTAGAGGGCTTCCATTTGGGGATCCTTAATCTTATGGAAAGAGAATTGAGAAGGACTGTCAAGCTGGAACACGCCATAAAAACAGCGCAGATCACAGGTAACATTAGCCCAAACATCGCAAGAGGTAACATAATCGAGTTATAACAGAAAGAAATGATGATATTTTGCAGAATGACTTCTCTTGTCTTTTTGGCAGAGAGTAGGGAATGGACAAGTCCATTCAAATTTCCAGAAGTCAAAACCACATCAGATTTTTCTAAAGAGAGGTCTTCTGCTTCCGTGTGTGAAATAGAAACATTTGCTTGTGCCAAAGATAAACTATCGTTGATCCCATCTCCCACCATGATGACCACATTTCCTGCGCTTTGTGCTTTACTGATGAGATTTCTTTTGTCTTCTGGAGAAAGGTCGGATGCATATTTTTCAATGCCAAGGGTGTCCGCAATATACTTCACTGCGGCATATCGGTCCCCTGAAAGGATAGAAATATTCGGAACAAAGTGTTTGAGAAGAGAAACAAAGGAACGAGCCCCAGGACGGATTTCATCGGCAAGTAAAAAACTCCCTAGATACATTCCACCTACAGCAAGTAAAATTAACGATCCCTCTCCTTCCGGTACATTTTCCAAAGGAATCTTTTCACTTTCGAGTAAGGATTTATTTCCAATAAGAACTGAAAGGTTATTAGAATCCACTTCTAACTCGGCTTTGACTCCTCTTCCTGGAAGGTTTTCTAATTTGGATAATAAAATAGACTCAGCTCGTTTGGTAACAGAACTAAACGGTTGCAAATACTTTACCAGAGATTTAGCTAAAGGATGGTTAACCTCTTTTTCTATTCGGTAAACAAGCGGTAGGTGTTCCTCTTTCACAGACACTTGTCTTACTAAAAACTTCCCTTCTGTAAGGGTTCCAGTTTTATCTAAAAAGATGGTATCGGCTTTTGCGAGTGCTTCCACAACGGATGGATTTTTTAAAAGCACTCCTTTGTCAGCATTGAGGATATGATTTGTGACAAGGGCTGTCGGAACAGAAATTCCCAAGGCACAAGGACAAGCAACAATGAGAACAGAAATGGTCGTGACAAGACTTTGTTCTAAATTTCCACCGGACAAATAATACCAAACAAAAAAACAAAGAAAGGCCAATGCAAATACAACAGTGATAAAGTAGGAAGCAATTCGCTCAGTTAGGATTTGTAATTTTGGTTTTAGATGTAAGGCTTCCTCTAATCGCAGTTTAAGAGAAGAAAGAGTAGAGGCGTGGTAGTCGGATCCCGCAATAATTAAAGCCGGGTTATCCATAGCAAGAGAGCCAGCAAGAATGGTATCGCCTTTCTTTTTTCGAATGGGTAAAGATTCTCCTGTTAAAAAGGATTCATCCACATAGGTTTGTTCGGATACAAGAATGGCATCGACTGGGATTCGTTTTCCTGGCGCCACTCGAATGGTATCTCCGATTTTGATTTCGGAGCTGGGAATGGTATCTTCGCCTGCTTCTGTCACACGAATTGAAGTTTCAGGAAGTTTGCAAAGGATGGATTCCAATTTATCCGAAGCAAACACCCTGGCTTTTTCTTCGAAGTACTTTCCAATTAAAATAAAGAAGTAAATCATCGCTACGGAATCAAAATAAACTTCGCCTATATCAGTCAGAGTTACATAAACCGAATAAAAATATGCCAAGGAGATTCCTAAAAACAGAAGGAAATCCATTGAAAGTGTTCTTCGTCTGATGCTTGTTAAAAACCCAGACATAAAAGGATAACCAGAATATAGATAGGCTGGTGTCGCAAATACCCAAGATGCGTAATGGAAGAGCCGTTTGATGTCTAAATCTATTCCAGTAAAATAACCAGAATACAAAGCCACACTTAAGATCATGATATTTCCAAAACAAAAACCGGCGACTCCAATGCGGAGGAGTAGAGTCTTTAATTGTTTTGTTTTTTCCAGAGTACCTTCTGTGGGCGAAAAAAGTACAGGTTTATAACCTATGGCACGAATGAGAGATAAAATCCGAGAAATTTTAATTTTGGAACGATCAAATCGAATCCGAGCCCTTCCAGATGCAAAGTTTATTTGAGCGGAAACAATTCCTTCTTCTTCGTTTAAAACTTTTTCATTGATCCAAACACAGGCAGAACAATGAATGTTTGTGATTTGGATTGAAACTTCAGAAAAATCTCCTGACTTACGGACAAACTTTTCGTATACAAGTTCGTTTTCAACGTCTGCATCCGAGTCTTCGATTTGAACTGGATCGAGTTTTGTATTTCCTTTTAAGTTGTAATAATAACTTCCACCAAGAGAATTGATGATGGAATAAACCGTTTCACATCCTTCACAACAAAAAACCTTTGTATCATTTCCGACTTTTGCTTCGATCCTCACTAACCGGATCTGATTCCCGCAGTGATCACATTCTGTTTTTGTTACATCAGAAACGGTTTCGTTCATTTAATAGAAATTTTTCCTTCTCTTTCAAAGGACTTGCCATCTATGTCAGCAACCAGTCGTAAATTCCAAGTTCCCTTTTCTAATAGTGGGATTTTTCCAACAAACCCATTTGGTGTTGGTTTTAGATCATAACGTGCGGTATTTTTGGTAGTCGCATTTCTTTCCAAAAAAACAGTCATGGTTTTTGCGCTGCTATTAGTTTGTGTACCATTTTTTTCCAGTTGGACCGAAATTTCTGATTCACCCATAGGAAGTAGGATTTGGTTATCCCAGTTTGTTTTGATCAGATAACCTTCTTTCAAAAGTTCTTTTTGGTTTTCTATTGCTTTTTCGTAGTTCAAACCAATTTCGTAATAATTTTTGTCCATTACTGGTTCAAAGTTTTTATAGGTTAAACGAATGGTATAAAAAGTCGCTGCCACAAGTGCGGTAAAACTAATCAGAACCACATACATGGCATTTCGTAGGCTGGGGTGTAATTCTTTAAACATCATTACCTCCTTGGTAATGTTAAGGAGAGTTTTTTCTCCAATCGTTCGTCTGGATCTTCTGCATTTTGTAATACAATGGAGCCAGGTAAGTAACCTTCATTTAATTCTTGTTCTGTGAGGGGCTGTGTCTCTAAAACCACAGAAATACTTTTGATTTCGCCTGATCCCAATTTGAACTTGTTATTCTCTTCACCGGAACGAATTAGGATTTCTTTTCCATGTCTTGTGTCAGATGCCGAAAGTTGAAATTCTTTTTCAATCGGTGCTATATTTTGAATGCGTAGTGCAACAAAAGCTCTGATTTTATTATCTGGAATTAAGATGGGAGGCATTGATTTATTAGATGCCGCAATCATAGACATAGGAGTTCTCGTCACAAGTTGAATGACGGCACCTGTGATAACCACTGTGAGCAAGATGGCATAAATGACCGTTCTTGGTCTGATCCATTTGATTTTTGCCCCTGTTTCGATTTGTTTAAGTGAGAAGTATCCAATGAGAGTTTTTTTGTTTTCTCTTGCCATGATGGAAGTACAGGCATCCACACATTTTCCGCAGGCCACACAACCCACCTGTAAACCATCGCGGATATCGATCCCAGTAGGGCAGACCACCACACACATATTGCAGGAGATACAATCCCCAATTTTGGTTTTCCCGTCCCTTCGAGGTTCACCTCGTTTAAAGTCATAAGTTACGTTCCAAGAATGTTCATCCATAAGGAGGGTTTGAAATCTTGCGTAAGGACAAGCATAACGACAGAATTGTTCTCGGATAAATCCGATATCGATAAACATTGCTGCCGTAAAAAATAATGTAAAATAAAAGTATGTTTGGTTTACAAATGAAAAGTTAACATAGTCGGATAACATTTCGTATGGGCTAACAAAATAGCCTATCCAATGAAAAGAAGCGATAAATGAAACAACAATCCAGAGAAAATAAACAGTGTATTTGCCTACGATCGAGGCATCCTTTTTCCCATATTTTGAATCTAAAACAAACCGACCAATTCGATCGAAAAGATCGGTGTAGATTGTTTGAGGACACCCCCATCCACACCAAACACGGCCAATGACGGAGGTGAAAAAGAAAAGCGAAAGTCCCATCGTGAGAAGGAAAAACCATAAGATCAGTCCTTCCTGCGGGATAAAAAGACCACCGAACAAGTGAAACACCCTGCGTGGGATGTCCAATCGAATGAGAGGGCTACCTTCCGGTAACACCACCCAAGGAGCGATTAAAAATAAACCTACGAGAAAACTCATTACAAAGTTTCTTCGTGTCCTTACTTTTCCTGTCTGTGGTCTTGAAATGATCATTTTACTTTGCCTTTACCAAACTACTGTTTTTAGTTGCAAGCCATGCCATGACAGCATAAACTTTTTCAGCACCTAAACCTTCCCAAGCTGGCATTCCACCTCGGTTGAGTTTTTGTCTTTCTGGTCCAATTCCTTTCATGATGTTGTTAAACACTTCTTTATCAGTGTTTCCATGAATCCAATCTTTGTCCACAAGACTTGGTCCTACTGCACCTTCCGCTGTTGGGCCGTGGCAAGCAGAACAAATTTGTTTGTAAGTGCTTTCACCTTCTTTAATCGCAACTGCATCGTCACGATAAGGGTTTGATCCGTCTTCTGTATTTGCAACAATTGCTTGTTTTGCTGGAAATTGAGCTTCGTGTTCTGCAACTTCTTTTTCAAACGCAACCTCTTGTGGCCATTCAGAATACCAGTGAAAGTATACAACGTAACCGATGGAAACGATGATACTGATCAGCCATACCAATTTCCACCAAGTGGGCATGGGATTGTCGGCTTGGAAGATTCCGTCTACTTCTTTTGGTTCTTTCATTCGTATTAATCCTCCTCAAGCATTCTATACTTGGGTTTCTCCATTTCGTCTTTTGTACGTTTTTTATAAACGTAGTAGGTGATGTAAGAGATTGCGATCACAAGGACCGGCAATCTCAAACTTTTATAAACGAGTAGAATATCTGCATCGTTCATGATTTTACTTCATACCTTTTTGCAACTCAGCCGAATCTCTTCCTAGTTTTTGCAAATAAGCTACAAGTGCCTCTCCTTCGGTTTTGTCCTTTAGAAGTGATGGCGCATTAGCAAAGTCTTCTTCAGTGTAAGGAACTCCGATTGCTTTAAGAGCTTTCATGTTAGCCACTACTTGTTCTACATCAACTTTATGAGATTCTTCGAATAACCAAGGGTATGCTGGCATCACAGAGTTTGGTACGCCACCTACTGTTCTTGGGTTGATCAAATGGTTTTTATGCCACTCATCAGAACGAAGCATTTGAGATTCATGAGCTAAGTCTGGACCTGTTCTTTTGGATCCCCAAAGGAATGGATGGTCATAAACATACTCTCCACCTTTTGAATATCCAGTTCGTCCGTAAGCCTTAGTGGGATCAAAACGATCTACTTCCCATTTGAATGGTCGAACCATTTGTGTATGACATCCGATACAACCTTCTCTTTGGTAAGTGTCACGACCCGCAAGTTCTAATGCGGAGTATGGTTTCACAGTTGAAATGGGAGTTACCGTTTTTGTAAGGAAAAACGGCGGGATTAGTTCGAAAAGTCCACCAATCACAACGGCAATCGTTGTATATAGAGTAAACTTAACCCCTTTTGTATCCCAATGGTCTGCAACTTCAGAAAACCAATCTAAGAATTTGTTAAATCCAAACATTATGATTTCACTCCTATACGTAAGTCTTGTTCTACAAACCCACTGTCTTTGTTTTGAATGGTTTTGATGAAATTATATACCATTAGTATAATTCCTGTGAGATAGAGTGTTCCTCCGATCGCACGGAATAGTCTGAATGGTTTTAAGAACTCAACAATTTCTACCCAGTCTTTATAAACGAGTTCGCCATTTTCGCCAACTGCTCGCCACATAGATCCTTCAGTAATTCCAGATACCCACATGGAGATGATGTAGAGTAGGATACCAAGAGTCCCGAGCCAGAAGTGTGCATTGGCAAGTTTTTCGCTATATAGGTTCGCATTCCAAAGTCTTGGAACTAAGTAATAAAGTGCTGCAGCTGACATAAATCCAACCCAACCAAGAGTTCCTGAGTGAACGTGACCAATGATCCAGTCAGTGTTGTGTCCAAGAGCGGAAACGGCACGAATGGAAAGAAGTGGACCTTCAAATGTGGACATACCGTAGAAAGTTACAGCAGCTAACATCATTTTGAGGGTAGCGTCTACTTTGATTTTGTCTTTTGCTTGGGTCAGCGTGAGGAATCCGTTTAACATACCACCCCAAGAAGGCATCCATAACATGATGGAGAAAACCATCCCTGTTGTTTGTAACCACTCTGGAATTGGAGAATAAAGTAAATGGTGCGGGCCTGCCCAAATATAAATAAAGATTAACGACCAGAAATGGATGATCGAAAGTCTATGTGAGTAAATGGGTTGTTTGATGTGTTTTGGGAGGTAATAGTACATAAGTCCCAAGAACGGAGTCGTAAGAACAAAGGCTACTGCGTTGTGTCCATACCACCATTGGATGTTGGCATCAAACACACCTGCGTATACCGAGTAGGATTTTAAAAGTCCAGCTGGGATCACAATGTTGTTTACGATAAAAAGAAGTGGAACTGTTACAAAGGAAGCGATGTAGAACCAAATAGCTACATACATTTGTTCTTCTTTTCTTTTGATTACCGTCATCAAATAGTTTGCAAAGAAAATTACATACCATACAACAATCAATAAATCGATAGGCCATTCTAATTCGGCATATTCTTTTGATTGGCTGTATCCAAGTGGTAATGTAATTGCTGCAAGGACAATTGTTAGGTTATACAGTGCCAGGTGTATTTTGGAAAGTGTGTCGTTCCACATTCTTGTTCGACACAATCTTTGTACCGTATGGTAGGCTGTGGCGAAGATAACACTCAACGCGAATCCAAAAATGGCTGCATTGGTATGTAGAGGTCGTAACCTTCCGAAGCTCGTCCAAGGTAATTCCAAATTCAGCTGTGGATATACAAGCTGGAAGGCAATAATGACACCAAATGTCATTGATGCAACGCCCCAGACTAACGCTGAAATGATAAACCCTTTTACGATAAAATCGTCATATTGAGTTTTTTCCGTAGCCAATGTTTCTCTCCTTAATCTTTATCAGTTCCATTTATATAGAGAACTAATTCCTTTGTCTATAAAGTGACGAAGAAAAGAAAGAAAAACAGAATGTGGTTCTTAGAATCCCCCCTTGATTTTTGTCAAGGGAGGCATTGAGACTTAGACTGAGTCTAATTGGAGGAGTTAAAGGGGCAGACTTTCTAACAGTAGTTAGAAAGTCAATTCATATCCTAATTGTGTACGATGTTCGATGCCACGATCTCCGGCAATCGCAGTAGGGTGGTATCCAATGCGGTCTACTGTAGAGCGCATAAAGAATTTTTCTTTTCTAGTGTCTTCCTCTGCAAGTCCAGAACCTGTCGGATGGAAGTAATAAGCATCAAAGATATTCCAGAAATAAACAAGTAGGGTAGCAATACCAATGTATTGCATATCACGGTAGTGTCGTTCTACCGATTCTCTCTGTCCTTTGAAGGGACCAAGTTGACTTGAGACTACAGCTTCTGCAGGGGAAACTGTGGCTGCTGTTTGTGGAGAAAAAGCGGCTCGAAAGTATCCGTTGGTTGTGTAAGGGTTATCTAAGTTGTTGTAGTCTCGTTTGGCATTCAAATACATACGATGTTTGTCATATGTGAAAAAGAGTCCAACGGCAATGATAGAAGGGTAAACAATGGCTTGTACTTTTCTGCCTTGTTTCCATTGGCCCCAACCAGGAAGAACTGCGGATCTCCAGGCTGCACCTGCTTTTGTTAGGTTTTTTCGATCCGCTTCAGCAAGCCTTGCTTCTTCTTCCTTTTTCCGTTTTTCCTCGGCTTCTGCAGTTGCATTTTTTGCAGCCAACTCTTTTTCTTGTTTCGCAGCTTCTTCCTGCTCTTTTTTGAGTTTTGCAGCTTCTTCTTTTTCTTTTTTAAGTCTTTCTTTGTCTTCTTCTGCTTTTCTGAGTTTGTCTTCCTCTGCAGCAGTTAGGTGGTCTTTGTAAACTACTTTTAAGATATCGGTTTTATTTAGAACAACTGTGGTTCCGTCTTCTTTTCGAATTTTTAGCTTGTATTGGTCTTGTTCGATTACCTTTCCTTGGAGAGTTCCCCCTTTTTTGAGGAGAATGTTCTCTGCGGATAGGTTTCCTGTGAGCACTACCAAAAGTGTTGCGATTTTGATGAATTGTGTAATAGTCAGTTTCAAGGGTATCTCAAGTGTTGGAATATTATATAACAATCTCTATAGTGTTACTTGCTACGTTTCAATTGGTCTCTCCAATCATTTTTGCAATTTGGAAGTTAGGCAAGAATTTTTTTGTAAAAGACGATCCTAAAGCCAAACCACAGTTGGAAATAAATTATCCATGTTATGATAAAGTATGTTCCAAATGTGGCCAGTGAGCCGTAGAGGTTTTTTACGCCTCTACTTCTTGCATTAGAAAGTGGTGGACTTGGTCCGCACACTTCCTACCTTCCGAAATGGCCCAAACAATGAGGGATTGTCCTCGTCTTACGTCTCCGCAAGCATATACTTTAGGTACAGATGTGGCGAAAGATCCCGGTTTAGTTCCGAAATCTGCTTTGACATTCCCACGTCCGTCTAGTTCCAATCCTTCTTTTTGTAAATCGGCAAGTAATCCTTCTTTGATTGGGTTTACAAATCCCATCGCTAAGAAAACTAAATCGGCAGGCCATTCAAATTCAGTTCCAGGAATTGGATGAAACTTCCCATTTTCTTCTTTGACTTCGGATCCGTAAATCGCAGTGACTTCCCCTTTATCATTGGATTTAAAACCCATAGTGGAAACAGCCCATTTACGATTTACACCTTCTTCGTGTGAAGTGGAAGTGCGTAGCATTTTTGGATAGAGTGGCCAAGGTGTGGAGGAGTCTCTTTCTTTCGGCGGTTCTGGGAAAAGTTCGATTTGTGTGACGGATTTTGCCCCATGACGGTTGGAAGTTCCTACACAATCAGATCCAGTATCACCACCACCGATGACAATCACATGTTTGTCTTTGGCATTAATGATTTCTAGGTCATCACCTGCTACGTGTTTGTTGTTTTTGGACAAAAACTCCATTGCAAAGTGAACACCTTTACTGTTTCTACCTTCTACGGGTAAGTCTCTTGGAACTTCTGATCCACAAGCAAGTACCACGGCGTCAAAATCAGCGAGTAATTGTTTTGCGGTGATATCAATACCTACATTGACATTGGTTTTGAAAGTAACACCTTCCGCTTCCATCTGTTTGACACGTCGGTCAATATGTCTTTTTTCCATTTTGAAATCGGGGATTCCGTAACGGAGTAGACCACCAATACGGTCGTTTTTTTCAAAGATAGTGACCGTGTGGCCAGCACGAGCTAACTGCTGTCCTGCAGCAAGTCCTGCTGGACCTGAACCTACTACCGCTACTTTTTTCCCGGATTTAGAAGTCGGAGGTTGTGGGATGACCCAACCTTCTTCCCAAGCCCGATCAATAATGGTTCTTTCAATCGACTTGATAGAAACAGGTGGTTCTATGATTCCTAAAGTACAAGCCGATTCGCACGGAGCAGGGCAGAGCCTTCCTGTGAATTCAGGGAAGTTATTAGTTTTAGAAAGATTTTCCCAAGCTTCCTGAAAGCGACCTCGATATACAAAGTCATTGAATTCAGGGATCAGGTTATCGACAGGACAACCTGTTTCGCCGTGGCAAAAAGGGATCCCGCAGTCCATACAACGAGCACCTTGGTCTTTGGCAATAGCTTCAGGAAAAGGTTTCTCAAACTCTTTGTAGTTTTTAACTCGTTCCTTCGGTTCAATCTTTTGAAGGTATTCTTTTTTAAATTCTAAAAATCCTGTTGGTTTACCCACGAGCTGTTACCCCCTCTTTGTTTGCTTTTCCTGATGCATTTTCTTCAGCTATCTTTTCTAGAGCTTTTTTATAATCTCTTGGTATGACTTTGATCATTTGTTTTACAACTGTATTCCAATCTTTCAGCACTTCCTCTGCTCTTTTGGAACCCGTATACGTTTTATGATCTTCTACCATTTTTTTGACTTCTGCAATTTCTGATGCATCAGTTAACGGATCTAAGTCGACCATCTCTTTGTTGATGAGCGCTTCTTTGTTTTTCTTTGGATCCCAAAGGTAAGCAATCCCACCAGACATACCAGCAGCAAAGTTACGCCCAATGTCTCCAAGGATGATGACCCGTCCCCCTGTCATGTATTCACAACCGTGATCTCCTGTTCCTTCAACGATGACATGAGCACCGGAGTTACGAACGCAGAATCTTTCTCCTGCAATTCCGTTGACATACGCATTTCCACTGGTAGCTCCAATGAAACAAGTATTCCCAATAACGATGTTTTCTTCTGCTTTGTAAGGAGCATTTTTGGGAGTTTGGAAGATGAGTTTTCCTCCGCAAAGACCTTTCCCTACATAGTCATTTCCTTCTCCGATGAGACGAAGGGTCATTCCTTTGGTCACAAATGCACCAAACGACTGTCCTGCGGTTCCCGTAAATTCGATATCGATCGTGTCTTCCGACAAACCATCCACACCATATTTTTTAGTCACTTCATGACTTAACATGGTCCCCACAGAACGGTTTAAGTTTACAATGGATGTTTTGATTTTCACTGGTTGTTTGTGGTCAATGGCAGCCAGTGACTTTCGAATCAGTTCGTTATCAATTTGTTCATCCAAGTGGTGGTTTTGTTCTTTGGCACGATAGAGTCCTGTGGGGAACACAGGAGTTGGTCTATGGAGCACTTTACTAAAGTCAAGACCACGAGCCTTCCAATGGTGGTGAGGTCGTTTGAATTTGATTTTTTCTACTTGGCCAATCATTTCTTCAAAGGTTCTAAATCCAAGTTTGGCCATAATCTCACGAACTTCTTCCGCCACAAAAGTCATAAAGTTCACAACATACTCTGGTTTACCGGTAAATTTACTTCTTAAGAATTCGTCTTGGGTCGCAACACCTACAGGACAAGTATTCAAGTGGCATTTACGCATCATGATACAACCTACAGAGACAAGTGCGGAAGTGGAGAACCCAAACTCTTCCGCACCGAGGAGAGCTCCTACAACTACGTCTTTTCCTGTGAGGAGTTTTCCATCCACAGCCAGATACACACGGTCACGAAGTCCGTTGGCAACAAGAGTTTGGTGGGTTTCCGAAAGTCCAAGTTCCCAAGGGGTTCCTGCATGGTGGATTGAGGAAATTGGGCTTGCCCCAGTTCCCCCTTCATGGCCTGCGATAAGAATATGGTCCGCGTGGGCTTTTGCCACACCGGCAGCCACGGTTCCTACCCCAGATTCAGAAACGAGTTTCACCGAAACCCGTGCTCTTGGGTTGGAATTTTTTAAATCAAAGATCAACTGTTTTAGATCTTCGATAGAATAAATATCATGGTGAGGAGGAGGGGAGATGAGAGTCACACCAGGAGTGGAATAACGAAGCCATCCAATGTATTTGTCTACTTTGTGCCCTGGGAGCTGTCCACCTTCTCCTGGTTTTGCGCCCTGTGCCATTTTGATTTGGATATCATCTGCATTGGTGAGGTATTCCATAGTCACACCAAACCTAGCAGAAGCAACCTGCTTGATCGCCGAACGCATGCTATCTCCATTAGGCAAGGTTTTAAACCTAACTGGATCTTCTCCCCCTTCCCCTGTGTTCGATTTAGCACCGATTCGGTTCATCGCAATGGCAAGCGTTGTATGTGCTTCCCAAGAAATGGAACCATGACTCATGGCTCCTGTTTGGAAACGTTTGAGAATGGATTTTACAGACTCTACTTCTTCGATCGGGATTGCTTTGGATCCTTCAAAATCAAGTTGGAACAAACTTCGTAAAGTAATTGCCTTTTCGTTTTGGTTGTCGATGAGACTAGAGAACTCTTTGAATACTTTGTAGTCGTTGTCTTGTGTTGCTTTTTGAAGTTTATGAACTGTGATCGGTGTATAGAGATGGCTATCTCCATTTTTACGATAATAGTGTACTCCGCCTGGTTCCAAGTTGTTTGGGAAAAAAGTAGGATCGTAAGCTGCTTTGTGGCGGCGAACGGTTTCTTCTTCTAACATCTCAAGAGAAAGTCCCTCAATTCTAGATTGTGTCCCTGCAAAGTAAGTATTCACCAACTCAGAATCAAGTCCCACTGCCTCAAAAATTTGAGCACCACAATACGATTGTAATGTGGAAATTCCCATTTTAGAGAATACTTTGAATAGTCCTTTTCCAATGGATTTTATGTATTTCTTTTTTGCATCCTTGTAATTAGGAACTTCTGGGAGTAGACCTTGTTGCGAAAGATCAGCAATGGTTTCAAATGCCAAGTACGGGTTGATAGCATTAGCGCCATAACCACATAACAAAGCAAAGTGGGCTACTTCTCTAGGTTCCCCTGATTCCAAAACAATACCTGCACGAGTACGAAGGCCTTCACGGATCAAATAGTGGTGAAGTCCTGCTACTGCAAGAAGTGATGGGATGGCAGCTTTTCTTTCACCGACACCGTGGTCAGTTAAGATGATGAGGTTTACACCTTGTTCCCGAACCGCTTTGGCAGCATCGGCACAAACACGATCAAGAGAGTTTCTCATATCATGTTTTTTAGATGGATCAAAAAGGATCTCAAAAGTTTTTGCTTTGAAATGGCCTTCGCTGATTTGTTTGATTTTTTCGAAATCTTCGTTGGTAAGAATCGGGTGTTCCAATTCCAAACGGTGAGCATGTTCTGGCTCTTCTGAAAGAAGATTACCTTCCGGTCCAATATAGGTAGTGAGTTCCATCACCAGTTCTTCCCGGATTGGGTCAATGGGTGGGTTGGTAACTTGTGCAAAGTTTTGTTTGAAATAACGGAATAGGGGTTGTGGTTTTTCACTTAAAACAGCAAGGGCAGAGTCAACCCCCATTGAGCCTATCGGTTCTTCTCCAGAGACACCCATAGGTTTGATGATTGTAAACACATCTTCATGAGTGTAACCAAATGCTCTTTGGCGTTCCAAAATGGTTTCGTGTTGTGGTTGTTTAACGTTCTCTGGATCTGGCAATGAACCCAGACGAATCATATTGTCTTCTACCCATTTACGATATGGTTTTTGGGTAGCGATTTGTTTTTTGATTTCTTCATCGTCAAGGATTTGGCCTTTTTCCATATCGATGAGAAGCATACGGCCTGGACGAAGGCGGTCTTGGACTAAAACTTCTTCTGGAGGAAGATTGAGAACACCTGCCTCAGAAGACATGATGACTTCATCGTCTTTAGTAACGATGTAACGCGCTGGGCGAAGACCATTTCGATCAAGGGTTGCGCCAATGATTCTACCATCTGTGAAGGCAATCGCAGCAGGTCCATCCCAAGGTTCCATAAATGTTGCATGATATTCGTAGAATGCGCGTCTGTCGGCATCCATTGCTTTGTTTTTAGACCAAGCTTCTGGAATCATCATCATCACAGCATGTGGAAGAGACCTTCCTCCCATTACTAGTAATTCAAGTACTGTATCAAATGTTGCAGTATCAGACTGACCTTCCATCACAATCGGAAGCATACGGCGGAGTTCATCACCATAAAGAGGAGATTGCATCACCATTTGGCGAGCGGCCATCCAGTTCATATTCCCACGTAAAGTGTTTATTTCTCCGTTGTGCGCAATTTGGCGGTAAGGGTGTGCCAAATCCCAAGTAGGGAAGGTGTTAGTCGAAAACCTTGTGTGAGTCAAACAAAACGCAGAAGTTAAATCAGGAGATTTTAAATCCTCGTAGAATTTTTTGACTTGGTCACCAAGTAACATCCCTTTGTAAACGATGGTGCGAGAGGAAAAACTAGGTACGTAGTACTGAGAACGATCTAGTTTCATTTCAGTTCGGATTCGTCTGTCAATGAGGCGACGGATGAGAAATAGTTTTCTTTCGAAATCGTCAGAAGTTTTGTTTTTTTTGGATTTTTTACCTATGAATACTTGTTTGAAAACTGGAAGTGTTTTGGATGCAACTACACCCGCATATTCTTTGTTAATGGGAACATCGCGAAATCCAAGAAACTCTTCCCCTTCGTCCACGATGATTTTTTCAATTACGTTTTCCACCGCAGTGCGGGCTTCTGTGTTTTGCGGTAAAAACAAAAATCCCACCGCATAGTCGCCTTCTTTTGGCAAAGTGAAGGGCAGATTCTTTCTAAAAAATGCATCCGGGATATTGATCATGATCCCAGCACCGTCACCGGTTTTTGGATCGGCCCCTTCGGCCCCTCTGTGCTCTAAATTGCACATCAGGCGGATCCCTTTGTCGACGATATCGCGGGAACGTTTGCCTTTATAATTTGCGATAAAACCAACACCACAGGAATCTTTATCCAAGGCAGGATCATACATACCTTGGGCCTGTGGGCCAAGTGGCGGAAGGATGGGTGGTTGGTTGGATTTTGACATACGTACCCTACTCTAAAGCAATTACTGTACCTTGTTTTTGAATTTGGGTGTACTGTCCAATTATTTTGTTTTCAGCAAAATGATTTATTTTTAGGCAAAGTCAAACACCAGAAAATGTACAAACTACAAGCAGTCAGTCTATTTTTACATAA
>NZ_JAMQPN010000029.1 GCF_026151655.1 Leptospira soteropolitanensis | reverse complement strand
CCTTAACGACGTAGGCTGGCCCTGAGTCCCAACGGGACGTTAGGGACTGGCATGTAGCTTGCGTAAGCAAGGCGAATGCCAGAAGCCTATGTGTCGCAGACCGAGCGAGGGCTTGTCCCGAAGCGAAGCGTTAAGGCGCTGTTATGCGACGTTGAAAATGCTTATTTCTTTCGTTTTTTGAAATATTCTTTTCTTAAACTATTTAAATTCACTTTTTTGCCATAATAATCCAACTCTGTCGCTTCCTTTTTTTTCCTGATTAAATATCGAATTATTAGTCTGTTTAATCGAATTTGATATTTTTCGAAGGAAGTAGGAATTAATTTCTTTTCATATATTGTTGACCTTATGAAATCTATTTCATAAATATAATCTGACCGTTTGTTGTATTGACTTAAGGTATCATCTATTAGACTTTTGTGGTTTTCTAAATAATAAGCTAGGTCATTGAAATCCGTTTTTTGAATTTTATTTATTAAAAGATTCCGTAAGAGGGTCACGCTCATTTGAATACTTTTAACATCTGAGAGTATTGAATTACTAGCGACTTGCATTATTCCTGTAGTTTTTATTGGAAATCCCATTTTCTTAAACAACGACTCTGCACTTCTGAATAGAATAGGTCTATTGAAGTTTTCATATATCATAATCGAGTATATTTCCGGGACAAGAAATTGTGCCTTTGAATTGTTTAAGATTATATTGAATTTATTTTGCAATTTTTGGAAAGTATCTAGAATATATCTTTCCTTTCTGGATCTTAATTCCTCAGATTTTATTGTTATGCTATTTAATAGATTGTAAATAAATATTAATATGATAATCCAAAGTTCGTTTATTAAAGTTGATGGTTCTGGTAATATTTTAGTGGCAGATGATAGATATTTTCTATCAAGGAAATAAGTTATAGAAAGAATCCCAAAGTATGTAATAAATTGTCTTGTCCAGTTTACGAGGAATACTCTTTGGTAAATGAAGATAATTGCAATTCTAATTATTATGTAGTAATAGTTGCAGAAAGCAATATTACGGTTTAAATAATCGAATCCAATTTGCGATAAAATAATTGCATATAGAATAAGTAAAAGTGCGGGAGTTAATACTCTATATACAATATTGAATGCTGGAGCTTTATCAATAGGAAGGGATACACTGATTTGTTCATAATCAGACGTTACCATTTTTTCCCCAATTTTATTTATGAGAAAAAAACTTGTGAGTGCAAGAAAAGAGTAAATTAGGTGGTCTATGTATTCCATTGTTTCAATGTCGCATAACGAACTAGACTAACCGACGTAGGCTGGCCCTGAGTCCCGAACGGGACGTTAGGGACTGGCCACGACACTTGCGCAGGCAAGGGGAGTGCCAGAAGCCTATGTGTCGCAGACCGAGCGAGGGCGAAGTCCCGAAGCGAAGCGGTTAGTCGCTGTTAGCCGCAGTAACTTTATACTTTTACATTATATTTTTGATTTATGTCGAAATTATTTTTAAAGTCTTTGTAGTTATAGTAAAAGGTAATTTTTTGCCTGGAAAAAATTTCTTTAAATTTATTTACAAATGTTTTATTTATAGAGTATTCTTGTAGTTCATTTTCGTGATTGGATATTCTTAAACATTCAGGATTTATAATTTTAATAATTGTTTCATGAGGTATACTTCTTGTTAACAACCAATTAGAATAAAAGTCGGTCGGAGGAACTCCATATCCCCATATTATTACTTCCGAAGCATTGTTTAATTCAAGAAATGAACGGTTCCATATTTTTTTGATAGAAGGATATTTATCATAATTTTTATTTAGAAGTGGTGGAATTATGAGAATTTTGCATTCTTCATGACATTCACTGCAATAATGAGATTCTAAAATTGAATCTTCCAAGACGTATAGTCTATTATTTACTCTGCATTGTTGATTTGGACAGTATAACCAATCAACAGAGCCATGCATTTTTAAATAGATTCCTGTGTCAGTTGGAAATTCTTTGTAAGGAAAAGGTATATAACCATTAAAAAATCCTTCAGTAAATTTTGAACTAATTTGCTTAAGAAAATTTTCATAGATGTTATTGCTTTTTATTAATTGATCTAATGCTATATCCCAATTGAAAGATATTATTGATGTATTTCTATTCAAAAAATTGTTTACTAAATGCTCGTATTCTTCATTTGAATTTCCTCTTACTAAACATTCTGAAAGAACATGTCTAATCAGAAATATTACTTTATCCATTAATTGTAAATTACTGTAAGATCCCTTTTTTTCAAATTCGATTTGCAGAAATGTCATTACCTTTTCAACGTCAATTTTGTCTGATGTACGGAGTAGACTTTTGTTGAAACAATTAACTATAAATTCTGATAATTCCTTGTAATCGTCTTTTAAAGTTTTTACGTTTAGGCTTATTATAGAGTATTCTTTCGCTTTTGCAAATATTTGGTTAATATTTGGAAATTCAAAATTGTTACTCATTGAAGCTCCAGCTCCAAGTATCCATACTGTTTTATTTTCTTTTGTCATATGTTGAATTAGTTATTGCGGCTAACGAAATAGGCTAACCGACGTAGGCTGGCCCTGAGTCCCGGAAACGGGACGTTAGGGACTGGAACGACACTTGCGTAAGCAAGGGGAGTGCCAGAAGCCTATGTGGCGCAGCCCAAGCGAGGGCGAAGTCCCGAAGCGAAGCGGTTAGTCGCTGTTATGCGAAGTAATTTAAGTATTAAATAGCTATACCAGCATAGATGGATATATTGAAAAATTTTCTAGTTCCATAGTCGCTTTTATCACTATATAATTGGTCAAAAATGTAATCACTTGGTAAACCATTATAATATTGCGGAATGAAAGTATAATGATTATTGATCTTACTTGCAGAAAGAATTCCATAATTAATTTCAGTACCTAAAAGAATATGATCAAAAAATTCTTTTCTATATCCTAATCCAAGGCTAAATAAGAATCTATCAGATGAAGTAGTAGTTTTTGAATACGGAAGAACTTCGGAATTGTTTAGAAAAATTTTAAACTTTCTATTTTCTTCCTTATATCCTGTTAATAAACCTAACTCTAAATTTGAATAAAAATTTCCAAAGAAAAAATACTGAGTTTTAAAAGTAAAAAGGTCATTGAATCTGGTCTTATTATTTTGAAAATAATCAACTGAATTATTGGAACTTTGATTTAAGTTTTCACTAGTATTGGATTTTTCACCATTTCTTAATGAAATTCCCAAGTATAAATTATTCGTTATGCCATAAAGCATATTGAATCTTGGTTTTGAAAACATAAATGTACTAACGTAAGTGTGTATTCTTTTTCTGTCGTTAATTGGACTGCCTTCTGAAGTAGTTTCTGCAAATACAGAACAAGGAAAAACGTAAAAGAATGATATTATTGTTAGAATATGGGTTAGATTTCTTTTTATTTTCATTTTTTTTAAAATATATTTTAAATTATTTCGCATAACGAACTAGGCTTACTGAAGTTGTCCGACCCTGAGTCCCGGACGGGACGTTAGGGACTGGCACGTAGTTTGCTGATGCAAACGAGTGACAGGAGGACA
>NZ_JAMQPN010000028.1 GCF_026151655.1 Leptospira soteropolitanensis | reverse complement strand
TAAAAGCGGCAATTCTAGATTTAACTACTTTTATTCGCGGAGAATTTTTGAAGGAGAACTTAAAAAAATTAGATGCCTTGAATATTCCTGTTTTCAATATTACTGGTTCAACTACAATTACAGAAGTACCATACTTTCAGTTACAGGGAGTGAATGAGTTAAATAAATACGATGCAAATAACGATATGCAAGTGACACAAAAACACTCTAAACTTCATATTCCCATGGCAACTGATCTTGCAATGCTACATGCTCATCATTGGGATGTTGCTTATAACTCTTTCGTAGGTAAACTAAGTTTTGGTTCTCCTAATTTAGATCATCCTTTTCCTAAGACGGCTGGTGTTGTTGCAATGTTTAAATTTGCCTATGAGCTTGGTTTAATCGATTAAATATTGAAAGAATATCAACTGAACGTGGTGTTGTAGGGTAAATTAATTTCTTGCAAATTAGTAATAAGCAACTAAGAAGATAGAACATGGCTCTTTTAAATCGGATTCTTTTTAATCTAATTGTTTTGATACTTGGAATGAGTAGTAATTTATGTAGCACGGTGCCAAAAACAAAAACTCAAAAAAATTTGCAAAGAGAAGAAATTTTAGAAATGGCAAGACTGACTAGAGACCAAGTTTTTCAGCAGTATCCAAAGGCAAAAAAAGCAGCAGAAGAGGATTCGGTTGGCGTAGCTGTATTTAGTAACTTTGGATTTAAATTTATGTTTATGGGAAGTGCAAAAGGAGAAGGGGTGGTGTTTTCTCATTCTACTCACAAGCCTACTTATATGAGGATGAGAGAATTGCAACCAGGTCTAGGATTTGGGGTGCAAAGATTTAAGATTGTGTTTTTATTTCATTCTGAAGAAGCATTGGTAAAATTTATTGAATCCGGTTGGCAGTTTGGCGGCAATCTATTGGCTACTGCCAATTATTCGAAGCAGGGCTTAGATTTTCGAATGGGAGAATCTACCTCTCCAAATGTCAGCATGTACCAACTTAGTGAATCGGGAGCAATTGTTGGAATCAGCATCACCGGAGCAAAATATTATAAAGATGAGGAGTTAAATTAGAAATCATAAAGATTTTAATGGAAGACGAATTCCTACTTTCCGAGAGGCTATTTATAATTATCCGGAAGGAGACTTAGTCTATGGAGAATTTACTCTAAAAAAAATTCAATCTAATTGAAACGAATTCTTAGAAGAGTAATCTATCCTTAGATAATGGCATCGTTTTAATTCTAGTGCGCCTCATCCCAGTTATCGCCAAATTTTCCTTGTGCAATGATTGGAACCTTAAGCTTGATTGCTGTTTCCATTTCTTTCTTGGCTAGGTCAAAGACGATGTCTTTTTCTTTTTTGTGAACTTCAAAAACCAATTCGTCATGAACTTGCATGATGAGTTTGGAGTTTAGCTTTTTCTTCTGAAGTTTTTCATGGATTGAAAGCATAGCAATTTTTATCATATCTGCACTTGTTCCTTGAATAGGGCTATTGATTGCTATCCGCTTTCCAGCTTCTTGTTCTTGTCTGCGGGAGGATTTGATTTCGGGAATATGTCTTCTCCTTCCTGTAATAGTTTCCACATACCCTTTGTCAGCGCACTCAGCGCAAATATCTTCCATGTATTTTTTTACACCTGGAAATTGTTGAAAATATTTATCAATAAAGATTCCTGCTTCTTGTCTCGAGACTTTTAGATTTTGGCTTAGACCATAAGCGGTTACTCCATATATTACGGAGAAATTTACTATCTTTGCTTTATTTCTCATTTCCGGTGTAACTTCTTTCGCACTAACTCCAAACAATGCCTGGGCGGTTTCATTATGAATATCTGCATTTTTCTCATAAGCACGAATCATATTTTTGTCGTTTGCAAAATGTGCCATGATCCTGAGTTCGATTTGAGAATAGTCTAAGCTGAGCAGGAGATAATCTTTGTTTCCCGGAACAAACCCTTTTCTAATTAATTTTCCCTCTTCATCTTTAATAGGGATATTTTGTAAGTTCGGATCAGTGGAAGAAAGTCGCCCTGTCGCTGCGATTGTTTGATTATAATTCGACCACATAGGAACTTGGTAAGAGTTTTGCCAAGAACCAGTCCCCCCGACTCAAGAATGGTTATTCCATATTCGTGACAGATTGCTCATTATGGGAATCCAGTCGGCTTAAAGGCGACTATATTTAATCACAATATATAAAGAATAGCTTATCTGCCACTGTTATACAACTTTTTGTAGTATTCGTCCGCCATCCGATCTGAATTGAAGAAAGGGAAAATATCATCCATGCTTTTACGGATCATTTGAGCCCATTTCTGCTGATCATTATAATAAGTCGGGATCACTACATTTTCCAGTATCTCATATAAATATTGTGCGTCCTGATTATCCTGCTCATCTATATTTTGATTGGGAACGGCGTGCTGCATAATAAAGCTATTTTCCATATGCTTTCCGTATTCTTTCACCCAGCCATCCAGATTTGAAAGATTCAGCGTTGCATTCATAGATGCAGTCATACCACTTGTTCCTGAAGCTTCACGCGTATACCGGGGGTTGTTCAGCCATACGTCTGCACCTTTTTTTAATAAAGCTGAAAGCCCTAATTCATATCCTACGAGAATGACAGATCTGTCTGAAGTAAGTGTCGACTGCAGAATTTTATTAAAAATACCTATTGCTTCCTGGTCTCGCGGATAGGGCTTCCCGGCCCAAATGATCTGCACGGGTTGATGAATATTATTTAACAGATTCATAAATCTGTTGTAATCACGCATGATCAGATCCGGACGCTTATAGCCGGCAAAACGTCTGCTCCAGACAATTGTCAAAACATTCGGATCCAGCATATCGCCCGTCTGATCAGCAATCACTTCAAACAACTGCTTTTTCAGTTCTTTTTTACGCACCCGGATCCAGTTGTCATTTTGTTCGTGATACGCCTGCAGTAATGAATTATCTGCCCAGTAGGCTACATTCTGAGAATTGGTTATGTGGTCAATGGGACAGATATTATTGTATTCTCTCCACATATTTCTTGATACTTCACCGTGAAGCTCTGAAACACCATTCGCTTTTTTAGCCATGCGCAATGCTGCCAGGGTATATTCAAACTGCCCGTTGATGATGCAGTCCAATGCATGAATATCCTGCATCGGAACATTTCCGAAAAACGATGCACGGCTTAACAAATCAAAGTTGTGCGATTCATTGCCGGCTTTTTCAGGCGTATGCGTGGTAAATACCAGGTGTTTTTTTACTTCCTCCCAGTTTTTATGGACATCATAAAGATGAAATGCAACCGGCAAAGCATGTGCCTCATTAATATGATAGATATCTACATGCCTGTTTAATGCATCAAGCACTTTGCCCCCGCCGATGCCCAGCACAATACTTTGAGCGATACGGGTCTCTTCATTCGGGTCGTACAGGTGGTGAGTGATTGTTTTACTTAAATAATCATTTTCCGGCAGGTCAGTTGATAAAAGATAGATCGGTGCTGATCCAAATGTCTCCGGTTTGAGCAAAAAAGCTTTTACATATATATCCTTGCCGAAAACATTTACTGTAACTGTAATACCCGGATCTTCTAAAAAGGTATAATATTTTACCGTGTAATCGACCCGCATCGTAAGATCTTCATTCCGAGCCTGATCGTAATAGCCGTATTTCCACAGCATTCCAACCCCGACAAGATTTTGTTTCATGTCGTATGCACTGCGCATATGGGAACCAGATAAAAAACCCAGGCCTCCTGAATATATTTTTAAAGGCTGATGAATGGCATATTCCATTGAAAAATACGCAACAGACGTACTATACTCCTGGTTTATAGATAAATAATCTGACATAACTGTTTTACTCTATTTATTAAAAAGTTTCTTTTATTACCGTGAACCAAGTTATAAATATTCTTAAACACCCGTTTCAATCCTGCAGATTAAATTACCTGTTCTGTGTAAAACCCTTGAACAATACAATTTAC
>NZ_JAMQPN010000027.1 GCF_026151655.1 Leptospira soteropolitanensis | reverse complement strand
CGTAGGCTCGGCTACGAGGAACGTCGGTAAGCTTTTTCGTTATGCGAAATCTTTTTAAAAATTTTAGGAGAATTAAAATGAAAAAACAAATCACAGTATTCTTTATACTTTATTTAGGATGCTCCGGTCTTCCTAGTAGATATTCTTACTTAGAAAATAGTTCTAATCTAATTCGAAAAACAGATACTCTTAAAAATTCAGAGAAAATTGAAGATATAACTCATATCGAATTTTTCAACCCATCAAATCCAAAAACTATTCAATTATATATAAGTAAATTTAATGATCAAAATAATTTGAAATTAACGATAAACTATTATGGAAATGAATATATTGACTTTCAAAAAGCCTATTTATCCGACAACAATGAAATAATAGAATTCCAATTTGATTTTCTAGAAAAATTTAACAAAATTTTAAAAGACGGTACAAAATTTGAAAAAGCAGAATTAAAATTAAACAAAAAAGAAATTAAGCAATTAAAAAACATTTTCAAATCTAAATTCAAATTATCGCTATTTGGAAACACGAAAATAGATTACGACCTACAGGAATGTAATTATTGCATTGAATTAATGGAATATTATGAAAATTCAAATCCTATCTATTAGGAAATAAAATCTTTTAATCCAATTATAATTGATATAATACAAATGAAAAATAAAAGAACTTTTTTTTCAAACCAAAAAGACTTCGCATAACAGCGCCTTAACGCTTCGCTTCGGCACAAGGCCTCGCTCGGTCTGCGACACATAGGCTTCTGGCACTCCTCTTGCTTACGCAAGCGTCGTTCCAGTCCCTAACGTCCCGCTGGGACTCAGGGTCAGCCTACGTCGTTAAGGCTAGTTCGTTATGCGACATGGCTTAAACCTAATTCTTAAAATTAAAAATGGTATTTATGAACCGCAATAAGCAGAATACTGCAGTCATTTTGATCTATATAATAGGATTTACTATAGGAACTATATCACACTCGATTGATATTATAAAAATGGGATTACTAGGATATACATTTGCACCGTTTATACTTAATGCCTTTTGGTCATCATTAGTTTTCATTGATCCACTTGTAATTATCCTACTCTTTATTAATTTTAAAACCGCTATTACAATAGCAGTCTTAGTTATGATTTTTGATATTTTATTTAATCTAATTTTTGGTTTATGTACATTGAATTATCCAATTTTATTAGGCTTAATAACTCAAGTTCCTTTCGGCATTTTCGTATTTTACACAGCAAATCATTTATTAAGAAGCGGTTCACTAAAAGACTATTTAAATTCAAAATTGAGTTGACATATTATATCATATTTGATATATAAATACCGTGACCTACAACGTTCAGCTTTTGGAACCTGCTGAAGATTTTCTTTTAAAATTAGAAAATAAGATTAAAGCAAAAGCTTTTAGAACTATAGAATTATTAAAGGAATTCGGACCTGAACTAAGGGAACCATTTTCCAAAAAAATAGCTGGATTCAACGGTTTATTTGAACTAAGAATTAAGCAGGGTTCCAATATTTGCAGATTCTTCTATTTTTTCGAAAGAGATAAAATCATTATTATTACTTCTGGATTTATTAAAAAAGATCAAAAAACTAACCGTGATCAACTTGATAAAGCAAAGAAATTAATGAATCAATACAAAGGAGAAGCAACTTGAAACCAAAAACGAAAAATTTTGATTCTCTTTTAAAAAAAGAGATTAAAGAAAAGAATTTCAAAGCTGAGTATGATGCCTTAGCAAATGAATTTACTCTTGCCAAAGAAATTATTAAATTAAGAAAAAAAAGGCATTTAACTCAAAAAGATTTAGCGTTAAAAATAGGAACATCACAGCCTGCAATAGCAAGATTGGAATCAGGAAATTATAGAAATCTATCTTTATCCTTTATAAATAAACTTGCAAAAGCATTAGATGCAGAACCAGTCATACATCTAAAAAGCAAAAATATTTAGCAAAATAAGCCACGTCGCATAACAGCGACTTACCGCTACGCTTCGGCACGAGGCCTCGCTCGGCCTACGGCAAATTCCCTTTCTGTCACTCGTTTGCATACGCAAACTCCGTGCCAGTCCCTAACGTCCCTCCGGGACTCAGGGTCAGGGAACTTCGGTAAGTCTAGTTCGTTATGCGTAATCACCTGAACTAATTTATTAATTCAAAAAACAAGAGATGTCTATGAAAGAAAAGTCTGAAAAAAATCATATGGAATTAATCGATGAAATTAAAGATTGTAAATGCTTAGAAAATTCTTATAGCGATACATCTAGCACATTTTCGCGAAGAATACCAAAAAAAATTCAAAGTGAAAAGATATTTTTAACTTCTAAAGAAAGAAAAAAACCACAGGAATCTAAAGATTGTAATTATTTATGCTCATATCATAGTGTATCTATCGATAAAATTAATAGTCAAAATTATGAAGAGATGAAATTGCACTATCAGGCAGTATTACAAGTTACGCCTTTTAAGATTGGAAGTACTTCAGAGTTCCTAGTATTTAAACTAAAAAAGGAAGCAGGAAAAGTAAAGCCTACCCCAAATCTTGGTAATAGTTTTCATTATTCATTTTTTAAAAGTGAAAAATTTTCAATTCAAGACATCGTTGAAGTAACTAGGATAAAATTTCGTGATGTTTAAGATACCTAACCAATATAAACTCCATGATACTTATGATATGGCGATCATAACTCAAGGAAAAAAGATTCTATTGTATGATGATGAACCCATACTATATACGGGATTCAATCGCTATCGTAACCGAATTTTGGGCTCTTTCCTAGTTGAAAATCAAAAAGTAAAACGATTTATTCATGTAATACTAGATGAAAAAGAATTTTTAGAATTTAAGTTTAGAAAAAAAACTCTTTCTTCAATATATTATGAAAAAAGAAACCTTTTCATAATTGATATATCAGCAGATAGACTAGATAGCTACTTAGTAGATGCAACCACAATTCCGAAGGAACTCTTTCCTGGTTCCGAATCTTACTGTCCAAAATATTTAACGGAACATTCTCTAGATTACTCAACTTCATTGCTAGGAAACGAAGCTAACAATCACGAAGCAGATCCTGAAGAATTAAGCAAAGTACAAACGAAAATAGCTGTGTTACTAAAATCAGCAATCGTTAATGTATTTACCTACATTTCTCCAAAAATCTCAATCGTGGCCCATAATATTGGTAGTTTTCAAATACAATATAAAATTGAACTCGATCCAGACAATCATCGATTGTTTCCTGAATTTGAAGAAAAGGAGATTCGTAACCTTTTAGATGGATATTTATCTTATCCAATACAGCATCTTCCAGAAGACGTAAACACATTTCATATCGAAAATACTAAGTCAAATATAGACATATTAATGAATTCGATAAAAGAAGAATCGAAAATTTTACCCAATGTTAGATTACTTAAGCGAGAAAAATTTATCGAAAAAATGATTAATTTTTCTAGGAAATACGAAGAAATTTGTGATCTAGAAAAGAAACATTTTACTGACATTCAAATTTCTAAAATAACAAAAAATGAAACTATTGAGCCTATCGCGATTCTAGACACGAATTACGGAAAAAAAATCTCAAACGCTATCCGTGTCTATGAAACTAATTCCCCAAATTACGAAACTGATAATATAGCTAAAGAATATACACTATTAATTTATCACATTAATGTAGAAACTAGAAAAGGTAATGCGAATCTATTTGATGAAAGCACTAAAAAAGTCTTCAAACCAAGAATTTATATACTTGGGACAAATAGTCTTGCAGGCACCGAATACACTAAAAGCTTACACAATAATAAGCGAATCAAAGTTTTAGCAAAGGCTACTCGCTTTAAAAAGAGAATCATATACCTAGAGATTCAGGATTCTACAGGTGACTACGCATAACAGCGCGGAAACGCTGCGCTTCGGCACTTGCGGCCTCGCTTGGGCTGTGCCACATTCCCCTTCTGGCACTCGCTTGCATACGCAAGCTACGTGGCCAGTCCCTAACGTCCCGTTGGGACTCAGGGTCGGGGAACGTCGTCTCCGCTAA
>NZ_JAMQPN010000026.1 GCF_026151655.1 Leptospira soteropolitanensis | reverse complement strand
GCTTATCGACGTTGTCCGTAGCTGAGCCTTCAAAGAAGGCGTTAGCGTCGGCGCGACTTCTTGCGGAGCAAGAAGCGTGACGGAGGACAATGTGGTGCAACCCGAGCAAGGGTGAACGGAGTGAATCCCGCGGCGAAGCGATAAGCCGTTGTTAGTCGCAGTGCATGGTAATCATTGTATTTTTAATTTGTTTAAATAAGTTTCTATTAAGAACATTCCCATTGTGCCACTGAGATTTACAACGAAGGTGGCATGTCTTTCTGATGGTTTTATATAGTTGATTTTCTTACCGTGTGCATCGCTTATTCTATTTCTAAGAGACCCTATTCCGTTTACGATGCTGACGCAGCCGCTTAGAATTTGCTTAAATATTTCTTCATTATGGAGTTCGGGAGATAAATTCAAATTTTTAGCAGTAATTTTATATAATTCAGGTAAATCTATTTTCTCGTTATATTTAATTTCTAGCTTATCTAAAATATGCTTACAAATTGTTTCAATTAAAGTTCTTGAAGCCGTTATAGCACCTTCTGGGTCAGATGATCTTCTTGAGAGAGCTTTGTCCCAAATTTCTTGAACATAATCCATTGCAAAATTTTCTAATCGATGACTAATTATTTCATCCGAAGGTATCTGATCAGATTTTTCACAATAATCGAGTAACGGTTGAAGACTTTCATTTATGAAAATTCTCCTATTTTGATAGCCGCTAATTTCAGCTTTTATATATGTCCAAAAATCTTGCTGAGTTCTATTTCTTTTTAGATATTCTGGAATTAAATTTTTAGCTACCGGATGATCGTAGAAAAATTTTCTTAATTCACTGTAATCTCCTGATTCCAGTTGGTCATTTGTTGCAATAGTGATTAAAGTATTTTTTAGAAGTAAAGCTTTGTCAAAGATTGAATTCATTTATGTATTAGCAAATCCCCAATCAAGCCAAGATTTATAGTCATCGATTAAAATTTTAGTTATTTCAATAATTTCTTCTATTTGTTCGTTACTGACTTCTTGTCCGTGCAGACCTGCATTACATATTTTTAACAGTTGTTTAATCATATTATATTGATTTGAAGTGATTTTATAGTTTTCGAGTAGTGATTGTGCGATTTTATTCGGAGAATCATTCTGTTTGATTATGATTGAATAGCGTTTTGCAATGTTTTTTATCATAATTTCCAGATCTATTCTGATACTTGCTAAAGATAAAATTGGGTCAGATTTGGCAATTTTCTGATAGTAAACTATTTTTAAATTCGAAGAAGGATCTTTTAGTCCAAAGTTTTTGTGAATCTTTGAATGGAGTTCGTTTTTCTCTATTTGCTTTTGCTTGGTTCTTGGAATATTTTTTTGAAGATGTGTTTTTCTCTCTTTTATAGCTAGAGGTATGAGTTCTTTACTTTCTCTAATATTTTGATCTATGTCAATTTCAACTCCTCCTGGCAACGTTGCTTTGGTAATTTTTCTTAAAATATTTTTAAACTCATTCTTGAAATTAAAGAAAATTATTAGGGTAATAATTGGCCATATTAGGACTGAGATTAATTCTAAAATTAATTTTGCAATTTCCATGATCTTTTCTTTTAAAATTTATGCATTGCGACTAACGAACTAGGGGAGACGACGTTCCCTGACCCTGAGTCCCAACGGGACGTTAGGGACTGGCATGTAGCTTGCGTAAGCAAGGCGAATGCCAGAAAGGGAATGTGGCGTAGCCCAAGCGAGGCCGTAAGTGCCGAAGCGCAGCGTTTCCCCGCTGTTATGCGCTGGACCGTTATTTATGAGAGACTTTTTGGTTTTTTAAAGGCAATCGTATATCGCCAACGAAAACATATCTGATTTTTCCAATGTTCATCATTTTATGAATAGATTGGCGAGATAATTTTAACTTTCTTGCCATTTCATCAACACTAATAAGATCTGCAGCTACGGTAACCTCTGCATCTTTTTTAGCTTTAAATTCGGCAATTGCCGCGTTAATGTGATTTTGAGATTTACGTGTAAGAATTCCGTCTTTGCAATTTTTGCAATAGTAACCTTCTAGATTATTAACTTTAAGGTTTCCATAATCTTTAACATTGAAATTTTCAGAGACATCAGTTTTGAAAACCATAGAATTTGTTTCACCACAGACAGGACAATCGATCCATTTTTTATCTTTCATATGCTTTCATCTCCTTTAAAAGAAATAATTAATGTATTTCTGTTTGAAATTTGGATTTTAATATAAAGTTTATGATACTTACTTTCCTTTTTGTAAACATCGTGCCAGAGCAAATGATTATTATGAGAAGTCATTGATTTATAAAAGTCAGAATTATGTAAATTGAGAACTTCATTAATAATTTCAGTTTCACCGTATCCAAATTGTTCAATAGCAGTCTTTTGAGCATTTTTTGTTATAGCAAACTTTCCCTCCATTATCAGTTCTTTAATCTTTTTTAACGGATAATGACAGATGCGTTTTTCCACATTTGCTATTATATTTAATTAGTAGACAGTGTCAACCAGTTAAAAGTTTATATTTTTAGTCAATTTTTACGGTCTTGCGCATAACGAACTAGGGGAGACGACGTTCCCTGACCCTGAGTCCCGTTAACGGGACGTTAGGGACTGGCACGTAGCTTGCGTATGCGAGCGAGTGACAGAAAGGGAATGTGGCGTAGCCCAAGCGAGGCCGTAAGTGCCGAAGCGCAGCGTTTCCCCGCTGTTATGCGCAGGCCAGATTATATACTAGATTTGAAGTGATAGCACTTTATTCTCTCTTTAGTTTAAAAGCTAAATTTAATCTACTTGTGGGCAAATTTATCAGCATATAAATCCAAAACCTTCTTGATCATAGATTGGTAAGGAACACCAGATTTCTTTGATTGAGCTTTGAAAAAGCTGATACTTTTTTTGCTCAATAAAATAGTTACTTTTGAATTATCCTCTTTCGTAATTAGCTTATCAGGAGGGGGCAAAAAATCATTTATAATTCTAGAAGAATTGATAGCTTTCGCGATATCATTAGGAGTTTTTGTGTAATTTGTTTTCTTTTTCATACAGTTTTTTTCCCTCTCTCCAGAATCCAGCACCATAGATTCTAATATTTTTTCCTCTTAAAGTAAACCGAACTGTTAAAATTCCATTAAGAACTTGGCCAAAACAAAAGAAACGCTCTTCTGATTCGGTCGAATGCAAAGTATCTTTTGAAATGATTCTTTTTTCATCAAGAAAGGCTAGTTGGGCTGTATAAAAGTCTACACCATGCTTATCTAAATTTTCTTGATTTTTCTTAGAATCCCATTCAAATCCCACACCCATATCTTGATTTATTTCGATATGTATGTCAATACATATATTTGACTGTATTTTTGTATTTTCTTTTCCTTTTTTTTGTTTCTGTTAAAAGTTTTTTCTGGCTTGCGCATAACGAACTAGACTAACCGACGTAGGCTGGCCCTGAGTCCCAACGGGACGTTAGGGATTGGCGCGACGCTTGCGTAAGCAAGAGGAGTGACAAAAGCCTATGTGTCGGAGACCGAACGAGGGCGCAAGTCCCGAAGTGAAGCGGTTAGTCGCTGTTATGCGTAGTTTTTGATATTTACTAATTATTTGCTTTTAAAGAATTTATTAAATCACCCATACTTTTAATTTCTGGTAGAGCGGATTGGATAATGAAAGCAATGAAAGTAAAAATAGCAAGTAGTATTAAGAAAGGTACAATTGTATTTTTGATAACAACGCCGTACCAACCGACTCTTTGGTAGTTTTTAATTTTTTTATAAACAAATGTCAATGCAAATGATTCAAAAACTAGTTCAGATAAAAATATTGGAGAAATGAAGATAACATAGCCAAATATAACTAAAATTGAGAGAGTAAGAATAAGGAACAGTTTAATCAAAAAAGCTTGTTCATGGTCAAAGAGGAAATCATAAGGAGCAGATGAAAAATTAATATCACTACTACTATTAAACTTGTTAGAGTCAATTCTAAGAAGATTAAATGATTCATCTGGATGTAAATTCATCGATTTAAACGCAAAAAAAACCCAAATACGAAGAAAAAGAAAAAAAGAAAGATATCCTATAAAAATAGCAATCGGATATCGGATATACATTAATGAAATTCCCAAATTTAGTAATACTATTGAACTTAATGTAGCACTTAGGAAAGTTGCACTTAAGATTACAAACATTTGAAATCTAGGATTACCTCTATTTAGTAAAATAGTTTTAATTTGATCTAATCCTTTTGATTTTGTATTCTCAACTTTTTCTTTTTTAATTGGTTTCATAATTATTTTTCAA
>NZ_JAMQPN010000025.1 GCF_026151655.1 Leptospira soteropolitanensis | reverse complement strand
AATCGCGCCGACGCTAACGCCTCCTACAGAGGCTCAGCTTCGAGGAACGTCGGTAAGCTTTTTCGTTATCCGCCATTTTTAAAATTGTTATGAAATGTTACTTCTGCCAAACAGAATATTCTTTCAAATATTTTAATAGTGAACATATAATACCTCAGGCATTAGGTGGAAATCTAGAATCAAGAAAAATCATTTGTTCTGGATGCAATGAAAGATATGGTAGAACAATTGACATAGAATTGATTAATAATTTTCGTTTAATCTCCAGTACATTAAATGTCTTTAGAGCAAGAAGAAGTAACAAAAGCATTTATATAAAAGATCATAATGGAGTGGAAGCTTTTCGATTTGATCCAGAAAAAGGGATAAGAAGAAAATCAAAAATTGAAAAAATAGATGAAAATCGATATATTATATATGGAACAAATAGTAAAGAAATTGAAGAAGAATCTATCAAACTCTCAAAAAGACTAGGAAGAAAAATCAAAACACCTCCAAATGAAAATTTTGAACCAACATTTGATCGTGAAATTAATTTTTCTTGGGAATTTAATTCTGGCTCTATAGAAGTACTTCGCTCTTTATACAAATCTGCATTGCTATATTATTTATATAAAAATCATAATCCCGATTTGTTAGGTAGGAAATTTGCTTTCTGTGATGGAAATTCTGCAGGAAATTTAATTTGCCCATATTCTGAAACTACAAAAATCTTGCCCAATTTCAGCGAAACCGAAATATACCATTCTATAATTCTAACCTTTAGTAATAACTTGAAAGGAGTGTATGCACTTATTACCTTATTTAGCACCTTTTCTTATCTAGCTCAAATAGCCTTTAATTACTCTGGAGAATCTTATTCTCAAGCTTATAAACAAAATGTGATTACTGGAAAAATAGATGATTTAAATATATATTGGGAACCGAAACAAAATTTTAAAACTTCTTCAGACCAAAACAAATTTATTATTGAGAGTCATAAACCTTTGAATTATCTAATTTATAAAAAAGTTACTGCCTCTTCCTTAGGTCATCCCTTAGTTTCAGATTATTTTGGAATTAAAAAAGGTACTATCATAGAAGATAAACACATTGATATATTTTTCAATGAAAAGTATAAATTGCTCGATTACGGCTTCACCAAAGTAAATATAAACGGCGGATAACAGCGACTTACCGCTACGCTTCGGGACTAGCCCTCGCTCGGGCTACGCCAAATTCCCCTTCTGGCATTCGCCTTGCTTACGCAAGCTACATGCCAGTCCCTAACGTCCCGTTGGGACTCAGGGTCGGGGAACTTCGGTAAGTCTAGTTCGTTAATTGCAATAGGTTAATTCATACAAAAAATGCGCGCGAAAATTTTCTTTAGAAAGGGTTGAGGAATTAATATATTACTGCCTTTTAGTAGTGGAGACTCTCTTCAAAGATTCTTTTATTAAACTGTGATTTGCTAAAGATTTATATTTTTCCATTAAAAGAAGAAAGAAGAGTTTTTAATTCGCTAGTTCCAATATAAATTTATAAGAAAAAAGATTCGGATCGCAAATTTTCGCGCTTGATGAGATTTCCCTTTCGACTATTATCTTTTTCTGCAGAAACCTACTGCAATTAACATCCGCTTACCGCTACGCTTCGGCACTTACGGCCTCGCTCGGTCTCCGACACATTCCTCTCCGGCACGCTTTTTTGCCTCCGCAAATATCGCGCCGACGCTAACGCCTACTCCGTAGGCTCAGCTACGAGGAACGTCGGTAAGCTTTTTCGTTATGCGAAATGCCTAAAAAATAAAAAGGAAATAATAAAATGCCCCCAAAACTTGAAAATTTTCTTCCCATAACTGCAACAATAGCTATAACAATCTTTGTTGCAAAAGAAATAATTGAATATTTCAAAAGAAAAAAAAACGATAAGAACAAATTAAATGCAATTAAGAATTTTCTAGGTCAAGAAATACACCAATTGTCTTATGATATTCGAAATTCATCGTTTATTCTTTCCAACTATATTGACACATTTCGAAATTTTAAGAATTTATCATATGAAATAGTTACGTTAAAAAATGATAAATATCAGTTTAGGGTAGCAGACGAAACGAGTGAACATTTTTCCTCTTCAACCTTCCCAACATTTTCTAACATCTGGTATGAAAAAACTGCTCTGTTGATAGCTGAATTAGATTTTAAATTATTTCAAGAAATTCAAAAGTTTTACAATGATACTTTAGATTTCAAACATAAACAAGAATTGATAATAGAAACTTTAACTCACAATTCTCCAACATTTAATGAGGAACAAATAATCGAATATTTCGAAATGACTTCTGAAGAAAATAAAGAATATTTAGATGCCGCTTATAAAATTTATAATAGAGTTACAGGAGAAAAAATCATATGGCCATCAAAGGGAAAATCTAATAAATAAATTAGGCACTATCGCATAACAGCGACTTACCGCTTCGCTTCGGCACAAGGCCTCGCTCGGGCTACGCCAAATTCCCCTTCTGGCATTCGCCTTGCTTGCGCAAGCTACATGCCAGTCCCTAACGTCCCGTATCCGGGACTCAGGGTCGGGGAACTTCGGTAAGTCTAGTTCGTTATCTGCCATGCAAAACTAAAAACATAAAGGAAAACATATGATTGAATTTCTAAACTGCAATTCTAGTGCAATACAAGCTATATCCTCAATTTTCATGCTTTTAGTCACTGTTGCATATTCAGTTGCAACTTATTTTATGTACAAAGAAATGAAACAATCACGATTGTTACTTTTAACACCTGAAATTCAATTACGAATGGTTCCAATATCAAACGATTTTAACCAATACCACCTAATAGTAGAAAATGTTTCGAACCAAACCGCCTACAATTTATCTTTCATAATCAGTCCAGACAACTTCATTTATTTCAAAAATATCAAACTTGTCGAAACGGAAATTGTTGCTAAGGGGATTCCAGTCTTGACTTCTCTTGATAAACGAAATATTTGCTTTATAGTTTTAGCGAGAAATGATCGAAATAGTGATACCTTAAGCATTGAAATTAATTATTCTGGTTTTGACAAAAGAAATCATACCCGCAATTTCTATTTTGACTTCAACCAGTATAAAGGACCTACAGGAATATACAGAAAAGATACACATGATATCGCAAACATTCTAATAGAAATTAATGAAAACCTAAAGAAAGGAAAAAAATAGGATAAGAATTATGAAAGAATTTATAGATATAGATGTTTTCGGAAGAAATATTGAACACCGAGGATTTGATACTATTGTAAACGGTATTATAAATGGATTATTAACAGAAAAAGGATCAAAAATAATGGATCCCGAATCAGGAGGTTTACTAGAATTTTTGATTACTGATAAGAATAAGTGCATTCAAAATATAAAAAATTTTATCAATTCAGCATTTTCAAAATATCTTAATACGAATAAAATAGAAATTAAGGATCTACAGAATTCAAAATATAATTTGACTCTTAGCATTATTAACCTAGCAAATAATCAAGAAGTTTTAATCATTTTGATTTTGATAGAAAATGATTATTATTTCAAAGTAATTGACCATAATTTTAAACAAAACTTAAGCGAACATACTTAACTTGCACGGCAGATAACAGCGACTTACCGCTACGCTTCGGGACTTCGCCCTCGCTCGGCCTCCGGCAAATTCCCCTTCTGGCATTCGCCTTGCATTCGCAAGCTACATGCCAGTCCCTAACGTCCCGCTGGGACTCAGGGTCGGGGAACTTCGGTAAGTCTAGTTCGTTAGTCGCAATAGCATGAAAATATACTATTTATTCAAAAAAAATAATAAACTCAGTTGTAATATCTGATTGACTTACACAAGTGAATGTGTAAAATAATAGTCATTATGGCTACCAATCTAAATATTGACCCAAAATTACTAGATGAAGCATATTCAATAAGTGGTTTAAAAACAAAAAGAGAAACTGTAAACACGGCTCTAATTGAATTTATAAAAAAACACAAGCAAAAGGAAATTATTAAATTTTTTAATACTATTGAATACGATCCAAAAGCTGATTATAAAAAACTTAGAAAGTAATTTATAGTGAACCTACTCATTGATACTTCTGTTTGGTCGGAAGCTCTTAGAAGAAAAAATAAATCTGTTAATTCAGAAGACACTTTTCTATATCAAATAATTAAAAATGATGAAGAAATTTTCCTAACTGGTATTATTTTACAGGAAATTCTAACTGGTATCAAAAATCAAAAGTTATTTGATGAAATAAACAACCAGCTCTGCTTCTTTAATTTTATTAATCCAACAAACAAAGATCATATACTAGCTGCGCAACTTAGAAATGATTTGGCTAAGAAAGGAATAGCCGTTGCTACGATAGACGTATTAATTGCACAAATTGCAATTTCAAACAACTTAACACTAGCAACTTACGATTCTGATTTTGAAAAAATTGCAGCTCATTCAAAATTAAAAATATTAAAATTTCAAAATTATTAGAATAGAATTTAAACCACGCTACTGCGACTAACAGCGACTTACCGCTTCGCTTCGGGACATGCCCTCGCTCGGCCTACGGCAAATTCCCTTTCTGTCACTCGTTTGCATTCGCAAACTACGTGCCAGTCCCTAACGTCCCGTTCCGGGACTCAGGGTCAGGGAACTTCGGTAAGT
>NZ_JAMQPN010000024.1 GCF_026151655.1 Leptospira soteropolitanensis | reverse complement strand
TATGTAAATTTAGAACTTCATTAATAATTTCAGTTTCTCCATATCCAAATTGTTCAATGGCAGTTTTTTGAGCATTTTTTGTAATAGAAAACTTTCCTTCGTTAATCAGTTCTTTTATCTTTTTTAACGGATAATGACAGACACGCTTTTCCACTAATCCTAGTTTATTTAATGGGTAGACAATGTCAACTATTTAAAATCTTGTATTTTAAATTAAATTTTACGGTCTTGCGCATAACGAACTAGGCTAACCGACGTAGGCTGGCCCTGAGTCCCGGAACGGGACGTTAGGGACTGGCCACGACACTTGCGAATGCAAGGGGAGTGCCAGAAGCCTATGTGTCGCAGATCAAGCGAGGGCGTAAGTCCCGAAGCGAAGCGGTTAGCCACTGTTATGCGCAGGAGACTAGTAGTAAATGAATTCTTAAGTTATTTCTTTGAAAATTGTTAGAAATTCTTTTGGACTTAATGGTTTTATTTCACCATCAGTATAATCTTTTTTATTTCGTGTAATTAAATATTCTATCTTTTTTGATTTTGCAGCGAAGTATTGAATTGAATCTTCAAAATCTTTGATGGAAGAATTTAATCCTTGGTTTATAATTTTTTCATCAATTGGTATTATTTCTATTATAGTAATGAACTCTTTGATTAATTCTCTTGCAGTTTTTTCATTTGTATATTTTGCAAGTATATAGAAAATATTCCAAACGATTAAAGATGAAATAGAGCCTTTGATTTGTTTGTTTTCAATTAAAGAAATCAGTTGAACTGATTCTTGGAAAAAAGGTTCTCTCGCATATAAATAGTCGATAATAATATCAGAATCTAGGTAAACGCTCCTAATCATTTGTATTTCTTTTCGAGAAAATTAGAAATATCATTTTTAAGATTAATCTCTTTTTTACCTTTTAAGATACCTGCTAATTTTTTCGTTAAAGGAGGAAGATTTTGCTCATTTGAAGGTATTTTTGAGGAAATACCAGCTAGATAATCTTCAATTAGTTTGGATAAACTTTTATTTCTTTGTTTTGCGAATTCTTTGGCTTGCTTTATGATTCTGTCATCAAGTGAAAGTGTAAGTTTAGTATTCATACGAAAACACCTATACGTATAGAATATCACATGGAATACGTATTTGTCAATCTAAACTTTCTTTTAAATTAATAAATTTTAGGGTTTGTCTGGTGTTTTGATTAGATTTTTGTCTCTTGCGTATAACGAACTAGGGGAGACGACGTTCCCTGACCCTGAGTCCCGACGGGACGTTAGGGACTGGCACGTAGTTTGCGGATGCAAACGAGTGACAGAAAGGGAATGTGGCGCAGCCCAAGCAAGGCCGTGAGTGCCGCAGCGCAGCGTTTCCTCGCTGTTATACGCCGTAATTTAATTAACTTTAAAATAATATTTCTCATTTTTTATTATCTCTAAAACTTCGGCTACTATTAGTTTTTCAGAAGTTAGAGATTGGTTATAGCTTTCGCCAAAAAATTTCTTGAATGTGTAGTTAAAGATTTCGATTGCGTTGTTATTTGGAGAATGAATTATTCTTGGTAAAAAGAAATTGATTTCAATATCATATTCATCCTGAGGACAATGCATGGCAATTAAACCAATCGGATCCCATTCATTAATGAGCAGATTTATTTTTTTGAATATTTCTTTATATTTTGAAATTAAAAATATATCATACTCAAATATCCAGTCTTCCGGAGTATTTAAGCTAAAACTAGGAGAGAAAGTGTATTCAAAATCATTACAATTAATAGTTTCATTTATATAATTCCTATATATTGATAGGTTTTCTTTGATTGGCATATTGGGGTCATTGATAATTTTAGCCGGGATAGAAGATTTATAATATTTACCATCAAAAAAATTGCTTTCATAAATTTTATTTTCTCTATTACTTTTTGTTGGATTGGATTCCCAAAACTCCCAGAATGTTATACTATTAATAGCTATATTGGCTAAAAAAAGCTCCTCAATGAAGTAATCAAAATAGAAAGTATTAATGATTATTTCTTTGTAGTTATTTAATGAAGTGTCTCCGAGATTGTGGTGAATAGCTTTATCTAGATGTTCTTTAATATTCATTTTAAATTATGGCGTATAACGAACTAGCCTTAACGACGTAGGCTGACCCTGAGTCCCAAGGGGACGTTAGGGACTGGAACGACACTTGCGTAAGCAAGGGGAGTGCCAGAAGCCTATGTGTCGCAGACCGAGCGAGGCCTAGTGCCGAAGCGAAGCGTTAAGGCGCTGTTATGCGAAGCCAATTAGTTTAATCGTAATATTTAAAATCTTCTTTTAGTAGAGTCAAAAATTTTTCCCGAACATTTTTTGTATTTTCTTTTATTATATCGAACTGATCTAACAGATCCTTTTTATTACTTAATTCAGCGAATTTCCTGATTTGAATTAATCCTGAGTGGGGTGAAACGAAATCTTGATATTCAAAAAATGAAAAATAAGGCTCGTCTTTTAATCCACAGTTGAAGATAAATTGGCCCTTGCAATATTTACTGTTCCAATACTCGTACAATTCATTAATCGAAGAAATTAATTTTAATGAAGTATTATCTTTAATATTATCGGAAATATTTAACGACCAAAATGAGTCTGGATTTATTGGGCACATTGGATTTTCAATAAATATTTCTGGTGAATTTTGTGCAGGATTATTTGCTTCAAATTTTGTTACAATACATCGATTTTCAGATAGTCCATAACTGAAACTTAAGTCGATTAGACTGCCTAGTTTTGAATTTTGTCTATTTGGAAACCAAATTTCCATTTGATTTGCCCAAAGCGGAGAGTTATTTAAAGTAATTTTACCTAATGCATACCAAAGGAAAAGTATTTTTGCAGTGGGTAGATTATAAGCACAATAAGATCGATTATCTGTAGGACCAGAAAATATTTTACACTTATTTCCATCTTTGACAGCTGTATCAAGTCGAAACCATACTGTCTGTATTTGAGGATTTGAAAATCTTTCATCCAGTGACCTCCTTAATCGAACTGGTGTTAAATCATCCATAAATCCTATATAATCTCCATCAGTGTAACCATGAGGTGCCTTGATTCTTGAATGCCGGTCATCTTTTAAAGGCCAACCACTAATTATAGGAATATTCTCTTCATCTTTCGTTTTAGATCTATATAAATTTAACATTTTATATGATTCTGATTTTCCATTTGATAAAAGAATTGGAGGAAGTTCATCTCTTATTTCGTGTCTGTTTTTACCAAAGTCGATTTTCTTTTTATTCCTAATTATTTTGGAAATCAGTTTATTTAAATCTTTAAGGTCTTGATCCCAGTTTATGTTTAAATCAGTTTTTTTCAAATCCGAGTAATCGCTTAGAATAACTTGATTGGTATTATTTTTTTTGTAGTTATATTTCCAAATCGTAAATGACACGGGCCATTTTCCATCTACTTCGAAGAATTCACTACTAGTAACAAAAAAGCCACCTTCAAATTTAAAGTATTCATCAAAAACCTCTCGAAAATATTTAAATCCAACTCTGGGTATTAACCATGATGTTGGGGAGAAAATAAAAATTATAGGGTTATCGACTATACCTTCATTCTTTTGAATCTTTGCTATTTCGAGAATCTGAGCTAGAAAATGTACAAATCTCTCTTTACTTGCATCACTTTTAACTAGATCTATAATTTGTTGATTTACTAAATAATTTGAACTTGTTTTTTCTCGAAATTTTTCTTCTTCTCTAGTATTTTTATATGGTGGGTTTAATAAAAACGCAAATGGTTTATCAATAGTTTTTCCATCCATTGATAAATAATTTTTTATTATGTTATAATATTCGGCTGCACTTTTGTCTAAAAAATTTAATCCCTTATTTTCTGTTGTTTTCGGTATAACTGTATAACCTTGTTTTATTTGAATTGGATCATTTTTTAGTCGTAATTCGATTGTTTTTAAAAGATCTGGATTCAATTCAGATACAACCTTAAATTTTAGGTGATTTCTTCTCCAGCTGCTGATTAAATTTCCTGAACCACCAGCCGGATCAAAGACTATGTATTTATCGCTTAATTTCTTTTCGCCAAATTTTTCGCGAATGAACCAAAGTGCGAATTTTGATAAATTGATATCAGTGAAGAAAATTCCATGCTGTTTTACATACTCCGAATCATGTGCAGCTAATGCTTCATCGAATCGACTGAAGTAATAATCAATATTAATACCTATTTGATCGTTAGTAAAAACATACCTACTTTCAACATATTTTCGAAAATTTTGGTGATGCTGTGGATTAATTGTAAATTCTTCGCTTGCTTTTGTTCCATTCTTTCCGTTTATCCAGATTATGCTAGGTGAGGAGTCTCTTGAAAATGGAACCTGTGATGTTGTATCCCAGTAAGGAAGCATGGTGTAGAAGCAATGGATAGCATCTATCGAATTTCTAAAAAATGGCTTAAGTTCGCCTATTGTTCTTAGAAAATTTTGAGGATTAATTTGAATTCTTTCACTATCTATATTTTTAAGGTAATCAAGAAATTCTAAATATTGGGAATCGATATAAAGAGAATTTTTGCTATCGAAAAGAAAATAAGATGAATCTAAGATTTCCTTTGCGAGACCTTTTGTAGTTTTTTTAGCATTACGTTTACCTATTTCACTCGGTGCTACAGTCGAATCTGAATTGTTAATTAGTTCAAGTGCACCTTTAGGTACTTGATTAAGTTTCCATAGACCAATAAAGTTATGGCTGATGATGCAAATAGTAGAATAGGTTAGTCCTCTTCTTTTGTAATGCATAGATTGATAATAAGCAGATAACCAATCTTTTTCATGTGTTTTTAATTCTACTAAAAGTCTACCTTCAATATATATATCAGCTCCATTGGCATCAGCTTCTTTTTTAAATTTATTTGAAGAAAAAAGATTTTTAAAAAGTGGAAAAATTAGGTGATCTTTGGATCTTTCTGTGCTCTCACTTTCAACATATTCTCGTAAATTTTTTAAATCTTTATTCATTATTGTATCTCAAGAGTAAGCATTTTTTTTTCAATAGATTTTTAATTGG
>NZ_JAMQPN010000023.1 GCF_026151655.1 Leptospira soteropolitanensis | reverse complement strand
GCGAAACTGGAAAATATCTTATGAATAAAATCTTCAACAATAACAATGTTTATATATTGGGCGCAGGATTTTCAATCGATGGAAATATGCCATTAATTAAAAATTTCTTAGTCAAAATGCGAGAAACCGCAGAATGGCTAGAGAAAAAGAAAGACTCGAAAAACTTAAATTCTATTCAAAAAGTATTTGAGTTCAGACTAAAAGCTTCGGGAGCTGCATATCGTATAAATATAGATATCGACGATATCGAACAATTATTTTCACTTGCAACTGCTAAAGAGAACACCGAATTTAATCAACATATCATCGAGAGTATCGCATCTACATTACATTATTGTGAAGAAACAAACGAAACTAAATACATAAACCTGACAGTAACACACGATTATCTCAAAAATTTTCCAAATGCAAAAGACATCAAAGAAAACTACGGAAACTCATCATACACGAATTGCAAAATCGATTTATATGAATATATTGTAGCGAATATGATTAATATATACGATAAATCAATTAAGAATCAATCTGAATCAAATTCATTTATTAGTTTTAATTATGATACAATTTTAGAACAAAGTATTTGGAACTTGGGTTTAAAAGTAAATTACTGTTTAAGTAGAGCAGGAAACTTAGATAGACAAGATATTTTTGACCAAACAAGTGGTTTAAAAATATTAAAACTACATGGATCATTAAATTGGACAGCGTCTGGAACGCAGGGTCAAAAACTAAAATTATTAAAAAACTATCTCGAAGCAACTGAATCAAATAATTCGAAAATCCTACTTCCGCCAACTTGGCAAAAATCCTTTTCTGGTTCACTAAAGGAAGTTTGGGATAGTGCAATCGATAGGATATCCGAAGCAACTAGAATCGTAATTATTGGATTCTCAATACCCGATACAGATATTCACTTTAAATACCTTTTATCAGCAGGTCTACAAGACAATATTTCCTTACAGAAAATACTCTTTATAAATCCAATGGAAAAAACTGAATTTAGAACAAAAATCACAAAAATATTTCATGAAAAATTTTTAGATTCAGGTCTTATTGAACATATACAAATAAAAGCCTCCGATTTTTTTTCACAAAACGATTATTTAAAAAAAATTAACCGGTAAATTTAACTAGTGAATATCCAGCTTCGCATAACAGCAACTAACCGCTTCACTTCGGGACTTGCGCCCTCGTTCGGTCTCCGACACATAGGCTTTTGTCACTCCTCTTGCTTACGCAAGCGTCGTGCCAATCCCTAACGTCCCCTTCAGGGACTCAGGGCCAGCCTACGTCGGTTAGTCTAGTTCGTTATGCGAAATTCTTTAAATAAACACGAATATGAGTAAAATAAATCCTTCATTAAAAAAATGTTCATACTTCATTTTCTTAAATTATATCAGAGTAAATTCCAATAATCTTTATAAATTTGAAAATAGATATGATTCTAGCGATCCGATTGAAATTTTTCAGACAAAAATAGGAGATTTAGAAGAACTTACAGTAAACCCAAATAATGACATTGGCTATAAACATATATTGGATTCCTACGGAGAAATTGATACTTGTTGTATAAAATTCTCTTTTCAAATAGAAAACATTGAACAGTGTCGAGAAAGAGCAGAAAAAATAATTAAACCGCTCTTACATTCAATAATTTTTGCCGCCGATTTCAGACTACCTCCAAAAATTTCTGGTTATTTTAACATCATCGATGATGAGCCAATAAACTATACCTACTTCTCCAAACCAGAAAAAGAGACTAATTTCCATTTAAATAATGGAACAATTGGTAGAATTAAAGAGCTTGAAGTAAAATTTAGTACCTTCGAAAATCTTAATTTCCAAATTGGAATCTATAGGTATACGAGAGGATTAACAGAATACTTTTTATCTAATTCAATTGAGGGTGTTGTAGATATAATGATAGCAATTGAAGCTGTAATGTCGGAAAAGAGCGACAACTTAAAATATAAAATTAGTATGCGAGCAGCAAAATTTATCGGGAAAAAACAATTAGAAAGAAAAGCAATTTACGCTCTATTTTCTGCTTTTTATGATATTAGATCTATGATTGTGCATGGAAGCAATTTTGACGAAAAAGTAATCCTAAAAAAATTCAATAATTATAAAAAACTATTAGATTTACCTTCAATTACATTTGATGAGACTTTCAAAACTTTTTCTCAAATAATCAATCAAATATTTCTGAAAATACTAGATTGTAAAATTACAAATTGTCAATATTTTGATGATTTATTGCTTGAATAATTATAATTTACAACTAAAGAACTTCGCATAACAGCGACTTACCGCTACGCTTCGGCACAAGGCCTCGCTCGGCCTACGGCAAATTCCCTTTCTGTCACTCGTTTGCATCCGCAAACTACGTGCCAGTCCCTAACGTCCCTCCGGGACTCAGGGTCAGGGAACTTCGGTAAGTCTAGTTCGTTATGCGAACATTGCGGGGAAAAGTCGCCGCATCCGTGCGGCGTTTTACAAGAAAATCCCAGAAATAAACAATTTGACAAATATACAAATCGTGTATATGCTGGGAAATTATGAATCAGACTGTTAACATCTCATTCGAAAAAGCTCTTTTAAAAGAAATTGATAAAATTGCAAAAAGAGAACACAGGTCCAGATCCGAACTGATTCGTGAAGCTGCAAGGACTTATATTGAAAAAAAATCTAAGTGGCAAGCGATCTTCGACTTTACTTCTAAGACTATCGATAAAACTAAACTTACCGAAGCTGACATTTTTCAAGAAATTAAAGCAGTTAGAAGAACTAAAAAAGCTTCTTAATGTTACAAGTTCTTTTAGATACTAATATTTATATTTCTGCTATCTTATTCAATGGTAAACCTAGATTGGTTTTCCAAGATTTAATCGATGATATTTTCATTGGATATATCTCTAATGAAATTCTGGACGAATTGGAAGAAACTTTAGCTAAACCTAAGTTCAAACTACCTAATGACTTCATACAATTTACAATTGCCGAAATCAGAAGTGCTACCACAATAATTAAAAACAAGCCTCTTAAAGACTATATGAATTTGAGAGATCGAGACGATTTCCATATTCTTGAAACTGCTTTCTCAGCAAATGTTGATTTATTAATAACAGGTGATAAAGACCTTTTAACTCTAGAAAAAATCAAGGGTCTAAAAATCATTACTCCTGATGAATACTTAAGAATTAAAGAGAATTTGAGCTAAGATTGCGACATCCGTGTCGCTCCCCGCAACGTCGCATAACAACGGCTACTCACTACGCTTCGGCACAAGGCCTCGCTTGGGCTGCGCCACATTTCCCTTCTGGCATTCGTTTGCATCCGCAAACTACATGCCAGTCCCTAACGTCCCGCTGGGACTCAGGGTCGGGAAACGTCGAGTAGCCTAGTTCGTTATACGCAATGGGTTAAAATCTTTCATAATCTTAACAAAATATTATCTTGACAACTTGTCAAGAATCAGTATATTAAAATTGCCATGAAATCCTATGCAGTCGGTGAACTCAAATCTCACTTTTCCGAAGTTCTTGAATACGTTAAGAATGGAGAAAAAGTAGGTATTCTATTTGGAAAAAACAAAAAGACCATCGCCATGATCGTTCCAATCAATCAAAAAGGTGATGTAAAAAGAAAAATTGGACTCCTTGATGGAAAGGTGAAAATTTCTTTTGATAAAGATTTTTCTATCACAGAAGAAGAATTCTTAAATATTTGATGGCTTATCTTTTAGATACTCACGCCTTGCTTTGGGTTATTGGAGATTCAAAACAATTAAGCAAGAAAATTACCACGATCGTTCAAGATCAAGAAAATCAAATTTTTGTTAGTGTAATCTCATTATGGGAAATTTCTTTAAAATTTAAACTAGGTAAATTAAAACTCTCAGGCTTTAAACCGGAAGATATTCCCAAGTTACTTGAAAAATTAAACATAAACATTATTGAACTTAACCAGCAAGAAGCCTCTTCTTACCATCATTTAAAAGAAGATTTTCATAGAGATCCTTTTGATCGAATGCTTATTTGGCAATGTATATCAAGAAAACTAACTTTCATTTCCAAAGATTCAGAAATAAAGAAATATAGAATATCTGGATTAAAAACTATTTGGTCTTAATTACCCACTGCGTATAACAGCGACTTACCGCTTCGCTTCGGGACAAGCCCTCGCTCGGCCTTCGGCAAATTGTCCTCCTGTCACTCGCCTTGCTTTCGCAAGCTACGTGCCAGTCCCTAACGTCCCGTTACCGGGACTCAGGGTCGGACAACTTCGGTAAGTCTAGTTCGTTATACGCAATTTTAATAAAACTTATGAAAAAAAGAAAAATATTAACTCTAATTATATTAGCAATCTCAAGCCTCAGTATTAATGCGGAAGAAGTTGAAAATAATGCCAAAGAAAGAAAAGCAAACCAAATTTATATCAGAAGAAATAACGGATATGCTGCACCGAATGAATTTAATATGTATAACAGTCTTTTTCCGATATCCTTCGCATATGAAATACCTTCTATCCAATATAACACGTTCGGATTTGTTAGATTTATAGGTGATTCTAAGTTTAGTATTGAAGGAAACTTTTTTGAATACAAAAAGACCAATTTCTCTTTTGATAGAATAAATCCTTATACAGATCAAATTAGCAAAGGAAATCTTGGTACTTATTATAGATCAGAACAGAACTTATTCTTAAATTACCATCTAATTGAAAATAGAATAATTTTTAACCTCGGAATACAAAGACTACAAAGTGATTTGAGCGACGGGAGATTTGCATTTTATAACTATAATCTTTCCCAAAATTTAAATGGATTAACGGCTGGACTGCTACTTGAATCTCCAAGATTCTATGGCCTCTATATATCAGCAGGTTACAGATACTCTATCCTAAGTGGTTTTACCGAAATTAACCACTCAATTGTTACTTCAGCTAGAAATTTTGAATTTGCCCAAATTAAAGACAATCCATTTACTAAATACTATGCTACGGAAACAAAACTTATAATTGGTTACGAATTTACTGACTCCATCCTATTCTCTTTAGGTTTTATTGATCAATCTGCAAAAGTTGTTCAAAATAAAAGTCAAATCATCACTAGTGATTCTTTTTCTACGATTTTAATTAGATCAAATATAGAATATACTGCTAAGAATGAATATTTCGGTTCTACTTTCGCATCTATAACTTATAAATATTAAAACTGCGTATAACAGCGGGGAAACGCTTCACTTCGGCACTGACGGCCTCGTTCGGGCTACGCCACATTCCTCTCCGTCACGTCTCTTGCATCCGCAAGATTCGCGCCGACGCTAACGCCTCCTACGGAGGCTCAGCTTCGAGGAACGTCGTCTCC
>NZ_JAMQPN010000022.1 GCF_026151655.1 Leptospira soteropolitanensis | reverse complement strand
CATAATTTATAAACACAGCAGTTTCATTTAATTCTGAATATTTTAGTAATTCATCTTCTGATAGTTTTTCATTGGATTTACAAGAGAAAATTAACAATAAGAATACTAAGGTTTTAAATTCTGACTTCATAACTTTTCCTGAATAATTTTGAATATTTGCGATTTCGCATAACGAACTAGGGGAGACGACGTTTCCCGACCCTGAGTCCCGGCGGGACGTTAGGGACTGGCACGGAGTTTGCGGATGCAAACGAGTGACAGAAGGGAAATGTGGCGCAGCCCAAGCGAGGCCTTGTGCCGAAGCGAAGCGTTTCCACGCTGTTATGCGCTGGCTTTGTTTTAATAGTTAAAATTTTATATATAGATATAAAATTATATTGCTCATTTATTTAAGTTTTGCAGTGATTTACAAATTCTTCAATATACTTCCAGGATTGATTATGTGAGAGAAAAGTTACCAAGGTTATGCTTTTTCTTAAGTTTGATGCTGCAAATATTTTATGATGGCCATCTAATATATAATTGGCAAAACACCAGTGAGTAGAAATTTCTGGATATTTTTCTTCGCCATTAATTATTGGAAAATCGCATGGTGACTTTACATCTAGTATAGAAATTGATAAAGCGGTAGGCTTTTTTTCATTGCGGATAAGATCTTCGTAATATTTTACTCTATCTGCATTTAAATTTTTGATAGGATAGATAGGAATATAAAATTCGTAAATTTTTTCTTCATTTAGGATTTTCTTATCACTTCCTCGGTAGTATTCTGTTTTAGTATCTTCTTCTTCCTGAAATCGTTCTTTTTGCCATGTTTCCCATAAATCCTTAGCGAAATAATCATCTGAATCTTTTGGGAAAACTAGGTGTGGAAAGAATTCAATTAGGAGAACTTCATAATGATCATTTGGAAAAAGTTTTGAATATTGAGATACCAACTCATGATTAATGGATTTTATACCTTCATTTAAATTTTCAATAAGATTGTATGAATCTATGCTTATTTTACTTGTTTCTTCTAGTTTAGAAAAGAAAAAATTACAAGTTCCACATATATTTCCAATATGGTATAAATTCCTTGAATCGTAGGTAATAAATCTATCCCAAGCGGGCCATGCATCGGAACCTGCTGATGAAAATCCTAATTTTGAATTTGAATCCGTGAGCGTTATTGATGTTTGATCTAAAATTTTAATCATTTTATTTATTCGAATATTTTCAAAGCTTGCGCATAACGAACTAGCCTTAACGACGTAGGCTGGCCCTGAGTCCCAACGGGACGTTAGGGACTGGAACGACACTTGCGTAAGCAAGGGGAGTGCCAGAAGCCTATGTGTCGCAGACCGAGCGAGGGCTTGTCCCGAAGCGAAGCGTTAAGGCGCTGTTATACGACGTCTGAAACTAAGCAGTGAGTTTTCTGTTTTTAATAGATATTTCTAAATCTAGCGCATGGCAAACTTTTAAAAATGTGGATAAGTTGCAATTCACACCATTTTCTATCTTAGAAAGTTGTTGCTGAGTAACATGAGCTTTTTTTGCTAAATCAGATTGCGATAATCCTTTTTTCTCTCTCAAAGATTGTAGCTCAATAGAGATATTAACAAGTTCCTTTTCTTCTTCAAATTTTTCCTTAAAAGATTTATTCTTTAACTTAATGTCTAAATGTGTTTTGAAAGATCTCATAAATTTAACTCCTTTAAGTTTTTTTCTGAATATTTAGTTAGGAAATAGTCTCTTCTATTAATAGCTTTTTTAATTTCAGCTTTTGGTACTTTATCAGTATTCTTAACGAATTGATTGGTAAGAATTATATAATTTTTGTAACAAAAGAAATAGAGAATTCTTATCTGCGAACCAGATAGCTTAATTCGTAATTCATGAATCCCATCAATCAGTAAATCTGCATAAGGCCTAGGTATGTTAGGTCCCAATTCTGAAAGTTTATCCAACCAAGCAAATATTTTTGCCTGGTTTCTCTCATCTTTTGAATTTATAAAAATTTCTATTTCAGATAGAGTGTCTTTATTTTCCGAAAAGTATATAATTTTCCATTTCTTTGACACAATCCAGAATACATCATTTATGATGTTAAGTCAATTTTTATTTATAGGTTTAGGTGAAATTTTTCAGATGTCGTATAACGAACTAGCTTACCGACGTTCCTCGTAGCTGAGCCTCAGTATGAGGCGTTAGCGTCGGCGCGATATTTGCGGAGGCAAAAATCGTGCCGGAGAGGAATGTGTCGGAGACCGAGCGAGGCCGTAAGTGCCGGAGCGCAGCGGTAAGCGGATGTTAATTGCAGTAGGTTTCTACTGAAAAAAGATAATTGTCGAAAGGGAAATCTCATCAAGCGCGAAAATTTTCGATCCGAATCTTTTTTCTTATAAATTTATATTGGAACTAGCGAATTAAAAACTCTTCTTTCTTCGTTTAATGAGAAAATTACCTTCTTTAGCAAATCACAGTTAATAAAAGAATCTTTGAAGAGAGTTTCCGCTACAAAAAGGCAGTAATATATTAATTCCTCAACCCTCTCTAAAGAAAATTTTCGCGCGCTTTTTTTGTATGATTTAACCTATTGCAATTAACGAACTAGGCTAATCGACGTTCCTCGTAGCTGAGCCTCTGAAGGAGGCGTTAGCGTCGGCGCGTCTTCTTGCGGAGCGAGAAGCGTGACGGAGAGGAATGTGGCGTAGCCCAAACGAGGCCGCAAGTGCCGAAGTGCAGCGATTCGCCGTTGTTATACGACGTTAGCATTTAACGTTGAGATTTTTTGTAATTTTAAGCCAATTTTAAAGATTATTTTTCTATAGAAGCGCAATTTAGTATTTAAATATTGGTTTACTATTTCGTCTAGGATTGAGACAAAATCGACTGCTGTAAGAAGCCTATCTTCGATAATAAAATCTACATTAATTACTTTATTTTTTAAATGGTGTTTATGGGCGGATGTGATTGCTATAAAGGCATTTGTTTTTGATAACAATATTTCTGCCAATGCAAATCCGTCTGCTGCAACCTCTTTTTTAGTTATTCCTTTAATATCTAAAATAAATATATCTGCTGGAGATTTAATAAATTTTTTCAGTAGTTTATCATCAACAAGGTAATAGCGATCAATGATTCGGTGCCCGCTTTCTTTGGCTAGTTTTATCATTTGAGGGGTAAAATAAGACTTTTCATCGTCTATGATAACGATTTCAAGAGGTTTTATTTTCATTAAGAATTTTCCGAGATTGGCCAATAGCGTTTCTTTCATTTAGTCTCCTAAAACTACATTATGAATTGTAAAAATCTGATAATATTTATCTTCATTTTTTATTTGTTTATGAGTAAGGTCTAAATCAGGTATATTTTCATATAGCATATTATTGTAATGATTAATTAGGGTGCGTGCCCATGATAATCCGAATCCAAATCCTTTTGATGTGTTGTCACCTTTAATACCTAAACTAAAAATTTCTAATCCATCTGAGATTTGTTTGGATTCATTCTTCACAGAAATATCGAAAATGTTTTTTTCTTTATGTATAATTGTCACGAGAACTTCTGTGTTGGAAATGCTATATTTCCATATATTGTCAAACAATATGTTGAAGATGTATTCTATGTTATCACCCCCTTTCTGTATTAAGAAATTACGATCTGATTCGATTCTTAGTTCTAAGTTTTCCGCTCGATAAGCATTTTTTAAAATTGCATGTATTGAAAAATATTTTCGTAAAATCGGCGTTAATGGATATTTGCTTGTACTTGTATGTTTAACTTCTCCAGGTTGGAAATCATTTACACCTGAGATCATTTGAATCATCATATCGATTATCAAAACCGCACCAACAATTCTGTTACTTGGTTTTTCCAAATCAATCATAGCAGTTGATAGATTTGGGTCTAATTTATTAGTTTCTTGGAGAATTAGAGACAATATAGGATTTATTTCATGCCTCAAGTTTGTAGATAAATTTCTAAGAGTAATATATGGATCCAATTTCTCAATTTTAGATGGTTTTACGTAGCAAACTACTCCATATTCGCAAATATCTAATGTTCCCATTTTGATTTTTTCACAGGTTTTAGTTGTACAGATGTTACAGTTATGTATCATATTTTATTCCTTTGCTAATGTCGTATAACGAACTAGACTAACCGACGTAGGCTGGCCCTGAGTCCCGGACGGGACGTTAGGGACTGGAACGACGCTTGCGTAAGCAAGAGGAGTGCCAGAAGCCTATGTGTCGCAGACCGAGCGAGGGCGCAAGTCCCGAAGCGAAGCGGTTAGTCGCTGTTATACGCCGTTAAATAATTCTAAGTACTTCATTAGAAATTCCTTTTCGGAATAATTGTATATATCCATCGTTAGATATTTTTATTGCGATTCCTAATTTAGACAATTCTTTTGCTGCTGCTGTCCGTCCACCACCAGAACTTCCTCCTGGTAATTTGACTATAGTTCCAATGCTGATTATTTTTCCGCTTGAGGAAAGTATTAATCCTCCGTCTATCGCTAAAATTTCCTTTCTTATTTGTCTTTCTAACGACTGAAAGCTTTTCTGTTTCGTTAGTTCGTTAAAAAATCTGATTTTTTCGATATATTTTGGTTCATTCAAAGAATCTGAATCAACTATCTGAGTAAGAGTAAAATTTGAGTCATCTCCTATTATAGATATCAGACCTCCAGTTTTTGCAAAGGATACATCTATACATGAGAGATAGATAGAATTTTTGAGTGAATTTTCTTCAATATTACTAAAGGCAGTTAATCTTGAAGTTAATTTTTGATGATTGTATTCAACCCAGTAGTTCCCTTTCTTTGCAAATTTTAATTGCGAATTTTCTACTATCATTATATCTCCTAATCGAGTCAGGATAATAAATTGACTTTTTGGTTTTTTCGAAATATTTGAGAATCTAATGGGAATAAAGGCGTTTTTATCTTCCTTTTCATATACACCCATCCCACTAATAATTCCATTTTTATCTGTTTTAATAAAGGTATTTACCCCATCACCAATAGGTGCAATGTAATCTTCTTCAAAAATTTCAAGGATATTTACTTTCTCACCTTTGTCTTTTTCTTCTAGCTCTATTTCGATTCCCAAGTTTACAGAACTACCTTCGTAAGTTTTGTTTCTCCAGAAATATATTTTTTCGAAGAGTTTTAGAAAGTGCAATTCGTTCTCTTTGAATATATATTTTACTATTGACATATCAAAGGCTTTTTCAATAAGAATGTCGTAGTAGTAATCGTTAATGGTCGATATGTTTAATTTATCTAATTCGTTAATGAGGTTTTCTAGGAAAGTCTGATCTCTGTTGGTAAAATTTTCTTCTCTTTTGATTCCAGATATTGTTCCATTATATTTGTAAAATAAATACTTGTTTCCTGCTCCAATTGATGAATTTTTATTCAGGGATCTGGGTATTTTATCCTTTGATTCTAATAGAGATGAACTAGGATAAAATTTAATTAGATGGTTATTTATTCTTTCAATCATTTTTATTTAATGGCGTATAACGAAAAAGCTTACCGACGTTCCTCGTAGCTGAGCCTACG
>NZ_JAMQPN010000021.1 GCF_026151655.1 Leptospira soteropolitanensis | reverse complement strand
GAAACTCTCTTCAAATATACTTTTATCAAACTGTGATTTGCTAAAGAAGGTAATTTTCTCATTAAACGAAGAAAGAAGAGTTTTTAATTCGCTAGTTCCAATATAAATTTATAAGAAAAAAGATTCGGTTCGAAAATTTTCGCGCTTGATGAGATTTCCCTTTCGACTATTATCTATTTCTATAGGAACCTACTGCAATTAACATCCGCTTACCGCTACGCTTCGGCACTCACGGCCTCGCTCGGTCTCCGACACATTCCTCTCCGGCACGATTTTTGCCTACGCAAATATCGCGCCGACGCTAACGCCTACTCCGTAGGCTCAGCTACGAGGAACGTCGGTAAGCTTTTTCGTTATGCGAAAGTTCCAAAATATTACTTGATAACAAAGAATAAAAACTGAAGAAATTTATTCGGAAATATCTTTTAAAAAGGTATTTTAATAGCAAAAATTTAATTTGACAGCGTCTATTTTTAAAATATCTATTTATTATGCCTTCAACAAAGCAGCAAGCTATCAATCTAATTGAAAATTTACCAGAAGATACATCATTTGATGATATTATGGAAGAACTTTTTTTTTCCAAAAAAGTACAACAAGGCATATCTGATTTAGATAATAACGCCATAGTTTCTCATGTACAAGTTCTTGAAGAAATAGGTAAATGGCGAAAGAAATAATTTGGTCTCTTCGAGCTAATGCTGACTTACAAGATATTCATGATTACATAAATAAAGATTCTGAAATTTATGCATTGAGTGTAATAAAGCAAATTATCAGCACAATAGAAAATATTCCTCAATTTCCTTTACTGGGAAGAGTTGTTCCAGAATTTAATATAGAAAATCTAAGGGAGCGAATTTCTGGTAATTATAGGGTTGTTTATCGAATTAATAAATCCCAGAATATTGAAATTGTTACAATTCATCATTCAGCAAGATTATTAAAAGAACCATAATTAAATTATTCTTCGGAACCTTCGCATAACAGCGACTAACCGCTTCACTTCGGGACTTGCGCCCTCGCTCGGTCTACGACACATAGGCTTCTGGCACTCCTCTTGCATACGCAAGCGTCGTTCCAGTCCCTAACGTCCCGCCGGGACTCAGGGCCAGCCTACGTCGGTTAGTCTAGTTCGTTATGCGTAATGCTTTAAAAATAAAGTAAACTATGAAAAATAAAGATTTAGAAACTTTCAAAAATAATAAAAATTGGATTTTTAAGAATCAAAGCATTGAAATAGCAGATCTAGATATAAAAATAGATCTTCCAAATACTTTCACAAATCATTTTCCAAATCTTACTCTACTTATCCAGTCTGCACGAATTCTAAATTTAAAAATTGATGATAAAAAATTCAGATTATTCTCGTGGGATAATAAAAAAAAAGAAAGCTTTGGATGGTTAATTAAATTGGAAGATATTTATAGTAATGAAAATAATCTAATTGAAGAACATAACCTCTTATTAGAAAATCTAGGAGGAATTGTTGAAACATATAATGATCCTGAAAATTCTCTAACTAATAATCAAAACTTTATATTCTTAAAATCAAAATGCCAAACTGGATTGAAAAATTGGGAATATTACTACGAAGAAATTGTAGACGATCAAAAATGTCAGAAAATTGATTATAAAAAATTAACCATCTTTGCAGAAGAAGCAAATGGAAATTTAACATTATATGATAAAATAAGAAAAGAAGTTTTTCTTTTTGCGCCAGATCACTCCTTCTCAAATGTAATTAAAATAGATAATCAACCAGAATATTCTTTTTACAAATTTAGTAAAATTCAAAATTTTAATGATTACGTTGAAACAATATCAAAACAATGGATTTTAAATACTTATAAAAATATTTAACTAAAAAGCACTACGCATAACAGCGCCTTAACGCTTCGCTTCGGCACTTACGGCCTCGCTCGGTCTGCGACACATAGGCTTCTGGCACTCCCCTTGCTTGCGCAAGTGTCGTTCCAGTCCCTAACGTCCCGTTTCCGGGACTCAGGGTCAGCCTACGTCGTTAAGGCTAGTTCGTTAATTGCAATAGGTTAAATCAAAGCAAAAAAGCGCGCGAAAATTTTCTTTAGAAAGGGCTGAGGAATTATTATAAAACTGCCTTTTAGTAGGGAAAAATCTTTTGAATGATTTATTTACTAAACTGTGCTTTGCTAAAGAATTATATTTTTTCAATAAACGATGAAAGGAGAGTTTTTAATTCGCTAGTTCCTATGTAAATTTATTAGAAAAGAAAGATTCGGATCGAAAATTTTCGCTCTTGATGTGATTTCCCTTTCGATTGATATTTTTTTCTATACTTAACCTACTGCAATTAACAGCGCATTAACGCTTCACTTCGGCACTTACGGCCTCGCTTGGGCTACGCCACATTCCTCTCCGTCACGTCTCTTGCCTCCGCAAGATTCGCGCCGACGCTAACGCCTCTTACAGAGGCTCAGCTACGAGGAACGTCGTTAAGGCTAGTTCGTTAATTGCAATAGGTTAAATCATATAAAAGAAACGCGCAAAAATTTTCTTTAGAAAGGGTTGAGGAATTAATATATTACTGCCTTTTAGTAGTGGAAACTCTCTTCAAAGAAACTTTTATTAAACTGTGATTTGCTAAAGATTTATATTTTGCCATTAAACAAAGAAAGATGAGTTTTTAATTCACTAGTTCCAATATAAATTTATAAAAAAAGAAAGATTCGGATCGAAAATTTTCGCGCTTGATGAAATTTTCCTTTCGAAAATTATCTTTTTCTGTAGAAACCTACTGCAATTAACATCCGCTAACCACTTCGCTTCGGGACAAGCCCTCGCTCGGTCTGCGACACATAGGCTTCTGGCACTCCCCTTGCCTGCGCAAGTGTCGTTCCAGTCCCTAACGTCCCGTTGGGACTCAGGGCCAGCCTACGTCGGTTAGCTAGTTCGCTATACGACAGTCAGCAAATGTATGCCTCAGGACATGAGTAACCTAGGGAAAATATTCATTTTTATGAATTGACAAATCGATTCATATATATACTTAATTATATATATGAATCGTGCAAAATTATTCAAAAACGGTGATAGTCAAGCGGTAAGACTCCCAAAAGAATTTAGATTCAAGGGAAAAGAAGTCTACATCAGAAAAGATGGAAATTGTGTTATCATATCTCCAATCGATGATGCTGTTGATAGATTATGGAAGTCACTCAATGATTTTTCAGATGATTTTCAAATTGAAAGAAATCAACCAGACTCTTTTGATAAGAGAAATTCAATATGAATCAGTATTTGTTAGATACAAATACTTGTATCTATATCATTAATAAAAAACCTGAAAATGTTTATCAGAAATTTAAAAAAGTTAGCTTAGATAACATTTTCATTTCAACCATTACTGAATTTGAATTAAAATATGGTGTTCAAAAAAGTCAAAAACCTGATCAAAACCAAAAAACTCTTAATGAATTTCTTGGTTATCTAAATATTATTCCTTTCGACTCTGAAGCTGCTTCGATAGCTGGATCTATTAGAACAAGACTAGAAAAGAAAGGAGAAATTATAGGTCCCTATGACTTACTCATCGCTTCTCAAGCTATCGCCAATGACATTATAATTGTTACGAACAATGAAAAAGAATTTAAGAGAATTAAAGAACTAAAAATAGAAAACTGGATTAATTAATATGCTGACCGTCGTATAACAGCGACTTACCGCTACGCTTCGGCACGAGGCCTCGCTCGGCCTACGGCAAATTCCCTTTCTGTCACTCGCTCGCATACGCAAGCTACGTGCCAGTCCCTAACGTCCCGTTCCGGGACTCAGGGTCAGGGAACTTCGGTAAGTCTAGTTCGTTATGCGTAATCCCTATAAACCAATTTTTAGTCTATATCGACTATATTTTAGTTGATATTTTTGGACAAACTAGTATCCCTTACCCATGATACTTGATGGCATATTTGGAAATAAAACAGCATCCAGAGTTCTTCTACATTTATTCCATTACAATGAAATTCATTCTGCTGCAATAGCAAATGATTATCAACTCGCCCCGACACCAATTAGACTGCAACTGGAACGCTTTGAAAAGGTCGGAATTCTAGTCGCAAAAAATGTTGGGAGAACTAGAGTTTTTTCATTTAATCAAAAATCTCCTTTCGTTAAACCCATAAAGGCAATCTTAGAAATTTTCTATAATTCATTAACAATAGAAGAAAAAGAAAAAATATTTTCGGAAAGAAGAAGACCAAGACAAAAAGGGAAACCTGTATATGGAAGAACCTAATTGGCCTGACATTAATGAAGAAGAACTGTGGAAATACGTTGGATGGCATCTAGCAAATAAAGGAATACATTCCGTTTTAGTCGGCGGCGCTGTCGTAGCTATTTATTCCAAAGGAGCATATCGTTCCGGTGATTTAGATTTGGTTGAACCTCTTTTGTCAAAGGCAAGTGATATTAAATCTACTATGGAAAGTATTGGCTTTAGAAAAGTTAACCGTCACTATGTACATCCTAATTGCAAGCATTTATACATTGAATTCGTTTCGGCACCAGTATCAATAGGAGATGATTACCGAATTATTCCTGACGAACAAGAGTTTAAAGGAAAAATTCTTAAAATCCTTTCTCCTACTGACTGTATTAAAGATAGACTAGCTTCCTTTATACACTTTAAAGCAAGAGAATGTCTAGATCAGGCATTGCTAGTTGCAAAAAGTCAAAAGTTTGACTTAAAAAAGGTAGAAGAATGGTGTTTAAATGAGTCTAGCAGTGGAAAAGATGCTTTCGATGAATTTTTTAAATTATATAAGAAATAACTAAATATACGGGACTACGCATAACAGCGGGGAAACGCTGCGCTTCGGCACTGCCGGCCTCGCTTGGTCTACGACACATTTCCCTTCTGTCACTCGTTTGCATCCGCAAACTCCGTGCCAGTCCCTAACGTCCCGCCGGGACTCAGGGTCGGGAAACGTCGTCTCCCCTAGTTCGTTATACGATATTCCCTAAACATCTACTTTTAAAATGACATTAGAGTAATGAAGAAAAGCCAGAATAAGTGATAAATTCCATTTAATTCCGCTCTAACAAAACTTGACTTTTTTTAAGGATCACTGTAAGAATATCACTATGGATTATAAATCTAGACTTTCCTCCTCACCTGACGTTTTACTCGGTAAACCGGTTATTAAAAATACAAGGATAGCAGTCGATCTAATTCTCGAAAGATTAGGCGATGGAATGTCTATCGAGGAAATCCTCGAAGCTTCACCAGGAATCGAAAAAGACGATATCCTTGCTTGTATCTCCTATTCAAGCCATGTAATAAGCAGAGAAAGCTTGCTTGCAAGTTAATATACTCGCTGACGAAAACGTCGACTATCGACTTATAAAACTTCTTAGAAATGAAGGGCATAGAGTTCTTTCTGTTTTTGAAGAGAGTAAAGGTATTACGGATTTACAAGTCATTGAGCTGGCAAAAAAAAATGATGCAATCATTCTTACCTTAGATAAAGATTTTGGTGAATGGGTTTTTGCTCACAAGGAATATTCAAACGGTATCATCTTTCTACGATATCACCCAAAAGATTTTAAGGAAATTTTCAACTCTTTGAATATTCTCCTTAATAGAAATAGTATAGAATTAAATGGGAAATTTGTTGTATTATCAATAAACAAAATTCGCATAAGAGATATTCACTTATAATCAATAAATCGGGAACATCGTATAACAGCGACTTACCGCTACGCTTCGGCACAAGGCCTCGCTCGGGCTACGCCAAATTCCCCTTCTGGCATTCGCCTTGCCTTCGCAAGCTACATGCCAGTCCCTAACGTCCCGTTCCGGGACTCAGGGGCGGGGAACTTCGGTAAGTCTAGTTCGTTAATTGCAATAGGTTAAATCATACAAAAAAAGC
>NZ_JAMQPN010000020.1 GCF_026151655.1 Leptospira soteropolitanensis | reverse complement strand
CGGGACGTTAGGGACTGGCATGTAGCTTGCGTAAGCAAGGCGAATGCCAGAAGGGGAATTTGCCGTAGGCCGAGCGAGGCCTTGTGCCGAAGCGTAGCGGTAAGTCGCTGTTATGCGACGTGCATTACTTCATCCTTATAAGTATTAGATGTTTAAAATTGAAAAGATATAATCTATCATTTATGTAAATATTTATATTAGGGTATTTTGGGTAAGTACCGATAGAGAGACTCTCGGGATCATCATATTTTTGTAATGGTATTTTCAGAACAGATTTTGAAACATTCTTTTTTAAAATAGGGAAATCACTTCCATTATTAAAAAATAGTTCAAATAATTGATTTTCTGAAAAATTCGGATCTGTTTCAATTGTTTTTTCACCGTCGATTGTATTGGAAATACGATTGAAGTAGAAAACGTAAATTTCATTTTCGATTGAAAGGAATGTTGTAAAATCACAATAAGACGGACAATGCAATTGGGAATACTTCCATAATTTTTTAGTTTCGCAAGTTTGCCAATTGAATTCGCTATACGTTAGGTTCCTATCATCAACTCCAAACCATCCAAGTTCAGTAAAGAATTGAATGCTGTTATTAGTAATTGCATGAAACCCATAAGCTAAAGCAAGAGGGAATTGGTGATTCGGACATTTTTTAAAATTCTTCTTTTTTTCATCACCAGCAATAATTTGTAATATCAGTTTATTTTCAATGTTATCGTATAATCTCAATTGGCAAATTCCAATATCTCTGTTTAAGGAAACTGGGAAATTTTCAGTACATCGTTCATCATAAAAGTTATGTTTTAAAAATTCTAGTCTGTGTTTATTATCTGGAGTAAAATATGATTTGAGAATATTGAAATTTTTGAGATCGGATTTATTTTGTGCATATAAAAAACCAAAATCATTAAGTAATAGAAGAATTGAAATTAAAGCGTATTTCATAAGATATTTTCCTATTAATTTTTTTCATTTTATTTAATGCATGTCGCATAACGAACTAGTATTAACGACGTTCCCCGACCCTGAGTCCCGGACGGGACGTTAGGGACTGGCATGTAGCTTGCGAACGCAAGGCGAATGCCAGAAGGGGAATTTGGCGTAGCCCGAGCGAGGCCTAGTGCCGAAGCGTAGCGGTAAGTCGCTGTTATGCGACGTGCTTGGATTTAACTGGCTTTGAGTTCTTTGTATTTCTTAATTGCTCTTAACTCGTTTTTCAATTCAAATTGCTTGATTTCTAGATCATAATGAGCTTGAATAGAGAGCCAGAACTCAGGAGAATTTCCGAAGAATTTAGAGAATCTCAGAGCCGTATCAGCAGTAATTGCTCTTTTTCCATGAATAATTTCACTAATTCTTTTTTGATCAATAAGAGTACTTTGTGCAAGTTTATAAGCGGATAATTCCATAGGTTTAAGAAAGTCTTCTAAGAGAATTTCGCCAGGATGAATGTTCATAAGTTCTTTATTCATACAGAATCTCCTTAATGATAATCTACAATTTCAACATTTTCGACAGAACCGTTATTCCAATGAAAACAGATTCTATATTTCATATTGATACTTATTGAATGTTGTCCAGCTCGGTCATCAGTAAGTTGATGAAGTCTGTTTCCCGGTGGTGTTTTTAAATCTTCTAGATTTTTAGCACTATCGATATGTATCATTTTCCTTCTAGCGGTTCTTTGAATATCCTAAGGGAATTTTTTAGATAGAGCACCATTCCAAATAGCTTCAGTTTCTTTGTCTCTGAAGGATTTTATCACTAGTCAATGCTGGTGTATTGAGATACTAGCGTCAAATACTATTACAGGGAATTCTGAGATTTTTAATTCAATGAAGTTTCCTTAAGAGCAGACTTTTTTTGGATTTCCAATATTTTATTTCAAACTGATTTGGGATTCAAAAGTTTATTTCCAAGCATGTCGCATAACGAAAAAGCTTACCGACGTTCCTCGTAGCTGAGCCTCAGTATGAGGCGTTAGCGTCGGCGCGATATTTGCGGAGGCAAAAAAGCGTGCCGGAGAGGAATGTGTCAGAGACCGAGCGAGGCCGTAAGTGCCGAAGCGTAGCGGTAAGCGGATGTTAATTGCAGTAGGTTTCTATTGAAATAGATATTAGTCGAAAGGGAAATCTCATCAAGCGCGAAAATTTTCGATCCGAATCTTTCTTTTCTTATAAATCTAGATTGGACTTAGCGAATTAGAAACTCATCTTTTTTCGTTTAATGGAAAAATATAAATCTTTAGCAAATCACAGTTTAATAAAAGAATCTTTGAAGAGAGTTTCCACTACAAAAAGGCAGTAATATATTAATTCCTCAACCCTCTCTAAAGAAAATTTTCGCGCGCATTTTTTGTATGATTTAACCTATTGCAATTAACGAACTAGACTTACCGAAGTTCCCCGACCCTGAGTCCCGTCGGGACGTTAGGGACTGGCATGTAGCTTGCGTAAGCAAGGCGAATGCCAGAAGGGGAATTTGCCGTAGGCCGAGCGAGGCCTTGTGCCGAAGCGTAGCGGTAAGTCGCTGTTATCTGCTGTGCCGCTATATAAATTTTAGATTATTCTATTAGCTTGGAGCTGATATTCTTCGGTTTGAGATATTTTTAATTTCTGTTATTAATAATTGAAGATCATAATTTTCTTTAACTATAATTAAGTGAACTTTATTCTTTCTTGCAATTTCTGCTTTTCTTAGATCTCTTTCAACTGTTTTGTCAAAATTACTTGCGCCACCAAAAAATTCAACAGGTTCAAAATGTTGTTTCCCATGGTATTCAACAGCTATTTTCCAGTTGGGGAACCAAATATCGAAATGTTGTCTTCCTAACCAGTCAGGTTGACCATGTTGAATTACTTTAGTAATAGGAAATTCTAATTCTAGTTTTCTGAATAATTCAGTTTCGGAAATCCAACCTTCGCCTATAAGTGGAACACCCATTTCTTTTCTTGCTAGGTTTTCTGCCTCCTTAGAGAGATTTTTTATTTGATCTAATTTACCATATGCAGAGTAGAAAGCCTCTATCTTAAAATCCATTTCTGGATTTTTTGGGATCACCGCACCACTAAAGAGTAGATGTGGGTAAAGTTTGTTTTCTATATTCCAACTATCAAATAAAAGAAACCAATTTTCATTATCTTTTGGAAATTTAGAAAAAATTTCTCTACATTTATCTTTGTATAGAGCTTCATTATTAACTATAAATTTACTTTTTCTACCTCCAACCATTAAAAGTATATCAATTGGGTTTGCTTCTAGACCAATTTTCTTTTGTATGTTAAGACGTAGGTTTGATATGTGTGTAGCTGTTCCGTATGGTAATTTAGGTTCAGTTTTTTCTAAATAAATTTCATATTTTTTTAAACCAAGCAAACAATCATGTGCCCATAATAAACAATACTCTGATAATTTATTTTCATGGGCGTAGATTTCAGATAAATATATTAAATATTCACTGAGATTTTCAAAACCTAGTTTATTCCACCTTGAAATTAATTTATATAAGAAAAGAAATACGTAACTTATATTTCCTGCAATGTCAATATACTCACCTTTTATTAATGATTGTTCTACTCTTTTGTAAAATTCCGATTGTTCGGCATTCATTATATCTTCTGAAGGAAAGTAAGTATTAAAAGCCGGTATCTCCATCTAATAGTGTTCCATTTTTTGTTTATTTTTTATGATTTTGCGGCATTGCAGATAACGAAATAGCCTTAACGAAGTTCCCCGACCCTGAGTCCCGGAACGGGACGTTAGGGACTGGCATGTAGCTTGCGTAAGCAAGGCGAATGCCAGAAGGGGAATTTGGCGTAGCCCGAGCGAGGGCTTGTCCCGAAGCGAAGCGTTAAGGCGCTGTTATACGCCGTGCCTCAGTACTAGATTCTAATTTTCTGTATCATAGTTGAATTCGACTTTTGATTGGATTATTATTTCATCTAAAATAGAATTTAGATGGCCTGCTCTGGTGGAAGAATCAAATATTTCAATTAAATTTGGAATATTGATTATTTCTTCAATGCACATCATATAGCTATGAACAACCACATCAATGCCATATTTTTTATGTGCATCAAGTTCCAGCTTATTACGTAGTAATTCAGAACTTTCCATGGATTTTATCACAAACGTTATAGGATAGCGCTCTATTTTATCAATATCTAAAAAGTATTTTGTAACCTCAACGGTTTCGGTTACTTGAAAGAACCTTCCCAACGGTTTCATTACAAAATCTATTCCACCATCATTTGCATTTGTTCTCCCCGTTTTGTATAATTTTAAGTAATCTTCGTTTAATGAAGTGGTATCAAATCCCCAATATAGTTTTTGATCTAGATAAAAATATTTTAGAATAGAATAACTTACAATTTCAAATAATCGTGCGTCAGAATTAGGGGAAAGTAAAGAGAGTATAAATGTTTGTGCAGATTCCTTATCGTGATCAATTATCGTTTTTAATGTTTCGCAAGCTTCTATGAATTTATCGAAAGAATCTTTTTTAGATTTTATATATTCTTCTATGATTTCTAAAATTGCTTCGCAAAGATTGAAATTTTTCTTTTTAACCTTTACAATGATTAAATTTTCGTTAAACCAATAACGATTTTTTTTAAGATCTCTAACGATAGGGATATATTCGGTGGTGGGAAAAAATTTCCTGAATTCTTCATTTAAGCGATGATTTAAAGCATGATTTTGAAGTTTAGAACCAAACGGGAGTTCCCTTTGTCTTGAGAAAAGATCACCAAAAGTTGCTCCTTCGTATTTAGAATAATTGGGATTTTCAATAAATCCTTTTAATTTATAATCTTCCAATAGCACATAAATAGCATATAAATTACCAAAACTAGATCTTGATTTAGATCCGCTGTTAGCAGATTTTGTCTTGTTGGTTATGTATTTAAGTAAATCGCTTGAGTTAAATATTGTTTGCGCGTCATCATTGAAATATTTATCAAGAATTTCTTGAATCTTTTCTGAAAATTGTGGTTCAGTGGTCATTGATTAAATAATGAAGGCAAAGTTGGTTCTAATTTCTTATTTTCGAAACTTCTTTTCTCTTTTTCCAATTGAATTCCATCAAGTTCCTGTATAATATTCAGTCTTCTTAATCCAATTTTTGCGTATTCTCTGTTAATTTCTATGCCTATACTTTTCCGATTTAAAGATTTTGCCACAAATGATGTAGTAAATGTGCCGGAGAAAGGATCCAAAATCGTATCATTAGAATTAGAACTTGCTTTTACTATCCTATCCAATAAAGCTATTGGTTTTTGAGTTGGATGATTTTCATATTCATCCATTCGGTATCGTACTCTAGGAAATTCCCATACATTACCTGGAACCTTTTCAGAACTATAGACAGTTGGAATTTTTTTTCTATAATCAATTAATTTTCGTTTAGATCCTGTTTTCGCCTCTACGAGAATATCATTTGCGTTAAAGGTATAATTTTCTTTATCTTTTACACAAAATAAGATTGGTTCATACATTGATCCATAAAATTTTTTAGCTTGGACACCCGAACTATCATAGCTCCAAATTATCCTAGACAAGATGTTAATTTTTTCGCGTAAATAAATGTCGAAATAGGGCATAAATTGGGTAGATGTCATTACGTAGAAAGATCCTGTTGGTTTTAATTTTTTTATACATAAATCCAACCACTGGTAACACCACGTTAAATATTCATTATCAGAGTCCCATTTATCTCTTAATCCATTGAAATTTTTTCCAATATTATATGGTGGATCAGCAAAGATTAAATCGATAGAATTATCTTCAATATATGAATCGAGAGCAATAATTGCATCCCCTTGGATAATTTTATGACCATCAGACTGAAAAACATCCATAATAGGACATAATACTATCCTTCTGAAATTCTGCAACACTCAATTTAGATCAAAAAATATCATTATCTTACTTTTCTTGACCATAGTTCAGCCGTTGATTTACTTTTGAGGCATGGCGT